>NZ_BCXB01000001.1 GCF_001894885.1 Rhodococcus marinonascens NBRC 14363
ATACGGTAGCGCTCGGGTCACGCAGATGGTCGAAAGTTCTGCGTTCCTTCGGTCGACTGGGTAAGGTTGCCCCGCGAATCTGGTTGGTGGGATCGTGCTACCGAGGTAGTGCCGATCCTTCCGATTCTTCGTGGATCGATGAAGGGGAATCTCGAGTGTCGAAGGCATTGACGAAAAATGGCTCCGCAGTACGAGTTGCAGCAATATTCATGGGTGTTGCCGCGACCGCCGCTTCGGTGGCGGGCTGTAGTACGACGGACACAGCTAGCGAGGGGTCGCTCCTGGAGCAACTCCAAGCAGAGGGTGCGGTAACTGTTGGGTTCGCCGGCGAAGCGCCGTACAGCTTCGAGGAGAACGGACAGTTGACCGGTGCGACGGTCGCGCTCCACCGCGAGATCTTCAAGAATCTCGGAATCGATAACGTTGAAGGTGTGAACACCGACTTCGGTGCGCTGATCCCGGGGCTGCAGGCCCGGCGTTTCGACGTGGTCAGTGCCGGGATGTCGATCCTCCCGCAGCGATGCCAGCAAGCCGCGTTCAGTGAACCCGAGTTCAACTACACGACTGCGCTGATGGTTCCGGAGGGCAATCCCGAGGGCCTCACCGATATGCAGTCGGTAAACGACAGCGGTGTACGGTTGGCCACCATGACCGGTGCTATCGAATCGGACTACGCGCAGGCGCTGGGTATCGATGCCATGCAGGTGGCGTCACCGCAGGACGGAATGGACGCCGTTGCCAACGGGAGGGCCGACGCGTTCGCCCTTACGGGCATCTCGTTGAACTGGCTGGATAAGAACAGCCCCACGGTCCCCGTGGATGTCACCGAATCCTTCGTCGCAGTGATCGACGGCGTCCCCCAGGTCGGCGCCGGTGGTACGGTGTTCCGCACCGAAGACACGGAACTGCGCGATGCCTACAACGAGGAGCTAGCAAAGATTACCTCTGACAAGGGCAAGTACCTGTCTATCGTCGGCGAGTTCGGGTTCACCGAGGCAGAGTTGCCCGACCCGGCATTGACGACCGCCAAATTGTGCGACGGAGTCAGCTGAGGTCGCCCGGAGGCTTAGGTAAGTGAAGGACAATTTCGACGCTCTCCTGGATGCCTGGCCAGGCATCTGGGAGGGCCTCGTCGTTACGCTCGAACTGACTGTCGGTGGCGCGCTCGTCGCCTTCGTACTGGCCGTGGTCCTCGGACTGGCGGCCCGCGCACACAACGTGCTGATCAGAGGGTCCGCTAGGGCCTTCATCGAGTTCTTCCGCGGGACTTCCCTGTTGGTTCAGCTCTTCTGGCTCTTCTACGTAGTACCGCTGTTTGGCGTCCTGATTGAGCCCCTCGTCGTGGGGATCTTGGCCTTGGGGCTGAATTACGGCGCGTATGGCGCGGAAGTGGTACGTGGCGCGGTGAATTCGGTTCCTCAGCCACAGTGGGAGGCGGCAACCGCGCTCGATTTCAGTCACTGGCAAAGACTTCGGCGAGTTATCCTGCCGCAGGCATGGGCCGAGATGATCCCGTCGCTGACGAATCTCTTGATTCAGCTCCTCAAGGGCACGGCCTTGGCAAGCTACATCCTTCTGCAGGACCTGACATTTGAAATCGATCAGCTCCGGCGAACCACTGGAAATACACTTTTCGCATTCGGCGTCGGACTCGTCATCTACTTTGTCGTCGGATATCTCCTCACGCTGTTGATGAACGCACTAGAGGTGCGGGCAAAGAACCGTCTGGGAATCGGGCCGTCCTTGCGTGAGGTCTTCAGCCTCGCACCGAGTGATCCTCGCGGAATGGAGGTCGCGGAACGATGACCGCTCAATGGAGTTGGGACCGTGCGTTCGAGGCTTTGCCGATGCTCCTCGACGGATTTAAGATCACATTGCTGGCAACTGTCCTTGGGTTTGCCATCGCCGCGGTCCTCGGACTCGCGATCGCGCTGATCCGGCAGTCAGCCCCGTGGTGGGTCAGCGCACCGGTCCGTGCAGTCAGCGAGTTCATCAGGTTGACACCGCTGGTGGTGCAACTGTTGTTCGTCTACTATCTGCTCACGGACTTGTCCGCCCTCCAAATCGGTGTCGTGGTTCTGGGGATTCACTATTCGACATACATGGCCGAGGTCTACCGGGCGGGAATCGATGCCGTACCGGTCGGGCAGTGGGAAGCGGCCCGCGCGCTGTCTCTTGCTCCGGCCCGAACATGGCGTGCGATCGTGTTGCCCCAAGCTATTCGGCGGGTGGTTCCAGCACTGGGCAACTACGCGGTGTCGATGTTCAAGGACACCCCCTACCTATTCGCGATCACCGTGGTGGAAATGGTCACGGCGGCCCAGCAGTTCGGTGCGAGGAACTTCCAATATCTCGAGCCGTTGACGTTGGCCGGTGTGATTTTTCTGATCGCCAGCTATCCGACCTCTCTGTTGATACGGCGATTGGAGAAACGCCTTGCCTGATGATCTGAGTACCGATATGCCGATGATCCAATTCGACAATGTTGTGAAGCAATTCGGGGATCACGTCGTCCTCGACCACCTGAAGTTCGAGGTTGCGCGCGGCGATCGTGTCACCTTGATCGGGCCGAGTGGGTCAGGAAAGACCACGATTCTGCGCCTGCTGATGACGTTGGAGACAGTGAACCAAGGAGTCATCTGGATCGAGGGCGATCGGCTGACGCACGAACAGAAGGGAAGCAGACTCGTTCCGGCTTCGGAGAAGTATCTTCGGAAAGTTCGACGTCGGATCGGTATGGTCTTCCAGCAGTTCAATCTGTTTCCGAACATGAACGTGATCGAGAACATCACCGAAGCGCCCATCCATGTCCTCGGTCTCGACAAGGCAGCGGCGACGAAGCGTGCCCGCGAACTGCTCGATATGGTCGGACTCTCCGACAAGGAGACCGCTCATCCGACGCAACTGTCTGGCGGACAGCAGCAACGGGTCGCGATTGCCAGGGCGCTGGCGATGGACCCCGACATCCTGTTGCTTGACGAGGTCACGTCCGCGCTGGATCCGGAGTTGGTTGCCGACGTCCTCGATGTATTGAGGAATGTCGCTGAAACGACAGACATCACCATGCTGATCGTGACCCACGAAATGCAGTTCGCAAGGGACGTCTCGAACCGCGTAATGATGTTCGATAAGGGCCGGATCGTGGAAGAAGGCGATCCCACAACGATTTTTACCTCACCGCAGAACGAGCGGACCAGAACCTTCCTGAAGGCGGTGCTGGCCGACTAATTCTAGTTGCTAGACGGTCACTCATACCGTCTAGCGGGATGCTGTCGCGAGTTCCGCCTCGGCGGCGGCCCTGCGGCCCAGTCGGCCCGCCATCCATGCGCACACCATCAACTGCAGTTGATGAAACAGCATGAGCGGCAGCACTATCAAGCCAATCGGCTGGCTGGCGAAAAGTACCGTCGCCATCGGAAGTCCGGTGGCGAGGCTCTTCTTCGAGCCGCAGAAGGTGATAGTGACCTGGTCTTCTCTACTGAACCCGAGACGCTTCGATCCGAACCAGGTGACAGACAGGACGATCGCGAGCAGTATCGCGCAGACGGCGAGCAGCGCAAACAGTCGGCCGACAGACAGCGTGCCCCAGATCCCTTCGTTCATTCCTTCGCTGAACGCGACATAGACAACCAGCAGGATCGATCCACGATCGACGAACTTGAGGGGTGCGCCGTGTTCCTTTATCCAGGTGCCGATCCAACGTTGTACCACCTGGCCGGCGATGAAGGGGAGTAGCAACATGAAGAGGATGCCGACCACTGCGGACGTGTCGAAGCCAGACCCCTCACTTGTCATCAGTAACGCCACGAGCAGTGGCGTGACGAAGATGCCGAGGATGTTGGAGAACGAGGCGCTGACTATTGCGCCTGGGATGTTGCCGCGGGCGATGGACACGAAGGCGATCGAGGACTGGACCGTTGACGGCAAGAGGCAGACGTACAGGATTCCCAAGTACAACGGTTGGGTCAGGATCGATGGGACCAGTACACGGGCCGCGATTCCGAGGATCGGGAAGAGCACGAACGTTGCCGCGAGAATGGTGATGTGCAGACGCCAGTGGCGGAGTCCGTGAAGTGCCTCCCGTGAGGACAGCCTTGTTCCGTAGAGGAAGAACAGGAATCCGATGGCCACTTTGACGGCCCATCCGAACGCCGTCAATGCTGTACCGTCTGCGGGCATCAGGCTGGCAATCGCGACGGTAATCAGGATCCCGAGAATGAAGGGGTCGAGCCTTCCGAGTAGCGGGATCTTTGTCAGCATGGTTCGACAGTATGGAACTTTCGGATATTCCGAAAGGCGATATTCGCGTTTACTGTGATTCGAAATTGTGATAACAAGAGGTATGTTCGATCCCGTTCATCTTCGAAGTTTTCTCGAGGTCGCACGAAGCCGAAGTTTCACAGCGGCGGCCCGGCGACTGAATTTGCGGCAATCGACCGTCAGTCAACATGTGGGAAAGCTGGAACTCGCCGCCGGACGCCGTCTGTTTCTACGTGATACACACTCGGTGGAGTTGACCTCGGACGGTTCCGTCATGGTCGGTTTTGCCACCTCGATACTCGAGCGGCACTCGGATGCCGAACGCTACTTCACGCAGTCCGGTGTCCGAGGCAGGGTGCGGTTCGGTGCGTCGGAAGATCTGGTTCTACACGAACTGCCTCGAATCCTCTCCGAGTTTCGCCGTAGCCATCCGCTCGTCGATTTCGAACTCACCGTCGGCTTGAGTGAGGTGCTGTTCCGTCAACTGCATGACGGGAAATTGGACTTGGTCTTCGGGAAGCGTCGTACAGGCGAACGCCACGGGGAACCGGTATGGACCGATCGGCTGGCGTTCTTCGCGGCGCCCGATTTCGTCCTGGATGCCGGGGGTCCGGTTCCGTTGGTGACGTATCCGCCGCCGTCGATCACGAGGGAAGCGGCACTAGATGCTCTGGAAAAGTCCGGCCGCGGCGCGCACGTGGCCTGCGTGACGGGCAGTTTGAACGGATTGCGGGCAGCTTGCCTTGCCGGTCTGGGCGTCGTATATCACGCCGAGACGCTTCCACCTGCTGGATTGGTGCCGGTACGGACTCGGTTGCGCGAAGAATTAGGTCCTGCGGTAGATGTCGAATTCGTGCTGGAACCCCGGCGCAGTGTCCTCAGCGAACCGGAGCAGGCGCTGCGCGCGGTCATCCTCGAGAATGCGGATCGATTGCGCGCGTGACCTGTTGGTCTTGCCGTCTACCTCCACCGCTGGACTGAGGCATACCCTGAAGAGGCAGATGATCGAGAAGGCTATGGAGCCACGGGTCTCAATGGGAAGGTATCCGGTCGATGAACGAAACGGTCAGAACTTCGACGAGATCGACCCGGACGGCACCAGTTCGTTTCCGCGCCGGCGTGCCGCGCGGTGGTGCGCGAATATGAACCAGCGGCCTGTGACACTCTCCGTCGACGGAATGGTCTCGTCGAGTCATCCAGCGACGAGCACGGTGGGAGCCCGAGTACTGACCGACGGAGGCAACGCGATCGATGCAACCCTGGCCATGGCCTCCATGGGCTGGCTGACTTTGCCGGGGCGATGCGGAATCGGCGCCGACGCTTTTGCCGTCGTCCGCGAGCCCGATGGCTCGGTGTGGACAGTCAGCGGCAGCGGCTTCGGGCCTGATGGCGGCGATATGGGGTTCTTTGCGGATCGGGGTATTCGGTCGATCCCGCTCGACGGCGCACTGGCCGTAACTGTTCCCGGTGCCCCGGCTGCCCTGGGTGCGCTCCACGCTGGTGGGGCTAGTCGCCCGCTCATCGATCTCTGGGCACCGGCGATTCGGGTCGCGGAGCGCGGTCTGCCGTGCTCCGCCAGTACCCGGGCGGACATCCGAGAAGCAGAGAGGGCCATCTCCGCCGATGCCGAACTTGGCGCCGCCTACCTACCGGGTGGGCGGTTGCCCCAGGTAGGGCAGTTGCTGCCGCTTCGCGAACTGGCCGAGTCGATCCGCGCGCTGGCCCGTGACCCCCTAAGCTTCTATTCGGGCTCTTTCGCCGAGCGAGCTGTCGACGCATTGTGCGCGGGCGGTGCACCGTTCAGTGGTGACGAGTGGGCGGCCGGTGCGCAGGTGCAACCAGAAGCCGCGATCAGCGGACACTACGCGGGTGCGGTGATCCATCAAACCCCCCTGCCTGCACCCGGGTGGATGGTGCTGCAGCAAGCAGCGCTGTGTGACGGAGTGGTGGGCGCTTCGCCGTGGCTTACGGCGCCGGCCATTGATCGGATGGCCTGCGCGGCACGGTTGGCCTTCGAGGATCGGTTCGCGACCTGCGGCACGAGCAACGACGCCTGGAAGAAAGTTCTCGAGCCCGCTGCGATCAAGGCGGCGAGAAACACGCTCGACGGACGTGTGGCATCGACGGGCACCTTCGGTGTGAGTGACGGGGACACCACGTCGACCGTCGCAGTCGATTCGGAAGGCCGGGCGGTGAGTTTCATTCACTCGCTCGCTTTCACCTTCGGTTCCAAGATGACCGTCCCTGGCACCGGGGTGGTTCTGAACAACCGATTCGGACGAGGGGCATACCTCATTCCGGGGCATCCCAACTCTGTAGCTCCGAGGCGTAAACCATTGAACACGCTCAATGCCTGGGTAATCACCGATATGTCGGGGAATCTGCTGCACGTCGGGAACACCCCGGGCGGCGACGGTCAGGCGCAGTGGAACATGCAGCTGATCTCACATCTCCTCGACCACGGTCTCGACCCAGCCGAGGCTGTTGCGGCGCCGCGGTTCACAGTGTTCCCCGGCAGTGACGCCAATGTTGTGGGTAGTCCGGCCGAACTGCGATGCGAGTCGAGGATTCCGGAACGTGTGCGTGGCGAACTGCGCACCCTCGGACACGACATCGCCGTGCAGGGTGCGTGGGAGGCAGGAGGAAGCGCGCAGATCATCTCGGTCGACAACGCGCGCGGTGTGCTGTCCGGTGCCGCCGATCCTCGTCAAGAAGGAATAGCTCTCGGTGTCTGAACGGCTGACGCAGATCGCTCCGAATGCGCAGGTGTGCAGAGAAATCACGAGAAATAGCTGCAGAAGTGCGCACTCAGCGGGGAGCGACGGGAAGGGTCTTCTCGCCCAGCCAGGTGTCCCAGAGGTGGCGCAGCGAGTCATCGGTGTAGTGGGCGGCCAGGTCCGTGAACTGCTCGGCCGTGACGGTGGAGTGCAGATGAGTCTGCGTCCACTCACGTAGGAGAGCGAAGAAGTGGTCGTCGCCGAGTCGGCGACGCAGCGCATGCAAGGTGAGCGCGCCGCGCTTGTAGACGCGGTCGTCGAACATCAACTGTGGCCCCGGATCCCCGACAATCAGATCCTGCGGTTTGCGGGCCAGACCCTGATGTGCCTGTAGGGCGAGTTCGTGTGCAGAGGGCCCGCCCGAGTTCTCGGACCAGATCCATTCGGCGTAGCAGGCGAAACCCTCATGCAACCAGATGTCCTTCCAACGGCCGAGCGTCAGGCTGTTGCCAAACCACTGATGGGCGAGTTCGTGCGCAACCAGACGCTCGGATTCGTGCTGACCGCTGCAGTGGTTGGCGCCGAAGATCGAGAGTCCTTGTGCCTCGAGCGGGATCTCCAACTGGTCATCGGTCACGACCACCGTGTACTCGGGGAACGGGTATGCACCGAACAGTCGGCTGAACACATCCATCATCTGAGGCTGCCTGCCGAAGTCCACGTCGAACGCCGATCGCAGCCGCGGTGGGTGGACGGCGAACATCGGAACGCTTCCGGAACCGATGTCGCGGCGCTCGTACGGTCCGATCTGGATGGTTGCCAGGTAGCTCGACATCGGCTCGGTCTGCTCGTACACCCACGTCGTCTGGCTTGCCCGAGTCCGCTTGCTGACCAACGCACCGTTTGCCACTGCGTAGTACGGCGAATCGGCGGTGATCGAGATGCGGTAGCTGGCTTTGGAACTCGGGTGGTCGTCGCACGGAAACCAGGAAGCTGCGCCGTTCGGCTGATTGGCAACCAATGCGCCCTCGGTCAGTTCCTCCCAGCCCACCTCGCCCCACATGCTGTGGATCGGTTTCGGAGATCCCCCATATTGGACGGTGAGAACCAGCGCTCCGCCCACGGGGATCTTCTGCGCAGGCGTGACGATCAGTTTTCCGCTCCTGTGTAGCCACTTGGTGTTGCGGGAACCGTTGGTGACAACCTTCGTCACGTGCAGGTTTGACGCCAGATCGATTGTGAACCGGGAGCGCGGCTCAGTGGTGACCGTCGTGATCGTGGCCTTACCTGTCAACCGGTTGCTGTGCACCTTGTAGGTGAGGTCGAGTTCGTACCGCGACACCCGGTATCCCCGATTGCCGTTCTCGGGGAGGTAGGGGTCGATTGGGTCATCGTCGATCCCCTTGCTGGACTTCACGTCGATGCCCACGGTGCGATCGGGTTGCCCTGCCAGCGTGTGGACGGTGGCACGGTATCGCCGCGCATGACGAGTGAGGCCGGACCGACTGTGCCGCCCGCACCTATTCCGGCGGCAGGCAGCGCGACGCAGTGCGGGCCGAGTGTCGCGCCGGCTCCCAGAGTGACGGTGTCCATGGACATGATCCGATCATGGAACAGGTGAGTTTGCACTACGCACCCCCGTTCGACGGTCGCGCCGTCTCCCAGCGTCACGAGATCAGCCTCGGGGAGCCAATAGGTTTCACACCACACACCCTTGCCGATGGTTGCGCCGAGTCCGCGTAACCAGAGGTTCAGAACGGCGGTCCCGGTGGCTGCGCGGGCGAACCACGGGGCGGCGACGGTCTCGACGAAAGCATCCGACACCTCGTTGCGCCACACGAACGAACTCCACAGCGGATACTCGGTCTTGCCGATACGGCCGACCACAACCCATTTCGCGATCACGGAGACCAAGCCCGCGACAGCCCCAGCGAGCAGGAGGACGATTCCGCCGGTCAGCGCCGCGAGCCAAAAGCCTACGCGGCCGGCCATCACTTCCAGGGTGAACAGCACACCGAGTCCGATCCCGAACGTCACCATCACAGGGAGCAAACGGCAGGTCTCCACGAGCGCCCGCGCTACCTTGAGCCGAGACGGCGGACGGAACGTGCGGGAGGCGTCCGTGTTCGTGGGGGCCCGGCGCAGCCGAACCGGTGGACTGCCCAGCCAGGATGAGCCGGACTTGGCCTTCGAAGGCGTCGCCGAGAGCACTGCGACCAGGCCGTTCTTCGGGACTCGACGACCCGGGCCGGTCATCCCGGAGTTTCCGAGGAAGGCGCGTTTGCCGATCTTGGCGTGCTCGATGTGCATCCAGCCGCCGCCGAGTTCGTAGCTCGCCACCATCGTGTCGTCTGCGAGGAACGCGCCGTCCGCCACGGTGGTGTACTTCGGCAGCAGCAGGACCGTCGACGCCTCCACGTTCTTGCCAATCTTGGCGCCGAGTAGCCTCAACCATCCCGGCGTCAGCAGGCTGGCGTAGAGCGGGAATAAGAATGTACGCGCGGAGTCCATGAGCCGTTCCGTCGCCCACACCTGCCAGCCGATGCGACTGCGGACGGGGTGATATCCCTCGCGCAGCCGGAAAGACAGCAGTCGAACGGCGGCGACGGTCAGGATGGCGAACACGCCAAGACTGACGACAGTGGCGACAGGGAGGATCACCAGCGACGCCGTGATTGCGGCGCCGATCGTGTCGGCGTTGCGGATCCACCAGCCGATCACGGAGATGCCGGCGACGAGCGCGACGATCGGTAGTCCGGCCAGCAACATCGACGTCACGCCGAATGTAGGCACCCAGTAGGAGGCACGGCGGGGAGGTTCGTCCGGCCACGGATGAGCGGCCTTTCCGACCTTCACGGCCGGGGAACCGGCCCACTGTTGTCCGGACTTGACCCGGCCGAATACCGCCGAGCCGGCCACGACCTCGGCGTTGCGTCCGATGCGGGCCCCGGGCAGCAGTGTGGACCGCGCGCCGACGGTGGCTCCGGCGCCGATCTTGATCTCGCCGATGTGCACGACATCGCCGTCGATCCAGTGCCCGGACAGATCGACCTCTGGCTCGACCGAGCAGCCGTCGCCGAGTTCGAGCATGCCGGTGACTGGCGGCAGTGTGTGCAGGTCGACGGCCTTGCCAACCGTCGCGCCGAGCGCTCGGGCGTAGTAGAGCATCCAGGGCGCACCCGACAGGTTGGCCGCACCGCTGGCCTCGTTGAGCCTCAGCGCCACCCACAGTCGAAGGTGCTCGCTGCCGCCGCGGGGATACGTGCCGGGCTGGAGGCCGCGGAGGAGGATGCGCGAACCCGCCACCGAAATCGCCATCCGTCCTACCGGGCTGATAAAGGCGACGAATGCGATCAGGATCCACCACCATGACACGGTCGGCGCCCAGGGAACGTGCGTGAACCACGAGAAGACGTTGTTCGCGATCGCCAGCCACGTGACCCACTGGAGTCCGGTGAGCGTTGTGAGCGGAACGGTGGCCGCGATCTGCAGTAGTTGGCTGCTGCGCGGTGTGGGCGCGACGATGCGAGGTTCGACCGTGTCGGTAGGGGCCAACTCGTCGAGGTAATCGGCGAGGGAACCGAGTCGGGGATGGTCGTAGAGTTGCGCGACCGTCACTTCGGGGAACCGCTCGCGTAGAGCCGTCACCAACTGGGCGGCAGAGAGGGAACCGCCGCCCAGTTCGAAGAAGTCGTCAGTCGAATTCGTGATCCGAGCACCGAGGATCGACGCCCACAACCCCGCCACCCACGCGGTCGTACCCTCGAGCCCGAGTTTCTCCGCGGCGTCGTCCACTCCCGGCGGAGGCCAGGGGAGAGCATTCCGGTCGACCTTGCCTGACGTGCGGGTGGGAAGGTCCTCGACGAGGACGAGACGCGGAACCAACGCCGCCGGAAGCTGTTCGGTGAGCGTCGCGTGCGCGGCCCTCAGGTCGAAGTCGGGTTGGGTACCGGCCAGGTAGCCGACGAGGATCTGTTGTCCGGCACCGGACCTGCGCACGGCCGCGGCCGCGCCGCCGACGCCGGGAAGGTTCTGGAGCGCGTTGTCGACCTCGCCGAGTTCGATCCGCCGGCCGCCGAGCTTTACCTGGTCGTCGGCGCGGCCCTGAAACAGCAGGCCACCCGGGTCGAGTCGGACGAGGTCGCCGCTGCGGTAGGCGCGATCCCAGCCGAGCGTCGGCATCGGCGCGTACTTCTCGGTGTCCTTCACGTGGTCGAGGTAGCGGGCCAGACCGACACCTCCGATCACCAGTTCGCCCACATCACCCTCGGTGACGGGTGCACCGGAACCGTCGACCACCGCGAGATCCCACCCGTCCAGCGGCAGGCCGATGCTGACGGGACTCTTCCCGTCCAACAACGCTCCGCAGGCGACGACCGTGGCTTCGGTCGGTCCGTATGTGTTCCACACCTCGCGTCCGTCGACGGCCAAGCGTTCCACCAGTTCGGGTGGGCAGGCCTCACCGCCGAAGATCAACAGGCGCACGGCCTCGAGTGTCTCTGCGGGCCAGAGGGACGCGAGGGTCGGTACCGTCGACACGATGCTGACGTCGCGTGCGACGAGCCACGGGCCGAGGTCAGTTCCGCTGCGGACCAGGGACCGGGGCGCGGGAACGAGGCAGGCTCCGTGACGCCAGGCAAGCCACATCTCCTCGCAGGATGCGTCGAATGCCACCGACAACCCGGCCAGTACCCGATCACCGGGCCTGATGGGGTCTGCCTGCAGGAACATCCGGGCTTCGGCGTCCACAAAGGCTGCGGCGCTGCGGTGACTGACCGCGACACCCTTGGGGGTGCCGGTAGATCCGGAGGTGAAGATGATCCAGGCGTCGTCGTCGACTGTCGGTGGACGTGTGGTGGGAGACTCAGCTCCGGCTGGGGCGGTGCCGGCAATGACTCCAGTCCCGGTCACCACGCATCGAACCTGAGCCTCTCCGAACACGAGTTCGGCGCGTTCCTCGGGGTCGTCCGCGTCGACTGGCACGTAGGCGGCGCCGACTGCGAGAGTCGACAAGATGGCTACGTACAACGAGCAAGATCCGGAGGGCATGCGGATGCCGACGCGGTCACCGGCCCCGACTCCCGACTCCACCAGGACCTCGCCCGTACGCCGGATCTCCTCGACTAGTTCCCGGTAGGTCAGCGATGTCGTTCCGTCGTCGATCGCCGGAACGTCCGGGTGCGCGTCGGCGGTCGTGAGCAGAATGTCGACGAGCGTGCGTGGCGCCGGTGCAAATTCGCGGCGGAGGTGTTCCCGGGGGATGCGGAGCGAGATGTCCGTATTCGTCGGTGACTGGAGAGGCAATCCAAGATTCCTTCTCTGAGCGGGTGGTGGTGCGTACTGCTGGCTATCTCACGATCGAGTGACCAGACGTTTCCATCATTCTTCCCCAGTCGTGTCGAAGTTGTCCGGGCCTGGAGGCTTTCGGTGTTTCCTGGCCAGTTCGAGTGCACCCATCGCCGCACCTTCTCACGTACGAACGGTCGTCGAAGGCGCGCGATCCTGGCTCTGCCGCTCAGCGTGACGTTCTCCGCGTGTTCGAGCATCAGGCGTAGTGTCTTCGCGATGGCGATGAATGATCTCGCCGACAAACTCGGTGAGATCATCGACGGACTCATCGATCGGATCGCGGTTGCCGAGATCATCGAGGCTGCGGCCGGAGAGGACACGCTTCGTTGACGAGCGCTCTGACAGTTCTGGACGACGAACGCTGTTCGTCGGGTGAACCGAGCGAGAACGGTGACCTCTTCCGCGAGTGGTCGGCCGACCGATCGGAGTGCCGGGTCGTCTTCGTCGTCGCGAAAGAAGCAGGGGTCGCGGCCATGGTCGAGCGAGAGATGTGGCTCGCCGAGGCCGCCGGGTACGGGTTGGAGTGGAAGACCTACGCACACGACAAACAGGCGGACGTCGAGGCCGCTCTGATCCGATGTGGATTCGAAGCGGAACCGATTGAGGCGGTTCTCGTCCGGACCGATCCGATTGCGCAGGCTGGCCTGCTGCCGGATCACCGACTTCGGGTGGTGGCCGACTCCGACGCCGATCTGTCCGACATCGTCGACATCTGGACGGCAACCGGCCGCGGCAACATCGACACTGCAACCGACGCTCTGCGCGCGCAGCTCGACGCGGGGACGGTCACGACCCACGTCGCCTATGTCGACGATGTCCCTGCGTCATGCGGCCGTCTACTCCGCGGAACGACGCAGGGTTTCGCCGAGCTCGCGGGCGGTGTCAGCAAGCGGGAGTTCCGCCGCCGTGGCCTGTACACCGCGTTGGTGAGTTCGCGGCTCACCGCGGCGTTCGCGCGCGGGGACACGCATGTCTTCGTCGACGCGCTGCCCACATCGGCACCGATCCTGGGCCGGCTCGGCTTCCGCGCGGTCACGCAGACCACTCCGTACACCTATTCACCGAAGTAGTTATCGGCCTTCGCTACTGCTCTGGCGCAAAAAATGTAGTACGCACGCGGCCTCCTTCGACACCGTCCATGGACGAACTCACCGGTGAGGACGGGCTTCCCGCTCACCCGCACCACATCCCGGCTACCCACCTGTGAACTGAGGGTCCGCTTCTCACGCACCGCTCTTCGAAGACAACGAGGTCGGACGCAAGGAGGCTCGGGTTGACAACGACGCCTCGATCCTGCAATCTTCGGAACAGGTCACGAGTACCAGCGTCAAGCCCCGGCTTGCTGGTCGGCAACCCTCCACTGCGGCGGGGTGCTCCGGGTGACGACCAGGCTGAGGTTCGATACCGGAACCGGCAAGCGCGGACTCCGAGGGCATCCACCCTGTGATGAGTCCCTGACTACGAGGGATATCGTAATGACTGCTGTATTGACCGCTGGCGAATGTGTCGCTCCCCTGGCCCGGGTTTCGGGCTCCGACTTGCGGGTTCCGCTGGTTCAGGGTGGTGACCGTACTTACGTCAACTTCGACTGTGCGGCCAGCGCACCGGCCTTGTCGCAGGTGACCGACCGCATCGAGGCCTTGCTGCCGACGTACTCCAGCGTCCACCGCGGCGCCGGTTACGCGTCCCGGGTGTCGACCGACTGCTATGAGAAGGCCCGCGAGTCGGTTGCCAGGTTCGTCGGAGCGGGTGACGAACAGGTGGTGGTGTTTACCCGGAACACCACGGACTCGCTGAATTTGCTCGCCGGCTGTGTTCCCGGCAGTACCGTTGTTCTCGATATCGAGCACCACGCGAATCTACTGCCTTGGAAGAACTCTCGTGTGGTCCGCGCCGCGGACACGCTCGCCGAGACCGTCCGGCTCCTCGTTGCCGAACTGTGCTCGAGACCCTCCGCTCTGCTCGCGGTGACGGGTGCATCCAATGTCACTGGCGAGGTGCTGCCGATTGCTGCCCTCGCGGAAGTTGCACATCGTTGCGGCGCAAGGATTCTCGTTGATGCGGCCCAACTCGCACCGCACCGTCGGATTGACCTCGAGGCGTGGGGTGTCGACTATCTGGCGTTCTCCGGGCACAAGCTGTATGCCCCGTTCGGGGCCGGTGTGTTGGTGGGCCGCCGGGACTGGCTCGACGACGCAGAGCCATACCTGGCGGGCGGCGGCGCGGTCCGAAACGTGACTGTCGAATCCGCCCAATGGGTTTCTGCCCCTGCCCCAGAATGGGCGTCAGCGCCCGCGCGCCACGAGGCGGGAACACCCAATGTGCTCGGGGCCGCGGCCTTGGCCGCGGCGTGCGATGCGCTGTCCGATCTGGACTTCGACCGGGTTGCCGAACACGAGGCCGTTCTGAGGTCACGGATCCTCGATGGACTCGAGTCAGTCGATGGACTGGAGTTTCTCAGGCTGTGGTCGGATGCGCCCGACACGGTCGGGATCGTGACGTTCACGATCGACGGATTCGAACCGGGGGAGATCGCCGCCTATCTGTCCGCAGAACACGGAATCGGAGTACGCGACGGTCGTTTCTGCGCGCACCCGTTGCTGGAACGACTCGGCCGGCCCGACGGTGCGGTGCGCGTGAGTCTGGGGCTGGGGAGTTGTTCCGAAGACGTGGATCGACTTGTCGACGCCGTGCGCACTCTCGTGGGCGGCAACCGGACGTGGATCTACGCCAAGGAGGGCGGTCAGTGGAATCCGGTGCCAGAGAGACGATTCTTGTTGGATGCGCAGAGATGACCACAGGTCGCCCGTTGGGAGCACAATGATTGGTCACAGTGGGCTGGGCCGGTAGTAGCGGCCCTCATGGTAAAGCAACGGAGACGAAGCGGAGTCGTCGTCGTCGGCCTCGGCGTGGACTCGGGTGACGAGGCCGATCACGAGTGTGTGATCCCCGACGGGAATCAACTGGTCCATGGTGACCCGAAGCCAACTAGGCGTGCCGTGCAACACCGGTTCACCCGTGTCGAGCCTCGCCCAGAGCGACTTGTCTGCGAACCGTTGGTCGGCGCTACGAGCGAACCGCTGAGCCAGGTGTCGTTGATGTTCGCCAAGTAGGTGGATCACCAGCGAATCCGCGGAATGCAGAGCCGTGATGCTGGACGAGGAGTGCGCGATGTTGAACGACACCAAGGGCGGGTCCAGTGAGAGGGAGGCGAAAGAGGTGGCGGTGAAGCCGACAGGGCCGGACCCCGAGTCGAGAGTCACGATCGTGACTCCCGCAGGGTGACGGCGCAGGGCAGCGCGATAGTCCACCGCGCTGATGCCGGGCGAGAGTTCGGGGTCGCGGGGGAGACCCGAACGGTGGATGGTGTCGGCATTCTCGACTGAGTCGGACAAAATACTCTCCGGATCGGCCCGTGCATTGGTTCACGAGATCTGCAGTCAACTATAGAAGGCGGATGCAGGATTCAGTCGACGTCGATCGCGAAGCCGGCGGTGATACGCACCAACTCCGAGAACGACGTGCGGAAGACGGCATTCGGTTGTCCCGCCGCCGCCCACAGTTCGGGGTACTCGGCCAGGGCGTTGTCGACGTAGGTCGGCAGATTCGTGGGATGTCCGAGCGGCGCGATACTCCCGATTGGCTGACCGGTCGCGATCTGCACCATATTCACGGGCGCGTGAGTCAGATTTCCCTGCAGTCGCTTGCCGGCGTTCGCGAGATCCACCTCGTGGGCTCCCGACACAAGGAGCAGGATCGGGTCATCGTCCAGCATGAAAACGAGAGACTTGGTGATGGCTCCGATATCTACCTCGAGAGACTCCGCTGCCATGGCGGCGGAGTGAGTGGACCCGGGTTGAGTCACGATCACCCCGTGATGTCCTCTCGCGATCAGGGTTTCGGCGACGTGCGCGGCGTGGGGATGCAGGGACATCGGCATGAACCAAGAGTAGGGCGATTCACCGCGAAGGACTTCAAGAAGCGCCGTTCGATACGAGATCGGAACGGGGCGTACTCGATTCCGACTTCCGGTCGCGCCGGGCGGTGGAACCGAAGAGCAGTCCGAGTCCGATGAGCGAGTAAAGGGTGAGGGCAAGGGCCGGTTGACCCAGTCCGACGTGGTCGAAGTACAGGATGCTCCGGATTCCTTCGGTGCCGGCACCAGGTGTGATCCAACGTCCGATGGTCGCATAGAAGGAGGGGATGACGTTCGAACCGAACGCGCCGCCGGCGCTAGGGTTGCCGAGGATCACAAAGACGGCGATTGCCAGGGGAACGGCAACGATGCCGACCGCTGCGCGTAGCCCGAGTGTGAACATGGCGGTGCCGAAGACGACGCCGGTCCCAAGGAGCCATAGCGGGAACCAGTGCCCTGAGAACGTACCGAGCACGTATGTCGTGATCAGGGCGCCCAGGGCGCCTGAGAGAACGGAGTAGCCGAAGAGAACGGCTGCGTGGGCACCCGCTTGGCGCAGGGTCCGCGGTGCGCCGATGAACAGGCCGATTGCCGCCGCGAGGAGGTAGCCGCCGACCACCCATCCGACTGCCAGGTAGAAGCCGGACAGTCCGCGGTTGTCGTGCACGCCGACGGGGATCTCGTCCCGAACCGTGAACTGGTGCCCTCGCTCGTTCTCCACCTGCGTGAAGACCGTTTCGAGCGCGCTCGAGATGGAGCTACCGCCCGCACTTGCCGTGACGAGGATGTCGGTACCTGTGGGATCGACAACGAACGCACCCTGGATCTCGCGATCGCGGAGAAGTTGGCGCGCTTGCGCCGTGTCCATGACGACACGCGCGTCGAGCGGACGACCCTCGATCGCATTGAGCCGGTCGGCGATCTGCTGATCCATGCCGGCAGGTAGTCCTCTGGCCGCGATGACTGCGATCTCGATTTCGCGGGGAGTGGGCTGATGGAACGCGGCCACGTAGCTGAGGATGAAGCCGAGCTGGAGGAGTAGGACGCCGAACACCAGCACAACCATCTTCATTGTGGGGCCGTACTTGGACACCGGGCGGTCGTGATGCTCAGGAGTCGGGGTGGTGGTTTCGCTGTCGGTGAAGGTCATGGTCATCGGGCGTTCTCAATCCTTGTCGATACCGGAGGTATTGAATACTCTAGGTATCATGACTGATGATCGTCAACCTGACAGTGGTCACACCGAATGGACGCCGACGCCGCGTCCAGGCCGTGATGTCGTGCGTCAGCGACTGCTCGATGCGGCGGCGGAGGAATTCGCCGAACGCGGCTTCAGCGCCGCGAGGCTCGCGGAGGTCGCGCGGCGGGCCGGGTTCACCAAGGGGGCCGTCTACTCGAATTTCGAATCGAAGCAGGATCTGTTCGCCGAACTCTTCGCACAGCGCTCACTCGATCTTGCGGGACGAGTCCTCGCCGAGATTGCCGGGATGAGTCCTTCGGATGCAGCAGGAAAGGGAGGGGAGGCGATCGCCTCGTGGATGGTTCGTGAGCCGGGGTGGGCAATGTTAGTGCTCGAATTCGGTGTCCTCGCGGTGCGAGATCCACAGATCGCCCAGGCCTACCTGAGGGAGCGGCGGCAGTTGCGCGGCCGGCTCATCGAATTGATCGGCGAGCGGGCTCGCGAGTGGGGCGTCGAAGACAGGTTCGACGTGCGCACGACGGCCATTTCGCTGATGGCGCTCATCTCAGGCCTAGTGCTCGAATACTGGGTTGATCCAGAGGAAGTGGATCAGCCGACGATGGGTGCCGCGGTCACGGCGCTGTTCGCGGGCGCCGTCGCCACGGCCGGTCTGGCCTGAATTCAGGCGGTTCGGGCTACGACCCCGCCGAGAAAACGGTCGATGTGTGTCCAGGTGGAATCCTTCGCCTTGGGGCCGGCGACCAGACCCAGATGACTGCCCGGCACGGTTTCGAACTGCACGGCCGGCGAACCCGTCAGCACGTCCGTGGCAGCTCGGACTGATTCGATCGGCGCGATGACGTCCTCTGTGCCACCGATCGCGAGAACCGGGACCGTCAGATCGGGGAGGTGGACAGTTCCGCTCCGAGTCTGGAAACTGCCTGCGGCAAGAGCGTTCCCGAGGATCAATTGCGTGCAGACCTGGTGGAAGAAGCGCGCGGGGTATCCCGGCATGTCGGCCATGAACCGGTCGATCGATTCCATGCGGGCGAGGGTCTCGGTGGCGTGTAGGTTCTTCGCGATGAACCAAGGCTTGATCAGTTCGCGCTGCAACGCGGTGAAGCGGTAGCTGGCCTGCACCAATGGTGCGGGAAGGCCGCCCATCGCACCAGTTGCAATGGTCAGGGGGCGATCCCCGGTAAAACGACCGACGGCTCGCAGTGGGGCGAGGACTGAAATTGCCTCGTAGTCGATCGGTGTGCCGATCGCCGTCACAGAGCCGATTGGGAGGTCGTTTCGAGCGGCCGCCGTGAGTAGCGACAGCGTCCCGCTGAGGCTCCAGCCGATCAGGTCGACGGGTGCGCCGTGGTGGCGCCTGGACACGCGCTCGATGGATGCGGGAATGATGCGTTCGATCCAGTCCTCGAATCCGAGACCGCGGTCTTCGTAGCCCATCGTGCCGTAGTCGACGAGATAGGTCGCCTTGCCGGTACCGGCGAGATGCGCGGCCAGGCTTTGTCCGGGCCGGAGATCGAAACACCGAGAGGGCACCGCCAACGGGGGCACGAGGAGGACGGGCCGATCACCGCGGGACTTGGCGGTGTCGAACCGATAGAGGTTCTGGTGGGGTGCTTCGTCGATGAGGGTCGACGGGGTCCGCTGGACCGGTGCGATTCCGCCGCCGAAGGACAATCGCCAGGCATTGCGGGTCAGTGTGTTCAGTGTCGGGCTCCAAGCAATGTCGAGCACAGTACCCTCTCGTGGCGGCGCAGATCCCTCCAGGTATCTGTTACGCAAATATATAGGCAATCCTGCGCGCGGAAGTCAGTGGGTGCCGGGCCGATCGGCCAGCAATACCCGCAGCACCGTCGACGGTCGGAGCAACTTGCGCGGACGGTCGAGAAGATGTGTCACTCGGAGGAATGCCGATCCGACGACTGGGTCGACGGCCGCAGCCCGGTCGAGTCGGGACGCGTAGGCGTTGGCGAACCGGACACGCACCGATCGTCTGCCGGGGACCGCTGGGAGTCGGAGGTCGTTGTCGACAGTGAGGTTCCAGGCTGCGTCGATGCACCGATTCGCCTCACGCAGAAACTGCCGGGGGAGGTTCGTCGTCGATTGCAGGCAGTTCCGCAGGATTGTCGCCTCCACCGCGGCGACGCTCATACCCTGGCCGTAGATGGGGTTGAAAGAGCAGATGGCGTCAGCGAACGGCACGTAGTTCGACGGTAGGTCATCTGCCGAATAGTGGTGGCGGATCGTGGTTGGAATCCGATAACGGACTCCGTCGCCCAGGGGTTGCGCGGTGGCCAGCGCGTCGTAGATGTCCGGGGTGGGGAACGACCGCGCGAAGTCGAGGAACCCGTCCGGGTCGAGCGGCGGTACGTCGTCGCCGTATCCGGCGAGAGTGACAATCCAGTTGCCGTCCTCCTGTATGCCCATGAATCCACTTCGCGGGCTCGACGGTCCCGGTGCCATCCCAATACCGGAGTCGCCGTCCAGGCGAGATGCGTCAAGGCGGAAGTGCCGCGTTGCGTAGGTGACGTCGACGGCCAGTTGCGACTCGCGTGGGGGTGTGAACCCCAACCTGCCGAGCCAGGCAAGGCTCTGCGAACTCCGACCCGACGAGTCCACGACGAAATCGGCGGGTACGACCTCGGTCGGGGGGCCACCGGACCGGTGCTGAACGCTCACACCCGTCACCGCGTTACCGTCGGCGATCAGCCCGGTGACATCGCTGCGGTCTAGTATTCGAACATTTGGCAAAGCTTGAACACGTTGCCGCACATGCCATTCAATGAGATCTCGACTCGCAAGGATACCGGGTACTCCGCTGATGCCGCCAGCCAACCGGTGCCCGTCGACGACCCACCGGATGTCGCCCAGCGCGTCTCCCGCAATGGCGCCGAGCTCGAGCAGTTGGTCGACGAAACCGGGGAGAAGATCATCCATCGCCGCTTGCCCACTGGCGAGCAGGGCGTGCACGTGGCGAGCCTGCGGCACGCACTTGCGGGCGGTGGCAGTCGCTGGCAGGATATCGCGCTCGAGGACGAGAACACTCCGGAAGGTCTTGCTGAGAGCAGCGGCTGCCAGAAGGCCACCCATTCCGGCGCCGACCACTGTGGCGTTGCTGCCAAGGGGCTTCGAGTGTGTCCGTTCGCAGGCAGTACAGATACCTTGAGCCTACTTCGTCGGGCCGTCGGGCAGGGGTTACTCTCTCGTAATGGCAGAGCAGAAGACATGGAATGCATTTACCGTCGAGCACAAGGATCACGTTGCGCAGGTAACGCTCGTCGGACCCGGTAAGGGCAATTCGATGGGCCCGGATTTCTGGGCTGAACTCCCGGAGATCTTCCGTGATCTCGACGCCGACCCCGAGGTGCGGGCGGTCGTGATCGCCGGGGCGGGCAGGCACTTCTCGATCGGGCTGGACCTGGCCGCCATGAGCGGCGACTTGGGCGCCGTCCTCGCCGGCACCGCACTGGCCGGGCCCCGCACAACGTTCCACGGCAAGATCAAGCTGCTGCAGTCTGCGATCACTGCGGTTGCCGACTGCCGTAAGCCCGTGATCGCGGCCGTGCAGGGTTGGTGCATCGGCGGAGGCGTCGACCTGATCTCCGCCGCCGATATCCGGTACGCGAGTACCGACGCGAAGTTCAGCATCCGGGAGGTCAAGGTTGCGATTGTCGCGGATGTGGGCAGTCTCGCGCGCCTGCCCGCGATCATCAGTGACGGGCACCTGCGAGAGCTTGCCCTCACGGGTAAGGATATCGACGCGGCGCGTGCCGAGAAGATCGGACTCGTCAACGAGGTCTTCGAAGATGCAGACGCTGCATTGGCCGCAGCGCACGCCGCCGCGGCGGACATTGCCGCGAACCCGCCTCTCGTGGTGCAGGGGATCAAGGATGTCCTCGACCACTCCCGCTCGGCCGCCGTCGCCGACAGTCTTCGCTATGTTGCCGCATGGAACGCTGCGTTCCTGCCTTCGCAGGACCTGACCGAGGCGATCACCGCCGTCTTCGAGAAGCGCACACCCGAGTTCAAGGGTGAATAGCCGAAACCTTTTCGGAAAGTAAACCACTGTTCAGCAGTTGCCCCGGTCCGCGATGCGCTCGCATACTTAGTGAGTACAAATAAACTCTTAGGCGCATCGAGGACACAGTGTCGCATTCGGTTGAAACGCCGGTGGCTTACTCCCACCGGCAAATTCTTGTCATTATTAGCGGTTTGATGCTCGGCATGTTCCTTGCTGCGCTCGATCAGACCATCGTGTCGACGGCGATCCGCACGATCGCCGACGATCTCGATGGCTACTCGCTGCAGGCGTGGGCCACCACCGCCTACCTCATCACCGCGACCCTGGCAACGCCGCTTTACGGCAAACTGTCCGACCTCTACGGGCGCAAGCCGTTCTTCATGTTCGCGATCTCGGTGTTCGTGATCGGCTCGTTCCTGTGCACGTTCTCGACGTCGATGTACATGCTCGCGGCCTTTCGTGCGCTGCAGGGACTCGGTGCGGGCGGTTTGTTCTCGTTGGCGCTCACCATCGTCGGTGACATTGTCTCCCCGCGTGAACGCGCCAAGTATCAGGGATACTTCCTGGCGACGTTCGGCACGTCCAGCGTCATCGGACCTGTCCTCGGAGGTGTGCTAGCGGGGCAGGACACGATCCTCGGAATCGCTGGCTGGCGCTGGGTGTTCTTGGTGAACGTGCCGGTCGGACTCATCGCGCTGGTGGTAGTTTTCAAAGTTCTGAACCTCCCGAAACGCCCGATCGATGACCAACGGATCGACTGGTGGGGCGCAATCGCCCTTGCGGTTGGTGTGGTGCCGTTGCTCGTGGTCGCCGAGCAGGGGCGCGAGTGGGGATGGGGTAGTCCGCAATCGTTGGTGTGTTATATCATCGGCGTGATCGGGGTGCTGGCATTCGTCCTGGTGGAAGTGGCGATGAAGGACGCCGCTCTCATCCCGATGCGCTTCTTCCGCAACAGCACCTTCACGCTCGGTGTTGTCATCAGCGTTGTCGTCGGCGCAGCTATGTTCGGCGGCCTCATCCTGCTTCCGCAGTACCTGCAGGTGGTGAAGGGCTCGAGCCCCACTATCGCCGGATTCCAGATCTTGCCTATGGTTCTCGGTCTCATGGTGGGCTCGGTGGTCAGCGGTCAGATTATTTCGCGGACCGGGCGGTACCGGTACTTTCCGATCGTGGGTACGGCCCTGGTCGTGATCGGTGGGTTCCTGTTACATACGGTGGCCGCTGATACGCAGATGCCCCTCCTCATGGTCTACATGTTGATCGTTGGCCTCGGGCTCGGGAACTTGATGCAGCCGTTGACTCTCGCCATTCAGAACGCGCTGCCGCCCCAGGACATGGGAGTGTCCACCGGCGCGGCGACGTTCTTCCGGCAAATCGGCGGAACTGCGGGGGTTGCGATCTTTCTGTCGATCCTCTTCTCCAAACTGACCCCGGCCATCGGCGAGCGCGTGACCGACGCGGCGGGTACTCCCGAATTTCAGCAAGCCGTGGTGACGGCCGCACAGAGCAATGACCCGGCTGAAGCTGCCCTGGCTCAGGGCATACTCAGCCCGGATCATGCCGCCGTGGGCGGGGTGCTCTCAGACAGTTCGATTATCGGCAGACTGAGTGACGTCTTGGCGCTGCCGTTCCGCGAAGGATTTGCCGACGCCATCGGGTCGGTCTTCCTGATCGTGTCGATTCTCGCGGTCTTCGCCTTCCTCTTGACCCTGGTGTGGAAGGAAATGCCACTCCGGACCGAGTCCGGTCTCCAGTCCTCGGCGCGCGAGCAGTCGGACCCAGCACAAGAGGATGAAGCGCAAGACGACGAAGCGCGGGAGGAGGCGCGCGTTTCCGCGAAGACCATCTCAGGGACCTCGCAGAGCCTAGGGACCTCGCAGAGCCTAGGGACCTCGCAGAGCCCAGGGACCTCGCAAAGCCATAGGGCCCGTCACAGGGCATAAGCCCCGTCACAGAGCATTAGGTGCGAGAACGGCGCCTCTCTCACCCCATTTTCGGGGAGAAGGGCGCCGTTGCCGCGAATGTCGTCGAACGCTGCTGAATGCCGTTCTACTCAGTGGCTGCTGCTGTCCTTCAGGCGCTTGATCGAAGCCTCGATCTCTGCTTTCGCCTCGGCAACACCGACCCAGTCGGCGCCTGTGACGTGCTTGTTCGGCTCGAGGTCCTTGTAGTGGACGAAGAAGTGCTCGATGGCGTCCAGTTCGAACTTGGGGACGTCCGCAATATCCTGGATGTGGTCCCAGCGCGGGTCGCCCGCGGGCACGCACAGCACCTTGTCGTCGCCGCCGGCCTCGTCGACCATCTTGAACATGCCGACCGGGCGAGCCTCGACGATGACGCCGGGGTAAACGGACTCGGGGAGCAGCACCAGCGCGTCCAGCGGATCGCCGTCTTCGCCGAGGGTGTTCTCGATGAAGCCGTAGTCGGCCGGGTAACCGAACGAGGTGTAGAGGTAGCGGTCCAGCTTCACGCGGCCGCTCACGTGGTCGACCTCGTACTTGTTTCGCTGTCCCTTGGGGATCTCGATGGTGACGTCGAACTCCACGCCGATTCCTCGCTGTCGTGTCGATGATGATTCTCCTCCGAGAGGATATCGGGTCGAGGATAAGGTTGGTTGTCTGACCACCCACGAACAGCACAGTGAAGGCGGAGGCGCATTGCCGGGCCAGGGAAAGAAGAAGATCGGCTCGTTGGCCGAACGTCATCGTCGGAACAGGCGCCTGCTGGTCGCCTCGATCGTGGTGGTGTTTGCGATGGCGGGAGGCTTCGTGATCGTGGTGTCGACGCAGGCCGCATCGGCGGGCCGTGATCATCTGACGAGAGCCCCAGAACCTGCCCGGATCACTGCCGCGCCGAATCTCATACCGGTCCCGGACGACGCACCGATCCCGACCCCGCAGGGGATTGCTGCGGCGTTGGGTCCGGTAGCTGCCAACCCGGGTTTGGGCGTTTTCAGTGGAACGGTGGCCGACGCCCTCACCGGGCAGGTGCTGTGGAGTGTCAATCCACAGGTGCCGGCGACACCCGCTTCCAGCACTAAAATCCTCACGGCGGGGGCCGCATTGCTGTCGCTGCCGTCCGACCATCGTGTGACGACCAGGGTGGTGCGAGGCGCTCCCGGCGAGATCGTGCTCGTCGCCGGTGGTGATCCCACCCTCACTGCCATGCCGGTCGGCGAGAGCGGGTACTACCCGGGTGCGGCACACATATCGGAGCTTGTCGATCAGATCCGTAAGGCCGGGATCCAGGCGACGAGAATAGTGGTCGACACCAGCATTTACTCCGGCGCAGCAATGGCGCAGGGGTGGTATCCGGACGACATCGGTGCGGGATTCATCACGCCGACCGAGCCGATCATGATCGACGGTGGACGAGAGGACCCGTTGGTGGACGAGTCACCGCGCAGTGCCACGCCCGCGATCGACGCCGGTCGGGTGCTCGCCGCTGCACTTGGTGTGGACCCGTCTGCGGTCAGTCCCGGAGTCGCATCGCCTGATGCGGCCACGGTCGCGAGTGTCCGGTCCGCGCCGTTGCGCGACCGGCTGCGGCAGATGATGGAACACTCGGACAATGTGCTTGCCGAAGCAATCGGACGGGAGGTGGCCATGAATGCCGGCGCGGAAGCATCGTTCGCGGGAGCCGTCGCGGCCATTTCCCAGAAACTGACTGCGGCTGGATTCGACCTGTCGGGACTGACTCTGCACGACGCGAGCGGGTTGTCCGTCGACGACCGCATCGCTCCACAGCTGCTCGACCAGGTATTGACGTCGGCAGCCGGAGTCGGCATGCCCGTTCTGCGCCCGATGCTCGACTACTTGCCAGTGGCCGGTGCCACGGGCAGCCTGTCCGACCGCTACGCCTCCGGCACCCGGGCGGGCGCCGGGTGGGTGCGCGCGAAGACCGGCACCCTGGACATAGCCAGCGCTCTGGCCGGCTATGTCGTGGATCAGGACGGGCGTGTCCTGACCTTTGCGCTGATGTCCAACGACAGCCCGCCGGAGGTCAGTCGCCCCGCACTCGACGCGCTGGCGGCAACGCTCCGCACATGCGGGTGTCAGTGATGGCTACCGAGGGAAGTGCTTTCAGCGGTGCAGTCGACTGGGACCTAGCCGCCAGGACAGGCGTGAAACTGGTTCGCAGCGGCCCGGCCACATCGCGGTATACGGCGGAGACGGTCGTTGCGGAACTGTCCGAGGCGTCGATGCGGGCAGAGGTTCCTGTCCGGGAGGTGACCGGACTCGCCGACGGACTACCGGTGCCGACAGCGCAGATCCTCGACCGGAGTGGGTGGATTCACGCTGCCGCGCATTCGATGGAACAGCTCACCGGTGGTGGTGCCGCAACGGGGCTTCTGACCGGCAAGCCCGCAGGCATTCAGGTGGGTGCGATGCTCGCCTACCTGTCTTCGGCGATTCTCGGCCAGTACGACCCGTTCACCGGTGACAACGGAACCCTGCTGCTGGTGGCACCCAACGTGGTGGCCGTAGAGCGTGCGCTGAGAGTGCGTCCCAGCGACTTTCGGCTCTGGGTGTGCCTGCACGAGGTGACGCACCGGGTGCAGTTCTCGTCGTCACCGTGGCTCACGGGATACATGCAGGAATCCGTGGAAACCCTCGGATCCTCGGTCGACGAATCGGTCTCGGACCTCGCCGGACGGCTCTCGTCGGCACTGCGGGACCGCGGCCGGAGCGAGTCGGACGTGCCCGGCGGCCTCGTCGGGTTGATGCGTGCGACACAGGCAGAACCGCAACGCGAGGCGCTCGACCGTTTGCTGGTGCTCGGAACTTTGCTCGAGGGTCATGCGGATCACGTGATGGACGCGGTCGGGCCGACTGTCGTGCCGTCGGTGACAACGATTCGCGCAGCATTCGACAGTCGGCGTCGCCGCAAGAGCAACCCGGTGCATCGACTGATCCGGGCTCTTCTCGGAATGGACGCCAAAATGGCGCAGTACGTGCGTGGCAAGGCGTTCGTCGATGCTGTTGTAGAGAGGGTGGGGATGGACGGGTTCAACACGATCTGGACCGGCCCCGACACCCTGCCCAGGCTCGCCGAGATCGACCGGCCCGAAGCCTGGGTGTCGCGGGTGCTGGGCTGACGGCAGAGAGGCGGAGTCGGCGATGTTGCTTCCCGAGGAACCGGCGATCCTCGACCTCCGTCACGCCGTGCGGCGCTGGATCGCTGCGCACCGCCCGGATGGTGATGTCGCGGTGGCGTTGTCGGGTGGCGCGGACTCACTGGCGTTGGCGGCGGCGGCTGCCGCCGAGGCGCGCACGGTCCGAGCGCTGGTCGTCGACCACCAACTACAGTCCGGGTCGGCGGACGTGGCTGAGGCGGCAGCAGAGCGGGCCCGTGCGCTGGGCTGTGCGAACGCCGAGGTGCTTCCAGTCGATGTGAACGGATCGGGTGGACTCGAGGCGGCCGCTCGCCAGGCCCGCTACACAGCACTCGACCGCGCGCGCGGCAACCGCCCGGTGCTGTTGGGCCACACGCTCGACGATCAGGCCGAGACAGTGCTGCTGGGGCTCTCGCGCGGGTCGGGTGGTCGATCGATCTGGGGTATGAGTGAGTACGAAAGCCCTTGGGGGCGACCATTTCTCGAGGTGCGACGCGCGGTGACACATCAGGCCTGCGAGGAGCTAAGGCTGAGCCCACACGAAGATCCGCACAACGCGTCGCCCGACTTTGTTCGGGTGCGGTTGCGCACAGAGGTGCTGCCGCTACTCGAGGAGGTTTTGGGCGGTGGCGTCGCCGGAGCCCTCGCCCGTACCGGGGAGCAGTTGCGGGAGGAAGGGGCTGTCCTCGATGCGGTGGCGGCGGATGCCGGATCGGAGGCGGTGGTGGACCGAGAGATCGATGCGGTAGTTCTCGCCCTATCGGCTCCACCCGTCCGACGCCGGGTGTTGCGTGGTTGGCTTCTCGCCGCGGGTGCGCGGGGGCTCGGCAACAGACAACTGCGGGCCGTGGACGACCTCGTTGCGCGGTGGCGTGGGCAGGGGCCGGTGGCGATCGGTGGTGGAACACCGGATGCGAGGTTGGTGGTCTGGCGTAGACGTGGCAGGCTGAACGTCGGATTGGACGACCAACGAAGGGTTTGATCGCGTGTACGAGGGCGACATCGCATCGGTACTGATCTCCGAGGATGAGATTCGTCGACGTACCGTGGAACTGGCCGAGGAAATCGCCAAGCGTTACCCGGAGGGTGCTCCGGAAGGAGATCTGCTCCTGATCGGCGTCCTCAAGGGTGCGATCTTCTTCATGACCGATTTCGCACGGGCCCTGCCCATCCCCACTCAGCTGGAGTTCATGGCCGTCAGTTCCTACGGTTCGTCCACGTCCTCCTCAGGCGTCGTACGTATCCTGAAGGACCTCGACAAGGACATCGCCGGCCGCCACGTGCTTATCGTCGAGGACATCATCGACTCCGGTCTGACGTTGTCCTGGTTGATGCGGAACCTCTCGACACGTAACCCGGCGTCGCTCGATGTGGTCACACTGTTGCGCAAGCCCGACGCGGTCAAGGTCGACATCAACGTCGCGAACGTGGGCTTCGATATTCCCAACGAATTCGTGGTCGGGTACGGCCTCGACTACGCGGAGCGCTACCGCGACCTGCCATACATCGGAACCCTCGAACCATCCGTCTACGGCGGCTGAATCTCGCGGGAATCGCTGGTCGGCGTTTCCGGTCAGTGGGCGGGCTTGTGCGACACCGCGAGTTCGAGCGCCCGTAGGTCCTTCTCGAACTGGCGGAACAGCCAGAAGATGCCGATGAACGCGAAGATCGACCCGACACACAGGATGCGGACCGCGATGATGACGAGGGTGATCTCGTCCGGCGAAAGAAACGTCACCCCGGCCACCCCGGCCAGCGGAACGGACGCGGCCAACGCGAGATAGAACGTGCTACGGCGATCCAAGCCGCGAAGCTTGTGCGCATCGGCGCTGCTGGCGATGTCCTGCGGTAGCAGGGCGGGGTAGATGTAGCGCACTGCGAAGAAGGCGACCACGAAAAACGGGTACGCCACCGACATCGCACCGCACACTATGAGTGACGCGATGAAGTGCACGTACGCGCCAGGGGGCACGTTCCCCGCCGCAAGTTGCAGGGAGATCGGATAGGCGACTCCCGCGACGAGCCACAACCCGAACACCACCAGCACCACGCGGTCGCCGAGCAGCAACGTGTCGGAGCGGGCGCGGGCGAGAAGGTGACGGTCGTACGTCCGCCCCTTGCGCAGACCCCACGGTACGACTAGCGGATAGCGACACCAGTAGAGCAGCACGATCGCGCCCAGCGGGAATGCGATCGAGTTGATCACCATTTGGATATTGCCGAACGAGTGCTGGGCTTCCGGCGTCAGTGCGCTGATGATCAGTATCTTGTTGAGGTTGTAGTTGTAGGCTCCTGCGAGAGCGTTCGGCACCGCGATTCCCGCGACCAGGATGGGGAGCGCCCAGCGACGGAGCCGCATTCGCGTGCTGTTCGGCGGTGGATCGACCAGGTCGCGGGCCCGAGTGTTGAGGCACAGGTCGAACTGCTGGGCCAACTCGGTTCCGGAGGACCAGCGGTCCGCGGGCTTCGGTGAGAGACACTTCAGCAGAACTCGTCGCAGTGACGCCGGGCAGTCGTCCGGCAGTTGGTCGAGGAACTCAGCGTCGATGTCGCGGCTTCGCCGATCGATCATCGCTTCGAGCGAGGCGAGAGACTCGCCCGGAACTTCGTCGTCGTCGTACGGCCGTCGGCCACACATCAGCTCCCACAGCATCACTCCGAGCGCGAAGATGTCGCTACGGGTGTCGAGATCCGCGGCCGTCCCTGGCTTCTCGCGGTGACACGCCTCGAGTTGCTCAGGGGACATGTAGG
Organism: Rhodococcus marinonascens NBRC 14363; assembly: GCF_001894885.1. Lineage (GTDB taxonomy): Bacteria > Actinomycetota > Actinomycetes > Mycobacteriales > Mycobacteriaceae > Rhodococcus_F > Rhodococcus_F marinonascens. The sequence continues at coordinate 29,326 of NZ_BCXB01000001.1, forward strand.
CGAGGGATCCGCCGAAGTATGCCAGCGGTGACGCACCGGCGACGGTATCGCTGAAACTGATGTTGAAATCTGCCAGCTTGGGCACCCCCTCTGCTGTCAGCAGGATGTTGGCCGGTTTTATGTCACGGTGCAGGACGCCGCGCTTGCCCGCGTAGCCGAGGGCTTCGGCGAGTCGTCGCCCGAGCCACGCGATCGTCTCCGGCCACGTCAGCGACGCGATCTCGTCGCGAACACTCGAATCGGTGGGCCTGATCTCGCCCTTCTCCCGCATTTCCTCGTCGATGACGTCCAGCAGGAGGCTCCCGGTTCGTTCGCGTTCCGGCGTGACGCGGACTCGGCGCAGGACCCGCAGCAGGGTGCCGCCCGGTAGGTACTGCATGTAGAGCAGCCGTAGTTTGCGATCCTCGAGCAACCGCTGGTCGAACACCCTCACGATGTAGTTGTGGTCGAGTCGAGCGAGGGTTTGTGGTTCGTTTCCATGATCGCGCGAGATCTTCACAGCGACGAGTCGCTGCATCGACCGCTGGCGCGCCAGGAACACCCGGCCGAACGCTCCGCTGCCCAGACCCATCAGCAGATCGAAGTCGTCGACCTGCTGTCCGACCTCGACGTCGTCGAGGTCGGCGCTCGGTGGTTTCGTTACGAGCGTGTCCTGCTGCCGGGCGGTCGCAGTCGGCCCAGCCGCCGCGGTCTGCTCCGTACTGATTGTCGCGGTCTGCTCCGTGTTGACCGTCGGAGCCAAGACCGTGCGATCAGCATTTGAGACTGTGTGATTTGGGCTGACCGCGAGTGCCGGGTCGCTGCTCCCGTGGACGGAGGTCGGCGCTCCGCCGGTTCGTTCGGCAGAGTCCGATTCGTTCTTACCCGACCTGATACGTCTGGTCATTGCACATTGAAGGTTCTACTAGGCGATTGTCTGAATGCATAGTGGGTTGCCTGGAGCTGCGTCATCTGGAGTTGGGCGAAAAGTCCCATTCGGGGATATGTGAATCGTAACCCGGCAGACCTATCGTATCCAGCACAAATGCTCGAAATGGTTGGGACGAGCGCCGCACCGAAGGGACTCGACCTGAGGCAACTGCAATCGAGGCCCCGGCGTTGCCCCGAGGTGAGGTGCGGCGCGGGCCGGTCTGTCGCGCCCGTAGTTCAACTCCCGTACATTCGGCCTGATCGTAGGCTGGGGGAACCGATAGACCCCCGCAGGCGTTGACAGAGAAGAGACCGCTCCCACGGGCGGTTGGCTGCTAGCTGGAGTAGCCGGAGTAGCCGGAGTGCCCTCGCGGTAACCTGGTATGTCCGGTTTGCAGCCGGAAGGCCCGGAAGACCCGCACTCTCGAAAGGACCGGCCATCTCGGTCGACCTGTATGAACCGTAAGACTGTGTTTCGAAACCTGGCGATCGTTGCCGGCATTCTCTTGGTGATCTATGCCTTCAGCTACTTTGGCAATGACACGCGCGGATTCAAGGGTGTCGACACGTCGGTAGCGATCGCGCAACTTGATGCGAACAACGTCGACAAGGCGCAGATCGACGACCGGGAACAGCAGGTGCGCCTGTGGCTGAAGTCGGGCAACGACGCTACCGAGGGCCAGACCGAGATCCTCGCGAAGTATCCGGAGTCGGCATCGGAGACGATCTTCAACGAGGTCTCCAGCAAGGGTCTCGAGAGCTACAACACCACTGTCACGCAGGAGAGTTGGCTCAGCTCGATCCTGCTGTTCGTGCTGCCGATGGTGATCCTCCTTGGCATCTTCTTCTTCGTGATGAGTCGCATGCAGGGCGGCGGGCGCGGAGGCGTCATGGGCTTCGGCAAGTCGAAGGCCAAGGAGTTGACGAAGGACAGGCCGAAGACGACCTTCGCCGACGTCGCGGGTGCGGACGAGGCCGTAGAGGAGCTTTACGAGATCAAGGACTTCCTCCAGAGTCCGGCGCGTTACCAGGCTCTGGGCGCAAAAATTCCCAGGGGCGTCCTGCTCTACGGTCCCCCCGGAACCGGTAAGACCCTGCTCGCCCGCGCGGTGGCAGGTGAGGCTGGTGTCCCATTCTTCACGATCTCAGGTTCCGACTTCGTCGAGATGTTCGTCGGCGTGGGTGCATCCCGCGTGCGCGACATGTTCGAGCAGGCCAAGCAGAACAGCCCTTGCATCATCTTCGTGGACGAGATCGACGCAGTCGGCCGCCAGCGTGGCGCGGGCCTCGGTGGCGGACACGACGAGCGCGAACAAACTCTCAATCAATTGCTCGTCGAGATGGACGGCTTCGGCGACCGCACCGGCGTCATCCTGATCGCAGCCACGAACCGGCCCGACATTCTGGATCCCGCTTTGCTGCGTCCCGGCCGCTTCGACCGGCAGATTCCGGTCGGTGCCCCCGACCTCGCCGGTCGCCGCGCCATCCTGAAGGTCCATTCCCAGGGCAAGCCGATCGATCAGAACGCGGACCTCGAGGGACTGGCCAAGCGCACCGTCGGGATGTCGGGCGCCGACCTCGCCAACGTCATCAACGAGGCCGCGCTGCTCACTGCGCGCGAGAACGGCACCGTCATCACAGAGGTCGCGCTCGAGGAGTCGGTCGATCGCGTTGTCGGTGGTCCGCGCCGCAAGAGTCGCATCATCAGCGAGCACGAGAAGAAGATCACTGCTTACCACGAGGGCGGGCATACGCTCGCGGCGTGGGCGATGCCCGACATCGAGCCCGTCTACAAGGTCACCATCCTCGCCCGCGGCCGCACCGGCGGTCACGCGATGACGGTGCCCGAGGACGACAAGGGCCTGATGACGCGATCCGAGATGATCGCTCGCCTCGTGATGGCGATGGGCGGCCGCGCGGCCGAAGAACTTGTCTTCCACGAGCCGACCACCGGCGCTTCTTCGGACATCGACATGGCGACGAAGATCGCCCGGTCAATGGTCACCGAGTACGGAATGAGCGCCAAGTTGGGTGCGGTGCGATACGGACAGGAGGGGGCAGACCCGTTCCTCGGCCGGACGATGGGTCAGCAATCCGACTACTCTCACGAGGTCGCTCGAGAGATAGACGAAGAGGTCCGGAACCTCATCGAGGCCGCTCACACCGAGGCGTGGGCCATCCTCGACGAGTACCGGGACGTGCTGGACATCCTGGCCACCGAACTCCTCGAACGTGAGACTCTCACACGCAAGGACCTCGAGAAGATCTTCCACAGCGTCGAAAAGCGTCCGCGTATCACCGCATTCAACGACTTTGGGCAACGGACCCCGTCTGACAAGCCGCCGGTCAAGACTCCGAGGGAACTAGCAGTCGAGCGCGGCGAGCCGTGGCCGAAGCAGCCCGAACCGGTGTTCACTCAGCAGCAGTCGCAGCCGGCGCCCGCCAACGGCTATCCGCAGCAGGCAGCGTCTCGCCCGCAGGGTGGGCCTGTGCAGTCGAGGCCGGACTACGGTGCGCCTGCGGGATGGTCGGCTCCGGGTTGGCCACCACGTGACCCGGGGAACCAGAATCCAGAGGGCCAGTTCTCCGGTAGTCAGGGTCAGGGTGGTAGTCAGGGTCCGAGTAGCCAGTGGAACCAACCGCCGTACGAGCAGCGTGGCACTGGGGACGACGACGCACAGTCAGATGCACAGTCAAGGGCCTGGAAAGGACCGGACGGATCGAACTGATCCACCGGGCACTAGGTTGTTGCTTCGGGACGGTTGGTCTCGGTACTGGAGGAGTTCGGTTGTCGGTGAATCATCTCGATAGTGAGCTTGTGGCACTCAAGACAGGCCGGGTGTTCGATCAGCCCCGTGCCGAGGCTGCTGTGCGCGAACTCTTGATCGCTGTCGGTGAAGACCCGGACCGCCCGGGACTTCTCGACACGCCCGCCCGGGTGGCGCGCTCGTACCGCGAGGTCTTCGCGGGCCTCTATACCGATCCTGACGCCGTACTGAACACGACGTTCGACGAGGGGCACCAGGAACTTGTGGTGGTGCGCGACATTCCGCTGTACTCGACCTGTGAGCATCATCTCGTGTCTTTCCACGGGGTCGCGCATGTCGGGTACATCCCCGGTGTGACCGGCAGGGTGACGGGGCTGTCGAAACTGGCCCGGGTGGTCGATCTCTACGCCAAGCGCCCGCAGGTTCAGGAGCGTCTGACCAGCCAGATTGCCGATTCCATCATGCGCAGTCTCGATCCGCGCGGAGCGATCGTGGTGATCGAGGCCGAGCACCTGTGCATGGCGATGCGAGGGATCCGCAAGCCGGGCGCGAGCACTACAACTTCCGCGGTGCGCGGTCTGCTCCAGTCCAGTCCCGCCTCACGTTCGGAGGCTCTGGACCTCATTCTGCGGAAGTGACCGTGATCCTGCTTCCTTCACCCGGTCGAACCGTGGTGATGGGCGTACTGAACGTCACCGACGATTCCTTTTCCGACGGTGGACAGTTTCTCGATCGTGACGCAGCGCTGCAGCGCGGTCTCGACCTGTTGCGTCTCGGTGTCGATATCGTCGACGTCGGCGGTGAGTCCACGCGGCCGGGCGCGACGCGAGTCGACCCCGATGTCGAGGCGGGGCGGGTTGTGCCCGTGATCGCGGACCTGGTGGCCGAGGGCATTTGTGTCAGCGTCGACACCATGCGGGCATCCGTCGCGAAGGCCGCGATCGCGGCGGGCGCGTCGATAATCAACGATGTCGCCGGTGGCCGTGCGGATGCGGCAATGGCTTCGGTGGTCGCGGAAGCGGGTGTTCCGTGGATTCTGATGCATTGGCGTTCGGCCGGCGATTTCGTGCATCGCGGCACCGTCGATCACTACGACGACGTGGTCCGTGAGGTTCGGGACGAGTTGATGGCGCAGGTCGATCTTGCAGTGAAGGCCGGTGTCGATCCAGGTTCGCTCGTGTTGGATCCGGGTCTGGGTTTCGCGAAGAACGCCGATCACAATTGGGCCTTGCTGAAGGCGCTGCCCGAATTCACCGAACTGGGCTTCCCCGTCCTCATCGGCGCTTCGCGCAAACGTTTCCTGGGTTCGCTGTTGGCGGATGTGGAGGGCGTGAGTAGGCCACCGGCGGGGCGCGAAGTGGCGACCGCCGTCGTCTCGGCGCTCGCGGCGGCGCACGGCGCCTGGGGTGTTCGGGTGCACGACGCGCAGGGATCCCTCGACGCCATCGCGGTGGCCGAGGCTTGGACGAAGGGTGTATCGGGACGTGAGTGACCGAATCGAATTGCGAGGATTGCGGGTTCGCGGAAATCACGGTGTCTTCGACTATGAGAAGCGGGACGGCCAGGACTTCTTGGTCGATATCACCGTCTGGATGGATCTCGCCCCGGCGGCAGACTCCGACTACCTCGAGGACACGCTGGACTACGGTGGACTGGCCGAACGTGCGGCCGCGATCATCGCGGGACCGCCGCGGGATCTCATCGAGACCGTCGCCGCGGAGATCGCGGATGGAGTGATGACCGACCCTCGCGTCGAGCGCACCGAGGTGGTGTTGCACAAGCCTTCCGCCCCTATCCCGCTTACCTTCGCGGACGTGGCGGTGGTTTCGCACAGGTCGCGGCCATGAGTCGCGCGGTGTTATCGATCGGGTCCAACGTCGGCGACAGCCTTGCCCACCTGCAATCCGTGGTCGATGGGCTGGGCGATCGCGTTCTGGCCCTCTCCCCGGTCTATTCGACCGCACCGTGGGGGGGCGTCGAGCAGCAGGACTTCCTCAACGCCGTGATCGTCGTAGACGATCCGGCTGCCGACGGCTACGGCTGGCTGCGGCGCGGACAGCGGTTCGAGGCCGAAGCCGACCGCGTCCGGGTTGAACGCTGGGGACCTCGCACGCTCGATGTCGACGTCGTGACGTGCGATGAGGTCCGGAGTGATGATCCTGAACTGACGTTGCCGCACCCGCGTGCACACGAGCGTGCCTTCGTGCTGATCCCGTGGCTGGACGTGGAACCCGAGGCCGTGCTGCCGGTCGACGGGGAGATCATCCGGGTGGAGGCATTGCTGGCGTTGCTGGACGAGCACGAACGGGCTGGTGTTCACCGCACCCGACTTGCGCTGAAGCGGCGGTCGCGGTGAAACCGGAACCGACCGGCACCATGAAGCCCACACGCATCTGGGATCTGCTAGTCCTGGCTGCTCTCGCTGTCGCGGTCACTTGGATTCTCGTCCGCGTGTTCTACGGATCGTTTCCGCCCATTCCGGTCTATGCGGGGGCGTCGCTGTATCCGCTTGCGGTGATCGAACTGGTTCTTGGGTTCATGGTGCGTTCCCGGATCAGCAGTCATCAGGTGGGCGACGGACCCCGTCAGCTGCACCCGATCACCGCGGCTCGCATCGCGGCGCTGGCCAAGGCATCCGCACTGGTCGGTGCGGCGACCGCGGGTGTGTGGGGCGGATTCCTGCTGTACCTGCTTCCGCAACGGTCTGTGCTACGTGCTGCGGTCTTGGACACTCCGGGCGCGTGGGCGGGTCTCGTGGCGGCGCTGGCGCTCGTCGGCTCCGCACTGTGGCTGGAACACTGTTGCCGAACTCCGGACGACCCTTCCGACGAGCCTGCTCTATAGGAAATCAGCAATCGCGCGGCCTGTGCGGAATGGGCCGTGCAGCCTTCCTGCCCAAGTACCCTGGCACTATGACGAATCCTGGTCGCCTCAGGTCTGCGCGCCGCAACCAGCGCAGCGCGAGCCAGATGATCGTTGCCGGTCTGCTGGCGCTCGCGGTGGTTGCGTCCCTGTTTCTGATCTTCAGCGAGAGCGTCCAACTCTTGCGAGTGGGATTGATAGCCGCACTGTGGGCCGCCACCGTGGGCGCCCTCGCCATGACGAAATACCGGCGTGAGTCGGCGCTCGACAAGGCGAAGGTCGGCGATCTGCAGATGGTCTACGAGTTGCAACTCGAGAGGGAGATCTCGGCTCGGCGTGAGTACGAACTCACAGTCGAGCAGCGTGTGCGTACCGAGGTGCGCGCCGACTCAGACGAACTCGCAGCGTTGCGCACCGAACTCGGATATCTCCGCATGAACCTCGAGGCTCTGTTCGACGGCAGTCTGCAGACCGAACGGATCGCGCTGCGTGCTGACTCGACGCGTGTGCAGGAACTGGGGGGTGGCTCGAACAGTAGTCATCCGCCTGCCACCCCCGATCAGCACATCCCGGGCGCGGGACACATCGCGGACAGCAGAGATCAGAGCGGCGACAACCAGTATTCCGCCGTTTTTGCTGATGAGGGTGACGATCCGGTCACCGCGGAGACGTCCATCGTGGAGTCTTCACACGTCGGATACGCTGACTACTCCCCACCCGAGGTTCAACCGGAACCAGTGCCCGCTCCCGAACCGCAGCCTGTCCAAGAGTTCGAGCCGGCGACCGTGTCGCGTCACGGTCGCCGCCGCGAATTGGAGGACGAAGAAGCATCAGGTGCCCACTCGAACGGACTCTCCGTGGCGGAGATCATGGCCAACATGGCGTCAGAGTCCGGGTCGGCCCAGCGAACAGGTCGCCGCCGTCGCGCCGAGTAGTCGGTCGGGCACGACGAGGGAACAGCGCCGCGTGCGTCACGCCTGCACGGCGCCGCGTGCGTCACGCCTGCACGGCGCCGTGTGAGGCATACATCACTTGGCGGGTGGATGGCGGTGTGTGTTCGCGCCAGGCTATTGTCACTCGAGAACGTCTGGTACCCGCAGAGCGGGACTGGAACGAACGAGAGGACGAAGGTGACCTCTGTCGGGATCACTCATGACCCTGCGCCTGCGCGTTTGGCGGTAGGAATCGTCTCCGCCGGCCGAGTCGGTACGGCTGTGGGCGCGGCGTTGGAGCGGGTGGGTCACATCGTCGTCGGCTGTTCTGCGGTATCCGAAGCGTCACGTCATCGGGCACGTACGCGACTCCCCGAGAGCGAGATTCTGCCGGTAGCGGATGTTGCAGCCCGCTCCGAACTGCTAATTCTCGCGGTACCTGACGCGGAACTCGCATCCCTGATTGCAGGGCTGGCGTCCACTCGCGCGGTCTCGGGTCGGACGATCGTGGCCCACACGTCGGGGGCGAACGGCATCGAGATTCTAGATCCCCTCACCGAGCAGGGCGTCGTTCCGCTGGCGATTCACCCGGCGATGACGTTCACCGGGCACGACGAGGACATCGTGCGACTCGCCTCGGCGTGCTTCGGCGTCACTGCCGCCGACGCCATCGGCTACGCGATCGCGCAGTCGTTGGTCCTCGAGATCGGTGGCGAGCCGTTCCGGGTGAGCGAGGGTATGCGGCCGCTCTACCATGCGGCCCTCGCGCACGGCAGTAACCACCTGGTGGCGCTCGTCGTCGACGCTGTGGCCGCACTGCGAGTCGCCCTCGAAGGCCAGGAACTACTCGGTCAGGAGTTGATCGGCGACGAGCCGAACGGCCTGGCCGAACGAGTTCTCCAGCCGCTACTCTCTGCGGCGCTCGACAACGCCCTGCGGCGCGGGCCGACCGCACTCACGGGTCCGGTCGCGCGAGGCGACACGGAGGCTGTTCTCACTCATCTACGGGTGCTCGAGGATGTCGATCCGCAGATCGCGGACAGCTACCGCGCACTTTCGCTGAGGTCGGCCCAACGCGCCGGCGCGAATTCTGAACTGCTTGACATTCTGGAGGACCGGAGATGAGTTCGATGAGCGAGCTGCAAGGCGGATACAAGCGCGGGGAACTGACCGTGCATCATGACCCCAAAGTACTGACCCGGGTCTCGAAGGCGTTGCGCGGCGTCGGCCGCCAGGTGGCGTTGGTGCCGACGATGGGAGCCCTCCACACCGGTCACATGGAGTTGGTGCGTCAGGCCAAGCTCACCGGTGCGGTGGTGATCGTCTCGATTTTTGTCAACCCGCTGCAGTTCGGCGCGGGTGAGGATCACGACACCTACCCACGCACCCTTGGTGCCGACCTCGACCTGCTGCGCGGTGCTGGGGTGGAGCTGGCGTTCGTGCCCACGGCCGCGACGATGTACCCGGACGGTCGACGGACGATGATCCATCCGGGACCGCTCGGTGCCGAACTCGACGGCGCGTCCCGGCCGACGCACTTCGCGGGCATGCTGACCGTGGTCGCCAAATTGCTGCAGATCGCCGCTTCCCACGTTGCGTATTTCGGCGAAAAGGACTATCAGCAACTGACGCTGATCCGGCAGATGGTGACCGACCTGAACGTCGATGTCCGAATTGTCGGCGTGCCCACGGTCCGTGAGCACGACGGTTTGGCGTTGTCCTCACGGAACGGTTACCTCGACGAGGAACAGCGGAACGCGGCCACCGCACTGTCCGCGGCGTTGATCGCTGGGGCGCATGCCGCAGCCGGGGGTGCCGAGGCCATCGTGGCCGCCGCTCGCGAGGTGTTGGCCTCGACACCGGAAGTGGACGTCGAGTATCTCGAGGTGCGGGGCGTTGATCTGGGTCCCGCGCCCGGACGCGGCGACGGCAGACTTCTCGTGGCGGCGCGAGTCGGAACCACCCGCTTGATCGATAACGTCGGTGTTGCTGTCGGTACCGGCTTCCTCGAACGTGACGACCAGCCACCCGCCTCGTCCTCCGACGAACTCACTTCAGCTGGAGAGTAAGGACCGGAACATGTTTCGCACCATGATGAAGTCGAAGATTCACCGCGCTACCGTCACGCACGCTGACCTGCACTACGTGGGCTCCGTGACGGTCGACCAGGATCTGATGGACGCCGCCGACCTTCTCGAGGGCGAGCAGGTGTGCATCGTCGATATCAACAACGGAGCGCGGCTCGAAACCTATGTGATCGCCGGTGAGCGCGGTAGCGGCGTCATCGGAATCAACGGTGCGGCTGCACATCTGGTCCACCCCAGCGATCTCGTCATCCTCATTGCCTACGGAGTCATGAACGAGCAGGAAGTGCGCGAGTACGAGCCGCGAGTCGTGTTCGTCGACGCCGCCAACAAGCAGGTCGAACTCGGCTCCGACCCCGCGCATGCGCCGGAGGGCTCCGGTCTGGTCACGCCGCGAATGGTCGCAACGCCCGGCGCCGACCGCGAATCCAGTCTGGTCTGACGGTGCTCCTCGCCGTCGATGTCCGGAACACCAACATCGTTCTCGGACTGTTCACCGGGTCGGGTGAACACGCGAAGCTGGTGCAGGACTGGCGAATGCGGACCGACGCCCGGATGACCGCCGACGAGCTGGCACTGATGTTCCGAGGGTTGCTCGGCGGACACGCCGACCAAATTACCGGTGTGTCGGCGCTGTCCACCGTGCCGTCTGTACTGCACGAGATTCGCGTGATGCTGACTCGGTACTGGGGTCACGTTCCCCACGTCGTCGTCGAACCCGGAGTGCGGACCGGTGTCCCGCTGCTGGTGGACAACCCCAAGGAAGTGGGCGCCGACAGGATCGTCAACAGCCTTGCGGCACATCATCTCTACGGCACTCTATGCATCGTGGTCGACTTCGGGACATCCACGTGCGTCGACGTCGTGTCGGGCAAGGGAGAGTTTCTCGGCGGTGCCATCGCACCAGGGCTCGAGATCTCCTCGGACGCGCTGGCGTCGCAGTCGGCGGCGCTGCGCAAGGTCGAGTTGGTGCGTCCGCGTTCGGTGGTCGGCAAGAACACCGTCGAATGCATGCAGTCGGGAGCGGTGTTCGGTTTCGCGGGACTCGTCGACGGGTTGGTTCGCCGCGTTCGAAAGGAATTGCCCGCGTTCTCAGGGTCCGACGTCGTGGTCATCGCGACCGGCGACAGCGCGCCGCTGATTATCTCGGAAAGTGAGACCGTCGACGAGTTCGAGCCGGACCTCACGCTCGAAGGACTTCGACTGGTCTACGAGCGAAATCAGGTGCGCCGGGGAGATCGCCGCAGTCCGCTCGGATGATCGGTTCCATCTGCGCGGAAGTTATGCCAGAATGGTTGGCGTGAATCTCTGCACGAGTGCTCGGGAGTGTTGTCGAGGCTGAATGCTGCCTTGACCAATTTTACACTCCTGGAGTCTCTCTCGTGTTCGAAACACATTCTTCTGCATCTGTATCCACCAATTTCGTATCCACTGATTTCTGCTCGTCTGACCGCATGTATGCGATCGAGCTACCCGGGGCTGTGGCGCGCGGCGCGATCGTCGTGGACATTCGTCCGCAGACGCAGCGTGCCGAGGAGGGAACGCTGCCCGGCGCACTGGCCATCGCACGCGACGTTCTCGAAAGGCGTTGTGATCCTGAGAGTTCGGCTCACCTTGCGCTGGCAGTGGACCAAGAAGTCGAGTGGATCATCGTCTGCTCCGATGGGTACGCGTCCCGCCTCGCGGCGACCGCACTTCAGCAGCTAGGTCTGCGCAAAGCCACCGATCTCGCCGGCGGGTACACGGCGATCAAGGCGGCAGGGCTACTGGGATCGCTCATCGTCGCGCAGCATTGCGCGCGGGAGTTGGCGACCGTCTCAGCCCACTGACGGTGGCGACCGTCTCAGCCCACTGACGTCGGGGTTCCCGACGCCAGAATGGGAGACTGGTGGGCCGTCGATTACGCTGGTGACCCGTGAGTGACGCAGCAGCCCAGCCAGTCGACGACACCCCCGAGCAGCTTCGGATCCGCAAGGAAAAGCGCGAGCGGATCCTTGCTGAGGGACGCGAGGCCTACCCGGTGTCGGTTGCGCGTACCCACTCGCTGGCAGAGATCCGGGCCAGATACCCGGAACTCGAGTCCGATACGGCCACGGGCGACGAGGTCGGCGTGGCCGGTCGAGTCATGTTCGTGCGTAACACGGGCAAACTCTGCTTCGCGACGCTACAGGAGGGTGGCGGTACCCAGTTGCAGGCGATGATCAGTCACGCCGCAGTCGGCGAGGACGCGCTCGCCTCGTGGAAGTCGGATGTCGACCTCGGCGATTTCGTGTTCGTCCACGGGGAGGTGATCAGTTCCCGCCGCGGTGAACTGAGCGTGATGGCCGATTCGTGGCAGATCGCCTCCAAGTCGCTCCGGCCACTGCCGGTGGCACACAAGGAGATGAACGAGGAGTCGCGGGTGCGGCAGCGCTACGCCGACCTGATCATGCGGGCCGAGGCAAGGGAAAATGCGCGCAAGCGGGTCGCTGTCGTCCGTGAACTCCGCAACGCGCTCGAGCGACGCGGATTTCTCGAAGTTGAGACCCCGATGCTGCAGACGCTACATGGAGGCGCCGCGGCCCGGCCTTTTGTGACCCGTTCTAATGCGCTCGACATCGACCTTTATCTGCGCATCGCACCCGAGTTGTTTCTCAAGCGATGCGTTGTCGGGGGTATCGAGAAGGTTTTCGAGATCAACCGAAATTTCCGCAACGAGGGCGTCGATTCCACGCACTCGCCGGAATTCGCGATGCTTGAGACGTACGAGGCCTACGGTACGTACGACGATTCGGCTCGCATGACCCGTGAACTCGTCCAGGAAGTGGCGCAGGCGGCTTTCGGTTCGCAGGTGGTCACTCTCGCAGACGGCAGTGAATACGACTTGAGCGGCGAATGGAAGACCCTCGAGATGTATCCGTCGCTGTCCAAGGCAATCGGTGTCGAGGTAACGCCCGATACAACGGTCGACGAATTGCTGCCCCTTGCCGAGAAGGTGGGGCTGGAAGTCCCGAAGGACAAGGGGTACGGGCATGGAAAGCTCGTCGAAGAACTGTGGGAGCACCAGTGCGGTGACCAGTTGTTCGAGCCGACCTTCGTCCGTGACTTCCCGGTCGAGACGTCACCCCTCACCCGTGACCATCGCAGCAAGCCGGGCGTTACCGAGAAGTGGGATCTGTACGTCCGCGGATTCGAGCTGGCCACGGGCTATTCGGAGTTGATCGATCCGGTCATTCAGCGTGCGCGGTTCGTTGATCAGGCGCGCCTCGCATCGGCCGGAGACGACGAGACGATGGCTCTCGACGAAGAGTTCCTCGCTGCAATGGAGCAGGGAATGCCCCCGACTACCGGTACCGGAATGGGAATCGACCGCTTGCTCATGGCTTTGACTGGATTAGGAATCCGGGAAACAATCCTCTTTCCGATTGTTCGGCCTTCGGTTCGCTGATTCATGCAGGTGAAAATGCACGGGTAATTTTGATCCATTCTTCATATTCCAATTTGGAAGAAAAGGGGTTATGGTTACCTCCGGATAGCAGATCACGTTGACGATGTGACGACGATTCATTCGAGAGGAATTTTATCCCATGGCTAAGAAGGTCACTGTCACCCTGATCGACGATGTCGATCAAGAGGTGTCCGCCGATGAGACGGTCGAGTTCGGTCTCGATGGTGTTCAGTACGAGATCGACCTTTCTTCGGAGAATGCGGCAAAATTACGCGAGCAATTGGACATGTGGGTTTCCCATGCCCGCAAGGTGAGTTCACGTAAGCGTGGGAGAACTTCTGCGGTTCCGGCCGCCACCAAGTCTCGGATTTCGGTGGATCGGGAACAGAGTGCCGCAATCCGTGAATGGGCGCGCCGGAACGACAAGAAAGTTTCTGCGAGAGGTCGCATCTCTGCAGAAATTATTGATGCGTACAATACGGCTAACTGAAAGATTGCAGAGAACAGAATCCGCTGATTCGCTGCGCGGCGCAACCAACGCTGTTATCGTGCCGGACTGATTCGATATTCGGCAAATTGGGGGTAGTTGTGCGGCGGGGAGCAGTAGTACAGCGCTGGCGGGTCGTTTCAGGGATTCTGTTCCTGGCACTGACAATGGGGGTCGGGGTGGGTACGGCATCCGCCCAGTCCATCCTTGCTGTGCCGGATTCCTTTCTCGCAGGAGTGCCGCTGGAATTGGGGAACCCGGGTGGTTCTGCTCCCGGTTCCAACGACTGGTCCTGTCGCCCAAGTGACGCGCATCCGGAACCGGTGGTCCTCCTACACGGAACTGGCGGCGGGCGCCAGACCAACTGGGCGGTGTATGCGCCCCTCCTCGCCAACGAGGGCTACTGCGTGTACTCCCTCACCTATGGAAACCTCCAAGGCCTGACGTGGCCGCTGAATGCGATCGGCGGTATGACGCCCATCGACGTCGGCACTGCTCAGATCTCCACGTTCGTCGATCTGGTGCTCGCGAGTACGGGGGCCTCGAAGGTCGACATTGTGGGCCATTCCCAGGGAACAATGCAGGCGAACAACTACGTGAAGTTCTTTGGCGGTGCGGACAGGGTCGCGAAAATCGTTTCGCTCGCCCCGCTGTGGCACGGCGCGTATGGGACCGAGCAGGTCAGCGTCGGACGGTCGATGCGATCACTGGGAATCGACGACGAGGTGCAAGCCGGCATTCCGGCATGCAAGGCCTGCGTGGAGATGATCCATGGCTCTGCATTCATCGATCACATGCGCGCGGACGGGGTCTACGTCCCCGGAATCGACTACACGAACATCACCACCCGCTATGACGAAATCGTCGTCCCGTACACCAGCGGCATCGAACCGGGGCCGAACGCCACCAGCATCGTCGTCCAGGACGGGTGTGAGCGGGACTATTCCGACCATCTTGCCTTGGCCGGTTCGGCCCGGGGCGCCGGTTTCGTCCTGAACGCCCTCGATCCCGACCACCCGCGCGAAGTGCCATGCCGCTTCGTCGCACCGATTGCGGGGTAGTGCGCTATTCCCAGCTCAGGTGGGATGCAACCACCCCGGCCAGGTGGTGTCTGGCCGGGGTGGTGTCAGGTCAGTGCGGGTATTCGGTGGGCTATCACATATTCGCGCACATGTCGCACATCTGACCGCCCGCCATCATCATCTGGCAGTCCCACCAAGCCTGAAGGTTCGCCATTGGATCCATTGTGAACTCCTTGATTTCGTGTGCTCGGAGATTCTCTCGAATGATCTACGGTCTCCGTACGTAGATAGTATCTGAGATTGATCAAACTGTCGTTCGGCAGCCGAATACCCACTCCGACCACCGCAGACGCGTGCGGTGAAGGTATTGGGAGTGAGTGCTGTGGCGTAGCCTTGACGGGTCGACGGTGGACGAGTCGACAGTGGGAGGATTGCAGTGCGCGTGCGTGGATTCGGGGAACTCGAAGCGGTCGTGATGGACCGGATCTGGGACCGTGAGGCTGCGACCACGGTCCGAGAGGTGTTCGACGAACTCAGCGAGCACCGGGAGCTGGCATACACCACGGTGATGTCGACGATGGACAACCTCCACCGGAAGGGCTGGCTCGCCCGGGAAAAGACGGGCAAGGCGTTCAGCTACTGGCCCACGCTCACCCGCGAGGAGCACAGTGCCCGGTTGATGCGCGACGCCTTCGACGGTGGTGGGCGAACCGATCTCGTGATGGCCCATTTCGTTGAACAGATGAGTGACGAGGAGTCCGCCAGTCTCCGCGCGGCTCTGCAGCGCCTGGCTGCCGAGGATGCGGGATGACTGTCGCGGCTTGCCTGATTCTCTACAGCTTCGTGGTGGCGGTTCTTGCTCAACCCCTGCTGGTGCGGTTGACGCATGGCGGCGTTGCGCCGGGTCTCGGTGTGGCGGCGTGGATGGCCGCGATCGGCAGTATTGCGTTGTCGTGGGCGACCGCAGCGGCCTTGGTCGTCGTGGAATTGGTGCGCAACGGCGGACGGCCGGCCCGGTCGCTGCTCGGATCCTGCTTCGCGAGCCTTCATGCCGTTGTCAGTGGCCGGGTCGGACTTGTCCTGCAGATGACGCTGCTGCTGTTGACGGTGTTGGCCGTGCTTGCGTTCTCGGTGGTCGTATGGCGACTGGGCGGCCGTTTGCGGCGTATGCGCAGCAAGACTCACGGGCACGCGAAAATGACACGCATGGTCGGTCACCATGTCGCGGGAGTCGATGCGGTAGTCCTCGAGGCTTCCCAACCGGCCGCGTATTGCGTTGCCGGCAGGCCGAGCGCGATCGTGGTCACCACAGCTGCCCTCGGTGCACTCGATCGTCGCCAACTCGACGCGGTCCTGGCCCACGAACGCGCTCACCTGACCGGACGGCACCTACAGATCCTGGCCGTGATTCGGGGACTGGCCGCGAGCCTGCCGCGGATCTCCCTGTTCACCGTCGCCGAGGCGGAGATCGCCCGACTGTTGGAGATGTGCGCCGACGACCGTGCCGCCCGGGCCCACGGCTCTCGCACCGTGCTGAGTGGGCTGATCGCGCTGTCCGCGACCAGCCCCTTGCCCAGCGGCGCAATTGGTGCCACAGGCATCGCCGTGCTCGACCGGGCGGAACGCCTCGCCTCGCCGGCATCTGCCACCGACCGCACGCGTGTCCGAACGTCCCTCGCCGCGGTGAGCGCACTTATTGCGATCGGGCCTCTGGCCACCGGACTGCTGGCAGCCGCCGGCGTGATGCTGTGCGGACCGATCGCCATGTAGGGCCGGGGTGGAGGCGTCAGTTGGTCGCGGAGCGGATCCCTGACGACGATCGCCGAAGCCGCATGGGTGGCGAACTCACAGCCCATCGACTTACGCTGTTCGGACACGCAGGTGTTGCTCGAACTGGAGCGGGTCGGTCATGAAAGCCCGTCGGGCATATCGACTGATTTCACCCATCTCGACGGATACGTGTTCGACGGATCCGGATCGTCGGGTTTGCCGAACGCGAACCGGGTTGTCGCTATCGGCGCCGCCGGACCTGTTCGCTTCAGGCGTACAGCGACCGGGAAACGATTGCCAGAACTGGGGCGTTGAGTAAGGGTAAGCGGGCTTGGTCCCCACCTAAAGGGGTGGAGGGGCAGCAGCGCTATCGGCAGCCAACTAGAGTATTAGGTGGGGTCGTGGAACTTTCGTCGCTTCGGGGCTGGTGCCTTCGGAGTAGGCGTTGGCGATCTACTTGTAGTGCCGGAGCGAAAACGCGACGAATAGGGACGAGACACCCGGTCTCGTAACTGAACGTCGGAAAGTGTGAGGGAGAGCGATGTTCGAGAGGTTCACCGATCGCGCACGGCGCGTTGTCGTCCTGGCTCAAGAAGAAGCCAGGATGCTCAACCATAACTACATCGGTACGGAGCACATCCTGCTCGGCCTCATTCACGAGGGCGAGGGTGTTGCTGCCAAGTCGCTGGAGTCGTTGGGTATCTCCCTCGAAGGAGTGCGCAGCCAGGTCGAGGAGATCATCGGCCAGGGTCAGCAGGCCCCGTCCGGCCACATCCCCTTCACCCCGCGTGCCAAAAAGGTCCTCGAGCTCAGCCTGCGCGAGGCATTACAGCTCGGACACAACTACATCGGAACCGAGCACATCCTGCTCGGTCTCATCCGTGAGGGTGAAGGCGTCGCAGCGCAGGTGCTGGTCAAGCTCGGCGCCGACCTCAACCGCGTGCGTCAGCAGGTCATCCAGCTGCTCTCCGGGTACCAGGGCAAGGAGCCCGCCGAGGCGGGCGGAACTCGTGGCGAGGCGGGCACTCCGTCCACGTCGCTGGTGCTCGACCAGTTCGGTCGCAATCTGACCCAGGCAGCTCTCGAAGGCAAGCTTGACCCTGTCATCGGCCGCGGGAAGGAAATCGAGCGCGTCATGCAGGTGTTGTCGCGCCGCACCAAGAACAATCCTGTGCTGATCGGTGAGCCCGGTGTCGGTAAGACCGCGGTCGTGGAGGGTCTCGCTCAGGCCATCATCAATGGTGAGGTTCCCGAGACCCTCAAAGACAAGCAGCTGTACACGCTCGACCTCGGGTCACTCGTGGCCGGCAGCCGCTACCGCGGTGACTTCGAAGAGCGCCTGAAGAAGGTCCTCAAGGAGATCAACACACGCGGTGACATCATCCTGTTCATCGACGAACTGCACACCCTCGTGGGTGCCGGAGCGGCCGAGGGTGCCATCGATGCTGCCTCTATCCTCAAGCCGAAGCTCGCCCGCGGTGAGCTGCAGACAATCGGTGCCACCACCCTCGACGAGTACCGCAAGTACATCGAGAAGGACGCCGCTCTCGAGCGTCGTTTCCAGCCGGTGCAGGTCGGCGAGCCGACCGTGGAGCACACCATCGAGATCCTCAAGGGTCTCCGCGATCGTTACGAGGCACATCACCGGGTATCCATCACGGACGGTGCTCTCGTGGCGGCCGCGACCCTGGCCGATCGCTACATCAACGACCGCTTCTTGCCGGACAAGGCGATCGACCTCATCGACGAGGCTGGAGCCCGGATGCGCATCCGCCGGATGACCGCACCGCCGGACCTGCGCGAGTTCGACGACAAGATTGCCGACGCCCGCCGCGAGAAGGAGTCCGCGATCGACGCGCAGGACTTCGAGAAGGCCGCGAACCTGCGTGACAAGGAGAAGACCCTCGTCGCGCAGCGCGCGGAGCGGGAGAAGCAGTGGCGTTCCGGTGACCTGGACGTCATCGCCGAGGTCGACGACGAGCAGATCGCCGAGGTCCTGGGCAACTGGACCGGTATCCCCGTGTTCAAGCTCACAGAGGAGGAGACCTCGCGTCTGCTCCGGATGGAGGACGAGCTGCACAAGAGGATCATCGGTCAGGAGGATGCGGTCAAGGCGGTCGCCAAGGCGATCCGTCGTACCCGCGCCGGCCTGAAGGACCCGAAGCGTCCGTCCGGTTCGTTCATCTTCGCCGGTCCGTCCGGTGTCGGTAAGACCGAGTTGGCCAAGTCGCTCGCGAACTTCTTGTTCGGCGAGGACGATGCGCTCATCCAGATCGACATGGGCGAGTTCCACGACCGCTTCACCGCATCGCGCCTGTTCGGTGCCCCTCCCGGCTACGTCGGCTACGAAGAGGGTGGCCAGCTCACCGAGAAGGTACGGCGCAAGCCGTTCAGTGTCGTGCTGTTCGATGAGATCGAGAAGGCACACCAGGAGATCTACAACACTCTCCTGCAGGTGCTCGAGGACGGTCGTCTCACCGACGGTCAGGGCCGGACCGTGGACTTCAAGAACACGGTGCTGATCTTCACCTCGAACCTCGGTACCGCGGACATCTCCAAGGCCGTGGGCCTGGGCTTCACCTCCGGCAAGGGCGACGAGTCGAACTACGAGCGGATGAAGCTCAAGGTCAACGACGAGTTGAAGAAGCACTTCCGTCCCGAGTTCCTCAACCGTATCGACGACATCGTTGTGTTCCACCAGCTCACCACCGACCAGATCGTTCAGATGGTGGACCTGATGGTCGCGCGTGTCGAGGTGGCATTGAAGAACAAGGACATGACGATGGAGGTCACGGAGAAGGCCAAGTCGTTGCTGGCCAAGCGTGGCTTCGATCCGGTCCTGGGTGCGCGGCCGCTGCGTCGCACCATCCAGCGCGAGATCGAGGACCAGTTGTCGGAGAAGATCCTCTTCGGCGAGGTCGGCCCCGGACAGATCGTGTACGTCGACGTCGAGAACTGGGACGGCGAAGGCGCGGGCGAGGATGCCAGGTTCACGTTCCGCGGCGAGGACAAGCCGGTTACCGTGCCTGACGAAGTGCCGGTGGACCTGGCCAAATCCGCCGCCGTCGAATCGGAGTAGACAGACAGATCACGCGAACGGGCCGCCGATGGAAATCCACCGGCGGCCCGTTCGTCGTATACGGACTAACTCTTGCGGCCCGACCAGTTGGCGAGCCGCTCGGTTGGTCCGGCAGTCGGCAGCGGCTCGACCACCGCGGCGAACGGCATCTGCCCGCCTCGCGCTTCCGCCGGGAGCGCGTGGCGGGCGACAGCGAGCACCGACTCAGCCAGTTCGGGACGGGTCTCCGGGGGCTGGCCCGTGGCAGTTGCAAGATCCCAGCCGTGCACGAGGGTCTCGTTGATGTAGACCCAGATCGCGACCCGGCCGGGGACGGTGCCCCACGGCGCGATCACGTCGGTGTCGAGGCCGGCGTCGGTCCAGGTGGGAAACATGCGGTCGGCGGCAGACCGATACGCGTCCGCAAAGCCGTCCTCCGGGATGCCGGTGACGACGTCTGTGATGGTTGACGGGTCGCCGCCTTCCGCGATGGCCCGAGCTACCTCCACAGTTGTCACGAGGTGGCCGAGGAGGGCGCGGACGTCGAATTCGGTGCAGGGGGTCGCCGCCGTCAACTGGTCCGGGCGAATTCCGGCGATAAGGCCGGTAGTCCAGGTGAGCGCTTCCCGGTATAGGGGGCGCGGATCTGTAGTCGTTTGGGTCATGAGACAACTATCGCTAGACATACATGACATCTTGTGTCATGTATGTCTGACAGACTTTCTTCGTGCGCGCCGATCGTCTCCTCTCTCTCGTCCTGTTGCTGCGCAACAGGGGGCGTATGTCGGCTTCGGCTCTTGCCCGCGAACTCGAGGTGTCACCGCGCACGGTGCTGCGCGACATCGACGCGCTGTCGACGGCAGGCATACCCGTCTACGCCCAACGAGGCCGTGACGGTGGCTTCGAACTACTGCCGGGATTCACCACCGACCTCACCGGTCTGACTGCCGACGAGGCCAAAGCGCTCCTGGCGGCCGCTTCGGCCGTGACGTCGGAATCACTGGGAATGGCGCCGGCCTTCGCATCGGCGATGCGCAAGGTGGTGGCGGCGATGCCGGACGCGCATCGCGTGGCGGCGACGAAGGTGGCCCAGCGAGTATTGGTCACCCAGGGGGCTTGGCTGACCGACCCGAAGCAAATCGACCCGTACCTCGGGCTGATCCAGCAAGCGGTGTTCGTGGGCCGACGGCTGAGCATCCACTACGCATCGCAGGGTAGCGGTCCCACGTGGCGGACCATCGACCCTCTCGGACTCATCCATGCGTCTGGTCGGTGGTATCTCGTGGCAACGAACGCCGGCAGGGAACGAGCCTATCGAGTGGAGCGGATCGAGGACGCGCGCCAACTCGACGAACCAGCGGTGCGCCCGTCCGAGATCGACCTGGCCGCAGTCTGGGAGCGGCTTCGCACCGCGTTCCGGTCGCGAAGAGAACCGCTGGTGGTCGTCGTTCTCGTGCGCGTAGAGCATCGAGACGATCTTGCGGAGCGAACGTTAGGGGTGCTGTCCGAGTCGCTGTTCGACGGCGAACGGGTGCGCCTCGAGGTGGCGTTCGGCGGCGTCTCCCACGCCGGCGAAGTGTTGTGGACTATGGGTGAGGACGCCAAAGTGTTGGCACCGGAAAGTCTGCGGGACTCGCTGCGATCTCGGGCGCTGCGGATGGTCGATCGGTACGAGTACGTTCGAGACGTACCCGAACAACCACGAGAGGATGTGGCATGCCCACACGTACCGCACGGACCGCATGGAACGGAACACTCGAACAGGGAAGTGGGCAGGTCGAACTCAGCAGTTCCGGGGCCGCCACCTTCGACGTCTCGTTCCCCAAGCGAGCAGCCGAGGACGCCGGCGGAACCACCAGCCCGGAGGAGTTGATCGCGGCGGCGCATTCGTCCTGCTTCGCCATGCAACTGTCCGCGCTCATCGCGGAGGCCGGCGGAACCCCTCAGAGCCTCGAGGTGAAAGCCGATGTGTCACTGGGGCCGGACAACCCAGGCTTCAAGCTCACGGGCATCAAACTGACGGTGCGCGGTGAGGTGGAGGGGCTCGACGCCGACGGCTTCGCGAAGGCGGCACACGCGGCTAAGGAGACGTGCCCGGTGAGCAAGGCCCTCACCGGCGTGGAGATCACACTGGACGCCGCGCTCGAATCCTGAGGCTCGTTACCGGCACTAGTTGTGGCCTGGAGTATCGGCGTGCTGCGATCGCTTCTCGCTCCGGGCTCGTCGTCGCGTGTGAGACCAGCCACTGAGCGCGTGGTCGTCGAGCGAGTTGGAACAGAATCCGGCACTGATCTGTTCAACTGGGCTGTGACGACACAACAGAACGACCACGTCGACGGCGCCATCGAGATCGAGATCTGGTCCGATGTGGCCTGCCCCTGGTGCTACATAGGCAAGCACCGCTTCCTGTCCGCGCTCGCGGACTTCGATGGGCGTGACCGGGTGAACGTGGTGTGGCGCTCGTATCAACTGGCTCCGGATTCGCCGGTGGGGGAGCGGCGCAGTGAACTCGAGGCCCTCATGCAGCACAAGGGGATGTCGGCGGAGCAGGTACGCCAGATGTTCGGACACGTTGCGGGCCTGGGGGTCGACGAAGGCATCAAGTTCGACTTCGACAACGTGATCGCGGCCAATACCTTTGACGCGCACCGGCTGATCCACCTCGCAGGTGAGAGTCGAGAGGCCTTGATGGAGGCCCTGTTCCGTGCGCACTTCAGCGACGGCGCGGTGATCGACGACCGGGCGGAACTGGTGGAGATCGCGTCCCAGGTCGGACTGGACGCCGACATCGTGCGGGCGTGGCTCGAATCCGACGCAGGCGCCGACGAGGTCCGCGCGGACCTCGACACTGCCCGCCAACTACGGGTGTCGGGGGTGCCGTTCTTCGTCGCCAACCGTCGCGTTGCCGTATCCGGTGCACAGCAGAAGGATGTGTTCCTGCAGTTCCTGAGTCAAGCGAGCGAAGCACCGGTGAGTTAACGCGGGCCAGCCGTCGCAGCCGCGGACGTTTCTGTTCGACAAAGGTCATCTGGGAGAGCGGTCCGTGCCCTACCACTTGCCAAAACCCCGGACGACAGAGCACATTGAGACGACAGAGCACATTGAGATGGACACGTCTTCGTCAGGAGGCACCGTGCGCGAGCAGACACGACCTCGAGAGCAATGGCCTGCGTTGAGGGTGGACGAGTGGGCGCAGACGCGGAACACGCTGCACATGTGGACACAGATCGTCGGGAAGATCCGCATGGCCCACGAGCCCATGCTCAATCACTGGTGGCAGGTGCCGCTGTATGTGAGCCCGCGGGGTCTCGCGACGTCGACTATTCCTTATGGCACCGACTGTTTCGACATCGAATTCGACTTCCACGACCATGAATTGGTCATCCGCACCAGCAAGGGTTCCACAGGAAAGGTCGCCCTCGAACCGAAGACGGTCGCGCAATTCTATTCCGACGCCATGGATACCCTGTCGGGACTGGGCCTGGCTACGACTATCCGGGCGCAGCCGACCGAGGTCGAGCCTGCCATCCCGTTCGCGCAGGACACCGAGCACAAGGCGTACGACGCGGAATCGGCGCATCTGTTTTGGCGGCAGCTCGTGCAAGCGGACCGGGTGATGCACGAGTTCCGCTCGCGTTTCATCGGCAAGGTGAGCCCTGTGCACTTCTTCTGGGGCGGGATGGACCTGGCATGCACGCGATTCTCGGGTCGGACCGCGCCGACTCACCCTGGGGGAGCTCCGAACTGCGGGGATTGGGTGATGGTCGAGGGCTACTCGCACGAGCTGAGCAGCTGCGGATTCTGGCCGGGCGGAGACGGCGAAGGCATGTTCTACGCGTACGCCTATCCGGAGCCGGAGGGATTCGCCGAATACCCTGTTGAGCCCGACGCCGGGCTCTACAGCAAGGAAAACGGACAGTTCCTGCTGCCGTACGAGGCTGTCCGCATGGCGGACGATCCCGACGCGGCGCTTCTGAAATTCCTGCACAGCACGTACGAGGCGGCGGCCGACAGAGGGAAGTGGGATCGGGCCGTCCTGGAAGCAGACCCGACCCGCTGGGACCATCTCCGGAGCTGAGGCAGCCCCGGAGATGGTCAGAACTCCCGGAGTGGTTTATCGAAGGTTTCTCGGACGATGAAGGCGCCGACGAGGGTGAACAGCATGGCCGCTCCGCAGTAGTAGACGACGACGAGTGAGTTCCCGGTGATGCCGACGAGCCAGAGCACCACGAAGGGTGCGGTGCCGCCGAAGAGCGCGTTGGCGAGTGTGTAGGCGACGGATAGTCCGCTCATGCGAACTGTGGTCGGGAAGAACTCCGCCAGCAGAGTGGGCACGAGGCCCATGATGGCTGCGGCGGAGACTCCGAAGAGGGACTGGCCGAGCGCGATCGCGGGCAGCGTCCCGATCTGGTCGATCAGGACGATCGGGTAGATCAGGACG
Source organism: Rhodococcus marinonascens NBRC 14363 (assembly GCF_001894885.1). Lineage (GTDB taxonomy): Bacteria > Actinomycetota > Actinomycetes > Mycobacteriales > Mycobacteriaceae > Rhodococcus_F > Rhodococcus_F marinonascens. Next base: position 53,086 of record NZ_BCXB01000001.1, read on the forward strand.
AGCAGGGCGACACTGCCGCCGATGATGAACGGTTTGCGCCCGTACGTGTCCGACAGACGCCCCCAGAGCAGGGTGGACGCGGAGTAGACGACGAGACCGATCAGGTTTCCGCCGAGTGCCACGTCAAGATCGACCCCCAGTTCGGTATTGAGGAAGGCCGGGATGTAGTTGTGGAATGTGTAGGTGCTGACGGTGCCACCGGTGACAATCGCAGCGCCGAGCAGGATCATGCGCCAGTGGTGGCGCATGGCTTCGACGACCGGGACGGCGGGCTTGACCTCGAATTCCTGCTGGAGGTCCTTGACCCGCTGGTAGTCGGGGGTGTCCTCGAGCTTCATTCGCATGACCAGGCCGACCACGCCCAGGGGCAGGGCGATCATGAAGGGGATTCGCCAGCCCCACGAGTCCAGTTGCTCCTGTGAGAGGACGGTGGTGAACATCAGCACGACGGCGGTTGCGGTCGCGGATCCGAGTCCGACAGTCGCCGTCTGCCAGGACCCATACCGACCACGTTTGCCGGGTGGGGCGTATTCGACGATGAACGCAGCGGATCCGCCGAATTCGCCACCAGCGGTGAAGCCTTGCACGATGCGGATGAGCAGCAGCAGCAGCGGGGCGAGGACGCCGATCTGGGCGTAGGTGGGTAGCGCGGCGATCAGGGCCGTGCCGAGCGACATTATGAGCACGACGGCGGCGAGGACGTTGCGGCGACCGATGCGGTCGCCGAGGTTGCCGAGGATGACGGCACCGAAAGGTCGGGCGACGAACGCTATCCCGAACGTGGCGAACGTCGCCAGTAGTGCGGCGTGGGGGTCGTCGTTGGAAAAGAAGACGCGTGCCAGGATCGGGGCGGACGCTCCGTAGAGGACGAAGTCGTACCATTCGACGAAATTGCCGATGGCGCCGGCGACGAGTGCACGTTTGGAGGCGTTCCCCTCGGATGTGACGGCACTCGGGGCGTCGAGCCCGGTCTCGGGCGGACTACTTGAGGCCATGGGCGGAACTCCCTTCGGGATTTGCAGGTAACAAGTGATCGGGCCATAGATGACGACACGAAGATCTGGCCTGCCGGGTAGGGAATCAGTAGGACCAGGAGTGCGTGTGGCGCAGGTCGCTGATGCGGCCACTCGCGGCGACGCGAGCGAAGGCGTAGGCGCTGGACTTGGGGGCGCGGGCGAAGTCGCGTTTCCGGTCGACGGCGATCATCCCGAATTTAGGACCGTAGCCTTCGGACCATTCGAAATTGTCGAAGGCGGACCAGTGGATGTATCCGCGGATGTCGACGCCCTCACGGAGGGCCTGTGCGATGGCGGAGAGGTGGGACTCGATGTAGTCGATCCGCTCGTCGTCGTCCTCGGTGGCGATGCCGTTTTCGGTGACGTACAGGGGAAGTCCGGTCTCGGCGGCACGGTGCAACATGAGCCGAAGCCCGTCGGGGAACACCGCCCACCCCATCTGGGTCGTCTGGGTTCCGGCGGGTGGCGCTGCGAACAGTGTGGGGGAGGACGGGTCGACCCACTGCTTGCGGTAGTACTGCACTCCGAGCCAGTCACCTCTGTCCGGGCCGGTGAGGCCCTCGAGGTACAGGTCGACGATCTCGGCGCGCATGGCCTCACAGAAGGCCCACGTCGAATCGTCGGGGCGGGCGGGAGCGAGTAACGGGAGTTGGACGACGAGACCCGACTTGGATGAGGGTGCTTCTGCGCGGACCGCGCGGACGGCGGCCTGGTGGGCTTCGAGAAGCACACGGCCGACGCGTCTCCACAGGATCGGGTTCGTCATCGCGGGCGGGTGGTATCCCTCGAGGTATCCGTGCAGGGCAATCATCTGCGGTTCGTTGATCGTGCACACATACGGCATCAGGTCACCCAACTCGGCGGTCACGACGCGGCAGTAGCGCTCGAATGTGGAGATGGCGTCAGGTGCCAGCCAACCGCCTCGCTCGGAGAACCAGGTGGGAAGCGTGAAGTGGTGCAGTGTCACGAATCCGATCAGCCCGGCGTTGGCCAGTTGGGTGAGTACCCGCCGGTAGTGTGCGATTGCCGCTTGGCTGAATTCGCCAGGGGCCGGTTCGATCCGGGACCATTCCAGTGACAGACGGTGAGTGTTGTGGCGCAGGGCCTTCAGGAGGACGAAGTCTTCGGAGTAGCGGTGGAACTGATCGATTCCGTCGCCCGAGGATTCGCGGGCCGCGGTCGAAGGGTCGTGCTCGAACGCCCACCAGTCGTTGTTGATGTTTCCGCCCTCGACCTGGTGTGCGGCGGTCGCGCAGCCCCACAGGAAGTCAGATGGGAAATCGCGGGCCTCTGAAGCGGACTTTGGTGTGGAAGCTTCGGGGCGGTCGAGTTCGGGGATCGCAGTCACGGGGATCTCCTCAATGAAAGCGGCACCAGGATCGGGCCGCAGTAGCTGACCGCGGTTTTGCGCCCACTGGAACCTGACGGATATGTAGTGCATCACTCAACTTACATACTTTAGGTATATAAGCAACACCAAAAGTCATTAAAGAGATCCTTGGGTAAATGATATGTCCCAATTGAACGTCTTCCTGTTCCGGATCTCGTAAGATCGTTGCCGCCGGGAACTACCTTCAGGGTGATACCGGACCGGACTGGGCGAGCTGCCGCCCGCGGAGGAAGGAACGTAATGACTCGACACCTCGGACTCGTGCCGACCGACACCGCGTTTCCGGTCCTGAACCTGTTGCGATCTGCCGGCCAGATAACACGTACCGAACTCGTCGAGCGCACCGGCCTGACCAGGAAAGTGGTCACCCAACGACTAGAGGAACTTATCCGCGCCGGCTTCGCAGAGGACGGCGACGTCGGACGCTCCACCGGCGGCCGGGCTCCCCGCGAAGTGAAGTTCCGCGCAGACGGCGCTCACATCCTCGTCGCCGAACTCGCCGCGACCAGCATCGCTGTCGGTCTCACCGATCTGGCGGGAACCGTTCTGAGCGAGATCCGCGCAGAGGCCGACCCGCACTCGGGTCCGGATGCGACCCTCAGCCACGTCGAATCGATCTTCGACTCCTTGATTGCCGACCGGCTCGTCGACAGCCCGTCCATCTACGGCATCGGAATCAGTATCCCCGGCCCGGTTGAGATCTCCAGCGGGCGACCGGTCGGCGCACTGTCCGCCCCGGAGTGGGCCGACTACCCGGTCCGTGATCGCTTCACCGCTCGCTACAACCTTCCGGTGTGGGTCGACAACGATGCGAATCTGATGGCCCTTGGTGAACTACGTGAGGGACTGGCCCGTGGGCTCGACGACGTTCTCTTCGTCAAGATCGGCGGCGGGATCGGTGGTGCCGTCATCTCGTCGGGCACGCTGCAGCGCGGTTCGCAAGGTTCCGCCGGGGAGTTCGGGCACGTGTTCGTCTCCGAAGACATCACTGAGCGGTGCTGGTGCGGGCACACCGGTTGCCTTACCCAAGTCGCCGGAGGCCCCGCGCTCGGCGAGTTCGGGCAGCACGCCGCGACTACGGGCGAGAGTCCCATCCTCGCCGCAATCTCGGCCCAAGGCCGTGCGATCGGCGCTGCTGAAGTATTCACCGCTGCTGCCGCCGGTGACCCGGTGAGCACCGACATGCTCACCCGCGCCGGACATACCCTCGGCTCGGTGGTCTCGGTCCTGGTCAGTGGACTGAACCCCGCACTGATTCTTCTCGACGCAGGGCTGGTCCGCATCGACGACCCGTACATGACCGCATTCCGAACCACCGTCCTCGACCGCTCACTTCCCAGCGCGGTAAGTGAGATTCAGTTCGCGATCTCATCCCTGGGAAACTCGGCAGGTCTGATCGGTGCGGCGTACATGGTCGTCGACGAGCTACTCTCTCCACGTCGACTCGGCCTGTGGAGCGAACGCGGATCCCCCGTCGGCCTGGCGGATCTCATCCACCGGGCAGCAGAACGGACCACCTGACCTCTGACCAACGAGCGACGGCGTCAGACAGTAGTTTTCGTCGCCTTTGCCGGCGTATTCGACCTGGCGGCACGTTCGGTCAGGAATGCGAAGACCAGTCCGAGCCCGAGCCACAACGTCGCCTGGGTCGCAAGCGAAGACAGGCGGAATTCCCACAGCAGCACAGCCGGGAAATCGTCGCCCACCTCGTTGACGGTAGGAAGAACGAGGTATCCGAGCGTCACCACGACGAGAAACGTGACCACTGGCGCGACGATCCGCACCGTCAAGAACTCCTGAGCCGCGACAGCCCTCGCCGCAAACGCGGCCGCGACCACCGCGAGCAATCCGAGTGCGACGGAGGCGAGCCACAGCCACGTCCGCTGGGTCATGGTGTCAGGGTCACCGACGGCCGGCGGGTTGGCGGGGTATTTGAAGAACGGAACGGCCTCGATCGCCAACCAACCGAACGTTGCCAACGTCAGGGCGAGCAACGGTCCGGGCAGAGGTAAGACCCTCCGCGCATAGTGCGCGACGACGGCGAAGATCGCGCCGAGGGCCATGCCCATGAGGGATGTGGCGAGGAACAGGCCGAAGCGTTGTCCGTCACGGCTGACCAGTGCGTCTCCCTCACCATGCGAGTGATCTGTCGCTGCACCGGCCGGAGCGGCATCGTGGTGGTCCGCCACTTCGGTTGCGCCTTGCGATTCTTCGATGGCGATGGCGGCCTCTATGTGGGACTCGCCGAGAACGAACGCGACGCCTCCGGCCAGGATGCCTGCGATCAGACCTGCTAGCAGGCCACGGATGAGGAGTTTCGCGAGGGAATCTGTCAGTGGCATGGCAGACCCAGGAGGTGGCGACCGTCATGCATCAATTCATGCATGTACATGCCACTGCGCGAGATCGCGCCCTGGTCGAAGCCCACGAGATAGAGGGCGAGCATCGCGAAAAGAACGATCGCGAATGAGATGACGGCAAGACGGGTCGTGTCGACCGACGTGCCTGGTGCGTAAGCGAGTGCCATGGTTCCTCCTGGGATTTCGCGTCCCCTAGGTCCATGCGATGGCGGTAGTATCTGGCTGTCGAGGTTGCTCCCGCTGAGGAACTACTCCGAATTACAGTGGCGCGACCGCTCCGGCATTGCACCGGATTCCTGCCGAACCATCGCTATTGTCCTGCGAACTTTGGCATCCGGCAGGCCGTCGTGTCAATCTTCGCGCTCTCCTGCGACTCTCACGCCTTGTTCGTTGCGGCAACGTCGAGAACGACCTCGAACTCGAGTAGCGACGCACCAGAGGCCACTGGCTTCTTCCGCTCACCTGCGTGTGCTTCCCGGGCTGGGCCGTCGCGCCACGCCTCGAAGGCCTCTTCGCTTTCCCATTGGGTGACGACGAAGTAGCGGTTCTCGCCCTTGACCGGCCGGAGGAGTTGGAAGCCGAGGAAGCCTGGAGAATTCTCGACGGCATGTGCCCGCCCGGCGAAACGCTTTTCGAGTTCGGGGCCCGCGCCTTCGGGGATTTCGATTGCGTTGATCTTCACCACTGCCATGCGGGCGAGGGTACTCCGCTAGCGTCGGAGGGGTGGTGAGTGAGAGTGCGTTGTACGACGAGGGTGGGACGGGACAGCCGATTCTGCTGCTGCACGGTCTGATGGGCAGCGCTCGGACGTGGCGTCGGCAAGTCCCGTGGCTGCGCGAACACGGTCATGTCCACACCTTTGACGCGGCAGGTCACGGTCGCCCCGCACCTCCCCAGCTGAGTACCGAAGCCTTTGTGCAGGACCTGGCCGCAGCACTCGAACCCTTCACCGAGCCGTGGGTGGTGATCGGGCATTCGATGGGCGCCCTGCACGGTTGGTGTCTCGCGGCCGAGTTTCCGGAGAAGGTAGCGGCACTGGTGGTCGAGGACATGGCCCCCGACTTTCGTGGTCGCACCGCCGACGACTGGGTGGCGATGATCGCGAGTTGGCCCCAGCCCTTCTCGACACCGGGAGACTTGTTCGAGTTCTTCGGACCCGTTGCGGGACAGTACTTTCTGGACTCGTTCGACCAGCGTGCCGATGGCTGGTATCTGCATGGGGACCTCGACACGTTTCGTGACATCTCTCAGGAGTGGGGCGGCAGACATTTCTGGGATCAGTGGGCCTCGGTGACGGTTCCGTCCCTACTGATCGAGGGCGAGTTCACGATCACCCCTGACGGTCAGATGCAGGCAATGGCCGAGCGGCATCCGGTCGCCCACTATGTCCGGATCGAGCGGGCCGGGCATCTCGTCCATGACGACCAACCCGAGCAGTACCGAAAGGTTGTCGAGAGGTTCCTCGATGGGCTCGGTTAAGGCGTAGCTGAGGTGGCTGGTAACAACCGGCAACTACGTAGGCAACCCGGTGGTCACTCAATCATCTTGGGCATCAGTGGAATCGGTGCGGGGTTCCCGCAAACTACCCGCAACTTGGGTTCGCATCCGACTGTCGAGTTGTCGAACCGGTTGGTTTCCGGGCGCGCCGGAGATTTAGCCAGAACACCCCTTGACGGGAATGTCACGAAAGCATAACTTCTTTGCGTAGCGAAAAGGCCGCTTTGACCTTTTCAGTCACTGACACGCTGGGGCGCGCGCCCGGCGGGCCATTCCTTTACCCACACGTTTTGCTTACCGCCGTCCGTTTCGGCATGCCGGTCGCAAAACACCCAGGTGCCGCGCCCTGCGCGGCTCAGGAGCAATTCATGAGAACCCTCGGAGCGCCGTCCCGCGGCGTGTCGTTCGCCCTTGCCGCGCTGTTGGTCTGGGGTCTGTCTGCCGTTGTGCTGACTGCACCGGCCCAGGCCGTCCCCACTATCCCCGATGACTGGGTGACCGTCGTTGCCGAGAACAGTGGCAAGTGCGTCGACGCCGCAGCAGAAGGCACCGCCGACGGCACCGCAGTTGAGCAGAACACCTGCGCTGGGACCGCCGCGCAGCAGTGGCATTTCCAGCCGACCAGCGACGGATACGTCCGCGTTGACAATCGCAACGACGCCACCAAGTCCTGGGACATCGTCGACGTCTCCAAGGACGACGGCGCTGCGGTCCAGCTCTGGTCGTACTCCGGCGGGGCCAACCAGCAGTGGCTTCCGGTCGAGGAGTTCGGCGGGGCATTCCATCTCGTCAACCGCAACAGCGGCAAGTGTCTCGATGTGCCCGGTGCCTCGACCGACGATGGTGTTCGCATGCAGCAGTACGCCTGCAACGGATCCGGCGCCCAGTCCTTCAGCTTCCGCTCGGTCGACGAGCCGTCGAACTCGCCGGTGCCCGCCGATCCGGCATCGAACCCGCCGGGCACCCCAGACTTCGGCCCGAATGTCACCGTGTTCGATCCGTCGATGTCGTCCGATTCGATTCAGGGCGCGATCGACCAGATCTTCGACCAGCAGCACACCAACCAATTCGGCTCGGAGCGCTACGCCCTGCTCTTCAAACCGGGCACCTATGATGCCGATGCCAAGGTTGGCTTCTACACACAGGTTGCGGGCCTGGGTCTCTCCCCGGACGACGTGACGATAAATGGCAGTGTCCATGCCGATGCCGACTGGTTCTTCGGCCAGTCAACGAAGCCGAACGATGCCACCCAGAATTTCTGGCGCTCGGCGGAGAACCTCTCCGTGAATCCGGTGGGTGGTACCGATCGCTGGGCGGTTGCGCAGGCGGCCCCGTACCGGCGCATGCACCTGCGCGGCGACCTCGAGCTGAGCCAGGACAGTGGCTGGGCCAGCGGCGGCCTCATCGCCGACTCCGAGATTGACGGTGTGGTGAACTCTCAGACGCAGCAACAATGGCTGACACGAAACAGCGAGATGGGTGGATGGGAGGGCTCCAACTGGAACATGACCTTCGTCGGTGACGTCAACGCACCGGCCAACACCTTCCCGAACCCGCCATACACCACCGTCGCACAGTCCCCCGTGATCCGTGAGAAGCCGTTCCTGTACGTCGACTCGTCCGACTCCTGGAAGGTGTTCGTCCCCGCCCTGCGCACAGACACTCAGGGTGTGAGCTGGGCGGGCGGCAACCCGGCGGGCGACTCGCTGCCAATCGACCAGTTCTTCATCGTCAAGCCCGGCGCCACGGCCGGCGACATCAACGGTGCACTCGCGCAGGGCAAGAACCTGCTGTTCACCCCTGGCCTCTACCACCTCGACCAGACGCTGAACATCGACCGGCCCGACACCGTCGTGCTGGGCCTGGGACTGGCCACACTCGTCCCGGACAACGGCGTCACCGCGGTCAGCACGGCCGACGTGGACGGGATCAAGATTGCCGGCCTGCTGATCGACGCAGGCACCACGAACTCGCAGACCCTGATGCAGATCGGCCCGTCCGGCTCGACCGCGCGGCACACCGCCAACCCCACCTCCCTGCACGACGTCTACTTCCGCATCGGAGGCGCAGGTGTCGGCAAAGCTACTCAGAGCCTGGTGGTCAACAGCTCGGACGTCATCGGCGACCATATGTGGCTGTGGCGCGCCGATCACGGCAACGGCATCGGCTGGACCGATAACACCGCCGCCAACGGCCTGGTCGTCAACGGCACGGACGTGACGATGTACGGGCTGTTCGTCGAGCACTACCAGGAGCACCAAGTGATCTGGAACGGCAACGGCGGGCGCACGTACTTCTTCCAGAACGAGATGCCGTACGACCCGCCCGACCAGGCGGCCTGGATGAACGGCGACACCCTCGGCTACGACGCCTACTACGTCAACCCGGCGGTGACGGACCACGAGGCCTGGGGCCTGGGCAGCTACTGCTTCTTCAACGTCAACCCGTCCGTGGTCGCCGAGCACGCCATCGAGGCCCCCGCCGTGCCCGGGGTCCGCTTCCACGACATGGTGACCGTGTCTCTCGGCGGTAACGGCACGATCAACCACGTCATCAACGACCTCGGGGGTCCGTCCACCCCCGAGAACAACATGGCCACTCTGGTCTCCGGACCCTGACCAGGCTGTACCCTCGCCGCCCGGCGCGCCTCGAGTGCGCCGGGCGGCGGCAATTCGGGGCAGGGCCGACTAAGACCACCGTGACCGATTACGCTGCAAGCCATCTCATAGTGCAAGTCGCTGACGCTGACCCCGTTTGGGTCAGCCGGCGAGGAAGCTGAATCGAACATGCCGAACCGGATTGTCCACGTTGGTGTCGACGAGGCATACAGATTGCCAGGTTCCTGTAACAAGGACTCCGTGGACAACAGGGACCGATGCGTACGGCGGCAGGAACGCCGGCAGCACGTGGTCGCGGCCGTGGCCGTGGCTTCCGTGCTGGTGTTGCCAGCGGTTGTCGCGAGGAAGGAGTTCGTCGATGGCCGCGATCAGGTCGGCGTCGCTCCCGGCGCCAGTCTCGATGACGGCCAGCCCGGCAGTCGCGTGCGGGACCCAGACGTGCAGCAGGCCGTTGTCGCCTTCAGCCGCCGCGAGAAACTTCTCGATTTCCCGGGTCAAATCGTGGACGACCGGTTCAGTGCCGGTGCGGATCTCGATCTCGGTAGTGAACATGGCCCTGACGTTAGTGCTCACCGGCAGCGTTCGCTTCGAGCGCTGCGATATGCCGTCATCTTCGTGTGAAATTTGATGTGTTGAAAAGGAAGTCGCTGTGCAATTCGCGGTTGCGCAGTCGGGCTGTTCTGTCCATGATGCGACGCTCAACCGCCTTCGCCCGCGAGTGCGAAGAGGCCGTTCTGGGTCTGTTCGACGAGCCCGTCGATCAGGAGCGAGTGGAGGGCGCGGTCGCGCTGGCCAGGGTCGTCGAGCCACACCTGATCGAGCCGGACGCGCTCGACGGGGGCGGAACTCTCCCTCAGGACGGCCATCAGCTTGCCCCGCACCTGGCGGTCGGTGCCCGCGAACTTCTGCACTCTCCGGCGCTCACCGGTGTGCGCGGGACGCCCGGATTCCACCCACGCGCAACTCGGCAGCGGGCAGCGCGAGCAGTCGGGTGATCGGGCGGTGCAGACGGTGGCGCCGAGTTCCATGAGGGCCGCCGAGAACGTGGCGGCCCGTACGCGGGTGCGGGGCAGTAGCGCAGACACGTCGGCGAGGTCGCGGGCGGTCGAGGGGTTTCCCGGCTCCGCGTTTGCGTGCACGGCACGGGCGATCACCCGTCGGACGTTGGTGTCGACGACGGGGACACGCTGCCCGAACGCGAAGCAGGCCACTGCCCGTGCGGTGTAGGCGCCGATGCCTGGCAGCCCCAGGAGGGTGTCGACATCGCTCGGCACGACGTCGCCGTGTTCGGCTGCCAGCACACCGGCGCACTGGTGCAGTCTCAGCGCGCGGCGCGGGTACCCGAGCTTGCCCCAAGCGCGCAGCACGTCAGCCTGGCTCGACGCAGCCATCAGTGAGGGGACGGGCCAGCGACGCACCCAGTCCTCCCAGATGGGTGCCACCCGGATCACCGGAGTCTGCTGCAGCATGATTTCGCTCATCAGGATGTGCCAGGCGCTCACTCCGTCGCGACGCCACGGCAGGTCCCGGGCCTCGGACTCGTACCACCTGATCAACGCGGAGGAGTCCACGGTCACTTCTCCTCACGTCCTTTCGTCCCCGCGCAAACCGGATTTTCCTTTGCCGTAACTTTCCCGCGGAACGCCGTAACGATATTGGTGCACAATATATTGCATGCCCCATTCCAACCCGGTTTCTGCATGGAAGTCCCTGCGACAGGGTAACGAGCGTTTCGTCAACGGAAAGTCGATCCATCCCAGCCAGGGAATCGCCGACCGGGCGAAGCTCGTCAACGAGCAGCACCCAACTGCGGTGCTGTTCGGATGCGGTGATTCGCGTGTCGCCGCCGAGATCATCTTCGACCAGGGTCTCGGTGACATGTTCGTCGTCCGCACGGCGGGCCACGTCCTCGACGACTCGGTCCTCGGGTCCATCGAGTATGCGGTGGAGATCCTGAACGTTCCGCTGATTGTCGTGCTGGGCCACGACGGCTGCGGCGCCGTGAAGGCGACGTTGGACGCCCTCGACGAGGGCAAGGTCCCGAACGGATTCATCCGCAGCATAGTCGAACGTGTGACGCCGTCGATCTTGATGGGCCGTGATGAGGGTCTGACCACGGTCGACGAACTCGAGGGGCGTCACGTTGTCGAGACCGGATCGCTCCTGATGCAGCGATCACGCATCATTGCGGACCGCGTCGAGCGAGGTACGTGTGCCATTGCGGGCGTCACCTACAAGCTCTCTGACGGCCGCATGCAGCTGCTGGGATCGGTTGGGGACGTCGGTGAGCTCGGTGACTGACCGCGACACGCCGAACCAGCTGAGCCCTTGTCGCGCGACACCGAACTACCGTTGACTCTGTGCTGGAACCGACTGGGCCGTTGCCCCCCGAGATTTACTGGCGCCGCAGGGCGCTGGCGGTCGGCGGCGCCATCGTCGTGGTGCTACTCGTCGGCTTACTGATCAACTCCCTTCGCGGGGGCGGCGATTCCGAGGCCAATCCGGCAGCGGCGAGTTCTTCGTCGACCACATCCGCTTCGACTACCCCGACTGCGTCGACTTCTGCTTCGGCCTCCGCAGGCGGCGGATCGGGTGGTGGCGGCGCTGCAGCAGGAGCACAGCCACCGGGCAATTCCGGCGCGTCGGGTGGCGGGGCGCCGGACGGCGATGCGCCCGCCGGCGGGGCGTCGGGTAGCGGGGCGTGGGGTGGCGGGCCGCCGGACGGCGATGCGCCCGCCGGCCAACCCCTTGGTGCGGGGCAATGCCCTGATCAGTCGCTGGCCATCAAGGTAGCGTCCGACAAGCCGACGTACCAGGCCGGTGACGAGCCGAGTTTCACGACGGTCATCACCAACATCGGCACCGAGACGTGCGATCGCGATCTGGGGAGCAGCCTTCAGCAGGTGCTCGTCTATACCATCGACGGCGCGGTGCGTCTGTGGTCCAATATCGACTGCTACCCGCAGTCCGACGCCGACATGCGCTCCCTCGCCCCGGGCGAGCAGGCCCAGTTCACTGTGGTGTGGTCCGCCACGACCTCCGCCCCCGACTGCCTCGAGCAGCCGGAGCCCCAACGTGATCCGGTGGCTCCGGGCGCGTACACGGTGGTGGGGCAGTTGGGTCAGCTACGGAGCGCGCCGGAGCCGTTCAACCTCAGCTGATCTGCGGTGCGGCGTCAAGACGTGAGCGCCGGTCGAATTCCTGGCCGAGGTCGTCGCGGTCGGGGTCGGCGAGCAGCGCAGCGAGCAGCACGCGGGCCTGACCGGCCCTGAGATTCGTGGAGAAGAGCGCACCCGCCGCGACGAGGTCGTGCCCGCCGCCCCCGCCGCCGTAGGCAGGAGTGATGGGGCCCCGTGGCACCCGAGTGGTAACTGCGACGGGGATCCCGGCGGACACGCAGTCGCGGACGGCCGCGACGATTACAGGGTTCGCGTTTCCGGACCCCAGTCCGTCAAGTACCAGGCCCTGGGTCCCGGACGCCAGGCACGCGTCGATCTGAACGCGATCCGCTCCGGGATAGATCGCGACGATGTCGACGCGCGTTCCGGATATCGGGTGCCACGGCAATGGATCGAGTCGACGCTGCGGAGTTTCGGTGGGGTGCACCGAATGAAACGCCTCGAGTGACGTCGTCTCCGCCTTACGGGTTCCCGCTGCCCGATACAGGGCACCCGCGAACGCGATCAGGACACCGCTACAGCGCAGTGCGGGGTCCGATCCCGCCATGATCGCGGCGGTGAGATTTGCCGCTGCATCGGATTCCGGGTGGTCGAAGGTTCGTTGCGCGCCGGTGAAGATCACCGGGCGCGGATCGTCATGGTGGAGGTCCAGCAGGAACGCGGTCTCTTCCATGGTGTCGGTTCCGTGGAGTACGACCACCGCGTCGACGTCGGGATCGCGTAGTTCCGCTACGACGGCATCGCGGACACGATCCATGTCGGCGAACGACATGCTCGAACTGTCCTTCGACATCAAGTCCCTGATTCGAAGTTCTGTTTCCTTCCCTACACCACCGAGGAGATCCGAGCCTGTCATCACCGGCGAGCTGACACCCCGACTGTCCCGACTGCTGGCGATGGTGCCTCCGGTGGTGACGACAGCGACTTTCGGCACGATTGCCCCCTCCCTAGACGTGGTGGTGGCGTTCCGATGCCAAGGCGTTGATGCGCTTCCTCGCGCAGTACCATCCGATCACCAACATTGGCGCGAGGATCGCGATGGATCCGACAGTCCAGGTTCCGACGGGGCGATCGAACGCCATGAGCACGATGACGCCTGCCAGGAAGGCCAGTGTCAACAGCCCGGTGTACGGGGCGCCGAACATCCGGAAGCCCGGCCGGTTCAGTACACCGTCCTCCGCGAGTTTCCACAGCTTCAATTGGCACAGCACGATCACGGCCCATGCGCCGACGATTCCGAGCGCGGCGATATTGAGAACGATCTCGAACGCCTCGCTGGGAACGATGGCGTTGAGTCCGACGCCGAGCAGTGCCACCGCCGCGGTGAGCGCTATACCCCCGTAGGGGACGCCTGCCTTGTTCATCCGGGCGGCGAAAGGGGGCGCGGAACCGGACATCGCCATTGAGTGCAGTATCCGCCCGGTGGAGTACAGCCCGGCGTTGAGTGAGGACAACGCTGCCGTGAGCACCACCAGATTCATGACGCCGTCGGCGCCCTCGACATTGATGGACCCGAAGAACGTGACGAACGGACTCTCGCCATCGTGGTAATCCGTGTAGGGGAGCAGCAGTGACAGCAGCAGGATGGATCCGACGTAGAAGACCACGATCCGGATGATCACCGTATTGATTGCCCTCGGGATGACCTTTTCCGGATTCTCCGTCTCTCCGGCGGCGATTCCCACGAGTTCAATTGCGGCGTAGGCGAAGACGACGCCCTGGATCACCACGATCGCGGGCAGGATCCCGTTGGGGAAGAATCCCCCGTTGTCGACGATCAGACTGAAGCCGGTCGTGTGGCCTTCGATTGGAGTTCCGAACAGCAGGAAGTAGATTCCGAAGCAGAGGAATGAGACCAGGGCGACGATCTTGATGAGGGAGAACCAGAACTCCAATTCGCCGAACACTTTGACGGACAACAGATTCAGGCCGAGCACGAGGACCAGTCCGGCAAGTGCGAACACCCACTGGTCGACGTCCCCGATTGGTGCCCAGTACTTCTTGAAGAAGTTCATGTACAACGCGACCGCCGTGACGTCGACGATGGCCGTCATAGACCAGTTCAGCCAGTACAGCCATCCCGCGACGAAAGCCATCTTCTCACCGAAGAATTCCCGCGAGTACGACACGAAGGCCCCGGAAGTGGGTCGGTGCACCACCAGTTCGCCCATTGCCCGCAGAATCAAGAAGCCGAAAAAGCCGCAGAGGGCGTAGACGAGGACAAGCGCCGGACCGGCCTCCGCGAGTCTGCCACCCGAGCCCAAGAACAGTCCGGTGCCGATCGCGCCGCCGATCGCGATCATCTGGATCTGTCGGGGGTGGAGATCTTTGTGGAACCCCTCGTCTTCTTCGGCAATGATCTCGAGGTCGGCGGCGTCGCCCTGCTCGATTGTCACAAGACTGTTGCCGCGGTCGTGGCGACGGGTGTGCGCGGACCCGGACCGGACGCCCTCAGATTGGCGAGATGTTCGGGGCTGAGAAGTCGTTCGAGTTCGTCACGGTCGAGGAGACCTGCTTCGATCACGAGGTCGGCCACCTTACGGCCGGACAACAGGGCCTCCTGTGCAATGCGATTCGACGCGGCGTAACCGATGTGCGGGTTGAGCGCGGTGACGAGTCCGATGGAGTCTTCCACGCGCGCACGCAATAGGTCGGCGTTGGCGGTGATGCCGAGTACACAGCGGGAAGCCAGAATTCGGCAGGCGGCACCCAGGTGGCGCATCCCCTTGGACAGGGAGTGCACGATGATCGGCTCGAAGGCGTTGAGTTGAAGTTGACCGGATTCGGCGGCCATGGTGATGGTGACATCATTGCCAATTACTTCGTAGGCCACCTGGTTGAGGACCTCAGGGATGACCGGATTGACCTTGCCTGGCATGATCGACGAACCAGCTTGTACCGGTGGGAGGTTGATCTCGTTCAGACCGGCGCGCGGTCCCGAGGACAGCAGGCGGAGGTCGTTGCAGACCTTGGACAGCTTGACCGCGATCCGCTTGAGTACCCCGGAGAGGTGAACGAACTGACCCACGTCCTGCGTTGCCTCGACGAGGTCGAGGGCCAGGACGAGGGGGAGTCCGGTGAGTTCCCTGAGGGTCTCGCACGCCGCTTCCGCATAGCCGGCGGGAGCGTTCAAGCCCGTGCCGATCGCGGTGGCGCCGAGGTTGATCTCGTGAACCAGCAGCGCAGCCTCGCCGAGTCGCGCGCGGTCCTCGTCGATCATGATCGAGTAGGTCGCAAATTCTTGCCCCAGGGTCATCGGCACGGCGTCCTGGAGTTGGGTCCGTCCCATTTTTACCGTGTCGGCGAACTCCACCGACTTGGTCGCGAACGCGTCCTGCAATACCCGAAGTGCGTCGAGAAGATCGCCGATTGCGAAGATCGTCGCGATGTTGATCGCGGTGGGATAGACGTCGTTGGTCGACTGGCTGAGGTTCACGTGCTCGTTGGGATGGAGGAACTCGTATTCTCCGCGCCCGTGGCCGAGGATTTCGAGTGCTCTGTTGGCGATGACCTCGTTGGCATTCATGTTGGTCGAGGTTCCGGCTCCCCCCTGGATGACGTCGACGACGAACTCCTCGTGCCACCGGCCATCCACGATCTCCTTGCACGCCTGACCGATTGCCTCCGCGCGACGGTGGTCCAGAATGCCGAGTTTCTCGTTGGCGATCGACGCGGCCCATTTGACGAACGCGAGCCCCCGGATCAGATCCGGGTTCGTGGAGATGGGCCGGCCGGTGATGGGGAAGTTCTCCACGGCACGCAGCGTGTGGATGCCCCAGTATGAGTCCGCAGGCACCTGTCGTTCGCCGAGCAAATCATGTTCTGTTCGCGTTTCGAGCACTTGATTCTTCCTCACATGGATTCGCGCGAGCGCTGCTGTGCAGGGGCTGTGTTGGAGTCTGTTCTCGTCAGGTGGGGCCAATTCCTCGATCGAACTGCCGGCGATCCACCTACCAGGCTGTCAGACAGGCGCCATTGTTACCCTGCTCACTCGTACGCGTCAACCCGGTCGTACCGCGAGTTGACGGCGTGGGTCGGGAGTGAGAACAATATGGACATGGACCTGTCAGACAGCTGGGTAGTCAGGCGCCCCGTCACCGCGCGGGTCAGCGCTGCGGAGGCGGTCCTCACGGATCTTCGTGACGCGATCACGTCCGGTGCCTTGTCGGTCGGTGAACGACTTCCGGCGGAGGCGTCCCTGGCTACGCGGCACGGTGTCAGTCGATCGGTGATCCGCGAGGCCCTCCGTTCCTGTCATGCGCTCGGGCTCACGGAGACGAAGTCGGGCCTGGGCACGTTCGTCGTCAGCAATTCGATCGCCCGCGATCTGGATTTCGGCAGTTACGCCGCGCAAGAACTCGTCGAGGCGCGGCCGCACGTGGAGATTCCCGCCGCGGGGTGGGCGGCCCAACGGCATTCCGACGAGGACGTCGAGGTGCTGTGCGGCCTGGTGGACCGGATGCGAGACGAGAGTGATCCACTCGTGTGGGTTGCACTGGATGCCCAATTGCATGGGCTGATTGCTCGGATGAGCGGGAATCGCGTCTTCGAATCGGTGATTGTCGACATACGCGAGACGCTGACCCGTCAGTCCGAGACTCTGAATCTGCTTGCCGGCCGTAGAGAGAAGGCGAACGACGAGCACGCGCGGATCGTGAGCGGAATCGCGTCCGGAATTTATGACCAGGCCGCGCGTGCCATGGCCGAACATCTGGACGCGGTCCGGGCGGCACTGAAATCCGTTGTCGGGGAGTCCGGTCCGACTGACCGCAACTGAGGAGGCTAGTCGTACGCGCCGGCGATCGACCCTTCGGCGAACCTGGATAAGCCCTCCCGAATGTGTCGCGCCCACAACCCGCCGATCCCATCCACCGACTCCAGATCGGCCGCGGTCGCGGCGAGGAGTGACTGCAGGGTTCCGAACGATCCGACGAGCCCGTGGATCTGGTCGAACTGCAGACGGGGCACGCGGGTCAGGACGCGGTAGCCGCGGGGGCTCATCGGCGCCTCCAATGCTTCGACGGTGCCCGGATATCCGAAAGCGTGGGCCAAAGTTGTGAGGTCGAGAAGCTCTACGTCCGTGATCAGGTCGAGTGCCGAAAGCAGCTTCTCGACGTCGGCGGTCCGGGCCGGGCCGGGGCCGGCCACGTAGTCGCGCGCGATGATTTCTCGGTCCGCGTCGTGGCCCCCGACGAGTTCCCCGAGTTGCAGTGCCAGTTGGCGCCCGTCGGTGCCCAGTTCGAGCACGTCCTGCTCGATCTCCACGGACACGCGGCGCACCATTTCCAGTCGTTGTACCACGGTCAGCGCGTCGCGCAGCGAGACGAAATCTTCGATTTCGACCACTGATAGCTGCCGAGTGACCTCGTCGAGGCGCGCCTTGTACCGCTCAAGGGTGGCGACCGCCTGGTTGGCCCGCGACAAGATCGTGGCTGAACCTTCGATGACGTGCCGGATGCCGCCGACGTAGACGCTGACGATGCTCATCGATTGGCTCACCGATACGACGGGGTAGCCGGTTTGCTGGGCCGTTCGCTCTGCGGCGCGGTGCCGGGTGCCGGACTCGACGGTCGGTATCGTGTGGTCCGGGACCAGTTGGACGTTGGCGCGCACGATGCGGGAGCCGTCGGTGGACAGAACCACGGCGCCGTCCATCTTGGACAGCTCACGCAGTCGGGTGGGCGCGAACTCCACATCGAGATCGAAGCCACCGTCGCAGATCTCTTCCATCTGCTCGTCGTAGCCGAGGATGATCAAGGCGCCCGTGCGGCCACGCAGAATGCGTTCCAGGCCGTCGCGAAGTGCAGTTCCGGGAGCCAGCCGGGCGATCGTTTCGCGCAGTGCAGACGACGACTCGGCATCATCCATAGCCCAATACTCCCGCCGACGTAGAGGTCAGATGTAGGGACCGTAGTGTAAACCGGTTCAGACTCGCACATAGATTACCTGTCCGCCACTGGTATCCGGATGTTGTCCGACAACCCGTGCGCTGGGCTGGTGGACGGCTTCCACGCCGCAGCTCAGCCGCGCAGAGCGGAGATCGCCGCGTCGAGGTTCCCAACCTCGGTGACCTTCATGCCGGCTGGCGGCGCCCCGGAGTCGAGGGGCACCAGGGCTCGGTTGAATCCCAGACGGGCCGCCTCCGCGAGGCGCCGCCCCACCCCGGGCACCCGGCGAACCTCCCCGGCGAGGCCCACTTCGCCGAGGATCACGAGTCCGTCGGGGACGGGCTTGTCCTGCACAGCAGACGCGACGGCGAGGGCGAGGGCGAGGTCGGCGGAGGGTTCGGTCATCCGCATGCCGCCGACGGTTGCCGCGTAAACGTCGTTCTTCGCGATTGGCACCCCGCACCGTCGATCGAGCACGGCCAGCACCATCGCAACGCGGGCGCTGTCGAGTCCGCTCACCGCGCGCCGAGGTGCGGGCATGGACGTTGCGGCGACGAGGGCCTGGACTTCGCCGAGCATTGGCCGTTTGCCGTCCATCATGACGGTGACCGCCGTCCCGGGGACGGCTTCGGCGCGGTGGTGCAGGAACAGTCCGGACGGGTCGCTGATGCCGGCGATGCCGTCTTCGCGCAGTTCGAAGCAGCCGACCTCGTCTGCCGCACCGAAACGGTTCTTGACGCCGCGCACCATGCGGAGGGTGGAGTGTTTGTCGCCCTCGAAATTCAGGACCACGTCCACGAGGTGCTCAAGCGACCGTGGACCGGCGACGGCTCCGTCCTTCGTGACATGACCGATCAGCAGCACGGGCACGCCACTGGCTTTCGCGAGGGATGTGAGCGCGCTGGTGACCGCCTTCACCTGGGTGACTCCGCCGACGACCCCGTCGACATCCGCAGCGCACATGGTCTGGACGGAGTCGACGATCAGCAGGGTGGGGCCGACCTGCTCCACATGGCCGAGGATGGTCGCAAGGTCGGATTCGGCGGTGAGATAGACCCTCTCGTGCACCGCGCCGGTCCGATCGGCGCGCAGGCGCACCTGCCCCGCAGATTCCTCACCCGTGACGTAGAGGGACCGGTCGTCGGGGCCGCGCCGGGCCCACTGGTGAACGACCTCGAGTAACAGCGTCGACTTGCCGACGCCGGGTTCTCCGGCGAGAAGGACGACCGAACCCGGCACCACCCCGCCGCCGAGGACACGGTCGAGTTCGCCGATGCCTGTCGGCTTGGCGCGAGTGGACGTGCTGTCGATCTGGGTGATTGGAGTGGCCGGGCTGGACGGAAGTACAGCGCCCGCACCAGCTTTTGCGAGGGAGGCGCCGGTTCGGCTGGCGACCGACGCAATGATCGGCGCCTCGTCCATCGAACCCCAGCTGTCGCACTCCGGGCACCGCCCGACCCATTTGGGAACCGTGCACTGGCACGACGAGCAGCGAAAATTGGATCTCGGTTTGGCCACCCGATCAGACTAGATATCGGGTCCGACAGCGGACCCGATACGGCTTCTAGTGTCCGCCGCCTTCGGCTTCGCCGCCGGGTGACTTGTCGGAGACGTGGCGCTCGGTCTCGGGGCCGGCGTCTACGGGCACCGAGACGGTGACATCGCCGGCGTTCTCGAACGTGAAGGTGACCGGGAAGGTGAGGCCGGGTCGCACGCCTTCGTTCAGATCGTCGAGGGTGACCAGCAACACGCGGGTAGGTGCGTCTGCGTTCTCGTCCGACTGGTTCAGCGCTACCAAGCTGTCTTCGAAGGCCTGCACCGGGGGTCCTGCGGCCAGCGAGGTATGCGGTGCGATCTCCAGACCGCCGGTGGCGGTACCGATCGTCACGGACTGGGCGAAGTCCGTGGAGATCCCGGTCAGCCTGTCGGCGACGGACTCGTTGTTGTTGATCGCGGTGAACGCGAGGACCGCGTTGCCGCCGGGTTCGATGCTGTACTCGTCGGAGTTGGGGTACACCACGTGCACATTGCGCAGCGCGATCGATCCGCTGTCAGCACTGTTGCCGTTGACCGCGGCGACCTGGCTCGAGGTCTGGGTGATCTGGCCCGAACTGCAAGCTGACAGCGTGAGGGCTGCGCCGGCAGCGAGAGCAACGGCGGTAGCGACTCGGCGAGTCGACTTGTCGAGAGCAGTCACGAGTTGTCCTCCAGTTTCAGGTTCGCACTCCGACTAGAAAGAGTAGTAGTTCCTCCGTGCGGCCTGCCCTCTGGGTACTCGCAACGGTTGCCTGCGTGGCAGTTCGGCGCCGCGAAACACCTCCTTGCAGGTGTTCGGCATGCACGTATCGGTGGCTCTGTCAACCCCCATAATCAGGCGTCGACGCCCCTGACCTGCGCCGTTGATGAGACCAGGATTCGGGCACGTGTTAAACTCATAAGATCGAAAGGGGCACGGGACAGATGATTTTTAAGGTCGGAGACACCGTCGTATATCCCCATCACGGTGCGGCATTGATCGAAGATATTGAAACCCGCACCATCAAGGGTGAGAAGAAGGAATATCTCGTTCTCAAGGTTGCCCAGGGTGATCTTACCGTCCGGGTTCCAGCAGACAACGCAGAGTACGTGGGCGTTCGCGACGTGGTCGGCCAGGAAGGGCTTGACAAGGTCTTTCAGGTTCTGCGGGCACCGCATACGGAAGAACCCACCAACTGGTCTCGCCGGTACAAGGCGAATCTCGAAAAGCTCGCGTCGGGTGACGTGAACAAGGTTGCCGAGGTTGTTCGTGACCTGTGGCGTCGTGAGCAGGATCGCGGACTGTCCGCGGGAGAGAAGCGCATGCTCGCGAAGGCGCGGCAAATCCTCGTCGGCGAACTTGCGTTGGCTGAAGGCACCGACAGCGACAAGGCTTCGACGATCCTCGACGAGGTTCTCGCGGCCGCGTCCTAGACAGCCGCGATACCCACGGTGGCCGAACCCTCGGGTCCTGTCATAGCGCTGGTGCCCGCCGCAGGTCAGGGTGTGCGATTGGGCGAGGGTGTGCCCAAGGCATTCGTTGATCTCGGCGGGACAGCCATGCTCGTGCGCGCGGTCGACGGACTCCTGCAGTCGGGGGCTGTCGACCGAGTGGTCGTGATCGTGCCGGAAGACTTGGTCGAGTCGACTCGGACCTTGCTGCCAGTCGAAGTCACTGTCGTGGCAGGTGGCAGTGAACGTACCGATTCGGTTCGGGCGGGCCTCGCGGTCGCGGACGACGCACAGTATGTGCTGGTGCATGACGCTGCGCGTGCTCTCACGCCGCCGTCGCTCATTGCGCGCGTCGTCGCGGAGTTGCGTTCAGGGCGTACCGCAGTAATCCCCGTCTTACCAGTCACGGACACGATCAAGACAGTCGACGTTCTCGGTGCGGTTACCGGCACACCCCAACGGTCCGAGTTGCGGGCCGTGCAGACACCACAGGGCTTTGCGGCGGAACTGCTCCGCCGGGCCTACGCTGAGGCCGACGGTCTCGCGACCGACGACGCCGGATTGGTCGAGCGACTCGGCGAACCGGTCCGCAGCATCGTTGGTGAACCCACAGCATTCAAGATCACCACACCTCTGGACCTTTCGCTGGCCCGGGCGCTGGTCGAAGAAGGGACGAGCTAGTGAGAGTCGGAATCGGGACCGACGTCCACCCGATCGAGCAGGGACGTCCGTGCTGGATGGCTGGTCTACTGTTCGAAGACGAGAGCGGCTGCGCAGGCCATTCCGATGGCGACGTGGCCGTTCACGCGCTGTGCGACGCGCTGCTCTCTGCTGGGGGTCTCGGCGATCTCGGTTCCGTGTTCGGCACGGACCGACCCGAGTGGTCGGGCGTGAGCGGGGCAGCAATGCTTGCGGAAGTGCGCCGACTTCTCGAAGTGGATGGTTTCGGTGTGGCCAACGCGGCGGTCCAGGTGATCGGGAACCGTCCAAAGATCGGTCCTCGGCGAAACGAGGCGCAAAAGGTGCTGGGCGGCCTTCTGGGCGCACCGGTTTCGGTGTCCGCAACCACCACGGACGGCCTCGGCCTCACCGGGCGCGGTGAGGGGATAGCCGCGATGGCCACCGCGTTGGTCATTCCCCATTCAAGAGCCAGGTAAGATCGCTGGTCGTGACTCTGCGCCTATTCGACACCGAGACGCGGGCCCTGCGTGACTTCGTTCCGCTGGCTCCCGGACACGCATCGGTGTACTTGTGTGGCGCCACGGTGCAGGGAGACCCTCATATCGGTCACGTACGCAGCGGAGTCGCATTCGACGTGCTTCGCCGCTGGCTGCTCGCGCACGATTATGACGTGGCGTTCGTCCGCAATGTCACCGACATCGAGGACAAGATTCTCACCAAGGCCGCTGATGCCGGTCGGCCGTGGTGGGAGTGGGCGGCCACGTTCGAGCGGTCCTTCATCTGGGCGTACCAGCAACTCGGTGTCCTGCCCCCGTCCATCGAACCGCGTGCCACCGGGCACGTCACGCAGATGGTCGAGATGATGCAGCGACTCATCGACAACGGCCACGCGTACGCGGCCGATGGTGACGTCTACTTCGACGTCCGAAGCTACCCGCAGTACGGCAGCCTCTCGGGGCACAAACTGGACGACGTGCACCAGGGTGAGAGCGCCGGTCGAGGCAAGCGCGATCCACGCGACTTCACGCTGTGGAAGGCAGAGAAGCCGGGCGAGCCTTCATGGCCGACGCCGTGGGGCCGGGGCCGTCCAGGCTGGCACCTCGAGTGCTCCGCCATGGCCGAGTTCTACCTCGGCGCGTCGTTCGACATCCATTGTGGTGGGATGGATTTGGTGTTCCCTCACCACGAGAACGAGATCGCGCAGGCCAAGTGCGCGGGTGACGGCTTCGCGCAGTACTGGCTGCACAACGGCTGGGTCACCATGGGCGGCGAGAAGATGTCGAAGTCGCTCGGCAATGTCCTTTCCGTGCCGAACGTGCTGGAGAAGGTTCGGCCGCAAGAACTTCGGTACTACCTGGGCAGCGCGCACTACCGCTCGATGCTCGAGTACTCCGAGACCGCACTCGAAGAGGGCGCAGCGGCATACCGGCGGGTCGAGTCGTTCGTCACCCGAACACAGGAGCGGACCGGTGAGGTGCCTGTCGGTAGGTGGACAGAGGCGTTCGGGCGTGCGCTGGACGATGACCTCGCCGTCCCCGCGGCGCTGGCCGAGGTGCACGGCAAGGTGCGTGAGGGCAACATCGCTCTCGACGGCGGAAACCTCGAGGGTGCGCGGGAGATCGCATCACAGGTCCGGGCAATGCTGGGAATTCTCGGTGTCGACCCGCTGGACGATCACTGGACTCAGGGGACTGCGGATGCGTCCGCGGCAACCGACGCCCTGGACGTGCTGGTCCGGGCCGAGCTCGAGCGCAGGCAGATGGCCCGTGCCGAGAAGGACTGGGCTGCGGCCGACGAGGTGCGGGACCGTCTCATTCGGGCGGGCATCGAGGTCACCGACACCCCCAACGGGCCCGAGTGGTCTCTCAAGGCAGGACAGTAGTAATGGCTGGAAATTCAAGTAGGCGCGGATCCATCCGCAAGTCCGGCACCAAGAAGGGGCAGGTCGCAGGTTCCGGTGGTCAGCACCGCAGGGGGCTGGAAGGCCGCGGGGCTACACCGCCTGCCGAGGCCCGCACCAAACACCCCGCCGCCAAGCGGGCCGCGCGCGCCACAAGAGAAGCCGAGAAGCAGTCGGGTCGCGGTGGTGGTCGTCAGACCGCGGGCCGGAAGGTTCTCGACGGGCCCGAGAACGTGCTGGGCCGCAACCCCGTCGTCGAGTGTCTGCGGGCGGGGGTTCCCGCCACCGCTCTGTACGTCGCTGTGGGAACCGAGAGTGACGATCGTCTGAAGGAATCCGTTCAGCGGGCGGCCGACGCCGGCATCTCGATTCTCGAGGTACCACGCACCGATCTCGATCGGCTCAGCGCCAATGGTATGCATCAGGGCATCGCGTTGCAGGTACCGCCGTACCGCTACGCGCATCCCGACGACCTGCTCACCGAAGCACGCAAGCATCAGGAACCGCCGCTTCTCGTGGCCCTCGACAACATCACCGATCCCCGCAACCTCGGCGCCGTCGTGCGCTCGGTGGCCGCGTTCGGTGGGCACGGAGTGGTGATCCCGGAGCGTCGTAGCGCGTCGGTCACCGCCGTGGCATGGCGTACCAGTGCCGGAGCCGCGGCCCGTCTGCCTATCGCTCGCGCAACGAATCTTACTCGCACGCTGAAAGATTGGGCGTCCAAGGGTGTGCAGGTGGTCGGTCTGGACGCGGGTGGCGACACCACACTCGACGAGTTCGACGGCAGCGGCCCGATCGTGGTCGTGGTCGGCTCCGAGGGCAAGGGCCTCTCGCGTCTCGTTCGCGAGAACTGCGATGCCATCCTCAGCATTCCGATGGCCGGACCGGTCGAATCGCTCAACGCGTCCGTCGCGGCAGGAGTCGTGCTCGCCGACATCGCGCGCCGGCGTAGGGGCTAGCTTCCGGCGGCGGTCAGGTCGTCTCCGGCCTTCAGGCCGGAGAGGACGTCAAGGGTTGACGATGACATCGAGCACGAATGTGCGGCCGGACGCAACGGTAGCCAAGGCGCGCTGAAGCGCAGGTCTCAGTGTGCCCGGGTTCGCCACGCGCTCGCCCGCGCCGCCGTACGCTTCGGCGACCTTCGCATAATCGGGGGTGGGCTCGATTATGTTGCCGACGAAGTTGCCCTCCCGGACCGCTGCGCTATCGGGGTAGTACTTCAGCATATTCTTGGTTTGGGAGGCGTACTGCTGGTTGTTGCAGAGCACAATCAACAGCGGGACTGCGTATTCCTGGGCGAACCCAAGCGCGGCCGGCACCGGGTTGTAGTGCCAGGCCCCGTCGCCCAGGATCGAGACGACGATCTGGTGCGGTCGCGCGAGCTTGACGCCCAATGCGGTACCCAGGCTCGTACCGAGAGCTCCAGCCGCGCCGCGATACTGCAGAAATGACTTGCGCTCGAAGAGAAACTGCAGCATCTGTGGCGTCTGCGCAATGATTTCGTTGACGCAGATCGCGTCGTCGGGTAAAGCGTCGTGTAGTTCGCGGAACAGGTCGGCGGCCGGCACGAAATCAGTTGCCTGCGCGGACGCCTGCTGGGCATCCTCTACGCCCTTGGCGCGAACGCTCTGGCTATAGCGGGCCCCCCGCTCGGCCGCTTCGGGCCCGCCTGTCGATCGCTTGCCGACATTGGTGGCGAGCGCTTCGAGGTTTAGGGCGAGGCTTCCCGGGATCGTGTGCGTGGTCGGGTAGCCCCAGTACGCGGCGCGTGGCCGCATGGGATCTTCGTCGACGTGGATGACCGCGCATCCGGGACGCAACGCGAGTTGCGGTGGATGCCACGGCGCGTTGCAGCCGGCCAGTAGGATCGCGTCGGCTTCGCCCAGCACCGGTTCGACCGGCCCGGCAACGTACAGCGGGTGCGACCGCGGGAAGTTGTGATAGGCAGGCGACATGGGTTCGAAAACCGGTGCGGAGAGCGCTTCGGCGAGCCGTACCAGGGTGTCGCGTTCGTCGACGGTGCGACCGCCATGCTCGGTGATGATCAGCGGGGTGGCTGCACCGGAGAGGATTTGGGCCACCTGCGCGATCTGTTCTTCCGTGGCAACGACGGGCGTCGGCGGAACCCAAGTCGGGATGTCGCCGTGGCCTTTACCAACCAGCAGGTCGAAGGGGATCTCCAGAACGGTTGGGCCGAGTGGCACCGATTCGGCTATAAAGCAGGCCCGGCGGAGTTCGTGAACCAGCTCGGATGCTGTCCGTGCCCGCTTGGTCCATTTGGTGACGGCTTCAGCGTTTCGGGCCGGTCCAACGAGATCAACCAGCAGGGAAGGCCATTCCGGACCGGGGTCGGTGTCGGGGTCTTCGCCGTAGGTCATGGTATCGGGGGAGAGCACGGTCATAGGTGTGCGTTCCTGCAGGGCGGTGTGCAACCCCATGGATCCGTTCTGGACTCCGATAGATGTTGGCAGGAAGACTATCTGGCTTCGGCCCGTGGCCTTGTAGTACCCAGAGGCCAGGCCAATCGCCAAGAGTTCGTGACGACAACGGTAGTAGCGCAGTCTCATGTCGCTTCCGCGACGGGCAAGCGCTTCCCAGATCGGCGCCATTACCGCGATCGGCGAGGCGAAAATGCAGTCCACCTCTTGGGATTCCAACTGCTCCAGAAGGACCTCAGCGCCGTTTTTGGCGGAATTCGTGTCGGGCATGGGTGGCTCCACCTCAATAGAGGAATTTTGACTCGATCGTAGGCGTCACTCAGATGTCTCGCCATCCACGCTGGCACGCCACCGCTCCCACATCATCGGTCGACAACGAAAAGCCAAGTCACTTAGGACGGCGAACTCGGCTGACCGTGTGTCCGCCAAGCGGGACTTCCTGAATAGCGGTTGATCTGATCTTGGTTTCGACACGTCAAGCTGTGGCATGGCGGGCGCTCGAACCTGCACTGCGCGCGCCCGCCACTTGGCGACTCGTCACCTCGGGATCTTCGATGCCACCTCGCGGTGGAACCTGACGCGGTGACCAGGCCGCAACTGCGCGGCAGCGGGAAGGTCATCCTCGGCCACTACGGCGATTACTGGATATCCGCCCGTCACAGGGTGATCGGCGAGAAACAGGATCGGCCGGCCATTGGGCGGCACCTGCAGCGACCCCGCCACCATTGCCTCACTCGGCATCTCGTCCGTGACGGAGCGGTGCAGCGCTCCCGGACCCTCGAGCTTGGCACCGACGCGGTTGGTGTCAGCGCTGACGGTCCACGTTTCGCGGAACAGAGCCGCGACCGACGCTGCGGTGAACCAGTCGTCCCTCGGTCCGGGTCGGGCGTGCATCATCAGCGGATCCTCGGGAGTGGCCGGCGGGGGAACGAGTTCGTCGGCCGGCCAGGAGTCGGTCTCCGCGCCCACCGGGAGTCGGTCACCCGCGGCGACGGGATCGGGTCCGATCCACGACAGGGTGTCGGTGGAACGGCTGCCCATCACTGCCGGTACGTCGAAGCCTCCGCGTATTGAGAGATAACTGCGAAGGCCTACGGACGTGTACCCCAGTTCCAGCAGATCTCCGCTGTTCAGATGCAGCATCGTGTAGTCGGCGCACGATTCGGAATTCACGGTGACCGGTGTACGAGCGCCGGTCACCGCCACAGAGACGGTTCCGGCCGCACGCACGGCGAGCCCGCCGAGAACCACCTCGAGGGTGGCGGCGCCGGATTGATTGCCCACCAACCGGTTCGCGCAGTCGTGCGCGAACCGATCAGCGGCACCCGATTCACCGACCCCGACCGACGCATATCCGGGGCGGCCACGATCCTGCACTGTAGTGAAGAGTCCGGTGCGTACGACCTCGAGACAAGCCATGGTTCGATTGTCCCGCATCTGCGGTCCCCTGGATATCGACCTTCGCGTGGAACCGGCTTCCGCGGATGGGTTCAGAGCGCGGCGACCGGATATCCGTGAGCGGCACCGACCTCGGCGGACAGCAGTTTTCCGTCGTGGGTGCTGAGGCCCTCGGCAAATCCGGGAATCGTTGTGGTCGCTTGTTCCCAGCCCTTGTCGGCGAGCGCAACGACGTAGGGGAGAGTCGCGTTGGTGAGCGCGTAGGTCGAAGTCCGAGGCACCGCTCCAGGCATGTTCGCGACGCAGTAGAACACGGAGTCGTGGACCAGGTAAGTGGGATCGGCGTGCGTGGTGGGGTGGGAGTCCTCGAAACAACCGCCCTGGTCGATGGCGATGTCGACGAGCACCGAGCCCGGCTTCATACGCTGCACCAGGCTGTTCGGCACCAGCTTCGGGGCCTTCGCGCCGGGGACGAGGACGGCGCCGATCACGAGGTCGGCGTCGAGTACGGCCTGTTCGAGTTCGAGGGTATTGGACGTGATGGTCTTGACCTGGCCGTGGTATCGGTCGTCAATTTCGCGGAGGCGGGCGACGGACAGGTCGAGGACGGTGACGTCGGCCTGCATACCGTGCGCGACGGCGATGGCGTTCTTGCCGGAGACGCCGGCACCGATGACGACGACCTTCGCCGGTCGCACACCGGGGACGCCGCCCATGAGTACGCCGCGGCCGCCACCCTGGCGCATCAGATGATAGGCGCCGGCCTGCGGCGCGAGGCGCCCGGCGACCTCACTCATCGGGGCGAGTAGGGGCAGGGAACCGTCTTTGCCGACGACGGTTTCGTAAGCGATCGAGGTGGTCTTCGAGGCGAGGAGGGCGTCGGTGCACTCCTGGGATGCCGCGAGGTGGAGGTAGGTGAAGAGCACCTGGCCCTTGCGTAGCCGCGAGTACTCCTCGGCGATTGGTTCCTTGACCTTCAGTACCAAGTCCGCAGACTCCCACACCTGGTCGGCGGTCGAGAGCATGCATGCCCCAGCGGATTTGAAGTCATCATCCGAGAACGATGAGCCCGCGCCTGCGCCGGATTCGATGATCACCTCGTGGCCGTGCTCGGCCAGTTCATGAATGCCGGCAGGGGTGATCGCCACCCTGTATTCGTGGTTCTTGATCTCGCGGGGAATTCCGATTTTCATGATTGGCTCCGTAGCAAGGTGGAAGAGTCGTCGCCGGAGAAGTTCGACGCGTTGCAACCAATTGTGAATAAATCCCGCTATCATGCCAATAGATGTGAAGATAATTCTCTAGATTGGAACCATGTCTTCCAAACATTCATCCATTGGTTCTTCGTCGGCGCCCGCGCCGAAGGATCTTCGGTCTGCGCCAC
Organism: Rhodococcus marinonascens NBRC 14363; assembly: GCF_001894885.1. GTDB lineage: Bacteria > Actinomycetota > Actinomycetes > Mycobacteriales > Mycobacteriaceae > Rhodococcus_F > Rhodococcus_F marinonascens. Next base: position 81,802 of record NZ_BCXB01000001.1, read on the forward strand.
CCCTCGACGACATCGACCGAATCCTGCTCGATCGGCTCTCTCGTGACGCCCGCATACCGAACAATGCTCTCGCCGCAGCTGCCGGTATCGCACCGTCAACCTGTCTCGGGCGGGTGCGATCCCTCGTCGATCGCGGGGTGATTCGCGGCTTCCACGCGGACATCGACCCGGCCGCACTGGGCCGGGATCTGGAGGCGATGATCGCAGTTCGCGTCCTGGCAGGTGCGAGGAAGAGCCTGGGCGCGCTATCGACGCAGCTCGTGGCCTTGGACGAAGTGCTTGACGTCTATTTCATCGCCGGTGCCGACGATTATCTGATTCACGTGGCAACGCAGAACAGCGGGGAATTGCGCAATTTCGTTCTCGAGCACCTGAGCGCGCACCCGGCGGTCGCATCGACCGAGACCATCCTCATCTTCGAGCATGTCCGGCCTCGCGGCGGCGCTGTCGCGTGAGTGGTTCTCGGCCCGTATGCCTCACTCCGCTACGAAGTGGACCACCACACCGGGGCGGAGCAGGGCTGGGGGTGTGCGTGCGGGGTCCCAGATCGGCTCGTCCGTGGTCCCAATGAGCTGCCACCCGCCGGGCGAACTGCGAGGATAGATGCCGGTGAATCCGCCGGCGAGACCGACCGCCCCCGCGGGAACACTGGTGCGGGGCGAGTCGCGGCGGGGGACCAGCAGTTCGGGAGCATCGCCCCTGAGGTATCCGAAACCGGGGGCGAAGCCGCAGAACGCTACCGTCCAGGGTGTCCCGGTGTGAGCGGCGATCACGTTGTTCACATCGAGCCCGGTGTGTCCGGCCACCTCCTGGAGGTCGGGACCGTCGTAGTGAACCGCAATCTGTATCTCTTCCCCCGGAGCCTCGGTCTCCGGCGGCTGTGGTTCTGTCGTGCGAACCCACTTGGCCACGCGATCCCTTCGGATCACCCAGCGGTCGAATCGGATGAGAATGGTGCGCGCAGCGGGGACCACCTCTCGGATTCCGGGTGGGCGGGATGCGTCGAGAGTGCGGAAATGTGCGAGCACGGTGTCCAGATCCTCGAACTCGGCGAGGATCGCCGCTTCGCCGGCGTCGAGGATGCGCATCAGACGAAAGGCCTCACTGTGACGCACTCAGTGTCGAGTAAAGACCTTATGGCAGTTGTTAATGCGACGGACTTGGGAGTATCACCGTGTACGCAGACGGATTCGGCTGTGACCGAGAGTGGAGTGCCGTCGACGGCATCGAGAGCGTGATCGACGACGAGTCTGCGAACTCGCTCAGCCACCACCATCGGATCGTTCAGGACGGCCCCGTCCGTCGTCCGGGGAACCAGGGTTCCTTCGGGCGTGTAGGCGCGGTCGGCGAACGCCTCGGCGACCGTACGAAGCCCGGCCGACTCGGCCTCCTCGAAGAATATCGAGCCGGGGAGGCCCAGGACCGGAAGCGTTTGGTCGTAGGCGCGGATCGCCGCGACCACTGCGCGGGCCTGTTCGCGGTGATGCACGATCGCGTTGTATAGGGCTCCGTGCGGCTTGACGTAAGTCACAGAGGATCCGGAAACCCGCGCAAGGCCGTCGAGCGCGCCGATCTGATAGATGACATCGGCTGTCAGGTCGCGTGGCGTGATATCGATGAACCGACGCCCGAACCCGGCGAGGTCGCGGTAGCCCACCTGCGCTCCGATACGGACTGTGAGGTCAGCCGCGGCAGTACACGTGGACAACAGTGTCGCGGGATCACCCGCATGGAAGCCACAGGCCACGTTGGCGCTGGTGACCAGTTTCAGCATCGCCGAGTCGTCGCCGAGGGTCCAAGCGCCGAAGCTCTCGCCGAGGTCACTGTTCAGATCGATTGCCGACACGTATTCGATACTAGAGTTGGTGGCGATGTCGGCGCCGTATTTCCCCGGCCACCTGTCGAGTAGGGCATCAGTGTGCGTGTGCGGGAACGATCCGTCCGGCGTTCTTTCGCCGCGATGATCCGGTGAGGCGGCACACGAGGTAGATGACGAACGAGATCGTGGTGACGAAACTCGACACCGGTACACCGGGCGCCAGAGATAGCAGGATACCGCCGACCGCGGCGAGTTCCGCGAACGCGATCGACAGGATTGTGGCCTTCAGCGGGTTCGCGGTGATGTAGGCGGCGGCCGCGGCGGGGGTGATGAGCAGAGCCATCACGAGCAGCGCTCCAACGATCTGGACGCCGAGCGCGGCGGTGATGCCGACGAGCACAGCGAAGACGATCGACAGCGCGCGCACGGGAACGCCGCGGGCTTCGGCGACGTCGGGGTCGGTGCTCGCGAACAGGAGAGGCCGGTAGATCAACCCGAGGACACCGATGACCAGCACGGCGCAGAGCAGCAGAAGTTGCAGTCCGTGGTTGCCCGGGGCCACGATCTGACCGATCAGCAACGAGAAACTGGTGCCGGTGCGGCCCTGATACGACCAGATGAACAACACCGACAGGCCGAGGCCGAACGCCATGATCACGCCGATCACGGAGTCACGGTCGCGGGCTTTCGAGCCGAGTAGTCCGAATAGGACCGCCGCGACCACCGAACCGACAATGGCGCCGGCGCCCACGCTGACGCCGACCAGGAGCGCCGCCGACGCACCGGTCAGTGAGAGTTCACTGGTCCCGTGCACCGCGAACGACATTTGCCGGCTGACGATCAGGGGGCCGATGGCGCCGGCCAGCAGGCCCAGGATGGCACCGGCGAGCAACGCTTGCTGAACGAAGTCGTACTGCAGGAGAGTGACGGTGGTCGAGACGTCGAACATGCGCGACATCGCGTCGGTGAACTTGTTGCTCATGCGTGTTCCTCGCCCGTGTGATGCACACCCTCGCCGGGCCGCAATCCGCCGGCGCTGCCGAGTGCGTCGATGGCGTCGCCGGTGCCGATCACGACGAGACGGCCGCGGACGTGCAGCACCTCCACGTCGGTGCGATACAACTCGGAGAGCACCTCCGAGGTCATGACGTCTTCCGGTGTGCCGATCCGAAACTGTCCGTCGACCAGGTAGAGCACGCGGTCGACCAGCGGGAGGATCGGATTGATCTCGTGCGTGACGAAGAGCACGGCGGTGTTGTGGGTGCGGCGACGGCGGTCGATCAGACCGGACACCAGGTTCTGGTTGGCCAGGTCCAAGCTCAGCAGAGGTTCGTCGCACAGCAGTATCTGCGGATCGCCCACGAGGGCCTGGGCAATGCGCAGGCGTTGCTGCTCACCACCGGACATCGAGCCAATCGGCGCGTCGGCGTAATTCTGCGCACCGACCTCGGCGATCGCGGCGTCGACGATCGCGTGCCGGCGGCCGCGCCGAAGAAATCCGGTGCCCCACCGGTGTCCGTCTACACCTAGCCCGACGAGGTCGCGTCCGCGCAGCGGCAACCCGTCGTCCAGAGACTTCTGTTGGGGGACGTACCCGACATGCGAATTACCCGCACGTGCGGGAGATCCGACGATCTTTGCCGATCCGGCACTGAGCCCTAGTTGGCCGAGTAGCACTTTGAGCAGCGACGTCTTGCCCGATCCGTTGGGCCCGAGAACGGCAACGAACTCGCCGGGTTCGACGGTGAGATCGAGGTCTTCCCACAGTGTGCGTTCGCCGAAGGACAGCCGCGCCCCCGTCAACTCCACAGCGGGGATGCGACCGTTGTCAGCGGTTCTCGATGTAGGTTCTGTCACGAGCCGATCAGTTCGATTGCAGCGCTGCGGCAAGCGCGTCGGCGGTGTTGGTTTGCCAACGAATGTAGTCGAGACCCTCAGGCAGGGTTTCGGTCACCTCGACGACGGGAATCCCCGCGGACTCGGCCGTGGCCCGTGCGTCCTGGGTGACGCGGTCCTGCGTCTGCACGTTGTAGACGAGTGCCTTCACTTCGTTGTCCGTGAGCAGTTGCCGCATCGCGGCGATCGCTGCTGGGGCGGGATCGTTGCCGTTCTCAATGGCACTCGTGAAGTCGGTCGGGGTGAGGTCATTCACGTCTGCCGACCGTAGGAGGTAGTGGGCGATCGGTTCGGTTTGTGCGACGGGGGCGTTCGGGTGCGCTGCCGCGATCGCGTCGGTTGCGGCCGAGATCTGCTCGAGTTGGCCGTGAAAGTTGTCGGCGTTGGTCCGGTAGGCGTCGGCGTTGCTGGGGTCGAGTTCGCCGAGTTTGTCTGCGATAGACCGCGCGGTCGCGTTGACCGTGTCGGCGTCGAACCAGACGTGCTCGTTCGCGTTGCGGCGGTCGTCGCCCTCGTGCGTGTCGGTCGCCAGCAGGTCGAACGCGTTGACCGTGAGTTGGTTGCTGCCGCCGGAGGCGATGATGTCGTCGACGAACTGGTCGTATCCGCCGCCGTTGTAGACGATCAGGGACGCGTCGGTGAGTCTTGCGGCGTCGGACGGGGTCGCCTCGAACGAGTGCGGATCGGACGATGGCTCGGAGACGATCGAGGTGACGGCGACCTTGTCGCCCGCGACGGCCTGCGCGACGCTGCCCCAGACATTCGTCGACGCGACGACGGTGAGGGTACCGTCGCCACCTGTGCCGGAGGCGCAGGCAGTGAGCGTGAGAGCCGTGGCGAACGAGAGCCCTGCGACCGCTGTGGCCACACGAAGAGATGGGGAACCGCGCACAGAAAACTCCTGACCAAGACCGAGCGCTATACGCTATTGGAAACCGTTACCATTATACTTTAGCGGATAGTGCCTGGTAGTGCACTTTCGGTACAACCTCGATGAGCCTCGGCCCGGTCCAGGTACTAACGTCCCCCTATGCCTAGACCTCGACAGCCTCGTCGCCAAGCCACGTTGGCGTCGCTCGCGGCCGAGTTGAGTATTTCGCGAACGACGGTGTCCAACGCCTACAACAGGCCGGATCAGCTTTCGCCGGAACTTCGTGACCGGGTGCTGCAGGCAGCGAAACGGCGCGGCTACGCAGGCCCCGACCCCTTGGCCCGGTCCCTCCGCACGCGTAAGGCTGGTGCCGTGGGACTGTTGCTCACCGAAGCCCTCAGCTACTCCTTCCGAGATCCCGCGGCGATGCGCTTTCTGTCCGGACTCGCGGAGTCGTGCGAGACCGCCGGACAGGGACTGCTCCTGATTCCGGCCGGCCCGGGCCGCAGGGAAGAGGACGCCGCCACTGTCGTCCAGCAGGCCGGTGTCGATGGTTTCGTCGTGTATTCGGTGGCCGACGACGACCCGTACCTCGCCGCGGTATGTGAGCGGCACCTGCCGATGGTCGTCTGCGATCAGCCGCGGGAAGTTCCGGGCGCATCGCTCGTGGGAATCGACGACCGTGGCGCGATGTGCGATCTCGCCGACTATCTGATCGGTCTCGGCCACCGCGACATCGGTGTGCTGAGTATGCGATTGGGCCGTGACCGTTCGGACGTGCTCGCCGACGCCGAGCGGTTGCGGTCACCGAACTTCCACGTGCAGCGCGAGCGGATCGAGGGGGTGCGCGACGCCCTGTCCACCGCGGGTCTGGACCCCGGAAGGCTCACGGTCGTCGAGCGATTCGAGCACACCGGAAAGTCGGGCTATTCCGCCGCGGCCGAGGCGCTCGACGTCAATCCCCGAATCACCGCACTCGTGTGCACGACCGACGTCCTCGCGCTCGGCGCGCTGGATTGGGCGCGTCGGCAGGGTATCGACGTGCCCGGCCAATTGTCGATCACGGGCTTCGATGGCGTCGACGACGCACTGCGTGAAGGCCTGACCACCGTCCGGCAGCCGCAGGAGGAGAAGGGACGTCGGGCAGGGGCACTGCTCCTGCTGCCTTCGCGTTCCGGTGGCGCGACCGTCGAGATGCTCAGGACCGAATTGCTGCCCGGCTCGACAGCGGGACGGTCCGCCAAATATTGATCCGCAGCTTCAGGCCAGTACCAGTACTGATCCGCAGCTTCAAGCCAGTAGTTGAGCGCAGCGCAGCAGGCCGAGGTGGCTGTAGGCCTGGGGATGGTTGCCCAATGAGCGTTCGGCGACGGGGTCGTACTCCTCGCTGAGGAGCCCGGTTGGTCCGGCCGCGGCGACCAGTTGCGCGAACAGTGCCTCCGCCTGCGACCGCTGACCGATCAGCAGGTACGCCTCGACCAGCCAGGCCGCGCAGAGGTGGAACCCGCCTTCGTTGCCGGGCAGGCCGTCGTCGTGGTGGTACCGATACACCGTTGAACCACTGCGCAGTTCCGCCTCGGTCGCGGTGACGGTCGCGGTGAACCGCTCATCCGACGGATCGATCAGCCCCGACAGCCCGATGTGCAGGGTGGCGGCGTCGAGATCAGTGCCGTCGTATGCGGCGGTGTAGGAGCGGACCTCCTCCTTCCAGCCCTTCTCGCGCACCTCCTCGGCGATCTTGTCGCGCAACGGCATCCACCCGGGTGCGATGTCTCGGCCGAAGTGCTTCGCCAGGGTGACCGCGCGGTCGACGGTGACCCAGCCCATCACCTTGGAGTACACGTGGTGGCGCGGGTTGTCGCGAATTTCCCAGATTCCGTGATCGGGCTCGAACCAGCGCCGCTCTACGGCCTCGACCATCGCGCACAACAGTTTCCAATCGCGGTCGTTGAGCGCAACCTCCGCGCCCTGCCTCTCACGGGCGTTGGCCAGATCGGAGATCAGTTCGACGATGGGTCCGAACACGTCGAGTTGCACCTGCTGATTGGCCGCGTTGCCGATGCGGACGGGCCGCGAACCGGCGTATCCGGGCAGTGAGTCGATCACGGCCTCGGGAGGCAGTCCGGCGCCGTAGAGCGTGTAGAGGGGGTGCAGGCGTTCGGGGCCGGGTAGTGTCTCGAGCACGTCGTGCACCCAGGAGAGATAGCCCTCCGCTTCTCCGAGCGAACCGAGGCTGACGAGCGCGGACGCCGTGAGTGCGGCGTCGCGGAGCCAGCAGTAGCGGTAGTCCCAGTTGCGGACTCCGCCGATCTCCTCCGGTAGGGAAGTGGTGGCCGACGCCATGATCGATCCGGAGTCGACATGCACCAGACCACGGAGGGTGAGCGCCGAGCGCTTCATCAGGTCGGGCTTCAAGGTGGGGAGGGTGAGTTCCTTCGCCCAATCCGACCAGTACGACTCCGACAGGGCCCGACGCTCGGCCTCGGGAGTCTCCGAAGGCCGGATATTATCTGTGCCACAACGCAATTCCAAAATGATAGCGCCATCGGATGGATCGACCACGGCGTGAGCCGTCTGCTGATTTCCGTCAGAAATGACGTTCCACTGCACTCCTGGGGAGCGCAGGACGATCGGGTCGTTGATGCCGTGTACGCGCAATCCTTCGGCGAGCACCTCGATGGTGACCTGACTTTGGCCGAACTCGGGCCGCGGTGCAAACGATACGACGGCGGCGGCCCGACCGGTGATCACACGGGTCAGGTCCGTGCGACCCGGTTGCACGTCGTGCGGCAAGTAGTCGGTCACAGCGAGGCTCGCCCACCGCGTCTGCACCGTCATCGTGCTGTCAACGTATCGCTGGCTCAGCGGCAGGGCGCTACGGTGCGGGCCGACGCTGAAGTGGCCGGCTTCCGGCCCGCCGAGTAGGTGAGCGAACACGGATGCCGAGTCGGGTTCCGGGTGACACAGCCACGTCAAGGTTGCGTCGGGCGTAACGAGTGCGACCGTCCGTGGGCTGGCAAGCATCGTGAGGCGCTCGATCGGCGGAGCGTGCGCCCCGGACAGCCAGGTGCGACGCTCGTCGAGTAGAAACGCGAGGGCGGCGGCCACGTCTTCGGTGCTGGACACCCGGAACTCGGCGAGGCTGTCGCCGTCGCCGACCTTCACGCCGATGTCCGGACCTTGGAGTCGCTGGAAGGCATTTTCGTCGGTGACGTCGTCGCCGAGGAATACGGCTGCGGTGGCGGCTTCCTGGTGGCGGATCAGGTCGAGAGCATGGCCCTTGTCGGTGGCGACGACGGCCAGTTCAACCACGGACTTGCCTTCGGTGACCTCCACGCCCACTCGCTGTCCGGCATTGGCGTACACCGTCGCCAGAGCCTTCGCGCCCTCCTCCGGGTCAGCGTTGCGTACATGGAGGGCGACGCTCGCCGGCTTGGTCTCCACCGACGTGCCCGGATGCAGTGCCGAGATCAGCTGGATTTCCTCGGTGATCTCACGGAGCAGCCGTTTCGCATTGGCATCGATCGCATGGATGAATCCGATGTCGAATTCCGAGCCGTGGCTTCCGACGAGTTGAACCTCGGCGGGCAGTCGCGACAGCGCGGCCAGATCCTTCAGTGCCCGTCCCGAAATGACGGCCGCCGTCGTACCTGCAAGCCCGGCCAGTGCCCGGAGGGCACGCACCGATTCGGCATGGGGGAACGCCTTCTCCGGATCGGAGACGATGGGGGCCATCGTGCCGTCGTAGTCGGAAGCGACGAGCAGGCGAGGAGTCCGCGCCACCCTCGCGAGGGCGCGACGAAGTTCGATAGGCAGATCTAGGGCACTCACATGATCAAATCTAGGTGATACGACGGCACCGAGTGCGCCATCTTCGTGTGCAACGCTCGGATCGCGTCCTACTCGGGTCTGCGGCTTCCGTCGCCTAGCAGCAGTTCAACGGTGAGTTCCAGCCGGTTCGCGACATCGGTCGCCGAAGATCGTCGTGTGAGCCAGGCCACCAGGTTCGACAGCCACACGTCGGAGATGACACGGGCAATGGCCAACTGTTCGGCAGTGGGCTCGGTGTCCGTCATGGCTCGCGCGAAGAGGCGGTCCATCAATCTGCCTACGTGGTCCACCTCTGCGGCCGCGGAGGCGTCGGCGAACATGAAGGCGCGCGTCATCGCTTCGGCCAACAGCGGGTCACGCTGCATGGCCCGGGTGATCTGGCTCAGGATCAGCTGCATCCGCTCGAGTTGGTTGCGACCCGGAGGGTTCTTGCCTCGAGAATCGATCCGCTCGAACTCACGCGCGAGCGCCGACACCAGCAGGTGCACCTTGGATGGAAAATATCGGTACAGCGTGCCCACCGCGACATCGGCGCGCTCGGCGACCGCCCGCATCTGCACGGCTTCGTATCCGCCCTTGGAGGCTAGGGACAGGGTGGCATCGAGGATGCGCTTGCGCCGGTCCTTCTGAGCGTTGGAACCGAGTTCGTCCTCGCCCAGCGTCGCCGCAGCGATCGGCGCGGACTGTGATCGAGAGCTGATCGTCATAACCTGTTTTCCTTCGTGCCTTGACTCAGGGCCCGTGCCATATTAGAACACGTTCTAGATGAATGTGTCATCTAAGAGAGGCGGATACTCGTTGTGACAATCGCCACCACCGAGGAACAGAGGGCGGCAGCGGGCTCGATCCGCGCTTGGGCGCGGGCCGCGAACCCAGTGGCCACGGTACGCCTGGGGCCAGCAGATTCGTGGCGTTCCTCCTGGTCGTCCTTCGCCTCGCTCGGAACTTTTTCGGTCGCCGTACCCGACGAGGTCGGCGGGTCGGGAGCCGCGATCGTCGATCTCGCCGCCATGCTCGAGCAGGCGGCGAACGAACTCGTACCAGGCCCTGTGCTCTCCACCGCTCTCGTCGCTCTCGTGGTCGGGCGCAGCCCCGGCGCTGCATCGAAACGATGGTCCGAGGATCTTGCAGAGGGTGCGATGCCGTGCGCCGTGGCCCTAGGCAATCCTCCGGTTATCGCAACGCTCGGCGCCGACGGCGGGTTGACGGTCACCGGTGACGCAGGCTTTGCGATCGGCGGCGACGCGGGGTTGTCGGTGCTGTTGCCGGCCGCGCTGGGCGACGGACTGGTGTGGTGCCTGGTCGACGGCGAGTCCGACGGCTTGGAGATCACGTGTGCCGACCCGGTCGACAGGAGTCGTCCGCTCGCGCGTGTGCGCTGTGAGGGTGTGACGGTGGGGCCAGACCGGGTGATCACGGGCCTGAGGGACGGGCTGGTCTCCGACCTCGCCGCGACGTTGGCCGCGGCGGAGGCATCCGGCATCGCTAACTGGTGTCTGCGAACGGCGGTGGAGTACGCGAAAATTCGAGAACAGTTCGGTAAGCCGATCGGATCGTTCCAGGCGATCAAGCACCTCTGCGCCGAGATGCTGTGCCGCGTGGAGCAGGCCGGCGCTGCGGCATGGGACGCAGCCGTGGCGGCGGAAGACGCGTGGGATGCGGACGGCGGCGAGTTGCCCATCTCTGCGGCGGTCGCCGCGTCGATCACGCTCGATGCGGCCGTCGAAACTGCGAAGGACTGCATTCAGGTGCTCGGCGGCATCGGCTTCACCTGGGAACACGACGCCCACTTCTACCTGCGTCGGGCGGTGTCGCTGCGGCAACTGCTGGGCGGTTCCGCCCGATGGCGGGCACGCGTGGCCGAGCTGACTCGCAGTGGAGCGCGCAGGCACCTGTCGGTCGATCTCGGCGACCTCGACGACGAGCGTGCGCGGATCCGCGCCGAGGTTGCCGAACTGATGGCGCGGCCGGAATCCGAGCGTCGCGTGGCCCTCGCGGAGTCGGGTTATCTGGCCCCACACTGGCCGAGGCCGTACGGGCGGGGTGCGCTCGCTGCCGAGCAGATTCTGATCGAGGAGGAACTGGCGGCCGTCGGCGTCGGCAGGCCCGATCTGGTAATCGGCTGGTGGGCTGTACCCACCGTTCTCGAGCACGGCAGCCCCGAGCAGATCGAGCGGTTCGCGACACCCACGTTGCGCGGTGAGATCACCTGGTGCCAGTTGTTCAGCGAACCTGGGGCAGGGTCCGATCTCGCGGCACTGCGGACGGTCGCCGAAAAGGTCGAGGGTGGGTGGAAGCTGAACGGTCAGAAGGTGTGGACATCGATGGCGAAAGAAGCGGATTGGGCAATCTGCCTTGCCCGTACCGACCGCGACGCACCCAAACACAAGGGCATCACCTACTTCCTCGTCGACATGGCGAGCCCCGGAATCACCGTCTCGCCGCTCCGTGAGATCACCGGCGACGCACTGTTCAACGAGGTGTATCTCGAGGATGTGTTCGTGCCCGACGAGTGCGTCGTCGGCAATCTCGGCGACGGCTGGAAACTCGCCCGCACCACGCTGGCGAACGAGCGCGTCGCGATGGGCGGGGGATCGTCACTCGGCGATGCGGTGGAGGAACTGCTTCGACTCGCGGGCGACGGTGACCCGGTGACCGACGATCGGTTGGGTCAGTTGATCGGCAACGCCCTCGTCGGATCGCAACTCGAACTGCGCACCACGCTTCGGCAACTCGACGGGCAAGACCCAGGACCCGAATCGAGTGTGCGCAAGTTGGTGGGCGTTCGCCAGCGCCAGGCGGTTGCCGAATTCGCCCTGGAACTCGGTGGCGTCGAGGGCTTGGTGGACGGTCCGCTGTCGCGGGAATTCCTCAACACCCGCTGCCTGTCGATCGCGGGCGGGACGACGCAAATCCTGTTGACGGTCGCGGCTGAGCGCATCCTCGGCTTGCCACGCGGCTGACTCGGACGACGACGGGGCTTTTGCGCGTTCGAGGATGGTGATACAACTAGAACACGTTCTAAATCGAAAGTGGGTTTTTCAGCGTGGACTTCACTCGAGATGAAACCCAGGAGGCCGTGGTGCAGGTCGCTGCCGGACTCCTGGCCCGCGACCTGGAAGGCGACGCCCTGTGGGCAGCGTTCGCCGAAGCCGATCTGCTCACGCTTGCCTTGCCGGAACGTCTCGGCGGCGAGGGTCTCTCGGTCACCGATATTGGCGCCCTCCTCACCGAGGTAGGGAGGAGGGCGGCACTGGTCCCCGCGCTCGCGACCCTCGGGTTCGGGGTGCTGCCCATCGTGGCGCTGGGCGAGGACTCTCAGCAGGATGCCCTGCTGACCGGTCTTGCCGACGGCCGCGTGTTCACCGCCGCGCTCGTCGAACCCGGCGCGCAGTTCCCGGCCCGGCCCTCGGTGACTGCGGTCGCCGACGGAGATGCCTATCGCGTCGCCGGGCGAGTGCTGGCGGTTCCGTTCGCGGAGAGGGCTTACCGGATCCTGGTTCCGACCGACTCCGGTGTCGTGCTGGTCGAACCGGGCGCGGACGGGGTCACGCTCACTCCCACACCGTCAGCGTCGGGCAGTCCGGAGTTCGCGATCACCTTCGACGACGCGCCTGCCGAACTTCTCGCACCCGGCGAGGACGCCGTGCAGACTCTCTATCGCATCGCACTGGCGTCGATCGGCGCTGTCGCAGACGGACTGCTTTCGGGTGCAACGGTTCTGACCGGAGAACACCTCGCCACCCGGCATCAGTTCGGCAGGCCACTGGCTACGTTCCAGGCCGTCTCCCAGCAGATCGCGGACGTCTATGTCACTTCACGCACGCTTCACGTGTCCGCACTCGCGGCGTCGTGGCGTGTGTCCGAAGGTCTGGACGCACAGGACGATTTGGACGTCATGGCGTACTGGGTCGCCGCGGAGGTGCCCGCCGCGATGCAGGTATTGCACCATCTTCACGGCGGTATCGGTGTTGACGTCACCTATCCGCTGCATCGGTATTACTCGACCGCCAAAGACCTGGCCCGCCTCGTGGGCGGCGCCTCGTACCGACTCGACCTCGTGGGGGCCCGATGTTCATCGATCTGACCGACGAGCAGCGTGAACTGCAAGCGGAACTTCGACGCTACTTCTCTGGACTGATCAGCCCGGCCGAGGCAGCGGCGATGCGCACGGAGCGCCACGGATCCACCTACCGTGAGGTCATCCGCAGGATGGGCAAGGACGGTTGGCTCGGAGTCGGCTGGCCGGTGGAGTTCGGTGGTCGCGGTTTCGGAGAGATCGAACAGCAGATCTTCGTCAACGAGGCCACGCGAGCGGATATCCCGCTGCCCGCCGTCACACTGCAGACGGTCGGTCCCACCCTGCAGAAGTACGGGACGGCGGAGCAGAAGCGCAAGTTCCTGCCCGCGATTCTGGCCGGTGAGGTGCACTTCGCGATCGGCTACACCGAACCCGAGGCCGGCACCGACCTCGCGGCACTGCGTACCGCGGCCGTACGGGTGGGCGACGAGTACATCGTCAACGGTCAGAAAATCTTCACCACCGGCGGCCACGACGCCGATTACCTGTGGCTCGCAGTGCGGACGGGGTCGGCGGATTCGCGTCATCGGGGTATCTCGATCCTCATCATGGACACCAAGGACCCGGGCTACAGTTGGACGCCGATCATCACCTGCGACGGCGCGCATCATGTCAACGCCACCTACTATTCCGACGTCCGGGTCCCCGTCGAAATGCTCGTGGGGGAGGAGAATCAGGGTTGGCGACTGATCACCACCCAACTCAACCACGAGCGCGTCATGCTGGGGCCCGCCGGTCGCGTCGGAGGTCTCTACGATCGCATCCGGAACTGGTCTGCGGCACACGATCTGCTCGACGAACCGGACGTCCGGCGCGTGCTCGGCGAGATTCATGCGACGTACCGACTCAACGAACTGCTCAACTGGCAGGTGGCGTCGAGTGATTCGGACGTCATCGACATCGCCGACGCTTCTGCGACAAAAGTGTTTGCCACCGAACGTATTCAGCGGATCGGCAGGCTCGTCGAGGAGATTGTCGGGCGGTATGGCGATCCCGCGGATCCGGAGACCGCCGACCTGATGCGCTGGCTCGACATGCAGGCGAAACGCAACCTGGTGATCACGTTCGGGGGCGGCGTCAACGAGGTGATGCGCGAGCTGATCGCGACCGCCGGCCTGAAGCTGCCCCGAGTCCCGCGATAGGAGTGCCGCCTCACATGAGTTCCGAACAGATCCTCGCTGCCGCAGAAAAGATTCGGGCTGCAGGCCCGAGCGCCCCGCGCGCCGGACGCGACCCGGTCAATCTGCCGATGATACGCAACTGGGTGGAGGCGATCGGCGACAAGAACCCGATCTACGTCGACAAGGCGGCCGCGCAGGCCGCCGGGCACGACGACATTGTCGCCCCGCCTGCGATGGCGCAGGTGTGGACGATGCAGGGCCTGAACGCCGTTCGGCAGAGCGATGACCCATTGGGGCGCATGACGAATATCCTCGACGAGGCCGGGTTCACGTCGGTGGTTGCGACCAACTGCGATCAGATCTATCACCGCTACCTGAAGGTCGGTGAAGAGGTCACCGTCTCCACTACGCTCGAGGATGTCGTCGGGCCCAAGAAGACCGCACTCGGCGAAGGATGGTTCTACACCACCCGCGCCGTGTGGAGCGTCGCGAAAGGCGACGGCGCCGACGAGGTGGTGGCCGAGATGCTCTTCCGCATCCTGAAGTTTGTTCCCGCACCCAAACCCACTGAACCAATGTCACATTCGGATGGTCAGACTGCACCGATGTCACATTCGGCGAACGGTCGGGGCGCGTCGATCGAGGATCTGGACCCCACGAAGATGATGCGGCCCGGCGCATCGCCGGACACACAATTTTTCTGGGACGGTGTGGCCGCCCACGAGTTGCGGATCCAGAAGCGTGATGACGGTACGCTGGCGCACCCGCCGGTCCCCTCACTGTGGAAGGACAAGGCCGAGACGACGGACTACGTAGTGGCGTCGGGTCGCGGAACCGTATTCAGTTTCGTGGTCCATCACGCACCGAGGGTCCCGGGGCGCTCGTTGCCGTTCGTGGTGGCCCTCGTCGAACTGGAGGAAGGCGTCCGCATGCTCGGCGAGCTACGCGGGGTAGCGCCCGAGGAGGTGCAGGTCGGGATGCCGGTCGAGGCAATCTATCTCGACTTTCCCGGAGACGACGACACCGGCGGTGCGCCGTGGACGCTGTATGCGTGGCAGCGCGGAGCGAAGGAGCAGCCATGACGTCCACCCTCGAGATCACGGTGGGAACGACACTTCCGGAACTGTCCATCAAGGCCGACCCCACGTTCGTGGTGTCGACCGCGATCGCGACTCGCGATTTCCAGGACGTTCACCACGACCGCGACCTGGCGCAGCAACGCGGGTCGAAGGACATCTTCGCCAACATCCTCACCGATACCGGTCTGGTCCAGCGGTTCGTCACCGACTGGGCGGGCCCGAAAGCCGTGATTCGGTCGATCGCGTTGCGTCTCGGGGTGCCTTGGTACGCCTACGACACCCTGACGCTCAGCGGAACGGTGGCATCGATGAACGACGGCGTCATCACGCTCGACATCATCGGCCGCAACGGTCTTGGTGACCACATCACATCCACGGTGACCCTGGTCCTGAACGACCAGACGAACGGAGCGAGCGCATGAGCGGGCTATCGGGCAAGGCTGTGATCGCCGGTATCGGCGCCACCGACTTCTCGAAGGACTCCGGTCGCAGCGAATTGCGGCTTGCCGCGGAGGCTGTGACGGCGGCACTCGAGGACGCCGGTCTGACCCCGGCCGATGTCGACGGACTGACGTCGTTCACAATGGATACCAACACCGAAGCGGCAGTTGCCCGTTCGGTGGGAATCCCGAACCTGAAATTCTTCAGCCGTATCCACTACGGCGGCGGTGCCGCGTGCGCGACGGTGCAGCAGGCGGCGATGGCCGTCGCGACCGGTGTGGCCGAGGTGGTGGTTGCGTACCGGGCGTTCAACGAGCGGTCGGGGACGCGCTTCGGTCAGGTGAACTCCGGCCTCGTGGGGCAGGTGAACTCGTCGGGCACGGATAACGCATTTTCCTACCCACACGGACTGTCGACCCCGGCGGCGTTCGTCGCCATGGTCGCACAGCGGTATATGCACGAGTACGGCGCCACGAGTGAGGACTTCGGACGGGTCGCAGTCACCGACCGGAAGCACGCGGCCAACAACCCCGACGCGTTCTTCTACGGCAAACCGATCACCCTCGAAGACCATCAGAACTCGCGTTTCATAGCGGAACCACTGCACCTGCTCGATTGTTGCCAGGAGTCGGACGGCGGTATCGCGATCGTGGTCACGTCGCCGGAGCGGGCTAAGGACCTGAAGCAGAAACCGGCGGTCATCGCGGCGGCCGCCCAGGGAAGCGGCAGCGACCAGTACATCATGACCAGTTACTACCGACCCGAACTCGCCGGGCTGCCCGAGATGGAACTCGTGGGCAGGCAATTGTGGCAGCAGGCAGGCCTAGGACCGCAGGATATGGACGTGGCTGTGCTCTACGACCACTTCACACCATACGTATTGATGCAACTCGAAGAACTCGGCTTCTGCGGTCGCGGCGAGGCCAAGGACTTCATTGCCGGCGGTGCGCTCGAACTCGACGGCACGCTGCCGTTCAACACCCATGGCGGTCAACTCGGTGAGGCCTACATCCACGGCATGAACGGTATCGCTGAGGGCGTGCGTCAGATTCGCGGAACATCCGTGAACCAGGTCTCGGGCGTACAGAACGTTCTCGTTACCGCCGGGACCGGTGTACCCACGTCAGGGTTGGTGCTGACAGCATAGGGTCCGCGGGATTCTGATCACCCCTACGCCGCTTATTCCCGTAGACGAGTCAGCGCCACGACAGGAATGGTGCGGATACCTGCGGTTTTCTCCGCGTATTCGGCGAATCCTGGATAGCGGCTGGCCTGTTCGTTGAAGATGTCGTCTCGTTCGTCGCCGGTGACTTCGTTGACGGATACGGAATAGGATTCGGTGCCGCGCTCGACCTCTGCCGCTCCGGCGGCGACGAGATTGTGATACCAGTCGGGATTGGTGGGGGCGCCTGCCTTCGAGGCGAAAACGTAAATTCTGTCCGGAGCGGTCTCGTCCGGCATGTACATCATGGGGGACACCATGGCGCGTCCCGACTTCCGGCCATGATGATGCAACAGCACCATCGGTGCCCCTTCGAATGGGCCACCCACGCGGCCCTCGTTGGCGCGGAATTCTGCGATTATGTTTGCGTTCCAGTCATTGGGGTTCGGTGTGTTCATCTGAGTTCTCTCCTAGTCTCGTCTCGTGTATTGAGGTGGCCGGATCGGACGAGTGCGAGCTACGCGCTGGACATCGACCTCTCGGTCGTGACGATCTGCGCAGGTGGCATGGACTTCAACCTCGCCGCAGGCAGTGTGGGCCAACCCAACATACAGTATGTGACATCGACTACTTCGGTCATTTGCCGTCGTACTGCGAACCAGGCGCAAAGGAAATCGTTGCGCCAGCACAAGGCCTCACAAGAGGCGGATGACAAGCCGGCGTGGACGCCTGAGCTCGCAACGCGACTGAATCCGCACAATTCCGGGCCAAGGCGATCTACCTCGACTTTCCCGGAGACGAAGACACCGGCGGCGCGCCGTGGACGCTGTATGCGTGGGCGGCGAAGGAGCAGTCATGGCATCCACCCTCGAGACCGCGGTGGGAACGACACTTCCGGAACTGTCGATCAAAGCCGATACCACGTTCGTGGTGTCGGCTTTGATCGCGACCCGGGACTTCCAGGACGTTCACCACGACCGCGACCTGGCGCAGCACCGCGGGTCGAAGGACATCTTCGCCAACATCCTCACCGATACCGGACTGGTCCAGCGGTTCGTCACCGACTGGGCGGGCCCGAAAGCCGTGATCAAGTCGATCGCGTTGCGTCTCGGGGTGCCTTGGTACGCCTACGACACCCTGACGCTCAGCGGAACGGCGGCGTCGATGAACGACGGCGTCATCACTCTCGACATCGTCGGTCGTAACGGTCTTGGTGACCACATCACATCCACGGTGACCCTGGTCCTGAACGACCAGACGAACGGAGCGAGCGCATGAGCGGGCTTTCGCACAAGGCTGTGATCGCCGGTATCGGCGCCACCGACTTCTCGAAGGACTCCGGTCGCAGCGAATTGCGGCTTGCCGCGGAGGCTGTGACGGCGGCACTTGAGGACGCCGGTCTGACCCCGGCCGATGTCGACGGACTGACGTCGTTCACGATGGATACCAACACCGAAGCGGCAGTTGCCCGTTCGGTGGGAATCCCAAATCTGAAATTCTTCAGCCGCCTACCCGCGTGGATTGTCGACCCCGGCGGCGTTCGTCGCCATGCTCGCACAGCGGTATATGCACGAGTACGGCGCCACGAGTGAGGACTTCGGACGGGTCGCAGTCACCGACCGGAAGCACGCGGCCAACAACCCCGACGCGTTCTTCTACGGCAAACCGATCACCCTCGAAGACCATCAGAACTCGCGTTTCATAGCGGAACCACTGCACCTGCTCGATTGCTGCCAGGAGTCGGACGGCGGCATTGCGATCGTGGTCACGTCGCCGGAGAGGGCGAAGGACCTGAGGCAGAAGCCGGCGGTGATCGCGGCGGCCGCCCAGGGGAGCCGTAGCGACCAGTACATCATGACCAGTTACTACCGACCGGAACTCGCCGGGCTGCCCGAGATGGAACTCGTGGGCAGGCAATTGTGGCAGCAGGCAGGCAGGCAGGCAGGCCTAGGACCGCAGGACATGGACATGGCTGTGCTCTACGACCACTTCACACCATACGTATTGATGCAACTCGAAGAACTCTCGAACTCGATGGCACGCTGCGGTTCAACACCCACGGCGGTCAACTCGGTGAGGCCTACATCCACGGCATGAACGGTATCGCCGAGGGCGTTCGCCAGATCCGCGGGACGTCGGTGAACCAGGTCTCGGGCGTACAGAACGTTCTCGTCACCGCCGGGACCGGTGTTCCTACGTCGGGGCTGGTGCTGACGACATAGAATTGGCCGACGAAAAGGGTGCGCGTCGATTCAGTCCGGTATGCGGGTGAGCGCCACGACTGGAATGGTGCGGATACCTGCGGTCTTCTCCGCGTAGCCGTTGAATCGGGGCAAGCGGCGGGCTTGTTCGTTGTAGATGCGGTCTCGTTCGCCGCCGGTGACTTCGCTGACGGATACGGAATAGGTCTCGGTTCCGCGCTCGACCTCTGCCGCACCGGCGGCGACGAGATTGTGATACCAGTCGGGGTTGGTGGGGGCGCCTGCCTTCGAGGCGAAAACGAAAAACCTGTCCGGAGCGGTCTCGTCCGGCATGTAGATCATGGGGGAGACCATGGCGCGTCCCGATTTCCGGCCGCGATGATGCAACAGCACCACCGGTTCCCCTTCGAACATGCCACCCACGCGGCCCTCGTTGGCGCGGAATTCTGCGATTGTGTTTGCGTTCCGTTCATTGGGGTTCGGCGTGTTCATCTGAGTTCTCTCCTAGTCTCTCGTGTATGAGTCGGCCGGATCAGGTAAGCGCGAGCTAGGTGCGCTGGACATCGACCTCTCGGTCGTGACAATCTGCGAAGGTGGCATGGACTTCAACCTCGCAGGCCGCATTGGCCAACCCAACATACAGTACGTGACATCGACTACTTCGGTCATTTTCCGTGGTGCTGCGAACGAGGGGCAAACGAATCATTGCGCCAGCGCGAGGCCTCACAAGAGGCGGATGACTAGTCGGCGTGGATGCCTGAGCCCGCAACGCGACTGAATCCGCTCAACTCCGGGTTGCGGTGAATGTGGCGGCGGGGCAGCTGGCGACGGACGGGCATGGTCAGGCCGCCGCGTGCGCCCGCCGGAGTCCGCCGCGCGACCGGATCGGCCATCCGTCCGCACCAGTCACCGGTACCCGGATCCATGAAACGCCCTTCCGGAAACACTTGCAGCAGATTATGTTCCGTGTCGAGGTGGGTTCCGTCGTCGAGTGCAGGGCAGCCGTCGCGGACACCCGTTGCACTCGCCGGACGATGCTCGACCCCGGCGTCCTCGAGGTCCGCTCGCCCAACCAGCAGGCGCGGGCCACCACCGGATCGGACGCGCATCTTGCGCCCGATCGGATTGCGCTGGGCGAATTTCGCCGCGTAGGACTCGAAGTAGTCGACCACCTCGTCCTTACCCGGCCACGACCACCTCGGTGTGCGGGTAGAGTCCAGCCGGGCAGGTTGTCGTACCTGCGCCGGGGTGAACAGCCGGAGTGAGTCGAAGGTTCCCCAGACGTCGCTCACACGGTCGTGACCGTCGAGGATCACGAATCGCTGTCCTCTTCGCGCGAGATGGTCGCCGGAGGCGAGACCTGTCTGGCCGCTACCGATCCCGATCGTGTCGAATTGCTGCGTAGGCATCGTCGTTCCCCTCCTGTTCTGGCCGGCTGTAACCGGCAACGCTACGACTTCGACCGCTCTCGTCGCGCCAGCAGAACGATGCAATGTCCGGTATCCGAGGCATGGGTATTTCTGTGCAGAGCGCCGGTGCGGACGGCCGATCCAGCCGGTTCTATTGCTAGGGTTCCACGAGTCGGTGCTCGTACGCATATGCCGTGGCAGCCGAGCGGGAGGCGATACCCAGTTCGAGGAAGATGTTGTCGGAGCGCCGACGGCTCATCGGCATGGCCACTCCTATCGGATTCACAACCTGCCGGACGGTGAAACCTCAGCCCGCCGTCGAGGTCATGGTGGAGGTAATCCCTGCGATCTGTCGGGGTCTCGAGTCAAACTAGGTCCACATGCCAACGGAGGAGAGCTGATGGTCGATGCAATTACCGCAGAGGGCCTGGTCAAGCGGTATGGCGACGTCACAGCGCTCGGAGGGGTCGATCTCGCGGTTGCGGCGGGAACCGTGACGGCGCTGCTCGGCCCGAACGGTGCCGGCAAGACGACAGCCGTGCGGGTGTTCACCACCCTTCTCGTTCCGGACGCGGGCCGCGCCGAGGTCGCAGGTCTGGATGTCGTCGGGGACGCACGGGCGCTGCGATCGCGAATCGGCGCTTCGGGGCAGTACGCGGCCGTCGATGAGTACCTCACCGGCTTCGAGAACCTCGACATGGTGGGGCGGCTCTACCACCTCGGCGCCAAGCGCAGTAGGGCTCGAGCCCGTGAACTGCTCGAACAGTTCGACCTGGTCGAGGCGGGTGACCGCCCCGTCAAGGGCTACTCAGGCGGTATGCGTAGGCGCCTCGATCTTGCGGGGGCGCTCGTGGCCGAGCCGGAGGTGTTGTTTCTGGACGAACCGACCACCGGACTCGACCCTCGAGCCCGACTGGGACTGTGGGACGTCATCGACGAACTCGTCGCGAAAGGCACCACGCTGCTGCTCACCACGCAATACATGGAGGAGGCGGAGCGACTCGCCGATCAGATTGCGGTCATCGACCACGGCTTGGTGATTGCTCGCGGAACCGCCGACGAATTGAAGAATCGGGTGGGCGGTGAGCGCATCGAACTGACCGTCCGCGAGGGGATCGACCTCTCCGTCGTGCGTGAGGAACTGATATCGCTCGCCGCTGGCGACATCCACATCGACGAGAATGTCCGTCGGGTGACGGTGCCGGTGTCCGGGGGATCGGACACGCTCGTCGAAGCACTTGGCCGATTGTCCAATCGAGGCGTGAAGGTGTTCGACGTCGGCCTGCGCCGCCCTACTCTCGACGACGTCTTCCTCACCCTTACCGGACGCGAGGCCGAAGAGGAGCAAGTTTCATGACCGCGCCGCAGACCGCTTCCGTCCACACCGCGCTCGCTGATGGGCTCACCATCGCCAAGCGCAACATGATCAAGATCAAGCGCGTGCCCGACCTCATCGTATTCACCACATTGTCGCCGATCATGTTCGTGTTGCTGTTCGCATACGTATTCGGCAGTGCCATCCAGGTTCCGGGCATGTCGTACCGTGAGTTCTTGATCGCCGGAATCTTCACTCAGACAGTCATCTTCGGTTCTACCTGGACGGGATTGGGCATGGCCGAGGATCTACAGAAGGGGATCATCGACCGGTTCCGGTCGCTGCCGATGGCCCCGTCCGCCGTCCTGATCGGCCGCACGTCGAGCGATGTGCTGATCAACATCGTCAGCCTCGTGGTGATGTCGCTGACCGGTCTGATCATCGGCTGGCGCATCCACTCGAGTATCGGCGAGGCGGCTCTTGGCTACCTGCTCTTGCTGCTGTTCGCCTACGCGTTGTCTTGGATAATGGCGGTGGTGGGCATGTGGATCCGTACCCCGGAGGTATTCAACAACGCCAGCTTTATCGTGATCTTCCCACTCACGTTCATTGCGAACACGTTCGTCGATACGAGTGACCTACCCGGTCCGTTGAAGGTGATGGCGGAGTGGAACCCGGTGTCCGCGGTGACGCAGGCCGTGCGCGAGCTGTTCGGAAACACCAACCCCGCCATGGCGGTTCCCGATGCATGGCCGCTACAGAACCCCATCATCGCCTCACTGGGGTGGTCGGCGGTGCTGCTGCTGATCTTCGTGCCCTTCGCGGTTCGGCGCTACAACAAGGCGGTCAGTCGGTGAGTCGACATCGCGTCCCGATCCCAGATCTGAGCAGTCGACCATCTCCACGTCGTGTGCGATCAAATACTTCCGCGCGCCGGAGTCGCCGGTGAGGCTGCGCTGCAACGGCATCCAATGTTCTCGGCCGATCAGGACCGGATGGCCAGGCGAGTCGCCGTAGTGGGCCTGGCGGAGCGCCGACCGGGTGTCGAGGGGTGGCACCGCGCCCAGTCGCGAAACCGCGTCGGCCCCGAGGTCTGGGAGATCGACCAATGTGACCACGACGGCGTCGAGGTCCCCGAGGGTCGCGGCGACCTCCAGTCCCCGGCGAAGGGATGCGGAGAGACCCGACTGCCAGTCCTCCGCGATCGCGACGGCGACCGGGATGCCGTCGGGAAGTAAGGCCTCGGCCTCGGCGGCACGGGCGCCGAGCACCACGACGATGGGGTTGCATCCGGCCTCCGAGAGCACCCGGGTACCGCGCGCCAGCCACGGTTCCCCGCCTTCACTGACGATGAGAGCCTTGGGCATGCCCATGCGTGAACCGGCCCCAGCGGCGAGTAGTACGCCCCCAACCGACGTCGTCATCGAGGGATCCCGGAATAACACGGCATACGCTCACCCTACTTTTACTTGGCCGAATTCGTGAATGAGATGCAATGCGCGTGTGCGCGTCGGGAGTAGCAACGCGCACCGTAGACTGGCCGATGGTTTCGAGACGGCGTAAGCCGGGATGGGACGGACGCATGGTGGATCCCAAGAGAGTCGGAGAACCTCCCCTGCGGGAGTTCGCGGAGCGGTGGGGTGGCTCCGGCAGCGTCGTCGATATCGGCGGCCCCATTCACTGGGTGGAATACGGCGACACCGACAATGGATCTCCTCCAGTGGTCATGGTTCACGGACTCGGCGGTTCACACCTCAACTGGGTCCGGATCGCTCCGACTCTGGCGAAACGTACGCGCGTGGTGACAGTAGATCTCCCTGGCTTCGGTCTCAGCACGGCTGGACGGCGCCAGGCAGGAGTGGACGCCAACGCAAAAGTGCTGCACCGCTTCCTTGAGGATGTGATCGGCACTCCGGCGATTCTGATGGGCAATTCGATGGGCGGCATGATCTCGCTCTTCGAAACGGCAGCGCACCCCAAGTCGGTCTCCGGCCTGGTTCTTGTCAACCCTGCATTGCCTATCGGGCAGCGGGCCCCGGATCCACAGGTTGCGTTGCAGTTCGCGATGCAGTTCATGCCTTTCGTGGGGGAGCGCTACCTGCGGTATTCGAATAGGAGGATGACGGACCGACAGTTGGTCGAGCGAGTGGTCAACCTGTGCTTCGCCGATCCGAGTCGGGCTTCGGAGGAGGTCCTCGACGCTGCTACGGCTCTCGCGGGTTACCGACGTGGGCTGCCATCGCAGGATGCGGCGTTCCTTCAAGCCAGTCGATCACTGATGCTCGTCCTTGCTCGTCCTGGGCGCTATCAGGCTGCCATGCAGTCCGTCCAACAGCCCGTTCTCCTGATCCACGGCGACAAGGACAGGCTGGTGCCGGTTGCGGCTGCGCGGAAGGCGGCGGCAGTCAACGAGCGGTGGGACAGCGTGATCCTCACCGACGTGGGGCACACGCCGCAGCTCGAGGCTCCCGACACGATGCTCGACCACGTGATGACGTGGGTCGACAAGTACGGGCTGATCGACGTGTAGGACAACAGCCACAAGCTGACGCAGCGGCGTGTCTGCGCCGGCGGCAGCAGACAGTTGGGCGGCGATGGTGAGTGGAGGCCTACCGACGTGCCCGTCGGGGTGTGCGCGGGAGGATTCGTGTGGACCCGCAACGCATGTGTGTCGGTGCGGTCGTCCGCGGGCTGTCGGGTGACAGGTGCTGCGGGAAGTAGGGGCCGAGGTCCTGGGCGACCTTCAGTGCCAGCGGGCACGCCTGATCCGCAATCTTTGTATCCTGCATGAGGGTAAGGCGTGAGTCATTCTGAGTCTTTGACACGGGAATCGCGTTGGACGACACCAGCACCGACGAATAGGGATGGTACGAATAGTGGGAGCACGCCCAGCTCTGGTACGGCTCCTCCCGATCCTCGTACCGGACGGGCTCGCTTCCGTCGATCCCCGCGGCGGCGCGCGCGTCCGGGCCGAATCCGTCGCAGGGGTGAAAGGTCAATCGCGGGACTGGCTCGGCGATCGGCTCACCGGTACCGGAAGAACCGCAGGCGGCCAGCGACAACGACAACGCAACAGCCGTTGCCACGCGAGATCCGGCGCGTCTGAGGTGCGCTATCACAGATCTTCTCCTTCCTGTCCGAGAGCGCTCGTCGTGATGCCCTCTTGTTCTTCGTAGGCCCGTAGTACGGCCTCGAAGGGTGCCTTCATATCCAGGGCGTAACTCCTATGAGAAAGGAGGAGTCCGACCGCCGAACTTTCGTAGGCGATCTGGCACCCCTCCTGCGACCTTGTCGTTGAACTTCTGCATCGGGAGCCCGACCTGCGCGACTCGATCGCACTTGGGTCATGCCGGTTCCGCGGTCTCGGCCGAACCTCCTGAGCCCGCGATCGACTGCGCGAGGGCACGGAACAGGTGGGTGAGTTCGGGCCTGCTCACCGTGCCGCTACGAATAACCCCGCAGACGGGAATGCGCAGGCGATCGTGGGTCTCGCGCATGACGCTCAGACCCCTCCGCGGAGTTGCGTCAGCGGTGTCGGCGTAGAGCACGGTCCACGATCGGGGCGTGGTGAGCACATCGAGCGTGGCCGTATGGTCGCTAGGAATCGATGGTCCGAGCATCACTTTTTGCCCGACCTGACGAAACGCGTCCTCGAGCACCGTGTGGATCAGGATCTGACTGCTGCGCGGTGGCAGGAGCAGGGGATACGGAGCCAGTTCGCTCAACTCCACGGTCGAGTTCCCGGACAGGGGATGCTGGCTCGACGTCACGATCACCAGGTCTTCCAGTCCGAATTCCACGGTTTCGAGTCCCGGCCGATCGACGCCGCCCCGAATCAGCGCGAGATCGATGTTCCCTGAGGCGACCGCGGTCATCCTCTCGGTGAAGTCCTTGATGACGAACTCGATATCCAACTGCGGAAATTCTTCGCGGACATGCGATATCGCTGCCAAGATCTGGGTTGCAAAGCTCATGCTCGCGCTGATGCGCAGCCGGTTGTGTGGGTCGAGTCCCACCGACAGCGCCCGCGCCTCGAGCCCCATCATCTCGGCGGCGATCGGCATGAGTCGCTCGCCTGCGGCGGTCAGTCGTGTGGCACGAGTCGACCGTTCGAGCAAAGAGGTGCCCAACTCGCGTTCGAGCTTGGCGATCTGGTGGCTGATCGCGGACTGAGAGATGAAGCAGCGTCGTGCCGCACGGGAGAAGCTTCCCTCCTCGCCGACCGCGAGGAAGTAGCGGAGCTGCCGGAATTCCATGACTCGAGGCTACGTCCTTCGCTCGCAATCTATGAGAAATCGAGATAACACAATTTCGATTCGCCCAGCTTATTCGCAACTGGACACGTCTAAACCATAAAATCTGTCATATGCAACGCTAAGCAGGAGTTGCTGTGCAAACGCAACAGAAAACGGAGGGGATTCTCGATGGATCGCACACAGGTCGTCATCGTTGGATCGGGATTCGGCGCCCTCGCGGCCGCGAAGAAACTCGGCAAGGCCGGCACGCCGTTCGTGCTGATTTCCGAGACCACCGAGCACTTGTTCCAGCCATTGCTGTACCAGGTCGCGACCGGCGTGATCTCGCCCGGCGAGATCGCCCCGTCCATCCGCGCCATCCTCGCCAAGTACCCCAGCGGCGACGTCCGGCTGGGGCGGGTCGTCGACGTCGACCCGGACAAGAAGGAAGTCGCCTACGAGGCCGGTGGGGTGCGACATACGCTCGGCTACGACAGCCTGATCGCTGCGACCGGCGCGCGGCAGGCGTACTTCGGTCGCGATGAGTTCGCCGAGGTGACGTACGCGCTCAAGACCGTCGCCGACGCCGACCGGTTGCGCCGGCAGATCGTTCGCTGCTTCGAGGAGGCGCACACCACCGCCGACCCGCAACGTCGCCGAGACCTGCTGCATTTCATCGTGATCGGCGCCGGCCCGACCGGTGTCGAACTGGCCGGGCAGATCAAGGAACTGGCAGGACGCTACTTCGAGAAGTCACTGCGCCAGACAAGCTCCGAAGACGTCACCGTCACCCTCGTGGAGGGTGCGAAGGAAACGCTGCCGGTGTTTGGTGGCAAGCTCAGTAGATACACGCAGGACTCGCTGGAACGCGCGGGTGTCGAGGTCGTGCTCGGCACGATGGTGACCGATATCGACGAGAGCGGCGCGACGCTGTCGTCGCCGAGTAGCGGTTTCGAAAAGCGACTCACCGCGGAGACGATCATCTGGTCGGCGGGCATTCAGGCCAACGATTTTGCGGCAGTACTCGCGGAGCGGACGGGTTGCGAGACCGGTCGCGGCGGGCGTCTGCTGGTCGACGAGGACCTCACGGTGGGCAACTATGACGACATCTATGCCATCGGCGACATGGCGTCGTTGAACGACCTGCCTGCCCAGTCGCCGTTTGCGATGCAGGGTGGCCGCCACGTCGCGGCGATCATCGCCGGGAAGCGATCTGTCGGAACACCCTTCAGCTATCGGGACAAGGGAAGCATGGCGATCATCAACCGTTTCCGTGCGATTACCCGCGTCGGCAAGATCGAACTGACCGGTGTGCTCGCCTGGTTCCTGTGGCTCGCCGTGCATCTCGTCTACCTGGTCGGCTTCCGAAACCGGTACGTCGCGGTGATGTCGTGGTGTGGATCGTTCCTCGGCCGCCGTCGGCCGCACTTCCACTACGCGCAACAGATCGAACCGGTCGAGGGAAGTGAGCAGCGAGAGATCGCTGCGGCATAGAGCGCGCCGGCGGCGGCCACCGGCGCTGGGGTTCTGCTGTATCGCATCGACGTTTGAGGTGTGCTCCAAATGCCGTGGATTCAGTCCGAGTTGGTGCAGGATACGGGTGACAGTGCGGACCGAGATCGCTACAGAGGGGAAGCGAGCGCATGTCAGTCCAAGAATTTGCACCCAAAGCCGTCGTATTCGATTGCGACGGTCTGCTGATGGATACCGAGCCATGTTGGACGGTCGCCGAGACTGAATTGTTTGCGCGACGGGGACTATCCTTCGGCGCGGAGCAGAAGGCGCTGTTGATCGGCCGATCACTAGGTGATGCGTGCGTTGCTCTAGCTGCGCTGTTCGATGACGGCATGTCACCGACTGCTCTTGAAACGGAGCTCATGGGGCTGGCCTGGGACGTAGTAAACCGCAGTGCGGACGCCATGGACGGTGCGCACGAGTTGGTGGCCTTGATCGCCGAGAAGGTTCCCGTAGCAGTGGCAAGCAACTCGCCGCGCGAATTTCTCGATTGTGCTCTGAACCGCGGAGGATTCAGCGACGTGTTTCCGGTGAGCATCGCCGCTGACGAGGTGATCTCGCCAAAACCAGCACCCGAAATCTCACCGCGTGCCGATTGCTCGGACACGCGCCACAGGAAAGTGCTTGTTTCGAAGACTCAGGTACTGGCGTGCGATCAGCGAAAGCGGCGGGAGTCTATTGCGTAGGTGTGCCAAGCCCGGCGAACGCCAAGCTGGACGCAGATGTGGTCTTCAGTACGCTGCGGGAATCCGCGATCGTGGACTGGATTGCCGGCTGGTGAGCAGCTGCCCCGCAACGAAAATCGCCTACCGATAGTCAAGTCCACGATGAGTACGACCGTTGATCGGGTTGGCGAATCAGCACACACGGACCTGCTCATACGCGCTCGGGGTGAGTGATCGTCTCGTCAAGATCGTGTGGCGCGCCCCTACCTGTCATGCAGTCGGGCCCGGAGCTGAAGAACGGGGAGCGGTGCACTCGTTCGCGATGGACGTGGTCACTTCGTCGATCGCGACACACATGAGATCCCCGTAGGAATCGTGAGGCAGGGCAGACGAATGCTCACGTGCGGCGTCGATGTGTTCGGCGGCGGCCTCGAATGACCCGAGCCGATGGTAGTTGTCGGCCAGATTGAGATGAAGCGAGGGGTAGAAGCCCGCGATGTGCAGGCTGGCATGGTGCTGTTGGACGCGTTGCTCGGTGATTGAGTCGGCTGCGTCGAGTGCACGTACATCCCAGCCCAGCGCCTGTGCCGGATCGTCGTAGAGGTCGGCGAGGTAGTGCGCGAGTGTGCAGCGGTGCAAGGGGTCGCCGCGGGGCCCGATGGTTGTCCAGAGCTCTAGAAGCCCGCTCCGGGCGGCGACGGTGTTTCCGCTGTGACCGTCGGTCACGGCTTTGCCGATCGCCTCCATCATCGGGTCGGTGTTGGCGGGTGTTGTCATTCGGCGTTCTCCTCTGGCCTGGTTGTTGTGTGTGTCGGAGCGTGGCGAGGGTGGTGAGGTCGGCGGAGCGGATCATCTTGACCGGCTAGCTGTATGGTCCCCAGCTGCAGCTAGCGCAGGGTCTCGATACGCAGACGCAGACTTGCTCTAGCTCGAGCTACCCGTTGCCTGTACCGGACGCTGGCAGATCCCAGTCTCGGTCAATTCCCAAGGTCAAGATGTCACCCAATTTCGCCAGGGCCGTTCGCCATCCGCGCTCCATAGCATTTCGAGCCATCTTTGCGCGAGGACTCTCGACATCGAAGCCACACTGAGTGAGTAGGACCCTTGTCCCGCGCCCCTGGGGTTCAATCGACCAAGTTACCTTCCAACGGGCCGGGCGTGACGCACGCAAATCGAACCAGCTCCAGGTCATCGTCCTACCTGGAACCACAGACAGAACCTCACAAGCGATCTCACCTGGTGGATTCGATGGCACCGAGAGAATAAGGTGTTTCCTACCTGCGCACCTCTAAAGCCGGTGGGCTTCATCAACCATCTTTCGACAATCTTCTGGTCAGTCAGCGCCTGCCACACCGTTTCATTCGGATGCGGATAGAAGCAGCCCACTTCGAGTGACGATAGATCCTTCTCCGGTTCGCCTATCATCGCGCAGCGCCGCGAACCAATTCATGGCTCGCCACGTTCGAACTCGAACGACCGCTCGAGCAATCACAAGAAAGAAGAACCAGCACAACGTCTCTCATCGTAGCTGTTGCACCTGTCTCAGTACGCCCGAAAGCGGCAGCGAACGATCACGGCCGCGAATGTATCATCGGCCCACGACAAATTTCCGCGAAGTGCATATCGGGACCGCACATGCCCTTTCGTGCCGCACCGCCGAAGGATTGCGGTCAGGTTTCCTCACTGTCCGGCAGCGCACGCCAAATGGCGGCGGGGGTCATCGGTAGGTGGTGAAGCCGGGCACCGGTGGCGTCGGCGATGGCGTTGGCCAGGGCAGGGGCTACCGGATTGTACGGGGACTCGCTCATCGATTTGGCGCCTCGTGGGCCCAGTTCATCGAAGGTGTCGGCGAAGTACACCTCGGTGTCCGGCACGTCCACGAGTTGCGGGACATGGTAGTTCCGTAGTTGCGGGTTGAGTACGGTTCCGGCACCGTCGAGCAGGATCTCCTCGTACAGCGCGCTTCCGATCGCCTGAGCGACGCCCCCCTCGATCTGCCCGCGGCACTGCTGTGGGTTCAGGACCCTACCCGCATCGGCTGCCTGGATCGACTGCAGGATGCGGACTTCGCCTGTGACGATGTCGACTGCCACACGGAACGCGTGGACGTTGAACGCAACCGAGCGGGGTGTTCCCTCGTGCCGGCCCTCGGCCCGGAGGGGGCCCTCGGCTACCAGCTTGTCGAGTTCGACAACTCTGCCGCAGACCCGAACACCGTCGGGTGTCAGCTCGCAGTCGCTACCGGAGGCGGCACCTGACACACGGCGAGCGACTTCGAACACCTTCTCCCGCAAACCGATTCCGGCGAGGTGTACGGCTTTGCCCGCCACCACCGTTCCGGACGAACCGAAGGCCCCGGTGTCGTGCCTGACGACGTCCGTGTCGGACTGTAGGATCGTGATTCGATCGACCGTGGTGTTCAGTGCCGAAGCGGCGAGCTGGGCGTGGACGGTGGTGGTGCCGTTTCCGAACTCCACGGTGCCCACGCGCAGTTCGTACCGGCCGCCCTCGACAAGGGTGCAGGAGACGTCGGCGAAGTGTCCTCGTGTTGGAATCGTGGCGATCATGGACGCCGCCATCCCCTCGCCGACCCGCCACTGCGGGCCGTCCGGCGGCCGTATGCCGTTGCCACGGCCCAGCGCCGACTCGGCCAGATCGAGGCACTGGTCGAGCCCGTAGCTGCCGAAGGTGAGGTCGCCGTTCTCCACCTCGGCTGCGACGAAGTCGTCGCCCGGAACGATGACGTTGCGGCGGCGCAGTTCGAATGGATCGATTCCCAGCCGTGCTGCCAGTTGATCGAGCGCAGACTCCACGGCGAAGATGACTTGGCCCAGTCCGTAGCCGCGGAAGGCGCCGGACGGCAGGTTGTTGGTGTAGACGGCCTGGGCGTCCACCCGCTTGTTAGGACTTCGGTAGAGCGCCAAGGATTCGTTGCAGCCGTGGAACATCACACCCGCCGAATGATTTCCATACGCGCCGGCATCCGAAACCACGTCCACGGCGAGGGCAGTCAGTGCCCCTTCCCCGTCGGCGCCGACCTTCACCGAGACTCGCATGGGGTGTCGGCATGGGGCGATCGTGAACTGGTCGGAGCGTGTCAGCTCGTACTGCACAGGTCTGCCGGTACGCAAGACGGCCAGTGCCACGAGATCCTCGACCAGCATCTCCTGCTTGGCGCCGAACCCGCCGCCCACACGGGTTGCGAAGACTCGGATCTGTGAGTAGTCGAGACCGAACAGGCGCGCGAGTTCGTTGCGGACGAGGAATGGCACCTGGGTGCTGCTCCGGAGGGTCAGCCGCCCGTCGGAATCCAGCCATCCCAGGGCCGCGTGGGTCTCGAGATGTACGTGCTGCACGCGTTGCGTCTGCCATGTGCCCTCCACCACCGCGCCCGACTCCCGCGCCTCCGCGAGTCCTGCACCGATATCACCGACTTCGCCGTGGAGTTCGGCGACCAGGTTGCGTGCCGGGTTCGCGATCCGGGACCCTTCGCTCTTGTCGCCGTGTAGTGGGGGTGCACCGAAGCGGAGGGCCTGGTCGGGGTCGAAGACGGGTTCGAGTAGTTCGTATTCGACATCGATCAGTTGTACTGCATGCCGTGCGATGCCGACGGACTCTGCCACAACGGCCGCGACGCGTTGTCCTCGGAAGCGGAGGACGGTGTCGAAGACGTAGGTGTCGTCCGGGTCATCGATGCGAAATTCGGTACGCCCCGTGGAGAACACGACGTCGGGACTGTCGCGGTGGGTGAGCACGGCGTGGACGCCGGGTAGTCGCTCGGCGGAGGACGTGTCGAGACGGACAATCCGCGCATGCGCGTGCGGGCTGCCGAGTATCTGGATGTGTAACAGATCTTCGACTGCCAGGTCGAGTGTGTATGGTTCGGCGCCGCACACCACTCTGCTGGCGGCAGGCGAAGGAAGCGACCGTCCGAACGACTCACCGGCGCTGTCCGACTCGGTGTTGCACACCCCGCCGACGGCGTCGCGAATTGCGCGATAGCCGGTGCAGCGGCAGAGGTTTCCTTTCAGAGAACGAGGTAGATCCGCTCGTTGATCTGTATCGAGCGCAGATGCGGTCACCACCATGCCTGGTGTGCAGAATCCGCACTGAAACCCGGCCGCGTCGACGAACTGCTGCTGCACCGGGTGAAGCTGGTCGGGTCGACCGAGACCGGAAGCGGTGGTTACCTCGCGGTCCCGGGCACGGTGAGCGGGTACGACGCATGAATGCACGGCGCTTCCGTCGAGCAGCACGGTGCAGGCACCGCAGTCGCCGGCGTCGCAACCCTGCTTCACGGCGAATCGGTACTGTTCACGCAGAAAGCTACGCAGGCACTGGCCGGGCCGCGGGTCGGCATCGGCGGGCTGTCCATCAACGGTGAACTTCATGCCAATTCTCTCCTGATCTCCTCGGCGAGAACTCCGGTGACGTGACGGCGCCAGTCCGCGGTGCCGTGTGCGTCCGTCAGGTAGTCGACGGGAGAGATCTGTTCCGACAGGGCCGCACTCAGTGACTGGGGGCCGGGTGCGGCCGGGAAGCGCAGGATGAACGGACGGACAGTAGATGCGGTGACGGTCAGCGTGAATCCGACTTCGTCGAGGCGTCCGGCCAGCACCGCGCCGGAACGGCCGAATCGCGAGTACGCGATCTTTCGCAGCGCTGTGCGCCCGCGCAGTGCAGTGGCGGGAAAGTGGATGCTCCGGATCAGGTCACCCGTATCGAGGAGGGTGCGGCCATCTCCGGTGACGAACTCGACTACGGGAATCCGGCGCTCGCCGCCGCCGGCAGTCCACAGCAGAAGGTCGGCATCGAGTGTGCAGCACAAAGTGATCATGGCACCGGCGGGAAGGGCCAGCGCAAGATTGCCGCCGATCGTCGCCGTGTGCCAGATCTTCCACGACGAGACGAGTGACTCCGCGCACGGACGGAACAGGATCGTCGCTGTCCACTCTTCCGGAAATGTTGTGGTGCAAAGTTGTTCGATGGTACAAGTTGCGGCGACTTCGAGTCCGTCGTCGTGAACGGTGAGCGTCGGCCACTCGAGCGTGGCCAGGTCTATCAGGCGGGTGGTCGACGGCTGTGGCTCGGAGTAAAGCCACGTACCACCGGCGAGGTAGGCATCACCCGCTTCCGGCGCCGGCAGTTCATCCCTGCTGCGGGGCGAGGAGATCTCTGTGACGAAAGACAGATCCATGACGTTACCTTTCAGGCCGGGTGCGCGTCGCGCCAGTGGCGGGCGATGTCTATCCGTCTCGCCACCCACACCTGGTCGTGCGACTGCACGTGGTCGAGGAAGCGCTCGAGCGCGGCGATACGGCCCGGCCTGCCCGCAATTCGGCAATGGAGCCCGACCGAGAGCATTTTCGGGGCCCCGGCAACACCCTCCGCGTAGAGTACGTCGAATGCGTCGCGCAAGTGCGTGAAGAACTGCTCCCCGGTCGGAAAACCGGCTGGTATCACGAACTTGAGGTCGTTGGTGTCCAAGGCATACGGCACCACGAGATGGTCGATCTGCTGCGTGCTGGTTGTCTGCACTTTCACCCAGTAGGGCAGGTCGTCGGCGTACGAATCGGAGTCGTATTCGAAGCCGCCGTGTTCGACCACCAGCTCGCGGGTGCGCGGTGAGTCGCGGCCGGTGTACCAGCCGAGCGGTGCCGTGCCGGTGAGCTGCCTCAGGATCTCGACCGCCTCAGCCACGTGCTCGCGTTCGATGCTCTCCTCGGCTTCCTGGTACGACCTCCACCACAGGCCGTGGCAGGCGATCTCATGACCCAGTTCACGAAAGGCGCTGACGGCCTCGAGGTTCCTCTGCAGCGCTTTGGCCACCGCGAAAATGGTCAGGGGCAGCCCTCGGCGCTCGAAGAGCCGTAGCACCCGCCACACCCCAGCGCGGGCGCCGAATTCGAAGATCGACTCGGAGCCCATCTGGCGGTTCGGGTACGCCTGCATTCCGGGTATCTCGGACAGATATGTCTCAGATGCCGCGTCGCCGTGGAGCACGTTGCTCTCGGCGCCCTCCTCGTAGTTGAGGACGAACTGGACGGCGATCTTCGCACCGCCCGGCCACCGCGGGTCGGGCGGATGTGGCCCGTATCCAACTAAGTCACGTGGGTAGTTGGGGTTCGAGTCGAGGGTCATGATTCCTACCATGCCGCGCCGACGTGGGTGCGGCAACCCCCAGCCGCAGCGTCATGCAGCGGTCCTCGGAAGATGTCGGGCCGGACCTCGGTGACGATCTGCAGATGCGTGGGCGCTGTGGCATTCGTTCAGGGACAATCGTTCAGGCCGCCACGCCACGCAGGTACGACGTGACGGCGCGAGTCAACTGCCACACGCTGGCCTCGGTGCCGGGTTCGATACCGTCGAGGGATCGGGCGCCCACGAACCGGTCGAAGACAAGGCCTTCGAGGACGCTGACGAGGTCGGCGCCCGCTGTGTCCGGGTCGGGTACGCCGAGGGTGGCGAACAGTTCGGTGGCGCGGGCACGGGAGAACAGACAGGACGCGAGAAGGGGATGCAGTTCGGCGTCACCCGACAGTTCGACCGTGAGTGCGTGCCGCGCGACGAGGTCGTCGCGACGGTTCAGGAGCAGTCTGTCGAGGAACCGGGCGATGCCCTCGGCCGCTGTGGAGAGGGTGATTGGAGAGGCTGTCGTTTTCTCGAACTCGTGCATTTCCTCGAACTCGCGCCGCGATCGTTCGGCGAGTCGGTGCACTGCCGACTCGGTCAGCGCGCGGCGGGTGCGGAAGTAGTAGGACGTGGACCCGCCTGGTAGATCCAACTCGCGGTCGACCGCGCGGTGCGTCAGTGCGCGCATACCCTCGCACGCGATGATCCTGATCGCCGCGTCGGCTATCTGCTCACGCCGGTCTGGCACGTATCTGTCTCCTCACATCGGCTTCGTACGGTTGCCGTCTGAGACTCTACATTCGTAGGGTGTCCTCTATGGATGTAGAGTTCGTGTCGGATGACGCGCAGCAAAATGCCACGGCGGCCCTGCGCGAGACTGCCGACGCTCTTGCGCAGTGCCGGGCAGGAGTGCGAGGTGTGTACCTGTGGGGGCCCGTCGGGCGAGGTAAGACCTGGCTGATGGACCGCTTCTACGAGTCGTCGCCGGTTCCGAAGCGGAGAGTGCATTTCCACGACTTCTTCCACCGGCTCCATGCGGCCGCCCACACCCTCGGCTCCATCGACCGAGCAATCGACGCCACGCTCGGGGATATCCGACTGCTGTGTTTGGACGAGTTCCACCTGCACGATGTCGGAGACGCGATGCTGATGGCGCGGCTGTTGAAGGCCCTGTTCGCCCGCGGAATCACGCTGGTCGTCACATCGAACTATTCGCCCGGGGGACTGCTGCCCAACCCGCTGTTCCATCACCTCTTCGAGCCGTCGATCTCCATGCTGGCGCGCAACTTGTCCGTGGTGCGAGTCGCGGGCCCCACCGATTATCGCGCCTCCAATACTGAGTGGACAGGGTTTGCGCTCGGACGATTCGTCAGAGCATCCGAATCTGAACGTCCGCACGTGCGAGAGCGCGTCGTCTGACGGTCGGCAATCGCTCGGTGACCGCGTCGGCCATACGCGAGCGGACGATCTGGTTCGACTTCTCTCTCCTATGCGGTACCCCGACCGCCCCGTCCGATTATCTCGAACTGTCTGCGCGATTCCCACGGTGGGTGATCCACGGTGTGCCCCGACTGCGCGAGACCGATGCGGAGACCGTGCGACGGTTCGCGAACGTGGTCGACGTGCTGTACGACAGGGGGATTCCGCTGACCGCCGTTGCCGAAGCGCCGTGGGAGGACGTGTTGGTCGGCCTTGGAAATACCCCAGACTTCGACCGCCTGGTGAGCAGATTGTCGACTCTGCGGCGCTCAGCGTGATCGTTTTCGGGCCGAACATCCGCAGGCGCGCGGCCCCTAGCGCATCTCAGAACCGGCGGATGCTGTGGATGTTGCGGAAATCCGACAGCGGAGTCAGGCCTACCGGCGTTCCGCTTGCGTATGAGTTGAACACCTGACCGAAGCCCGCGTAGATTCCGACATGTGACGCGTCGTTGAGCAAGATGACGTCGCCGGGAGCCAGTGCCCACAGAGGAATGGGTGCACCGACGTTGGCCTGATCCCAGGTGACGCGGGGGAGGCTCACCCCTACCTGCCGGAACGCCCACTGCACCAGTGCCGAGCAGTCCCACGCGTGTGGACCCTCCCCACCCCAGAGATAGGGTTTGCCGGTCTGCGTCACGGCGACCGCTAGCGCGGCCAGTCCCGACGGGCTGGGAATGGGTGTCGGGATAACGGAGGAACCCATGGTAAGTGATCCGGTAAGGCCGCTGCCGGCACTTCCCGACACCGGTGCCGCGTTGGCGGGAAGCGCGACCAGGGCAGTCGCGCAGAATGCGAGACCGGCGGCGACGACAGCACGTTGTACGGGACGGAAATTTCTGCGCTGGGACACGGGGGTCCCCCCTTTGTTCGCAACTGCTCGTGAAGAGAAGTGGAACCGCCCCGATCATCGGTAACACGTCTCGATGAGGTCACAGAAATCGTACAAAGGGTTGCGGCATCGTGTCTGCGGATTGAGTAAATCCGTTTTAGCTGCGCAAAAGCGGATTGCGTTCCGGTAACTATGCTAGGAAGAGAATTACGTCCGCCAGTGCAGGAGCATTGTCGCGTTCGGGGACCGTGGCCGAGATCAACAGCCTGTCCTCGTTCTTCCAGATTTTGGTGTGCAGCGTTTCGCCAGGAAACACCACGCCCGCGAACCTGGCACGAAATCCGGCGACCGCGGTCGCATCCGCGTCGAGGACCGCGTCCACCACCGCCTTGCACACCATTCCGTAGGTGCACAAACCGTGCAGAATAGGTGCGGGAAACCCTGCGGCAGAGGCGAACTTCGGGTCGGAATGCAGGGGATTTCGGTCGCCGCACATCCGGTACATCAGTGCCTGCTGGGGCAGCACGGGGGTGTCGACCGAAATGTCGGCGGGTCGGTCGGGTAACTCGACTGACTGGGAAGGCCCGCGCTCGCCGCCGAAACCGCCTTCTCCACGGGCGAAGATCGACGACCGCGCCGTCCACAGGGGAGTGCCGTCGAGTTCGGTGGTGGTCGATTCCTGGACGATCACGGCGGCCTTGCCCTTGTCCCACACTTCGGCGATGCGGGTGGTGGTGCGGGCTTTGCCCTCCGGCGGAATGGGTTGGTGCACGGTCACTTCCTGGCTGCCGTGCACGACCTTGGCGAGGTCGATCTCGACGCCGGGAAACGACACACGCGGCGCTTCGGTGGCATGAAAATTGGCGGCCACGGTGGCGAAAGTGGGGAGAACCTGTGGCGTGCCGTTGGTGAGGTACCGCAATTCGTTCTCATCGAGGGGACGAGATCCGGCGCCGAGTGCCAGGTGATAGTGCTGCACGTCCGAACTCGTCCAGGAGAATTCTTGGGTTGGCAGCTCGGCGCCGAGGGCAACTTTCGGATCAATGGGCATTGGTGGTGTCTCCGGTGAGTGAGGTGGGCGAATCGGTGTCGCCCGGCTTCGCGAGGGCGTCCAGAACCGCAAGGTAGCCGAATGTCATTGCCGGACCGATCGTCGCGCCCGGCCCGGCGTAGGTGTGTCCCATGACAGGTCCGCTGGCGTTGCCCACTGCGTAGAGATTCTCGATGGTGCTCCCGTCCTGTCGGAGCACGCGCGCGTTCTTGTCGGTACGGAGTCCGCCCTTCGTGCCGAGGTCGCCAGGGACCATCTTGACGGCGAAGAAGGGCGCCTTCACGAGCGGGCCGAGGCTCGGGTTCGGCTTGTTGCGGGGATCCCCGTAGTAGTGGTCGTATCCGCTCTCACCTCGCCCGAAGTCCTCGTCCTTGCCGCCTCGGGCGAAGGTGTTGAAGCGCGAGACCGTCTCGGTGAGCGAATCGACCGGCACACCGATTTTCTCGGCCAGTTCGGCGACAGTTCCCCCCTCGACGATGATGCCGGCCTTTTGCCAGCGACGCGGGAACGGGGAGCGAGGGGTGATCCCGGCAAAGGAGTATCGGTCGCGGTATCGCTGGTCGAGGATGAGCCAACACGGAATGTTTTCGCCCGGCCCGTCGCCCTGGCCGTTCTTCCCCCCGTACATGGCGTGCGTCGCCTCCACATACGGCGCGGATTCGTTGACGAAGCGCTTGCCGGATCCGTTGATCATGATGCAGCCCGGCAGGCTCCGCTCGGAAAGCGCGAACCAGGGCCCGCCGGTGAGTGGGATGGAGGGCCCCCACCAGGCATCTTCCATCAGATCGAGAGCGGCACCGAGTTTCTCGCCCGCCCAGATGCCGTCGCCAGTGTTGGCCTTGGCGCCGACGGTCCATTCGGTGCCGATCGGTGCGCGCTGGTACTTCTTGCGAGCCTCGTCGTTGTGCTCGAATCCGCCCGAGGCGATCACCACGGCGCGGCGTGCCCGAAAGACTTGCGGTCGGCCGTCGACCTCGGCCTCGACGCCCTTGACCACTCCGTTCTCGACATAGAGTTCGGTGAGGGGGGTTTCGAGCAGAATCGGGACACCGGCGGCCTTCAGTCCGGCCTGAAGTCCCGCGACCAGTGCCTGACCAAGGACGAGCAGTCGCTTGCCGGTGAGCTTTGCGCCGAGGAAACGGAGTCCGACCCGGGCCGCCCGCAGTGGCCCGCGCGGGTGGCGGATGAGTAAATTGAGCCAGCGGTAGTCGGCCTGCATGACGGCGAGGTTGGCCGGGGCCTTCACGTAGGCGGGTTCGAGTTTGGCGAGATCCGGGCCGAGCTTTCTTCCATCGAAGGGGGCGGGCTCGACGGACCTCCCGCCGAGGCGACCGCCCGGTGCCTCCGGGTAGTAGTCGGAGTATTCGGGTACCCACTGCAGCTTCAGCGGGCTGTTCTTCAGCACGAAAGACAGCATCTCGGGGCCGCGATCGAGGTACGTATCGATTCGGTCCTTGGGGACGACATCGCCGATGATGCTGTATAGATAGGTCCGCGCGGCCTCGGCCGTGTCGTCGACGCCAGCGGCGATGAGAGCCTCGTTGTTCGGGATCCACACACCCCCACCGGAGCGGGCAGTGGAGCCGCCGAAGTGTGAGGCCTTTTCGAGGATGACGACACTGAGTCCCTTGTGCGCCGCGGTGAGGGCCGCGGTCATTCCCCCGGCGCCGCTACCGACGACCACGATGTCGTATTCGTGCTTGCTCATGTAGAACACGTTATAGAATGATGAGGCTGTCAGTCCATCGTTTCTGCCAGGAAGTATTACTGACACCAACAAACAAGAACGAAACACGTTGCAGTGAAATCCGGCGTGCGTGTGAAACCTCAGGGAAGGTCCGTAAACCATGCTCTCGTCGCAACTACGCACCGAGTTGGCGAATCGGCTCAACGCCGCGGAGCGCGGTCGCGCTCCGATCGGCCCAGTGACCACTGTCCATCCTGACATCGACGTCGTCGACGCGTACGAGATCCAGTTGATCAACATTCGCCGTCGACTGCAGAACGGCGCGAAGGTTGTCGGGCACAAGGTGGGCCTGTCCTCGCTGGCGATGCAGCAGATGATGGGCGTCGACGAACCCGACTATGGGCACCTGCTCGCAGACATGGAGGTGTTCGAGGATCAACCGGTGGATACTTCGCGGTTCTGCTATCCGCGCGTCGAGGTAGAGGTCGGCTTCGTCCTCGGCGCCGATCTCCCCGGCGTCGGCTGCACCGAGCAGGACGTCCTCGCTGCAACCGTGGCGTTCGCGCCGTCCATCGAGTTGATCGACAGTCGCATCACCGACTGGAAGATCGCGTTGCCGGACACGATCGCCGACAACGCTTCGTCCGCGGGTTTCGTACTCGGCAAGAACCGGGTGCGACCGGCAGATATCGACATCAAGGCCATCGATGCCGTCCTGACGTGCAACGGCAAGACCATCGCCGAGGGGCGCAGCGACGCCGTGCTCGGTAATCCCGTGACGGCCGTTGCCTGGCTCGCGCAGAAGGTCGAGAGTTTCGGTGTAAGACTGAAGGCTGGCGATATCGTGCTTCCCGGTTCATGCACCCGCGCTATCGACGCTCACCCGGGCGATCACTTCCGCGCCGACTTCAGTGGGCTCGGATCCGTATCCTTGCAGTTCAAGTAGGAGTTTGTTCATGACCAAGGCAAGTGTCGCGATTGTCGGTTCGGGCAACATCAGCACCGACCTGCTCTACAAGCTTCAGCGGTCGGAGTGGCTCGAGCCTCGATGGATGATCGGGATCGACCCAGCGAGTGAGGGCCTGGCCCGCGCTCGCGGGATGGGGCTGGAAACATCCGCCGAGGGCATCGACTGGCTGCTGAACCAGTCGGAGAAGCCCGATCTAGTCTTCGAAGCCACCTCAGCGTATGTGCACCGTGCGGCCGCATCGCGGTACGAGGCAGCGGGTATCCGCGCAGTCGATCTGACACCCGCCGCCGTCGGACCCGCCGTGGTCCCGCCCGCGAACCTGCGTGAACACCTCGGTGCCCCGAACGTCAACATGATCACGTGCGGCGGGCAGGCCACCATCCCGATCGTGTACGCGGTCTCGCGCGTCGTCGACGTGGCCTACGCCGAGATCGTCGCATCGGTGGCATCCCTGTCGGCCGGGCCCGGTACCCGCGCGAACATCGACGAGTTCACCAAGACCACCAGTCGCGGCATCGAAACCATCGGCGGCGCACAGCGCGGCAAGGCCATCATCATCCTCAACCCCGCCGACCCGCCGATGATTATGCGTGACACGATCTTCTGCGCGATCCCCGAGGACGCCGACCGCGCCGCGATCACCGATTCCATCCACCGCGTCGTCGCGGATATCCAGCAGTACGTTCCCGGCTATCGTCTGTTGAACGAGCCGCAGTTCGACGACCCGAGTGTCGTGTCGGGCGGGCAGGCCACGGTCACGACGTTCGTCGAGGTCGAGGGTGCCGGCGACTTCCTGCCGCCGTATGCGGGAAACCTCGACATCATGACGGCTGCGGCAACCAAAGTGGGCGAGGAGATCGCCCAGAAACTCCTGAGTGTGGAGGCATGAGCACAATGGTCCACTTCGACGCGGGCTGGGACATCCGAGTCACCGACACATCCCTGCGCGACGGTTCACACCACAAACGTCACCAGTTCACCGGTGATGAGGTCCGCGCCATCGTCGGCGCACTCGACAGCGCCGGAGTTCCGGTCATCGAGGTGACGCACGGTGACGGCCTCGGCGGTTCGTCATTCAACTACGGGTTCTCGAAGGTGCCGGAGCAGGAATTGATCTCAATCGCCGTCGACACGGCGAAGAATGCGAAGATCGCGTTCCTGATGCTGCCGGGGCTGGGGGTCAAGGACGACATCATCGCCGCGCAGGGCAACGGCGCCTCGATCTGCCGTATCGCGACGCACTGCACCGAGGCGGACGTCGCCATACAGCACTTCGGACTGGCACGCGATCGCGATCTCGAAACCGTCGGCTTCCTGATGATGGCGCACTCCATCCCGCCCGAGAAGCTTGCCCAGCAGGCCCGGATCATGGCCGACGCGGGTTGCCAGTGCGTGTACGTCGTCGACTCTGCCGGCGCACTGGTCCTCGAGCAGGTGTCCGACCGTGTCGAGGCGCTCGTTCAGGAACTCGGTTCGGATGCGCAGGTGGGCTTTCACGGGCACGAGAATCTCGGCCTCGGCGTGGCCAACTCGATCGCCGCGGTGCGGGCGGGTGCCAAGCAGATTGACGGTAGTACAAGGCGTTTCGGTGCAGGTGCCGGTAACGCGCCGGTCGAGGCGCTGGTGGGGGTGTGCGACAAGATCGGCGTCAAGACGGGCATCGACTTCTACGCGATCGCCGACGCCGCCGAGGACGTCGTGCGACCCGCGATGCCTGCCGAATGTCTGCTCGACCGCCAGGCGCTGATGATGGGCTACGCGGGCGTCTACTCGAGCTTCCTCAAGCACGCCGAACGTCAGGCGCAGCGGTACGGCGTCTCGTCCGCTGAACTCCTGGTCCGCGCGGGCAAACGCAAACTCGTCGGCGGCCAGGAGGATCAGCTCATCGACATTGCCCTGGAACTGCAGAGGGAAGCAAATGCGGCCTCGGCTGCTTCGGTCGGGGCGAGCGCTTCTTGAATCGCGGAGGGTCGGCGGGCACTCACCGGGTTGCCGTCTCCCACAGTCCGACGACGTTGTTCTCGGAGTCGGTGAAATAGGCGGCGAAACCCATGTTTCCGACCGGTGTCCTGCCGCTGACGGTCTTGCCGCCCAGCGACTCGATCTTCTCCAGCGCTGCATCGATGTTGTCGACGTCGAGAGTGACCACGGGGGAGGTCACTTCGCCGCGTTGCATCATGCCCCCGTTGATGAACCCCGGTTCGTCGGGCATCCCGCTCTCGCTGACGGGGCCGGTGGTGACCATGCTGTACTCCATGTCGGGAATCTCGGCGATGTTCCACCCGAACACATTCCGATAGAACGCGCGTGCGCGGTCACCATCGTCGAAGGGGATCTCGAAGTGCACAATTCTGCCTGACATGGCGCGCCTCCCGTTCGGCTCATGCCGCCGTATCCGACGGCACGTTCCAGCCTATGCCGCAGCTTCTGCGCCCGAAACCCACGACACGCGCGCCCGATGTGACATTTGTGCAGTCAGACTGAACGAATGTCACATCGGGCGACGCATCGGCGCGCAAAGGTGCTACCGACTACTCGGCGCCACCTCTCACCTCGATGACCCCTTCGGTCACCGCGTGATCGATGCTCTCCTGCAGCCGTGGGCATCCGTCCCGCGGTGCCGACGACTGCCCGTCGCCGACTGTGTCCCGGAACGTCGGGCAGCTTTTAGCTGGGTCGGTCGTCCATTGGATGCTCGTGTGCGCGAGGCTGTTCTTACGCACCAGAACACAGTTACCGCAAGCCCGGCACTCGACCTCGCTCATTCCGTTGTCGAGGTAGACGGCCTTGTCGACGATCGTCTGCGCATGAA
Organism: Rhodococcus marinonascens NBRC 14363; assembly: GCF_001894885.1. Lineage (GTDB taxonomy): Bacteria > Actinomycetota > Actinomycetes > Mycobacteriales > Mycobacteriaceae > Rhodococcus_F > Rhodococcus_F marinonascens. The sequence goes on from NZ_BCXB01000001.1 coordinate 124,405, forward strand.
TGGCCTCGAGCCGAGCAGGCTGTCCGGCGAAGTCGGGCGCTTTGGCCCAGTCGGTCGAGGCTTTCACGATCAGACCTGGGCTTCCGTGCTCTCGGACTGCGCGTTCTCGGACTGCTCAGCCTCACGTTCAGCCTTCTGGCGGGCAAGGTTTTCATCCACCTCTTGCTGCCATGCCTCGTTGGCCTTGGTGGTGTCTACCTCGAACTCGAAACGCTGCGTCATCTTGTCGGTGACGTCGGCGGCGTCGACGTAGAACTGCTCGTACCAGCGTCGCAGCTGATACACCGGACCGTCTTCGTCGCAGAGCAGTGGGTTGTCGATCTTGGTCTTGTTCTTCCAGATCTCGACGTCCTGTAGGAAGCCTTCGGCGATGCCTTCGGTGAACTTCGCGGCGAGCTTGCCTGCTGACTCGTCGCTGATGCCGGTCGGCTTCTTCACCGTCACCCCGTATTGCAGGATGAACGAATTGTTTGTCACCGGGTAGTGACAATTGATGAGGACGCTTTCGACCTCGTAGCCGCCGTAGGTGTTCCACAGCGGATTGATCATGTAGGACGGTCCGTAGTACGCAGCCTCGGAACGCAGCAACGAATCCAGGCCGTACTGCGTCGCCATACCGGTGTCGGGCCTGCCCTTGGTGTTGAGGTACTGGGCGGCGATGTGGCCCTCGAAGACGTTCTTGAAGTACGTCGGAAACGCGTAGTGGATGTAGAAGAAGTGCGCCATGTCCACCACGTTGTCGATGATCTCGCGACAGTTGGAGCCCTCGATCAGCATCGAGTTCCAGGTCCAGTCGGTCCATTCGTCGCTGTATGCGCCCTCGATGCGGGGAATGGTCACTTCGTCAGGTGGGGGATTGCCCTCCGGGTCGTTCCACACGAAGAGTTGGCCGTTCCGCTCCAGAGCGATCCACGCTCGGGTTCGGGCGATCGGGGGGACGCGACGCGCGTAGGGAATGCTGGTGCACTTTCCGTTGCCGCCCCAGCGCCAATCGTGGAACGGGCAGGCCACGGAGTCGCCCTTGATCGTGCCCTGCGACAGATCGCCGCCCATGTGCCGGCAATAGGCGTCCAGAACCTTCAGTTCACCCTTGCTGTCAGCGAAAACGACGAGCTTGGTGCCGAATGCCTCGATCGAATGCGGCTTGCCGTCGGTGAACGACTTAGTCAACCCCAGGCAGTGCCAACCACGCGCGAAGCGGGTCTGGACAGTGCCCACATCGATCTCGCGTATCTGCGCCATTGTGTCGTCACATCCCTTCATCCTGTTAGTAGAACACGTTATAGAAGTTGAATGAGATGTGCCAGATATTTCGACGCTTCGTTCCAGACCCGGGCCGTCAAACAGGACATATGCCGGGATCTCGACATTAATGGGAACGTGTTCTAGTCTCAGAGATAAGTGAACCAGCGAGTGAGACAGGAGCGTCTTGTGGGTGACCATGACAGTCACGAGGTGATGCAGCGACTCGACGCACTACTGCCGACGCTGCGCGAGCGTGCGCAGGAGACCGAGGATCTGCGTCGTATCCCAGACGATTCCATCAAGGGCTTGCAGGAGACCGGATTCTTCCGATTGCTCCAACCCGAGCAGTGGGGCGGATTCCAGGAAGACCCGGCGCTGTTCTACTCGGCGGTCCGGAAGATCGCGAGCGCCTGTGGGTCCACCGGATGGGTCGCCTCGATCATCGGCGTCCACAATTGGCACCTCGCCCTGTTCTCGCAGCAGGCGCAGGAAGATGTGTGGGGTAACGACACCGACGTTCGAATCTCCTCCTCCTATGCCCCGATGGGGGCCGGTCAGGTTGTCGAGGGTGGCTACAAGGTCAACGGCGCGTGGGCCTGGTCTTCCGGTTGTGATCACGCCGGTTGGGCGGTGCTCGGCGGTCCGGTTATCAAGGACGGCCGTCCGGTGGACTTCGTCAGCTTCCTGATCCCGCGCGAGGACTACCGGATCGACGACGTCTGGAACGTGGTGGGATTGAGGGGAACCGGCAGCAACACCGTGGTGGTCGAGGACGTATTCGTCCCGACGCACCGTGTCCTCAGTTTCAAGGCGATGAGCAACCTCACCGCTCCCGGGCTCGAGCGCAACACCGCGCCTGTCTACAGAATGCCCTGGGGAACAATTCATCCCACCACCATCTCGGCCCCGATCGTAGGAATGGCCTACGGTGCCTACGACGCGCACGTCGAGCATCAAGGCAAGCGTGTCCGCGCGGCGTTCGCCGGCGAGAAGGCCAAGGACGACCCGTTCGCGAAGGTTCGCATCGCCGAAGCATCGAGCGATATCGACGCCGCGTGGCGTCAGTTGGTCGGCAACGTCGCCGACGAGTACGCACTCCTGGTGAAGGGCGAAGAGGTTCCCTTTGAATTGCGTCTGCGGGCGCGTCGTGATCAGGTGCGCGCCACCGGTAGGGCCATAACGTCCATCGACAAACTGTTCGAGAGTTCGGGAGCCACTGCGTTGGCGAACGGCACTCCGTTGCAGCGTTTCTGGCGAGACGCCCACGCGGGACGCGTTCACGCGGCCAACGATCCCGAACGCGCGTACGTTATGTACGGCACCGGCGAATTCGGATTGCCGATCACGGACACGATGGTCTAGGAGCGCAGGTGACCACTACCGAAGAAGTCATGACGTTCGAGTCCACGTCGAAGTTCGCCCAGGTCCGGCCCGACCTGAAATTGCACTATCACGAGGCCGGAGTGGGCAATGACACCACGATCGTGTTGCTGCACGGCGGCGGTCCGGGTGCTTCGTCGTGGTCGAACTTCGCCAAGAACATTCCGGTCCTTGCCGAGAAGTTCCATGTGCTGGCCGTCGATCAGCCGGGATACGGATTGTCCGACAAGCCGACCGAGCATCCGCAGTACTTCGTGCACAGCGCGTCCGCTCTGAAGGATCTGCTCGACACTCTCGATATCGGCGGGCGCGTTCACCTGCTCGGCAATTCGCTCGGTGGCGGTGCCGCGGTGCGTTTCGCGCTCGACTACCCGGACCGCGCGGGACGGCTCGTTCTCATGGGTCCGGGCGGACTGAGCGTCAATCTGTTCTCGCCGGATCCCACCGAGGGCGTGAAGAACCTCGGAAAGTTCAGCGCGCCGCCAGAGGGGCCGACGAAGGAGAAGCTCGAAGCCTTCCTGCGGGTCATGGTCTACGACCAATCGCTGATCACGCCGGAACTGGTCGAGGAGCGCTTCGCCGCGGCGAGCACTCCGGAGTCGCTCGCGGCGGCCAAAGCGATGGGAAAGTCTTTCGCTTCAGCTGATTTCGAGAAGGGGATGCTCTGGCGCGAGGCGTACAAGCTGCGTCAGCGGGTGCTGCTGATCTGGGGTCGAGAAGACCGGGTCAACCCGCTCGACGGAGCACTCGTGGCGCTGAAGATGATCCCGCGGGCGCAGTTGCACGTCTTCGGTGGCTGCGGACACTGGGCGCAGCTGGAGAAGTTCGACGAGTTCAACCGGTTGGCAACGGGCTTCCTTCTGGATCGGAGTTAGGGATGGGTATCCGTTCACTGGCGTACATGCGCATCGAGGCGACGGATATGGCCGCCTGGCGTGAGTACGGCCTGAAAGTGCTTGGCATGGTGGAGGGCAGGGGTACCAACCCGGACGCTCTGTATCTACGGATGGATGACTTTCCCGCCCGCCTCGTGATCTTTCCGGGAGAGAAGGACCGGTTGGCGGTCTCGGGCTGGGAGACGGCCAATGCCGCGGAGTTGCAAGAGGTCCGGGCCAATCTCGCGACGGCGGGTGTTGCCTTCAAGGAGGGTGGAGCCGAGCAGTTGGCGGATCGTCGGGTCGACGAACTGATCGCGTTCGAGGACCCGTCGGGCAATACGCTCGAGGCGTTTCACGGTGCCGCGCTCGAACATCGGCGCGTCGTCAGCCCGTACGGCCACAGGTTTGTCACCGGTGAACAGGGGTTGGGGCACGTCGTGCTCTCGACTACCGACGACGAGGCATCGCTGTGCTTCTACCGCGATGTGCTGGGATTCCGGCTGCGCGACTCGATGCGGTTGCCTCCACAGATGGTCGGGCGGCCCGCCGACGGCCCGCCGGCATGGTTGCGATTCTTCGGTTGCAATCCACGACACCACAGCCTCGCCTTCTTGCCGATGCCCACGCCCAGCGGCATCGTGCATCTCATGATCGAGGTCGAGAATTCCGACGACGTAGGTCTTTGCCTGGACCGCGCGCTTCGTAAGAAGGTCAAGATGTCGGCGACGCTCGGCCGCCACGTCAACGATCTGATGCTCTCGTTCTACATGAAGACGCCGGGTGGTTTCGACATTGAATTCGGTTGCGAGGGACGCCAGGTGAAGGACGAGAGCTGGATCGCGAGGGAGAGCACGGCCGTCAGCCTGTGGGGTCACGACTTCAGTGTCGGGATGCATCCGTGAGTGATGCGTCGGGAGACGGGGCGGTCACTGAAGAGTCGATCGATCCTCGACGGTTCCGGACGGTGCTGGGCCAGTTCTGCACCGGCGTCACCATCATCACTACTCTCGCCGACGGGAAGCCGGTCGGGTTCGCGTGCCAGTCGTTCGCAGCGCTGTCACTCGAACCCCCGCTGGTTCTATTTTGCCCGACGAAGACTTCGCGGTCGTGGGCGGCGATCGAGAGCAGTGGCGTGTTCTGCGTGAACGTGCTTGCGGAAGAGCAGCAGTCGACGTGCGCCCGCTTCGGCTCGCGCGAACCTGACAAGTTCGCGGGGGTCGACTGGACTGTCTCACCACTGGGGTCGCCGATCCTGACCGGCTCACTTGCCCACGTCGACTGCTCAGTCGAGAGCGTTCACGACGGCGGCGACCACTGGGTGGTGTTCGGCCGGGTCTCCTCCCTGAGTGAGATCAGGGAGGAACGGCCGCTGCTGTTCTACCGCGGGCAGTACTCCGGGATCGAACCGGACAAGACCGTGCCCGCGCCTTGGCGCGACGACCTCGAGGCGTTTCTGACGACGTCGTCGGAGAACACCTGGCTTTAGCGAGCCTCACATCGCGATGCCGATGTATTTGGTCTCGAGGAATTCGTCGATGCCGGTTGCCCCGCCTTCGCGTCCGAGTCCGGATTCCTTCACGCCGCCGAAGGGTGCCGCCGGATTCGACACGACGCCCTGGTTGAGCCCGACCATTCCGGATTCGAGTGCTTCGCTCACGCGGATACCCCGCGTGAGGCTCTCGGTGTATACGTAGGCCACGAGGCCGTAGGGCGTGTCGTTGGCCCGCTCGACCGCTTCAGCCTCGGAGTCGAACGTGCTGATCGCGGCGACCGGCCCGAAGATTTCGTTGTGCCACATCTCGGCGTCGTCGGGCACGCCGGTCAGGACCGTCGCCGGGTAGAAGTTGCCGGGGCGGTCGAGACGCTCGCCGCCCGTCGTCACCGTGGCTCCGCGTTCGATCGCGTCCGCGACGAGTCCGCCGACCTTCTCGACGGCCGCCTCGTCGATCAGCGGTCCGACCACCACTCCGTCCTCGGTGCCGCGCCCGACGGGGAGCGCGGCCATCCGCTCGGTGAGCTTGCGCGTGAACTCGTCCGCGACCGCCGTGTGCACGAGGATTCGGTTGGCGGCGGTGCAGGCCTGCCCGATGTTACGCATCTTCGCAGCCATTGCGCCGTCGACGGCGTCGTCGAGGTTTGCGTCGTCGAAGACGAGAAACGGCGCGTTGCCGCCGAGTTCCATCGACGTGCGCATGACCGTTCGGGCGCAGAGTTCGAGCAAATGCTTCCCGACTGCGGTCGAGCCGGTGAACGAGAGTTTGCGGGCACGCCCGTCGAGGATCAGCGGAGTGATCACCTCGTCGGGGCTGGAGGTGGTGACGACGTTGACAACCCCGTCGGGGAGTCCCGCCTCGGTGAGGATGTCTGCGAGAGCCAGGATCGACAGCGGTGTCTGGGCGGCCGGCTTGATCACGGACGCGCAACCGGCGGCGATCGAGGGCCCGAGCTTCCGGGTACCCATCGCCATCGGGAAGTTCCACGGGGTGACGAGCAGGCTCGGTCCGACCGGCTGGCGCGTTACGAGGAATCGTGACCCACCGCCGGGTGCCGTCATGTAGCCGCCGTCGATGCGGACGGCTTCCTCGGCGAACCACCGGAAGAATTCGGCGGCATAAGCGATTTCGCCGCGTGCCTCGGCGAGCGGCTTGCCCATTTCGAGGGTCATGACGAGCGCGAGACGGTCCACGTTGTCGAGGAGCAGCCGGTGCGCGTTGGTGAGGATGGCGCTGCGTTCGCGGGGAGGAGTTGCCGCCCATGCCGGTTGCGCCGCCACGGCCGCGTCGAGCGCTTCACGGGCCTCGCTCGCATCGGCGTCCGCGACCGTGGTGAGGATCCGGCCCGTCGATGGGTCGTGGACCGGCATGGTGCGAGCGCTCCGGCGCCACTTGCCGCCGATGAAGAGACCGGTCGGGACGGATCCGATTGCTGCTTCCTCGAGCATGGTTGTTCCCCAATCGCCGTTGCCGAAGTGACTCTGATCATGCTATACAGATTGTCAACAATCTGACAATGCACACTGCCGACGTTCGGCAGTATCTACGCGTGGGAGGGTTTCTCGTGACTCGGCTTTCTCCACTGCTCGCACAGGCCACACCCGTTACGGTCGATCATGGGGCGGGGTGCTACCTCTACGGCACCGACGGTCGGCGCTATCTCGATTTCACCGCGGGTATCGGCGTCACCAGCACCGGGCACTGCCATCCGCACGTCGTGGAGGCCGCCCGTCGGCAGGTCGGCTCGCTGATCCACGGCCAATACACGACCGTCATGCACCAGCCGATGCTCGAGCTGATCGACCGCCTGGGCTCGGTGCTGCCCGCGGACCTCGATTCGCTGTTCTTCGCGAACTCCGGCAGCGAGGCGGTCGAGGCGTCGCTGCGGCTGTCGCGGCAGGCGACGGGGCGTCCCAACGTGATCGTCTTCCACGGCGGTTTCCACGGACGCACGGTCGCGGCCGCGACGATGACCACTTCTGGAACCCGGTTCTCGGCGGGCTTCAGCCCGTTGATGGGCGGAGTCCACGTGGCGCCGTTCCCGAATGCCTACCGCTACGGCTGGTCCGAGGAGGAGGCCACCGCCTTCGCGTTGAAGGAACTCGACTACATCTTCGCGACGCTCACCGCGCCCGACGAGACGGCGGCGTTCGTCGTCGAACCCGTCCTGGGCGAGGGCGGCTACGTGCCGGGCAACACCGCGTTCTTCCAGGGACTCCGCGAGCGCGCCGACCGATATGGCATCCTGCTCGTCATCGACGAGATCCAGACCGGTTTTGGACGCACCGGCAAGTTCTTCGGGTTCCAGCACTTCCACGTCCGGCCCGACATCATCACGATCGCCAAGGGGCTGGCCAGTGGCTTCCCTCTGTCGGGCATCGCGGCGTCCGAGGAGCTGATGGCCAAGGGTTGGCCGGGTTCACAGGGCGGGACGTACGGGGGAAACGCGGTGTCCTGCGCTGCCGCGGTCGCGACACTCGAAGTGATCGAGAAGGAGGACCTCGTGGCCAACGCCGCCGTGCGCGGCACGCAACTGCTCGAGGGCACCCGCCGCAAGGCCATCGACGCGGTGGGGGATGTGCGCGGTCTCGGACTGATGGTGGGTAGCGAGTTCACCGCTGCCGACGGTACCCCGGATCGAGCGAAAGCGACTGCCGCGCAGCAACTGGCCGCGAAGAAGGGGTTGCTGCTGTTGACCTGCGGCGCCCACATGAACGTCGTGCGGATGATTCCACCGCTCATCGTGACGGCAGAACAAGTCGACGACGCCCTGACTCTCTGGTCGGAAGTTCTCGACGAGATCTGACCTTCACTCGACTGTTCACAAGGAGGAATCGTGGCTCGTTATATCACCATCACTCTGGACAAGCGAGGCGTGACCTGCCGCGCCCGACTCCTCGACGAGGATGCGCCGCTGACCTGCGACGCAGTGTGGAACGTACTCCCGCAAGGGGGCGAGGCGTACCACGCCAAATATGCGCGCAACGAGGTATACACCCTGATCCCGCGTGTCACGGAGGCGCCGCGACGCGAGAATCCCACCGTCACACCAATTCCCGGTGATGTTTGCCTATTCGACTTCGAGCCGTGGGAGATCGGCAATTCCGCCTACGGATACGAGCCCGGCTCCGAGGCACACGCCGCGCAGGGCGCCACCGACCTCGCGATCTTCTACGGCCGCAACAACCTCCTACTCAACGGTGATGTCGGCTGGGTGCCCGGCAACGTTTTCGCCGCGATCGAGGAGGGACTGCCCGAACTCGTCGCAGCCTGCAACGACCTCTGGATGCGCGGCGTCGAGGGCGAGACGCTGAGTTTCGCTCGGGCGTGACAGATGGGACCGGTCAACAGTGTGTGGGATGACCCTTGACGAGGTTCAGGCAAGCCTCCATCATCGGGAGCCATGAAGTTGGATATCCATCAAATCGACGCATTCGCCGCCGGACCCTTGCGAGGGCAACCCGGCGGCGGTCATGTCGCTGACAGCGTGGCTGGACGATTCGGTTCTTCAGCACCTGGCCGAAGAGAACAATCTGTCCGCGACGGCGTTCTACACAGCTCGCCTTCCCGCTGACGCGGCCCCTCGCGATCAGGAATATCCGGCCTATCACCTGCGGTGGTTCACCCCGGTGGTCGAGGTAGGCCGGTGCGGTCATGCCACCCTCGCTGCCGCTGCGCAGATCTTCGAGGACCTACACCCGGATGCCGACCGGATCCAGTTCTGGACCCGCAGCGGTTGGCTGAAGGTGGATCGGGGACCGGACGCGACGCTGGTGATGGACTTCCCGGCCGAGCCGCCGGTGCCGACTGCCGCCGATACCAGGGTCGTCGCAGCACTCGGCATTGCGGTGCGGGAGTGCCTGAAGGCCACCGACCTCGTGTTCGTCGCGGAGTCCGAACACGACATCGCATCGATGGCCCCCGACTTCGCTGTGATCAGTCCGCTGAAGGTGCGTGGCATTGTCGTCACCGCGGCGTCCGACGCGGACGGAGTCGACTTCGTGTCGCGATGGTTCGGTGCCGCGGCCGGCGTGCAGGAAGACCCGGTGACGGGTTCCGCGCACTCGCAGATCGCGCCCTACTGGGCTTCCGCACTGGGTCGTGGCAGCCTTGTCGGCCGGCAACTGTCGGCGCGCGGCGGAACCGTTCACTGCGACGTGCGCGGCGACCGCGTCTCCCTGTCCGGGGCATACCGGCGGTACCTCAGGGGAACCGTTGAATTCTAGGGCGTGATTCAAGAGTCGGCTACGCCGTCGAGTGCGGCATCAACCTCTTCGGATGTAGCGCGAATCGTGTGCTTCTCGGTGGACCTACCCCAGTACGTGTTCGGCGTATCGTGCCACGGCGAGGACGAGGTCGTCCGAGTGTCGTGGGCCGATGAGTTGCAGTCCGACCGGAAGTCCGGCGCTGGTGGTGCCGACGGGGATGCTGATGGCTGGTTGTTGGGTGAGGTTGAAGGGGTAGCTGAACGGGGTCCACTGCGGCCAACTGGTGAAATCGCTGTCGGGGGGGACGTCATGGCCGGCGTCGAAGGCGGGAATGGGGACGGTGGGGGTGAGCAGGATGTTGTGTGTTTGGTGGAACTTGCCCATCGTGATGCCGAGGTCTGCGGCGACGGCGCGGGCGTCGAGGTAGTCGACGGCACTGAGCTTGCCGCCGCGTTCCCAGGCTTTGCCGAGTCCAGGGTCGACTTTGTCTCGCGTGCCTTCGGGGAAGTTCTTCAGCATGGCGGCGACTCCGGACGCCCATAGTATGTTGAAGGCATCGATGGGGTCGGTGAAGCCGGGGTCGGCGGCGGCGACCGGTAGGCCGGCGGCGTCGATGGCCTGCACTGCCCGGTCGAGGATCGTCCGAACCTCCGGGTCGACCGTGGCGTAGCCCAGGGTGGGGGAGTAGGCGAGGCCGAGTCCTATGACGTCGCGGCCGATTTCACCGCGGAAGGTGGTTGTTGTGGGGGCGAGTGAGGTGGGGTCTCGGGGGTCTGGCAGGGACAGGATGTCCATGAGTAGCGCGGTGTCTTCGACGGTTCTGGCGAGGGGGCCGGCATGGCCGAGTGGCCCGAAGGGGCTTGCGGGGAAGAGGGGGATCCGACCGTGGGTGGGTTTGAAACCGACGATGCCGCAGAATGACGCGGGGATGCGTATGCTGCCGCCGCCGTCGGTGCCCACGGAGCAGGGTCCGAGACCGGCGGCGACGGCGGCGGCGCTGCCGCCGGAGGATCCGCCGGCGGTCTTGGTCGGGTCGGCCGGGTTGCGGGTGATCCCGCAGAGAGCGCTGTCGGTGACGGCCTTCCAACCGAGTTCGGGTGTGGTGGTTTTGCCCAGGAAGACCATTCCGTCTTCGCGGAGGCGTGCGGTGACGGGGCTGTCGACGGTCCAGGGTTGGGATTCGTCGATGGCTTGTGAGCCGCGGAGGGTGGGCCAGCCGTCGGTGAGGAAGATGTCTTTGATCGAGATCGGAACTCCGTCGAGTAGTCCTTTGGAGTAGCCGGTGGCCCAGCGCTCTTCGGACTTCCTGGCCTGGGCGAGTGCCTGTTCCTCGTCGACGAGGCAGTAGGAATTGATGGTGCTGTCGCGTTCGGTGATGGCATCGAGGATTGCCCGGGTGGCTTCGACGGGGGATAGTTCACCGGATGAGTAGGCCGTGACCAGTTCGACGGCGGTCATGTCGGTGGGATTCATGAAAACTCCTTCAGCCTGACAGTTCGGGGTCCTGCTATCGGCTCGGTACGTACCCGAGGTTCTTGTCTACGATGTTCTCCAGAGGGCGGCCTGCCACCCAGCGTTCGAAATTGTCGGTGAACACCCCAACGAGCACATCGCGCCATCCGGCGAAATCACCCGAATTGTGAGGTGTGATGAAGACATTCGGCATACTCCACAACGGATGGTCGGGTGCGAGGGGTTCGGCGTCGAACACGTCGAGCGCGGCGCCGGCGATGGTTCCGGACTCGAGCGCGGCGACCAGGTCGTCGGTGCGGACGAGTTCGCCGCGGCCCACGTTGATGAACCGTGCGCCCGGCTTCATCGCCGCGAATGTTGCGTCGCGGAATATGTGCCGGGTCTGTCCGGTGAGTGGTGCGACGGCGACGATATAATCGGCGCGGGCGAGTTGCTCAGGGAGATCTTCTGTGGCCGTGATCGTTCCGAAGTCGGGGTCGGCGTTGCGTGCGCGGCGACCCGATCCGCTGACCTCCATACCGACCGCCCGGAGTAGGCGGGCGGTCGCACGACCGATGGGGCCGGTGCCGACGATCAGTGCAGTGCGCCCCGCGACGCGCTCGGATTCCCGGTGCCGCCAGGTGTGGGACTGTTGCAGGCGGAGAGAACCCGGTAGATCCTTCGCGAAGGAGAGGATCTGAGCGAGGACGTACTCGGCGATGGCGCCGTCGAACACGCCACGCGAGTTCGTGATCGTGACGTCGCTGTCGCGAATTTCGGGGAACATCACGGGATCGACCCCCGCGCCCGCGATGTGAAGCCATTGCAGAGAACCTGCAGCGTGCCAGGCCCCCGGGACCGCATCGGTCTGGAAGTCGTACAGGAAGAGGACATCTGCGCCGTCGAGGGCACCGCTCAGTCCCGCCTCATCCGTGTAGCGAACCTCGGCACGGGCCGCAACCGGTGCCATGAGTTCGTCGCTCGGCGGGACGTGGGCATGAAGCACCGCGACGATCGGGTTCCGACTCACGTTGACACCGTATGAGTATCTCGTATGATTGTCAACAATCTTAGAATGCACGGGTGCGGCCGAAACGAAGGTGAGGCCTGGTGTGGAACTGAACATTCCCGAATTCGAAGGGCCTCTCGCTCAACGGGGAATCGGAATCATCGCCCCGTTCGATTTGGCGCTCGAACGAGAATTGTGGCGATGGGCCCCGCTGGAAGTAAGCCTGCATTTGGCGCGCACCCCGTACGAACCCGTGCCCGTCAGTCTCGAGATGGCAGAACTAGTCTCCGAACCACGACACATCATGACGGCAACCCGCGACGTCCTGCACGTCGAACCCGAGGTCGTGGCCTATCTGTGCACATCGGGGAGCTTTATCAAGGGCCTCGAATTCGAGCGGGCGCTGTGCGACGCGATCTGCGAGGCAGGCGCCCCGCACGCCGTGACGACGTCGGGTGCGCTGGTCGAGGCTATCGAGCACCTCGGGCTGAGCAAGCTGTCGGTGATCACACCCTACGACGCGCCGCTGACGGAACGGCTGCATTCGTTCCTCGAAGAGGCGGGCACCGAGGTCGTTCGCTCAGATCACCTTGGGCTCGGCGGCGGCATCTGGAAAGTCAACTATCGCACGATCGCCGAGCACATCATCGCCGCGGACGATCCGAATTCGGAAGCGATCTTCGTCGCCTGTACCAACCTGCCCACCTACGACCTCATCACTCCGCTTGAACGCGAACTCGGAAAACCGGTGCTCACCGCCAACCAACTCACGATCTGGGCCTGTCTGGGCCGGATGAAACTTCCCATGACGGGGCCCGGCAGGTGGCTCCATGACGTTTTCTGACATCAGCCATCACAAACGAGGAAAGAGGAGAATGCATGACCGGCACACCGACACCCACCATCGGATTCATCTACCCTGATCACGCCGCCGAGGACGACTACCCCTTCGCCGCGCAGATACTCGGAGTGGATCTGCCGGTCGTGCACATCTATGGCACCGACCTGCACGCCGTGCCCGAATTGCTCGACCTCGGGAGTCCCGAGAAGCTTGCCGGTGGGGCGGCACTCCTCGCCGGCGAGAAGCCGGACGCTGTCGTGTGGGCGTGTACGTCGGGCAGCTTCGTCTACGGCCCCGACGGTGCGAAGCAACAGTCGGAGAGCCTCGCCGAGGTGACCGGCGTGCCCACATCCAGCACCAGTTTCGCGTTCGTCAACGCCCTGCACGCGCTCGGTATCACCCGCGTGGCCGTGGCCGCGAGCTACCCGGCGGACGTTGCGAGGCTGTTTGTGGAGTTCCTAGCCGCCGCCGACATCGAAGTGCTGTCGGTGTCCAGCGCAGGCATCGAAACCGCGGCGGAGGTCGGTCTGCTCAGCCCGGAACGCGTCGTGGAACTGGCAGTGCGCAACGACCACCCGGACGCGCAGGCCCTACTCATCCCCGACACGGCCATGAGGACGATGGGGGTGGTGGGTAGTCTCGAGCAGCGCCTCGGCAAGCCCGTCCTCACGGCAAACCAGGTGACCATCTGGGAAGGTCTGCGTCTTGCGGGCCACACGGCGGTGCAACCGTCGTTAGGAACCTTGTTCGAGAGAGGCAACAGTCATGGCTCTGACTGACCTGGAACCCGCCAGTCGTCAATCGACCGCCGAATTCATCGCGGACCGCCTGAGAGCCGCCATCATGAAGGGTGCGCTCGAGCCAGGCGCCCAACTGGGCGAGGCGGAACTGGCCGCGCATTTCCAGGTCTCGCGTGGACCGCTGCGCGAAGCCATGCAGCGACTCGTGTCCGAGGGCATACTGCGCAGCATCCGTCACCGCGGGATCTTCGTGACGGAGTTGTCCCTGGACGACGTCGTCGACGTGTACCGCAGCCGATCGGTGATCGAGCGCGGGGCACTCGAGATGATCCTCGCCGACGGGCGGAGGGAAGCTACGTATGTGGCGCTCGAATCCACAGTGCTCGCGATGCGCTATGCGGCCGAACGTGGCGACGCCGCGGCTGTATCGGACGCCGACCAGCAGTTCCACCAGATTCTGGTGGAGAGTTCCTCGAGCCCACGACTGGTTCGCGCAGCAAGGACGCTGCTGATCGAGACCCGGATGTGCCTGGGTGCGTTGCAGACCACCTATGACGACATCGGTGAACAGGCGGACGAACACGCGGCCCTGCGCGAGGCGATCCGGACCAGTACGCCCGCGAAGGTGCAGCGGATGCTTGCCGAGCATCTCGACGATGCCGTCCAGCGCCTACGGGCCGATCAGAAGACTCTGTCGTCTTAGCCTAGTTAGCCCGAGTGCACCGATTCGTTGATGTGGTCGTCGAGAGTTTCGTTGTGTGGCATAGGACTGGAGGTGGACGTGGTTGAGCGTGCGACCTGACGTGTCGGGTTGTTCCACTGGGCCTTTCGCGTCGAGGCGGGTTGCGCCATGCTGTTTCCCACGGCCAGCGTGTGGGTAGGTGCAACGACAGGCGTCGGGCGGACAGTGGATCGGTGGGCTCGGGCTCAACAACCGGCCCTGCGAAACCCTCGGGTGGAAGACACCCGCCGAAGTCGTCAACGAGCAGCTACTTTTTGTTCGCCAAACCGGTGTTGCGGCGACCCCCTTGAATTCGCCCCGCACGCCGCGATCCGAATGTTCGGTGATGCCCCGTACAGCGTTGTCACAACCAGAAATTCGGCGTGCGTTCGACCGAGACCAGAGTCCGGCGGTTAGCCTCCGACGGGCTAGTGTCCGGTACCGATCGCCAGTTTCTTGAAATGGAAGAAGCTCGAAGTGAAAAACGCTGACCCGGTTGGTTCCTCTGAAGCAAGAGATGAACGTGGATCAGCACAGCACGGTGCATCGTCACCCGACGGTCAGGGGGCGCGTCGCGCGTCTCACCATCGCGGTGGTCACCGCAGCGATGGTGCCCGGTATCGCCGGGATAGGGGCGGCGGTAGCGGATACCGTCACCGACACCGTTCCGGTCGGGAGATTCCCGGAGGCGGTGGCGATCACCCCGGACGGGTCCCGTGCCTACACCCCCAACAATAACGACGATACGGTGTCGGTGATCGACACCGGCACCGACATGGTCACCGCGACCGTCCCAGTCGGAAGTTTCCCGATCGGGGTGGCAATCACCCCGGACGGGTCGCTCGGCTATGTCACCAACAGTAGCGACTCCACTGTGTCGGTGATCGATACCGGCACCAACACCGTGATCGAGACCGTCCCGATCGGGGACGGGCCGAGCGGGGATACCACGAGCGAAGGCCCGATCGGGTTGGCGATCACCCCGGACGGGTCCCGCGCCTACGTCAGCAACTTTGTCAGCGGGACGGTGTCGGTGATCGCGATCGATACCCAGCTCGATTCTCCCATTTACGGTTTGGACGGCCGGGTTCTCGACATCGTCGATGACGGAACGGTCAGTGGCACTCCTGTGCAGATGTGGGACCACACGGGCGCGGAAAACCAGCAGTGGAAGAAGATTGGGAATCAGATCGTCAACCCGCACACCCAAAAATGCTTGGACGTGGTCGAAGCGGTCAATGGCTCTGATCCTTTCCCCAATGGTGCACCGATACAGATCAGCGACTGCGGAAGTCAGACGAGCGAGCAGTGGCGGATGGCCGACGAGGTCACCGACGGCAACCCGGTCGGTGGCGCAATCATCAACATTCCGAGCGAGAAATGCCTTGATGTGACCGACAACGTATCTGCCAACGGGACCCGGCTGCAGCTCTGGGACTGCACCGGAGCGTTCAACCAGCAATTCAACTTTCCCCCTTCCACTGAGCGATAACCGATGAGCGATAAGCGATACCGCCGGCAGGACGTTTCGCGTCTACGACTCAACTGCGACTACTCATCGCCGCTGCTGATCCAACTCCCCGACAGCCAGACGGCCGACCACCTCGGTCAACAGGTCCACACCAGCGCAAACGTCTTCGTCAGTCGTGAACTCGTGCTCGTTGTGCGAGATTCCGTCGACGCTCGGCACGAACAACATCACCGTCGGAACGACATCCTTCAAGTTCACCGAATCGTGCCCGGCGACCGTCATGATCTGGCGGTATGTCAGCCCCAGGTCGTCTGCGGCGCTCATGGAAAGTTTCACACCTTCCGGCTGATAGCCGGCCACGCCCCAGGAGTGCGCGGTGGCCTTCTCGATCCGCACCCGGGCGCGGGTTTCGATCTCGGCGAAGCGCGCCATCAATCGCTTGTTGGCGAGGTCGACGACCGACTCGTTCGGCGATCGCACGTCGAGGTTCATCCGTACTTCACGGGCGATGACGACGGGGGAGTTGGGCTCGATGGTCATCTGGCTCACCGAGGTGTGCAGCGGCGCGTCCGAGAACTCCTCGGCCAACTCGCGTGCCGCGACCACCAGCAGGGAGGCCCCGAGCAGCGCATCCTGCCGATCGGGCATTGTCGTCGATCCGGTGTGTGACTGATCTCCGTGGATCACCAGTTCGTATTTTTGGGCTGCCCACGTGGAATCGACTACACCGATGGTGATTCCGTCGTTCTCGAGGTTTCGGCCCTGCTCGATGTGGATCTCGGCAAACGCCGCGGCTCTCGGTCCCGCACCCGATCCCAGACACCCGATCCCGGACAGCGCGTCTGCGACCGAGACGCCGTCGCGATCGGTGGTCGACAACGCTCGCTCGACATCGAGCTTGCCGGTGAAGACAGAACTCCCCATCATGCTCGGCTTGAACCGGCAGCCTTCCTCGTTGAACCAGTTGACCACCGCAAGATTGTATTTCGGCGCAATGTCGCCGGCACGCCACTTCTGCGCGATCCGGTGTGCGGCGTGCGCCGAGGCGAGTACGCCGTACGCACCGTCGTAGCGGCCGCCGAGCGGTTGGCTGTCCAAATGGGAACCCGTCAGCACGTACGGGGCGTCGGGATGGATCTCGAGTAGACCGAACTGGTTGCCTACCCGATCGCATTCGACACGAAATCCGCGGTCGACGAGCCACTCGGCGAGCCACGCCCGCTGGGCCGCGTCCTCGGCGGTGGCAGCCTGGCGATCGACGCCGCCGCCGGATGTCGCACCGAAGTGTGACAACTGGTGGAAGTCCGCGATCACGGACCGGTCCAGATCGCTCTTGCCGGCAGTGGTCATCGTGTGGATACCTCTCTGGAGTGGGTCGGTCACCGCGTATCCCATCGTCCGGGAGCGGAGTCGAGATAGACGCAATAGTGTTGCAATTCAAGAGAATCAGTGCTTCAGGCCCTCTTCGGCGACACTCCATCGTGGTGCGATGATGCCGCCGGCAAGGGCGATCACGCCGATGAGGACGAGGATGGTCGCTGCGGGCCAGAGGTGGTCACCGGTGACGGTGAGGATGGCGGTCGCGATCAGCGGTACGAACCCGGATGCCATACCAGCAATGTTCGACGAGATGGATACCCCGCTGTATCGGATTTTCGCGGGAAACAGGCTGGTGAGTACCGCCCCGCTGACTGCGTACGGATAGGAGACGGCGGCAACGCCCACGGTCATACCGAGGACGACGAGCACGGGTTGTGCGGTGCCGATCGCCCAGAAAACTGGGAAGGCCAGAACTATCGTTGCGATTGCGCCGCCGATCACGATGCGGCACGAGCCGAATCGTGTGCCCAATCTTCCCCCGGAGATGATGACAGGCAACTCGATCACCGCGGCAATGACGGTGGCAAGAAGAAGCATCGACGCACCCAGACCGAGAACCCGTTTGCCGTAACTGATGATAAATGTCGTGATCAGGTAGAAGCCGCCAGTTCCGATGAACATGATCGAAGCACCGACGAGAAGTTGCCGCCACGACCCGACGAATACCTGGCGGAGAGGGGCTTCCGCAACGGCGTCTTCCTTCTGCAAGGCTTCGAATTCGGGGGATTCCTCGAGTTGATTTCGAATGACGACGGCAACTCCCAGCAAGGGCAGAGCCAACAGGAAGGGAATGCGCCAACCCCAAGAATTGAACACGTCTTCGGACAACACGGCCGCTGTCACGAAGAATGCTCCCGAGGACAGAATCGTCCCCACCGGCGATCCGAGTTGCGGGATGGATGCGTACTTCGCTCGTTCTGCCGGCGAGGCGCACTCGGCTGCGATCGTGACCGCGCCACTCCACTCACCTCCGACGGCCAAACCCTGCAACACGCGCAATACGACGAGCGCGATCGGGGCTATGACACCGATCGAGTAGTAGTTGGGCAGCAGTCCGATCAGGACAGTGGAGACCCCGATGCCGACGATGGTCGTCATCAGTATTTTCTTGCGGCCGACCCGGTCCCCGAGCCAGCCGAACAGCAGTCCACCCACCGGTCGCGCAACGAATCCGACCGCCAGGGTGCTGAACGACGCCATTGTTGCCGTCAAGGCGTTGTCGGAACTGAAGTACTGCACGTTGAATACCAGCGCAGCCGCCGTGGTGAACAGAAAGAAGTCGTACCACTCCATCGCCGTTCCCACGAACGCCGCGAAAGCCACTCTCCGCGACGTGTCGCGCGGAATTGGGGCCTTTCCGCCAACCTGTACGGCGGCCGAGGTGTTCATAGAACGCCGCCCGGGAAACCCCCGGCTTTGGCCGGGGGGAGGAAAGGGCGGTCATCAGATGTTGCGTCCGACATGGCTACTCTCTTTTTGTGTCGGTGGTGTCGGCTAGGTTTCCGGTCGTGGATGCGCGGTATAGGGCAGATCGTTCAATGGGCGTTTCGTCAATGAAACCCCACCCGGAAGTGGGAGGAAATCGTAATCTGCCTCGAAGAAGGGCCTAAATGTTGTGTATGTGCATAATGCGGCGTCGACGGAACAGCCGTGTCAGCGATATACGATGCCGGCGCGTTGCCTCGATTCTAGAGTGGGAGATCTGAGCGAAACCTGAGTGACGACTCGCGCGAAAGGAACTTCTCGTGAGAAACCTCGCCAAACGGAAGCAAGAGAGTCTGCCGCGCTGGCGTGAGCTGATTTCGGGCGCCGTGCGCGAGGTCGATGACCTGGTCACGATCTTCCTCGACGAGCTCGAGTCTGTCGAGGCCTATCAATCGGGCCTTGTGACAAGGGAGGATCTCGCAGATTCTGCCCGCGAATCTATTCGACTGATACTCGAGGCGGTCACCGCCGGACCGGAGACGACTCGGCTCAGTTCGCTTTCCTTGGAATTGGGTCGGCAACGCGCCCGACAGGGAATCCCGGTTGAAGATCTGGTGGCTGCGATCCGTCTCGACTTCGGCATCCTGTGGTCGTCGCTACTCGAACGCGCAAATTCGGCGGATATGGCGGTTCTCGCATTGCACGTCGACAGCCTTTGGGCGGCGGTCGACAACCATGCTCGCGCGGTTCACCAAAGCTATCTCGAAGAGAAGGCCGCGATGGCCGCTTCCACCCGCGACGAACAGCAGACCTACCTGGCGGAACTGTTCGGCCCCGCACCCCTCGTCCCGAGCAAGGTCGAGCAGGTTGCCCGCGCTCTGAAGGTTGACTCCGACGGCATGTTCCGCGTCGTCGTCGCAGGCCCCGAGTCGTCCCAGATGGTGCACCGAATCGCGAACACTCTCGCCGCCAGGGGCGAACATATCTTTGTTCTCAATCAGTCGGGCCGCGTGGTAATTCTGTGGCCTGCGCCGCGACCGCATACCCGGGGACCCGAGACACCGTACCGGCAACTGCAGGACATCGCCGGCGGAATGGTCCCGGCAGCTCCCGGTCTCGCGGCTGTGGCTTCGGCCGCGAATACCGCACACGAGATTTTTCGGACCATCCGTCCCGATGAGCACGGACTGCGGACGCTGACAGACGCGTGGACGAGAGTCACCAAGAGCCGACTCGATGATCAGGCGGATTTTTCGGGTCACCTACTGTCCGGCCTCGCCGCGCTCACCGACGAGGAACGTGACCGGATCGCCGAGACCGTGCGGGCCTACCTCGCGACCGGAAGCGTCACCGACACTGCAGCGCAACTATTTTGTCATCGCAACACCGTGCTGAACCGGCTCGGCAGATTCGAGAAGCTGACGAGCCTGGACGTCACAGTGCCCGAGCAAGCCGCCTTGGCGCTGCTTGCGTTGGCGTGAGGTGTGCACCACGCGAGTGCGAGCGACCCCAGTGTCTACTACGAGCCCAGTGTCCATTACGGGCCCAGTCGCCATCACTCCAGGTATCGGAGGACTGCGAGGACACGCCGGTGGTGTCCATCTGAGGTCGGTAGGTCGAGCTTGGTGAAGATGTTGCCGATGTGCTTCTCCACCGCGCGCTCGGTGACATGCAGCGCCGCGGCGAGTGCACCGTTCGACAGACCCTGGGCCATCAGCCCGAGCATCTCGCGCTCGCGCGGGGTGAGTCGGTCCAAAGCCTCGGCCTTGCATCTCGATCCCATCAATTGGGTCACCACCTCCGGGTCGAGTGCCGTCCCACCGGACGCGACCCTCACGAGGGCGTCGACGAACTCGCTGACATCGGCTACCCGGTCTTTGAGCAGATATCCAACCCCCGCTGCTTTTCCGGCGAGGAGTTCTGAGGCGTAACGAGTTTCTACCCACTGCGAGAATACGAGAACGCCGATATCGGGAAACCTCCTGCGCAGCGCGACAGCCTCCACGAGCCCCTCGTCGGTGAACGTCGGAGGCATCCGGATATCGACCACCGCGACGTCCGGTCTGTGTTCGGCGACGGCGGCGCCCAGGGCGTGGGCGTCGATGGCGATCGCCGCAACCTCGTGACCACGTTCGATCAGCAGCTGTGCCAGGCCGTCCCGGAGGATTGCATTGTCCTCGGCGATCACGATCCGCATCAGAGGGCTCCGTCGACGGGGAGGAACAGGGTCGCGATAGTCGGGCCGCCGACGGGACTGTGCACGGACAGTGTTCCGTCCACGGTGGAGGCTCGCGTCTCCAGCCCGGACAGTCCGCTTCCCGCCCCCACACGCGCACCCCCGGTGCCGTTGTCGCGCACCGTAACCGACAGGGTGCCGCCGTCAGAGGTCGCCGACACCCACGCTCGGGTGGCGCCCGAGTGACGAGCGACGTTGGTAAGTAGTTCGGCCACAGTGAAGTAGGCGATGACTTCGATACCCGGAGAGGGTCGCGACTCGACGGACACTGTGAGTTCTACGGGGATCGCGCAGCGCGCAGCCAGGGTCTCGAG
This sequence comes from Rhodococcus marinonascens NBRC 14363, assembly GCF_001894885.1. Taxonomy (GTDB): domain Bacteria; phylum Actinomycetota; class Actinomycetes; order Mycobacteriales; family Mycobacteriaceae; genus Rhodococcus_F; species Rhodococcus_F marinonascens. Next base: position 145,198 of record NZ_BCXB01000001.1, read on the forward strand.
TGCCGGGGCGAGGCCGAGATCGAGGGCCGGGGGATGGATGCCCCGCACCAACTCTCGCAACTCGACGGGGGTGTCCTTCGCTGCAGAGTGCGCGCTGTGCACCAGATCGGACGGGTCCTGCCCGGCGGCCAGCCGCTCTTCTGCGCGGCCCAGCGTCATAGCCATCGCCACAATGCGGGCCTGGGTGCCGTCGTGCAGGTCACGCTCGACGCGTCGCAGCCGCGTCGCCGAGTTTTCGACGGCTGCAGTTCGACTGAGTTCGAGTTCTTCGACGCGCGAGTCACGTCGTGAGGGACCGAGTAGGGCGTGGATGAGGGCGCGGTCGAGTGCGGCGAGTCCTCGTATCGGCCACGGCGCGATCAACAGGAAGCCGATACCTATCGCGGACACCAGCAACATCTGCGGCCAGGTATCGAAGTAGATGTTTCCGATCTGGATGATCGAATGCCGCTCAGCCCCGGTCGAGTCGATCTTGGTGATGGCGAGCAACCGCCACAGGATCGGCGAGATCGTCAGGTACAGCGCGACTGCAGCGAACACCAGCGCGACCAGGGCCGCGGCAAATCCGACGACGCCCTTGATCAGCACGAACATGATCGCTCGCCACGCCGTGCGGTCTGTGAGTCCGGAGCGGACGAATCCGATGACCCCCGGACGCGGTGTGAACTGGGGTGGTTCGCCGACCGTGGCGCCCATCAGCGAAGTGGCCAGACTCCGGTGAACGTAGCCGAAGCCTCTGGCGCTGACGACGACCGCAGCGAGCAAGGGAAGCCCCACCAGGGTGACGGCGAGCCCTAGCCCGATCCCGAGCCCCACAGCGAGGTATATGAAGCCGGCGAGCGCCCCAACGGCGGTGACGGCGAGGTAGGCAGCCTCGCGCCACGTCTTCCGGAGGAACTCGACCAGTGGCGATATCGGAGCAGAAGTCTTGCTCATGTGTACAGGTTTTCACCTCGGACTGCACCGTTCGAGGAGGTGGACAGGTGAGTCGGGGGTGTGGTTGCCCACACCCCCGCGAACAGTCACCTACATGTTCAGATGGACTGCGCGTCCCCGAATGTCATCGGCAGGTCGGGAATCGAGGACGTGATGAGTGCCCGCTTCGGCAACCCCAGCGACCGCAATTCGTCGGCGATGGGGTGAGTTCCCAATTTCAACTCCGCGCCGCCGGGCCGCGTGCGAACCCCGGTGGGATTCATGTCCCAAGTGGTGACCCTGGTGACGCCGTCGAGATGCGAGTAGGCGGCGAGTGAGGTGTTGGTGCCCGAACCAGGCACCGAAATACCAGGTTTCACGCTGAGTTGCGCGATCAGGCGACCGTCCTGGCTGACTGACCCGCGTTTGACCGCACCACCGTGGTCCACGTCGAATTCGGCCAGGACCTTCGGGAAACCCCAGATGCCTCGGCCGGCGGCGAGGGTGAACTCGCCGTCGACCGGCAACTGATGGATCAGCGCACCCGCCCGGCCCTGCGTCAGCGACCTCAGATCCTGTGCGACCGATGTGCTGTCGGCGCGGTGATCCCGGACGAGGAACACCAACCCGAATTCGTTGTACGGGCCGAGGTCGCCGTCCACATAGTCGACGAACACGAGGACGCATATGCCGCGACCCGGTCGGAATTGCAGGATTTCGAGACCGGTGTAGTCGATCAACGACTGGGCGGCGGCGGTCGGAACCGAGTACATGGCCATGAACGCCGACGCCTGCCGAATCTCCACCGGCATGTCGACCTGTTTGCCGAGCACCTTGTGCGATGTCATGGCGTGACCACTCCTCGCAGACCGTCGGCGCCGTAGACCGGTTCGAGCATCGACCTGAAGTCGGGTCCGCGGCGCAGCATCTGGCCACCGTCGACGTTGATGATCTGGCCCGTGATCCACGTGGAGTCGGGGCCGAGGAGGAACTTCGCGAGCGCCGCGATGTCGGTGACCTCGCCGACCCTCGCGATGGGTGTGTTCGCCAGGTAGTCCTCCAGGATCGGGCCACCGTCGGTGATGAGCGCGACGAGGTCGGTGCGAGTGAGTCCGGGACGGATGCAGTTGACACGCACGTTGCTCGCGCCGAGTTCGTCGGCGGCGAGTTGCACGAGGTGATCCACCCCCGCCTTCGACGGGCCGTATGCCCCGAACCATCGGTGTGTGTTGCTGCTCGCGATCGACGATATCGCGACGATCGACCCTCCGCCCGCGGCCACCAGAGCGCGGGCCGAATGCTTGATCGTCAGCATGGTGCCGGTGATGTTGAGGTCGACCGTACGACGCCACGCTTCGACGTCCAGTTGGGTTACGGGAGCGATTGTCTCGTTGCCGCCCGCGCAGGCGACCACACCGTCGAGTTGTCCGGTACGCTCGGCCGCCTGTGCGACCGCCCGGATCATGTCGTCTTCGACGGTTACGTCGGCGACTACGGTGTCAACACTGCCGGCGGGGTTGCCTTCGCCGATTTCCCGCGCCGTCTTCGCGAGTTTCTGTTCGTTGCGACCACAGATGGTGACGTGGACGCCCTCGGCCGCCAGGACTGTGGCGACGCCTAATCCGATGCCACTCCCGCCGCCGGTGACGAGTACGGACTTCTTCGCGAGTCCATTGCTGCCGTTAACGCTAATCATGCACACCTCCGGGTGGTTGAACTCGGGTCTAGAACTCGGGTCTATTCGTACCGCTGGTCTATTCGTACCGCTGCGTCATCGTAGGAACACGTTCTATTATCGGGGCACGATTCGTGGGATTCAATGCCGAGGAGTATCTCGGTCAAGGAGTATCTCGATGGGGGACAGGCCGGAATTCGATCTGCTCGACGGACGCTTCTACTCGGGAGGATTAGGCGACACCCACCGGGCCTACGCGTGGATGCGGGCCCACGAGCCGGTGTACCGCGCAGACGGAATCGTCGGCGCCGCATCCTACGAGGCCGTACTCACCGCCGAACGCGACCCGGAACTGTTCTCGAATGCGGGCGGAATTCGGCCCGGGGTGGGCCCGCTGCCGCAGATGATCGACATGGACGACCCGCAGCACCTGCAGCATCGTCGCCTCGTCAACGCCGGTTTCACCCGCAAACAGGTGGAAGCGAAGGTCGGCCGGATTCGGGAGATCTGTGACCATCTCATCGACGCGGTGTGTGAGAAGGGCGAGGCGGATTTCGTACGCGATCTAGCGGCACCGCTGCCCATGGCGGTGATCGGCGACATGCTCGGTGTACGCCCTGAGGAACGCGACACGTTCTTGCAGTGGTCCGACGATCTGATGAACGCGCTCGGCAGTAACGTCACCGATGCGGAATTGCAGGCGCAGATGGACGCCTACGCAGCGTTCAACGAGTTCACGCTCCGCACCATCGAAGAGCGACGACAGAACCCGACAGGCGACCTCACAAGCATCCTCGTGCACAGCGAGATCGACGGGCACCGGCTCAGCGATGAGGACATCGTCGGCGAAACCCTGCTGATTCTCATCGGTGGTGACGAGACCACCAGGCACGTCTTGAGCGGCGGGATGGAACAGCTCATGCGCCACCCCGACCAGCAAGCACGCCTGATCAGCGACGCCGCTGGAATCCCGGCGGCGATTGAGGAGATGCTGCGCTGGTCGTCACCGATCAAGAACATGTGCCGCACGGTCACCCGCGACGTCGAATTCTTCGGAACCGAACTGCACGAGGGCGAGAAGATGATGCTGCTGTTCGAATCCGCGAACTTCGATGAGAAGGTATTCGAGAATCCCGAGGTCTTCGACGCGGAGCGGTCACCGAACCCACATGTCGCGTTCGGCTTCGGCACTCACTTCTGCCTCGGGAACCAACTCGCCCGGCTCGAAGCGAAGATCATGTTCGAGCAACTGCTGTCGCGGCTGCCCGGCATGATGCTCGTCGACAATGGTCCGCTACGGCGTCGTCCCGCCAACTTTGTGTCGGGACTCGAGGAGATGCCGGTCAAGCTGAGCGCTGTGCATTAGTCGGTGTGGTCGCCTACTCGGGGCCTCCGACGTTCATCTGATCCGGATGGGCGCCGACGCGGACGCCGCCATCGAGCGCCTCGATCTCGCTGAGGTCCTGTTCGCTGAGTTCGAAGTCGAACACGTCGATGTTCTCGCGGATCCGTGAGTCGTGGACCGACTTGGGGATGACGATCAGGCCGCTTTGCAGATGCCAGCGAATCATCACCTGAGCCGCGGACTTGCCGTGTCGGTCGCCGATGCGTGTGATGATCGGTTCGGTCAGAAGGGTATTCGGCTTCGAGTCCTTGCCCCAGCCCGAGTTGCTGGTGCCGCCGAGCGGACTCCACGATTCGACGACGATGCCGTGGTCGGTACCGAAGTTCCGAATGTCCCGCTGAGCGAGATGCGGATGTAGCTCCACCTGGTCGATCGCGGGCACAGTGCCTCCGTGGTCGATGAGTAACTGCAGGTGGCGGGGTTCGAAGTTGCACACACCGATCGCCTTGGCCCTCCCGGACTCGGCGATCTTCTCCAGTGCGTCCCACGTACGGAGAATGCGGTCGTCGTCCTGCATCGGCCAATGGATCAGATAGAGGTCGACGTAGTCGACGCCGAGGCGTTCGAGGCTGGTGTCGAAGCCTTTCAGCGCCCGCTCGTATCCATGGTCGGCGTTCCACAACTTCGTCGTGAGGAAAATGTCCTCACGAGCGACGGACGAGGTCGAGATGCCGCGGCCGACACCCTCTTCGTTGCCGTACGCGGCGGCAGTGTCGATGTGCCGATAGCCTGCCTCGTCGAGGGCGAACCGGACAGCGTGCTCGGTTTCGTCGTTGGCGGCCTGCCAGACTCCCAGTCCGAGCTGCGGGATGACGGTTCCGGAATTCAGCACAATGCGGGGTACTTGGTGGTTCATGCAGTCCAGGCTATCGACTGTCGGGGGTGTGCGCGGAACCGGCCGAGCCTGGCATCATGCCCAGATGACCCAAATTCGGCTGCTGGCGTCCGACCTCGACGGGACTCTCTTGCGCTCGGACCGGGTGATCTCGCCGCGTACCGCGCAGGCGATGGAGGAAGCGCGGCAGGCGGGCGTCGAGGTTGTGTGGGCGACCGCCCGAGCCCGCCACTCGGTGCACGAGTTGGCGCAGTCGTGCGGGTTTCGCGGCAAGGCGATCTGTGCGAATGGTGCTGTGGTCCTCGATCTCGCCGACGGAACCCCGGTGATCACGGCGACGACCACCATCGCGATGGCGTCGGCAGCAGTGGCGATGAACCGGGTGCGGGCGCTGATGCCGGGGGTCGTGTTCGCCAACGTCGGTCCCACTCGTTTCGTCGCAGAACCCGCCTACGCGGCGCTGTGCGAATTCGCCGACCACCATCGGCATCCGCACGAGATGACGTTGTCCGAACTGTTGCCGTCGATGGAAGAACCCCTGGTCAAGATCGTCGCAAGGCACCCGGAAGTGCCGGGTGTCGAGCTGTATCGGGCCACATTGGCAGCGGGCGTCGAGGGTATCGAAGTCACCCACTCCGGTGCGCGGTACATGGAGATGGCCGCATCGGGTGTTTCGAAAGCGAGCGCCCTCGCCGAACTTTGTGCGGTCGAGGGCATCGGCTCATTCGAGGTCGCGGTGGTGGGTGATGCGATCAACGACGTCCCGATGTTGATGTGGGCCGGAACTGCGCTGTGTCCCTCGAACGCGATTCCTGAGGTGCAGGCGCTGGCCGACCGAATGCTGCCCAGCAACGACGAAGACGGAGTCGCGAGCTACCTGGAGGAGTTGGTGGGCGTAAAGCGGGCTACAGCCCAGCAGTGATCGCCAGCCCCGGGAGATACTCCCCCGGCTGGCCGAATAACTGCGCGGCGCCGTGGGCACGCTTGAAGTACAGCTGTGCGTCGTGTTCCCACGTGATGGCGATGCCGCCGTGCAGTTGGATGGTTTCGGCCGCGACTTGCTGCAGTGCCTCCGAGCAGTACACCTTCGCGATGATGGCGTCCTCGTGCGTTCTCGACAGTGCCGCTGCGTACGACATTGACCGGGCTGTCTCGACCAGCGCGTACATGTCGGCCATGCGGTGCTTGAGCGCCTGGAACGAACCGATCGCCCGTCCGAACTGCTTGCGTGACTTCGCGTATTCCACTGTCTGTTCGAGAGCCGCGGACGCCGCGCCCACCTGTTCGGCTGACAGGGCGGTCAGCGCCACCGCACGCAGTTGGTCGACGAGGCCGGCGGGGGACGCAAGTGTGCGTGCCGGGACATCGTCGAAGCTCACCTCCGACAGCGCCCGCGTCGGGTCCATCGTCGGCACGCGCCGACGCCTCACACCGTCCGCCGCCGGATCGACCTCGAACAGTCCGTCGGCGGTGAGCACCAACAGCGCGTCCGCGATTTCGCCGCCCAGAACGTACGACGCGGTCCCAGACAGCCTGCCGCACGCCGTCGACACGCCGAAACCGCTCCAGCCTCCCGGATTCGCCCAGCACAACGCAGCCACCGAGCCCGCCGCGATGCCGGGAAGGAGGCGAGCGCAGGCATCGTCGTCGCCAGAGAGCAAGAGGGCCTGGGCGGAGAGAACGGCGCTGCCGAGCATCGGCGACGGCGCCAGCGTCCTGCCCAGCTCTTCCTGCACCACATGCACTTCCAGTAGCGACGCACCGACCCCGTCGTACTTCTCCGGGATCGCGAGCGCGGCGACGCCGATCTGTTCGCACAACGTTGTCCACAGGACTTCGTCGTAGCCGTGCTCGGTGGTCATCGCCCGGCGGACTGCGGCCGAGTCCGAACGCTTGGACAGCAGATCCCGGACTGACGACCGGAGCGCGGCCCTCTCTTCGCTCTCGAATGTCATGACGCACCCACCAGTGATTCGACTACGCGGTCACGGTGGAATGCCGGCGTGCCCCAGGCGGTCACGAGCGCTCGAACCTTCGTCAGCCACAGCGACAGATCATGTTCCTGGGTGTACCCGATTGCGCCGTGCACCTGTAGTGCCACGCGGGCGGCGCGATAGGCCGCGTCCCCGCATGCCACCTTGGCGGCCGAAATGTCGCGGGACGCGTCTACGGAACCGTCGCGGACGGACAGCGCGGCGCCGTGCAGCAGCGGCCTCGACATCTCCAGCCCGACTGCGACCTCGGCCAGTTGATGCTTGATGGCCTGGAACTGTCCGATGACCCTGCCGAACTGTTTGCGCTGCTTCGCGTAGTCAGTGGTGACCTCGAGCAGGGTCTGCCCGAGCCCCTGCAGTTGGGCCGCGGTCGCGATGGCCCCCAGGTTGAATGCGGGCAGGAAGTCGCTCTCGCCCAACGCTTCCGACGCGGTGAGCGAGAACAGTCGCCGCGACTGATCCACCGACGCCCGGGCCGAACCCGGTTCGCCCAGCCGGATGGTCGAGCCGTCCGTCAGCAGGGCGAGATCGGCGGAGTCGGCATCGACCGCAAATGGCACGTGCGGCGGCGCCGCCACGGTAGCGAGCGATCCGGATGCCAACGCCGGCAGCCGTTCGGGTGCCACCTGTGCGAGCAGGGCGGGGGTGACGGCCAGGGTCTCGGCCACCGGACCGGGAACGGCGTGACGTCCGAGTTGTTCGACCGCGACCACGAGATCGACGGCATCGGCACCGAGTCCGCCGTGTTCCTCCGGGACGAGCAGTCCGTTGACGCCGGTTTCGGCGAGGCGCTGCCACAGCTCAAGGCCCGGTCCGGTGTCGCCGGTGTTCCACGCGCGGATCACCGTCGGCATGTCGGCCTTCGTCAGCAGCGCGTCGATGCTGGACGCGAAGTCGGTGTGAGTGGCGTCGAGTGCGAACCTCACCGGTCCCCCTTCGGTAGTCCGAGCAGTCGCTCGGCGATCACGTTCTTCTGGATCTCGTTGGTGCCGGCGTAGATCGGTCCGGACAGGGAGAACAGGTAGCCGTCCATCCAGTTGCCGGCGAGTTCCGCCGAGGCCCCCAATAGGTCGAGCGCGGTCTCGTGGGTGGCGATGTCCCACTCGGACCAGAACACCTTGTTGATCGACGACTCGGCGCCCAGTTGCCCGCCTTCGGCGAGGCGGGTGACTGTGCCGAACGTACTCAACTGATATGCGCGGGCACCGATCCAGGCATCGGCGACACGGTCACGCATCGCGGTGTCGTCGGCTCGCCCGGTGGCCTCGGACAGAGCCAAAAGACGATCCACCGTGGCCAGAAACCGGCCCGGACTGCGCAGCGATAGCCCGCGTTCGTTGGACGCTGTACTCATCGCGACACGCCAACCCTCGTTCACACCGCCGATTACCCCGGACTCACCCGGGTTCGAGGGGTCGTTCGGGACGAAGACGTCCTCGAGGAAGATTTCTGCGAAACCGGGTTCGCCGTCGAGTTGATCGATTGGCCGGACAGTCACACCCTTCGAACGCAGGTCGAACATGAAGTACGTGATGCCCCTGTGTCGCTGCGCTTCCGGATCGGAGCGAAACAGACCGAAGCCCCAGTCGGCAAAACTCGCCCGGGAACTCCAGGTCTTCTGCCCGTTCAGCACCCACCCACCGTCGACACGGCGGGCGGTCGATCGCAGTGATGCGAGATCGCTGCCGGCCTCCGGTTCGGACCACGCCTGCGCCCAGATGTCGTCGGCGCGGGCCATCCGCGGCATGATGCGGGCGAGTTGCTCCGCGCAGGCATGCTCGAACAGTGTGGGCGCCAGCAGGAAGATGCCGTTCTGGCTGACGCGCCCGGGGGCACCGGAACGGTAGTACTCCTCCTCGAAGACCGTCCATTCGAGCAGTGACGAATCACGACCGCCGAGTTCGCGTGGCCAGGACACCACCGAGAAGCGGGCATCGGCGAGCGTGCGCTCCCACTCGCGGTGGGCTTCGAAACCGTCGGCCGTGTCCATCGACGGCAGTGGCTTTGCCGGAACGTTCTTGCGCAAGAATGCCCGGACTTCGTCGCGGAAGGCGAGGGTGGCATCGTCGAACTCGAGGTCCACCTACTTCGCCCCTTCGCTCGAATTGCGAGCGCTGGCGGCCATGGACTTGGCGTCCATGCCACCGAGCGGATCGGTGTCGATTTCGGCGTTGTGCGCATGCGCGAAGTGATGCAGACCGAAGACGGAATCCATGCCGCTGCGCATGCCCATCTGGTCTTCGCACTGGTTGACAGCCTTCTTGGTCAGGGCGAGTCCGAACCGCGGCATCGCCGAAATACGTTCCGCTATCGCGAGCGTCTCCTTATGAAGATCCTGGCGAGGGACGACCCGGTTGACCATGCCCACCTCGTAGGCGCGTTGGGCGGTGAAACGATCACCGGTGTAAAGGATTTCCTTCGCGAATCGTGGCCCCAACATCCACGGATGCGCGAAGTACTCGACCCCGGGAATGCCCATACGTACGACTGGATCGGAGAAGAACGCGTCATCGGACGCCACGATCAGGTCGCAGACCCACGCCAGCATCAGGCCGCCGGCGATGCAGGCGCCTTGAACCATCGCGATGGTCGGCTTCGGGATCTCGCGCCAGCGACGGCACATCCCGAGGTAGACCTCCATCTCGCGGGCGTATCGCTGGTCACCGCCCGGCTTGTCGACGTGGTCCCACCACATGACGGCCTTGTTGTCGTAGTGGACGTGATGGTCGCGTCCGGGGGTACCGATGTCGTGGCCGGCGCTGAAGTGTTTTCCGTTGCCGGCCAGCACGATCACCTTCACGCCGTCATCCTCGACGGCTCGTTCGAATGCGGCGTCGAGGGCGTAGGTCATCACCGAGTTCTGGGCATTCCGGTAGTCCGGGCGGTTGAGCGTCACGAATGCGATGCCGTCGCGCACGTCGTAGGTGACAACGTCACCCTCGTCGGGGACCGTCATGATTTCTCCTCACGCAGAATGTTTTTCATTACTTTCCCGGACGGGTTCCGGGGTAGGGAATCGACGAACCGCACCGAGTGGGGGATCTTGAAATTGGCGAGGTGTTCCCGGCAGTACGAGATCACCTCGTCCTCGGTGATGTCGGTCCGGCGCACGATGAAGGCGTGTCCCACCTCGCCCATGCGCTGGTCGGAGATCCCGATGACAGCCGATTCGGCGACGCCATCGAGTCGGGCGAGAGTGTTCTCCACCTCCGCGGGATAGACGTTGAAGCCACCCGAGATGTACATGTCCTTGAGGCGGTCGGTGATGTCGATGTAGCCGCGGTCGTCAAGGGTGCCTACGTCGCCGGTGTGCAGCCAACCGTCCGAGTCGATGGTCTTGGCTGTTGCCTCGGGGTCGTCGAGGTATCCGAGCATCACGTTCTTACCGCGGACGAGGATTTCGCCCTGATCGCCGATGCGAACCTCCATCCCCGGGACGGCACGGCCCGACGTCGTGGAGACGGTGACGGGATCGTCGTCCGTTCGGCACATCGTGACCACCGCCGCTTCGGTCTGACCGTAGGCAGTGAGGACGGCGTCGAAACTCAGTTCGGACTGCATACGTTCGACGAGCGCCACCGGAACTGCGGCCGCTCCCGTGACCGCGATGCGCAGGCTCGACAGGTCGTACCTCGGGCGGTCGGGACGATCGAGAATCGATTGGAAGATCGTCGGGGCGCCCGGCAGAACGGTGATCTGCTCCGCGTGCACGGACGCCATCACCTCGGTCACGTCGAACACGGCCATGGGGACGATGGTCGCGCCGCTGAGCAGGCAGACCAGGATCCCGGCTTTGTACCCGAAGGTGTGGAAGAACGGGTTGACGATCAGGTAGTTGTCCCGCGACACGACCTCCGCGCAGTCGGCCCACGCCGCGGCGATGCCCACGGCTTGTCGATGCGCGCTCAGGACCCCCTTGCTCTTCCCGGTGGTGCCGGATGTGAACATCACGTCGGAGATGTCATCCGGGGAGACGGCCTCCGCGCGGGCGTCTGCCTCGGCTCGGGTGTCGTCGGCGGCGAGGGAGACGAAGTCGTCGAAGTCCAGCAAGCCGTAGGTTTCGGCGTCGTCGCCGTCGACCGGTATACGGATGACGGTGGGGATGTCGAGGGTCGGCGAGGCATTGCGTAGCAACGTGTAGCGGTCGGTGCCGAGGAACTTGCCCGCGACCACAAGTGCGGACGCCTTGGTGCGCTCGAGGATGTCGAGTGCCTCGGTGGAGGTGTAGCGCGTGTTGATCGGCACCAGGATGGCGCCCGCGTAGTGGGTACCCAGTGCCGCGATCACCCAGTGATACGTGTTCGGTGACCAGACGGCGACGCGCTCACCAGGTTGCACTCCGCGCGTGCAGAGAGCTGCGGCGAAATCGCGGACACGGTCTTGCAGTTGTGTGAAAGTCAGATGGATGCCGCGGTCCGCCACGGCGGTGAGTTCGCCGAAGTCGCGGGCGGCCCGTTTCAGCGCGGATGGGGTGGTTGTCGGCTGTTCGGTCACTGAGCTCCCTACCTAGCAAGTGCTTGGTAGGTTATCTTACAGACGTGGACCAGAGCGAGAGCCCCGACAAGCGGACCACCGACGGCGACTATTCAGAGGCTGTCAGGACTTGGTTGGCGGACAATCTGACCGGCGACTTCGCCCGACTCGGGGGCAGGGGCGGGCCGGGCAGCGAACACGAGTTCTTCGAGGAACGACTTGCTTGGGACCGGCACCTCGCTGCGGCCGGGTGGACCTGCCTCGGCTGGCCGAAGGAATACGGCGGCCGTGGAGCCACGTTGGCGCAGCAGGTGCAGTTCCACCAGGAATACGCGAAATCGGGGGCACCGGCGCGAGTCAGCCACATCGGTGAGGAACTGCTCGGTCCGACGCTCATCGCGTTCGGTACCGAGGAGCAGAAGCGCCGCTTCCTTCCCGGCATCAAGACCGTGACGGAACTGTGGGCGCAGGGTTACTCCGAACCGGGCGCGGGTTCCGACCTCGCCAACGTCGCGACCACTGCGCGACTGGACGGCGACAAGTGGGTGATCAACGGGCAGAAGATATGGACGTCCCTCGCCCATGTCGCCCAGTGGGCTTTCGTGCTGTGCCGCACCGAACCGGGTTCGAAGCGGCACCGGGGCCTGAGTTTCCTGCTGGTCCCGCTCGATCAGCCGGGCGTGACCGTCCGTCCGATCCAGCAGCTCACCGGCACGTCCGAGTTCAACGAGGTGTTCTTCGACGACGCCCGCACTGATGCCGACCTGATGGTCGGGGATCCGGGTGACGGCTGGCGGGTCGCGATGGGACTGCTGACGTTCGAACGTGGCGTCTCCACCCTCGGTCAGCAAATCGGGTTCGCCAGGGAACTTCAGGGTATCGTCGATCTCGCGAAAGCCAATGGCACAGAGACTGATCCGAACATTCGTGAGAAGATCGCCCGAGCCTGGGTGGGACTGCGCGTGATGCGGGCCCACGCCATGCGCACGCTCGAAGCCGTCGAAGCGGGGACCTCCGGCTCGGAAGCGTCCGTAGCCAAACTGTTTTGGGCCAACTGGCACCGCGACCTCGGGCAGCTGGCGATGGAGGTTCAGTCGGCGTCGTCGTTGCTCGCGCCGGTGCGCCCGACATCGGACGTCACCGACCCCGAACACCTGGAACTAGGCGATTGGCAGCGGTTGTTTCTCTTTACGCGTGCCGACACGATCTACGGCGGATCCAACGAGATCCAGCGCAACATCATCTCCGAGCGCGTGCTCGGACTTCCCCGAGAGGCACGACCGTGAACAAGCCCACCCACCCCCCGGTGACAGAGCCCACCCACCCCCCCGCGACAGAGCCCACCCACCCCCCCGCGACAGAGCCCACGCCGGCGAATTCACCACTTGCTACTGCTCCCGTCGAGACCCCGGGGCACGACCTGTTGAAAGGCAAGAAGGTCGTCGTCACCGCCGCGGCCGGAACGGGTATCGGGTTCGCCTCTGCGCGCCGGGCGCTACTCGAGGGCGCCGACGTCCTGGTATCGGACTGGCACGAGCGCAGGCTCGGGGAGACGCGGGAGAAGTTGGCGGCGGAGTTCTCCGGGCAGGTGGTCGAGTCGCTGGCGTGCGATGTGTCGAGCACCGAACAGGTGAACGCCCTGATCTCCGGTGCAGCCGAGAAACTGGGCCAGATCGACGTCCTGATCAACAACGCCGGGCTAGGCGGCGAGACGCCTCTCGTCGACATGACCGACGAGGAGTGGGACCGAGTCCTCGACATCACGCTGAACGGAACATTCCGGGCCACCCGCGCGGCATTGCGCTACTTCAAAGGTGCCGCGCACAACGGTGTCCTGGTGAACAACGCGTCCGTACTCGGCTGGCGGGCACAGCATTCGCAGGCGCACTACGCGGCAGCGAAGGCCGGGGTCATGGCTCTGACCCGCTGCAGCGCGATCGAGGCCGCGGAGTACGGCGTACGGATCAATGCCGTCGCCCCGTCGATTGCCCGGCACGCGTTCCTGGCCAAGGTGACCAGTGAAGAACTCCTCGACGCACTGGCGTCCCAGGAAGCGTTCGGCCGGGCCGCCGAGGTGTGGGAGATCGCCGCGACCATCGCCATGCTCGCCAGCGACTACACCACCTACCTCACCGGCGAGGTGGTGTCGATTTCGTCGCAGCGTGCGTAGGCGATCTTGCCACCGTCAATTCGGTCCGATACCTAGCAAGCGCTTGGTTGATAGGATGAGACGATGACTCCACCCCAGGGCAACGTCGACTCGGCAGTCAAGACCGGGCGTAGGGCCGAGTTGCTCGAGATCGCGGCCGGGCTGTTCGCCGAGCGCGGCCTGCGGGCCACCACTGTGCGTGACATCGCCGACGCCGCCGGCATTCTGTCGGGCAGTCTGTATCACCACTTCGATTCCAAGGAATCGATGGTCGACGAGATCCTACGGGGCTTCCTCGACGACCTATTCGGCAAGTACCGCGAGATCGTCGCATCCGAACGCGACAACCGCGCGATGCTGGAGGCGCTCGTCACTACGTCCTACGAGGCGATCGACGCGTCGCACTCCGCCGTCGCGATCTATCAGGACGAAGTGAAGCACCTCGTCGCCAACGAGCGCTTCGCCTACCTGTCCGAACTGAAAACCGAGTTCCGCGAAATGTGGATGGGTGTGCTCGAGGCCGGGGTGAAGGACGGCAGCTTCCGGCCCGACATCGACATCGAACTTGCCTTCCGGTTCCTGCGCGACACCGCCTGGGTGTCCGTGCGCTGGTACCGGCCCGGTGGCTCGGTCACGGTCGACACTGTGGCCAAGCAATACCTCTCGATCGTCCTCGACGGGCTAGCGAGTCCGTCATAGCCCTCGACGGGCTAGCGAGTCCGTCGCAACTGAGTAGGAGTGTCACATGACCGAGGCATACATCGTCGACGCCGTTCGTACACCGATCGGCAAGAAGAACGGCGGCCTGGCCGGTGTACACCCCGCCGACCTGGGTGCTCACGTGATCAGGGCAATCGTCGAGCGGACGGGTATCGATCCGTCGGCGGTCGACGACGTCGTCTTCGGGTGTGTCGACGCGATCGGCGGGCAGGCCGGCAACATCGCGCGAACGGCGTGGCTGGCGGCCGGGTACCCCGAAGAGGTTCCGGGGGTGACCGTTGACCGGCAGTGTGGGTCGAGCCAGCAGGCCGTGCACTTCGGCGCGCAAGCGATCCTCAGCGGCACCGCCGACCTGATCGTCGCCGGTGGGGTGCAGAACATGAGCCAGATTCCGATCGGTTCGGCGATGGTAGTCGGGCGTCAGTACGGATTCGACTCCCCGTTCGGCGGATCGAAGGGTTGGGGTGAGCGCTACGGCGACCAGGAGGTATCGCAGTTCAACGGCGCCGAACTGATCGCCGAGAAGTGGGACCTCGGCCGCGAGGAACTCGAGCGTTGGGCGCTGCGGAGCCACGAACGGGCGCGGACCGCGATTGCGGAGGGGCGTTTCGACCGCGAGATCGTCCCGGTAGGTGACGTGACGACGGACGAGGGGCCACGGGAGACGAGCCTCGAGAAGATGGCGTCCCTGCAGCCGCTCACCGAGGGTGGCCGCCTCACCGCGGCAGTCGCGAGTCAGATCTCGGACGGCGCGAGCGCGATGCTGCTGGCTTCGCCGGAAGCGGTCGAGAAATACAACCTGACTCCCCGCGCCCGCATCCACCACCTCAGCGCCCGCGGCGCCGACCCGATCTTCATGCTGAGCGCACCCATCCCGGCGACACAGCATGCGTTGGAGAAGACGGGGCTGAGCATCGACGACATCGACCTGATCGAGATCAACGAGGCATTCGCGCCGGTGGTCCTCGCGTGGATCAAGGAGATCGGCGCCGACCCTGCGAAGGTCAACGTCAACGGCGGTGCGATCGCCCTGGGTCACCCGCTCGGTGCGACCGGCACGAAACTGATGGCGACGCTGCTGAACGAACTCGAACGCACCGGCGGTCGTTACGGGCTGCAGACCGTCTGCGAGGGCGGCGGAACCGCCAACGTCACCATCATCGAACGCCTCTGACAGGCTCAGGTGCGGGCTGGGGGGCGATGTCCTCGTCGTCCGTGGCGCGGCGGGTTGTGAACTGGCCACCTTCCCGGTGTGCCTGACAGGCGGCGGGGCCGACCCCTGCCAGGCACACGGGCCGGCGCTGAGTGCCAGCTCGGTTGGGCGTGGCTGCGCAACGTAGGTCGCGGGCAACCGTCACCACGGCATCCGCCCACGCGCCGGGCGGGTCGAACTGCATCCCCGGGCTCTCGGAAAAGTCCGGCTTGTCGTCGACAATCACGAAACGCCATACGAGACGATCCTCGCTTCCGAACTCACGGATCGACAAGTGCACTCCTCGGGAGGCATCCGCACTGTCCCCACGTGGCTATGGCTCGTTCCGGTTTCGATCGGAACGAGCCATAGCGCCTACTCATCTGTGTGAGGCAGCGTTCCAGATCACAACGCGATCAGCATGCGATGGGCGATGTTGTTGTCTCGCAGAGGTCTTAGTGCCAGCCGCGCTAGAACTAGTGTGTTGTCGTCGCCGGCGATGCGGTTGGCGCTGAGCTCACTGCAGGACAAGCACTGGTGGATGATCGTCCATTCACCAGTGGCCCGCACCGATATGCTCAGCGCCTCCATTCGGCCACGGCAAGAAGCTGCCCGGTCGCCAGGAATGCGACGGTCAACATGCAGGCTGGTCAGGCAGTTCGGACAGTGATTACGGTGCCTGGTGCCAGGCGCATCCAGGGACACGTCCAGTCGGCAACCGACACACCGGAAGTCGTTTGCTCGGTGCCCACCTTGGCTGTGCAGGACATCCTTGTGCCGTTGGGGCCGTCGTTTGGCTTGCACACGGACGCGTGGATTCCTATTACGTCTCGACATGAGGCCGTCTCCTTCCTGATATTTCAGAGGTCGCCGAACGATTCCAGCGGGAACGGTGGCTGTGCCAACGGCCGCACCGCGGTGCGCATCAAGATGAACTGATTGTCGTCGGCACAGACGTGGTTCGAGGTCAGTTCATCGCAACGCACACATCGATGGATAACCATCCACTCACCGGTGCGGTGCATGGCGATGGCGATGGGTGACATGCGACCGTGGCAGTCGCTGGCGCCGCCCACGACGTGGTCGACAACATGCTGGGAGTGCAGGCACGACGGACAGTGGTTTCGTCGCACGCCATCTCCCGCGACGGTGGACACGGTCAGTCCGCACCATGTGCAGGTGAACGTACCGATCTTCAGGACATTGTTTGGTGTGCTCGAATGAGATTTGTTACCGGACACCCGAGGTGCTCCTTGCTACGAGGTCTGCAATGACAGCAAGAGCAAGCCGAGTGGCCTCGACGAAATAGCCCACCCCGAAGGCCACAAAATGCGGCGATACAAGGGTTGGGCTGGATCACGGCATCGGGTGCAGCACGTCCTACACCGTCTTCAGGGAGGACAGTGTTGTATTTCTAGGTTGTATTTCTAGACTGGCTAGTTAGGCGACGCAGCGAGGCGCACTCGGCGCGAGCTGGGCGGGATTGGACACAAAGCTCATTTCTTTTGGAGCGCAACAGGCCCGGAGGAGGTTTTGGTAGCCGCGCAAAATTATCAACAGGCGCGTGGCTCGGCAATCAATTTATGACTCCGTGAGGCAACCGACTACCTTGCGCTGTGAAGCTTCCGCCATGAAGGTCAGCCAGCGCCACCTTCATTGAACGACTCTGATCACTCAGGTTCGGGCGTGGGTGGCGATATCCTCGTCGAACGCCCGCACCATCTCGGGGGCGAGGGTGGGACGCACGCCTCGACCACGTTCAGGTCCGTAAACGCTAATTCAGGGATCCTTCGGCACACGGGTCCGCGCAAAGATATAAACGCAGGAACCGAGAACTGCCGCCAGGCTAAACACGAGGACCGCCGCCAGAACCCAACCACCCGGCACGATCGTCCCGGTCGCGGTCAGACCGGAAAGAACAACGCCGGTAGCGATCACCATGATCATGGCAGCCCCGGCCGCTTCCAGGCCCGACGCGAGCACATCATTGAATGCCTCGCGCCGCTCCGCCGCAGTCCAATAAGCGTGTGCGGTCCGGCTAGGCAGATTGATCGCCGACGCAGGCACCCTCGCTATGCACCAGCGCGCACCACCGAACATCGCGAGGAACAAGGCCGCCATTCCGCACATTCCGCCCAGGAAGTAGGCCGTGCTGTCCCACCGGTGGTCACCGCCGCTGGTGTCGAATTGCCCTGGGACCCTTTCGAGACCGAGAGACAGCATCCACATCACCGCCCCACCAAACACCAAGACAGAGAGCCCGAGCGCGATACGAGTCGGCCTGCTTCGACGAATCGACATGTCTCAGACACTACGGTGCTCACCCAGACCGCAAGAATCGGCGCCACCGGGCATCCACCAACGCGGGTGAGTCTCGATGTAACGGTCTCCTCACCGCAACGGATACACCGGCCGTCCGTTACTTCTGGGAGGGAAATCTGAATGAAGCGCTCAGTACTCGTCCGAGCCGGCGCGTCACTCTCACCGAAGCGACTGGCAGTGGTAGCCGTCACTGGCGCTGCACTCGTCGGTTTGTCAGCCCCGGCGGCGGCCGCGCCCATTTCTGACCCGCTCGCTCCGATCACAGAGTTCGCTTCGCGATCCACGGTCGGCAATATCGCGGCGCCGGTGGGATTGACTGTTCAGGCCCTCGATGCCGCCCATAATGCCGGATTTCCGATCATGGAAGCAGTTGCCGTTCAAGACGTCCCGAGCGCACCGAGCACTGGACCGTCTGCCGGTGCCCGAAACTTCGTCGAGTACGGGCGCGTATACGACCGGAACCGCATCCACGTTCCAACGCGAAAATTCGTGACTGTAGGCGCACTGCCTCTCGACGTCTTCTACCAGCGGATCAACGTGCCCACCCTTGACCCGACCATTTACATCAACCCGCACGTGGGTGACGCCGGGATGACTGTCCTCGATCCCACGCCCGTGCTGTTCCGAAACACCCCTGTCGTCACAATTCCCGACGGTCCGCCGGTCGGCGCAGCACTCGTCACCGTGAGGTAGCTCGCGGTACTGAACGGCGCAGAGAGAAGCGCCCACATATCTACCGGCTGTCCGTTGCCTTTCTAGGAGGGAAATCTGAATGAAGCGCTCAATATTCGTCCGAGTCGGCGCGTTGGCTATCGGACTCCTGATGCTCAGCTCCGGCGTTGCAAGCGCCCAGGATGCCTGGCCGGTCGATCCAGGAGAGGGAAGCCCCGTCCGTCCGGTCGACAGGACGGACTACGTTCTGACGCCCGATCAACCCGAGTTCTGGAATCCGGCAATCGGTAAGACCCGCGTCATTTCCCCCTTCGGGAGAACCAAGATCGTGTGTATGGGCTACCGCGTCGACAATGCGTGCTGGCAAGCCGATCCGGCAGGGAACCCGCACAAGCTCGAGTTCCTCTTCGGCATGGGTGTCTTCGGGTCCTTCACTTCAATACCCGCACAAAACGTGTTCGTCTATGCAGGATGATCCCCGGAGTGTGCTGAGTATCGAGTATCTCTGCAAGGGTAAGGATTTCGTCGGCCGTTACGGGCTGCAGACCGGCTGCGAGGGCGGCGGAACCGCCAAGGTCACCATCATCGAACGACTCTGACGGCTCAAGTGCGGGCGTGGGTGGCGATGTCCTCGTCGAACGCCCGCACCATCTCAGGGGTGAGGGTGGGACGCACCTTGTCGATCACGTTCAGGTAGTCCTGGGTGTCCGCGTGGCAGCGTCCCCCGGAATCGACGCTACGTTCGAACGTCGCCTGCGCGACCGTCCGCGCGGCATGAGCCACATCGGCCGGGGTGTAGCCTTCGGTCGCGTCCACGAGGCCCGAAACGTCCACCTTTTCGTTGCCGAGGTAGCGCTCCCACAGTGCGTGTCGGGCCTCGGCGTCGGGAGCGCCGATCGGTAGCACATAGTCGAAGCGCCCGTGCCGCAGGAAGGCATCATCTAGTGCGCGAACGGAATTGGTCGCGCACACCAGAAGTCGCCCGGCACGTTCCCGGAAACCGACGATCGACTTCAGTAGTTCATTCACCACTCCGACGGACGGCGATCCCGGATGTCGCTGGGCCGCGACCTCCTCGACCTCGTCGATGAAGACGACGACGTGCTCGAGTTCGTCCATGGCCGTGAATGCGTGCCCGAGACCAGCAGCGAGGCCGTTCCCGTTCGATGCCAGGCGTGACGGAAAAAGTTCGACGAACGGCCAGCCCAGCCGACTGGCGATGGCACGCGCGAAGGTCGTCTTCCCTGTTCCGGGCGGCCCGAACAGCACCACTGCGCGCGGCGCGGCCACCCCGTGGTCGGCCGCCAACTCCGGCTGCGACAGTGGCAGCACGATCTTGCGTTCGATGAGCGATTTCTCCCGGGCCATTCCGGCCACCTGCCTCCACAGCCCGGCGGGTGGCACGCCGCCGCCGAGCAGAGCCAGGACCTCGACGGATTGGGGGGACACCGTCTCGACCTTCTCGTAGTACGTGACGCCGGCGCGCGCAGCGAAACCGGAGTTGGTCAGAGCCGCGGCGCCGGTCTCACCGTCGGGCAGGAGTGCGGTCACCCGTCGCACCCCTTTGGCGAGCAGTCGGTGTTCGAGTTGCGACAACAGTGCGCTGCCGAGTCCTCGTTTTCGCCAGCCGGGATCCAGCGAGATGCGCATGACCCACGCGCGGTCTTCGTCGATACGGCCGACCGCTGTCCCAACGATGCGTCCGTCCGTCACCGCCACGACGGCCGGATGGCGATTGAGCAGGCTGCCGACGACATCCGAGAGTGCGAACAGCGGTGACTGGTTCGTGGTGGTGGAACTGCTGTCCATGCGGACGACAGCCTCGAGATCCTCGGGCTCGAAATCTCGGATGTTCCAGGCGTCCATTCCGGCGCCTCCAGGCAGTGGTGGCAGAAACTTCCAGGTTACGCGCGCAGACGTCCCGTGGCATGACGGCTCGATATAGGCGGCCTTGGAGGGTTCGAGTGCTCGGCGCGATCAGTCGCCGGCCTTTCCTCCAGCATCGGCCAGGCTTCAGGGCATCACGTCCCCGCTGTTCGGGCCCAGGGTCTGGCCGAGGTACAGATTTCCGCCCGGGTCGGATGCCAGCAACACGGCGGTGGGTGCCACCTCCCGCGGTTGCCCCCATCGGCCCAGTGGAATCTCCGCCATCTTGGCAGCTTTCCATTCCGCGGTCATGCCGGCGACGAGCGGAGTCGCGACTGGCCCCGGAGCGATGGCGTTGACCAGCACATTGTGCCGTGACACCTCGAGCGCGAGCGACTTGGTGAGCGCGATCACCCCGGCCTTCGCCCCGCGTAGTGCGAGAGTGCCACCCCACCCTTGATGCCGAGTTGCGACGCGATGTTGATGATGCGGCCCTCGCCCGCCGACACCATGGCAGGCACCACGGCTCGGCACATCAGGAAGGTACCGGTCAGGTCGATGTCGATCGTGCGGCGCCACATGTCGAGTGGCATGTCGGCGAGTTCTGATTCCTCGGCGATGCCGGCCGAGTTGACCAGGACATCCACGTGTCCGAGAGCATCGACGGCTCGTGCGTACGACACGCGCACCGACTCCTCGTTCGCGACGTCGACCCGCACCGCCGCGGACGCTCCGAGTTCGTCCGCCGCCCGTTCCGCCTGCAACTGGTCGAGGTCGGCGATCACCACAGCCGCACCCTCGGCGATATACGACTCGACTATTGCGCGGCCTATACCGCTGGCTCCGCCCGTGACGAGTGCCCGTCGGCCGTCCAAAATTCCCACCGACGTTCTCCTAATCCTGCATCTTGACAGTGAGACCGCCGTCGACGACGAGTGCTTGTCCTGTGAGATAGCGCGATTCGTCACTGACGAGGAACCGGATGACGGTCGCGATCTCGGCAGCTGTCCCGACTCGTCCCCACGGAATATTCTGCCCTGCCGCTGCCAACCCTTCGGGGCCGAGCGAATTGACCGGATCAATCGACTGTGGAGTCTCGATTATTCCGGGAATTATTGCATTGGAGCGGATTCCGCGCGGGGCAAGTTCGAGCGCGAGTGCCCGGCTGAGTCCGAGCACTCCCGCCTTGGCGGCCGAATAGTGGGCGTGATCGGCCCAGCCGTAGACCCCGCCCACAATCGAGGACATCGAGATCATGGAGCCTGGTCCGTCGATCCGGGTGGAGGCGGCGCGCAGGGTTCGCATGACGCCGCTGAGATCGACCTCCAGCATCTCGGACCAGGCGTCGTCGCCCAGTTCGGCGATCGCGTTCTTCCGGAGGATACCGGCGTTCGCGACGGCGAAGTCGAGTCGGCCCCATTCGGCCAGTGCCCGTTCGGCGAAGGCTTCGACCTCGGCGGTGGACCGCACGTCGACGTCGTGGACCACGCCCCTGCCACCGGTGTCCTCGACACGTCGCAGGGTTTCCCTCGGGTCGTGAGGGTCGCCCGGGAAGGTGCCGATGACTACGTTGACGCCCACCTCGGCCAATGCGACTGCTGTCTCGCGGCCTATGCCGCTTGCCGCTCCGGTGACGATTGCCACCTTGTTCGTCAGATTCTCGTACGGGTTGTGCATGAAGGCTCCTGTGGGTTCCCCCCAACGGCTCTTGGTAGATCAACTCTGGCGGGGAAAGCGATTCTTGAAGTCATTCACCATGTGGTGGAACGTCGCCCATTCGACACCGTCGTGGGTGTTGATGTACTCGATGTGGCGTTCGAGCATCAGCAGCGACTGCGGTCGTCCCGACACGTCCGGATGGATGGTGATGGGGAATATTGCATAGTCCATCTCGCGATAGACCCAGTCGAACTGGTCACGCCACATTTCCTCGAGGTGCCGGGGACTGACGAATCCGTGGCTGTTGGGGCTGGACTTGATAAACATCTGCGGCGGCAGATCATCGAGCAGCCAGTTGGCAGGGATTTCCACCAGATCGGTCTCGTGCCCACGCTCGAGCGGTTTCATCCAGGTCGCTGCCGGTTGGCTGTAGTCGACATTCGTCCAGGAGTCGCCGACCCGCACATAGTACGGCGTGAAGTCGTTGTGCATCAGGGAGTGGTCGTACTCGACGCCGCGCTCGACGAGTAGTTCATTGGAGAATTCCCACCAGGGTGCGGTGTACCCGGTGGGCTTGGTGCCGGTGAACGATTCGATCAGTTCGATGCTCCGATCGAGGACGTCACTTTCTTGTTGACGCGTCATCGCGATCGGATTCTCGTGGCTGTACCCATGGATGCCGATCTCGTGCCCGGCCGCGACAATCTGCTCGATTTCGCGGGGGAAGGTCTCGATCGAGTGGCCGGGAACGAACCAGGAGGTTCTGATGCCGTACTTGTCGAACATCTTCACCAACCGCGGCACACCGACCTCACCGGCGAACATGCCGCGGGAGATGTCGCCGGGGGAGTCCTGCCCGCCGTAGGAGCCGAGCCATCCCGCGACGGCATCGACGTCGACTCCGAAGTTGACGAAGATCTTCTTGGCCATAGGTACCGTTCCTACGTGTCGGTCTGATTCACCGGGGTGTAGGGCACGACGGTGAGGTGGGTGTGCGTGCGGACTATGCCGGCGATTTCCGAGGGTGATGCCACGGCGAGGGCTGAGGCGAGCAGGACCCGTGCTTGTGCGGGCCTGAGTAGACCTGCCGGCAGGGCGCCGACCTCGGCGAGATCGGCGCCACCGCCATTTCCGTAGCGGGGCATGATGTCGCCGCCCGCGACGCGTGTCGCGACCACCACGGGGATACCGTTGGTGATGCACTCTCGGGCGCCGTCCACGAACGCCAAGTTCGCGTTGCCGATCCCAGTCGCCTCCAGCACGATTCCTCGGGATCCCGCGTGGACGGCAGCGTCGAGGAGGGTTCGATCAGCGCCCGGGTAGACGGCCACGATGTCCACTCTGGGAAGCTCCTTCGGAAACGGAAGTGGCTGTGGGCGAACCGGTCTGGCGAGAAGTGTCAGAACTCCGGTGTCGACCCGGCCTAAAGGTCCGGTGGCGCCGTTGTCGAACGCGTCGAGCGCGGTGGTATGTCTTTTTCGCGTGGCGGCGGCAGGGAAGAGGAGGCCGTCGAATGCGATGGTTGTGCCGAGGTCATGGGAACGCCGGTCAGCAGCGACGGCGATTGCGTCCCTCAGGTTGCGCGGACCGTCGGACGTCGGCTCGCCGGCGGTGATCTGGGCGCCGGTGAAGACCACCGGCCGTGAATCGGCATGGTGCAGATCGCTCAGATAGGCGGTTTCCTCCATCGTGTCGGTGCCGTGGGTGACGACGACACCGGACACGGCCGGATCGCAGAGGACGGCCAGGACCTCTCGGACGATGCCGAGTTGATCGGCGGGTGTGAGCAGGTAGCTTCCCGTCGTCAGAATGTCGCGGCTCTCGATCTCGATTCCACACGCGGCTACGCCGACAGAGTCGAGCAACGCAGACACGTCGTCGGACGCGACGGCATGCCCGGCCGGGTTGTTCCGGGACGCGATGGTTCCGCCCGTACCCAGTACGACGACCTTGCTCATGACCTGCCCTTTACACTGTGCAAACGTTCGAGCTCAAACGTGGTGCGTTCATTAGATTGGTGAGAACGGCGATGTGTCAAGGGCTCTCCGACTACGTGCTCACCACCGTTACGAGGGGATCGAGGAGGTTGGATTCTCGATGTCCGTCATCAATTCCCTCGACAAGTCGTGCAACCAGTCGGCCATCCAACTACAGTCGTGGGTCCACAGGCTCGGACTCGAGCGCCAGAACCGCGAATACCGGCTCGTGCACTCGCCACAGCGGGTCGCCTTCCGCGAGCCGGGTCAGCGCCTCGAGCCCGAGCGCATGCTCGCGCAACGCCATCGACCGTTTGCGGCCCAGGGATCGGTTGCGCAGCTCGTCGAGATTCTCGGTGTAGTCGGGCCCGTAGATGATCCGCAGGTACTCCTGCCCGCGCACCTTGACGCCCGGCTGAATCCTCCTGTGTGCCAGCTCCGCCGGTGTCGCACCGAGTGGCTTGACCACCATGCCCTCACCGCCGGCATCGGTCAGCCGTGACCACCAGGCGGTTGCCGCGTCCTGGGACGCATCTGAGGTGAGGTCGACGGGCAGGTGCCTGGTCTGCGCGATAAGAGGATCGTCCAGTGTCGCCAGCTTGGCGAGGTGCCACGAGTGCGGTTCGGTGACCGCGGTCGCTCGGCCCTCGCAGGCGAGGATCTGGAAAGGCGCCAGACGCAGCCCGTCCAGGCCGGTCACCGGCCAGCAGTACCGCGCGTACGCCTCGCGGAACCGACGGGCGTTGGCCGCGCGGGTTCGGGTGTGGGTCAGCAGGCCGCCGACGTCCAAACCCCTCGCAGCGGCCTGCTCGAGCGCGATGATCGCATCCGGCAGCGCCGCACCCGCCGCGGCCCCGACCGACGCGTACTGGCTGCGGATCAGCTCTCCGGCCTTCGCCGACCACGGCAGCACTTCGCAATCCAGTGCCAGCCACTGCGACCCGAGGTCGTCCAGTAGCGGCCCGCACGCCTTGCGAAGCCGGGCAACCAGTTCGCTCATCCTGGCCGGATCGTCGAAGAATGGTCTACCCGTGCGGGTGTAGACGATGCCCGAGCTGCCATCGGTGACGCCGAACCGCTTCGCCGCGGTTCCGGCGTCGCGGGCCAGCACCACGATCGCCCGAGAACCCATGTGCTTCTCCTCGCACACAACCTCGGTGACCCCACTCGCCGCGAACTCGGCAAGAGCCTGTGCTGGATGCTCCAGGTAACCATCGAGATTCGACGTTTCCGGTGGCGCCATGGTCGGCGGCAGGTACACCAGCCAGCGCGGATCGACGGCGAATCGGCTCATGATCTCGAGTGCGGCGGCGGCGTTCTCCTCACGCACCTTGATGCGCCCCTTGTTGTACCGGACGTCGACGTGCCGTGTCCCGTGCACGTCGTCGATGGACAACTGCATCGGATCCCGCTGTGTCCGATAACCTGGCGTGGCAGGGCCTGTACCGATCGGTCGCACCGATTCGAACCACACCTGCTCGGCCGGAACGGAAACAGTCTCCTTGCTGGGGTAGCGCAGGGCGGTCAGCCTGCCGCCGAAGACGACTCCGGTGTCGAGGCAGATGGTGTTGTTGATCCAGTCGGTCTCCGGCACGGGAGTGTGGCCGTAGACGACCATGGCTCGCCCGCGATACTCGCTGGCCCAGGGATAGCGCACCGGCAGTCCGTACTCGTCGGTCTCGCCGGTCGTGTCTCCGTACAGTGCGAACGAGCGCACCCGGGCCGACGCGCGGCCGTGGTAGGACTCCTTCAGCCCGGCGTGCGCGACCACCAGGTTTCCACCGTCGAGCTCATAGTGGCTGATCAGGCCGTCGATGAAGGCGTGCGCGGCCTTGCGGAAGTCGTCGGATTCAGCGGCGAGCTGATCCAGTGACTCCTCCAGCCCGTGCGACACGGTGACCTTCCGGCCGTGCAGCGCCCGGGCAAGCTTCTGTTCGTGATTGCCCGATACGCACAGCGCGGTTCCGGCCGCCACCATGCCCATCACCAGGCGCAGCACCCCGGGCGTGTCCGGTCCACGGTCGACCAGGTCGCCGACGAACACCGCGGTCCGACCCTCGGGGTGGTGGGCGCCGGTACCATCAGGCTCGAGCATCCAGCCGAGCGCGCGCAGCAGCGTTTCCAGTTCGCTCCGGCAGCCGTGAACGTCGCCGATGATGTCGAATGGACCCGTCAGCTCCCGTTTGTCGGTCCACGCCTTCTCGGTAGATACTGTCGCCGAGTCGATTTCGTCGACTCCGGTGAGCACGTGAACGCGTCGGAAGCCTTCTTTGCGAATCTTCGGCAGCGACCCTCGAAGGTCCTTGTGCTGCCGGCGAATCACGTGCGGACCGAAGTCGCGGTCCGGTCGCGTCGCGTTGCGCTCGATCGCGACGCCGTCGGGAACGTCGAGCACGATCGCGTCCACCAGGACGTCGTGCGACTTCGCCAGATCGATCAGGGCCTTGCGTGATTTACGCTGCACGTTGGTGGCGTCGACGACCGTGGGCAGGCCGCGTCGCAGCCGAGTCCCGACAATGTAGTGCAGCACGTCGAAGGCGTCCGATGTTGCGGTCTGGTCGTTTTCGTCGTCGGCGACCAGCCCGCGGCAGAAGTCGGACGAAAGTACCTGTGTGGGAGCGAAATTCTTTTCGGCAAAGGTGGACTTTCCGCTGCCCGACACTCCCACGAGTAACACCAGCGACAGTGCAGGCACCGAGATGTCAGGCACCGAGATATCAGACACCGAGATATCAGACATTGTCGCCTCCCACCCGCGCGAAGACCGCCATCTGAGTCGGTGGGCCGACCTCTGGGTCGTCCTCCCCGACCGGTCGGAAATCGACGGTGTATCCGTGGACGTCGCAGACCTTGCTTGCCCACGAACGGAATTCGGCCTGCGACCACTCGAAGCGATGGTCGCGGTGGCGCATACCGTGAAGGTCGGTGTAGCGCACGTTGTACTCGGAGTTGGGTGTCGTCACGATCACGTGCCCGGGCCGCGCGGTACCGAAGATCACCTGTTCGAGTGCGGTGAGCCGCGGCGGGTCGATGTGCTCGACGACCTCCATCAACACTGCCGCGTCGTAGCCGGCGAACCTGTGGTCGGTGTAGGTGAGCGCCGCCTGGAACAGGTGCAGTCGATCGCGTCGTCGCTCCGGCATCCGATCCAGCCGCAGCCTGCGTGCGGCGAGCGTCAGCGCTCTGGTCGACACGTCCGCGCCGCCGATCTTGGTGAAGCCGGGATTTTCCAGCAGCGCGGAAACCAGTTGGCCGGAACCGCATCCGAGGTCGATGATCGTGCGGGCGTCCAGCTTGCCGAGCGCGCCGAGAACCGCCTCGCGTCGAAGCAGGTTGAGCGGTGTCGTGACCATAGAGTCCGTCTCGAGCACCGCGTCGTTGCCGGGCTCTTCGTCGACCGGCGGTTCCAGCTCCTCCTCCACGTCGTCGCCGAGTTCGGCGAGACGCTCGAGGGCGGAGCGAGTGAGAGCTGACTGATGCCGCAGGTAGCGGCGGGTGATGAGGGCCCTCTCAGGGTGCTCCGCGAGCCAGGATTCGCCGGCCCGGATCAGCTTGTCGATCTCGTCGGAGGCAACCCAATAGTGTTTGGCGTCGTCGAGCACCGGAAGCAGTACGTACAGGTGATTCAGGGCGTCGGCGAGTCGGATGTCGCCCCGCAGGGTGAGCCGCACATAGCGGGAGTCGCCCCATTCCGGAAACGCATCGTCCAGCGGCACGGTGCGCGCCTCGACGTTCCATCCCAGTGGGGCGAAGAGTCGTTCGGCGAGTTCCGGTCCACCGCGGCACGGCAAAGCGGGCAGCGAAATTTCCAGGGGTATAGGCGTGGAGGCAAGCTCGGGCTTCATGGTGCACCGTCCGGTGCGGGCGGTGCGGAAGACGTCTGCCAACGCCACGGAAAGCAACGATGACGCGGCGTACGGCCGGTCGTTGACGTACTGGCCGAGGGTGTAGTCGGGTGCGAACCTGCCTGACGTGCGGGCGAGCCGTATCGCGTCGACATCCAGCAACAGCGCCGCCGTGCAGCGATCCTCGTTCGCCTCGGGATAGAAGACCCGCGCGACACCGCAGGATTGGGTGAACTCCTGGACCCGATCAGGGTGCTTGTGCAGCAGGTAACCGAGGTCGGTCGCCGGTCGTACAGTCGTGGAAATCGTCATGATCACGGGGCACAGTCTGCCGTAGGAAGGGTGTTCACCGCATCCACAATTCGGCATCGAGTGCTCTAAAGCTCGGGCCGATCGCGGGTGGGTGCCCTCTGCGGTAGGGAGCGGATTGAACCGTTGCGGCCCGTTTCTGTCGGTGTCCTGGTCATTCAGGACCTTCGTCTGTGAATTGCTGCGGATTTGCCAGAATCGGCATGGGCGCCACGGGTTTTGTCGATGATCCCGGGCATGAGGTTATCCCTTCCGGAGTTCAGTTATCGCAGCAGTCGCAGTCGTGATCGGCACCAGCTTCGTTGGTCGTGATTGGCCTGGGACAGCAGGTGTCGCCCTTCCATGCGTTGACGCCTTCTTTCACGGCGATCACAGCGATGCCGAGAGCGGCAATCGGATCGGCCCACGACCAGCCCAAGAGGCTGTTGAGCAGCAGACCGACCAGCAGGACCGCGGACAGATAGGTGCACAGCAGCGTCTGCTTCGAGTCGGCGACCGCCGACAGTGAACCGAGTTCGCGGCCGGCTCGGCGTTGCGCCCACGACAGCGTGGGCATGATCGCGAGGCTGACAGCCGCCAAGGTGATGCCGACGCTCGAATGCTGAGCTTCGCCGACCCCGAGCAGTGCTCGGATCGCCGCAACGGTGACGTAGAGGGCGAGGCCGAAGAACGAGAATGCGATGACCCGCAGGGCGATTCTCTCGCGGGCTTCAGGATCCTTGCCAGCGAACTGCCAAGCCACGGCCGCGGCGGAGGACACCTCGATGACCGAGTCGAGGCCGAACCCGATCAGCGTGGTCGAAGAAACCCGAGTTCCCTCGGTGAGCGCGATGCCTGCCTCGAGCACGTTGTAGCTGATCGTCGCGGCTACGAACCAGCGGATCCGCCGCGACAGCACCCTTCGCCGCCCTTCGGTAAGGACGGGTCGCGCCGAGTGCAGGCTGAGGCCGTAGATCATCAACAGCACTCGTCGGTCTCGGCAACCGGGCAGCAGGACGGGTCGACCGCCAGCACCAGGCCGATCAGGTCGTCGAGGGCCTGCCCGATACGGGGATCGGCGAGCTCGTACCGGGTGCGCCGCCCTTCCGGTGCGGAGACGACCAGTCCGCATCCACGCAGACACGCCAGATGATTCGACAGGATCTGTCGCGAGACCCCGATCTGTTCGGCCAGCTCGGACGGATATCCCGGCCCCGACCGCAGGCTCAGCAGAATCTGGGTCCTCGTCGTGTCGGACAAGGCGTAGCCGAAGCGGGCCAGTGCATCGCGATGGGTAGTCGTTTCCACACCCAAATGATACACAAACTTCTGTATTCAGAAAATTATGAACCGAATCTGTGTGCTTCCGAGGTTCGCGCGTCCGTGCGAGATGATCTACTTCGCTCTGGTCTAGCGGGGTAGTTCGCCGGTGAGATACCGCTGCAGATTGGGGGCTATCAGTTCGATGATCCGCTCGTGTGTGGCCGAGGCCAGCGGTTCGAGGGCGAGCATGTACCGCATCGAGGCCAGCCCCATCAGTTGGGTGGCCACCAGGTTTGCGCGCCACTGGGCCAGCTCCGGGTCGGTCTCGACGGACTCGGCGATCGGCTGCAACGCCCGCTTGAGCATGAACTCCCGCAGAAGCCTGGCGCTGCGGTCATGTGCGATCGAACTACGCAGCAAAGCCACTGCCGCCGATCCCGCCGGGGAATCCCACATGTCGAGTGCTGTGCGCAACATCCGCTCGGCGAGCCGGTCAGCGGGTCCGTCGAGGATTGTGTCTACGTATCGTCGCGGGTCGATCGGGGCGTCCATCATCGCCAGGAACAGTTTCTCCTTGGTGCCGAAGTAGTGGTACACCAACGCCGCATCCACGCCGGCGGATGCGGCGACCGAGCGAACGGTTGCCGCATCGTATCCGTGCTGTGCGAAGGTAAGCCTTGCGGCACTGAGGATCTGGTCTCGGGTGTCCTGTTTCCCCGGCCGCCGCCCGCTCCGCCGCCCGGCGGCCATCATGACTCGATCTTCGCGTCGCGGTCGATCAGCACCATCGTCTCCTCCAGGGTGGCGGGCACGTCCGTCACCGCCGCCTCCACACCGGCTGAGTCGAGCGCTCCGCGCACAGCGGCGGCACCGACCCCCGCCACCCGCACCACCCGTCCGGCGAGCGTCACCGGCAGCTGCGCCGTCACCAGCGCGTCGAACGCCCGTGCCCACTCGGTTGCCCGCACGGCGACCGCCCGCTGCCCGCCGATGATGTCATCGAGTGTTCCGTGTGCCACCAGGTGTCCCTGGGACATGATCACCAGCCGGGTGCACTGCTGGGCCTCCTGAAGATAGTGCGTGGTAACGAGCACTGCGCAACCGGTGTCGGCCTGGTCGTGGATGGTGTCCCACAATCGGGTACGGGCCAGTGGGTCTACACCAGAGGTCGGTTCGTCCAGGATCACCAGTTCCGGGCGGTGCGACAATGCGCAGTAAAACGCGAGTCGCCGTTGCAGACCCAACCCAATCTTCCCGACCTGACGCGTCGCGACCGCTTCGAGCGCATCCGGCAGGGCTTGCGCGGTCATCCCGAACGCCTCGGCGACGAATTCCACATTCTGCCGGACCGACAGTTCCTGATAGAGACCGAGCCCCTGCGGCATGTAGCCGAGCCTGCGGCGGGCGCCTCGCGATGGCGGCGCGCCGAACACGTCGATTGCCCCCCGATCCACCGGCTCGAGCCCGAGGATCATCCGGATCAGCGTGGTCTTACCGGCTCCGTTTGCGCCGATCAGTCCGACGATCTCCCCGGGGTGAACCTGCAGCGACATATCTCGGACCGCGGTGAACGACCCGAAACTCCGCCACACGCCACACACGTCGATCGTCACCGACTCAGCCATGTCTGGACCCCCGCTGCTCGGCGCGCGCCAACATCAGCGCGATTACCGCATCCTCCAGATCGGTCTGTCCGTCCGGATCTGGATGCCCGGACGGATTCCACACCCGGAACATGTTGCCCCGCCGCCAGGTCCGTTCCGATTGTGAGCCCGCAGGCCGCATCCGTTCGGTACCGACCGTGCCCGGGATCGAGGCGATCACCTCATCCGGGGTTCCCCACCCGAGGACCGCGCCGTCTTCGAGTACCAGCACTCGGTGCGCCCGCTCGGCCTCATCCAGGTAGGTCGTCGACAGCAGCACCGCAGTGCCCGCCGCGGCCGCCTCCGCCACCATTCGCCACAACTCCACACGGCTGACCGGATCCACGCCGGTGCTCGGTTCGTCGAGCAGAAGCACGCGCGGACGGTGCAGCATCGCGAGACAGAATCCGAGTTTTTGCCGCATCCCGCCGGACAGCTGCCCGCCGAGCCGATCGCCGACGCTGCCGAGGCCGGCCGCGCCGAGCAGGTGCTTTCTCTGATCCGCCAGCAGAGCGGAACTCATTCCGTAGGCGCTGCCGACGAATTCGATGTTCTCGTCCACGGTCAGGTCCTGCCACACCCCCGACGCGCTCTGCTGGAACCCGACCTCGTCCTTGACAGGCATCGTGACGGTGCCATCGGCGATCGGCACCCGGCCCGCCAACGCCCCGAGCAGGCTGGTCTTGCCCGCCCCGTCCCCCCCGACGACCGCGGTGACCTGTCCGCGCGGAATGTCGACGGTCACCGCATCCAGCACCGGCCGGTCGGCCAGGCGCACCGTCAACGCGGCCGCGCCCCAGACATCCTCACCCGGCACGGCGCACCACCGCCTTTCCCGCCGGTGCGATCGACCGCTTCAGCCGGAACACCGCCGCCCCGAAGATCACCACCGCCATCACGATCAACACCGTGATCGGCACCCACAAGGTGTTCATTCCGG
This sequence comes from Rhodococcus marinonascens NBRC 14363, assembly GCF_001894885.1. GTDB lineage: Bacteria > Actinomycetota > Actinomycetes > Mycobacteriales > Mycobacteriaceae > Rhodococcus_F > Rhodococcus_F marinonascens. The sequence goes on from NZ_BCXB01000001.1 coordinate 177,030, forward strand.
CCCCGCGCAACATCACGCCCTGCGAGATCTTCGTGAAGTAGGTCAGAGGCAGGAGATACCCGATCCATCGGACTCCGGCAGCCATCGCGTTGAGGGGAAAGATCATGCCGGACAGCAGGACTTGCGGCAGCAACACCATCAACGCCGCCTGGATCGCCTGTCCGGTGGTCCTGGAGATCGTCGAGATGAACACCCCCAGCCCGAGCACCACGAACAGGAAGATCGCCGCCCCCAGGGCGAAGATCAGCACGTTGCCGTTGAACGGCACCGAGAAGATCCACATGCCGAGCAGGGTCACCGCCACCATGTCGATGGCAGCCAGCAGGAAGTACGGTGTGATCTTCCCGGAGATCACCTCGGCCGGCGAAAATGGCATCACCGCAAGCTGCTCCAGCGTTCCCGCCTCACGCTCCTTGACCAGGCCGATGCTGGTGATGATGGTGCCGATGAAGGTCAGGATCAGTCCGATGATCGCGGGCACCATCACCCAGGACGTCTTCAGGTCCGGGTTGTAGAGCACCTCCGAGTCGACGGCGGAGCCCATCTGCGCGACGATGATCTTGGCGGATTGGGCGGCAAAGAGATTGGATCCGTCGATGTATACCATCGGCTTCCCGGTTCCAGTGACGATCGCCAAGTCGGAGACGTCGTCGCGCAGCGCCGCTCGCGCGGTCGCGTCGGTGCCTGCGGGGTCGGCGGTGTCTACACGCAGCGCCCCCTCCGTCTGCGGGTCGGCCTGGAGCTGCTCGGCCACCGCCTGAGCGTTCGGACCGGTGATGGTCACCCCGAGCGTCGAGACCGTGAAGTTCGCGGCGAACCCGAACACGATCAGCAGCAACACCGGTAGCGCAACCAGCATGGCGAGGGTGCGGCGATCGCGCCGCAGTTCACGAAATTCCTTGACGATCATCGCGCGCATGAACACTCCCCAAAGAGGCAGGCGGACTGCATGAATTCATCAAACAATGAATTAACGGTAGGCGCTGCCCAGGGCTGCGTCAAATACTTGACGTGGACGCTACCGAATCGTGACCGACATGTCAGGGAAGTGAGTATTCGTCACGGTTTCCGACGAGGAAGACCGATTTGAAGGATGATGAGGAACTACAGCTCGGTCACTGCTATCGCCTGCGCCTCAGTGAACTAGCCCTTGACGAACTAGCCCTTGACGAACTAGCCCTCGACGAACTAGCCCTCGACGAACTAGTCCTCGACAAAGTTGCGGAGCACGTGGCCCAGAGACGGGAGAACATCGTGTTGCTGGACGGGATCAACCACATTGCGTGGATCTCCACGGACGCCGCCCGCTTGGCCCGGTTCTATGCCGAGGTATTCGACGCTGACGTGGGTCCGACGCGCACCCACGGGCAAGACGGCAATGAAACAATGACCACCATTCGCATCGGTCCGCATACCGAGCTGAACATCTTGGTGATCGAAGGGAACACCGAAGCTGAACGTCAAACACCCATGTGGGGGCGTGGTCGCATCGATCACTTTGGCCTGCAGGCGGCCTCACCCGAGGCATTCGCCACGATTCGGCAACGGCTGATCGACAAGGCGGCCAGCGACGGCAGCATCAACGACTTCGGGCAAGTCCACAGCATCTTCTTCCGCGACCCCGACGGGCTCGAAGGGGAAGTGGTGATTGCCAAGTCTGCAACGTGAGTCGCCGACTCGAATGCTCGGCGGTCAGCGGATATCGCTCCTCAGCCGGTCGAGACCGTCGAGGATGAGGTCGAGTCCGAACTCGAACTCGTCGGCGTACGCGTACCCGGGCTTCATGGCGTGGTCGACAATCATCTCGGTGAGATGCGGGAACTCGTCGGCGGGCAGCTGGCCGAGGATCGTCTCGGCGACGTCGTCGAGGTCACTCGAGCCCTCGAACGGCAGGTTGATCTCCTGCAGGACGAACCCGTACAGATAACTGTCGATCAGAGAAAACGCGTGGGCTGCGCCAGCGATGCTGAAGCCACCCCGGCGCAGGATTCCGATCACGGCGTCGTGGTGCCGAAGGGTCGCCGGTCCGGGATTCCCGCGGGAGTCCATCAGTCCGATCGCCCACGGGTGCCGTACGAGGACGGCGCGCGCCGAGATCGTCCGTTCGCGTATCGCTTTGCGCCACCCGTCATCGCTGGCGGGCAAATCGATCTCGCCGAAGACGGTGTCGATCATTCCGTCGAGGATGGCGCTCTTGTTGGCGACGTGGTGATACAGGGACATCGCCTCGACTCCGAGGTGATCGGCGAGTTTGCGCATCGAGAGCGCGGCGACCCCCGCGCGGTCGGCGAGGCCGACGGCCGCGACGAGGACAGTGTCGAGCGTCAGTGGCGTGTGGGGTCTTGCGCGGCGCGCGGATTTCTCTGCGGGCAAGGGGGGCTCCTGCTCGGGGTGGACACATTCGGGTCTTGACCCACCTTACTGCGTAAGGTTACCTTACGGTGTAAGTCAGTTCCCGGAGTGAGGAGTTCGCATGGAAACCGCTGATACGCAAAAGAACGGCAACCCGGAGGCGACGAGGAGGGTGTGCGTCGTCGGTGCCTCGGGCAAGCTCGGCCGCTACATGGTCCGACATGCGCTGGACCGGGGGTACGAGGTCGTCGGCGTCTGCCGCGAGAAGAGCGTGGGCAAACTCGCGGAGTTCGACGGCCGAATCACCGTCGTCCCTGGAGCAACCGACGATCGCGACGTCATCGCGCGAGCCGTCGCCGGCTGCGACGGTGTCCTCGCCGTGCTGGTGCCGTGGGGTATGCGCCACTACGCTTCCGGCACTGCGCAGGCCGTCCTCGACTATGCGCCCCCAGGTGCGCGGCTCGTATTCTCCTGCGGCTGGCACATCACTCGCGACGGCAAGGACGTCTACACGCGCAGGCTCAGGGCGTTCGTCGCGGTCGTGGGCCGATTGGCCAGGCTCGTCAGGGTGGTGGACTTGGACGACCAGGTGGAGGCATGCCGGCGGATCTTCGCCAGTGACACCCGGTGGACCGTTGTCCGCGGCAGCGACCTGGAAGAGGGTGAGAGCCAAGGGCTGCCGGTCTGGAGCAGACACGTCGGCGATCCTGTGCTCGCGAGCAACTTGACCCGCCGTGTGGACTTCGCGATGTTCATGGTCGAGGCTCTGGGCGACGACAGGCTCGTACAGGAGGCGCCGGCTATCGTCGGCTGCCTGACCCCGTCCGCGCTCGCCTGCGCAGAGGGGGCGGCATGAGCGCATTCATCAGCACTTCTGACCAGCGTGTCATTGGGCGCGGCCGATCACGAGAAGGTCGGTGCAACCTCTGCGTACTGTAAGACTGGACCGGAGGTAGGAATGGGACTGTGCCCGCCCTCCGTAACCGACATGCTGGGAGCCGCAATTGGACCGAGTCAGCGCCATCCTCGACGGCATCCTGAGCTACCTTACGGATGCTTCGTCTGTTCGGCCGAATACCAACCGTCCGCGACTGGATGGACAGCCTCAACCGGAGTTTTGGTATCCACGTGAACCCTGGTCGAGCATCGACAGTCTCCAATCGACCTCCCTTGGCGAATTCGGATTCATCCAAATCGATTGGTCCGAGCCGTCGGGCGCCATATGTGTCCTTGTGATAGATGCAACCAGGTTTCCGCACGATCTGTTGATTGGTGTGGACAACACGATCACCCAACTCGAGCTGTTCTTCTCGCGTAGAGAGTGGAACGCAGAACGGATAGCGACCGTTACGGACTCGACGACAGTGCTCAGTTCCGACACGTGGGTCGCTCAGCTAGGTCGTCTCGGAGGAAGGTTCCCGCAATGAGTAGGAACCGCGCGGCCGTGATCGGTGGCGGCATCATCGGTTTGGCCGTCGCCAGGGAACTCCTGCACCGGATGGGCGGGGTGCAGGTGACGGTCTTCGAGAAGGAAGCGCGGGTCGCCGCCCATCAGACCGGTCACAACAGCGGCGTCGTCCACACCGGTCTCTACTACCAACCCGGCAGCCTGAAGGCGCGACTGTGCCGCCGCGGTGTCACCTTGCTGCGACAGTATGCCCAGGACAAGGATGTCGCCTACGAGGAGTGCGGGAAGTTGGTGATCGCCCGTGACGCGTCGGAAGTTCCTCGGATGGCGGCCATCTACGACAGAGCCGTGGCCAACGGTGTGCCGAACGCGCGCGTCGTCGACGGCAGCGAAATCGCCGAGATCGAGCCGCACGCACGCGGTGTCGCCGCCGTGTATTCGCCATCGACCGCGATCATCGACTACGTTGCGGTCGCGGAGGCACTTGCTGCAGATGTCGCCGCCGCGGGCGGGCGCGTGCTGCTCGGCCGGGAGGTGCTGAGTCTGGACGGCCGATCCACGGAATCGGTGGTCACCACACGAGACGGCAGCGAGGCCTTCGACGTGGTGATCACCTGCGCCGGTCTCCAATCCGATCGGGTGGCACTGATGTCGGGAGAACCACGATCACCGCGGGTGGTGCCGTTCTTCGGCGACTACTTCCTACTCGAGCCGGAACGGTCTTCGCTCGTGAAGGGGCTGATCTACCCCGTCCCCGATCCTCGGTACCCGTTCCTCGGAGTCCATTTGACCAAGCGGGTCGACGGACGAATCATGCTCGGACCGAATGCCTTCCTCTCCCTCGGACGAGAGGCGTATGCCCGTCGCGGATGGTCGGCGTCCGACGTGGCGTCATCGGTCGGGTTTCCCGGATTCTGGCGTTTCGCGCTGCGCAACGCGTCCGCTGCCGCTCGTGAGGCTCGCACAGTCCTCAGTACCGGTGCCTTCGTGAAGGAGGCGCAGAAGTACGTTCCCGAGGTGCGGCGGATTGACGTCACGCGCGGACCCCGGGGCATCCGCGCTCAGGCGATGAACGCGGACGGAAGCCTCGAGGACGATTTCGTCATCACGGGAGCCGGAGGGGTCGTCCACGTTCGCAACGCGCCCTCGCCCGGTGCCACCTCGTCGCTCGCCATCGCTGAACACGTCGTGACGAAGGTCCTGGAACGCAGGTCCGGCTGACTTGCCTCGCCTAATGTCACGTCGGTGTTGTCAGATCGAACCGATGTGACATTGGGCGACGCGAGCGGGGGAGTCGGTGACACGCGAAGGTGAGTTCCGCGCAGGTGAGTCCAGCGGCAGGCTTGCCGTCAGGTGACGGTCAGATTCGCGGTGGGCCAGGAGTTGTTCACGTACCCGTGCGGGTTCCACAATTGAGCGGCCGATTCGGGTTGCACGGCCGCGGTGGTGTCCCAGGCCCGCGCGGTGATCGTCAGTGGCCCGGGTTTCGCGTCGACCGCCAGCGACCAGCGTCGCCAATGCCACGGACTCTGCCCGGCGTCGAGTTCCGCCTGTGCCCACGCGTGACCGCCGTCGAGGGATACGTCCACCCGGGCGATGCCACGACCATCGCCCGCCAACGCGTACCCGCGGATGGTGAGTGGCCCGGACGAGACGGTCGCACCGTCGCTCGGATCGAGGATGTCGCAGTTCAGCGCGACCGTGGAAAGGGGGATTCCGTCGCCCGGGCGCGCAGTATGGAGATCGGCATCGGCAGGAAGAATGTGGTACGCGGTGGTCTGAAAGTAATTATCGGACGGGTGATCCTGGACGTTGATTCCGGTAATCCACTTCACGCTGCGGGCACCGATATATCCCGGAACCACTACCCGGACGGGTCCGCCGTGCACCCGGGGCAAGGGCTCCGAGTTCATCTCCCACACCAGCAGAACTTCGTCCGACAGGGCTTTGGACAGCGGGATCGAACTGCCGTACTGCTGTGGAGGCGTCGCTTCGTCCGCGACGTCGGGTGCGGTGAACTCCACGTGTAGGGATCGGGCGGTGTGCACACCGCACGCCTCGAGGACGTCGGACAGTCGCACTCCCCGCCACTCGGCGGTCGATGTCGCCCCCGATTCCCAGGGCTCGCCGGGGATGTCGCGTACCGCAATGAGACCCGCCCTGCGGTTGCCCGCACACTGCAATGTTGCGACGAGGCCGTGGGTTTCGAAACGGCTTTCGAGGTCTGAGAGCGTGAAGTCCTGTCCATGGTCCACCAACCCGGTGACCGAGAGCCGCCACTGCTCGCCGGGGATGTCCGGGATCTCGCCGTGGTTGCGGCAGTAAAAGGTGTCCAAGGCGGTGACCTCGCCCTCCACCAAAGCGGAACCCGCAGGTTCAGCATTGTATGGAGAGTCTTCGTGGACTAACATGTCTTCGCGTTTTCCCCACATATGTGCACCTGCAATTCGTCTGTGTGCGTGCCGATCTCGTTTTGGTGCAGGTCTGATACTCCAATTCGACTGTAACAAAACTGCGCGCCAGGGGACCTTCAGCGGAATGACCTACCCTCGGCAGCGACGGAAGGCAGAGTGGACCTATTCCGGCGACCTCAGGAGACGTGATTCATGGCCGAGCCCATCGATGAGTACTTCACCACCACCCTTTCAGCGACCAATCGCGGCGCAGGCGGACCTACCGACCCGGACGCGCCGCTTCGCGAAGGAAGCTCGCTGACGGTGCGGCGGGCGCTCGGGTTCTTCGATTCACAGCTGGGCAGTCGGCATCTCGATCTGGCGGCGCGGTGGCTTCGATCCCGTGGGGAAGGCTTCTACACCATCGGTTCGTCCGGACACGAAGGTAACGCGGCGGTGGCCGCTGCTCTGCGTCCCACCGATCCGGCTCTGTTGCATTACCGGTCGGGCGGTTTCTTCCTCGAGCGGGCACGGCAGGTCCCCGGTAGTGATCCGTTGCGGGATGTCCTTCTCGGGGTCGTTGCGGCTGCCCACGAGCCGATGTCGGGAGGACGGCACAAGGTCTTCGGCCGCCACGATCTCAACGTAATCCCGCAGACCTCGACGATCGCCTCGCATCTTCCGCGCGCGGTCGGGGTAGCCTTCTCCATCGCCAGGGCCGCCAAATTGCACGTGACCTCGCCTTGGCCAGCGGATGCTGTCGCGGTGTGCAGTTTCGGCGACGCCTCCGCGAACCATTCCACGGCGGCCGGCGCGATCAACACGGCGATTCACGCCGCGTATCGGGGTCTGCCGGTGCCACTGCTGTTCGTCTGCGAAGACAACGGGTTGGGGATCAGCACGAAGACCCCTGCTGGGTGGATCGCGTCCGCCTTCGGAACCAGGGAAGGTCTCGAGTACTTCGCGGTGGACGGTTCCGACCTGCCGACGGCTTTCGCCACCGCCGCCGCCGCCGCGGAATGGGTCCGAATCCACCGGCGCCCGGCGTTCCTGCACCTGCGTACCGTGCGGTTGATGGGGCACGCCGGGTCCGACGTCGAATCCGCGTACCGCAGCCCGGAAGAGATCACCGCCGAATTCGACCGCGACCCGGTGCTGTGCACGGCGCGCTTGCTGATCGAGGGCGGGCACCTCACGCACGCCGAGGTGCTCGACCTCTACGAAAAGAAGCGCGCCGAAGTCCTCGAACTGGCCGAGCAGGTCGGCGCGCTCCCACAGCTGGACGGCCCCTCGGCGGTGATGTCTCCGCTGCGCGACAGTCTTGCGGAGGCCGTCGCCGCCACTCCACAGAATCGCGATCCGGACCGCCGCGCCCAGGTTTTCGGGACGGTTCTCCCGGAGGATGAGGGCCCGTTGACCGTCGCCTCGGCGATCAACCGGGCGTTGCTCGACGTGCTCGCGCTCTATCCGGAGGCGATGGTTTTCGGTGAGGACGTCGGTCGCAAGGGCGGTGTGTACGGCGTGACCCGGGGACTGATGAAGAAGGTCGGCCCGGCCCGGGTGTTCGACACGGTGCTCGACGAGCAGGCGGTCCTGGGCCTTGCCCTCGGAGCGGGAGTGTCCGGACTAATGCCGATCCCGGAAATCCAGTACCTCGCCTACCTGCACAATGCCGCCGATCAGATCCGCGGGGAGGGCGCCACCCTTCAGTTCTTCTCCGACCGGCAGTACCGGAATCCGATGGTGATTCGGGTAGCTGGATACGGGTATCAGAAGGGTTTCGGCGGGCACTTTCACAACGACAATGCGATCGGTGCGCTGCGCGACATCCCCGGCATCGTGATCGCCTCACCGGCACGCCCGGACGATGCGGCAGCCATGATGCACACCGTCGTCGCGGCCGCGCACACCGCGGGCGTGGTGTGCGTGTATCTCGAACCGATTGCGCTATACCACAACCGGGATCTGTTCGAGGAGGGTGACGAGCAGTGGCTGGCCCGCTACCCGGACCCGGCGAGGCAAGCGCACAGCGAGGTTCCGATCGGAAGGGCACGCACCTATGGCGACGGAACGGATCTGACCATCGTCACCTTCGGCAATGGTGTGCGCATGAGCTTGCGGGTAGCCCGCCGACTCGAGCGGGCGAACATCGCTGCGCGGGTGGTGGATATGCGATGGCTCGCGCCACTGCCCTTGCGTGACATCCTCCGCGAGGCGGACGCCACCGGGCGGGTACTCGTCGTCGACGAAACCCGCCGATCCGGGGGCGTGTCCGAGGGCGTGGTCACCGCACTCGTCGACGAAGGCTTCAGCGGGCGCATCGCGCGGGTCGCGAGTGAAGACAGTTTCATCCCTCTCGGTGACGCCGCGCTCGAGGTGCTGCTGTCCGAGGACACCATCGAGGCTGCCGCGATCACACTTGTTCGTCCGCCGAATGTCACAGCGGTGCAGTCCAAGTAAACCAATGTGACATTGGGCGAGCGGGACGCCGAGGCGCACGCGAACGACGGTCAACGCCGGCGTAATTGCAGCGTGAAACCCTCGGGCATCAGGGTCAGCCGTTCGGACACCTTCAATCGGTAGTCGGGGTTGCCGACGATGCGATACCGATGCAGGATCGTGCCGAGGACGAGCACCGCCTCGTGCAGAGCGAACTGGCGACCAATGCACGCGCGTTTGCCGGTGCCAAATGGTTTGTACACGTGCGCAGGACGGGCTCGGACGCGCTCGGGGAGGAAATTGTCCGGGTCGAACGCCTCGGGATCGTCGCCCCATACGGGATCGCGATGCAGGGACGGGATGAGCACGAGGACCCAGTCGCCGACGTTCATCGGATACTTGCCGACGAGAGTCGTGTCGACCTTCGCCTCGCGCCCATATGCGGGAGCGGTCGGCCACAGCCGCAACGCCTCGTCGAGCATGCGCCGCACATACCGGAGTTTGGCGATCTGCTCGAATGCCGGGGCCTCGTCACCCCAGACGGCGTCCACCTCGGCCTGCGCCTTCGCGAGGACGTCGGGGTGCCGTGACAGGTAGTACAGGGCAAACGACAATGCGCCGGAGGTTGTTTCGTGCCCCGCGACCAGAAAGGTGACCACCTGATGACGGATGTTCAGTTCGTCGATCCGGTTGGAATCATTCTCTCTGGCAGCCCTCAACATGAGTTCGAGGAGGTCCTCGGGACCGGCATCGGTACCGTCACGTCGACTGCGGATCACCTCGTCGACGACCTCCGCCAGGTACTCGATGTTGGCGACGTTGCGCCGGTCCGACCGCCGGGTAAGGACACGTCCGAGCGCCGTCGCCCTCACGAGGGCGGTGCGCTGCGAATGACCGAGAGCATTCACCATCGCCTGCACGAACGGATGCGGGCGCTCCCGCTTGAACGAGTCGAACGAGTAGCTGAACCCGGTGCGGCCGATGGTTTCCAGCGTCACCTTCGTCATGTCCGAAGACACGTCCACAGCCCCACCGTCCACGAACTGGTCCCAGTGCTCCGTCAGTTCGCCCGCGACGTCGAGCATCGTGCGGTGGTAGGAGCGCATCGCGGACTTCGTGAAGGCCGGGGCGAGGAGATTGTGCGCCTTGCCCCAGTTCGGCTCGTGGTCGTATGCGGTGAACAGGCCGTCGCCGCCGATCTCGCGCAGCGAGGCGACACCGGGGGCAAGGTGTTTGCCGAACCGGGAATCGTCGGAGAGTTCGGCGACCATGTCAGCACCGGACACGAACACGAACCGATTGCCGAGCGCCTTGCGTTCGAAGATGGGCCCGAGGGGCTTACCGACGTCCATCGAGTTCTGCAGGGGAGTGCGGATGCTGACCCCAAACAAATCGCCGAGGATGGGGACTCGCCAGCGCGAATGCGGAATGCTTGCCTCTGCCGCATTGCGCGCTGATTCGACCCTCATTGTCGACCCCGTATCGAGTTAGCCTGCATTTGCTGAATCGATGTCTGATACGCAAGGTACGCCATACCGAACCGGTGTCAAGTACCAGCAGGCCGGGCGAGTCATTCGGCTGAACGCGATGCGCCTCCGACGATCGACTCCTTCCGCGATTCCGCCAGACCCGCGTACCACGAGATGAATTCGTAGGTGAGGTGTGAGGCCGCGACGCTGGTGATCTCTGCGTGGTCGTACGACGGCGCGACCTCGACGACGTCCGCGCCGATGAGGTTGAGTTCGCGGAGGCCGCGGAGGATTTCGAGCAGTTCGCGGCTGGTCATGCCGCCAGCCTCGGGCGTCCCGGTGCCGGGCGCGTGTGCGGGGTCGAGCACATCGATGTCGATCGAGACGTACAGGGGGCGGTTCCCGACCCGGTCACGCAAAGCATCGACGATCTCGTCCACTCCACGGCGAAACACGTCGGCGGACGTGTAGATGCCGAAGCCGAACCGTCGATCGTCCTCGAGGTCTTTCTTTCCGTACAGCGGGCCTCGGGTGCCGACATGGCTGAGTGCCTCGGTGTCGACGATGCCCTCCTCGACCGCCCGGCGGAAGGGGGTGCCGTGCGTGTACTCGGCCCCGAAAATACGTGTCCCACGTGTCCAGATGCGCGTCGAAGTGCAGCAGCGCGACAGGTCCGTGCACCGCCGCCACCGAGCGCAGCAGTGGGAGTGCGATCGTGTGGTCTCCACCGATGCAGACGAGCTTGGCGCCGTCGGCCGCGAACCTGCCCGAGGCGCCTTCCAGGGTGTCGATGGCCTCGTTGATGTTGTAGGGGTTCAAGGCGACGTCACCGGCGTCCGCGACCTGCATGGCAGCGAACGGGGAGATATCGACGGCCGGGTTGTAGGGGCGCAGCAACCGACTGGCCTCACGGATGGCCGACGGACCGAACCGGGCACCCGGACGGTAGGACACACCGCTGTCGAGGCGGAACTCATCCTCGTGCTGTCTGGCGCCTTTATCGGATACCTGCCAGAGCACTACGCGGAGCACTGGGTGGACCGCGGCCGGCTCCGAGCAATTCTGCCGACGTCGTTCGGCTATCAGGCACCGTTTTCCCTGATCTACCGCCGTGGGCGGGCCCGCGAACAAATGGTCCTCACGTTCCGCGAGTACGTCCGGACCAGCATGGGAAGCTGAGCGCGCCGTCAAGCAGTGGCGCGGCGGCAGACGGAGGCGCGCTCGAGACAGTTGTCGGGGCCGACGACCCTGATGGCAGAACTGGGGCCGCACCCCGACGGGATGCGGCCCCACATTCGAGCGAGATAGGTCAGACGGCCCGGACATTCTGGGCTTGCGGGCCCTTCTGACCCTGGCCGACCTCGAACTCCACCCTCTGGTTCTCTTCGAGCGACTTATAGCCGCTGCCGGAGATCTCCGAGTAGTGGACGAATACGTCCGCGCTACCGTCGTCCGGTGCGATGAAACCGAAGCCTTTCTCGCTGTTGAACCACTTCACAACACCCTGCGCCATATCGATCTCTCCCTGAAACTGTCGGGATCTCACATCGAGACCTCGATCGGTGGAAACTCCATCCTGTCATCTCTGGGACGAGACGATGCGTTTTCCGGCGGTGAGTCGAATGAACCGTCGAGCGACGCAAGTACGTGCGGGTTGCTCGGGGGAGGGGAATCGGGGCTCGGTAGCCCTCATATTTGCGGCGTCACAGGTGTGTCTGATGTGAACAATGTGTCTCTCGATGGTTAGTGTTCGCAGTGAGAATCGCTTACCCCGCAGACGGATAGGTGACCAGTGAAGGCAATAGTCCAAGACCGATACGGAACCGCAGATCTGTCGCAGTTCATGGATATCGACAAGCCAAAGATCGGTGACCGCGACATACTCGTTCGCGTCGCTGCTGCCGGTCTGGACCCTGGCATCTGGCATCTCATGACAGGCCGCCCCTATCCGGTGCGGATGGGCTTCGGTCTCCGCAGACCCAAGACACCGGTACTCGGTGCCGACACCGCCGGCCACGTCGAGGCAGTCGGGAGAAACGTCACCCGCTTCGCGCCCGGCGACGAGGTATTCGGCGTATGCAAGGGCTCCTTTGCCGAATACGCCCGCACGACCTCGGACAAACTGGTGTCTAAGCCGCCGAATCTCACCTTCGAGCAGGCGGCCGCAGTGCCGACATCGGCCGTCACTGCACTGCGGGGATTGCGCGACACGGGGAACATCCAATCCGGGCAGCGGGTACTTATCATCGGGGCAGCGGGAGGCGTCGGGACGTTCGCGGTACAGATCGCGAAGGCGTACGGGGCGGAAGTCACCGGGGTGTGCAGCACCGCCAAGACGGACCTGGTTCGCGCCCTGGGCGCCGACGACGTCATCGACTACCTCCACCAGGACTTCGCCGACGGCAGTCGATACGACCTCGTTCTGGACACCGCCGGCCATCGCTCCCTGTCTCACCTGCGCCGCGCCATCACGCCGCGGGGCAGATTGGTGATCGTCGGGTCGGAAGTGGGTGGCCGACTGCTGGGAGGCACTGATCGGCAACTCCGCGCGATGCTGCTGTCACCGTTCGTCGGCCAGAAACTCGGAACACTCGTTGCGATGGCGAACCAGGAAGATCTCGAGACCGTGGCCGATCTCCTCGCCACGGATGCCATCACGCCCGTCATCGACCGGACCTACACCCTCGGCCGCGTCCCCGAAGCCATCCGGTATCTCCACGACGGCCACGCTCGCGGAAAAGTCGTCATCACCGTGTAGCGGGAGCGCCGGGAGCGCCGGGGGCGGCATGCGAACTCAGCGCGGCGGCGGAATCCGTTTGGTGACGATCCGATGGATCAACCGGGCGGCGGTGCGCGCCGTGCGGTTGTCGACGTCGAAGGCAGGATTGAGTTCGGCCACATCGCAGACTGCCAATTTTCCGCTCGCCGCTATTGCGTCGCAGACGAACTGGATCGTCTCCAGCGGAACACCGTACGCGGCGGGGGCGCTGACTCCCGGAGCTACGCTCGCGGGAAGGACATCGAGGTCGACGGTGAGGTAGACGAGATCAGCTTCGGAGAGGAAGTCGCTGACGAAGACCGCCACCCGATGGCGGTCGGCGACGGAGCATTCGTCGTCGAGTAGATAGTGGACGCCGAGGCTTCGGGCGGTCTCGAACAACGCCGTGGTGTTGCTTGGCTGGCTGATGCCGAGAACAGAGTACTGCAGTGTCGTGCCCGCCTCTCGTTCCCGTTCGATGATCTGCCGGAACGGCGTACCCGAACTGGGGACCGGATCGGCGCGAAGATCGAAGTGGGCGTCCAGATTCAGAATTCCGATTCGCAGGTCGGGACCCCGGGCAGAAGACTGTGCCAGCCCGAGGTATGTCCCGTAGGCGACCTCGTGACCTCCGCCGAGGACTACCGGGAATCGGCCGGCGTCGAGAGCCGCGGCGACTGCTTCGCCGAGCGCCTCCTGCCCGGCTTCGAGTCGGTCGTCGGTAACCGCGACGGTGCCGGCGTCGTAGGCTCTGACGGGCTCGGCGATTGCCATCGACGACAGTGCACCCCGCAAGGCGTCGGGTCCTGCGGCAGCGCCTCGGCGCCCCATATTCCGCGCCACACCCTCGTCGCTCGCGAATCCTATGAAAACGCAGGTACAGGAACCGGATTCGTCGCCCAGCTGTGTCACCGCCTGATGCCATCGCAGATGTTCCTGCGTAGTCCCGTCCACCCGTCCAGTCCAGGCTGGTGGTGGCTCCAGCGGTTTCTCGGTCATCGGACTGCCCTCTCTTTCTCGTGGCTGCGGTGCGTCGAGTAGGCATGTTCGCCGCCCCGCCACACGTCGCTGATCAGGGGGACGCCGGGGCGGTAGGCCAGGTGCAGGTACGACGGGGCATCGAGGGCGAGGGCGTCGGCTCTCGCCCCGGGACGCAGGACCCCGACGTCCTTGCGTTGCAGTGCGCGGGCGCCACCGGCGGTTGCCGCCCAGATGGCTTCGTCGGGGGTCATATGCATGTCCCGCACGGCGATTGCGATGCAAAACGGCAGGTTGGTGGTGTAGCTAGTGCCGGGATTGCAATCGGCCCCCAGCGCAACGGTGACGCCCGCGTCGAGCAGAGCGCGCGCGTCCGGGTACTTGTTCCTGGTGGAGAAATCTGCACCCGGCAGCAGTGTGGCGACCGTCGAACCCCCTGCCAGGGCGTCGATGTCGGCCTGCGTGGTGTAGCAGACGTGATCGACCGAGGCGGCCCCAAGTTCCACGGCCAGTTGCACTCCGGGACCCTCCCGGAGCTGGTTGCCGTGGACGCGGGGGATCAGCCCCCTGGCCATTCCGGCCGTCAGAACGGCGTGGGCCTGGTCTCGATCGAACGCACCCGTCTCACAGAAGACATCGATCCATTTAGCCTGCGGTGCACAGGCATCGATCATCTCCTCGCACACCATCCGGACGTAGTCGTCGGCACGTCCCGCGTACTCCGGCGGCGGCACGTGAGCGGCGAGCAGTGTCACCTCATCCGTCAGTGACGCCGCGATCTTGGTGCTGCGCAGTTCGTGTGCGACCGTCTGCCCGTATCCGGTCTTGCATTCGATGGTGGTACTTCCCGACCGAAGCGATTCGCCGAGGAGTCGCCTCGTATTCGCCTGCAACTGTTCGTCGGTCGCGTTCCGCGTTGCCTCGATCGTACTGCGGATGCCGCCGGCCGCATACGGCTGACCGGCCATCCGTGCCGCAAATTCCTCCGCACGTTCGCCGCCGAAAACGAGGTGTGCGTGGCTCTCGACGAAGCCTGGAAGCACCGCCCGGCCGTCGAGTTCGTACCCGAAGTCCGCGGCCGGTGCCGAGTCCGCGGTGCCGACCCAGGCCACCATGCCGCCGTCGAAGATGACGGCTGCATCGCGGATAATCCCGAGCGGACCGTCCCCGACCGTCGGGTCGTTGGTTACCAGGGTGCCGATTCCGGTCAGCACCATGGAGCGGGATGCGTTCGCGATCACTGCAATTCCTTCCAGTCGTTCGACAGTGCCGGCTATTCGGGCGGGTGGTTACGCGCGGGCGGTCATCCTTCTGACATCGGCACCCGCACGCCGAGCTCTCGTGCGACGTCGATCGCGTGGTCGTATCCGGCGTCGACGTGCCGAATGACGCCCATGCCGGGATCGTTCGTCAACACTCGTGCCAATTTCTCGGCGGCCAGGTCGGTGCCGTCCGCAACGCACACCTGACCGGCGTGGATCGAACGTCCCATCCCGACTCCGCCGCCCTGGTGGATGGATACCCAGGATGCCCCGGAGGCGGTGTTGACGAGCGCATTGAGCAGTGGCCAGTCGGCGATCGCGTCGGAGCCGTCGAGCATCGACTCGGTTTCGCGGTACGGGGAGGCGACGGAACCGGAATCGAGGTGGTCACGACCGATGACGACCGGTGCGGAGAGCTCACCGGACGCGACCATTTCGTTGAACTTCAGCCCCGCCTTGTGTCGTTCGCCGTAACCGAGCCAGCAGATGCGTGCGGGCAGACCCTGGAATGCCACCTTCTCGCCAGCCATCGTGATCCATCGACGCAGGGGCTCGTTCTCGGGAAACAACTCCAGGATCGCTTTGTCGGTGGCAGCGATATCCTTCGGGTCGCCCGAGAGCGCGGCCCAGCGGAACGGTCCCAGGCCCTCCTCGAAGAGCGGACGTATGTAGGCGGGCACGAATCCGGGGAAATCGAAGGCTCGGTGGTACCCGGCCATGCGCGCTTCGTCGCGGATCGAGTTGCCGTAGTCGAAGACCTCAGCGCCCTTGTCTTGGAACCCCACCATTGCGGCAACGTGGCGGGCCATCGATGCGCGGGAGTCCTCGGTGAACTTCTCCGGGTCCTTCTCTGCCATCGCTTTCATATCGGCGAAATCGACCTTGAGAGGGAGGTAGGCCAGCGGGTCGTGGGCCGACGTCTGGTCAGTGACGACGTCGATCGGGGCGCCCATGGCGAGCAGTTCGGGGAGGGTGTGCGCGGCGTTGCCCTCGAGTCCGATGGACAGCGGACGCTTGGCATCGCGCGCCTCGGTCGCGAGACGGAGGGCGTCGTGGACGTCGGTGGCCTTGGTGTCGAGGTACTTGTGTGCGATCCGCCGGTCGATGCGGGTGACGTCGCAGTCGATGCAGATTGCGACACCGCCGTTCATCGTCACGGCGAGAGGTTGGGCGCCGCCCATGCCGCCGAGGCCCGCGGTCAGCGTGATGGTGCCCGCGAGCGATCCACCGAAGCGCTTGCGGGCGACCGCAGCGAACGTCTCGTACGTGCCCTGCAGGATGCCCTGCGTGCCGATGTAGATCCAGGAACCGGCCGTCATCTGCCCGTACATGATGAGGCCGAGCGCGTCGAGCTTGCGGAACTCCTCCCAGTTCGCCCAGTCGCCCACCAAATTCGAATTCGCGAGGAGTACCCGCGGTGCCCACTCACTGGTGCGGAAGACGCCGACCGGCTTGCCGGACTGCACCAGCATGGTCTCGTCGGACTTCAGCGTCTTCAATGTCCGAACCATCGCGTCGAACGCGTCCCAGCTACGTGCAGCCTTGCCGTTGCCCCCATAGACAACCAGCGAGTCGGGATGCTCGGCGACCTCGGGGTCAAGGTTGTTCATCAGCATGCGCAAGGCGCCTTCTTGCTGCCAGCCTAGTGTCGTGAGTTTGGTTCCGCGGGGGGCCGATACGTGGCGGGGCCCGGAAGCCGAAGATGTCGTCGTGGTCATGTCGTGCACTCCTTGAGGGGTGGATGGGGGAAAGTCTTGGCCGGCATGAGGTTGATCTCGGGAGGCCGACCGCCTGTCATAGGCCGTTGGTTCTCTCTGCTACGAGCTGGCAGGCACTGAATCGGGTGTGCTGTCCCATGTGCTGATCTCAGTGTGCGCTGGCTCACTCAATTTATCGCCTGAGTGTATAGTCTTGTATAGACAAGTCGATGTCAAGTCTCCTCCTGGCAGGGCAGGCGATTGCGGCCGATCCGTGCGATCGGCCGCTAGACTGCAGCGGCCGATCGCACGGAAGTCCATCGGTATCGCGGAAAAAAGGGGGTCAGCGGTGCGGATCGGAGCAGTCGATGCCGAGCTTGCTGCGTTGTACCACGGGCCGCGGGCGGGGTCCGCTCCAGCGTACGAACGCGTCAAGCACCTGATCGTGTCGCAGATCAACGCCGGCCGCTGGCAGGAAGGCGATCAGCTGCCGTCGGAGAATCAACTGGTCGATGCGTTGGGTCTCTCCCGCATGACCATCAACCGAGCGCTGCGCGAACTCGCCGCCGACGGGATGGTGGTGCGGCTGATGGGTGTGGGCACGTTCGTGGCGGCCAGAAAGTCCGCCTCATCACTGTTCGAGGTCAGGAACATTGCCGACGAGATCCATCAACGTGGTCACCGCCACCGAACCGAAGTCGTCTACGTTCGTGAGGAAGACGTCGATCCTGCGAACTCTCTCATCCGGGAATCCCTCCGCGGCAAAGTGTTCCACTCGCTGATGGTGCACTTCGAGGACGAGACGCCGATCCAGGTCGAGGACAGGTTCGTCAACCCAGCCGAGGTGCCACGGTATCCAGACCAGGACTTCACTCGTCAGACGCCCAATCACTATCTGGGGGTGGAGGCTCCGCTGGCGCGGGGCGAGCACGTTGTCGAAGCGATCCTCGCGGCACCCGACGAATGTCGACTCCTCCATATCGAGCGCTCCGAGCCGTGCTTGGTGATCCGGCGTCGAACGTGGTCGTCGAGAGGGCTGGTCAGCGCGGCGCGCTTGGTGCATCCCGGCTCGCGGAGTCGTCTCGAAGGGGCGTTCGGGACTCGCTGATGTGCTGACACTGCCGCGTCCCGGTTTGGATGATGTTCAGTGAGAGGTGTCGGGGGCGTTCGTCGAGATGTCCAACCTCGGCAGATGTGTAATCTTTAGCAATGGCAAACAGTTCTGTTTCGGAGCAGGAGCAGGCGCCCGGCCGCAGATTCCTGGGGCAGCCGGTCGCGCTGGCGAACCTGTTCGGTATCGAAATGTGGGAACGGTTCTCGTTTTACGGGATGACCGCCATTCTCATCTACTACCTGTATTACCCGGTCTCCGATGGCGGTCTCGGTATTTCCCAGGCGGCGGCCACGAGTATCGTCGGTGCGTACGGCGGCACGGTGTACTTCTCGACGATCATCGGCGCCTGGGTGGCCGACCGACTGCTCGGATCCGAGCGCACTCTGTTCTACAGCGCTGTCCTTGTCATTCTCGGTCACGTGGCACTAGCTACATTGCCCGGCATAGGAGGTGTCGGTGTCGGACTGGTTCTGATCGCACTGGGCAGCGGGGCGGTCAAGGCGAACGCCACCTCCATGGTTGGCGGGCTGTACGCCGCAGGCGACGGCCGCCGCGACGCCGGGTACTCGATCTACTACATGGGGCTCAACATCGGCGTGTTGGTCGGTCCACTGCTGACCGGTCTGGTCAATGACGTAGCGGGCTTTCGCGTCGGATTTGCACTTGCCGCGCTCGGTATGGCCGTGGGACTGACCCAATACGTGCTCTACCGCAAGCGGCTTTCGGGATTGGGCGACAAGGCCGCCAACCCACTTCCGAGGTCGAATTGGCTGCGGTATAACACAATTGGCCTGGGCGTCGTGGTCATTATCGTGGCGACGTCGGTGACGCATTTGCTTACTGCCGACAACATCTCCGACGTAGTGATCGTCTTGACGGTGCTGGCGACCATCGCGTATTTTTCAGTCTTCTTGTCCAGCAAGAAGATCACTGCGATCGAACGCAGCCGGATGGTCGCGTTCATCCCGATGTTCATCGTCAGCGCAGTGTTCTGGTCGTTGTTTCAGCAGCAGTTCACTGTTCTGGCGATCTATGCAGACCAGCGCCTCAACCGCAACGTGTTCGGTTGGGAGTTCCCGGCCGCATGGGTGCGGTCCATCACCCCGGTGTTTCTCATCATCTTCGCGGGAGTGTTCGCAGCCATCTGGACCAGGCTAGGTCCACGTCAACCATCTACCCCGATCAAGTTTGCAGCCGGCACCATTGTCACCGGTCTGGCGTTCATGGCATTTCTGATGTATGTCGGTGGCGGGCCGAATAGTGCTCCGCTTCTAGGCATTGCCTTCATATGCTTGTTGCTCACCTTCGGCGAACTGCTCATCGCGCCGGTCGGACTGTCACTGGCCTCGAAACTGGCACCGACCGCGTTCCACACCCAAACAGTTGCCTTGTATTACCTTTCGATAGCCCTCGGCACCGCTGCAGCCGGCACCTTGGCGCAGTACTATGACGTCGACAACGAGGTCCCCTATTTCGCGACAGTCGGTGCCTTCTCGGTAGCGGTCGGAGTGATCACGGTACTGATCGCGCCATGGATCACCCGGATGATGCGCGGCGTGCTGTAGACCCTTACCGGTGTCCGGACAGACCAAGTCGCGAGGCATCGCCGCCCGAGTGTCGGCGCATCGAAGTGGGGGGCCGGAAGTGGGGGCCGTCGAAGTGAGGGACCACCCATGTTGAATATCGAGTTGGCCGGCGACGAAGACGCCGCCGCTATCTTGGCTCTGCGGCACGGCGCAACGGACTGGCTCGCCGAGCGTGGGATACGGCAGTGGGACCGCAGTGAGATGCCGATGTCGACAGTGCTCGAGCACGTACGACGACGCGAGTATTACGTTGTCAGTCGGGAACCGGGTGGGCCCGTGCTGGGTGCACTTCGTCTCGTGTGGTCGGATCTAGATATCTGGGGCCACCAGGAAGAATTCTCCGGTTACGTGCATGGTTTAGTCATCGACCGGTCCCAAGCCGGTACAAAACTTGGTTCGCAGTTGCTCGAATGGGCCGCCGGACGAGCCCGTAACGCCGGTGCGGCGCTACTACGTCTGGACTGCACTGAACACAACATGGCCCTGCGCGACTACTATGCGCGAGCCGGATTCGTCGAGGTCGGACGACGCGACTTCGGCACCGTTTGGTACAGCTTGATCCTACTCGAGCGCCGAATAGCGAGCGATCTCTGACGGAATTCGCAGTGCTGGAAACCAACCGTGTTCGGCACGTCGGTCGAGCACCTCGATACTTCTCGATCGTTGGCGACCGGGGCCGCATCGGCGAGGAGGGCCCTACCCGCCACCTTCGATGCGGGCGCCGACAGCGTGCAGGACGATGATGCTCGGACCCCACGGCACCACTTCGGCCACTGACTGTTCGAGGTCGGAGACTGGTGGTAGGTTTCGTGGCCCCAGCACTTCGATGACGGCGGTATTGCCTTGCCACGTGACAGATCCGACTACGGCGTCGGGAGTGTCGTCCAACCATTCTTGGGCCGAGTTGCGGATGTCGTCGGCCCACACCGAGGCCAGTGAGTTCAAGACCATGGGAATAGCGACGACGACCAACGCTGCACCCAGTACGGCGTAGATTCGGCCGCGTCGAGTGGAGGCGGTGGAGTTGGATTCGCGGGCATAGCCGGCGACCGCGAACACCACGGTCGATGTGATCACCATCGCGACCACATTGGACGCAAAGAGCACCAGGGCGCCGGCGGCCAGCGAGGGTGCGCCCGATCCGAGGCAGACTCCTATCACCGCGAGCGGGGGCACGAGAGAAATCGCGATGGCCACCCCTGGCAGTACGTCACCGACATCGCGCCGCGTGATGGCGATCGCCCCGGCCAACCCGGTGGCTATCGCAGCCGCGAGATCGTTCAAGGTCGGCGAGGTCCGGCCGGTGACTTGTGAGTTGGTCAGCACATTCGTGGGGTTGGGCAGCACCTGTGAGAAGACGAAACCCACGGCCGCGACCAGAACGAGGCCAGCCAGAACGTACAGGATGTTGCGGACCACCGGTCGGCCTCGGCCGGTGACGATGCCGAGACCGATCCCCAGAATCGGTGTCGACAACGGGGCGATGATCATCGCCCCGATCACGGTCGCAGTCGAATCTCCCACGACGCCGGCCGCAGCGATCACCCCGGAGAGTGTGAGCATGATCCAGAAACCGGACCGCTTCGCCCTCCTATCGCCTGTGTCGAGATCCAGGCGATCCTCGAGTTCTGCCAAACTCCGTCGTTGACTGTCCGGAACAAGAGCGAGGAGCATCATGGTCCTTTCGGCCGGGCCAGAGGGTCTCCCGTCACCGTAAACCCTCGTCGGATCGAATCGGCGCATTACAGACGCGACGATTGCGGTGCGCCAACGGCAGAAGACTCACCCTGCCGGGGTGATGTTCTGGTGTGAACAACTGTTCAATAATCCCCATATGGGTCCAGTTGATGTGAGGGCGTCAGGGTCCGTCATCGACGTTGCGGGACTCACCCGCCGATTCGGGTCCCGCCGGGGTGTGACCGACCTCGATTTCACAATTGGTGCAGGTGAAGTGTTCGGGTTCCTCGGGCCCAACGGTGCCGGCAAGTCGACCACGATCCGACTGCTGCTCGGCTTGTATCGGGCCGACTCCGGAACCATGACGGTGCTCGGACACGATCCCGTGCGTGAAAGTGTGCACATCCACCGGCGCGTGGGCTATCTGCCCGGCGAGGTCGCGCTCTACCCGCTGCTGACCGGGCGCAGGCATCTCGATGCTGCCGCACGGATACGCGGACTTACGGATCTGTCGTACCGGGACGAGTTGGTCGAACGGTTCGGTGCCGAACTCGATGCCCCGGTGCGCACCCTGTCCAAAGGCAATCGGCAGAAGATCGGTCTGGTGCTGGCTTTCATGCACAAACCGGAACTGCTGATCCTCGACGAGCCGACCTCGGGGCTCGACCCCCTGCTCCAGCGGGAATTCGTACGTCTGGTCCGGGAAACCGTCGCAGAGGGTCGCACGGTGTTCTTGTCCTCGCACGAACTCGACGAGGTGCAGCGACTGGCCGACCGGGTGGCGATCATCAAGGAGGGACGGCTCGTCGTCACCGACACCGTCGAGCAGCTGCGGCGCAACGCGCCCCGCACGGTCGAACTTCGCTTCGACCACGACGTCGATACCCGGGCCCTGTCACGCCTCGACGGAATTCGAGTCGTCACCGACCTGGACGGCCGAGTCACCCTCGCAGTCACCGGGCCGATTGCTCCATTGCTGCGAGTGGCCGCCGACCTCGAGCCCGTGGACATGACCGCCCACGGCGCCGACCTCGACGAGCTGTTCCTGAACTACTACCGCCAGGAACCGCACGGGGAGGCCACCGATGCTCACTGAGCTTGTCAGACTGGACCTGCGGCTGCGTCGACGATCGTTGATCGGCTATGCGCTGGGAATGGCGGTATATACGTTCGTCATCATCGCGCTCTATCCCGCCTTCAAAGACGATGCGGGACTGAACGAATTCACCGAAGGAAACTCCACGATGGCCGCCCTGTTCGGCATCAGCGGCTCGTTGACCAGCTCGTCCGGGTGGCTCAACGCCAATCTGTACGCCAACTTCCTTCCTTTGGTGATACTGCTCCTGGGCATCGGATACGGGGCGTCGTGCCTGGCTGGGCAGGACGAGGACGGCACCCTCGGGGTCATAGCCGCGATGCCGATCTCTCGGCGCCGAATCGTCGGCCAAAAATTCGGTGCCCTCTGCCTGATCGGGATCCCGGTTGCACTGTCGACCGCCGTACTGGTCACGTTGGGCCGTGGTTTCGAGTTGACGGTCGACCTCGGGCATCTGGCAGGGATCACACTTGGTGTTCTCCTGTTGGGCGTCGGCTTCGGCGCGCTTGCCATGCTGGTCGGTGCGCTGACCGGAAGCCGCGGGTTGGCATTAGGAATCTCCTCGGCTGTCGCCGCGGCCTCCTATCTGATCAGTTCGCTTGCCCCCGTGGTGGATTGGATCAGCCCGGCACGTTATGCGTCGCTATTCTATTACGCGGTCGCTGACAGCCAACTCGAGAACGGGCTGCG
The DNA here is from genome assembly GCF_001894885.1 of Rhodococcus marinonascens NBRC 14363. Classification (GTDB taxonomy): domain Bacteria; phylum Actinomycetota; class Actinomycetes; order Mycobacteriales; family Mycobacteriaceae; genus Rhodococcus_F; species Rhodococcus_F marinonascens. The sequence continues at coordinate 199,949 of NZ_BCXB01000001.1, forward strand.
CGTGTCCTCGGCCGCGGTGTTGATTGCGGTTGCACTGGCGTTATTTGCTGCCACTGTTTACGCCTTCGACCGACTCGACGTGCACTGAATCACAGTTGTGGCCGAGCGTTTACCGATCCGGCGAACAGGTCTCGTCCCTGCACACGGGGAGAATTCCGGGTCGGCCTATAATTCTCACGCCTCGCAGATCGGCGACGTGAGCGGGAGTTGTTCGCGGTGTCATCGTGTGCCATAGGCACGTAATCCCACTCTCCTATGTTTGGTCCCGATCGCCAGAGATCCCCTGCGCCCACCATTCGACTGTGTCCACCGTTCGTCGTCGACGAAGTCCGGATCGGGACGGCACGGCTCGCCAGACAGAGAGGACCGCTGATGACTGCAACCGCAGAAGCCATCGTGAAGACAGACGTACCGGACTTCGAGTATCAGAGACGGGGACGGTGGCTCGACCACTGGAAGCCCGAGGATGAGCGATTCTGGGTATCCGGCGGCAAGAAGACGGCCTGGAAGAATCTGCTGCTGTCGGTGTTCTCCGAGCATCTGGGTTTCAATGTCTGGGTCATCTGGACCATCGTCGTCACCAACATGGGCAACGCCGGGTTCGCGTTCATGCAGGGCCCGCAGGCGCTGAACAACGCACTGCTGCTGACTTCGGTGCCGGTGCTGGTCGGGGCGGCGCTGCGGGTGCCCTACACCTTCGCGATCCCGAAGTTCGGGGGCCGTGCGTTCACCGCGTTCAGTGCATCCATGCTGCTGATTCCGTGTCTGGGGTTGGCGTTGTTCATCAACCGCCCCGACACCTCGATGGGTGTGTTCGTGGTGCTGGCCGCTCTGGCCGGCTTCGGAGGTGGCAACTTCTCGTCTTCGATGGCGAACATATCTTTCTTCTTCCCCGAGGGGAAGAAGGGAACCGCGCTCGGGATCAATGCCGCCGGCGGCAATCTCGGCGTCGCGGTGACTCAACTCGCGTTGCCGCTGGTGGTCGCGCTGGGTACGACGATCGTTTCGAAGTCGCCGGAAGGCTACCGACTGGGGCTGACATTGGCTGCACTGATGTGGGTGCCATTCATCGTGATTGCTGCCGCCGGCGCTCTGCTGTTCATGGACAGCATCACCAGCGCCAAACCTGATGGTCAGTCATACAAGCTTGCGATGACCAACAAGCACAACTGGGTGATGGCGTTCCTCTATGTCGGCACGTTCGGGTCGTTCATCGGCTTCTCGTTTGCCTTCCCGACCCTGATCAAGGCTAACTTCCCCGAACTCGAAGACGTCGGACTGCTCGTCGCTCTAGGCAACCTCGCGTTCCTCGGGGCTCTGGTGGGCTCGTTCACAAGACCATTCGGTGGCTGGCTTGCGGACCGAATGGGTGGCGCGAGGATTACGTTCACCGTGTTCGTCAGTCAGGCCGTAGGTATTGCGCTGATCATGGTCGCCCTCGAGATGCACAGTTTCCCGCTCTATCTGGTTGCCTTCCTGGCTCTGTTCATCCTGACCGGGATCGGCAACGGTTCGACCTACCGAATGATTCCTATGATCTTTAGCGCCCAGTCCAAGAAGCGGGCCGCAGAGATCGGGCAGGATCCAACGGAAGCCGCGGCGTCGGCGAAGCGGCAGGCAGGTGCGGCTCTCGGAGTGGTCGGTGCGGTCGGCGCCTTTGGTGGATTCCTGCTGCAACAGGCCCTGCGCCTGTCCAATATCCACTTGGGCAGTATGACGCCCGCGTTCAGCGCCTACGCAGCACTGTTTCTGGTGATGGGCGGCGTGACCTGGTGGTTCTACCTGCGTTCGGAGTTCGCAGTGCAGCGGATGCCGTCGCTGGCATACGCGAACGTGTAATAGTCGCGCGTTGGTCTTGGCCGGCGCCGACGTGCTCGGGGAGATGGTGCGCGGCCTGGACGATTCAGGTCGCGTCCCTGTCTCGGGCCTCGGAGTACACGTCGGGAATTCCGTCGTGGTCCTGGTCGAGCGTCTCCTGCTCGGCGATCAGCCGGTAGGCGCGATTGCGGATCCGCAACACGATGGCGGCGAGAATCGCGGCAATCACCGATCCGAACAGCACGCCGATCTTGACGTGGTCGTCGCGCACACCGCCCCCACCATAGGCAAGCTCCCCGATCAACAACGACACGGTGAACCCGATCCCGGCCAGCATTGCGACCCCTAGGATGTCGATCCACCGCAGCCCAGAATCGAGTGTCGCCCGAGTGAATCGGGACATCACGAAGGTGGTGCCGAAGATTCCGAAGGTTTTCCCCAGTACAAGGCCAGCGACGATGCCGAGAGTGATCGGGTCCACCAAGGCGTCCTGTAACCCGCTGACCCCGCCAATAGTGACCCCGGCGGCGAAGAACGCGAAGACGGGCACCGCAAACCCGGCGGAGAGGGGGCGGATCCGGTGTTCGAAGTGCTCAGCCAACCCCGGCCCAGCATCGGGCCCGCCCGCAGCCTTGCTCCGGATGACGGGAACAGTGAAGCCCAGGAGCACGCCCGCGACGGTGGCGTGTACGCCGGACTCATGCACGAGCGCCCACGTGGCTGCGGCAAGCGGAAGCAATATCCACCACGAACGGATCCTCAACTGCACGGCAAAGGCGAAAGCGGCCAACGGAACCAGTGCTGCCATCAGCGGCAGCACCGACAAGTCGTCGGTGTAGAAGATGGCGATAATCGTGATGGCGAGTAGATCGTCCACCACCGCCAGAGTCAGCAGGAAGATACGCAGTGTCGAGGGCAGATGGGTGCTGATGACAGCCAGGACCGCGAGGGCGAACGCGATATCGGTGGCCGTCGGAATCGCCCACCCCTGCAGGGCGCCGTCACCGGTGCGAACGTTGACCAGGACGAAGAACAGCGCAGGTAGTGCCATCCCGCCGAGTGCCGCTGCGATCGGCAGCGCCGCCCTCGCCGGATCGCGCAGATCCCCGGCCACGAACTCCCGCTTGAGTTCCAGGCCCACGACGAAGAAGAAGATCGCCAGCAGTCCGTCCGCCGCCCACGTCGACAGGGACAGATCCAGATGCAGCGCGGAGGGGCCGATCGTCAAATTCCCGAGGGTGCTGTACGCGTCTTTCCACGGGGAGTTTGCCCACACCAGAGCGGCGACGGACGCCAACAGCAAGAGTGCGCCACCGACCGTCTCCTTGCGCAGGATCTCGCCGATGCGGGAGGCTTCCGCCCACGATCCGCGAGGGAACAGGGGAGTTCGTGCAGTTGGCGAAGTGCTCACAAAGATTCTTTCTGTGCGGGAGGCATAGACGCGACCAGTTCTGCGATTCCGGTCGGTGTTCCCGGCACCGCAACATGACCGCAACGCGGGAGGCTACGGGTGTCTAACCCGTGTAGCAACCGCATCCGCCAGGTCTGCAGTGGGTGTGACGAGCAGACGGGACAGCAGTGCCGGGCGGACGTGCTGTACCAGGCAACCGGACCAGCATAACCAACCGCCCCGGCCGGTCCGGTGCGTGGTTGGGTGAGTGCCTCGCGCCGTCGTCCTCGATGCGCCCGGCGGACGGGAAGGCTGTCCACGGTGTCGTGGAAAATCCCACGTGAGGCTACAGGAAACCCAGTCATGTACGGCACCTCACCATCGATCGCGATGCGTGGAAGCAGGGTCGCCGACCGGCTGTGACAGAGTGCTCCGTGATGCGCATCACGAGGTCCCCATTTCGTCAGGCCCCCACCTTCGGGCCATAGAAATTTGCCGACCAGACTTCCCGGCGCGCATCTCCACTCTATCGCGGCCCACCCGACATCCCCGAGCCTCCAAAATCGAAGGTCTTGGTGAGCGGGTGTCGGTCGGATGTCAGGTACGCACGCTGCGTGCATCGCCGGACTCCGACCCGAGTCCTCGGTGCGGTCGCGCAGAGCTTCTTCCAATCAAATTGGACACGTTGCTGATTCGTCAAGGGTGGTCTAGGCCCGCTATAGGGAGCCGGTCCGCGCGCGCTTTCCGCTCGGGTCAGGTCAGATACCCGCCCGCGACCGGGGAGCCGCGCTATCGTCGAATCATGTGCCGAAACATCACCGAGCTGCGCGGACTCGAGCCGACGGCCACTGCGGAGGAGATCGCGGCGGCGGCGCGTCAATACGTTCGCAAGGTCAGCGGAATCCAGAAGTTATCCGATGCCAGCCGTGAGCCTTTCGAAGAGGCGGTAGCAGTTGTGACCGAGGCCACCAGGAAGCTGCTCTCCGAGCTGCCGCCGCGGAAGCAGCCGCCGCAGACGGTACCCCCGCTGCGGCGGCCGGAGGTCCGGGCGCGCATCGCGGCGAAGGCCGCGTCGTCTGGCTGAGCGCGGCGAAGGCCGCGTCGTCTGGCTGAGTGCGGCGAAGGCCGCGTCGTCAAGCTGAGTGCGGCGAAGGCTGCGTCATCAAGCTGAGCGCGGCGATGCGTTCGATAGCGTCGGCGACGACGCTCTCGATGAGTTCTTTGCAGGTGGGTAGATCGTCGAGCAGACCGACTACTTGACCGGACGCGAGAACGCCCGCGTGGGTGTTGCCGTCGACGAGTCCGGCTTTGAGAAGCATCGGAGTGTTGGCGGCCATGATGATCTGCTGCCAGGTGCGATCGCTGGACTTCTTCATGGAGAGACCGTCCCTGACGAGCGTGGACCACTTCATGCCGGTCATAGCCTTGAACCTCGACGCATTGCGAGCCGCCGCGACCAGTCCGCGCACGTTGCCCGAATGTTCGAGGCTGTCGACGAGGTCGGTGTTGAGCACCCGGTGCGGCATGCCGTCGACCTTGCGGGAGACGGTGGTGTCCTGCAGTCCGCGGGCCAGGTACTCCTGTTTCACCGAGTCGGGCACGGTCGATTCCTGGGTGAGTAGGAATCGGGTGCCCATCGCAACGCCGGCGGCGCCGTACGCCAGGGCAGCGGCGAGTCCGCGCCCGTCGTAGAAGCCGCCCGCCGCGACGACGGGAATATCGACGGCGTCGAGCACTGACGGCAGCAGCAGTGTGGTCGCCACCGGGCCAGTGTGTCCGCCCCCCTCGCCGCCCTGAACGATCACCGCGTCAGCGCCCCACGATGCGACTTTAACGGCGTGTTTCGCCGCGCCTATCGACGGAATGACCACGACTCCTGCTGCTTTGAGTTTCGCGATCAGTTCCTTCTTGGGGGCGAGCGCAAACGACGCAACGCGTACGTTCTCCCGGATCAGTAGGTCGATGCGCTGTGGGGCGTCGGCGGCGTCGGCGCGGATGTTGACGCCGAACGGTTTGTCGGTGAAGGTCTTGGTCTTCGCGATCGCCGCTTCGAGTTCCGTGTATGTCATCGTCGCCGACGCCAGGATGCCGAGTCCACCCGCGTTGGCGGTGCCGGCGACGAGTCGGGGTCCGGCGACCCAGCCCATCCCGGTTTGTACGACGGGGTGCTCGACGCCGACCAGTTCGGTCAGCGGAGTGTGGAGTGTTTTCACGGCGACACCTCCCGGTCCCGCAGGTTGCGGGGATCGAGAACCTCACGGATCAGTCGCAGTTCTTCGCCGGTGGGTTCGCGGGTAGCAGGGGCTTCGTCCAACCCGGCCACCTCGAACGAGGTGTTGTCGGCGACCTGTGCGGCGGTGACGCCGGGATGCAGGCTCAGGGCACGGAACGTGTGGTCGGGCCCGCCGAAGTCGAAGGCCCCGAGGTTGCTCACGACCCGATGGATGTGGAGGAACCGATACGCAGGGTTCTCGGGGTCGATGCGGTCGTAGCCGACACCGGAAACGATGTCGACCTTGTCGCAGAACACCCGCGACGAGTGCCTACCCACCCAATAGCTAGTGGGGTGGTTGATGGTGTTTCCGGGTGCTCCTCGGACGCCGAACATCTGACGGGTCGGCTGTTGCAAGGGACCGAACGCGGAGAGGTTCTGGTTGCCGTGGCGGTCGATCTGATTGGCGCCCATCACCACATGCCGTCGACCTGACGCGACTACGTCGAATACCTTGCGGAACGGCATCCAACCCTCGATCGGGGCCTTCGCACCCACCGCGGGGGTGTCCGCGAAGATCAACGCCTCACCGTCAGTGATCAGCAGATCGGGTTCGGTGGTCAGCCTGGCCAGCCTGGCGCCGATTAACGGCACGGTCGCCATCGGGCTGGCCATGATCTCTCCTGCCCCGGAGAAGATTTCGGCGCATGCAATCGCGCAGTACTCTGCCCGCGTCACCTCGGTGATCGTCTGGCTCATGCCTGATTCTCCTCTGCAAATTTCTTCGCGGCCGCCTGGTAGTCGTCCTCGCTGCCCGAGAGATAAGTGTCGACGAATACCTGCCACGACTGCGGATCCTTCGCGGATTCGGCGTAGTGGCGTTGGAACTTCTCGTCGCGGCCGTAGCTGTCGCCTGCGAGGGTGAAGTGCGCACCGTTCGGGGCCTCGACGACGCCGTCGACCATCATGCGGTTGAGGATGAGATTCTGCAGTGGAACGGATTTCACCAGTTCCTCTGTCTCGACTACCCGCTCGACGGAGATGAACCGCTTGTCCGCGGCCGCACAAAAGAGGTCGTCGAAGTATGGATCGACGCCGGTATAGGCGGCGTTGCCGTGCTTGTCTCCGAGATTCAGATGCACGAGTGCCGCATCGAGTTTCAGTGCCGGCATCGCGATCAGTGTCTCGGCGCGACCGGAGGTATCGGGGTAGGGGGAGGTGACGGTTCGCAATTCGTCGCCCCAGAAGTTGCGCACGTCCGAGCCGAGTCCGGCGCGGACCGGCAAGAATGGTAGCCGGGCTGCGGCGGCCTCGAGGCCGCACTTGACCATGCCCTCGTCCATTTCCCGGACCTCGATATCGCCGCTGGTGCGTGCTTTCGCGAACCATGGGTCGTAGAACGGGGCCGAGTCGAGCGAGACGAAGCCGTAGTACGCCTTCGCGACCTTGCCTGCCGAGCACAGCAGGCCCAGGTCGGGTCCGCCGTAGGCGACGACGGTGAGATCAGTGACATCCGAACGCAGCAGCGCGCGGACCAGGGCCATCGGTTTGCGGCGGGAACCCCAGCCGCCGATGCCGATGGTCATTCCGCTGCGGAGTTCGCCCACGACGTCGTCGAGCGACATTCTCTTGTCACGCTTGCCAGCCATGGAGTCAGCCTTCCCGGGCGTTCGAGTTGGAGCGGGGCTTTCCAGTTTCGACGAACTCGTCGCGGTGCTCGTCCGAGACGCCGATCAGATTCAGCTCGAAGGTGTAGCCCTGCTCCAGGCGGTAGCTGTTCTTCACGTCGACGGGATCGATCCCGTTGATGGCTTCCTTGGCGCAGCGGATCACTCGGGTGTCCTTGGCCGCAATTCGTCCAGCGATATCGCGGGCTGTGTCGTCCAATTTTTCCCGTGGGACCACGTCGTAGACCGATCCGAAATGTGCAAGCCTCTGGGCGGTGACGTTTTGGGCGGTGTAGTAGAGCGTGCGCATCATGTGTTGCGGGACGAGTCGGGCGAGGTGGGTAGCGGCGCCGAGGGCCCCGCGATCGACCTCGGGAAGTCCGAAGACGGCGTCGTCGGACGCGACGATCACGTCGGCGTTCCCGACGAGTCCGATGCCGCCGCCCACGCAGAAGCCGTTGACGGCGACCACCACGGGCACGGCGCAGTCGTAGACCGCGGCGAACGCGGCGGCGCAACCCCGGTTTGCGTCGACCAAGGCGCCGTAACCGTCTGTGGCCTGCATTTCCTTGATGTCGACGCCGGCGTTGAACCCGCGTCCCTCCGCTCGGAGGATCACCACGTGGGTGTCCGGGTTCCGGCCCGCGTCGAGCACGGTCTCGGCCAACTCGAACCAGCCTCGTGACGGGATGGCGTTCACGGGCGGGTAGTCGACGGTAACCGTGGTGATACCGGTTCCGTCGGTGGTGGAGGTAATGCCCATGGCATATTCCTAACGTCTTCTACCGAACCAAGCGATTGCTTGGTAAGTTAGCACACGTGCGGACCGGAGTGCGCTGAGCTGGGCCGGCTGGGACACGCGACGGCGGAGGTATTCGTGATTTCGGGTTTGGATGGCGCGGTCGTGCTCGTGACCGGTGGTGTTCGCGGGGTGGGTGCGGGTATCAGTCGCACCTTCCTGCGGGCGGGCGCGACGGTAGTGACCTGCGCTCGGCGGCCGGGCGAGGTACCCGTCGAGGCAGAGGGGCGTGCCGTCGAATTCCTCACGTGCGATATCCGCGATCCCGAGCAGGTGCACGGTCTCGTCGACCAGATCGTTGAGATGCACGGGCGGCTCGATGTCCTCGTCAACAATGCTGGGGGATCGCCGTTCGCTCTCGCGGCCGAAGCGAGTCCCAACTTTCACTCCAAAATCGTAGAACTGAACCTCCTTGCCCCCCTTTTGGTCTCGCAGATCGCTAATACGATTATGCAGAAACAGGATTCGGGTGGTGCGATCGTCAACATCTCCAGCGTCAGCGGTTCGCGTCCGTCGCCAGGCACCGCGGCGTACGGTGCTGCCAAGGCAGGCATCGACAGCCTCACCGGCAGCCTCGCGATCGAGTGGGCGCCGAAGGTGCGCGTGAACTCGGTAGTGGTCGGCCCGGTTCGCACCGAGTTGGCTCACCTGCACTATGGGGACGAGAACGGCATCGCGGCGGTGGGGGAGACAATCCCCTTGGGTCGTATGGCCTGCCCTGAGGACGTCGGCAACTGCACAGTGTTCCTGGCCTCGCCGTTGGCGGCGTATGTCAGTGGATCGAGCCTGACCGTCCATGGCGGCGGCGAACGCCCCGCATTTCTGGCGGCGGCAACTACCGAGGAGAGTAAATGAGTGGATTGGTCGACGGTCGCGTCGTCATCGTGACGGGCGCCGGGCGCGGTATCGGACGGGCACACGCGCTCGCGTTCGCCGCCGAGGGTGCAAAGGTCGTGGTCAACGATATCGGCGCCGGTCTCGACGGCTCGGTTACCGGGGAAAGTCCCGCAGAGCAGGTGGTTGCGGAGATCGTGGCCACCGGCGGTAAGGCCGTCGTCAACGGCGACGATGTCGCGGATTGGGCGGGTGCCGAGAACCTGATCAAGACCGCGCTTGACCATTACGGCCGTCTCGACGCGCTCGTCAACAACGCCGGGTTCCTCCGCGACCGCATGCTCGTGGGGATGAGCGAGCAGGAATGGGACGCTGTCGTGCGGGTGCACCTGAAGGGGCACTTCGCGACGTTGCGTCATGCCGCCGCGTACTGGCGCGGCGAAGCGAAGACAGGCAACATTGTCGACGCTCGCGTCATCAACACGAGTTCCGGTGCGGGACTGCAGGGGTCGATCGGGCAAGGCAATTACGCCGCAGCGAAGGCTGGTATCGCCGAGATGACAATTCAGGCCGCGGCGGAACTGAGGAACTACGGCGTCACCGTCAATGCGATCGCACCCGCGGCGCGCACCCGGATGACGGTCGGCGCGGGCGGCGCGATGGCCGAGGCGATGGCCGCACCCGAGGCGGGGTTCGACGCGATGGCGCCAGAGAACATCTCCCCCCTCGTCGTGTGGTTGGGCAGCGCCGAATCGAAGGACGTCAGCGGTCGCGTGTTCGAGGTCGAGGGCGGGAAGATCACTGTCGCCGATGGGTGGCGGCACGGCCCCAGCCAGGACAAGGGTGCGCGCTGGGATCCGAAGGAGATCGGGCCCGTCGTCGCCGATCTGCTCAGCAAGGCAGAAGCGCCGGTTCCGGTATACGGTGCGTGACCCCGTTGTGCGCGACCCTTGGTTCGCAAACCCTGGTGCGCAACCGGATGTCGTCACCGAATTGTGACCCCTTTCGCAAGAATAGTTATAGGAATAGTTATGTGAATGCATTGATATGGCAAGCATTCAGTACTTAGTGTGCAAAGTGGAAATGGCTCTAGGGCGAGGAGAATTCGTGAAGTTCGGTATCTCGCTGTTCACAAGTGACCGCGGGATCGGACCTGCCTCTGCTGCGCGGGGTGCGGAGGCACACGGATTCGACTCCTTCTATGTGCCCGAGCACACCCATATTCCGGTCAAACGTGTTGCGGTACATCCTCAGACGGGTGACGTCTCGCTGCCTGACGACCGCTACATGCGCACCCTCGACCCGTGGGTGGCGCTGGCGTCGGCAGCGGCGGTGACGGATCGGATCGAACTGGGGACTTCGGTGGCCCTGCCCGTGGAACACGACCCCATCACGCTGGCCAAGACCATCGCCTCGCTCGACTACCTCAGTGGCGGCCGTGTGATCCTCGGAGTCGGGTACGGCTGGAATCTTGACGAACTCTCCGACCACAACGTCCCGCTGGCCCGGCGGCGGACGATGCTGCGCGAGTACCTCGAGGCGATGCGGGCCTTGTGGACGGAGGACGAGGCGTCCTACGAGGGTGAGTTCGTGAGTTTCGGTCCGAGTTGGGCATGGCCCAAGCCAGTCCGTGTGCCCCCGGTCGTCGTCGGGGCCGCGGGGTCTGACAAGAACTTCAGGTGGATCGTGAAATCCGCCGACGGTTGGATGAGCACCCCGCTCGAACCGGACATCGACGGCCGTATCGAGTCACTGCAACGGATGTGGCGCGAGGCGGGACGCGAGGGCGTGCCGCGGATCCTGGTGCTCGACGGCAAACCTGACGTGGATAAACTGCGGCGGTGGAGAGATCTCGGCGTTACCGAGGTCGTCTACGGGCTCCCTGACCGCAGCGAGGAGGACGTCCTGGCCTACCTCGGACGGCTCGCCGAGAAACTCGACGGATTGCGCGAGTCCACCGCGGTGGGGTGAGCGAGTGCGGTTGGTTGGGCTGCGGACCCTCTCGAGCGTGAAGATGTTCTAGCATTACTTGCCCACTGCTCGAGGAGAGGCCGAACTCCGTGCGCATCGCACTCCTGTCGTATCGAAGTAAACCCCACTGCGGTGGTCAGGGTGTGTACGTACGTCATCTCAGCCGTGAACTGGTCGAACTCGGGCATCAGGTCGAGGTGTTCTCGGGCCAGCCGTACCCTGAGCTGGACCCCGGTGTGACGCTGACGAAGGTGCCCAGCCTCGACCTGTACCGCGAGCCTGATCCGTTCAGAACGCCGCACCTGCGCGAGTTCCGCGACGCCGTCGATGTGCTCGAGGTCGTGACGATGTGGACGGCGGGCTTCCCCGAGCCGCTCACGTTCAGCCTGCGGGCCGCACGACTGCTGGGGGAACGCGCGGACGAGTTCGACGTGGTGCACGACAACCAGTGCCTCGGCTACGGACTGTTGCAACTCCAAAAATTGGGACTGCCGGTGGTGGCAACGATCCACCACCCGATCACCCGCGACCGCGAGCTTGACCTCGCGTCGGCGAAGTGGTGGCGCAAGGCCGCGGTGCGACGTTGGTATGGCTTCCTGCGCATGCAGAAGCGGGTGGCACGAGCGGTCCCGGCCCTGTTGACGGTCTCGCAATCGTCCGCCGACGACATCAGCGCGGACTTCGACGTTTCCCGCGAGAACCTGCAAATCATCCCATTGGGAGTCGATACCGAGGTATTCCGTCCGCCGACCGTGGCCCGGGTACCGGGCCGCGTGGTCTGCGTGGCCAGCGCTGATATGCCCCTCAAGGGGGTGTCGACACTCCTCGAAGCGGTTGCGAAGGTGCAGACCGAACGCAGTGTCGAACTGGTGCTGGTCGCCAGGCTCACGCCTGGAGGACCGACCGAGAAGCTGATCGAGGAATTGGCCATCGGCGCTCTCGTCCGCACGGTGTCGGGTATAGACGACACAGAACTGGCCACACTGCTGGCCTCTGCGGACATCGCGTGCGTCCCCTCGCTGTACGAGGGCTTCTCTCTGCCCGCCGTCGAGGCGATGTCGTGCGGCACCCCGTTGGTGGCCAGCCGCGCCGGGGCAATTCCCGAGGTGGTGGGTACGGACGGGGAGGCCGGTATCCTGGTCACGCCGGGCGACTCGCAGGAACTCGCGGATGTGCTGGGTGCTTTGTTCGACGACCCGCAGCGCAGATCCGAACTGGGGGTCGGCGGCCGTCGACGAGTGCTCGAGCGTTATAGCTGGGCAGCGGTGGCGGCGAAGACAGCGCAGACGTATGTCGGCGCGATTGCGCAGTTTCGTGAAGGAGATCGATCGTGCTGACCGTGGACTTCGATCGACTGGGTGTGAAGCCCGGCGACAAAGTGATCGACATCGGAGCGGGCGCTGGACGGCATTCGTTCGAGATGTATCGACGCGGCGCAGACGTCATCGCCTTCGACCAGAACGCCGACGAGCTGGCCGACGTCGAGAAGATGTTCGTCGCGATGGCCGAAGTCGGCGAGGTTCCGGCGGGGGCTTCCGCCCGCGTCGAGGTCGGTGATGCGCTGAACTTGCCGTATACGGATGCCACGTTCGACGTCGTCCTGATCTCCGAAGTCCTTGAACACGTGCCGCGTGACGGCCGCGCCATCGCCGAGCTGGCGCGCATCCTGAAGCCGGGTGGTGTTGCTGCGGTGACGGTTCCGCGTTGGTTGCCGGAGAAGATCTGCTGGGCATTGTCGGACGCGTATCACGAGGTGGAGGGCGGACACGTCAGGATCTATCGCGCCGGTGAGTTGGCGGAGAAGTTGACCGCCGCCGGCCTGAGGGTCCGGGGCCGGGACCACGCACACGCCCTGCACTCCCCGTATTGGTGGCTCAAATGCACGGTGGGGGTCGACAACAACGACAACCCTCTCACGAAGGCCTACCACCAGGTGCTGGTGTGGGACATGATGAAAGCTCCCTGGGTCACGCGCACCGCGGAGAAGATCCTCAATCCGGTGGTCGGTAAGAGTGTGGTGTTCTACCTCGAGAAGCCGAGGAAATCGAGTGGGGTGAGGGCGCCGCAGTGACGCCGCCGCTCGTCCCGTCGGTGCCGAATGTGGTGTCGGAGGGCCAGGTCAAACAAACCGCGAGCTCCATTGCAGCAGTGCAGGAATCGTCTGGTGCGCTGCCCTGGTTTCCCGGTGGGCACACGGACCCGTGGGATCACGTCGAGTCCGCCATGGCCCTAACTGTCGCCGGTTTGATCGACGAAGCGGAAGGCGCGTATGAATGGTCGCGGCGGACGCAGCGGCCCGACGGGTCGTGGGCGATGAAGTTCCGCGGCGGTGTAGTGGAGAATCACGATTCCGACAGCAATTTCTGTGCCTACCTGGCGGTCGGGGTGTGGCACCACTACTTGATCACCGGTGATCGGGATTTCGTCGACCGAATGTGGCAATCAGTGCGGGCGGGTCTCGACTTCGTTGTCGATATGCGGACATCCGCCGGCGAGATCTACTGGGCCCGAGGAGGGAACGGTCAGGACTGTCCCGAGGCGCTCCTGACGGGGAACTCCAGCATTCATCACAGCCTGCACTGCGGACTCCTGCTGGCCCGGTTGATCGACGACCCGCAGCCCGAATGGGAATTCTCGAAATACACTCTCGGCCACGCGATCAGGCAGCATCCGGAGTCGTTTGCGATCAAGGATGAATACTCGATGGACTGGTACTATCCGATCCTCGGCGGTGCAGTCCGCGGTGAGGCTGCGTCGGATCGCATCGAGTCGCGGTGGGACGAATTCGTGGTGGAGGGTCTCGGCATCCGCTGCGTGAATCACCGACCGTGGGTGACGGGCGCCGAAACGTGCGAACTGGTGCTGGCGCTCGATGCTATGGGAGAACGCACCCGCGCGCTCGAACAGTTCGCCGCGATGCAACACCTCCGAGACCCGGACGGCTCGTACTGGACCGGCCTCGTCTACACCGACGGCAAACGGTGGCCGGTGGAGCAGACTACATGGACGGGCGGTGCGATGATCCTCGCCGCTGATGCGCTGTCCCGCACCACGCCCGGCCACGGAATCTTCCGGGACGCGGCGCTGCCCATGGGGCTACCGATCGGGTTGGACCGTTGCGGCGACCACTGTCAGGCCAGCGGTTCGCCCGTCTGACCGCTCACCCGCTCGAGAATTCGCAACGATCCGGCAACCAAGGATTCCTTGAATTGACCTGTTGCCAAAGCGCGTTCGTAGATCTCGAACGGGGGGCGCCCGCCGTCCGTGGGGTTCGGGAATACGTCGTGGATCAGCAGTGCGCCGCCGACTGTGACCCACGGTGCCCACCCCTCGAGGTCAGCAGACGCTGCCTCCGACGTGTGTCCGCCGTCGATGAACACGAAGTTGACGGGTGTGCGCCAGAACGCCGATACCGTCGACGATCTGCCCAGGATCGCGATCACGTACTCCTCGAGCCCAGAGTCGGCCATCGTGTGCCGGAACCGTCCGACGGTGTCGAGTAGACCGGTATGCGGGTCGACGAACGCCGGCTCATGGTATTCCCAGCCGGGCTGGTGTTCCTCGGAACCGTGATGGTGATCGATGGTGGCTATACGGGCCCCCCGCGCCTTCGCCGCGGCCGCGAGATAGATCGTGGAGCGGCCGCAGTAGGTGCCGATCTCGACGCCCGTACCGTCGTGGCACAGGTACCGCATTGCGGCTTCGTGTAGGGCGGTGCCCTCATCCTCGGGCATGAAGCCCGGTGTGGCGTCAGCGAGTTCGAGAAGTTCGCGCGTCAAGTGTTGGGTACTCACAGCTACGTGGTCTCCGTTCCGCGGCAGCCGTTCTGGCCGCCTTCTTGACGATTATGTAGCACTCCATCCTTCATGGGGTCGATCAGCGGCGATCAAATTGTCTGGCATCAAGCGAGCCAGGATTTATTGCCGGCTACGAAGCGGTGAGCGACTACGCATACATCTACTGCCCGGAAGATGAGGTTGAAATACTGGGCCCCTCTAACTTTCAAGTCCCCGGACGACTGGCAGTCCGCTACACCGCCGTCGTGAGCGACATTCCTCGAGACCATTCCTGCGATCCCACCCGGGCTGGATTCGACATCGTCGATGACCTGCTCGTGGTCGGGCAGGTCGACAACGCCTTGAACAGGCCAAAGCGAAGTCACGAGGGCGGGCAGGGAACCGAGCCCTTGGCGGATGCCTGACCTAGCCAGACGCACGACTCCAACATGGTCAGGCGGGAGCGCGGACGACGAGGACCGTTCCCGGGAACTCCGCCGCGAACTCTCGACGGCTGTGCTTCACGGCGGCGGTGCCGTAGCCCTTCTTGCGAGATTCGGGTTCGATCCAGATGGCGACGTCTACCTCACGCCCGGACAGTTCCCCGATAACGAGTCCCACGGCTGTGTTCTCCGCAGTGTCCTCACAGACGAACCACGCCGCGGACTCGTCGCCAACACGGCGTAATCCCTCGGTATGTTCCATCTCTATCCGATCCTCGGACCACCTGGCGCCGGCGTCGTCGACCTGCTCGGCGCAGCGGCGCCGAAACAATCCGGCGTCTGCCTCGGTTCGGGTGAACGGGCGGAGGCGGACTTGCCGACCGGTACTCGCCGGACGGTCGGCTGCCGTCCATGCCAGCGTGGAGTCGAGGTCCTCGAGTTCTGCCTGGGTGCGACGTCGTTCGACCTTGGTGAGGCGGCGGAACGTCAGGTTGAGGACGGCCTCTGCGTACGTCTCGGATGTGTCGAGCAGTCCGGCGACGGCCGCTAGAGCTTCTGCATGGTCCTCGCTGCCGACTATGGCATCGAGGACCTCATGGCGCCGTTCGAGTGCGCGCAGCAGCGCCGCGGTGAGCTCTCGGCGGTCGTGTGTTCGATCTTGAACTTCGGTACTCATGTGTGCATTTCCTCGCGCTCGGCCGTGGTGCAAGTCCGTACGCTCCATACTGCAAGATGTAATCCACCAGGGCACCCCTTACTCGGCGGTACGTACAGGTCTTATCGGGGACTGCAGATGACGACGGGAATTGTGCGGTCGGTCCAGGACTGGTAGCTGTCGAACTCGGCGTACATTTCGACCAGTCGCGGCCAAAGTCGGGCTCGTTCGTCAGGTGCCGCGACGCGTGCGGTCATCGGACGCACCCGCGACTTCACTTGGACCGTAACCTCCGAGTCCGCCCGGAGGTTGAGATACCACATCGGGTTCTTCGGCAGGCCACCCTGTGAGGCGACGAGGATGATTTGGTCGCCATCTGCGAGGAACAGCAGCGGACTGATGCGCGGCTCACCACTCTTTCGGCCGGTGGTGGTCAAGAGGCACACGGCCAACCCGCGAGGGAAGGCGCTGCCCACCCGCCATGTACTACCCAGTCGCCCGCCCGTTCGCCGATACAGCGCGACATTGAACGCCGACATCCGTTTGATGAAGGCGACGGTCCACTTCGAGTCTAGGCCGGGCGGTCGACGGGGTGCGGGAGTCGAGGAATTCACTGCCGCCGGCCTAGATTCTTTCGATGATGGTGCCGGTCGCTAGCGCTCCGCCCGCGCACATCGTGATCAGCGCCGTCGACCCGTCGGTGCGCTCGAGCTCGTGCAGCGCGGTGGTGATGAGTCGAGATCCGGTGCTGCCCACGGGGTGTCCCAGAGCGAGCGCGCCTCCGTTGACGTTGACCTTGTTCATGTCGGGACCGTGCACCGACGCCCACGACAGCAGCACCGAGGCGAACGCCTCGTTCACCTCGAACAGGTCGAGGTCGCCGATTTTCATGCCGCTGCGCTCGAGAACGCGCGCCGTGGCCTGGACAGGCCCATCGAGGTGGAACTCGGGCTCCGATCCGACGAGCGCCTGGGAAATGATCCGGGCCCGCGGTTTCAGCCCGAGCGCCCGCGCTTTGTCTTCGTCCATCAGCATGACCGCGGCCGCCCCGTCGGAGATCTGTGAGGAGGTGCCCGCGGTGTGGATGCCGCCGTCGAGAACGGGCTTCAGCTTGGCCAGCGACTCCGCGGTGGTGTCGCGCAGCCCCTGATCGCGATCGACGACCCGCGCCTCGCCGGTAAGGTTGCCGTCCTTGTCCAATACGGGCGCAGTCATCTTCAGCACCTCGCGGTCGAATCGCCCCTCTTCCCAGGCCTGCTTGGCGCGGGCCTGCGACCGCACCCCGAGAGCCTCGACGTCCGCACGGGTAATACCGCGGCGGCGGGCGATGCGCTCGGCGGCCTCGAACTGATTGGGCAGGTCGATGTCCCAGTCAGCGGGCCGACGTGGTCCGGCGTTCTCGCCCACGTTCGCGCCGAGCGGCACCTGGCTCATTGCTTCGACACCACAAGCGATTCCGATGTCGATGGCGTCGGCGGCGATCAGACCGGCGATCAAGTGGTTGGCCTGCTGGGCCGAACCGCACTGGCAGTCGATTGTAGTGGCGCCGACCTGCCAGGGCAGGCCTGCGTGCAGCCACGCGGTGCGGGTGATGTTGTTCGACTGCGCGCCGGCCTGGGTGACGCAACCGCCGATCACCTGCTCCACCGATGCGGGGTCGATCCCGGAGCGGTCGAGGATGCCGCGTTGGGCGGCGCCGAGAATCTCGGCGGCGTGCAATCCGGACAGCCACCCACGGCGCTTTCCGATCGGGGTGCGTACCGCCTCGACGATTACTGGTGTGCCCACGGCGGGCTCCTTTCCTCGTTCTCAGAAAATAGAACAGGTTCAGTCATTCGGACAGGGTCTGCACAACCTTTCCTTTGCTAGTCGCGCAGCTTGTGATTCAATACTAGTAGAACGTGTTCCACATTACTGAGTGGTATATGGCTTCAGGGCAGGAGACAGCAGTGGCGCAGCCCAATCTTCCAGAGGGTTTCGACTTCACCGATCCGGATATCTACGCAGAGCGTATTCCTCATGAGGAGTTCGCTGAGCTGCGAAAGACGGCTCCGATCTGGTGGAACCCGCAGCCGCCGGAGATCGGCGGATTTCACGACGACGGCTACTGGGTCGTGAGCAAGCTCGAGGATGTCAAGGAGGTGTCGCGGCGCAACGACGTCTTCTCGACGAGCGAGAACACCGCGATCGTGCGCTTCGCCGACGACATTCCGCGCGAGAACATCGAGATGCAGCGCCTCATCCTGATCAACAAGGACGCGCCCGAGCACACAAAGCTCCGCAAACTGGTCTCCCGTGGATTCACGCCGCGTGCGATCAACAGCTTGCGCGAAGAACTCACCGAGCGCGCCGAGAAGATCGTGAAAGAAGCGGCAGAATCGGGAGCGGGCGACTTCGTCACCCAGGTGGCGTGTGAACTTCCGTTGCAGGCGATTGCGGAACTGATGGGTGTAGCGCAGGAGGATCGCCTGAAGGTCTTCGACTGGTCGAATCAGATGACGGGCTACGACGATCCCGAATTGGACGTCGATCCGCAGGCAGCCTCGATGGAAATTCTCGGCTACGCCTATCAGTTGGCCGACGAACGTAAGAAGTGCCCGGCGAACGACATCGTGACGACGCTCATCGAGGCGGACATCGATGGAAACGAGCTTTCTCCAGAGGAGTTCGGATTCTTCTTCGTTCTGCTCGCGGTGGCGGGCAACGAGACCACGCGCAATGCCATCACGCACGGCATGGTCGCCTTCCTCGACAATCCCGAACAGTGGGAGCTGTACAAGAAGGAACGTCCCAAGACTGCGGCCGACGAGATCGTCCGGTGGGCCACTCCGGTCATGTCGTTCCAACGTACGGCCCTCGAGGACACCGAACTCGGCGGAGTGCAGATCAAAAAGGGCCAGCGGGTCGTCATGCTGTACGGCTCCGCCAATTTCGACGAAGACGCCTTCGATCACCCCGAGAAGTTCGACATCATGCGTGAGGACAATCAGCACGTCGGCTTCGGCGGAACCGGTGCGCACTACTGCATAGGTGCGAACCTTGCCCGGCTCGAGATCGACCTGATCTTCAATGCGATTGCCGATCATCTGCCCGACATCAGCAAGCTGGGTGACCCGCGACGCCTGCGTTCCGGGTGGCTAAACGGAATCAAGGAGTTTCAGGTCGATTACAAGACCGGGTCGGGTGGCTGCCCGGTCGTTCACTGACCCCCAGATTCGGCGGCGCCGGAGAGAACCCTCATCCTCTCCGGCGCCGCTGTTCTATGTCGCCGCTGTTCTATGTCGCTGACATGCAGGTACGGAGTGATGCAGGCATCGAGTTGTGAGCGCCGAACGTGATCTGACGCTCTCAACCTTGGCGTAGTGTCTTCATCGCCCGCTCGACCTCCCAGAAGGCGCGCAAGGAGATGATCTTGCCTGCCTCGTTCACTCGGTAGATGAACACGCCCTCGGCGTCGATCTGCGCTCCTGCGACCGTGGACCGGACGGTGCCGATGTTCACGTTCTCGTTTCCACACACCAGCGAATCATCGATGAGGAATTCGAGTGACTCCGTGGTCGCGATCGTCAGGTCGTAGAACCGGGAAATCGCCTCGATACCGTGGTGTCCGTTGCCTTCCGGGTCGAAACCGGAAGGGCCGACGGGATCTTCCACACACGCGTCCTCGGCGAACAGGGCCAGCCACTCCTGCTTGCGCTTGCCACTGGCCGCCTCACGGGAAGCCTGTCCTGCGATACGGGCTGGATGGTCGGCGGTCGTCATGTCCACACCTCTATCCGATGTACTTGTCGGCGAACCTGCGTAGCGATTCCTGCTTGGCCTCGAGTGGTCCCTCGAAGCCGATGCCGTCGAAGATCCAGGGGACGACGATCGTGTCGGTCACCCCCGCGTCGGCCAATTGGGCGTAGCCGTCCTTGCCGAAACGGTCGATGCAGACGGTCTGGATCTCGTAAGGTTCGCGGGCTCGGCCGTATTCTTCGCGAAGTTCTCGCAGACGCTCGATGACCTGCACGAGATCGTCATATTTGATCATCGCGGATGTCCATCCGTCGCCGACGCGGGCCGCCCGGCGCAGCGCGATGTCAGTGTGTCCGCCGACGTAGAACGGCACGGGTCGGGTCGGCGCTGGACTCATCTGCAGGCGGTCGAAGTCGAAGTACTCGCCGTGGTACTCCACCATGCCGCCGCGGAGGATCAGTTTGATGACCTCGATCATCTCGTCGACGCGGGCCCCACGATTCTTGTAGGGCACTCCGCACCACTCGAATTCCTCTGGTGCCCAGCCAATTCCGACACCGAAGCCGAATCTGTTGCCGATAAGGTTGGCCACCGACCCCACTTGGCGGGCCAGGAGCACCGGGTTACGCGAACCCAGTTTGAGTACCTGAGTGTAGAACTCGATCTTCGACGTCACCGCACCCATCGCCGCAGCCGCGATCAGTGGATCGACCCACGGAGTTTCCTCGTTCCACATGCGCGAACCGTCCGGCGTGTACGGGTAGTCGGCGCTCTGTTTCTCCATGAAGAACAGCGAGTCGGGAAGTGCAATGGATGAGAATCCGCACTCCTCGGCGGTTTTCGCGAGAGCGGGCAACTGATCGAGGGGGTTCATGGCTACGCCGACGGTGAACTTCATGGTGATACCCCCGTTACTAGTTGTTCGGTCGGTCGGAGCCGACCACCCACATCGAGAAGTACTGTGAACCGCCGCCGTAGGCGTGGCCGAGCGCTTTGCGTGCGTTCTGCACCTGGTGGTCACCGGCGCGGTGCATCACTTGCATCGCCGATTCGGCGAACCGGATCATGCCCGACGCACCGATGGGGTTGGACGACAGAACGCCGCCGGACGCGTTGACCGGAAGTCGGCCGCCGATGGCGGTCTCGCCCGCCTCGGTCAGCTTCCAGCCCGCGCCCTCCGACACGAAGCCGAGGTTCTCGAGCCACATCGGTTCGAACCAGGAGAAGGGGACATAGATTTCGGCCACGTCGATCTCGTCGAGCGGTTCCCTGATGCCCGCGGCCTTCCACAGCGCGGCTGCAGCGTCACGGCCTGCCTGCGGATTGACCTGATCTCGTTCCGAGAACGTGGTGGGCTCGGTGCGCATTGCGGTGGCGTGAATCCACGCGACCTCCCGGCCCTCGGCCGTCACCTCCGCCGCGGCCTCCTCGTTGCCGATCACCATCGCACAAGCGCCATCGGATGACGGGCAGGTCTCGTCGTAGCGGATCGGATCCCACAACATCTGCGAGGCCTGTACCGATTCGAGGGTGATGTCGGGCTGCTTCAGGTGTGCGTACGGGTTGAGGCTGCCGTTGAGTCGATCCTTCACCGCCACCATCGCACCGATGTGGTCGGGCGCGCCGGACCGCCGGATGTACGAGCGGACGTGTGGCGCGAAGTATCCACCCGCGCCGGCACCCACCGGCATGTTGAACGGGATGGGGGTGGACAGCGCCCACATAGCGTTCGACTCGGACTGTTTCTCCCACGCCACCGTCAGCACCCGCTTGTGCACGCCGGACTTGACGAGGCTCGACGCGACGACCGCCGTCGATCCGCCCACTGATCCCGCCGTGTGCACACGCAGGAGCGGCTTGCCGTTGGCGCCCAGAGCGTCGGACATCGCGAGTTCGGGCATCATCGAACCCTCGAACAGGTCGGGAGCCTTGCCGATCACTATTGCATCGATGTCGTCCCAGCCCACCCGCGCGTCCTCCATCGCGCGGTCGATCGCCTCGCGAACCAGACCCGACATGGACACGTCGTGGCGCTTCGCCACATAGTGGGTCTGACCGGTGCCGAGCACCGCGGCCAATTGCCCGTCTCGGGCCGAGCGAGAAAAGGTGTTGTCGGACATCAGTTCCGCCCCTCCAAGACTGCGACCAAATTCTGTTGCAACACAGCGCCGCTGGTAGCGTGCGCCAACGTTCGTCCGGCGTTGCCGTCCATGATGGCCTGGGCTGCGTAACCTATGCGTTCGAGACCTGCGGCGAACATCGGATTCCCGCTCAGCGGGCCACCCGACGGGTTGATCGTCGTCGCATCGGTGAGCCCGATGGCCTCGCACAGGATCAGTTCCTGATGGGTGAAGGGTCCGTGCAGTTCCGCGACGTCGAGGCCGCCGAGGTCGCCGCCGGTCGCGGCCCGCGCAGCGGAGGTCGTCGACGGTGAGACCGTGATGTCGCGGGCCCCGAAATTTGGGGAGTCGATCCGGTGCTCGATCCCGGTGATCCATGCGGGCCGCTCGCGCAACTGTCGGGCGCGGTCGCCCGACGCGAGGATGACCGCTGCCGCCCCGTCCGTGATCGGTGCACAGTCGTGCGCGCGCAGGGGGTCGGCGACGAAGGGGGTGGCGAGTAGGTCGTCGATGTCTACGCGCCCCGACAATTGTGCGTTCGGATTTGTTTCCGCTGCTGCCCTGCTGCGGACGGCTACCGCAGCCATGTCTTCGGCCGTCCACTTGCCCGAGTCGAGTCCGAGTCGGGCTTGTAGTCCGGCGATGGACACGGAGTCGAGGGCGAGTGGTGCCACCAGATAGGGGTCGAGTTGCATCGACAGGGTCTTGCGGAGGTTGCCCGCCGAGGACTTGCCGAACCCGTAAACCAGCGCGGTGTCGACCTCCCCGGTCATAATTTTGACCCAGGCCTCGTAGAAGGCCCATGCCGCATCCATCTCGACGTGCGACTCGTTGATCGGTGGCACCGCGCCTATGGAATCGATGGCGGAGATGAAGGAGAACGATCGGCCGGCCAGGTAGTCGGAGGACCCCGAGCACCAGAATCCGATGTCGGACTTCGTGATTCCGAGGTCATCGTAGAGCTTCTGGAAACAGGGGACCAGCATCTCGACCCCGTTGGTGGTGCCGGTGGTCTCGCGCACGTGCGGTGCGTGCGCGAAGCCGACGACTGCGATATCTGTCATTGTGTCGCGCCCCTACAGGTGGTGTTTGAAGGTGTCGTAGTCGGCGTCGGGCTCACCCGTCGGCCTGAAATACTCGATGTTCTCGAGGGTGTGGTCCCACTCTTCGCGGGGTCTCCACTTGGCCTCCACACGCATGCCCATCCGAACGTCGGAGGCGTCGCAGTCGAGGATCAGGTGCAGAAACGCGATGTCCGCGCCGTCGAGCAGAACGTAGGCCGCGACGTACGGGGGCTTGATCCGCTGTCCAAGGAAGGGGACGTTGACGACGCAGAACGTCGTGACGATGCCTTTGTCCGGCAATTCCACCTGTTCCTTGGTCGGGATGCCATCGGTGGGGTTGGCGCTGCGCGGCGGGATGTACACCTTCCCGTCGAGCCCGGTGCGGCCCCCGATCAGCTTTCCCTCCTTCAGCCCGCGGAGGTAGAAACTCTCCTCCGCGGAGGCCGAATGCATGTAGTCGAGGTCGATCGGCGTCGTGATCATCGTGACCGGTTCGGTGTCACCGACGGCCGGGTGCTCGCCCGTCGATTCGCCCGGTTCGAAGCACACGATGTCCTGGATGCGCCCGAAGCGTTCCTCGGCCCACTTTGCCCGCACCCTCATTCCCGTTCTCATCCTGGCAGGGGAGCCGACGTCCACCGCGTGCAGCAATGAGGTGTCTGCACCGTCCAGCATGATCAGGGCCCACGCGAAGGGGGTGGTGAGTGGCTGTCCGGCAATGGGTTCCGGCATCCACGTCCAGCTCACCACGGTCCCGGCATCGGAGACCCCGACGAAGTCGGTGAGGGGTTCGGCCGTGCGTGCGTCGAATTCGGGTGGTGGTACATAGACGCGCCCATCCGATCCTCGGGCGCCGATGACCCTGCGCTCGCGCAGCGCAGTCACGAAGGCTCCGATTGTCGGACCCACCGATCGGGTGTAGTCGAAGTGAAGTTTCAGCGGGGCGCTCAGTGGTTCATTGGAGAACGTTTCGGTCACAGCGCTCTTTCCCATCGTCACAACTTCGAGTAGAACAGGTTCTAGTGTATGTGGCAAGTGCCACTTCTGACGACCGACGATACGGAGACATTTGATGAAGCTCGGGTTGCAACTGGGATACTGGGGAGCGCAACCGCCGGCAAACGCGCCGGAGTTGATTGCCGCCGCGGAAGCAGAAGGTTTCGATGCCGTCTTCGCGGCCGAATCGTGGGGTTCCGATGCGTTCACCCCTCTCGCCTGGTGGGGTTCGAGCACTGAACAGGTGAGGCTGGGCACGTCCGTCGTCCAAATTTCTGCGCGCACACCCACCAGTACCGCCATGCACGCCCTCACCCTTGATCACCTCAGCGGAGGTCGGGCCATCCTCGGGCTCGGCGTGTCGGGGCCGCAGGTGGTCGAGGGGTGGTACGGACAGCCGTTCACGAAGCCCCTCGCCCGCACCCGCGAATACGTCTCGATCGTCCGCAAGGTCCTCGCCCGTCAAGGGCCGGTCACCAACGACGGCCCGCACTTCCCGCTGCCCTATTCCGGACCCGGTAGTACCGGTTTGGGTAAGCCTCTGAAGCCGATCACCCATCCGTTGCGCGACGACGTCCCGATCTGGCTCGGCGCCGAAGGTCCTAAGAACGTGGCCCTCACCGCCGAGATCGCCGACGGTTGGCTTGCCATCTACTACTCGCCGCGCCTCGCCCCGATGTACAACGAATGGCTCGACGAGGGTTTCGCACGCGAGGGGGCACGTCGCAGTCGGGAGGACTTCGAGGTCGCCGCCACCTGTCAGGTGATCGTCACCGAAGACCGCGCTGCCGCCATCGCCGGACTCAAGCCGATCACCGCTCTCTACGTCGGGGGGATGGGCGCCCCCGAGCTCAACTTCCATGCGCAGGTCTACACGCGCATGGGCTATGGCGACCAGGTCAAGGAAATCGGCCGACTGTTCCGTGCCAGCCGCAAGGACGAAGCCGCTGCCGTCGTTCCCGACGAGATGGTCGCCGAGACAATGATCATCGGCAACCTCGACCAAGTCCGCGCCGACGTCAAGCGCTGGGCCGATGCCGGGGTCACCATGCTCGTCGTCTCCTGCCACGACGCCGACCACATCCGGCAGCTGTCGTCGGCGGTTCTCGGCTGATCAGGTGGCGAGCAGGGAGTCGAGCCGCAGTGCTACCGGCAACTACTGCTGTGTCACGACACCTGCACGGCTCCTCAAAGTACTACCGGGGCCCTTCCAGTCCGGATGCCCTCTCGGCTCCTTTGCGGACCGGGCGGGCGCTCGCCGCTGCGGACCCTCGGCTCCGGCTGATCAGCCACCCGACGGCCGCAGCGGCCGGGAACATCACGACGCCGTACACGGCGGCGGGGACGGCGATGTCGACGCTGTGGAGGACACTGATCGAGATCGCTATCGCGAGTGTGCTGTTGTGGATGCCGATCTCCATCGAGCACGCGATGGACTGCCGCTTGTCTGTACCGAGAAGCTTCGGAATGAAATAGCCCACAGTCAGACTCGCGAGGCAGAAGAGAGTCGTGACCGCCCCGACATCGGCGAGGTAGCTCCCGACGTTCTCCCGCTCGGCGGCGATGGTGCCGACGATGACGAGCACAAGGACGACGGCCGACGCGATCCGTACGGGCCGGTCCATGCGCCTCGCGAAGTCGGCGCGG
Organism: Rhodococcus marinonascens NBRC 14363; assembly: GCF_001894885.1. GTDB lineage: Bacteria > Actinomycetota > Actinomycetes > Mycobacteriales > Mycobacteriaceae > Rhodococcus_F > Rhodococcus_F marinonascens. Next base: position 225,079 of record NZ_BCXB01000001.1, read on the forward strand.
TTGGCGCGCACCAGCATGCCGATCACCACTGGGATGAGCACGATCGCGAACACCTGCAGAACCTTGGTGAATTCGAGGCCCATCGTGCCGGTGGTGGCAGGGTCGAAGTGCCCGAGTGCGAAGTTCGTGATGATCGGCAGCGTCACGACCGCAATCACCGAATTAACCGCGGTGAGAGTGATGTTCAGCGCGACGTCACCCCGGTATAGGTGACTGAAGAGATTCGCCGTGGTGCCGCCGGGTGAGGCGGCGAGCACCATCATGCCGACCGCGAGCAGGGGTGGCAGATCGAACAGCAGTACCAGGCCGAATGCGACCGCGGGCAGGATCAGCAACTGGCACGCCAGCGCGATCGTCACGACGCGGGGATGCCGTGCGACACGCGCGAAATCGGCGACCGTCAGCGACAGGCCGAGTCCGAACATGATGATCGCCAGCGCCGCCGGTAGGGCAACAGTGGCCAGGGGTGAGTTCAAGTCGATCGCCGTTCTCGTATGCAGATGTCACGCGCACACTAGCGGGACCGCAACCCCCTCGTGGTCGGTTCGCCCGAACTCGGACGCCGGCCAACGAAGTGAACTCACCTTGGTTATGCGTCACTGCATACAGCTAGCGCCCCTCAAAATTCGGCGCGCGCTTCTCGGTGAAGGCGCGGGGGCCCTCCTTGGCGTCTGCACTCTTGAAGACTTCGGTGCCGAGGGCGGCGTCAACCTGGAAGGCATCTTCTTCGTGCATGCCTTCGGTGTCGCGGATGGTTTTCAGGATGGCCTGAACCGCGAGGGGGCCGTTGGCTGCAATGAGGTCGGCGAGTTCGAGGGCCTTGTCGAGCGCCTGCCCGTCCGGGACGACGTGCCCGATAAGTCCGATCTCCTTGGCTTCGGGCGCCTTGATGTGGCGACCGGTGAGCAGGATGTCGGCCGCGACGGTGTACGGAATCTGCCGGACGAGGCGCACCGCCGATCCACCGAGGGGAAACAGTCCCCACTTCGCCTCGGAGACGCCGAATTTGGCGCTTTCGCCGGCGACGCGGATGTCGGTGCCCTGGAGGATTTCGGTGCCGCCCGCAATGGCTGGACCTTCGACTGCGGCGATGAGTGGCTTCGTGACGCGTCGGCCCTTCAGGAGTGCCTCGATCTTTGACAGGTCCCAGCCGCCGCCGGAAAAGGAGTCACCGGGGTGCTGTGACGTCATGGCTTTCAGGTCCGCGCCCGCGCAGAACGCCCCGCCTGCGCCGGTGAGGATTGCGACCCGGATGTCCGGGTCGGAGTCGACCTGCTCCCATGCGTCCCGCATGATCGTCATCATTTCGCCGGACAGCGCATTCTTCGCCTCGGGGCGGTTCATCGTGACGATCAGAACGTGTCCGCGCTTCTCGACGAGGCAGTGCGGCGACTGTGCCGAGACGTCGGACTTTTCGGTCGTTGTGGAGGACACTGAAATCTCCCGAAGGTATGTGAGCTGGATCTCGAATTGGGTCTTGCCAGAAACGGTAACACGTTCTACTTTGTTGACGTGGCCCTTAACATCGCAGACCTCGTAGAGCACACAATCGATCTTATTCCCGACCGTGTCGCGCTGTTGGCCGGCGATCGGGAGGTGACGTATGCGCAGTTGGAGGAGAGGGCCAATCGCCTCGGCCACTACCTGCGTGAACAGGGTGTCCAGCCCGGCGACAAAGTAGGTATATACTGCCGCAACACCATCGAAGCGATCGAAGCCATGGTGGCGGTCTTCAAGATCCGCGCAGTGATGGTGAACGTCAACTATCGCTACATCGAGAACGAATTGCACTACATCTTCGACAACTCGGACATGGTTGCACTCATCCACGAGCGTCGGTATTCCGACAAGGTGGCCGCTGTGCTGCCCGAGACACCGCTGCTGAAGACCACCATCGTAATCGAAGACGGTACCGAACTCGCGTACGAAGGGGTCGAGTACGAGGCCGCGCTGGCGCAGAGTTCCCCCGACCGCGATTTCGGTGAACGTAGCAACGACGACCTGTACATGCTCTACACCGGCGGCACCACCGGGAAGCCCAAGGGTGTCATGTGGCGCCAGGAAGATGTGTGGCGAGTGCTCGGCGGCGGCATCAACTTCATCACCGGCGAATACGTCGAGGACGAGTGGGAACTCGCTAAGGTCGGCGCCGAGAACCCCGTCATGGTCCGCTTTCCGATTCCGCCGATGATCCACGGTGGCAGCCAGTGGGCGGTGTTTCACAGCCTGTTCGGTGGCGGCACGTGCGTCATGCACCCGGAGTTCGGCGGCCACGACGTATGGCGGATCATCGACAAGCACAAGGTCAACCTCATCTTCATCACGGGTGATGCCATGGCGCGTCCCATGCTCGACGCACTGTTGGAGGGCAACAAGGCGACCGGCGAGCCATACGATCTGTCCTCTCTGTACGTGATGGCGAGTTCGGCGGCGCTGTTCTCGCCGAGCATCAGGGAGAAGTATCTCGAACTTCTGCCCAACCGTATGATCACCGACTCCATCGGTTCGTCCGAGACTGGCTTCGGCGGCCTTGCGGTGGTCGCGAAGGGCGAGTCGCGCGGCGGCGGACCGACGGTGAAGATCGACGCGTCCACTACGGTTCTCGACGACGTGGGCAACCCGGTCAAACCGGGTTCAGGTGAGATCGGCTTCCTCGCGCGCAGGGGGCACCTCCCGCTCGGCTACTACAAGGATGACGAGAAGACCAAGGCCACCTTCAAGGAATTCAACGGGATCCGCTACGCCATTCCCGGCGACTTCGCGCGGGTGGAGGCCGATGGCACGGTAACCATGCTCGGCCGCGGTTCGGTATCGATCAACAGCGGAGGCGAGAAGATCTTCCCCGAGGAGGTCGAGGGCGCGCTGAAATCGCATCCTGACATCTTCGACGCATTGGTCGTCGGCATCCCCGACGAGCGCTTCGGCCAACGCGTTGCGGCCGTCGTACAGACCCGTGACGGGCTGCGACCCGGCCTGCACGAAATCGCCGCGGCGGTGCGCAAGGAGCTTGCGGGATACAAGGTTCCGCGCAGTCTGTGGTTCGTCGACGAGATCAAGCGTTCGCCGGCAGGCAAACCAGACTATCGCTGGGCCAAGGAGCAGACCGAGGCCCGTCCGGCCGACGACCACAACGGCGGCGGCGAGTCCGAGAGCAGCACCATCAAGAGCAGTGAGGCCTAAATGCACACAGGGTTGAGCGAGAAGTTCGGCATCGAGTACCCGATCTTCGGGTTTACTCCGTCCGAACACGTAGCCGCGGCGATTTCCCGGGCCGGCGGCTTGGGAGTCCTCGGCTGCGTCCGTTTCAACGACCCCGAGGAGCTCGAGGCCGTTCTGACGTGGCTGGACGAGAACACCGACGGCAAACCGTATGGTGTCGACATCGTGATGCCTGCGAAGATCCCGACCGAGGGCACGTCGGTGGACCTCGACTCGCTGATCCCGGACGAGCACCGAGCGTTCGTCGACCGGACTCTGTCGGAACTCGGTGTACCGGGGCTGGATTCGGGCATCGAACACGCCGAGGGTGTACTCGGCTGGCTGCACTCGGTGGCGCGCTCACACGTGGATGTGGCGCTCAATCACCGCATCGCGCTGATCGCCAATGCTCTCGGGTCGCCGCCGAAGGATGTGGTCGACCGCGCTCACGAGAAGGGCGTGCCGGTGGCGGCGCTTGCCGGCGCGGTCGAGCATGCGCGTAGGCACGTCGAGAACGGCGTCGACATCGTCATCGCACAGGGTTACGAGGCCGGTGGGCACACCGGCGAGATCGCATCTATGGTGCTCGTTCCCGAGATCGTCGATGCCATTGGTGATTCCGCCGCAGTACTCGCAGCCGGGGGAATCGGGAGTGGGCGTCAGGTGGCCGCGGCGCTGTCGCTGGGCGCCACCGGCGTCTGGATGGGGTCGTACTGGCTCACCACGTCCGAATACAAGCTAGGCGGTGCGTCGTCCGAGGGCCCGTCCGCCGTCCAGCAGGCATTCCTCCGTGCGACGTCCTCGGACACGGTGCGGTCGCGAATCTACACGGGCAAACCTGCTCGTCTTCTCAAGACCAAGTGGACCGAGGCTTGGTCGGCGCCGGAAGCGCCGGCGCCACTGCCAATGCCGCTACAGAACCTCTTGGTCAGCGAGGCGCATCAGCGGATCACCGCCTCCGAGAACCCGGACGTCGTGGCGATGCCGGTGGGTCAGATCGTCGGCCGGATGAACGAGATCCGTCCGGTGGCTGAGGTAATGGACGAACTCGTCGCCGGCTTCGACTCGGCGGTAACTCGCCTCGACGGCTTCAAATAGCACACTCACAGGGGGGAGTAGAGGGCGCCGTCGCGAACCCAGACTGGATCGCCGCAGTTGTCCGCTTCGGCGCTCAATACACGGGTGAGAACCTTGAACGTTGCGGTCCGTGGAAGTTCGGTGCACACCCGGATCAGGCTCGGGCGTTGCTTCGGACCCAGATCGGACTGCGCATCCAGGAAGTCGGCAAAGGCAATGGGATCGAAACCGCGCGTCGGGACGATTGCCGCCATCACGCGATCGCCGACCTCGGCGTCGGGTACCGCATACACCGATACCTGGGCGAATCCGTCGTAGCGCTGCAGGATGCGTTCGATAATCGCGGAACCGATGTTCTCGCCATCGACCCGCAGCCAGCCCGAACTACGCCCGGCGAAGTAGACGAACCCGTCCGCGTCCCGGTAGGCGAGGTCGCCGCTCCAGTACATGCCGCCGCGGATCCGTTCGGCATCGGCCGCGGGATCGTTGTAGTAGCCCGCGAATGCCCCCAGACCGGTGGTGTTGACGAGTTCGCCCGTCGCCGCGTCGGCGTTGACCAATCGGCCTGAGTAATCGAATTCCGCAGGCGGACAGGGTTGCCCAGTCTCGCCGTTCAAGATCGAGATCCCGTCTGGGAGCCTTCCCAGCGCACCCGGGGGCGCTCCGGGTGTGGCCGAAATGGCGATACCGCCTTCCGTGGAGCCGAACCCGTCGATCACTGCGGTACCGAAGCGACGCGAGAATGCGGCTACGGCCGGAGCGGATCCCTCGTTGCCGTACATCAATCGGAGGGTGTTGTCGACGTCGTCGGGCAATTCGGGAGTCGCCAGCACATACGCCAGTGGCTTGCCGACGTAGTTGGCGTACGTGACGCCGTACCTGCGGACATCGATGAGAAAGTTTGATGCGGAGAACTTGCGTCGCAACGCAATCGAACTGTGCCCGGCCAGTGCCACGGACCACGCCGCCATCATCGCATTGGAATGGAACAGGGGCATCGACATGTATACGACATCGTCCGGTGACAAACCGAAGCGCTCGGCGAGCATGATCCCGGGGTCGGCGATCTTCGCATGAGTGCAGCGCACTGCTTTCGGATCGCCGCTCGTTCCCGATGTGAAGATGAGCATGAACAGGTCGTTGGGCGCCACTGTCCGGGGGGTGAATTCGGGTCGTTCGCCGGCGAGCAACGCCGCCCACGACTCCGAATCCACGTCGATGACGGGCACATCGAGGCCGAGCCCTTTAAGCAACCCGGAGCGTCCACGTTCGGTGAAAATCACCTGGCATTTCGCGATCTCGACGTCGCGGGCCAGTGCGGCCCCGCGTCTGGTGGTATTGAGCCCCACCAGCACGGTGCCGGATAGTGCGGCCGCTCCTGCGAGGAGCGAGAACTCCGGTACGTTGTCCATCAGCACGCCGAAGTGCGGAGGCTCGTTGGCGTCGAGTAGATCCTCGAGGACCGCGGCACGCCGCTCACTCGCCCGCACGTGATCGGACCACGGCAGGAAGCGGTCTTCGAAGTACAGTCCCTGAGCCTGGGCGTCGGCGACCCCCAGGATCAGATCCGTGACTGTGCGCGTGTGCGCCGCTGTCATGAGGGGACGGTGGCCAATTCGGCTCCGAGCGTCCGCAATTGCTGCGTGGCCGAACCGAGTCGGAACTCGAGAGCCTTGGCGGCCAGGAAGTACCGGTGCACAGGATGGTCTTCGTCGAGTCCGACACCGCCGTGGACGTGGATGACGGTATGGGCGACCCGGTGCCCGGCATCGGAGGCCCAGAAGTTGGCGGTGTGGACGTCACCCGCCCCGGGCAGTCCCTCGCTGAGCCGCCATGCTGCCTGCCACAGTGTGAGTCGGACACCCTTGACGTCTATGTAGCCGTCGGCGAGTCGCTGCGCCACGGCCTGGAAGCTGCCGATGGGGCGGTCGAACTGCACCCGTTCGCGAGCGTACGCCGCGGTGAGTGCCAGTGCTTGGTCAAGCACTCCGTACTGATACGCGCAGGCGCCGAGGGAGCCGCGCTCGACGAGCCAGTCGACGATCTCACCCCCCTGCTCGATGGTGCCGAGAAGTCGGTCCTCGCCGACCACGACACCGTGCAGGGCCAACTCGCCGACGCTGGCCCGGTCGACGGTGTGTTGTCGGGTGACGGTCACGCCCGCGTCGTCAGGTCGGACGAGGAAGACAGCGACGCCGTTCGGGGTGGCGGCCGGGACCAGGAACAGGTCAGCCGACGGTGCAGCGTCCACGACGATCTTGGTGCCGTCGAGTATCCATCCGTTCGGGCCGCGCTCGGCGCGCGTGACGGGTGCGCCCGGGGTGTCGCCCAGTTCTTCGTCGAGAGCGACGGTGAGGATCTTCGTGCCCTTTGCCGCCGGCATCCCCCATTCGGACCGCTGTTGCGCGGTACCGTATTTCGCGATGGCACCTGCAGCCATGACGATCGTGGAGAGGTAGGGCACCGGGGCGACCGCGCGCCCGAGTTCGATGAGGATGCTGCACTGCTCGAGTACACCGAACCCGTCCCCACCCACCGATTCCGGGAGCGCGGCGCTCAGGACGTCAGACGCCGAGAGAGCTGACCAGAGACGACGGTCGAGTCGGTCGTCCGCGGCGTCGAGTTCGCGCAGCCGCTCGTTGGTGACCAGTTCTCCGACGATCCCGCGGGTGAGCCCCGCCAGATCCTGCTGGGCCTCGGTATAGGTGAAATCCATGTTCGTGTGTCCTAACGCTTGGCGGGGGGCAGTCCGAGGGCGGTCATGCCGATGATGTCGCGTTGCACCTCGTTGGTTCCGCCGCCGAAGGTGAGGATCAGCGACGAGCGGTGCATCCGCTCGAGGCGGCCGCGCAACAGGACGCCGGGGGAGTTCTGGCGCAGTGTGGCCGAAGGCCCGAGGATCTCCATCAGAAGGCGGTACGCCTCGGTGGCGAATTCTGTGCCGTACACCTTGTTGGCGGACGCGGCCTCCCGACCAGGTGCGCCATCCCCAGTCGCTCCAGAAGCGATCTCCCAGTTCATCAACTTGAGGTATTCGGCCTTGGCATGAACGCGCGCGAGGCTGATCTGGACCCATTCCTGGTCTATGACGCGGCGCCCGTCGGGCAACTTGGTGTTTTGCGCCCACTCGCGCACCTCGCGTAGGGCGGTCAGAACCGGTCCGGCGGATGTCAGGGCGACGCGTTCGTGGTTGAGTTGGTTGGTGATCAGGGACCAGCCGCCATGCTCGGGGCCGACGAGCGCGGACGAGGGAACCCGCACGTCCTGGTAGTAGGTCGCGCTCGTGTCCGGGCCCGCCATCGTGTGGACGGGGGTATACGAGAAGCCTTCGGCGGTCGTCGGAACGATCAGAACGCTGATGCCCTTGTGTTTCCTGGCCTCGGGATCGGTGCGGCAGGCCAGCCACACGTAGTCGGCGTACGCGATCAGGCTGGTCCACATCTTCTGGCCGTTGATGACGTAGTCGTCGCCATCTTTGACGGCGGCGGTGCGGAGGGCGGCGAGGTCGGTTCCCGCTTCGGGCTCGGAGTAACCGATCGAGAAGTGCAGTTCACCCGCGGAGATCTTGGGCAGGAAGTACGACTTCTGTTCCGGGGTACCGAAGTGCATGATCGTCGGTGCTACGGAGTTGATGGTGAGGAAGGGGACGGGCGCACCGGCGATGGCCGCTTCGTCGGTGAAGATCAGCTGCTCCATCGCCGAACGTTCCTGGCCGCCATACTCCTTGGGCCATCCGAGAGTCAGCCAGCCGTCCTTACCCATCTGGGAGACGACCTCGCGATAAACGTTGCCCTCGCCGTACTCGCCGGTATTGGCGGCCAGGGCTTCTCGACGCTCCGGCGTCATCAGCTTCGCGAAATACGCACGCAGTTCTTCCCTCAGCTGCTGTTGCTGCGGCGTGTAGGTGATGTGCATCGAAATACCTCTCCGGTCGAGAGCTGAAATCAGCAAAATCTGGCACAGGTTCCAGTCACTGCAATGGCGGAGCCGGCCCCGACTGGTTCCGAGGCGAGCCAGGTGGGACTGCTCGCAGTCGTGAAACGAATCATTGCACACGACTGGAACAGGTTCTAGTGTAATTGGAGGAACGGTGTCCGCCACATGTCGGCGGCGCCGGGGCCATGAATGACTCGACACCGTGAATGACTCGACAAGGGGAAGAGGAAATTAGCTATGGAGGTCAGAGTCGATTTCGACCGCTGTGAGGCCAATGGTGTCTGCGTAGGGATCGCACCCGACATCTTCGACCTCGACGACGACGATCAGCTGCACATCACTACCGCGGTTCTGCCCGCTGACCGGGAGGATGATGTGCGCACCGCGATCGCACAGTGCCCGAGGGCCGCGCTCAGCGAGCATCCCTGACCATTGTTGCCCAGAATAAGAACACGTTCTACAGTTGCTTTGTCCTGTCGTCTCGGCGGGGTTCCCGATCGCGTCGAGTGCGCAGAACCAGGAGAGCGTGTTCATGAATGCTGTGACTGACCGCGATGTGAACCTGGACGGCAAGGTGAGCGTCGTGACCGGCGCCGGATCCGGCCTCGGAAAGTTCGAGGCGATTGAACTTGCACGCGCGGGCGCGTCCGTCGTCGTCAACGACTTGGTCGCCAGCGATGCCGTGGAGGAGACTCTCGAGGAAATCCGGAGACTGGGCGCGAAGGTCGAATTCGTGGCCGGTGACGTCGGCGAACGATCCACTGCCGACGCGATCATGGAGGCGGCACACGGCCGACTGGGCGGACTCGACATTCTGGTGAACAATGCGGGCATTACGCGGGATCGCATGCTGTTCAACATGTCCGATGAAGACTGGGACCTGGTACTCAAGGTTCACCTCCGCGGCCACTTTCTGCTGTGCCAATCCGCGGCTTCGTACTGGCGGGGCGAGTCCAAGAAGGCCGCGGCGCCGGTTTACGGGCGGATCGTCAACACGTCGTCGGAGGCGGGGTTGCTCGGACCGGAGGGCCAGGCCAATTATGGTGCGGCCAAGGCCGGTATCACGGCACTGACCTTGTCGGCAGCCCGCGGGTTGTCCCGTTACGGCGTTCGTGCCAACGCGATCTGTCCCCGTGCCCGCACATCGATGACGGAGAAGGTCTTCGGTGAGGCCCCGGCTGAGGGCGTCGATCCGCTATCGCCCGAGCACGTGGCCGCTCTGGTCGCGTACCTCGCTTCGCCCGCTGCGGATTCCGTCAACGGACAGGTCTTCGTCGTGTACGGGCCGATGGTGGCGTTGATGGCGGCGCCAGTCGTCGAGCGCCGCTTCGACGCGGTGGACGGGCAGTGGACACCCGAAGCGCTCGCGGCCGAACTCGGCAGCTATTTCGGCGATCGTGATCCGGCAACTATGTTTTCGGCTGCCGCAGCCCTGAGGGATCTGGGTTGATCTGATTCTCCTGGGTGGATTCGCGATACGAAGTCCGCATCCTCTTCGTAGGCAATGTGCTTTGACGGCCGATATTGGGGGATACTGCAGAGCGGCTCCATCGGGACGGGTCATGTGATCATGGTGAGGATGCGCAGAAGGGGCACCGTCATTCTCTAGATCGTGTTCCAGTATTCCCGCGCGTGCGCGGCCGGCGATCGTTGGTCGAGAGGCGTCCCACGAGTATTCGGATTTTCGTCGCGAAGGCTCCCCTCCAATCGCCACCGTCCGGATCGCCGCCGTCGAATGTCCGCCGCGAGGTCGGCGCTGCTCATGCAGATCGATCAATATGTTTGTGCTATAGCGTCTTCAGATTGTTGAATCGAAGTCGTTCGTTGGCAAAGCCGTGTCTGTTTTGTGGGTGTAAAGCAACCTTTCTTTGATCGAAACCGCTCTTCGCTGAGTGGCGGATATGGGAAGATTCTTGCCGATGTGACACCGCCTTTGACAGGTGAACACGTTCTCAATAATATGACCCAAGTCACGGCCCGATGGGCTGGGCTCATGCGACAGTCTGTGCCGTGCGCGATCGTGGAACGAGGAGGGGCAATGGTTGACCTCTTCGAGGTGCCGTTACGTGCGGTCGGCGGGTTCTTCGCGATGTCGGGCGAGACTTTGAAGGCAGTCTTTTCGAGGCCATTCCAGCGCCGTGAGTTCGTGGACCAGGCATGGTTCATCGCTCGGGTCTCGATGGTGCCCACGGTGCTCGTCGCCATCCCGTTCACGGTCCTGGTGAGCTTCACCATCAACATCCTGCTCCGTGAGATCGGCGCAGCAGATCTCAGTGGTGCGGGCGCCGCACTCGGAACCGTCACTCAGGTCGGTCCCATCGTCACCGTGCTCATCGTGGCGGGCGCCGGTGCGACGGCGATCTGCGCAGATCTCTCCGCTCGCACCATCCGCGAAGAGATAGACGCGATGCGCGTGCTGGGTATCAATCCGATCCAACGACTGGTCGTGCCCCGTGTTCTGGCCTCGACCGTCGTGGCGCTCCTGCTCAACGGACTGGTCTGCACCATCGGCATTTTCGGCGGTTTCGTCTTCTCCGTCTACATCCAGGACGTCAACCCGGGCGCGTTCGTCAATGGCATCACGCTGCTCACCGGATTCGGGGAGCTTGTGATCTCGGAAGTCAAAGCCGGCCTGTTCGGCATGATCGCCGGCCTCGTCGCTTCCTACCTGGGCTTGAACGTCAAGGGTGGCGCGAAGAGTGTCGGTGACGCCGTCAATCAGACCGTCGTGTTCTCGTTCATGGCACTGTTCGTGGTCAACGTTCTCGTCACCGCCGTCGGCATCAAGCTGACGGCCGGGTGATCGACATGATGGTGGAGTAGATGGTGCCAGTCGCGACCGGGCGCTTTCCCCGAACTCGCCGACGATTCGCGTCGGCATCTCGTTCGATCGACCGACTCGGTGAACAGGCACTGTTCTTCGCGAAAGCCATTGGTTCGGCCCCGCACGCCTTGATTCACTACCGGCGGGAGACGCTACGGCTGATCGCCGAGATCAGCATGGGCACGGGTGCGCTGGCCGTCATCGGTGGCACCGTCGTGATCGTCGGCTTCCTGACGCTGTTCACCGGTGCCACCATCGCCGTGCAGGGGTTCAGTTCGCTCGGCAACATCGGTGTCGAGGCGCTCACCGGCTTCTTCGCGGCATTTATCAATGTGCGCATCGCGGCCCCCGTCATCGCGGGTATCGGGCTGGCTGCCACGATCGGCGCCGGCTCCACCGCCCAACTCGGCGCGATGAGGGTTTCGGAGGAGATCGACGCGCTCGAGACGATGGCGATCCCATCGATCCCGTACCTGGTGAGCACCCGCGTGATGGCGGGCATGATCGCGATCGTCCCACTGTACGCATTGGCGGTCATTGCATCATTCGTCGCGAGCCGATTCGCTACCGTGGTGCTCTACGATCAGTCGTCCGGCGTCTATGACCACTATTTCTCGACGTTCCTGATACCAACGGACATATTGTGGTCGTTTGCTCAGGCCATCGTGATGGCGATCGCGATCATGCTCATCCACACCTACTACGGATTCAACGCCTCCGGCGGTCCCGTCGGTGTCGGAGTCGCTGTCGGCAACGCGGTGCGCTCCTCACTGATCGCCGTCGTCACCGTTACCCTGCTCATCTCGCTCGCTATCTACGGGGCGTCCGGCAACTTCAACCTCTCGGGATAGGAGTGCCGGTAGATGGCTCATTCGGGTGTGAAGAAGAAGCTCGCGGCGCTCGCGCTCGTCGTGAGTCTTCTCACGATCGTTGGAGTCTCGTTGGCGATGTTCAACGGGACCTTCACCAAGTCCGTGCCCGTCACCGTCACGTCGGATCGTTCCGGGCTGGTGATGGACCCCGACGCGAAGGTCAAGCTTCTCGGCGTCGAGGTCGGTCGCGTCGGATCAATCGAGGACGTCACGAACGGCGCAGAGTTGGAGCTAGCCATCTACCCCGACATGTTGTCGCTGATTCCCTCCAACGTATTGGTGGAAATCACCTCCACCACCGTGTTCGGTGCCAAGTACGTGAATTTCACGATGCCCGCCGCCCCGTCGTCCAGTCATCTCCAGTCCGGCTCCGTCATTGCCTCAGACAATGTCACCGTCGAGTTCAATACCGTTTTCCAGCACCTCTCCGACGTGCTGGTCCAGGTGCAGCCCGAGAAGCTCAACGCCACCCTCGGTGCCATCTCGTCGGCACTGCGGGGGCGTGGCGATGAACTCGGCGCCCTGCTCGAGCAGGGAGACGAGTACCTGGCAAAAATGAATCCGAGTCTTCCTCAACTGCAAGAGGATCTGTCGAAGGCCGCACAGGTCACCGACGTGTACGCCGACACCGCACCGGATCTGCTGCAGGTGCTCGACAACGTAACGGCGACCAGCGCCACCGTCGTCGACGAGCAGGACAACCTGGACGCAGTGCTACTCAACGTCATCGGCCTGGCGGACACCGCAAACACACTGCTCAGTGATAACGAGCAGAATTTGGAATCCGTTCTCGACCTCCTTCTCCCGACGACGGAACTGCTGAACGAATACTCGCCCGAGATCTCCTGTTTCATCGTTGGGCTGAACAACGTGATCCCCCTCGCGGAACAACTCATCGGAGGCAATCAGCCGGGTATCGCGTTGAGTGCCAGCTTCCTGTACGGGCAGGAGCCGTACACCTATCCGCAGGATCTGCCGAAGGTGAATGCAACGGGTGGTCCGAACTGCTACGGCCTTCCGAATCCCGACCCGAATGTGAATGCAAAGTTCGTAGTGGCCGATACCGGAACGGTGCCGTTCGTGCCTTCAACGGAGGTCCAGGTGAACTTGCCGAAGGTTTTCCAGTTGTTGTTCGCGGGCGTGTATCCCGGGCAAGGCGGGCAGTGACGGTGCGGGCAACTTCGGTCAAACTGCTGATCTTCGCGACGGTGATGTCGGTGATCTTCGCCGGCCTCGCGCTGGTGTTCAGTCAGTACCGGTTCAGTAGTTCCCATGGCTACCACGCCACGTTCAGCGACGTATCAGGGCTGAAGTCCGGCGACAAGGTGCGAATCGCAGGTGTTCCGGTCGGCTCCGTCGACAACGTGAGCATCGACGACGACAACCTCGCCTCGGTCGATTTCACCGTCGACACCAAGTATTCGCTGTTCGACGGGACCAAGGCGACCGTGCGGTACGAGAACCTCGTCGGCGACCGATACATGGAAATTCTTGAGGGTGTGGGTTCGGTGGAACCACTGTCCGCCGGCGCCACGATCCCCGTCGACAACACCTCTCCCGCCCTCGATCTGGATCTACTGCTCGGCGGGTTCAAACCGCTGCTGCGGGCACTCGATCCGCAACAGGTCAACGACCTGTCCGCGGCACTGGTCCAGGTGTTCCAGGGGCAGGGGGACACACTGGTCTCGTTGCTCGGCAGCACAAGTTCGTTCACGAACACTCTGGCCGACCGGGACCAGTTGATCGGCGATGTGATCACGAACCTCAATGAGGTCCTCGGCACGATCAACGATCGTGGCGACCAGTTCAGTTCGACGCTGGACTCGCTGCAGCAGTTGGTCAGCGGGCTTTCGGAGGACCGTGAGCAGATCGGCGACGCCATCCCCCGAATCGCCGGGGCCACCGGGGATCTCGCAAACCTACTCGAAGGCACACGACCCCCGCTGCAGAGCACGATCGCCGAAGCCAACCGCACCGCCACCCAACTCTTGGCAGGAGAGGACGACCTCGACTGGGTTCTGCAGAATCTTCCGGACGCCTACCGGAAGCTCATTCGAATCGGCACATACGGCAGCTTCTTCCAGATGTACGTCTGCACAGTCAAGTTCAAGTTCTCCGGACCGGACGGATCGGATCTGATCCTCAATATGCCGGGTAGTCAGACGTCGGGGAGGTGTGCACCGTAGCCATGAAGAATGAACGCGATCCCGTACAAGTGGGAATCATCGGTGTCGCCGTCGCGAGCATGATCGTGATTGCCACCCTGCAATACGATCAGCTGCAATTCCTGTCGGGTGGAACGCAGTACTCGGCAAGTTTCGAGGACGCAGGCGGACTGATGACCGGTGACACTGTGACGCTCGCCGGTGTCGACGTCGGGAAGGTCGCGGACGTCGAACTCGACGAACAGCACGTGGTCGTCACGTTCACGATCGGGGACGGCATCGCTCTCGGCGACGCCACCGAGGCGAACATCAAGACCAACACCGTCCTCGGGCGTAAGTCGCTCGCGGTCACACCTCGCGGTCGGGACGCGATGCCAGTGGGGTCGACGATTCCGTTGGAGCGCACCAACTCTCCGTACTCGCTCAACGATGCGCTGGGAGACCTCACCACGACGGCGTCAGAACTGGATACCGACGAGATCAACGATGCGCTGAATGCGATGTCCGGCGCGCTGGAGAACACGCCGCCCGAACTGCGCATGGCCCTGGACGGGATGACCCGGTTGTCCGAGAGCATCAATTCTCGGGACGAGAGTCTGAAGCAACTTCTCTCGCGTGCCGAGAACGTGACGGGAATCCTCGCCGAGCGCAGCGGGCAGATCAACTCCCTGATCGTCGACGGGAACCAGCTGTTCGGCGAACTCGACCGGCGCCGGGCGGCGATCAGTCAACTGATCGTGAACATCTCGGCGGTGTCCCGGCAGCTGACCGGACTCGTCCTGGACAACCAGGAGCAGATGAAACCGACGCTCGACAAGCTGAACTCCGTCGTCGACGTCCTGCAGAGGAACAAAGACAACGTCGCGGACGCTCTCGACGGTCTCGCGCCGTATGCGACCCAACTCGGTGAGACGGTAGGTAGCGGCCCGTTCTTCATGGCCTACGTCTACAACATTGGCATCGGCAATGTGTTCCAGGGGCTGAGCGATGCGGTGACGTGGCCGGAGCACCTTCCGAACGACCTCGAGGCCTACACGGAGACGGGTCCGTCCTTCGAGTTGAGAGAACCGCCGCGATGACGAACATGGAAATGACTCGCACCCGGAAGACATGGTCGATCCGGGTAGGCGTTGCCGCCGTCGCGGCGGCGCTGATCGTGGGCGTCGCAGTGTTCTTTGTGCCCAACCCCTTCCAGGTCACGATCGCCGCAGACTTCCCGACCACGACCGGGCTGTATTCCGGAGACGACGTGCGCGTCCTGGGCGTCAAGGTGGGCACCATCGACAGCATTGAGCCGGGCGCAGACTTCGCGCGGGTCACGATGTCTGTCAAGAAGGGCGTCGAGATTCCCGCGGACGCCGCGGCTGTCATCGTCGCGCCCAGCCTGGTGTCGGGACGGTTCATCCAGTTGACGCCGGTGTATGAGGGCGGGTCGACGATGGGCGACGGCGCGAGCATCCCGATGGAGCGAACCGCAGTGCCGGTGGAGTGGGACGAGATCAAGACCGAGTTGAACAAGCTGTCGGAGGCGCTCGGCCCGCAGGGCGCCGACCCGCAGGGCGCCCTCGGCACGTTCATCGACACCGCTGCGGACAATCTCGACGGCAACGGTGAGTCGCTGCGCAGCACCCTGCGAGAGTTGTCGGAGACCATGCGGATCTTGTCGGACGGTCGGACGGACCTCTTCTCGACCATCCGTAACCTGCAGACCTTCGTGGCGGCACTGTCGTCGAGCAACGAGCAGATCGTCCAGTTCGAGGGCCGGCTCGCGTCGGTATCGAGCATGCTCGCCGACAATTCCGATGAGCTCGGAACGGCTCTGAACGATCTCGACATTGCACTCGGCGACGTCAACCGGTTCGTGGTGGAGAATCGGGCCGGCTTGAGTGAACAGGTGGGCCGTCTCGCCGACGCCACCCAGGTGCTCGCCGACAAGAGACCAGAACTAGAGCAGGTTCTCCACGTCGCCCCAACGGCCCTGGCTAACTTCAGCAATATCTACAAGCCGGCGCAGGGGTCGCTGGTCGGTGCTATTGCGATGTCGAATTTCGGGAACCCCGTCAACTTCATGTGCGGCGCCATTCAGAGCCTGGAGGCCAACGAGTCCGACCGGAGCGCCGATCTGTGCACGCAGTATCTGTCCCCGGTGCTCAACTCGCTGACGGCGAACTACCTGCCCATTCTGACCAATCCGATCACCGGGATGAATGCTTTTCCGGACCAGATCGCGTACACCCCACCCAGCTTGGAGGCATCCATGTCGGCGCAGTCCACCCCGCCCATGACCATTGCGGGGATGCCTACGGTCGACATACCCAAGAGTCTGCAGGATCTGCTCGAGTCGGGGGGTGGGCGATGACAAAACGCCTACGCGTCCATCGCACCGGCTTCGCGGCAGCAGCGATCGCGTTGTCCCTGACGCTGAGCGGGTGCGAGTGGGAAGGACTGAACTCACTTCCACTTCCCGGTACGGAGGGTCGTGGCGACGACGCCTACACGGTCGAGATCCAGATGCCCAATGTGACGACGTTGACCCAGAACTCACCGGTGCGCGTGAATGACGTGACGGTAGGCACGGTGACGGGAATCGACGTGCAGGGCTGGCATGCGCTGGTGTCGGTCTCGATCAACGGTGATGTCCAGTTGCCGGCCAACGCGACTGCCAAGATCGGCCAGACCAGTCTCCTGGGATCGCAGCACGTCGAATTGGCTCCGCCCGTCGACACCGCGGCCGAAGGAAGGCTTGAGAACGGTGATGTCATTCCGATCGAACGGGCGGGTGCCTACCCGACGACGGAACAGACACTGTCATCGTTGTCGGTGGTGCTCAACGGGGGCGGGATCGCCCAGATCCGAGATATCACCCAGGAACTCAACGCCGCACTGGGCGGCCGGGAAGAGGCGATCCGGGACCTACTTCCGCAACTCGATCAGCTCGTCACCAGCCTCGACCAGCAGAAGGGCGACATCATCGGTGCGATGGAAGGGCTCGACCGGTTGTCGGGCACGGTCAATGCTCAGAAGGCCACCCTTGACGCTGCACTGGAAGGCATCCCGCCCGCACTGGAAGTGCTCGTCGAGCAACGCCAGAACCTGACGACCGCGCTGGTCGAGGTGGGCAAGCTCAGCGACACGGTGACCCGGCTCGTAGAGAGCAGTGGCGAGGAGTTGAAGGCGAACCTGCGCAATCTCACGCCGGTTTTGCGTGAGCTCGCCAACTCCGGGAGTGCGCTGACCGAGGTGCTGACCCTGATGCTCACGTACCCGTTCCCTATGAAGACGATGGACGATGCGATCAAGGGGGACTACGCGAACCTCATGATGATGATCGACATGACCAACGAACGCATCGACAACAACTTCCTCACAGGAACGGCGCTCGGTGGGTCACTCGGCGGCGTCGAGGGTGCCGTGGGTGCGCTTGCCGGAGTGGCCGGGGAGTCGGGCGATCCGCTGAGGGCACCCCTGTTGCCGGCGGAGGATCCGGCACCTGCATTGCCGGCGATTCCCGGACTGCCACAGATACCCGGCCTTCCGCCGCAACTGGGAGGGGTGCCGGCACCATGAGAATGACGCGGTTCGTCCGAATTCAGCTGATCCTCTTCTCGATTCTCACCGTCATCGGACTGACGGTGATGTCAATCCAATACGTGAGGGTGCCGATGTTGCTCGGCATCGGGCGTTACGAGGTGTCTGTGGAGTTGCCCTCGACGGGCGGGTTGTACCCGAATGCCAACGTCGCGTATCGCGGCACCAATGTCGGTGTGGTCGAAGAGGTCACGCTCACCGGTAATGGTGTCGACGCGAGGATGTCACTCGACAGCAACTACAAGATTCCGGCCGATGTCGATGCGACCGTCAAGAGTGTGTCGGCGATCGGAGAGCAGTACGTCGATCTGATTCCGCGGGTCGACGGCGCCGATGCCGACGGACTGCAGCTCGCGGACGGCGACGTGATCCCAGTCGATCGTGCGAGCATCCCGCAGGATGTCGGCGAGATGCTTGACCAAGCAGACGTTCTGCTTGCGAGCATTTCGGACACCCGGCTACAGACGGTGATCGATGAGGCGTTCACGGCGTTCAACGGATCAGGCCCCGATTTGCGGCGACTCATCGACTCCGCGCGACTCTTCGTAGAGGAGGCGGACGCGAACGCCGACGCCACCAAGGATCTGATCGACCAGATCGACCCCCTGCTCGATACGCAGATCGTCAGCAGCGACGCGATCCGATCCTGGACGCGGGATCTGACGACATTCACCGATCAACTGCGGGCAAGCGACCCGAATCTGCGGTCAGTGCTCGCGAAGGCTCCGGGAGCGGCGCAGGAAACCACTCAGTTGTTCCAGGACCTGCAGCCGACCCTGCCGATCCTGCTCCGGAATCTGGTGAGTGTCGCTCAGGTCGGGGTCATCTACAACAAGAGCATCGAGCAGGTTCTGGTCATCTACCCGCCGTTGACCGCGGCGCTCGTGACAGCGGCGACGGGGGGACCGGTCGAGGACGGCGCGATCGTCGACTTCGCCCTGCAACTGACCGACCCTCCGGCGTGCACGACGGGGTTCCTCCCTGCGGATCAGCGGCGCAGTGGCGACCAGACGGACCCGATCGCCACCCCGAACAACCTTTACTGCAAGGCCGCCCCGGACGACCCGTCGGTGGTGCGTGGCGCGCGGAACCTGCCGTGTATGGAGTACCCTGGCCGCCGCGCGCCGACCGTGGAGGCGTGCCATGATGGCTGGGAGGCGATGGGAAACAACCCGCCTTACGGGCCGATCATGCCACCGGATGTACCTTCATTCATTGCCATTCCGAGTTCCTACGAAGGCGCCGCAACTGCGCCGATCACGGCCGTTCCCTACGACCCGGCTACCGGTAGCTTCATTGGTTCGGATGGAAAGACATACACCCAACCGGATCTGGCGGGGCAGGGAAAGGACTCCACGTGGCAGACGATTATGACAGGTCAGCAGCTTTGAGCTTCACCACAGATGGGCGCACCGCGGACTCCGCAGACGAGGCGCCGATCGTGCCGACGTCCGCACAGAAGGGCCGAAGCAGGCGGAGGGCCGTCCGTCACGCGGGCCCGCCGGTGGGCGAGACTGAGGCCACGAAGCCGGTCGTGCTGGCAAAGACGACTGATCGGACCGCTGAACCCGCAACGGAGCGGATTGAGACGAAAGAGACCTCTTCCGCGGCAGTTGCGGCACCGCCTGCACCGCTGGGGGCGCAGGCTGCCGGTGCGTCGGCTGCCGACGCACCGTGGCCCCGCAGGCCGCTGAAGTCATCATTGGCGTGGGTAATTACCGCATTGGTGATCGTCGCGCTCCTCGCGGCAACGGTGGTTCTGCTGTTCGATCAACGTTCCGCCCAGGAGCGGGACAACCGCCGCCAAGCGTTCGTCGACACCGCCCGGCAGACCGTAATGAATCTGACCACCATTCACCCCGAGACTGCGAAGGAAGACGTCGACCGGATCGTTGCCGGGGCGTCCGGGCAGTTCCTCGAGGAGTTCCAGGGCCGCGAGGATCCCTTCGTGGAAGTCGTGAAGGCCGCCGATGTGACCACCGAGGGCGACATCATCGAGGCGGGCATCGAGGAGGAGACGAAGATCTCCGCGAATGTACTGGTGGCCGCCCGAACGATGGTGACCAGCGCGGAACAGCCGGAACCCTCAGCACGCGACTTCCGAATGCGGGTAACCGTCACCGAAGTCGAGGGCAAACTGACCGCATCGAAGGTGGAGTTCGTCCCATGAGCGAGGACAATGCTCGGATGCAGACGGAACAAGTGGCCGTCGACGACCGGACGAAGTTCGGTGGGCACAACCAGACGGTGCTGAAGATTGTTGCGGCCATCGTGGTAATCGCGCTCGCCGTGGCGGTGGGTCTTCTCTGGTACAACCACCGGCAGGACGGGTTGGCGGAACAGGCGCGAACCGAGGCGGTCGAGGCCGCGAGCAATCAAGCCGTGGCTATGCTGGCCTATGACTTCGCTGACGTCGACAGCCAGTTGGCCTCTGCGGCGGACGGACTCACGGGTTCGTTCCGTGACGAGTACACCGCGCTCGTACAGGAGACCATCGGTCCAGGCGCCAAGGAGAAGCAACTCACCGTGCAGGTGACCGTCCAGGCCGCTGCTCCTGTGGCGACCACGCCGACAGAGGCGGTGGTTCTGCTGTACCTCAACCAGATCACCACGAGTGCCGAGTCCCCTGATGCCAGAACGTCGGGCAGTCGGGTGCGGGTGTCGTTGCAGAAGGTCGACGATCGCTGGCTCGTCGATCGGCTCACTCCGGTGTAGCGGTGTCGGGTCCGATGCCGAGAGTGATCAAGCCGCTTCCTCCGTTCTAAAATAGAACAAGTTCTAGTACTCTCGGGTTGCCCTGGACGGTTGCCGACCCACGACACCGCGTCGCAGGGCCCAACCAAGTGGGAGTCGTCGATGAGGGTTGCAGTTACCGGCGCCGCGGGATTTGTGGGAAGCAATCTGCTTGATCTGTTGGTCGAGGCCGGCCACGAGGTAACCGCGATCGACCGGGCGCCCTCGCGGCGCGCACCCACCTGCGGGGTCACATGGGTGAACGCCGACGTACTCGACGTCGAATCGATGAAGCAGGCCTTGGGTGGCGCCGAGATTGTCTATCACCTGGTCGCGATGATCACGCTCGCGCAGAAGAACGACCTGGCGTGGACCGTCAACACCAGGGGAGTCCGTACGGTCGCCGAAGCCGCTCTCTCAGTGGGTGTTCGGCGAATGGTGCACTGCAGTTCCGTTCACTCCTTCGACCAGAGCAGTTGCGGCGGAACTCTCGACGAGAACTCGCCCCGCTCGGTCGACGCGTCGATCCCGGTGTACGACAGGTCGAAGTGGGCCGGCGAGATCGAACTCCGTGAGGTCGTCGACGCCGGTCTCGATGCCGTGATCTGCAACCCCACCGGCGTGTACGGCCCGATCGACTACGGCCTCTCGCGCGTGAACGCGTTGCTGCGCAACGCCGCCCGCGGGCGGGTGCCTGCCGCTGTGCAGGGCTCGTTCGACTTCGTCGATGTCCGTGATGTGGCCGCCGGCCTCATCGTCGCCGGGGAGAAGGGGCGAACTGGGGAGAACTACCTGATCTCGGGGCACATGCTCGGCATGCACGATGTTGTGCGCAAGGCGGCGCGTGTGGCGGGTCGTCGGGGTCCGTTGTACTCGTTTCCACTCAGCGTCATCGAACGCATACTTCCGATCGCCGAACCGATCGGGGCCAGGTTCGGGTCCGACGTGCTGTCGCGGTCCGCGATGTCGGCGCTGCTCGCGGCGCCGATGATCGACGGCACCAAGGCGCGGTCCGAACTCGGCTACGTCCCGCGTCCTGTGGACGAGACGATCCGCGACCTGGTCGCCTTTCTGGTGACTTCCGGTCAGTTGAGTCGCTGAGTCAGTTCTCTCCAGTGGCGTGTTCGGAGAAGTCGGATTCGGTGGCCTCAGATGGGGCGATCAGCGCGGGACCCGCAGCGCCGGTGTGAGCGAGAGCGTCGAGGAACGACTTGGCCCATCGGTCGACGTCGTGAGTGAGCACCTGCCTGCGTAGGGCACGCATACGGCGTCGGCCGTCTTCACGTGGCTGCTCGAGGGCTTGCTCCAAGGCGTCCTTCACGCTGTCGAGATCGTGGGGATTGCACAGGAACGATTGGCGCAGTTCGGCCGCTGCGCCGGTGAACTCGCTGAGCAGCAGTGCCCCACCCAGATCGCTTCGGCACGCCACGTATTCCTTGGCGACGAGGTTCATGCCGTCGCGCAGCGGTGTCACGAGCATCACGTCGGCCGCGACGAAGAAGGCGATCAGCTCGTCTCGGGGTATCGGCCGGTGTAGATAGTGCACCACCGGTCTGCCGACCTCGCTGTACTCGCCGTTGATCCGCGAGACCATACGCTCGATCCCGTCGCGCATCTGTACGTAGCTGTCGACCCGTTCACGGCTTGGCGTGGCAAGCTGCACCATCATGGTTTCGGCAGGATCGATGCGCTTCTCGTCGAGTAGCTCTTTCAGAGCCGCCAGGCGGACATCGATGCCCTTCGTATAATCGAGGCGATCGACGCCGAGCATGATGTGCTTGGGGTTGCCCAGTTCCTTGCGGATTTTTCGGGCACGGTCCCGGATCGATTTGGACCTGGACTGTTCGTCCAGCTTTCCCGAGTCGATGGAGATTGGGAACGCGCCGACACGCACCGTGCGGAAACCTACCTGCACGACGCCCAGTTTGGAGCGGACACCCACGTTGCCGCGGGATGTCTGTTGCCCAGCGAGTCGCCGGGCCAGGAAGAGGAAGTTCTGAGCGCCGCCCGGCAGGTGGAATCCGATCAGGTCAGCGCCGAGGAGGCCCTCTACGATCTCGGTTCGCCACGGCATTTGCATGAACAGTTCCACCGGTGGGAACGGAATATGCAGGAAGAAACCGATGGTGAGGTCGGGGCGCAGCATGCGCAGCATCTTCGGTACGAGCTGAAGTTGGTAGTCCTGGACCCAGACGGTGGCACCCTGGGCTGCAGCCTCCGATGTGGCTTCTGCGAAACGGCGGTTGACCTCGACGTAGGTGTTCCACCAGTCACGGTTGTACTCGGGCTTGACGATGACGTCGTGGTAGAGCGGCCATAGGGTGGCGTTGGAGAAGCCTTCGTAGTATTCGGCGATTTCGGCGGAGCTCAGTGGAACCGGGTAGAGCTCGAGTCCGTCCTCGACGACGGGATCGAGTTCGGCGTCCGCGACGCCCGCCCAGCCGACCCACGCGCCCTGGTTGCGTCGCAGGATCGGCTCGAGCGCTGTGACGAGGCCACCTGGGCTGCGTTTCCAACGTGTGGTGCCGTCCGGAAGGCGTTCGAGATCGACCGGGAGTCGATTCGCCACGACGACGAAGGTAGCTTGCCCGGAGACAGGATCAGCTCTCGAGCTCGAGGACGGTTCTGACGATTCCGAACTGGCAGCCACAGGCTTCCTTCGCTGTCGAAGTGAATAACTTTCTCAGTCGAGCTTTGTGGTGGGTCCGACTCCGAGCATGGCGAGCAGCATCCTGCACTCGTCGGCATTATCGGCGTAAGCAGCGACAACGCGCTGTGCTTGGTGGGCGGTCTCGTCGGCCAAGGGTTCGAGATCCTCGTCCACGGTGTCGTTTTCGGCCGTCGTCTTCGCAACCATCTTGATTCCTCTCGGGCTTGCTGCTGCGTCACGCGCAGAAGCGCGTATCGGCGACTCTATGAGAACCGGGCACGTCAACGCTAGTTGTCCATCGATTAGGGTTCACTCGATTAGGGTCCGCTTACTTTGCCGGTAGGCGGGAAAGTGTCGGCGTTTGGAGTTACGCGCGTGAAGACTGGCGGTACCGCAATTCTGCGTCGAGCCCTGGTGCGGAACCGTGCCCGACTCGGGATCGGCACCGTTCTGGTCTGCGCTCATCAGGTGGCAGAAACGCTGGTCCCGATCTCGATCGGGGTGATCGTCGACCGGGCTGTCGCGACCGGTGACGTCTACGCGCTCTCGGTGTGGCTGTGTGTTTTGGCGTTTCTGTTCCTCGTCCTGACCGTTTCGTGGCGCTACGGCGCGCGCTTCGTCGTCGTGGCCATGCAGAACGAAGCGCATCAGCTACGTATGGAGGTAGCGCACCGGATCCTCGACCCCCGAGGTGTGCGCACCGACCTGCGCGCCGGCGAGTTGCTCTCCGTATCCACATCCGATGCTGACCGCGCCGCGTGGATCGCGGATATTGCACCGCGTGCGGCCGCAGCCCTGACTGCGGCAATCGGATCAGCCATCGCCCTGCTGGTGATCGACGTGCCGCTCGGACTCGTCGTTCTGGTCGGTACTCCTCTCATCCTCGGACTCCTCCAACTCGCGGCGCCATTGATCACCCGCAGAGCCACCGACCAGCAGGCTGCCGTGGCGCGGGCGTCCGCCATGGCCACCGATCTGGTGAGCGGCCTGCGCCCACTGCGTGGAATCGGTGCGGAGAGATCGGCGTCTCAGCGATACCGGACAGCCAGTCGTGAGGCGCTCGGCGCGACCCTCCACACCGCGAAGAGTTCCGCAGTCTTCGCGGGGGTGTCGATGACCGTCAGCGCCCTGCTCGCTGTCGGAGTTGCAGGTGTCGCGGGGTGGTTTGCGCTGGAAGGACGCATCACCATCGGTGAACTGATCACTGTCGTCGGCCTGTCCCAGTTCTTCATCGAACCGCTCGGCGTGCTGGCAGGCTTGCCCGGATTCCTGGCCCTCGCGCGCGCGTCGGCGGATCGTCTCGCGCTGATCCTGGACGCCCGGCCGATGCTCCCCATCGGGTCCGGGCACGCACTCGACGGCAGTGAGCTGAGCCTGACCGGTGTGTCCTACCGGTCGCTGCGTGCCGTGGATCTCCAGGTTGTTCCCGGGGAGTTGCTCGGCATCGTGGCCTACCGCCCCCAGGATGCCGAGGCGCTGGCCGCGCTGTTGTCGGGGCAGATTCCGCCCGACTGCTACGACGGCGAGTTGACGGTGGGCGGAGTGCGCTTGTCGGATGCGGATCTCGCGCAGGCGCGTCGTGCGTTGCTCGTCGAGCCGCACAACGGTGACTTGTTCTCCGGAACCCTCGCCTCGAACGTGACCGCGGGCAGGCCCGACGCCATGCCGTCCGAGGTGCGGGCGGCGCTCACCGCTTCTGCCGCGATCGACGTGGTCGAAGCGCACCCGGAAGGACTCGACCGCGAGGTGGCCGATCGTGGGTCGTCATTGTCCGGCGGTCAGCGACAGCGGGTGGCCCTCGCGCGAGCGCTGGTGGCGCGGTCCCCGGTGATGGTGCTGCACGACCCGACGACGGCCGTGGATGCGGTCACCGAGCATGCGATCGCACGCGGAATTGCGGATCTGCGACATCGCGATATCGCGACCCGGCAGACCACGATCCTCATCACGAGCAGCCCTGCCCTGCTGTTCGTGACCGATCGGGTAGTCGTACTCGATGTGGGAGCGGTCGTCGCCGAGGGCGTGCACGCCCAATTGACGACGGAGAACGCGAACTACCGGAGGGTGGTCCTGCGATGAGTGAACTGCTGCCCATCGCGAACGCGCGCGACACCTGGGCCTGGCTCGCATCCGAGCTGGGCCGGTGGCGCACCCGGAGCGTATGCACCCTGTTGGTGGCCGCCACGGCAGCAGGCATGGCACTGGTGCCCGTCTACGTGTTCGGAGTTCTCGTCGACCGCGTTCAGGACGGTGCGCCGCCGTCGACAATCGGCTGGGTGGTTGCGGTGATCGCGGGCGCCGCGATCGTCGGCGGGGTCTGCGCCGGGTTCGCGACGTTCCTGATCCGCAGCATGGGCGAGGGGATTCTGGCGGATCTGCGCGAGCACAGCGTCGACCGCGCGCTACGGTTGCCGATCCAGACCGTCGAACGGGTCGGCAAAGGCGACCTGTTATCGAGGGTGGGCGACGACGTCGCGGTGATCGGCAAGGCGGTGACCGATGTGGTGCCCAACCTTGTCACAGCCGTCCTGCTGGTGGTGTTGAGCATGATCACGATGCTCGGCATCGATTGGCGGCTCGGTCTCGCAGGCATGGTGGCACTGCCGATGTATGCACTGGCGATGCGCTGGTACCTGCCGCGGTCCGCGCCGGTCTACGCCGCCGAACGCGTCGCGATGGGCGAGCGTTCGCAGGCGCTGATCAGCAGCATGCAGGGCGCCCGCACCGTGCGTGCCTACGGTCTCGAAGACAGTCATCTGGCGCAGATCAACGGCGCGTCGGAGAAAGCTCGCGACTTGTCCGTCGGTGTGTTCTCACTGTTCACCCGGTTCGTCGGGCGTGGCAACCGGGCCGAGTTCGTGGGGCTGGCCACCATCCTCGCCGCCGGTTTCGCACTGGTGAACGCTGACGTCGTCACCGTCGGGCAGACCACCGCCGCCGCACTGCTGTTCCATCGGCTGTTCAACCCGATCGGCATGCTGATGTACACGTTCGACGAGGTGCAATCGGCGGGTGCGAGCCTGGCGCGACTCGTCGGTGTCGTCGGTCTCGGCGACACGTCCGGCACCGGGACGAGCGTGGTGGACGAGGACTCGGATTCGACGCTGGAACTCGTGGGCGTCCGCCACACCTACGCCGGCGGACACGAGGTAGTGCACGGCATCAGCCTGCGCGTGAATGCTGGCGAGCGCCTTGCCCTGGTCGGCTCGACCGGGGCAGGCAAGACCACTGTCGCGGCGCTCGCAGCCGGGTCGATCTCCCCGACTTCCGGCTCGGTGAGGATCGGTAGGACCGACCTGTCGGATCTCGAACCCGGGCGTCTCCGGCGCCGGGTTGCCCTCGTCAGCCAGGAGGTCCACGTGTTCGCGGGACCGTTGATCGACGACCTCCGGCTCGCGGCCCCCGACGCCTCCGAGGAGGATGCGGTGGTGGCGTTGAAAACTGTCGGAGCGGCCAACTGGGTGAGCGCCCTCGACGAGGGCATCCGGACTGTCGTCGGAGAAGGCGGCCACGAACTGACCGCGGCCCAGGCGCAGCAGTTGGCCCTGGCCCGGCTTGTGCTCGCTAACCCTGCAGTCGCAATCCTGGACGAGGCCACCGCGGAGGCCGGCAGTGCGGGTGCGCGGGAACTCGAGGCGTCCGCCGACGCCGCGACCCGCGGCCGGACGACGTTGGTGGTCGCTCACCGATTGACACAGGCGGCTACCGCGGATCGGGTGGTGGTGCTCGAACACGGCCGGATCGTCGAGGAAGGGTCGCACGCCCAGCTCGTTGCAGCCGGTGGGCGGTACGCCGAGTTGTGGTCGGCGTGGGAGGGGAGGTAGGTCTTTCCGCGTCGTGGTTGATGTCTGGGTGCGGCGGGGAGTCGTCCCACGGTTTACGTCAGTGAAGTGCGATGGTCAGTCCGACATTCATGACGGTGACGTCGATGTCGAGTTCATCGGCCTGGTCGAGCAGGGTGGTCACGGTCAGTTGGGTCAGGTATTGATCCGGTCCGTTTGTGATGGCGATGTAGCGGGTGGTCGCCGACAAGGTCCATTGCCCGACCGTGTAGACGCCGCGGATGAATGCCGACGGGTGGCCTTGATAGCGAAAGCGATTCCACTCGTACTCGCGCCAGTCCGGAAGTCGTCGGGAGTCGGTGAATGCGCACGCCAGTAACTGCTCGGCGTCGATCGCCGGTGAGAGCTTGCCGTGTAGGAGGACGGCGTTGGGGCACCAATTTTGTGCTGTATGTGTGGGATTGACGAGGATGGTGTGGGCGTCGGGCGCTGTGTCGGGTGGGGCGGGTACCCAGTCGGGGAGCTGGGGAATGCTGACGGACACGGGGTAAGCGGTGTCGGGGTGGCATGGGGTGCAGCTCACGTGGTGTGCGTCGAGGTACTCCTTGACGGTCATGGCGTCCGATCCGGTGGAAAATTCAGGCATTGGAGGCAGCCTTCTTTGCCAGTCGTGTGGCGTTCTTGGCTAGTCGTGCGGCGCGGAATCGTTCGCGTAATGGTGGGGCGTGAGGAGTTCGCGGGCGTCGGGCCGGGAGACGATGTCGCGTTGGTTGCGCGCCGACTGCGCAGACCGTGGCGAACTCGGTTCCCGGCAGCGCCGCCTCGGAGTCGGTGAACGGGGTGCTCACATCGATACCGTTGATCGACTCGGCCACCCCGGTCACCGCTTCGGAGAATCGCCGCAGCATCTCGACATCGACGTTGAACGAACTGCCCCCTCGGATCGGTCACCCCGGCGGATAACCTAGCAGGGGGCTATGCGCAGTAACCCCCGCCGTGGGGGAAGAACTCGGGTCCGGCGAGTTCGGTGCCGTCGTCGAGGCGGACGCGCTGAATCTTCAATCCCTTGTTGCGGCCGGTGCGGGCATCGGGGCCGGCGACGATGACCATGCCGTCGCCTTCGTGGATGAAGACACGCCCGGGCGTTCCGCCATAATTTCCCTTGGACACCGCGGCGTTCAGGACCCGGATGCGCTGTCCCTTGTAGTGAGTGAATGCGTTGGGGTAGGGGTCGGACTGCGCGCGGACGAGGCGCTCGATTGCGTCGGCGGGCCACGTCCAGTCGATGAGGCTGTCTTCAGGTGCCCGCTTGTGGAAGAACGTGGCCTGCGAGCGGTCCTGCGGTGTCCAGTCCGTGCGCCCGGACGCGATGAGTTCGAGTGCGTCGAGCGTGATCGGGCCGATCATGTCGACCGTGCGGTGAAACAGATCGGTGACGGTGTCCGTCGGTCCGACGGGTGTCGACCGCTGTAAGACGATGTCGCCGGCGTCGAGTTCCTCGTCCATCAGGTGCGCGGTGAGGCCCACCTCTTCCTCGCCGTTGATGAGCGCCCAGATCAGCGGGGAGAATCCCGTGTACTTGGGCAGCAGCGAGTCGTGGATGTTGAGGGTGCCGTAGCGCGGGGAGTCGAAGACGTCCCTCGGCAGCCAGGTGCGCCAATTGTTGGCGACCAGGATGTCGGCGTCGGCCCGCTTCAGTGCCGCCTTGAAGTCTTCGTCCGGTTTGGTGGCGATGTGCACCGGCACCCCGTGTGTTGTTGCCAGGTCGGCCACGGAGTCGGCCCACATCTGCTCGTAGACGTGATCACTCCGAGGATGCGTGATCGCGAGAACTACCTCGTGTTCCGACTTGAGGAGGGCCTGCAGGGTACGGTGACCCCAGGTTTGATATCCGAGTGTGGCGACTCTCAACGCAGTCCTCCTGGACGAGATTGTCGGTCAACGCTGCACTTGAGCGGCAGTGGGGCCAGCTTAGGCTATCCAACCTTGATTGGTGAACCGCTAGTTGGAAGGAAGTAGACATGACGATCGCTACGATCAACGGAATTCCCCTGAACTACCAGGTCAAGGGGTCCGGCGATCTTGTGGTGCTCATCATGGGAACCGGTAGCCCGGGGCGCGTGTGGGATCTGCACCAAACACCGGCGTTGATCGAGGCCGGCTACCGTGTCTGCACTTTCGACAACCGCGGCATCGCACCGTCCGGGGAGAGCGTCGACGGGATCACCATCGACGATATGGTCGCCGACACCGCGGGATTGATCGAGCACCTCGGTGGCGGACCGGTTCGAGTCGTCGGCACCTCGATGGGCGCCCGCGTTGCTCAGGAACTCACGTTGACGCGCCCCGATCTGGTGCGCAAAGCGGCGTTTCTCGCTGGTCACGCTCGCATGGACTACTTTCAGAAGATGCTCAGCGAGGGTGAGCGCGCTCTGTACGACAACAGGGTCGAGTTGCCGGCAAAGTACCAGGCTGCGGTCACCGCGGTGATGAACCTGTCGCCGGCGTCGCTCTTCGACCCGCACACCGCCCGCGACTGGCTCGATCTCTTCGAGTTCAGTGGCGGCAGCATGTCGGACGGTGTGCGCGCGCAGATGGAGATGGATCGCAATTTCGATCGCCGTGAGGCGTACCGGGCGATTACCGTGCCGTGTTTGTCCATCGGATTCGCCGACGACCGGATGATTCCGCCGTACCTCTCGCGTGAGGTGGCTGAAGTCATACCGTCCGCCCGGTATTACGAGATCTCCGACGTGGGCCACTACGGCTACCTCGAACAGCCCGATGCGGTGAACAAGGTGTTGCTCGAGTTCCTCGCCGGGTGAGGCAGAGCTCCAGGTGAGGCAGGGCTCCGGGTGAGGCAGGGCTCCGGGTGACACTCGACACCGGTGCGGATGCCACGAACGGGGTTGTTGTCGGTGGGTAGCCTAACCTAAACTCCTTCGGGGCTCGTCGTGCGGCGAGTGCATCGACGGACGATCGGATCACCCATGTCTCCGGACCACGCGGCGACTGCCCACCCTCAGTCGTACTCCGCCCCGCTCGCTTCGACGCGGGCGGTGCTTCCACTGACTGCTGCGCAGACCGAGGTCTGGGTCGGGCAACAGTTGAACCCGGAGAGCCCGGTCTACAACCTGTCTCTGGCCGGCGAGGTCGCTGGTCAGATCGATGTAGAC
Organism: Rhodococcus marinonascens NBRC 14363; assembly: GCF_001894885.1. Taxonomy (GTDB): domain Bacteria; phylum Actinomycetota; class Actinomycetes; order Mycobacteriales; family Mycobacteriaceae; genus Rhodococcus_F; species Rhodococcus_F marinonascens. Next base: position 255,080 of record NZ_BCXB01000001.1, read on the forward strand.
CGTCTGATCGCCGCGATTCGGAAGACCATCGAACGGGTCGAAGCCGTGCACGTGCGCTTCGAGAAGGGTGAGGGCAAGGAACTGGCTCAGGTTCCCACCGATCCCGAAGATTGGCCGCTCGAGGTAATCGACCTGCGCGGCGAGAGGATTCCCGACGCGAGTGCGCGCGCGTGGATGGACCGCGACATGCAGACCGTGGTCGACATCGGCTCAGACACGCCACTGTTCCGGCAAACCCTGCTGCGCACCGGGGACGAAACGCTGGTCTGGTACCAGCGGTACCACCACAGCATCATCGATGGCTACGCGATCACTTTGCTGGTCGCAGAAGTGGTCGAGCGATACGACAGCCCGGACCTCGAGATCGCCGCTGCGCCGCGGTCTCTCGACGCCCTCGTCGCGGCCGATCGCGACTACCGCGCGTCGCAGCGTTTCGCCGACGACCGTGACTTCTGGATCCAACAGGTGATCGATGCACCCGAACCGCCGAGGCTGCTCCCGCACGTCGGGGGCGACTCTGCCGCACCGATCTCCGCGATGGTCAGCATCGATGGCGACCACGCAGACGCGCTCTACGCCTTCGCCGCGGACGCCGGCATCAGGCGTACCCGTCTGCCACTGGCCGCTGTCGTGGCATACATCCACCGGATCACTGGCTTGCGTGACCTCACGCTGTCGCTGCCGATGACGGCACGGGTCGGACGCGACATGCGCCGCATTCCCGGAATGTGCTCGACGATTTTGCCGTTCCGCGTTCAGGTCGATCCGGACATGACGGTGGGCGAGTTGGCGACGCGGATCGATACTACCCTCGTCGCGGTTCTGCGACACGGCCGCTACCGCGGTGAGGATCTCGTCCGCGACCTACGGTCGATCGATCCGGATCGTCAGATATTCGGTCCCGGAATCAACTCCATGATGTTCGAGCATCCGCTCACGCTCGGCGGCTTCCCCACGCGGGTGCGGAGTTCAGCCACGGGCATGGTGCGCGACCTCGACTTCTCCATTCGTGGTGGGCAGGATTCCGAGCCCATCGAGATCGACCTGCGGGCGCCGTCTGGTCTCGGTACCGAACTCGAGGAGCACCGTCGCCGACTACAGCACTTCGTCGGTCAGTTCACCGCCAATCCCTCGCTGACCATCGCGTCGCTCGATCCGATGTCGGGGGCTGAGCGTAGGCAGCTGCTCGAAGAGTTCAACGACACAGCAGCCCCGCAGGAATCGGTGACCGCTTCCGACCTGTTCCAGGCTCAGGTGGCCAGGACTCCCGAAGCCGACGCCCTCGTCTCGGGAGCAGTGCGCCTCACCTACCGGGAATTGGGGGAACTTGTCGCGCAGCTCGCGCAGCACCTGCAGTCCCGGGGACTGGCGGCAGAAGAGGTTGTGGCGGTGGGTCTTCCGCGCTCAGCTGAGATGGTGATCGGACTGCTCGCCGTCATGTGTGCCGGTGGCGCGTTCGTGCCGCTCGACCCGTCCTGGCCGCGGGACCGGCGAAGGTCGGTCCTCGCGGACGCGGGGGCTTCGCTCGTTCTCACCGGCCCCGGTGGCGTGACCGATGCGGGAGAGTGGGCAGTGCCGGTCGACCTCGCGGACTGGGCGTATGCCGCAGAGTCCCGGGAATTTCCTGTTGCGGCTGTTCAGGGTTCGAGACTGGCCTACGTCATCTTCACATCGGGTTCGACGGGCCGTCCCAAGGGTGCCATGATCCGGCACGAAGCCGTCTGCGCGCGACTGCTATGGCAGCGCGACGAGATCCTGGGGTTCGGACCGGGGGACGCGTCGCTGTTCAAGGCGCCGCTCTCGTTCGACATCTCCGTCAACGAGATACTGCTGCCCCTCGTGTCGGGTGGACGGTTGGTGGTAGCCGAGCCGGGTGGCGAACGTGATCCGCAGTACCTGCTGGACCTGATCGCCGGCGAATCGGTGACCTTCGTCTACCTGGTGTCGTCGATGCTCGACGTCCTGCTCGACTTGTCGCGGGGCACGGAGCTGTTGTCGGCGCTGAAGCACGTGTGGTGCGGCGGAGAGGTTCTCACCCCGGAACTGTTCGAGAGATTCCGGTCCGAACTCGCGACCACGCTGTATCACGGCTATGGCCCGGCGGAAACGACTATCGGTGTGTCGCATGTGATCTATCGGGAGGATGCCGAGCGGATCGCCACGTCGATCGGTCGCCCGAATCCGAATACCCAGCTATATGTCCTGGACGACCGACTGAATCCGGTTCCGTTGGGCGCCGGCGGTGAACTGTATGCGGGCGGATTCCTCCTCGGGCGCGGGTATGTGAGTGCGGCCGGGCTGACGGCATCGCGTTTCGTCGCCAACCCCTTCGCAGACGACGGGTCGCGCCTGTATCGGACCGGGGACCGCGCTCGGTGGACCGCGGACGGATCACTGGACTTCCTCGGCCGCGCCGACAACCAGGTGAAGATCCGGGGCATGCGCCTGGAACTCGAGGATGTCGAGGCGGGGCTGGTCTCGCATCCCGGGGTCCGGCACGGCGCCGTCGTCGTTCGAGAGACACCCGCCGGGGCGCAGTATCTCGCGGCCTACACAGTCGCGGAGCAGGGCACCGAACTGGACGCGGCCGAACTGAGGATCTGGGCGGCGTCGAAGCTGCCCGAGTACATGGTGCCGTCGGCGTTCGTCGTCCTCGACGTGTTTCCGCTGACGCCCAACGGAAAATTGGACCGCCGGGCTCTGCCCGAGCCTGACTTGGCGGCGGCGAGCGAGAACCTGGCACCACGCACCGCCGTCGAGGAGGCGCTGTGCGTGCTGATGGCCGACGTCCTCGGAGTGGAGACGGTGGGCGTCACCGACGACTTCTTCGCGCTGGGCGGCGACAGCATCGTCGCAATTCAATTGGTGAACCATGCTCGGCAACAGGGGTTCTCGATCAGTCCGCGCGAGGTCTTCCAACTCCGGACGGCCGAGGCGCTCGCCCGGACACAGAACGGACGCACTCCCGTCGCCGTCGACCCCGATGATGTCGCGGTCGGTGAGGTCAGGAGCACCCCGATCCTGGTACGTACGGGCGAGAGGGGAGACGACGTCGCAGCATTCCACCAGTCGGTGCTCGTGCAGACTCCTGCTGCTCTCGACGAGGGGGCCGCGCGCAAGGCCTTGGCCGCGGTGCTCGAACGGCACGACGCCCTGCGGGCGAGACTCGTCCGCGGCGAGCGCTGGACTCTGTCGGTGCCGGAATGGGATCCGTCGGCAGCGCGGGACGCGCTACGCGTCGTCGACTTCGAAGGCAATGAGCAGCAACTCGATTCCGAATCCCGCGCGGCCGTCGCTCGGCTCGATCCCGACGCCGGTGTGATGGTGCAGGCGGTCCTTTTCGCCGCTCAGGAGGGTTCCGGGCGACTGTTGCTGATCGCGCATCACGCGGTGGTCGACGGGGTGTCTTGGCGGATCATCCTCCAAGACCTCGCGAGCGCGGCAGTGTCCGTCATGGCGGGTGGTATCCCCGAACTCGCGAAGGTCGAGACGTCGCTGCGACGGTGGTCAGAACTGCTGGACGAGCACGTGAGGGAGGGTGCATTCGACCACGAGTTGCCCTTCTGGACCGCAGTGGCGAACACGCCCGATCCGGACATCGGTTCGCGTGCACTGGATCCGCTCGTCGACCTCGTGGGCAACGCCGAATCCCTCACGGTGACATTGCCCCCGGAGTTCACAGAGCCGCTGCTCACTTCCGTGCCTGCGGCGTTCCACGGTCACGTGGGCGACGCGCTTCTCGCCGGTCTCGCGGTGGCGCTGCGAAAGTGGCGCACCGCATGCGGAACCGGTGGAGAGTCGGACGCGGTACTTCTCGATCTCGAAGGCCACGGACGTGAGGAAGACGCACTGCGTTGCGGCGACGGTCCTGCAGTCGACCTTTCCCGAACCGTCGGGTGGTTCACCACCGTCTACCCGGTGATGATCGACGCCGGGACCGCCCTCGCCGAACTTGACGACGCGGCGGGCATGGCTCGTGTACTGAAGACGGTCAAGGACCAACTGCGCCGGATTCCGGGGTCCGGGTTCGGCTACGGAGCGCTGCGCTACCTAGGCGCCCCGAAGCCGGAACTCGAACAGGCGCAGACACCGCAGGTGCTGTTCAACTACCTCGGCAGGGTGCCGTCGGCTGCGGAGGCCGACTGGTTACCTCGCGCGATGAGCGGTGCCGACGGCCCCCGTATGCCGATCGGTCACGCGCTGACGTTCGATGTCATCGCCGAGGACGGACCCGACGGCCCGGCACTGAGTACCACGATGACATGGGCGCCAGGCGTTCTCACGCGCACAAACGTCGAGGCGCTTGCCGAGGAGTGGACGGCGGCGCTACGGCTGCTGGCCGGCGCCGAACGCTTCGGCGGTCACACTCCGTCGGATTTTCCGCTGGTCTCACTGACGCAAACGGACGTGGACGCGCTCGCAAGCCCAGCCGATGTTCTCCCGTTGACACCATTGCAGGAAGGTATCTACTTCCAATCGGTGTTCGATGGCTCCCTCCAGTCGGTGTTCGATGGCTCCTTCCAGTCGGCGTTCGAGGACACCGGCACCGACCCATACGTGGTGCAACAGGTGATCGAACTGACCGGTCCTGTCGACGAGGCAGCGATGCACCGCGGACTGCAGGCAGTGGTCGACCGGCACGCAGCCCTTCGTGTCGGCGTGCAGGCGATGTCGGACGGCAAGGTCGTGCAGGTGGTCCGGGACGTCGTGCGGGTGCCGATGGAGGTGGTGGACCTCACCGAAACCGCGGAACCGGGGCAGCGCGTGGATCAGTTGCTGGCGGCCGACCGGGCCCGCGGTTTCGACCTCGGACGCGCCCCGCTGCTGCGTTACACGCTCGCGCGGGTCGATGCCGGGGTGGGCGACACGACGGGCGAGATGCAGCAGAAGTTCCTTCTGCTGCAGTCGATTCACCACATCGTTGCGGACGGCTGGTCAGTGCCGGTTATGCTACGCGAACTGTTGGCGCTCTACAGCGTCGAGGGAACACCACCGCCGTTGCCCGCAGCCACTCCGTACCGCAGCTACCTCGACTGGCTCGGGTCCAGGGACCGTGAGACATCACTTGCCGTGTGGCGGGGTGTGCTCGCCGATGCACCCGAGCCGGTAGAATTTCCGAATCCTTTGTCACAGAATCAATCCGGAATTCACTCGATCCGGACACAGTTGCCGCCGGAAGACACCGCCGGACTCACCGCGATGGGCCGCGCACGCGGACTGACTCTCAGCACGCTGGTCCACGGAACGTGGGGACTCGTCCTGGGTCGACTGACCGGTGCGGAGGACGTGGTGTTCGGGTCGACGGTGTCAGGTCGCGGTGGTGATCTGCCCGGTATCGAAACGATGGTGGGATTGTTCATCAACACCGTTCCCACCCGACTGCGGTATCGGCCTACCGACACGGTGGTGGAGACTCTCGCTCGGTGGCAGCACGAACAGTCGACGCTGCTCGACCACCAGTATCTCGGTCTGTCCGACTTGCGCCGGGAAGCCGGATTGCACAATCCCTTCGAGACACTGGTCGTCTTCGAGAACTATCCGCTCGGCGAGGGCGCCGTCACCGACCCCTCCGGTGCGGTGCAGGTGACGGACATCCGATTCGACGAACGCCCGCCCTACCCGATGACCTTGATAGCCGTTCCCGGCGACGCCCTCACACTCGAACTCGTGTACGACGCTGCGCGTATCGACGAGGCGACCGCGACTCGGTTCGCCGAGTCGACGGTCGCGCATCTCACCGAGCTGACCCGCGACGTGGACCAGAGCGTGTCGCGAATCGCGCTGGCCTCGCGTGAATCGATCGACGCGGCACTGCAGGACGCGCAGGTGGAGTTCCCCTGGACGACGGTGACGGCCCTGCTCGAGGAGCAGGCCGAGCGGACGCCCGAGGCGGTGGCGGTCGTGTTCGAGGACGAGGAACTCACGTACGCACAGTTGCACGCGCGGGCCAACCGTCTGGCCCGGTTGCTCGTCGAGCGCGGTGTGACACCGGAGTCTAGGGTGGCGGTGGCGCTGCCCCGTTCGCTGGACCTCATTGCCGCGCTCCTTGCGGTCGGGAAGGCAGGCGGCGCGTACGTGCCACTCGATACCGGTTACCCCGCAGACCGGTTGTCGTACATGCTCGATGACGCGGAACCCGTCTGCCTTCTCACCGACGGAACCGAAACATTTTTCGGTTCCGACGTTCCGCAGATCCGAGTTTCCGATGCCGCAGACTACTCACCCGAGCCACTGGTTGGTGTCACGGTCGCGCCGGAGCACCCCGCCTACGTGATCTACACCTCGGGATCGACGGGACACCCCAAGGGGGTCGTCGTGCCGCACGCAGGCATCGTCAACCGACTGTTATGGGAGCAGCGTTTCCGCCCGATGACGCGTTCGGACAACGTGTTGCAGAAAACTCCCTCGAGTTTCGACGTGTCGGTGCCGGAGTTCTTCGGACCGCTACTGGCCGGCGCGACACTCGTCCTGGCGAGGCCGGACGGGCACAGGGATCCGGCATACCTCGCCGACGTCATCATTGCGCGGTCGATCACGCGCGTGCGCTTCGTTCCGTCGATGCTCGAGGCGTTCCTCGCAGAACCCACAGCCGCGCAGTGCACCGGATTGCGGATCATCTCCTGCAGCGGGGAAGCGCTGCCGGTGACATCTGCCCGGCGCGTCGCTGAACTCCTGCCCGGAGTGGAAGTGGACAATCTCTACGGCCCCACCGAGGCGTCGGTGGAAGTCAGTTTCGCGGCGTCTGTCCAGGGAATCGATGCCGGCGCGCCATCCGTGCCGATCGGCGTGCCGACGTCGAATACCGGTCTGTACGTGCTCGACCTCTACCTGCAACCGGTGCCCGCGGGTGTTTCGGGCGAACTGTACCTGTCGGGGCCGCAACTGGCCCGGGGATACTTGGGTAGGCCTGCGTTCAGCGCCGAACGGTTCCTGGCGGATCCGTTCTCTCCCTCGGGGACTCGGATGTACCGCACCGGCGACGTTGCCCGTATCGGTGCAAGCGGTGCCGTCGAATATGTCGGCAGAGTCGACGATCAGGTGAAGTTGCGGGGCTTCCGTATCGAACTGGGCGAGATCGAAGCCCAGATGGCCGCGTGCCCCGGTGTGCGGCAGGCTGCTGCAACGGTGCGCACGAATCGGCCGGGCCTGCAACAGTTGGTCGGATATCTGGTCGGTGACGCCGATCCCGACGACGTCCGCAGGCGCCTGACCGACGCTCTGCCGGAGTTCATGGTGCCGGTCGCGTTCGTGACACTGGCGGCGTTCCCGGTCGGCCCGAGTGGCAAACTGGACCGCAAAGCCCTTCCTGCACCCGACTTCTCCGCTCAGGTCACCACCACTGAGGTCAGCGCAGCGGCGGTCGTCGAAAGCGGTGTGGCAGCGGTGTTGGCCGGCCACTATGCAGACGTGCTCGGGCTCGACGCGGTCGGTTGTGACGACGATTTCTTCGCGCTCGGCGGCGACAGTATTCTTGCCATCCGCCTGGTGAATCTCGCTCGCCGCGAGGGAATCACGATCACTCCGCGACAGATCTTCGAGCAGCGGACCCCGTCCGCGCTCGCCGGACTGGCCGCTGCGTCCGTCGTTTCGCCGGTCGCCCGAGTGGAGGAATCCGGCACGGGCGTGTTGTGGCCGCTACCGGTGGTGCACCGACTGTCCGAGTGGAGCGGCGGAAAGCACCGCTTCAACCAGGCGTTGCTGGTGCACAGTCCGGCCGGCACCAGCATCGAGGTGCTGACGACGGCCCTGCAGTCGGTGGTCGACCACCACGACGGCCTGCGGCAGCGGCTCACCCGGCACGCACCGGGGGTGTGGTCGCTCGAGATCACCGAAACCGCGGAATTGACTCTGCATCGTGTCGACGCCACCGGTCTCGATGACGCCGCGCTGCGCGAGAGGGTGACGGCAGAATCCGACGCGGCCACGGACCGACTCGACCCCGACCGCGGCGTCATGCTCTCTGCGGTGTGGTTCGACGCCGGCCCGGACGATCTCGGGAGACTGCTGCTCATCGCGCATCATCTCGTGATCGACGGGGTGTCGTGGCGGACACTGATCGAGGACCTGGCGATGGCATGGGTGGCCGCCGACAGCGGTCAAGTCGTGGCTCTCGACCCGGTGGTCACGTCGCTGCGCGGATTCGCCCGCATAGTCACCGCGCAGGCGCACGAACCCGCCCGGCTTGCGGAACTCGACCACTGGCTGGGCGTCACCGCACCCGGCGCCGAACTGGTGCCCGGCGCCACCGGTCACGCGGTCGTGAGCAGCGGCGCAAGGCGCACGGTGCGGGTGGACGCCGAACTCACTGCGACCCTGCTGACCACCGCCCCGGGGGTCGTCGGGGCGGACGTCACCGACGTGCTGCTGGCCGCGCTGCGTCTGGCGGTCGACCGCTGGGTTGCCGGCGGTGAACGCGGGCCGGATCTGTTGGTGGACCTCGAGCGGCACGGACGCGAGGAACTGGCCGAGGGCGTGGATCTTTCGCGCACCGTCGGCTGGCTCACCAACGTGACCCCCGTCCGGTTAGGCAGTCGAGGGGGCGCCCTCGAGACGCTGAAGGACGTCAAGGAACGATTGCGCGGCGCGCCCGACGGCGGCATCGGCTACGGGATGCTGCGGTACGTCAACGCACGCACCGCGGGAATGCTCGCGGCAAGGTCGGAGTCGCAGGTGCTGTTCAACTACCTCGGCCGCCTGCCGCACGCGGAGACCGGTGAATGGACACCCGCTGTCGAATCCGACTGTTTGTCAACCGATCCCGATGCAGATTTTGGTGGACCCTACCGACTCGTGATCAACGCGGTATGCGAGGAGACCGAGCGCGGCACCGAACTGCAGGCCGTCTTCGCCTGGTCGGAGGACGATCTGAGCGAGGACGATGCGATCGCGCTCAGCGACGGCTGGGTGACGGCGCTGCGTGAACTGGCCGTGGCCGCCGTCGTACACGAGGGACCGGCGATCCTGACCCCGTCCGACCTCCCTCTCGTGACGCTGACGCAGCGGGAGATCGATCGGATCGTGGCGGCCAGTCCGTCCGGTGTCGACACGCTGCTGCCGTTGTCACCGCTGCAGGAGGGCCTGTACTTTCAGGCCGGGTTCGACGCCGGGCCCGACATCTACACGGCACAGTTCACCCTCGATTTCGCCCATCGCCTCGACACTGAACGGCTCGGTGCCGCCCTGCGAACTCTCCAGCTACGCAATCCCACCCTGAGAGCGGGATTCGTCAGCGAGGGCCTGCGCGCACCGGTGCAGTTCGTCGGTGCCGGTCTGGACGTACCGATCGCCGAATTCGACCTGCGTGAACTCGACGAGTTCGAACGCGATGCTTATGCCGCGGAGTTGGCGGCGCAGGATCGTCAGACGCCGTTCGATCTTTCCTCGCCCCCACTGTGGCGGGCGATGGTGCTGCGACTTACGGATACTCACGATCGTCTGGTGATCAACCGCCAGTTCCTGTTGTGGGACGGATGGTCCAACGGGATCGTAGTGAGTCAGCTGTTGGCCCTCTACGAATCGGGCGGCGACGACACCGGATTCGGCCCTCCTGAGGGCACATTTGAGGACTATCTGCTCTGGCTCGCCGCCCGAGACGCAGACGCCGCGCGGGCCGCGTGGGCCGAGGCGCTCGGCGGACTCGATGAACCGACTCTGCTCGCCACGACGGCCCCGGGGGCGCCGCGGCCACCGCAACGCTGTGACGCGGTGTTGTCGGAGAAGCTGAGTGAGCGATTGCGCGCCGGCGCACGGGGTGCGGGGGTCACGTTGAACGCGGTGCTCAGCGCAGCTCTGGCAGTCGTTCTCGGGATCGAGACTGGACGTCAGGACCTCGTGTTCGGCACCACCGTCGCGGGCCGCCCGCCGGAGGTTCCAGGTCTGGACGCCGTGGCCGGAATGTTCCTCAACACCGTTCCCGTGCGGATGACGTTGCGTCCGAACGAGAGCGTCGTCGACCTGCTGCGGCGAACTCAGTCCGACCGGTTGACGCTCAGCCCCTACGACTATCTCGGGTTGGCCACCATTGCGCGGGTCACCGAGCATCGCCCGCTGTTCGACGTGCTGTATGTGCTGCAGAACTTCGTGGACGAGAAGCAGGTGTCGGCACTCAACGAGGCGCATGACATCAGCGGTGGCGACAGCATCGATCACACGCACTACCCCGTCACGGTCGTCGTGACGCCGGGTGCGAGCGTGAAGGTGAAGTTCGAATTTCACCCGGAGATGGTCGCGGACTATCGCGTCGAACGCATGCTGTCGCGGTACGTGACCATGCTCGAGCAATGGTCCACCGATCTGACAGGCGTGGTCGCTGGAATCGCCGGAGCAGCAGATCCATTGCCGTCAGAGCGGAAGCCGGTTCCCGACTCGACGATTGCCGACCTGTTCGCCGACGCCGCACGAATCCGGCCAGACGAGACGGCGCTGGTCTTCGGTGACCGCGCCGTGAGCTACGCTGAACTTGACGCCGACGTGAACCGGATGGCCCGACTCCTGCTCAGCCACGGTGCGGGCACCGAGCAGATCGTGGCCCTTGCACTGCCGCGGTCGGTGGAGATGGTGGTGGCGCTGTTTGCGGTGCTGCGTACCGGTTCGGCGTACCTGCCGCTCGAACTGGATCACCCGGCGGAACGTTTGGTCGGAATGCTCGACGATGCGTGCCCGACGGCGCTGGTGACCACGTCGGCGCTCGCGCAGACGCTGGACGCTGCCAAGGTGGACGTGCTCGCCCTCGACGAATTGGACCTCGGGACGGTCTCGGCCGCTCCGCTGGCAGATGTCGAACTCCGCAGTTTCGCGCCCGGAACCCCCGGCCGGCTTGATCATCCGGCATACGTCATCTACACGTCGGGATCGACGGGCAAACCGAAGGGGGTCGTGACCCCGTACCGCGGTCTGACCAACATGCAGTTCAACCACCGCGAGGCGATCTTCGAACCGGTGGTGAGGGCGGGGGGCGGACGACGTCTACGTATCGCGCACACCGTGTCGTTCGCGTTCGACATGTCGTGGGAGGAACTGCTGTGGCTGGTGGAAGGCCATGAGGTGCACATCTGCGACGAGAATCTCCGACGCGACGCCGAGGCCCTCGTGGCCTACTGCGACACCCACGAGATCGACGTGGTCAATGTGACGCCGACGTACGCGCAGCACCTCGTCGAGGAGGGACTGCTCGACGACGGCCCGGGGCGTCACCGACCACGTCTGGTGCTACTCGGCGGCGAGGCTGTGTCGGACTCGGTGTGGAACCGATTGCGCGACACCGACGGAACCAGTGGATACAACCTGTACGGCCCCACCGAGTACACGATCAACACTCTCGGCGCGGGTACTGCCGACAGTGCTACGTCCACGGTTGGTTCGCCGATCTGGAACACGTCCGCCTACGTGCTGGACCCTTGGCTGCGTCCGGTTCCGGACGGTGTCACCGGTGAGTTGTACATCTCCGGGGTCGGGCTCGCGCGCGGCTATCTCGACCGATTCGCGCTGACGGCAGACCGGTTCGTGGCAAATCCATTCGAACTGTCCGTACGTATGTATCGGACAGGTGATCTGGTTCGTCGCCGTTTGGACGGCAACCTCGACTTTCTCGGCCGCACTGACGACCAGGTGAAGATCCGTGGTCACCGGGTGGAACTAGGTGAGATCTCGTCCGCGCTCGAAGCGCTGGACGCCGTGCGCCAGGCCGCGGTCGTGGTCGATTCCGGCCCCGGCGGATTCACCCGTCTGGTCGGGTACGCCGTCGCCGCGAGTTCTCGTGAGCCGCGAGGCGCCGACCGATACAGGCGCGCTTTGCGCGAGTCGTTGCCGGACTACATGGTGCCGGCCGCGATCATCGAGGTGGACAGCCTGCCGATGACGGTGAACGGCAAGCTCGACGTCAAGGCTCTGCCGTCGGCCGACGGGATCCTGGGCGCCCGCGGCCGCGAGCGCACGGAACCGCGCACCGACACCGAACGCGTCCTCACCGGGCTGTTCGAGGAGATCCTCGGGGTTCCGGCGCCCGGCGTGGACGACAATTTCTTCGACCTCGGCGGTCACTCGCTGCTTGCAACGAGGCTGATCAGCCGTGCGCGCGGGGCGCTCGAGGCGGACTTGACCATGCGTGACCTGTTTGAGGCGCCCACCGTTGCGGAGTTGGCCGCCCGGATCGGCGACGACACGAACTCGACCCGACCCTCTCTGGTAGCCCGGCCGAGGCCAGAGCACCTGCCGCTCTCCGCCGCGCAACAACGACTCTGGCTGCTACAGCAGATGGATGGGGCATCTGCTGCATACAACTTCCCGATCGTCCTGCGACTGCAAGATTCGCTCGACGCAGGGGTGTTCGAGCAGGCGCTGACCGATGTGGTGACGCGGCACGAATCTCTGCGGACGATATTCGGGGAGCACGACGGCGAACCGGTGCAGCTGATCCTGGACGACGTGCGCCCCGAGGTGACCGTGCGCGACGGCACCGAAGACGAACTTTCCCGGTTGGTCGGCGAGACGGTGGGACGCCCGTTCGACCTGACCGCTGAGATCCCGATTCGGGCACGGCTGATCCGGGTCGCCGGGGAACAGGTGCTGGCAATCGTGCTGCACCACATCGCCACCGACGAGTGGTCGGATCGTCCGTTCCTACGTGACCTGATGACGGCGTACACCTCTCGGGCGCAGGGTGCGGCGCCGCTGTGGAAACCGCTCGACGTGCAGTACGGCGACTACACGTTGTGGCAACGGGATGTGCTGGGTGATCCGGACGACCCCTCCAGCGTCATGAACGGTCAACTCGACTACTGGGCGAAAAAACTCGCCGGGATCCCGGAGGAGTTGGCGCTCCCCACCGATCACACCCGCCCCGCCCGGCCGAGTTTCGCAGGCGGAGTTATCGAGACGACGCTCGATGTCGTCACCACGCGGGCCCTGCGGTCTCTTGCCCGGGCGTCGGGAACCACCATGTTTATGGTCCTGCACGCGGCGTCCGCGGCGTTGCTGCATCGGTTGGGTGGGGGTGACGATCTACCACTCGGGGCACCGGTCGCCGGTCGGAGCGAGCAGGGGCTCGACGAACTGATCGGCTTCTTCGTCAACACCGTGGTGTTGCGGACGGACGTGTCGGGCAACCCCACGTTCGACGAACTGCTGGCACGGGTCCGCGATACCGACCTGGCGGCTTTCGTGAATGCGGATGTTCCTTTCGAAACTGTTGTGGAGAAGGTGAATCCCGCTCGTACACCGGCCCGGAACCCGTTATTCCAGGTGATGGTCGGTTACCACACCCGGACATCTGATTCGGTGGTTGGGCCGGGGCAGGGGCCGGTTCCGGTGTCGATCGAGGAACGCACGGCCAAGTTCGATTTGGTATTCAACTTCACCGAGTACCTCGACGACGAGCGGGTGGAGCTGCGCCTCGAGTACGGCTCGGACCTCTTCGATCGCAGTACCGCGGCGAGGATCGCGCGACGCCAGATCGCGGTGCTCGACGCCCTGGCGTCCGATTCCGGTGTGACAATCGGCGATCTCGACGTGTTCCTCGACGACGAGCACGAGTTGGTGCTGTACGGATTCAATGACACCCGGCAATCGGTGCCGGAGGAGACGTTCTCCGGCGCGTTCACCCGCCACGTCGAGTCGGTCCCGGACGCCGTCGCTGTGATCGACTCGCACGGTCAGGTGACGTACGCAGAACTGAGCGACCGCGCCGACCGTATCGCCGCACTGTTGCATCGGCGCGGTGTATCCGTCGAAAGCGTGGTGGGATTGGCGGTCCCGCGGTCGATCGAGATGGTGGCGACGGTCCTCGGTGTGCTCAGGCTCGGGGCGGCGTACCTGCCGCTCGATCTGAACCACCCGGCAGAGCGCATCTCCTACATGCTCGCCGACTCTGCGGCGCGGGTGCTGGTGACCACGGTGGGGGAGAGCGCCCGCATCACGGAGACGAACACACTCACTCGTATTCTTGTCGACGATGCGTCGATCGTCGCCGAACTCGATGCCGCCGGTGGTGTGGAGGTGCCGCAGCCGCCGCGGGGCCTGAACCACGCCGCGTACGTCATCTATACGTCGGGTTCCACCGGTAAGCCCAAGGGCGCGGTACTCACTCACGACGGGATTCCCAGCCTCGTCGCCACCGCTGAAGAACGAATGAGATTGGTTCCGGGCTCGGTGGTCATGCAGTTCGCTTCGATCGGATTCGACGTCGCGGTCTTCGAGCTGTCGATGGCGCTGTGCACGGGTTCCCGATTGGTGATCGTGCCGGACGAGTCCCGCGTAGCGGGCCCGGAACTCACCGACTTCATGGCCGAACACGCTGTGACGCACGCGATTATTCCGCCATCGTTGCTGGCGGCGCTGCCGTCGGGATGCGATGTCCCGGCAGGGTGCACGGTACTGGTGGGCACGGAGACGGTGCCACCCGAGTTGATCGGCCGCTGGGCGGAGCGGCTGAATCTGCTGGCGGCATATGGTCTCACGGAGGCCACCGTCAATAGCACCCTGTGGCAGGCTCGACCCGGATGGAATTCGGCCGTGCCGATTGGAATTCCCGACCCCAATGAGCAGGCGTATGTGCTCGACGACCTGCTGAATCCGGTTCCACCCGGTGTGGCGGGCGAGTTGTACATCGCCGGACGCGGTCTGGCCCGTGGATATCTGGGACGGCCCGCTCTCACCGCCGGACGATTCGTATCCAACCCGTTCGGTGAAGAGGGAACCCGGATGTACCGGACCGGTGACCGGGCTCGCTGGCGGGCCGATGGCAACATCGACTTTCTCGGACGGGTCGACGACCAGGTGAAGATCCGTGGATTCCGAATCGAACTCGGTGAGATCATTGCGGCCCTCGGTAACCATCCCGGTGTGAAACAGTCGGCGGTGGTGGCAGATCGGGAGGGCGACATAGTCCGACTGATCGGCTACGTGACCGCATCCGACGGCCGCGGAGCCGAGCACGTCGACCCACAGGCTGTCCGCGAACACGCCGCGGCCCGCCTGCCCGACTACATGGTGCCCACCGTCGTCATAGTTCTCGAGGGTGATCTGCCGCTGACCCCCAACGGCAAACTCGACCGTAAAGCACTGCCTCGGCCGGACTGGTCGGCGCTGACCGGGGACGGCACCGCGCAGACCCCGGCGCAGAAGGAGATCGCAGAGGTATTCGCCGAGATCCTGCGCCTGCCGTCGGTGGGTATCAACGACGACTTCTTCGACCTTGGTGGCAACTCGATGGCGTCGATGAGGTTGGTAGGACGCCTTCGTCGACGGTTCGGTGTCGACCTCGGTATCCGGGACGTGTTCGACAGTTCCACAGTGGCCGGACTCTCCGCGATCGTCGCCGGCGCGGCCAGATCCGGCCGGCCGGTACTGGCGCCCGCAGACCCTCGGCCGGACGCGCTACCGTTGTCCGGACCGCAACGGCGGTTCTGGAAGCAGTTTCGCATGGACGGGCCCAGGGCGCAGGCCAGTCACGCCCTGTCGCTGCAGATTCGCGGCACAGTCGATCCGGAAATCCTGGCGCGGGCACTCGGCGATGTCACTTCCCGACACGAACCGCTACGCACCGTGTACGTCGAACACGGCGACACCGTAATCGCACGGGAAGCGGTTCGCCCGGTACTCGAAATGGTCGACGTCGGTGACGGCGACGTACACCGGATGGTCTTCGAGTTGGCACAGGAGCCCATGGACCTCACCGAACGAGCACCGCTGCGAGCGCATCTCGTTTCTGCTGCCGACGGCACGCAGGCACTGCTCCTGGCAATGCACTACATCGCCGTGGACGAATGGTCGGTGGTACCGCTGCTCGGTGACCTGATGGGGGCGTATGACTCCCGGTCGAACGGCAATGAACCCGACTGGGAGCCACTGCCCGTCGAGTACGCCGACTACGTCCTGTGGGCGCAGGCTTTGTCCGGCGAGCCCGGCGACCCGGACAGTCGATGGTCGCGCCAGCTCAATTACTGGCGGAAGAGATTGAACGGTATGCCGTCCCGGCTCGAACTGCCGGCACCGAGGGGGCCCGGAACCCAGACGTCGGAGATGGTTCCGGTCGAGATCGACGCGGAACTGCATAGTTCGATCGATGTGTTCGCGAGCGAGACGGGAACCAGTCTGTTCATGGTGCTGCAGGCGGCTCTCGCGACCGTGCTGACCCGCCACGGTGCCGGTACGGACATTCCGCTGGGATCGCTCGTCGCGGGTCGCTCGGAGGAAGCGCTCGACACCCTGGTCGGCTGCTTTCTCAATATCGTTCTCTTGCGAACGGATACCAGCGGCGACCCGGACCCCGTAGAACTTCTGCAGCGGATCCGCAGGTCGAACCTCGATGCGCTGGACAACCAGGACGTGGCTTTCGCGGACGTCGTGGACGCCATCGGTGACGTCTCACCGGTGCTGCGCCCACAGGTCATGCTGATACACCACGAGCAGGCGAGGCTCGGTCATCTCGACGCGCTGGGCGCCCTGATACCGGTGCCCGTGGGTGTTCCGGAATCAGATCTGACGCTCAGCTTCTATGAACCGGTCGGCGACGGACCGGTGCACGCGTACTTCTCGTTCTCATCGGAAGTGCTGGACGTCGAGACGGTCCGTTGCTGGGCATCGGAACTTTCGGCACTGATCGCGGCATGGGCTGGCGGCCCTCGATGATCAAGGGTGATCGAGATCTCAATTCCGTGGTGAACGGGCCCGGCGCAAAAGCTGAGACAGCTTGGTACTGTTCTACAAATAAGGATAGGCTTCGCTAGGTTTGAGCGGACGGTGGCTGCGTCGGGTGCGGCGCGGCGTCGAGGACGGATGACGAGCAAATGAGTGAATCGACGGACAGTGTCGGTACCGATCATCTCCCAGTGCGAGATGTCGTGGGTGTCGGGTTCGGGCCCGCGAATCTCGCGCTGGCCATTGCCATCGAGGAACATAACGCCACGTGTGCGGAGAACGAGCGAATCAACGCACAATTCTTCGAGGCGCGGGACCGGTTCGAGTGGCATCCCGGAATGCTGCTCGACGGTGCGACGATGCAGATCGCCTTCCCTAAAGACCTGGTGACGTTCCGCAATCCGCGTAGTGCATTCACTTTCTTCAACTACCTCTTCGAGCAGGGACGTCTGGTCGATTTCGTCAATCACCAAACCTTCTTCCCGACGCGCCATGAGTTCAACGACTACCTGCAGTGGGCGGCCCGGCGAGTAGAAGCCGATGTACAGTACGGCACTGCAGTGGAGGCGATCCGCGAAATCCGGGGTGAGGACGGGGTCGTCGACCGACTCGAGGTCAGGGCGGCCGACGGTGCCACGGTTACCACGCGCAACGTGGTGATGGGCCTGGGTCTTCGGGAACGGATTCCGGAGTGGGCCACTCTCTCTGCGCGCTGTTTCCACAACCATCAGTTCCTCTTTCGTGTCGGCGAGATGCCGGCCCCGGTTCATCAGCGGTTCGTCGTCCTCGGTGCGGGGCAGAGCGCCGCGGAGATCGTGCAGTACCTGCACACCAACTATCCCGAAGCTGAAGTCCACAACGTCTTCTCGCGTTACGGCTACAGCCCGGCCGACGACAGTCCCTATGCGAACCGCATCTTCGACCCGCAGGCCGTTGACGATCTGCACGGCGCGCCCGAGGGCGAGCGCCTGCGATTGCTCGATACTCACAGGAGCACTAACTATTCGGTGGTCGACATCGAACTCATCAACGAGATCTACGCGACCGAATATCAGGAACGGGTGCGCGGACATCGTCGTCTGTTCATGCGCCGTGCCTCGGAGGTCGTAGCTGCCGAGGAAACTTCGGACGGAATCGAGGTGGCCGTGCACAGCGCGCTCGACGGCCTCACCGATACGCTCACATGTGATGCGCTGATTCTGGCTACCGGGTTCACTCCCGCGCCACTCGAACCTCTTCTCGGTGACCTGGCGCCGAAGACTCACCCTCCACAGACCGTGGACCGCGACTACCGATTGGCGGTTTCATCTGACGTCACAGCGGGAATCTATATGCAGGGAGGGACGGAAAAAACGCACGGAATCACGTCGTCGCTCCTGTCGAACGTTTCCGTGCGGGCAGGAGAGATCGTTACATCTGTCATAAGACGGCGTGGGCGCGACGGCACGCTTGCTACTGTGAATGCAAAAGACACGTATGCGACAAGCGAGGCGAGATGAGCACCAATCCATTCGATGACGAAGAAGGCCGCTTCTACGTGCTGGTGAACGACGAGGACCAGCACTCTCTGTGGCCCACGTTCTCTGAGGTGCCAGCAGGCTGGCGTGTGGTTTTCGGGGAAGAAAGCCGGGCGGCATGCCTCGAGTACGTGGAGAAGAACTGGACCGATATGCGGCCGAAGAGCCTGCGTGAGGCCATGGAGGCCGACGAAAAGTCCGACGGGAGACACAGCGTCGAAAAGAACTGAGATCGACAAGAGCTGAGCTTTTCGGCGCGCCTCGGCGTCGATGTTGTTGGGACGACCGTCGGTAGACACCGGCGGTCGTTTCCGTCGGATGACGGCAGGGCCGCAATGTCTGTGTCAGACCGCCTTCTCTGCTTCGAGCGGTTTTCGTCGGCGCGCCGTGAAAACAGGACGGCGGATGTCGTCCACGCGACGCAACATGCGCGGTTTCCGCATGGTCCGGGCGATCCATTCGCCGAGCGAGACACCGGCCGCGAGTGCGCAGCCGATACCGAACGCAGCCAGCAACTCGCTGAGCCCGACCAACATTTGGTCGTTGAGCAGGGAGTACAGACCCCGGTACAGAGAGAGCCCTGGCAGTAGCGGCATGATTCCGGCTACCGCGACTACGAGAGGCGGCGTCAGCGCACGGCGGGCCATCAGGCCACCGGCGAATCCGACTACGGTTGCGGCTATTGCGGAGCCGATGACCGGGCCGACACCGAACCATTGCGTCACCATGAAGACCAGAGCGCCGACGGCGCCACCGATCCACGCGGCCGTGAGTGCACGTTTCTCGGCGTAACAGGCCAGCGCATAGAACATCGCAGCGAAGGCGCCTGACATCACCAAGACGGGCAACCGCGCGAGTTCCGTGACCTCCACGTTGACGGGCGGCAGCGTCGAGCCGAGGACGCCGGTCAGACGCAGCGAGATGGCCACGCCGGCGATGATGCCGCCGGTCATCATGACAACCTCGAAGAACCTGGCCACCGCGGTGATCGGTGCGCCGGTGATGGCGTCCTGTACGGAGCCGACCAGCGACAACCCGGACAGCAGCACCACGACGCCGGCCGCGATGATCTGCGAGGGTGTGATCTGCACACCCAGTTGATCCTGGAACGTATACAGCGTCGCGGCAGGGGTGGCTGCGACGAGACCGCCTACAACCTGTTGGAAGAAGAACGGCAGACCAACGCGGTTGAGGACGCGGTTGACCCGGTAGATCACCATCGTCGTGAGGAAGGCGACGGACGCGACCAGCACGCCACCACCCACCAACACGGAGATCGACGCAGCCATGGATGACCAGGCGAGCGTCGCGGTCCACCGGTTGTACGGGTGCGGCGCGGTCGTCACCGCGGTGAGGGACTCGTGCGCCTCCCTCGGAGTGACGGCTTCCCGGCGGATCCGTCTTGTGAGTCGGTCGACGGCCGCGAGTCGGGTGAAGTCCATCGACCGGTAGTGCACGATCCGCATGGTGCTCGCCGGGGGAAGCGTCGGCCCGCGATACGCGGACAGCACGATAGAGTTGTATGTGACATCTACATCACACTGGGCAAGGCCATAGGTAGCGGCAATGTACTGCACCTGCTCGGCGGTGTCCGTCGCGCCGGTGCCTGACGCGAGAAGCACCTCACCGATACGGACGGCGAGGTCGAGTACTTCGGTGACCACAGCGTCATCGGTGAGATCGATGGGCTGAAGCGGAGACGGTGCAGCGGAGACCACATCGACGGTGGCGCGTCTGTCGCCTGTGATTCGCTGGAATGATTCTGTGAGTTTGGCCATATTACGCGTCGGAGACAAGGTCTTTCTCTGTCAAATCGGTACTGGAGAGTGCAAGCTCGAGGGTCTCGTGGCGAAACGTGGAAATCACCTGATCATGGACGACACGAAATGCAGACGCCACAGTACTCGGTTCCGCAGGATTCGTGGTTGACGTGGCTTCCTGCTCGACCACCAGAACGCCGTCGTAGTAATACATCCGCTTCGGAATCAACGTAATACCTGCTGTCGACGCCCATTCCCGCAGCGCGGGCAGGCCCTGGCTGGCGCCTGTCGGGCCACCCATCTCGATGTCGTCGCTGGACACCGACAGCAGAGTGTCGATGTCACCGGCGTTGAGGGCGTCGTGCCAGGCGAGGACAGTGGCGATTTCCGAGGTGCTCATGGCTCCAACGCTATCCAATAATGGGCGAAGTTCCGCGAAGTTTTCGCTATGGATATGATGGGCGCGCATGTCCGCCTCCTTAGCTCAGTGGTAGAGCACTCGCCTTGTAAGCGAGCGGTCGTCAGTTCAATCCTGACAGGAGGCTCCAACGGAAAAGGCCCCCACCTGCATCGGAGCAGAGTGAGGGGCCATTTTCTTTGCTCACGAGTTGCAGACCCGCAGGCGTGGGGCAGGTGATCACGTCAGCCGGGTCGGCGAGCTGCCACACCGGGAACGTCGAGACCGGGTGGCATCGCGAGTTCGAGCTATCCATGCCTATGGCCGCGGATGGTATCGGTCCAAGCCGTGGTTGATGGAGCACATCACGAAGGTCACGCAGAACGGTAGCCGCACCCTGTGGGATGAGCGGGGATGGCGGCGGAAAGACACGCGACCGAAAGCGAAACCCGAACCGCGATACTGACAGTGAAATCTGCTGGAGTCGATTCTGCGCCACACGTGTCCCTCGGACCGTGTGGCTCAGTCGTCTCACCGGCAAGTCCTGTTCGGCGCCGCCGGTGAGACCTTCCCGTCCAGGGGCGCGCCTGGATTCCCGATGTAACCCCCCGCCTGCTTGCCGCCGACGCACCCTCAGGGAAGCGTCCGCCGCGAGCGCGACACATCGGTAACAACGCGCATCAGCTTCGGTCGGTCAACTCCACAGGTCCGAGTGTCCGATCATGCCTAGTGCGGCCTCGTGTGGCCGTGAGGGCTCCGACGGATTCTGCGTCGAGATCAGAATCTGGCTGTTAGCCTCCGATGGGCTGATGGTCGGATCCGACCACCGGTTGTGCCACTGCACGGTTGATCCGTTTTGTTCCTCTGCGACAGGAGAAAAATGTGAATCACCTCACTGGTTTTCGCGGGTACCCCACGGTCAGGGGACGCAGCCGACGTCTGGTACTCGGGTTGACAGCCACTTTTGCGATGGTCCTCGGTATGGCCGGGATGGGGGTATCGGCTGCGGCAGCGGACACCGTCATCGACACCGTCCTCGTCGGGGCCAAACCGTTCGGGGTGGCGATCACCCCCGATGGAACCCACGCCTACGTCACCAACTTCAATGACGGCACGGTGTCGGTGATCGACACCGCCACCAACACGGTCGACGACACCGTCATGGTCGGGTTCCAACCGATCGGGGTGGCGATCACCCCCGATGGAACCCACGCCTACGTCACCAACGCTGGCGACGGCACGGTGTCGGTGATCGAGACCGTCACCAACACCGAGGTCGACACCGTCCTCGTCGGGGCCAACCCGTTCGGGGTGGCGATCACCCTGGACGGGTCCCACGCCTACGTCACCAACAGTGGCGCCGGCACGGTGTCGGTGATCGGCACCGTCACCAACACCGTCATCGACACCGTCCCGGTCGGAATCAGCCTGCAAGGGGTGGCGATCACCCCGGACGGAACCCGCGCCTACGTCGCCACCGCTGGCGACGGCACGGTGTCGGTGATCGGCACCGTCACCAACACCGTCATCGACACCGTCCCGGTCGGAATCAACCCGGAAGGGGTGGCGATCACCCCAGACGGAACCCGCGTCTACGTCACCAACCAAGATGACGGTTCGGTGTCGGTGATCGGCATCGACCAGTGCACCGGATCGTTGTGCCTGGACTTCGGTTCGTTGACCGGCAGCGGCTCGGGCGCGGGCAGCGCGTTCAGCTGACACCTGCACCGTAGAGACGAATGATGCTGTAGCCGAATGACGCCGCCACCCGACTGTGAGGGTGGCGGCGTCATTCGGTTCGTTGAGATGACCCGGCGGCGGTCCGCGGTGAACTACCGGGTCGATCGTGCACGGGCCGGCCAGCCACTACAAACAATTACCGGCGGTTCGTCAAGATCGGCTTCGCTTCGAACCTGCCTGCCCGGCCGCGTTCATACCCACCAGATGACGCTGCTCGCGGTAGAACACGGCGCCATGAACGCCGAGACCGGGTGGCACCGCGAGTTCGAGCTATCGGTGGCCATGGCTGCGAATGGTATCGGCCCAAGGCGTGGGTTGATGGAGCACATCGAGAAGGTCGCAGAGAACGTTAGCCACACTTGGTGGGATGAGCGGGAGTGGCGGTCGAAAGACACGCGGCCGAAAGCGACACCAAGACCGCAGTACTGGCGGTGAACTTGCCATAGTGGGTCCTTCGCCACACGTGTCCCTCGGGCCATGTGGCTCAGTCGTCTCACCGGAAGAATCCGTTCGGCGCCGCCGGTGAGACCCCCCATCCAGGGGCGCGCCTGGATTCCCGATGCAACCCCGCCTGCTTGCCGCCGCCGCACCCTCAGGGAAGCGGCCGCCGCGAGCGCGACACATCGACACCAACGCGCATCAGCTCCGGTCGAACGACACGAGCCCCGCTACCAGAAGGCAGTGGGGCTCGTCCGATGATCGCAGGGCGGATACGGGGGTTACGAGTTCACGAGCTGGCTTGCGCGTTGAAACGTGACGCCGAGTAGCTCGCCGATGTCACGCACGGGCACCTGCTGGGCGGCGAGGTCGTGTGCAAGTCGCTTCGACTCCGCGAGTACCCGTGCTTCGAGTTCGGCGGCCTGCTCGCGCTCACGGCGGATCTCGTCGGCGCGGGCGCCGGCGTCGCTGATGGCGCCGACCGCGACGCTGACCGAGACTGCGACATCGGCGATGGGTGTTCCGGTATCGACCGCGATGAACTCACGAGCCATCAATTCGGCCTCACTGAAGCGGCGGGCTTGTGTCAATCCGTCGAGTTCGGGGATCGACACCATCCACCACTTGCCTTCTCGGGTCACGTCGACTGCGTAGATCTTCATGGTTGCGTCCTGTTCGCCGTTGTTCACTGCTGGTGTAGCACTGGGGTTGCGCCGGGGCTGTTGCCAGCCCCGGCGGTCGGTCACTGCTTGCTGGCAGCGATGGCCTTGTCGATCTTCCGGACCACTCCGGGGGAGATGGTGCGGTGTCCGTCGGGCACCGAAATCGATACGCCGTTCGGACCTGTCCAGAAGGTGTGGCTTCCGGACTTGCGCCCCGGGGTGAACCCGGCGGCGCGGAGTTGCTTCTGAATCTTCTTGGCGGGCTGCTCTGCGATCATGATATTAGTCTATTGAATAGACACTTTCTAGTCAATCAGTTAGACACTTTCTTTCGGTTCGATTGACCGAATCCGCGTGCACCGAAATTCGCTGTGCGCGTGGCGCAACTACCCGGCGGATCAACCTAGTCAGGAGGCGGCCGTGAACCCGATCGACGCGATCACCAGCATCACCGGCCACGTGCTCATCCGCATCGGCCACGCCATTGTCGGCGACACACCAGAGGCCGCGACACCTGCGCCCATTCACATCGAGGCCGGATCATGACCGAAGATCGATACAGTCAGGGTTGTGAGGTGGTATCGCCGC
Source organism: Rhodococcus marinonascens NBRC 14363 (assembly GCF_001894885.1). Taxonomy (GTDB): domain Bacteria; phylum Actinomycetota; class Actinomycetes; order Mycobacteriales; family Mycobacteriaceae; genus Rhodococcus_F; species Rhodococcus_F marinonascens. The sequence continues at coordinate 278,817 of NZ_BCXB01000001.1, forward strand.
GCTCGTACCGATAGATGCGTGTTCTTACTCCACCAATTTCCAAGTGCCGCAGCCACTAGCGGTGAATCCACTGTCGGTTGGTGCGATTGTGACTGTCACTGACGGTGCGAGGGTGACGAAGTTGTTGTCGATGATGTTTCCGTTGGCGTCGGAGCGCTCCCAGTAGCAATCCGAGGCAGGCTCTTCTGTTTGGTAGGTGCCAGGCGACAGGTAGTGATCCCCCCACGGCGTATTCTCCAGCCCGTTGCCGATGAGCCGCTTGCCGCCTAGAAACGTCGTTGACGTTCGTGAGCATAACAGCAGAACGCAGCGTTGCCTCGGATGTGGGAAGACTTCCCTGCTCTGCCCACATTTTGCCCACATTCGACGGCCAAACGGTGCCAAGCGGTGCCAAACCGCACCGATAAGTGCCAGGTCAGCGAAGTAACACCCTCTGTACCAGGGGGTCGAAAACAGTTCAATCCTGACGGGGGGCTCTCTCTTAAACGGCCCCACCCGCGCATCGCGGGTTCACGCGGTCGTCGCAACACTCTCGATGTGGGAGGTTGCGGCGGCCGTGTCGTTTTCGTAGGGACTGTGTCCGGTTCGGTGATCGGCTGGACTCAGATGAAATCGCAGGTCAGTCGGTGGTGAGGCATTGACAACCGCTCGTACGAGGTACTCAGATGATGTGAAGGCGCTGCTTCGGCCGGCAATACATGAGGCCAATCCCGACATCGTGGCTTCGTGCCATGCCCACACGGTTCACGGGGCAGCCTGGGCTGCCATGGGGCGACTGCTACCGCCGAACACCCAAGATGCCTGTGTGTTTTTTGAGAATCACACTGTCATCGAGGAGGAAGCCGGCGCGATCGTCGTCGAAGTTGACGCGGGCAAGGCTGTCGGTTCGAAGTTCGGCAACAACAAGGCCGTCGTCCACCAGAACCACGGGCTGTTCTCGGCCGGAACGCACAGCATCGACGAGGCGGCCTGGTGGTTCATTGCCCTCGAGCACGCCTGCCGGGTGCAGCTGTTGATCGAGGCATCGGCAACGCCGCCCAAGCCGGTCGCACCGGACGCAGCGCGGCACACCCGCCACCACTTCGGCACCCCGTACATGGGCTGGCTCAACTTTCAGCCGATCTACGAGAGCCTTATCCGTCAGCAGCCCGACCTGCTGGTCTGACGGGCTACCCGACGCTGACCCCGCTACCGTCCGGTGCCCCACTCGATGGTGGCGGGACTGCGCGCCTCTTGGTTTCCGAATTCCATGCGTTTGGCGAGTTCCAATTCCGCCTCGCTTGAAGCAGTCTCTTACCTCCGGTCCTTTGTCCAGCTCCGGGTCGCCCTCGAATGTGCGGGAGTAGGCGCGTCAACTCAGCACGGCGGGCAGGGTGTCAGGTGCGTGGACGCGGGTGGACGGCCGCAAACTGATCTCCCGGTCGGGGGCGAGTCGCGTGTTCGGGTACGTGGTGAGGAACTCTTCGAGTGCGATGGTGAGCTCCATTCGCGCTAGGGAAGCTCCGATGCAGTAATGAATTCCGTGCCCGAAGCTCAAGTGCTGCTGAGCTCCGGCGTTGGTTTCGCGTGTGGCCAGAAGTATCGTGCTGCCAGAGGGGATGATCGTGTCACCGACCGCGATATCGGTGGTGGGGAAGCGGCGTATTGCATGCTTCACTCCGTCGTAGAGACGAATAATGTTCTCTCGGAGCGGGTCGCTGATTGTGCCGGTGCGGGTGAGGGATTCGGTGATCTCGGCTGCGAGATCCATGGAAGTGAGTACGGCATGCAACGTGTTGGTGAGCAGATTCGCGGCATTCTCGTACCCCGCGCCGAGGAGCAGGAACGCCAGCGACAGTAGCTCGTCATCTGTCAGCGCGTCGCGATTATCGCGTGCGGCAATCAGGTCGCTGATCAGATCGTCCTGGGGGTGGCTGCGTTTCGTGGCAATCAACTTCATCAGGTAGAGGACGATCGCGCCGGCAGCCCGCTTGACGGATTCCGGGTCAGCTGCGGCGTTGTTCACCAATGTCGTTGTCCAGCCGGAGAAGTCCTCCGTGTCTTCGGCGGGTACACCCAACAGGTCGGCAATCGCGAGACATGGAATCACGCTCGTGAATGCTGGAATCAGGTCGACGACGCCGTGCTCGTCAGCTTGGCCCGGCAATGCGGCAAGAAGTTCTTTGCACGTGGAGCGGATGTGTGGCTCGAGGGTTTCGGTTCTGCGTGCGGTGAATGCTGCGGCTACCAGTTTTCGGATACGGCCGTGTTCTGGTGGGTCCATGTTCAGCAGGTTCGCATCGAGTGCGGCGGGCAACGAAAGCCCTTGATAGCCGGTGGTGGAGTTCTTCCGGTTCAGTGACAACCGCTGATCGGCCAGGAGGTGCCGAACAGTGTTGTAGCCGGTGATCTCCCAGGCTGTGGTCGAATCGGGCAGGGTGATGTGCGCGATACGTGTGTCGGCGTCGACTGGAACAGATGTCATGGGTGTCCTACTCTGAGGGGGGTGAAATGGGTCTATGAGTTTACGAGCTGGCTCGCACGCTGAAACGTGACACCGAGGATCTCGCCGATGTCGCGTACTGGAACATTCTTGCCCCCGAGGTCCTGGGCGAGCCGCCTTTCGGCAGAGGGGCCCGCACCGAGAATCTGTTCAGTGGGTCGAACGGATCGCGAGAGCATCATCGCAGAGGGGATGTGCGAGCGAGGAGTGGCTGTCAGCAGGCGCCTGTCTCGGCGGCGCTGTAGGCCTTGATCATCTGATCCCTGCGTTCCTGTGAAGCATCCTTCCATTCCTGGGTCTCGGCAGACTCTTCGAAGAGGTCGTCGAGGGTCGCTGTGCGGTCGAATGTCTCGCCGTTCTGCTGCGCCCGATCCTCCGCACTGCTCGCGTACCGCAGCAGGCCGTTGCACAGGTCTGCCACCGTGGGAAGATCAGCTGACGAAGCTTCGCTTGCCTCGGTGGTGGCACTCGCCACGCTCTCGGTGTCGTGGGTGTCCGATTCGGAACTGCATGCCCCGAGCAGGAGAGCGGCAGGGGCCAAGAGTGTGGCGACGGTTCGTATCATGCGAAATACATATCATGCGAAACATATGCCTTCTTGCCGGCTACTGCCGGACGGTCTCGACAGCAACAGGTCAGTGCAGAACCTTCAGGCCGACGACACATCCGACGATGCCCACGATCAGCAGGATTTTCATCAGCGATGAACTTTCGCTGCCCGTCAACATCGCGTATCCAACGGTCAACGTTGCGCCGATTCCCACCCAGACTGCATAGGACGTTCCGATAGGTAGATCCCGCATCGCATATGCCAGACCTGCCATGCTGAAAATTAACGCGACACCGAAGAGGACGCTGGGTCCGAGTTTGGAGAAACCTTCAGATCGGCCGAGGGCAGTGGCCCAGACGGCCTCCAAGATTCCCGACAGTACTAACACGATCCACGCCATGACGAGCTCCCGTGCACCGTCTTGTCGCTGGCCGGGTACGGTGCGCTCGTCCGGATGTCGTATCGACGACCCAAATGCTACCCAACCGATCCGAGGGTGTCCAAAGATAGCCTCGCCGCCGCGGACAGGAGATTGTTGTGGTTCACAGGAACCTCCCAGGGAGCTGTCAGCGAGTGCGCAGCATTCTGAGTGACGATGGTGGCCGTGAATGGGAAGCCTGTCGAAGCTCGTGTCCTCATCGTGGACGACGAACCCAATATCGTCGAGCTGTTGTCGGTGAGCTTGCGATTCCAGGGTTTTGAGGTCGCCAGCGCACCGACCGGCGCAGAAGGGCTGGACACCGCTCGCAGGTTTCAGCCGGACGCCGTGATCCTCGACGTGATGATGCCGGGCATGGATGGATTCGGGCTGCTCAAGCGACTACGCGCAGACGGGGTCGACGCACCGGTGCTGTTCCTCACCGCCAAGGACGCGGTGGAGGACAAGATCAGTGGCCTCACGCTCGGTGCCGACGACTACGTGACCAAGCCCTTCAGCCTAGAAGAAGTCGTCACGCGTCTGCGGGTGATCCTGCGCCGCGCGGGCAAGCTGTCGGAGGATGAGCGGTCCTCGCGTATCAAGTTTGCCGATATCGAACTCGATGACGACACTCGCGAAGTGTGGAAGTCCGGCGACCCGGTGTCGCTGTCGCCCACCGAGTTCACACTCCTCCGGTACTTCATGGTCAACGCGGGCACCGTGCTGAGCAAGCCCCGCATCCTCGACCACGTCTGGAGCTACGACTTCGGTGGCGAGGTCGGCGTGGTCGAGTCGTACGTGTCCTACCTGCGGCGAAAGGTCGACACCGGCGAGACGCCGCTGATCCACACCCTCCGGGGCGTAGGTTACGTCATGCGCGAACCGAGATGACTGCCCCCGTCGAGCATGGTCCGCCGGCGGAGGTGCCTGCGCCGGTCGAGGGTTCGCGGTCGCGTCGTGGTATCCGGGCGCTGCCATTGCGGATCACCCTTGTCGGCGCGGTCCTGCTGGTGACCGCGCTGGGTCTACTGGCGTCGGGAGCGGCGGTGACGACAGCGCTCGATAATTCCCTCACTAGCCGCCTCGATCACCAACTACAGGATGCAGCGCAGGGGTGGGCGAAGTCATTTGCCGTGCGACCGCAGGTGGTGCGCGCCCAACCCGACTCGGACCGGCCCCCGAGCCCTTTCTACGTGCGCACAGTGCTGCCGAACGGCACCGTGGCGCGCGAGATCAACGACGAATCGGCGTCGCCTGCCCTGCCAGCCGATCTCGGGAACGTCCCGGTGACGGTGGGTTCCGTCGACAGTTCCGACGTGCGCTGGCGTGCGCTGACCACCACCGGCCCGGACGGTACACAGACCACCATTGCGATTGCGCTGACCGCGAGAGATCAAACCGTGGACAAGCTCGTTGTGCTCCAGTTGGTTGTCGGCGTGATCGTGCTGATCGTCGCAGGTGTCGTCGCGTACTTCGTGGTCCGGCTCAGCCTCCGCCCACTCGTCGAGGTGGAGGAGACCGCTGCGGCCATCGCGTCGGGCGACCTGCACCGGCGCGTCCCCGCCCGCGACGACCGCACCGAGATCGGCCGTCTGTCAGCGGCACTGAACGGGATGCTGTCCCAGATCCAGCAGGCGTTCGCTGCCACAGAGGCGTCCGGGGAATCCGCCAAGCGCTCCGAGGAGAGGATGCGCCGGTTCGTCGCTGATGCCAGTCACGAACTCCGCACACCGCTGACCACGATCCGCGGGTTCGCCGAACTGTACCGGCAGGGTGCGATGACCGACACCGAAACTCTGATGAGCCGCATCGAAGGAGAGGCGTCCCGGATGGGCCTGCTGGTCGAAGACCTGCTCATGCTCGCCCGCCTCGACGGCCAGCGACCGCTCGAGAACCGGCCCGTCGATCTGTTGTCGATCACCGCCGACGCCGTCCACGGTGCCCGTGCCGTTGCCCCCGAACGGTCCATCGAACTCGACGTCCGCTCCGGGACCGGCACCCTGGAAGTGCCGGGGGACGAGGCCCGGCTGCGGCAGGTCGTGGGTAATCTGCTCACCAACGCGATCAAACACACGCCCGCGACAGTCGACGTCGTCGTACGCCTGTGCCCTACCGAGGAATCGGTGATTTTGGAGATCGCCGACACCGGTCCCGGCCTCAGCGAGGAAGATGCGGCTCGGGTGTTCGAACGCTTCTATCGCGCCGATGCCTCGCGTACCCGTGAGAGCGGGGGCAGCGGGCTGGGGTTGTCCATCGTTGCGGCACTCGTCGCCGCGCACGACGGCACAGTCACCGTCGACACCCGTCCCGGCGAAGGGGCCACGTTCCGGGTCGAGTTGCCGCGGTCGCACTAGGTGCAATACGTGGCTGCACGATTCAGGCCGGAACGGTGTCGACGTGCCCGAGTTCGCGAAGGGTGGCCTTGATCTTGGCTGCGGCCTCGTCGAGGGACTCCGGGGACGGGTTGGGGTCGGCGTTGCTGATGTTGAAATCGCCGAGGCCGTAGGCGGGGAAGACGTGCACGTGCAAGTGGGGTACCTCGAGGCCGGCGATGAGCAGCCCCGCCCGTGGTGCATCGAAAGCAGGGCGAACGGCTCGGCCGATCGTGCGGGCGACGTCCATGACCTTGGTCCACACCTCAGCGTCGACGTCCTGCCAGTGATCTACCTCCCTGCGCGGCACGACGAGCGTGTGGCCCTGCGTGACGGGTGCGATGGTCAGGAACGCGACGACGCTGTCGTCCTCCCACACGAATCGTCCGGGCAGATCCCCGTTGATGATTGCGCTGAATACGGATGCCATGGGGCGAGAATATGCGCTCAGTACCCGAAAGTGCTTCTCCGGCGCAGTCCTGACATATACGCAGTCCTGACATGTACGTGACGCACTGACAGGAAACTGCCAGGCAGCGTCCAGGGTTCTCGGATTCCGGGAGGCGACTCTGGATTCCATGACGACGAACTCCCTCCCTCGTGCCGTGGGTGACATGAGTCGATTCGAGATTCCCGAGACCTCCGCGACGTCACCTGTGCTTGATGTAGTTGTGCCGGTCTACAACGAGGAAGCTGGACTCGAGAACTGCGTGCGCCGGCTTCGGCAGCACCTGGACCGAAGCGTTCCCTACTCGGCACGGATCACCATCGCGGACAACGCCAGCATCGACTCCACCTTGGTTGTCGCGACTCGACTGGCAGAGGAGATCGATGGGGTTCGGGTGGTTCACCTCGAACAGAAGGGTCGAGGCCGGGCTCTGCATGCGGTGTGGAGCGCCTCGGACGCCGAAGTCGTGGCGTACATGGACGTCGACCTCTCGACCGATCTCAACGCCCTCATGCCCTTGATCGCCCCACTGTTGTCCGGGCACTCCGACATCGCGATCGGATCTCGGCTCGCGCGTTCGTCACGGGTGGTGCGGGGACCGAAGCGCGAATTCATCTCGCGCAGCTACAATCTCATCCTGCGCAGCGCGCTGCACGTGCGTTTCTCGGATGCGCAGTGTGGATTCAAGGCCATGCGGGTCGATGTCGCACGACGACTGCTGCCGCTCGTCGAGGACTCCGGCTGGTTCTTCGACACCGAACTGCTCGTTCTCGCCGAGCGCGCCGACCTGCGCATCCATGAGGTCCCCGTCGACTGGGTCGACGACGCCGACAGTCGCGTCGACATCGTCACGACGGCGCTCGAGGACCTCAAGGGGGTGTGGCGGGTGGGCCGGGCACTGTCGACCGGGTCACTGCCCCTCGAATCGTTGCGTGCGAGCTTCGGTCGTGAGCCGCTGGTGCCGGGTGTGCCGCGAGGAATGGTCGGTCAGCTGGCTCGGTTCGCTGTCGTCGGACTCGCCTCGACCATTGCGTACGTGCTGCTCTACATCGGCCTGCACCCGATGATCGGCGCGCAGTGGGCCAATGCCGTCTCGTTGCTGATCACGGCGGTATTCAACACCACCGCGAACCGAGCCTTCACCTTCGGTGTCCGCGGATCCGAGGGCGCCTCACGGCATCAGATCCAGGGTCTGGTCGTTTTCGCCTACGGCCTCCTGTTGACCAGCGGTTCTCTGTTCCTGCTCCATTCAGCAGCACCCGACGCTTCCAAGCACGTGGAACTCGCTGTCCTCGTCGTCGCCAATCTCGTTGCGACCGTGAGCCGTTTCGTCGCCCTTCGCTGGGTGTTCCGGAACGCTCGATCCGAAGGAGCCTCTTCATGACCGCGACCCTGGAACAGCCCGCAACCGAGGCGCCGGAGCCGCAGGTACGTCGACACTGGGAGTACTGGGCGCTCGCCGCGCTGCTGGTGGGCACCGCCGTCGCGTATATCTGGGGTCTCGGCGCTGGCGGCTGGGCCAACCCGTTCTACTCCGCCGCCGTGCAGGCGGGCTCGGTTTCGTGGAAGGCGTTCTTCTTCGGTTCGTCCGACGCGGCCAACTCGATTACCGTCGACAAGCCGCCGATGTCGCTGTGGCTGATGGGACTGTCGGTGAGGATCTTCGGGCTGAACTCCTGGGCCATGTTGGTGCCGCAAGCGCTACTCGGCGTGGGGTCTGTTGCGCTGCTCTACGCGACCGTGAAGCGGTGGTTCGGTGCATCCGCCGGTCTCCTCGCAGGCCTGGTGTTGGCGCTGACTCCCGTTGCGGCGCTGATGTTCCGATTCAACAACCCCGATGCGCTGCTCGTGCTGCTGATGATCGCTGCCGTGTGGGCGATGATGCGGGCCGTCCAGGACGGTCGCACCCGGTGGCTCGTCCTGACCGGCGTGTTCGTCGGCTTCGGCTTCATCACCAAGCAGTTGCAGGTGATGCTCGTCGTGCCACCACTCGCCCTGACGTATCTGATCGCGGGACCGCCGAAGTTCGGCAAGCGCCTCGCGCAGTGCTTCGCGGCACTGGGCGCCATGATCGTGTCGGCGGGTTGGTGGGTACTGACCGTGGAACTGTGGCCCGCCTCTTCCCGGCCGTGGATCGGTGGGTCACAGAACAATTCGATCATCGAACTCACACTCGGGTACAACGGCTTCGGACGGCTGAACGGCAACGAGGTCGGCAGTGTCTCGCCCGGCGGCGGCGCAGGTGGGGCAGGTGGCACCGGTGGCGCCATGATGGGCGGCACGGCCGGCGGCGGAATCGGCACGAAGTGGGGAAGCGCCGGCATCACTCGCATGTTCGACCCCAACCAGGGTGGGCGAATTGCCTGGCTGATCCCGGCGGCGCTGATTCTGATGGTCGTCGGTATAGCTTTGCGCGGCAGGGCTCCGCGCGTCGATGCCCAGCGGGCGTCGTTCATCGTGTGGGGGTTGTGGTTGCTCGTCACCGGCCTGACTTTCAGCCTGATGGCGGGCATCTTCCACCCGTACTACACCGTTGCGCTCGCACCGGCAGTCGCGGCGCTCGTCGCGATCGGCTCGGTCACGGCGTGGCGGCACCGTGACACACCGTGGGTGCGTGCGGTGATGGCCGCGACCCTGCTCGTCACGGCTGTCACCGCATGGATACTGCTGAGCCGCAGCGCGGCCTTTATGCCGTGGCTGAAGTGGGCCGTGGTAGCCACAGGCGTGGTGGTGGCTGCCGCGTTGGCGCTCCCCGCGTTGGCTCGTGGCCGAATCGCGGTCGTGGCCGTGCTGTGTGCCCTGTTCGTCGGCCTCGCCGGACCCACCGCGTACACGCTGTACACGATTACCGGTACACAAACCGGCTCGATCGTCTCGGCCGGCCCCGAAGTCGACGACGCTGACGCGGGTGTCGGTGGCATGCGCGGCTTCGCGGGGATGGACGGTACGGGGATGCCGGGCGATGCAACGCAGGGCGCCGGGAGGATGTCTACCACGCCTGGTGGTGCGAGACCTGATGGCGGCGCCGGACAGCCTGGTGGTGCGAGACCTGATGGCCGTGCCCCCCAGCCCGGCGGTGGCCAGGGAACTTCGACGATCGGAGCGGCCGGAGGACTGCTGATGGGTAGTAATCCGGGCGATGAGGTCGTCGCACTGCTCGAGGCCGACTCGGACCAGTACACATGGGTCGCGGCGACCATCGGGTCCAACAGTGCATCGGGTTACCAACTGGCCACGCTGGACCCGGTCATGCCGATCGGTGGCTTCAACGGCACCGACCCGTCGCCGACGCTCGATCAGTTCCAGCAGTACGTCGCAGAGGGGCAGATCCACTACTTCATCGCCGACCCCAGTGGGCGGAGAGGTCAGGGACCAGCGGCGGAGATCTCCACGTGGGTGACGGAGCAGTTTGCCGCTACCACCGTCGACGGGATAGTTCTGTACGACCTCACCGCGCCGGTGAGTAGTTAGTGATCCCTGTCGCCCAAGTGGATGCGGGCGTGCTACGTCGGTCTCGTAGCACGCCCGAGGCCCGCGCCCTGGTATCCCCTCGCCAGGGCGTGGGCCGTAGGCTGACCTCGTGCGCGTACTCGTTGTCGGCTCCGGAGCCCGTGAACATGCCCTCCTCCTCGCTCTCTCCCGCGATCCGGGCGTCACTGCCCTGATGTGTGCGCCTGGCAACGCCGGAATCGCCAAGATCGCCGAGCAGCACCCCGTCGATATTGCGTCGGGGGAGGCCGTGGCTTCTCTCGCGAAGAAACTCGACGCGGACCTCGTCATCATCGGCCCCGAGGTACCCCTCGTCCTCGGTGTCGCGGACGCCGTGCGCTCGGCTGGTATCTCCTGTTTCGGCCCTTCCGCCGCCGCCGCCCGCATCGAGGGTTCCAAAGCCTTCGCGAAAGACGTCATGGCAGCGGCCGGTGTCCGAACCGCGCACAGTGAGGTCATCGACAATCCCGCCAAGCTGGACGAGGCCTTGGACCGTTTCGGACCCAACTGGGTGGTCAAGGACGACGGCCTGGCGGCGGGCAAGGGCGTCGTGGTCACCACCGATCGCGACACCGCCCGGGATCATGCGGCCGAGCTGCTCGAGAATGGTCATCCAGTCCTGCTCGAATCCTTCCTCGACGGACCCGAGGTGTCGTTGTTCTGCGTCGTCGACGGCGAGACAGTGGTGCCACTGCTTCCCGCTCAGGACCACAAGCGCGTCGGCGACGGCGACACAGGGCCCAACACCGGCGGGATGGGCGCCTACACACCGCTGCCATGGCTGCCCGACGAGACCGTCGCCCGCATCGTCGACGAGGTGGTGATGCCGGTCGCGGCCGAACTCGTCGCGCGCGGTTGTGCGTTCACCGGTCTGCTGTATGCCGGCCTGGCGATCGGCAAGGACGGCCCGGCCGTGGTCGAGTTCAACTGCAGATTCGGCGACCCCGAGACCCAGGCGGTGCTCGCGCTGCTGAAGAGCCCCCTCGGCCAACTACTGAACGCGGCAGCCACGGGAACGTTGGATCAGGTCGCGCCGCTCGAGTGGTACGACGGCTCCGCCGTGACCGTCGTGGTCGCCGCCGAGTACTACCCGGCCCCGCCGCGAACGGGCGACGTCATCATCGGATCGGACGGCGACGGAATTCTGCATGCGGGTACGAAAATGGTGGAGGGTCAAGTAGTTTCGGCTGGCGGGCGCGTCCTCAGCATCGTCGGGGTCGGACCCGATCTCACCGCCGCGCGCGACGACGCCTACGGCAAGATCGCTACCGTCAAGTTGCCCGGAAGCCACTACCGCAAGGACATCGGCCTCGCAGCGGTCGAGGGGCGTATCACTGTGAACTGACAGAGAACTATCTCAGCGGCCCGGATCAGTAGGAACGGCCACTCGACCAAAGATGTCTGCTTGCCGTGTCGGGTGCCGCTACCCGATCAACAACAGGAGCCGCCCTGTCCGATCGCGTCTTCCGCTTGCCCGGTGAACGGTACTTCCGTGCCACAACCTGCGAAGATTCCGTAGTGGCGTGAGAAGTCTCCCAGAAACTGGAAGTGCGGGGAAAAGCGCGTCTCAGAGAGCATGCGCGAGGTGTTGCCGCAAACGGGAAATACCTTGCCGGTTTCGATCTCGTGGTGCTTGTCGAGTAGGAAACGCTCTGGCTGCCCAGCTACGCCGCCTTGATAGACCACCGCCTGTCCGTAGTCTTCGCAGGCGCTCTCCAAGCTTTCCAGCTTGAACATCCGGTAGGTCGCCGAATGGAAGCGGATGTTTCCGATCTTCGAGGCCACCTCGGCGTTGGTGATGTCGAGCGGACGGTCGGTCACGAGCCGAGGATCGGCGAACCCTGCGCGTTTGGCCAGGGTGAGGAAATCGTTCCAGTACAAGGCACCACTCAAGCACTCTCCATACAGCACAGCGTCCTCGCGGAGCGCTTCGGGAACCCTGCGATCTGCGTATACATCCGAGAAGTAGAACTCGCCGCCTGGCTCGAGCAGTCTGAACACCCCGCGCAGCACGGCCTCCTTGTCGGCCGCGAGGTTCACGACGCAGTTGGAAACGATGACGTCGAAACTGCCGGGGTCCAGGGGTAGCGCCTCCAATTCCTCGATATAGCCTTTCAGGAAGGATGTGTTGGCGAAGCCGAAACGTTCGCTGTGCCAGTCTTGATGCGTGCGCGCCACGTCGAGCTGTTCATCGGTCATATCGACGCCCGTCACATGGCCCTCACTACCTGCAAGCTGCGCCAGGGCATAGACGTCACGCCCGGTTCCACAGCCAAGATCAAGGATGCGACGGCCGTCGAGCAAAGCCGGGGCCACCAGTCCGCAACCGTAGTAGCGGGCGAGCACTTCCGGATGAATAGCAGAGAAGACCGGCTTCAGCCAGTCGGGGACATTTTCTGCGTCACAACAGGCACTGGTCTTGAGGTCTTCAGTGCCCTGAAGCTGTCGTCCGTAGTAGTCGCTGACTGACTGCCGGAGACTATCGACGGCAATGGACTCATTCATGATGGCTGTGCTCCCGATTGTCTGGTTTCAGAACCTGGCTGCGGTTGTGCCAACTGCGGCCAACTTTCTGGGTTCCCTCGGCAAAACCGCCGCCCTCACCCTACGCTCGAAAAAACAGGGCTGCCGGGCGCGATCTCGAGGGCGCGAACCGCTGCAAAAATCTTCGATATCTCCACCACCGTCCCCTCGAAGTGGAGGGGTTGCTCCCGTTTCGGTGCACCCGGACTCATGAAGCAACTCTTCGGTGAATCCGGGGTGCGCGACGGCCTACCGCCGCCCGATGGACCGGTCTGCCAGGGCCTTGACGGCGTCGACCACGTCGGGGCCGAACATGACGGCGTCGTTGTGGCCGGCTCCGTCGAGCCTGACGAGTTCGACGGGCCCGCCCGCCGCCTCCGCTACGGCGATGCTGTGGGCGGGCGGCACCACCTCGTCGGCGGTGCCGTACACGACGGTTGTCGGCACCTCGATCCGCGACACCGCTTCCGCGACCGCGAAACGATCACGCAGGAGGAACCCGATAGGCAGCCCGAAGAACAGTTGCCGTGCGAGTGACTCGAGATCGATGAACGGCGACCGGAGCAACAGCCCGGCAGGCGGATGCTCGAGCGCGAGTCGGCTCACCACAGCTGTACCGAGGCTCTCCCCGAAGTACAGCATCCGGGCTGGTGACACCCGCTTCTGCTCGATGAGAAATCGATGTGCCGCCTGGGCGTCGAGCGCGAGTCCCGCCGAGGTCGGGCGTCCAGGGTTGCCGCCGTACCCCCGGTAATCGAACAGCAGTACCGCGAATCCCTCGGCTGCGAGTTCGCTCGCCAATGGCGCTCGGCCCGAACGGTTCCCGCCGTTTCCGTTCGCGATCAGCACGGTCGCATCACGGTCTGCGCTCGTAGGAGGCACGTACCAGGCGCCGAGTTCGAGCCCGTCGGACGTGGTCAACCGGATGTCCTCGGCGGCGGGCAGTATGTGCGACGCCGGCGGGACGGGCGACACGTCGGGGAAGTAGATCAGCCGTCGTTGGAACACCCACAGCGTCGCGACCAGTGCAAGTGACAACACGAGCAGGGCCGCCAGAACGCGCAACGACGTCGACGCGGGGAACATCACTCCAGTGTGGTCTCATGACCCGGTGGGCCTAGTATGCGGTCCGTCCTCCGTCCTCCGTCAATCGTCCTCCGTCCTCCGTCCTCCGTCCTCCGTCAATCGTGGATGAGGAGCCGGTGACATTCCAGCGTCCGAATCCCTCGGTGTATCAGCGTCTGGATGCGTCGGAAGTCCTCGGGGCGGTCGCTATCGAGGAGGTTCACGTGCCAGGCGGTTCCGTCGATCTCGTCGGCGAGGGTCTTGGCGGCCAGTGAGCGAGCGCAGGCCGCGCCGATTCCGCTGGCTCCACCCGTGACGACGGCCGAGCGCCCGATGAGGTTCTGCCCGGTCATGCTGGGACTCCCGCCTTTTCGTCGGCGAGGATCCTTGCGTCGGCGGCGTCGATCGATTCGAGCGAGATGCCCTTGGTCTCACGGGCGACGAGGACGGCGACGACCGTGACGAGCGACGCGATTGCTAGGTAGATCGCGATCGGAACGTAGGAGTTGTACTTGCTGAGCAGGCTGACCGCGACGATAGGTGCGAGTGAGCCGGCCACGATGGATGGCACCTGGCAGCTGAGGGATATGCCGGAGTACCGCATACGAGTCGGGAACATCTCGGTCATGATTGCTGGCTGGCCGGCGTACATGAAGGCGTGAAACACCAGGCCGGTGATGATCGCTCCGAGGATGACCGCGTCATGGCCACTATTCATCATCGGGAACGCGAAGAAGCCCCACGTGCCCGCGCCAACGGCGCCGGCCATGTATATCGGGAGCCGGCCGATGATGTCGGAGAGTCGTCCGACGAGGGGGATCACCACGGCGTGCACGGCGAGCGCGATCAGCATCCACCAGAGGATCTGTGCGGTATCGGTGTCCACGACCACACTGAGGTATGTGATCGAGAAGGCGACCACCAAGAAGTACAGAACGTTCTCCCCTATACGCAGACCCATCGCTGTCAGCACGCTGCGCGGGTACCGCGTGAGCACTTCGACGACGCCGAAGGATGTCGTCCCAACGTGTTCGGTTTCCTTCTGCGTCTGGATGAAGATCGGGGCGTCGGTGACCTTGGTGCGGATGTAGTAGCCGCAGAAGACGATCACGGCCGACAGCCAGAACGCCACGCGCCAGCCCCAGCTCAGGAACAGCTCTTCGGACAGTGTCGTCGTCAGGACCAGCAGGACGACGGTCGCGAGGATGTTGCCTATCGGAACTGCGGCCTGCGGCCATGACGCCCAGAAGCTGCGTGACTTGTTCGGGCTGTGCTCGGCCACCAGCAGGACCGCGCCGCCCCACTCGCCGCCGACAGCGAATCCCTGGATGAAGCGGAGGGTGACGAGCAGAGCCGGAGCCCAGTAGCCGATCTGGCCGAAGGTGGGCAGGCTGCCCATGAGGAACGTGGCGGCGCCGATGAGGACGAGGCTGACCTGAAGCAGCTTCTTGCGGCCGAACTTGTCACCGAAGTGACCGAAGACGATGCCGCCGAGCGGGCGGGCAACGAAGCCGACGGCGTAGGTGGCGAAGGCTGCGATGATCGCGTCGAATTCGTTTCCCCCGGCAGGGAAGAAGGCCTTGCTGAACACCAGTGCCGCGGCGGTCCCGTAGATGAAGAAGTCGTAGCACTCGACGACTGTGCCGGCCATGGACGCGACGACAACCTTCTTCAGCCCAGCCGACGGCGCTTCCTTTTCGTGGATTGTCTCGCCGACGCTCATTCTGTCGCTCCTCATCACATTTCTGCGTGATGCCGTGATGCCGTAACCGGGGGCACGGTTGGTGGACTGCGGACAGTATTGATTCGTACTTGTGCGCATACAATGCCGACATTCGCAGCCCACATGCGCAAATATGCAGAGGTGGCCTCGCGGGATCAACCATACGACCGTTTCGCGACGAATCGCGAGCCTGGAAAAGAGACTGGGCGGCCGTGTGCTGGCGAAAGCAACGGGTGGGTGGGAACTGACTGATCTTGGTCGGCAGGCGTTGACCGCAGCCGAGCGGGTGGAGGCCCTTGTGTATGTACTTGTCACCGACCCGGGCGGCGGTGACCGTCGCGATGCCCGAATCGGTGACGTAACCAACGTGTTCGTCCACGTCGAGGCCACCCTGTCGTACTGGCTCGTGGCGCGGCCCGAGTCCTTACGCCGGACGGAGGTCGCGGCCAGTGGGGGTGCAATCCGGGAAACGGTCGAGTCGCATCGGGATACTTTGCTCCGCAAGTGAGCGAGCCACGATAGCGTCATCGGGTGCGCCACGAATCCCAGCGGTCCAACATCCAGACCTTCCACGTGATGGATGTGTGGAAGGCGGCCATCGAGCGGCAACGCACTCACGGTGACGTGCTGACGCTAGCGGCGGGCCAGCCGTCCACCCCCGCGCCGAAGCCGGTTCTGCGGACGACGCACGAGGCGCTCGACACGCACCTGCTCGGCTACACGGAGACGTTCGGGATCGCGCCGCTGCGCGAGGCGATAGCCGAGTACCACTCCACCAAGTCGGGCATCGAGGTCGATGCCGACGACGTGGTCGTGACGACAGGTTCGTCGGGTGCGTTCACGCTGCTGTTCCTCGCCGCCTTCGACGTCGGCGACACAGTAGTAATGGCCCGCCCCGGCTACCCGGGCTATAGAAACACGCTTACCGCTTTGGGCTGCAAGGTCATCGAGATCGACTGCGGACCCGACACCCGGTTCCAGCCGACGGTTGCGATGCTCGAGGAGTTGCCCGAGCCGCCCGCCGGCCTGATCGTCGCAAGCCCCGCCAACCCGACCGGCACAGTGATCGACCCTGACGAGCTGGCCGCCCTGGCTCGTTGGTGCGACGATCACGGGACGCTGCTGGTCTCCGACGAGATCTACCACGGTATCGGCTACGGCGACCAGGTGATGACGAGCGCATGGGAGACGTCCCGCGAATCCGTCGTCGTCGGATCGGTGTCCAAGTACTTCTCGATGACGGGTTGGCGGCTGGGCTGGATGCTTGTTCCGCCGGGATTGCGCCCGGCATTGCAGCGCCTCGCGTCGAACATGACGGTGTGCCCGCCCGCCCTCTCCCAGTACGCGGCGATCGCCGCGTTCACCCCTGAGTCGAGATCCGAGCTCGACAGTCACGTTCAGCGTTACGCGGTCAACAGGGAGCTGCTGCTCTCCGGGCTGCCAGAGGTGGGCATCAGCGATCTGGCGCCGGCCGACGGTGCGTTCTACGTGTACGCGGACATCGGGCACCTGCTAGAGGGAACCCGCGGCGCGACGTCGACTCAGTGGTGCTCGCGGCTGCTGCAGGACACCGGTGTGGCGTTGGCTCCCGGCGTTGACTTCGACACGGTCCGAGGCGATCGGACGATCCGGCTGTCTTTCGCCGGCTCCACCGCGGAGGTTCGTGAATCGTTGGTCCGGCTGAGTCGTTGGATGCGGCCATAGTTTGGCGACACCGGCTCTTGCGGTGCCATCGGCGAGGTTGTTCGATGGAGATGGGCGATTGTTCAGGTGGGGAAGGCAAAGAGAACGCCTGTGTGACTAGGCGCAGAAGAAGTGCACTGTGAGTGTGATTACAGTATTACAACGACCTCGGTATAAGGCGACGACATGAGCGACAGCAGTCATCCACAGCCACCCATCCCTGGTGGAGTACGTATCGGAACCGTGGAACGGGAACAAGCCGCCGCTGCGCTCGCCGAGCATTTCACTGCCGGGCGCCTCGACCCCGACGAGTTCGACGCCCGAGTGCGCCAGGCGTATCTCGCCAAGACGGTCGCCGACCTCTCGCCCTTGTTTGCGGATCTGCCGGACGGACGGCGCTTCGGTGCAGACCCCCAACACGTGCGGCGAAATTCGGGACGGGATGCCGCAGTATTGCGGAGACTGCTGTTCGTGGTTGCCGTGCTCGCTGCTGTCCTGTGGGTCGCCGTGGTCCGCGTCCCGCCGCTCGTTTTCCTGCCCATTGTTTGGCTCGTTCTAGCTCGGCGTTATGCCGGCCGACGGTCGTGCCGAGCGGGGTGACGAGGAAAAACTCGGTGACGCGGGAAAATTCGGTGACGCGAAAAAACGCGATGCGAATCCAGGTTGCGTCCACAGATCTTACGGTCTGTGGTCCAATCTGCCCTGGTGCGACACTCTCGGCTGGGAAGATGAATGTGTGTCTACAGCGGTAACTCCGAAGGGCGAACGACGCCGTCAGGCGCTTGTCGAAGCCGCCGCCGATCTGTTACTCGAGGGCGGGTTCGACGCGGTCCGGCATCGTTCGGTGGCGTCACGGGCCGACCTACCGCTGGCATCGACCACCTACTATTTCGAGTCCCTCGACGACCTCATCGCGAAGGGAGTCGAGTGCAACGGCAACCGCGCCCTCGAGGTCATGCGGTCGCGCGTCGAGGACGTCACGCACCGTCACCGTGGGCTGGAATCCACCGTTGATCTGCTCCTCGATCTTCTCGTCGGACCGGCGTTGATGAGCGTGGACTGCCGCGAACGGCTGATCTCGCGGTACGAGCGCTTCACCGCCTGTGCGCGCCGCCCCGAGTTGCGCGAGGTGCAACGGCGGTTGGGTGTGCAACTCCACGACCTACTGACAGAGGCGTTGCGCCGCTCCGACCGGGACGTCCTGCAGGGGCAGATGCGCCGACTCGTCGCGGTTGTCGATGGTGCACTGGTGACGGCGCTCGGTGAGCACGATGCAGACCCGCGCGCGCTCACCCGCGCGATACTGCTCGACGTCGTCGACGTCGTCGCGCCCGCGGTGGACCAACCGGACCACGTTCAATCGTAGGTCCGCCGTAAGCTGAGGACTCGTGAGCCGCATCCCAAACGTCCTTGCCAATCGGTACGCCAGCCCGGAACTCACCTCGTTGTGGTCTCCTGAGCACAAGATCGTCCTCGAACGTCAACTATGGCTCGCCGTGTTGCGTGCCCAGGCCGAACTCGGGATCGATGTGCCTGACCAGGCTCTCGCCGACTACGAGCGGGTGCTGGAGAAAGTGGACCTCGAGTCAATCGCCGCCCGTGAGCGCGTGACGCGCCATGACGTGAAGGCGCGTATCGAGGAGTTCAACGCGCTCGCGGGGCACGAGCAGGTGCATAAGGGCCTCACCAGCCGCGACCTCACCGAGAACGTCGAGCAGTTGCAGATCTTGCGGTCACTCGAGCACGTGTACGCGCACGGTGTCGCG
Source organism: Rhodococcus marinonascens NBRC 14363 (assembly GCF_001894885.1). Lineage (GTDB taxonomy): Bacteria > Actinomycetota > Actinomycetes > Mycobacteriales > Mycobacteriaceae > Rhodococcus_F > Rhodococcus_F marinonascens. The sequence goes on from NZ_BCXB01000001.1 coordinate 297,336, forward strand.
GTCGCGGCCAGGCTGTCCGAGCGGGCCGCCGAGTATGCTGGCCTCGTCATGGCGGGCCGTTCGCACAACGTCGCGGCGCAGGCCACCACCCTCGGCAAGCGCTTCGCGTCCGCGGCCGACGAACTGCTGGTCGCGCTCGCCCGACTGCGTGAGCTGATCGACCGCTACCCGCTGCGTGGCATCAAGGGCCCGATGGGCACAGCTCAGGACATGCTCGACCTTTTCGATGGTGACGAGTCCAAGCTCGAGGCTCTCGAGCAGAAGGTTGCCGAGCATCTCGGCTTCGCCCACGTACTCACGAGTGTCGGCCAGGTCTACCCGCGGTCGCTCGACCACGATGTGCTGTCCGCGCTGGTGCAGGTGGCCGCCGGGCCGTCGTCGTTCGCGCACACCATCCGACTGATGGCCGGACACGAACTGGTCACCGAGGGCTTCCAGCCCGGCCAGGTGGGTTCGTCGGCCATGCCGCACAAGATGAATACCCGCTCCTGCGAGCGCGTCAACGGACTTCAGGTGGTGTTGCGCGGATACGCCTCCATGGCTGCGGAGTTGGCGGGCGCGCAGTGGAACGAGGGTGATGTGTTCTGCTCGGTGGTCCGCCGTGTCGCGTTGCCGGACGCGTTCTTCGCGATCGACGGGCTGATCGAGACATTCCTGACGGTGCTCGCCGAATTCGGCGCGTATCCGGCGGTGATCGAGAAGGAACTCACCCGGTACCTGCCGTTCCTTGCGACCACGAAGGTGTTGATGGCTCTGGTGCGCGCCGGAGTGGGCAGGGAGACCGCCCACGAGGTCGTCAAGGAACATGCGGTCGCGGTCGCGTTGGCGATGCGCGAGCGTGGGCAGGAACCCGACCTCCTTGACCGACTGGCCGCCGACGACCGGTTGCCGCTCGACCGCCCCGCGCTCGACAACGCGCTCGCGGACAAGACTGCGTTCATCGGTGCCGCCGAGCCTCAGGTGGCCGCGATCGTGGCGCAGGTGCAGAAGCTCGTCGACGCCAACCCCGCGGCGGCTGCGTACCGACCGTCGCCGATCCTGTAGTCACCCACGAGCGCCGGAGGGCCTATCCGTGAACTGCATTTTCTGTGAGATCGCTGGGCGTCGGTCCGACGCCAGCATTGTGTACGAGGGCGACCGGGTGATGGCGTTCATGGACATCCGGCCGTGGACGTCCGGACATTTGCTCGTCGTCCCGACGCGGCATGCGACCGGGCTCGCCGACCTCGATCCCGCCGACGGTGCCGCGGTCTTCGCCGTGGGTCAGCGGATTGCGACGGCGTTGAGGAACGGGCCGATGCGGACCGAGGGCGTCAATCTTTTCCTGGCCGACGGGGTCGCCGCCGGCCAGGAAGTGTTCCACGTCCATCTTCACGTCGTGCCCCGCACGGCCGGTGACGGTTTCGGGTTGCGCGGAGTGCCGAGCTCGCCGAGTCGAATCGCGCTCGATCAGACGGCGGGCGTCATCCGTTCGTCTCTTACCTGACTGACCTGCGGGGGAAGCGGATCTCGCCGATCATCCGGTTCTCGTCGAAACGTCGTTCGGTGATGTCGTAGGTGCCATCCGACCGGACCCTCAGCAGGGTGCAGGCGCGTGTCCCGTAGTCACTGTGGCGGATGAACCGGGACGACAGTGCGCGTTCGAGTTCCGGTCCGACACCGGTGTCGGGCAGCGCCTCCCACGGTGCGGGATCGGCGTCGGTGAGCACGTCAAAGTAGGCCTCCGGGTCGGAGTCTGCGCTGCCGTCGTCGTCGGCGAGTGCCGCGGCGAGCGAGCGCGTACCACCGGTCACCTTTGGCCACGGGGTGTCGAGTTCGGCGTTGGACAATCCGTGTAACCCGGGTGCGACGCGCTGGCGACGACCGTTCGGCCGGTTCGTGACCCACCACAGTTCGTCGGGGTCGCCGACGAGAAGGTTGAAACTGCCGTAGTCGGCGTCGGCGGTGGTCACCTGCGCGGCATAGTCGGCGGGAGACGTCGGCGCGCGGAGATACTCGACGGGCAGTGCGCCGCGAGACCGGGTTCCCGCTGTGGGAGCGCTGTCACGGACGTTGGTGACCGCCGCGAATCGCAGGCCCTCGGTGATGCCCATCCACGTTCCCCCCGCGAGGAGGTCGCGGCCGGCCACGAAGCCGTCGTCCCAGCGCTGGAGCGGCTCGGTGGGACGAGCGTAGAACTCGTCGCGGTTGGCCGCGATCACGAGGGGGAGATCGGGACGGGTATGCCAGGCGAACAGAACCAGGCACATGCCGACATTCCTCTCGTTACCCTCGACTATCCGGACGTGATAACCCTTCCGAGCCTAGCCGCCTGGTATTACCTCTGATGCAGAGCTATATTGAGGTATGGCACAGAAGGAAGCTTTCGACCACGCGGAGGTGCCGCCCGCCGAGCAACTATTCGACGCAATCGGATTGCTGCGTCGGCACACGCGGCGAAGGGTGGGCCGGCCATGGCCGGAAACCCCGTTGACCGGTTCTCAAGTGGAGTTGGTGCGTTTGCTCCGCCGCCGGTCGGGAACTTCGGTCGCTGAGGCAGCGGCAGCCCTGGGTCTCGCGGCGAACACTGTCTCGACGCTGGTGCGCCAACTCATCGACGCGGGACTGGTCGAACGAGTGCGGGACGAGAGTGACCGCCGCATCGCACGACTGGCGCTGACCGGCACGGCGCGCTCGCAGGTCGAACGCTGGCGCGACCGGCGCAATGTGGAGGTCGAAGCGGCATTCGGAAGTTTGAGTCCCGAGGACCGCGTCGTAATCGAATCCGCCATTCCCGCGATCATCCGTCTGGCGGGTGCACTTCACCCGGACCAGGACGACCCCTCGCAGTCACCGTCACAGGAGGTCGACACATGAGATTTCTCCGGCCTGGTCACCACTCACGCAAGCCCGCGCGCACCGGGGCTACCTGGGACGCGCTGTCACTGTCGAACGTGACCTACAGATTCGGTGACTACACGGCGGTGAAGGATCTGAGCCTCGTGATCGAGGCAGGGGAGTGCTTCGGCCTACTCGGCCCCAACGGGGCGGGAAAGACCACCATCATCAGACTGCTCACTACCCTGCTTCCGTTGCAGGACGGCGACGCGAGCATCTTCGGATACGACGTGCGCACCCAGTCCATGGCAGTACGTCGACTGCTCGGGTATGTGCCGCAACAGTTGTCGATCGAAGGTGCTCTGACCGCACGCGAGAACGTCACCTGGTTCGCGCGACTGTACGACGTGCCCCGATCCGAGCGGCGAAGCCGGGTGAACGAAATACTCGAGATGGTGGACCTCGGCGACGTCGCCGACCGGGTGGCGTCGAGTTTCTCGGGCGGCATGGTCCGACGGCTTGAATTGGCACAGGCTTTGGTCAATCGGCCGTCGCTTCTGGTGCTCGACGAACCGACAGTAGGGCTCGATCCGGTCGCACGCGATTCGGTCTGGACCCATGTCACCGAGATGCAGAAGCAGTACAAGATGACGGTTCTACTCACCACTCACTACATGGAAGAGGCCGAAACGCTATGTGATCGGGTCGCATTGATGCATCGGGGAGAGTTGCGGGCGGTCGGATCGCCGTCTGGACTCGTCGCCGAACTCCATCCCGCGGCGACGCTCGAGGACGTATTCCGCCACTTCACCGGTGACAGCCTCGCCTCCGACGAGAAGGGAGGGCTCCGCGATGTCCGTAGCGCCCGTTCCACCGCCCACCGTTTGGGTTGAGGCGTCGATCGGGGGTGCGCGACTGGTGTCGCGTATCGTCACATTCTGTCTGGTCGAGCTGCAGAAGCTTCGCCACGACCGAACGGAATTGGTGACCCGAGCGATTCAGCCAATCCTCTGGCTTCTCATCTTCGGGGTAACCTTCAGCCGCATCCACGCGATCCCGACCGGCGACGTGCCCTATCTCGACTATCTCGCGCCGGGCATCATCGCCCAGTCCGCTCTCTTCGTCGCGATCTTCTACGGAATCCAGATCATCTGGGAACGGGACGCAGGGGTGCTGACCAAGCTTCTCGTCACACCCACGCCCCGCGCCGCCCTGGTGACGGGCAAGGCCTTTGCGGCCGGTATCCGTGCGGTAGCGCAAGCCGTTGTCGTCGTGATCGTGGCAGCCCTGCTCGGCGTCGGTATGACATGGAATCCGTTGCGCCTGCTGGCGGTGGTCGTTGTCGTGGTTCTGGGCGCCGCCTTCTTCTCGTGTCTGTCGGTTGCGATCGCGGGTGTCGTCCTCAAGCGCGACCGGCTGATGGGAATCGGTCAGGCCATCACCATGCCGCTGTTCTTTGCGTCGAATGCGCTGTACCCGGTGGACCTCATGCCGGGCTGGGTACAGGTGATCAGCCGGGTGAACCCGCTGAGCTACGAGGTGTCCGCACTGCGGGGCCTCCTGATCGGCCAACCCACCAACTATTGGCTGGATTTCGGAGTGCTCGTCGTAGCGGCCGTGCTCGGAATCGCAGTCGCGTCGGCACTGCTGGGCAGGCTGTCCCGGTAGACGTCCCGAGGGACAGTTCAGTACCCGGCGTCTCAGTACCCGGCGTCGAAGTCGAACTCGTTGATCAGCGCGTCACCCGATAGGTGGCGCTCGAGATTCTCGATGAACAGATCGACGATCTTTCCGTTCTCCGACGGTACGTTGGCGGCGCTGTGCGGGCTGAGAATGACGTTCTCAACAGTCCACAGCGGCGAATCGTCCTCGAGCGGTTCGGTGGAGGTAACGTCCAGAACCGCCCCGCCCAGCCGCGCGGACGCCAGTCCCTCTGCGAGAGCCTCCTCGTCGATGATCGACCCGCGGCCGATATTCACGACTAGTGCTCCGTAGGGTAGAGCGTCGAGTTCCCGGCGCCCGATCAGTCCGCGAGTGGCGTCGGTGAGCGCGCAGGAGATAACAAGGATGTCCGCGGTCGGCAGGTATTCGGGGATCCGTTCCGTGGTCGTCATGATGTCGAAGGGGGCACTTTCGGAGCGGGGGTTGCGTGCGACCCCGGTCGAGGTGACAGAGAAGTGACGGAGTAGTTCCGCTGTGCGCTTGCCGATCTTTCCGGCGCCCACGACAAGTGCATGGCTTCCGGCGAGCTCGGTAGTGTGCTGCTTGCGCCAGGTTCGGTTCTGCCGATCGTCGATCAAGCGGGGGAGTCCCCTTGCGAAATGCAGGATGCCGGCGAGCGCGAACTCCGCGAGTGGACCGGCGTGGACTCCAGCGGCGGTTGTCACGGTCAGCGGCGCGTAAGACAAACCGAAGCGTTCGATCAGTTGTCCGGCACCAGCGGATGTAGCTTGAATCCATTTCAGGCTCGGCGATTGCTCGAGCGTGCGCTCGGGGCGGCGCCAGTCGAAATCGAACATCACCTCCGCGGTCTGCAGCATCGAGGTCCATCGGTCGTGCTCACCTGCGGTCAGCTCACGCGGCACCCCGACGTGATCGCTGTGCCATCGAGGGCGGGGGAGTAGTTCGGGTGCATACGACACCCGCACCCGAGGGTCGCAGCGGGCAATTCTCTCGACCAGATCCTGCTCGAGATACGACGCCACGAGTACGTCGGCGGTGTGGTTCGGCACGGTTTCTCCCTCAGTACGAACGGTCGGATACCGGTGTGCTCGGGTCCTGCGCGGATGCGGATATCGGTGTGCCCGGAACCGAACCGGGCTTCGGGGCGAATTTGGGCATGGCCGCGGAGGCGAGAACGAGCATGACCGCGGCGCCCAGAGCCGCAAGGAACACCAGGTGTATGGCTCCCGCCAGGGCAGCAGGATCAGGGTTGTCGGCGCCGCCCAGTCTGGTGTTGACGAGCGCGCCGAATAGGGCAACCCCCACCGCGCTGCCGATGGACCGGGCGAACATGTTGGTGGAGGTTACGACGCCCCGTTCCGACCAGCCGACGCTCGACTGCGCGGCGATCAGGGTCGGGCTCGCCACCAGTCCCAAGCCGCAGCCGATAACGAAGCAGAAGATCGCCGCCTGCCACACTGCAGACTCGATGGACAGGGTCAAGGTGAGTGCGGCACCGGCCACGACGAACAGACTTCCCGCGGTGGCGGTGACGCGGAAGCCGAAGCGCATGTACAGGCGTCCGGCCTGCCCCGCGACAAGGGGCCAGCCGATCGTCACCGTGGCAACTGCGAATCCCGCGGCCACCGCACCGGTCCCGAGCACGCCCTGCGCGAAGGTGGGGATGTATGTGGTCAGGCCGAGGACGATTGCGCCGACGAGAAGCGAGACGAGACTGCTCGCCGCGAGAACACGCCGAGTGAACACCCACAGCGGTAGTACCGGTTCGGTAGCGCGCCGTTCTACCAGCACGAACAGGAACAGGAGGATGCCGCCCGCCGCGAAGATCCCGAGACTGGCCGGCGAACCCCACGCCCACTCGTGCCCACCTGAGAGCAGACCCAGGATGATGAGCGTGGTGCCGGCAGCCAGGATGGCGGCACCGGTGTAATCGATCGACCTTTGTACCCGTACCAGCTTCTCTTCGAAGTTGCGGATCAACATCACTGCCGCGAGCAAGCACAGCGGAATATTGATGAAGAAGATCCACCGCCATGACAGGTACTCGGAGAACAAGCCGCCGACGGTCGGGCCGATCACCGAAGCTATCGCCCAGACACTGGCCAGATAGGCCTGGGCCTTCGGGCGTTCCGTGGCCGTGTAGATGTCTCCGGCGATGGTCAGGCTCATCGGCTGGAGGGCCCCGCCGCCCAGGCCCTGCACTGCCCGGAACGCGATCAGCGCGGGCATACTCCATGCGAACCCGCACAACACGGAGCCGAGAGTGAAGAGCGCGATGCCCAGCAGCATCACCGGTTTGCGGCCGAAGATATCCGCCAATTTGCCGTATATCGGCACCGAAATGGCCTGGGTGAGCAGGTAGATCGAAAACAACCACGGGAACTGTGCGAATCCGCCGAGATCGCCGGCGATGGTGTACACCGAGGTCGAGATGATCGTCGAATCGAGCGCGACCAGCCCCATCGTGAGCATGATCGACATGAGGATCCGTCCGCGTTCCGAACGGAACCCTATGTCGACCTTGGCCGCGTTCGTCGCCATGGTCCTCCTGTCACGTTGTCATGTACTTCGCAGAACTCCCTTTCAAAGCTAACTATTTTTACGGTCTTCGGCATTTCCGGGCGCGGATTGGTACCCGTCACGCCACTGCTGTCCCGAGCGATAGGCTGGCTCACCGTGCGCCCCTCACTCGATTCATATCCCCATCTGGCCGGTGGCAAGGTCCGAGACCTCTACACGATCGACGACGAGCACCTCCTGTTGGTTGCGAGCGACCGGATCTCCGCATACGACCACATCCTCAGCACGCCCATCCCGGACAAGGGGCGGGTGCTCACGGCGATGAGCGTCCTCTTCTTCGGCATCCTCGGTGGCAACAATCACCTGGCCGGAGAGCCCGACGACAGTCGGATCCCCGAGGCCGTGCTCGGCCGCGCACTGGTGGTCCGAAAACTGAACATGATTCCGATCGAGTGTGTCGCCCGCGGATACCTCACCGGGTCCGGGTTGATCGACTACAAGGAGTCCGGCGCGGTGTGCGGTGTCGCATTGCCCGAAGGTCTCGTCGAGGCGAGTCAGCTTCCGGATCCGATCTTCACCCCTGCAGACAAGGCAGATCTGGGGGAGCACGACGAGAACATCACCTTCGACGCAGTTGTCGAGAAGGTGGGCCAGGATCTTGCCGTCAAGTTGCGTGAGGACACTCTGGACGTCTACGGACGGGCCTCCAACTTCGCCGCCGACCGCGGCATCATCCTCGCCGACACCAAGCTCGAGTTCGGTCTGGACCCAGAGGGCAATCTGGTGCTGGCCGACGAAGTCCTCACGCCCGACTCCTCTCGGTACTGGCTGGCCGACGCCTACGAGGCGGGGAGGGTGCAGTCGAGCTTCGACAAGCAGTTCGTCCGCAACTGGCTCACCAGCCCGGAATCCGGCTGGGATCGTGCCTCGAACACTCCTCCGCCGCCATTGCCGGCGGAGATCGTGGAGGCGACGCGCGCCCGGTACATCGAGGCGTACGAGCGAATTTCAAGACTGTCGTTCGAGGAATGGGTGGGCTGATACATGACTGCTGACGAATCGAAGCTCACCCCGCCCGTGGCAAAGACCGTTCCCCGCGAACGCGTCCATCACGGTCACACCTTCGTCGACGAGTACGAATGGCTGCGCGACAAGGAAGACGCCGAAGTCGTCGCGTACCTCGAGGCCGAGAATGCGTACACCGAGCAGGAGACCGCGCACCTCGAACCGATGCGGAATCGGATCTTCCAGGAGATCAAGTCCCGCACGCAGGAAACCGACATGTCGGTGCCCACCAGGATGGGCGATTGGTGGTACTTCGCCCGCACCATCGAGGGCAAGCAGTACGGCGTGCAATGCCGGGCTCCGATTGCCGGTCCCGAAGACTGGACCCCGCCACAGTTGACTCCGGGCATAGAACTCCCTGGTGAGCAGGTCCTGCTCGACGGCAACGACGAGGCAGAGGGCCACGATTTCTTCTCCATAGGCGCCTTCGCACTCAGCCACGACAGCACTTTGCTCGCGTATTCGGTGGACGTGGTCGGCGACGAGCGCTACACACTGCGCTTCAAGAACCTTGAGACCGGTGAACTCCTGGCCGACGAGATCACCGGCACCGCGCCAGGGGTCACGTGGGCTATCGACCACAATCACGTCTTCTACCTGACGGTCGACGAGTCCTGGCGCCCCGACACGGTGTGGCGGCACGAACTCGGCACCGACCGCGACCACGACGTCTCCGTGTTCCACGAACCAGACGAGCGGTTCTGGGTGTCGGTGGGGTCCACTCGGAGCGAGAAGTACCTCATGATCTGGGTGGGGTCGAAGATCACCAGCGAAGGATGGGTGCTGGAGTCGGCGAACCCCGAGGGCGAGTTCCGTATAGTACTGCCGCGACGCGAGGGAGTCGAATACTTCGTCGAGCACGCGGTGGTCGCGGGGGAAGACCGTTTCCTGATCCTGCACAACGATACGATCGAGGGCGAGAAGGCAGAGAATTTCGTGCTCGCCGAGGCGCCGGTGTGCGACCCGGAATCGCTGACGACGCTGATCGCGCACAGGTCCGACGTTCGGTTGGAGGAGGTCGACGCCTTCGCCGATCACCTTGTGCTCAGTTACCGCCGCGAAGCGCTGACCCGGCTCGCCATCTGGCCGCTCACCGCGGACGGCTATGGCGAGTTGACGGAGATCGAATTCGACGAGGAACTGTTCAGTGTCGGGCTCGGTGCCAATCCTGAATGGCAGCAGCCCACGCTACGGATGGCCTTCACGTCGTTTATCACCCCCGGTCAGGTGTACGACTACGTGCCCGCGACGGGTGAACTCGAGCTGCGCAAGTCACAGCCCGTGCTCGGCGACTTCGATGCAAACGACTACGAGCAGCAACGTGATTGGGCCACTGCCGAGGATGGGACGAGGATCCCGCTGTCCATCGTGCGGCGGAAGTCGGACGGTGCCGACGGAGTCCGGCGGAAGTCGGACGGTGCCGACAGTCCCGCACCACTGCTCCTCTACGGGTACGGCTCGTACGAGGCCAGTATGGACCCCGGCTTCTCCGTCGCGCGACTCTCGCTGCTCGACCGCGGAGTGGTCTTCGTGGTTGCGCACGTGCGTGGCGGCGGCGAGATGGGCAGGCACTGGTACGAGAACGGCAAGACGCTCACGAAGAAGAATACCTTCACTGACTTCGTCTCGTGCGCACGCCATTTGATCGAAATCGGTCGCACCACTCCGCAGCAAATGATCGCCGACGGTGGCAGCGCCGGTGGCCTGCTGATGGGTGCGGTGGCGAATCTGGCTCCCGAACTATTCGCCGGCATTCTCGCCAACGTACCGTTCGTCGACCCACTCACCTCGATCCTCGACCCGTCGCTGCCGCTGACCGTCATCGAATGGGACGAATGGGGCAACCCACTGGAGAACCCCGAGGTGTACGAGTACATGCGCTCGTACAGCCCATACGAGAACGTCGAGGCCAAGCGCTACCCCGCTATACTGGCGATCACCAGCATCAACGACACCAGGGTGCTCTACGTCGAGCCGGCCAAGTGGGTTGCCAAGTTGCGCGCCACCAAGACTGGCGACGAACCGCTGCTCCTCAAGACCGAAATGAGCGCAGGGCACGGTGGTGTCAGCGGACGCTACGAGAAGTGGAAAGAAGTAGCGTTCGAATACGCCTGGGTGCTGGACACAATCGGCTGAGTTGGAACCGTCGGAACCTCGCCAAAAGACTTGGTATCAGCAGGGTTCGATGTCAACACTTTGACATCAGCAAAGTTCGACGTCAACGCTTTGGCATCAGCAGGTTTCGACGTGCGCGTGGATTGCGTCAGCCCGAGGCAAAGCCTCGGTGGTCCCGGATCTCGGTGGTCCCGGATCTCGGTGGTCTCAGATGCAGAAACCGATGAGGTCGATCCCAGCGGCACACTGAAACAGATCGCCAACGAACCGGCCGAACCCTGGACAGGGGTCGGTGCCACAACCGCGGCCGAGGCTGCTGGAGCGGCCAGAGCGCCGAGGGGCAGGGTCATTGCGATCGCGGCGAGCGTAGTGGCTATTTTCCTAGACATTGCGAAGGTCCTTGTCAGAGTGACTGCGAGCCATCGGGACTCACTTTAATCGAGCACTGATGTGATGCAAATCACAACCCCGGCGCAGATTTACAACACTGCCTCCCGCCCGTGGGACACCGTCGGGTGGGTCGATTCCACCCTGAGGCGGGTACCGCGAGCCGCGGTCGGACTGGTACCGACCGGGTTCAACCGGTGGAAGCAACACCTCGATGACGGAGGTGTCAGATGGGTAGGCCTGCGCGGTGGATGAAGGAGTTGGCTGGGCGGTCGCCGATGAAGTCGCGGATAGTGCGTCCCCTCTGTCTACGGTCGGAGTCGGCGCTCGGTTGTCAGCGCACTGCGTATCGGATTTGCGGCCTGCCCGCACGGCCGTACTCAGTGTGCCGGGTAAGGACGCCGTCGTCGGCGAGGTGTTCCAGATACCGCCAGGCGGTGACCCGAGATACGCCGATGGCAGCGGCCAACTCGGCCGCCGTCATCGGACCCTCTGCAGCGCGGATGCACGCAGACACGTGGTCAAGTGTCTGTGGCGCAACCCCTTTCGGAGATACCGCGCGTTCGTCGGAGGTGCGCAGGGCTGATATCGCCCGGTCGATGTCATGCTGGCTCAGCGCGTTGCTTCCGGCGGGTAGGGCGTCGCGGTATTCCCGGTACCGCTCGAGTTTGTCGCGGAACGCTGCGAACGTGAACGGTTTCAGGAGATACAGCGCGATTCCACGGGTCACCGCAGTTCGGACGATCTCGAGATCGCGGGCCGAGGTCACCGCGATGATGTCAGGGCTCGGCCGCACGCCACTCAGCGCGGCGGCGACGTCGAGTCCGCCGGCATCCGGCAGTCCAAAGTCGAGCAGGACGAGGTCGATGGGATCACCTCCACCACTCGCGGACGCAGCGGCTCGCACGGCCCCGCTCCCGTCGTGGACGACGGTGTGCACCGAAAACCCCGGTACTCGTTCGACATACGCGCGATGGGCTTCGGCGATCAGTGGTTCGTCTTCGACAATCATCACGCGGATCATTATGTGGCTCCGCCGAGCGGAATCTCGACGACGACCATCGATCCCAGCGACGGCTCGGTGCGGATCGTTCCGCGGTGCCGGGCCACCACCTGGGCGACCAGAGCCAGTCCCAGCCCGCGTTGGTCGGACTTGGTGGAGTAACCGCGGGTGACGGCCTTGTCGAGTTCGTCGTCGGGAATGCCAGGTCCGCTGTCTGCGATACGTACCAGCATCACCGAGTCCTCCTCGCGTACAGTCACTTCCACCCACGCGTCCTCTTCGGGGGAATTCGTCGTACCGTGGGCGGCGTCGATCGCATTGTCCACGAGGTTACCCACAAGCGTGACGAGTTCGCGCGCGCTGAGCCGCGTTACCGGGCCGAGCGCGGTGTCGTCGGTGACGGTAAGGTCGACTCCGCGTTCGGCGGCCACACCCACCTTGCCGAGCAGGAGGGCGGCGAGCGCGGGTTCGTGCACCGCCGTCATGAGACGGTCGATCAGTACCTGCGACAATCGCAGATCCTCAGTCGCGAACGCGATCGCATCCTCGTAGCGGCCGAGTTCCACCATCGTGATGATCGTGTGCAGACGGTTCGCGGATTCGTGGGCCTGCGAGCGGAGCGACTCCGCGAAGCCACGCACGGAATCGAGTTCGCCTATGATGCTTTGCAATTCGGTACGATCACGTAGCGTCAGTACGGTCCCGACCCGTTGCCCGTTCCGCTCGACCGGTTCCCGGCTGACCAGCAGTACGCGGTCGGCGGTCAGGTGCGCCTCGTCCCCGGAGCCACCGTCCTGTGGGTGCCGCAGCGAATCCGGTAGTGCAGACAGTGAGACCTGGCCTTCTGGGAGGTCGAGCAGTCGACGTGCCTCGTCGTTGACGATCTCGGCTCCCGTGGAATCGTCGGTGTCTCTTCCGAGCACCACCAGGCCCTCTCCGATCGAGTGGAGGACGGCATCGTGGTGCTCGTACATCCGGCGCAATTCGTCGGGTGCCATGCCCAGCGTCTGACGACGCAGGCGCCGGCTCAACAAGAATGCTCCAGCCGCCGAGACCGCCAGTCCGATCACGGCGACCGCGAAGATGGTCGGCAGGCTCTCGGCGAACTGGTAGCCAATCTTCTCGCGGGTGACTCCCGCCGAGACGAGGCCGACGATCCGGCCCCCGTCGTAGACCGGAGCGACCGTTCGGACCGATGGTCCGAGCGAACCGGTGTACGTCTCGGTGAATGTCTCCCCTGCGCGTGCGCGTTCGGTGTTCCCGGAGAAAGTGCCGCCGATCATCTGCGGATTGGTGTGGGTGTATCTGACGGCTGCGGGTGTCATCACGACGATGAAATCGATGCCGGTGGCGAGGCGGATCCGCTCGGTCTCGGGCTGTAGAACCGCCGTCGGGTCGGGGGTTCGCAACGCCTCGACCGTGCCGTCCGACAGCGCGAGCGTCGTGGCGACGGCCGTCACCGCGCGCTGAGCGGATTCATCACTCTCGTGGCGCTGGTCTATGACGGCAAGTGCCGTTCCCGCTCCGATGACCAGCACCAATACGACCAGTTGCAGGAGGAAGAGCTGCCCGGCCATGCTCATCGGCCGTCTTGCCGGATGGTGGGGCACTGCAGTTCTCCTGAACGTAATGAACACAACCTTGCTCGAGCGGGGCGGTGACCTACAAGATTTCCCACGACGTGATCGCGGTCACTACCGGGCTCACCGTTCAGCTTGCCATTCGAATTGGAGGACGAACCCGTGAGTGACGAACGCTCGAGTATCGCGACAGGACTAGTGAAGAAGCGCGACCGCACACACTGGTTGTACATGGGTGTCATCCTCGCCGTGGTGGCGGGCATCTTGGTCGGATGGCTCGCGCCTGGGGTCGGCAAGTCGGTCGGCGTGCTCGGCACGATGTTCGTGGACCTGATCAAGATGATGATCAGCCCGGTCATCTTCTGCACGATCGTGCTGGGTATCGGCTCGGTGAAGGCAGCAGCCAAGGTCGGCAAGGTTGGTGGGCTGGCCCTCACCTACTTCATCGGTATGTCCACCGTTGCCCTCGGCATCGGATTGCTGGTAGGCAATCTGCTTCATGCAGGTTCCGGGCTGAAGATCAGCGCGGACGTCGCCGGAACCAGTGCGCAACTCGCGGAGCAGTCTCACGGCGCCGGCGGCACCATGGACTTCGTCTCGTCGATCATCCCGACTTCGCTGCTGTCTTCGCTGACCGCGGGCAGCGTCCTGCAGACGCTGTTCGTCGCCTTGCTCGTCGGCTTCGGAGTGCAGGCCCTGGGCAAGCAGGGAGAACCGATCCTGCGCGGTGTCGGCTACGTCCAGAAGCTCGTCTTCAAGATTCTGTCGATGATCCTGTGGCTGGCACCGATCGGAGCCTTCGGTGCCATCGCGAACGTAGTTGGCCAGACCGGTCTCGCCGCGGTTGTCCAGCTCGCAACCCTGATGCTCGGCTTCTACCTGACCTGCCTGATCTTCGTGTTCGGTGTTCTCGGATCGATCCTCCGAGTCGTTGCCGGTGTCTCCATCTTCAAGCTGGTGAGATACCTGGCACGCGAGTACCTGCTGATCTTCGCCACGTCCTCGTCCGAGTCGGCGCTGCCCCGTCTGATCGCGAAAATGGAACATATCGGTGTCGAGCGCACCACAGTCGGCATCGTCGTTCCCACCGGCTACTCGTTCAACCTCGACGGCACCGCTATCTACTTGACCATGGCGTCGCTCTTCATCGCGGACGCCATGGGCCGGCCGCTCTTCTTCACTGAACAGTTGTCGCTGCTGCTGTTCATGATCATCGCGTCAAAGGGTGCTGCCGGAGTCAGCGGTGCCGGTCTCGCCACGCTCGCCGGCGGGTTGCAGAGCCACCGCCCCGAACTACTCGACGGTGTCGGTCTCATCGTCGGTATCGACCGGTTCATGTCCGAGGCTCGCGCGGTCACGAACTTCTCCGGCAACGCTGTTGCCACCCTGCTCGTCGGTTCGTGGACCCATACCGTCGACGCCGAGCGCGTCCGTACCGTCCTCGACGGCACACTGCCGTTCGACGAGTCGATGATGGTCGACGAGGGCCACGGTGAGTCCGTCGAAGAGTTGGCTGTCGAGGACCCTGCCATCAGCGAGCAGCGCATCCTCACGAGGATCTGACACCGACCCCCCGAGGTAAACTTCTGTGCGCCCGGGCGATTCGACGTCCGGGACACAGAGTTTCCTCAGCGCACAGGGTCTTCTGAACGCACATGTTTTGTGGGCTACGTTGGTTCGCATGACGACTCCTGTTCAGAACATCAGCATCAACACCCTCGGCGGCACGCCGACCTCGCTCGGCGAGTATGACGGCCGCGCCGTCCTAGTCGTGAACGTTGCCTCGAAGTGCGGGCTCACCCCTCAGTACGGGGGCCTCGAGAAGCTGGCCACCGACTACGCCGACCGCGGACTGACCGTGGTCGGCATTCCGTGCAACCAGTTCATGGGGCAAGAGCCCGGCACCGCAGAGGAGATCGAGACCTTCTGCTCCACGAGTTACGGCGTCACGTTCCCGTTGCTCGAGAAAATCGAGGTGAATGGTGAGAATCGACATCCGCTGTATGGCGAGCTGACGAAGGCCGAGGACGGCGAGGGCGCCGCGGGCGACATTCAGTGGAACTTCGAGAAGTTTCTCGTCGCCCCCGACGGCACTGTCGTGAACCGGTTCCGCCCCCGCACCGAACCTGATGCTCCCGAGGTCGTCGCCGCGATCGAGGCGGTCCTGCCGCGGTAGGTAGTCCGACAGTCGTGCCCCCTTTCCCGTAGTGCAGTCGTGCACGCTTTCCCGTAGCGACCCTCTGGGTTGGTTCCTCGTTCACGTCTTCCTGCCAGAGTGGCGTCATGACCGGACAGCTGATCGTGTCGGTGTCGGGAATCAAGGATGAGACGCGCGACTTCACGGCCTCGTTCGCGGAGGAGATGGACTCGCGGGGCGTGCCGCTGTCGCTGCTCGTGGCCCCGCGACTGAAGGACAAGTATCGACTCGTCAACGATCCTGAGACGCAGAATTGGCTCCGCAAGCGCAGGTCTCTCGGTGACGCCGTCCTCTTGCACGGATA
Source organism: Rhodococcus marinonascens NBRC 14363 (assembly GCF_001894885.1). Classification (GTDB taxonomy): domain Bacteria; phylum Actinomycetota; class Actinomycetes; order Mycobacteriales; family Mycobacteriaceae; genus Rhodococcus_F; species Rhodococcus_F marinonascens. The sequence continues at coordinate 313,007 of NZ_BCXB01000001.1, forward strand.
CGACCAGGCTGCGACGAAGCGTCGTCGGGCCGAGTTTGCAACGCTGCCTGAACATGAAGCGCGACTACGTCTGCTCGCGGCGGATCGCGTGATGGAGCAGACCGGTCTGCGCACTCGACTGTTCGCCCCGCCGCGATGGCTGGCATCGCAGGGCGCGGTTGCGGCACTGCCGTCCGTGGGGTTCCGGTTACTGGCCGGGAAGACCGCTATACATGACCTCACGCGCAGAACGGACCTCACGTGCGAGACGTCCGTGCGCTCGCGCGTGCTGAGGATCGATGGGGGATTCCGCGCCGAACCGTTGTGGTGCCGGGCACTTCTCCTCGGCATCGGACGAACCGCCAAGAGCGGTGGATTGGTGCGCCTCGCCGTCACCGCCAAGCAGTTGGGTGTGTGCGGACCTCGACAGGCTTTGCTCGACGCCGTCGACCTCGCACTCGACCACAGTGCGCACCCGGTGGTGTATCGGTGGCGCCCACGGACCCCGCACGTCGGCGCCGCCTGAGTTACCGCCGTTGGGATCAGGCGACCTCGATGCTCGACTCTTCGGGCATCGTGCGGAAGTCGGTTCCATCGGCGGCCATGTCCGCGAAGCGGGCGTAGAAGATCCCGGTGGCCTCGTTCGCGATGATGGCCTGGTGAATGGGCACCGCGACGCGCGGCGCCACGGCACGCAGGTAGTCGATGGTCTCGGACATCTTCATCCACGGAGCAGCTGCGGGCAGGGCGAGGACGTCGACCTTCTGCTCGGGGACGAATAGCGAGTCGCCCGGATGCATCAGTCGAGCGGGATTATCGGCGTCGCCGAGCAGGAATGCCGTGTTGTCGATCACCGGGATGTCGGGGTGGATGACAGCGTGCGTCCCGCCGGTTCCTGTGACATGGACTCCGCCGACCTGGAATTCGTCACCGGCATGCACTCCCCGCCACCCGCCGCCGAGTTGGGTCGCGGTCTGCGGGTCCGAGTAGAGCGCTGCCCCGGGGTTCGCCTCGACGAGTGCGGGTAGTCGTTGCTGATCGGCGTGGTCAGCGTGTTGGTGGGTCACGAGGATCGCGTCCAGGCCGGTGATGCCTTCGAATCCGTGGGAGAAGCTGCCGGGGTCGATGAGAATGGTCGATCCGTTCAACTCGACGAGAACGCAACTGTGGCCGAAGTGAGTCAGTCTCATGCATTCGAGTATGCGCCCGCGCGCATGGCTCGTCCCGTTCGTCCGATGCGGACCCCAATCAGATAGCCCGGTAAACTTCCGGGTGCCCGGTGCTCCGCCCTGGGCTCGCGTACAACTACCGAGGAGAGCACGTGGCCCGTGTCGTCGTCGAAGTCATGCCCAAGGCCGAGATTCTCGACCCCCAGGGGCAGGCCATTGCCGGAGCGCTACCCCGGCTCGGCTTCGCTGGAGTTTCCGATGTCCGTCAGGGCAAGAGGTTCGAACTAGAGGTCGACGGCAGCGTCGACGACGCTCAGCTCGAGAAAATCGCCGAGGCACTGCTGGCCAACACGGTGATCGAGGACTGGACCATCAGGCGCGTCGAGGCATGAGCGCCCGCGTCGGAGTCATCACTTTTCCCGGCACCCTCGACGACGTCGACGCCGCACGCGCGGTGAACCTCGCCGGCGGCGAGGCAGTGAGCCTGTGGCACGGCGACGCCGACCTCAGAGGCGTCGACGCCGTCATCGTGCCCGGCGGTTTCTCCTACGGCGACTACCTGCGTGCCGGTGCCATCGCGCGATTCGCCCCCGTGATGGGCAAGGTCGTACAGGCAGCGCAGGGTGGCATGCCAGTCCTGGGTATCTGCAACGGGTTCCAAATTCTGTGCGAAGCGGGCCTGCTGCCAGGCGCACTCACCCGCAACCAGGGCCTGCACTTCATCTGCCGCGACGAATGGCTGAAGGTGGAGTCCACCTCCACCGCGTGGACGTCCCGCTACGAGTCGGGCGCAGAGATCCTTGTCCCGCTCAAGTCCGGTGAGGGCAACTATCAGGCATCGGAGAACGTCCTCGACCAACTCGAAGGTGATGGCCGTGTGGTGTTCCGGTACGCGGGCGAAAACCAGAACGGCTCTCAGCGAGGCATCGCCGGCATCGCCTCGGCCAACGGTCGTGTCGTCGGTCTCATGCCGCACCCCGAGCATGCCACCGAGGCCCTCACCGGACCCAGTGACGACGGACTCGGCATGTTCTACTCCGTCCTCGACAGTGTCATCTCGGCCTGAGGTCATCTCGGCCTGAGGTCGTCTCGGCCTGAGGTCGTCACCTGAGCCGGTCAGGCGGGTCGAGGTTCGGCAGAAAGATGTCGGTGGTCACCTCTACCGTGCGGGCATGGCACTCACACTAGGCATGATCACGTTCGACACCACGGATCCCAAGCCGCTCGCGGCCTGGTGGGCTAAGCACACGGCGGGGACGGTCGAGGAGGAGAACGACGGCTGGTTCTGCATCGTCGGCCTTCCGAAGTCCCCGCAGAAACTCGCTTTCCAGAAGATCGACGACCCCACCCCGGGTAAGAACCGCATCCACCTCGACCTCTTGTGTGACAACCTCGACGAGGAAATGAACCAGCTGACCTCGGACGGCGCGACTGTGGTCGGGCAGCACGAGCTGAACGGCGGTTTCCGCTGGGTCACGCTCGCCGATCCGGACGGCAATCAGTTCTGCATCTCGGGTCCGGAGGTGTAAGCAGCCGTGGGGCGGGCATGATTGGCGCCATGCCTTCCACAACGTGGGCCGACGCCCAGGGACTGTGTACCTTCGTCGATGCGTCACCGTCGCCGTTCCACGTGTGCGCGACGGTGTCGACGTCACTCACCGGCAACGGTTTCACCGAGTTGTACGAAACAGATTCGTGGCCCGGCGAACCCGGTCGCTACTTCCTGGTGCGCGGCGGATCGCTCATCGCGTGGAGTACCGAGCAGGTCAGTCGGACAGCGCCGTTCCGTATCGTCGGTGGCCATACCGACAGCCCGAACCTGCGCGTCAAGCAACATCCCGATCTGCCGTCGGCCGGGTGGCAGATGGTGGGTCTCGAACCGTACGGGGGTGCCTGGCTCAACTCGTGGCTCGACCGCGACCTGGGCATCTCGGGCCGGCTCAGTGTGCGGGTGGGTAACACGGTGGAACAGAAGCTGGTCCACATCGATGAGCCGATCCTGCGGGTGCCGCAATTGGCGATCCATCTCTCGGAGGATCGCAAGGGCGTGCACCTCGATCCGCAACGTCACCTCAACGCGGTGTGGGGCGTCGGCAACGAGCGGCGATCGTTCATCGACTTCGTGGCGACCGCGGCGGAGGTGTCCGCAGACTCGGTGCTCGGGTGGGAACTGATGACCCACGACCTCGCCCCCAGCACACTGGTTGGTGCCGAGCAGGACCTCGTCAGCGCTCCGAGGCTCGATAACCAGGGCACCTGTTATGCCGGAACCCAGGCACTGCTGGCGGTGGCCGAGAACCCGGGCACCCACGTCCCGGTACTCGCGCTGTTCGACCATGAGGAAGTGGGCAGCATGTCGGATCGCGGGGCGTTCTCGGATCTGCTGAACACGGTCCTCGAGCGGATAGTGCTCGGGCGCGGAGGCGGACGAGAAGAATTTCTACAGGCAATGGCAGGGTCGGTGTGTGCGTCCGGAGACATGGCGCACGCGACGCACCCCAACTACCCGGATCGACACGAACCGGCCCACCGGATCGCCGTCAACGGGGGGCCGGTACTCAAGGTCAACCAGAACCTGCGATACGCCACCGACGCGGCCGGAGCAGGCGCGTTCGCATTGGCCTGCGACCAGGCGGGGGTGCCCATGCAGAGGTACGTGCACCGAGCAGATCTGCCGTGCGGATCCACCATCGGTCCGATCACCGCGTCGCGGACCGGGCTGAGCACCGTCGACGTCGGCGCTGCCCAGTTGGGGATGCACTCCTCGCGGGAACTCATGGGCGCCCGTGACGTACGGGGGTATTCCGATGCACTTGCCGCCTTCCTGACCCCGGCGGGCTAGCATCGCTCGGTCGCCGTTCGCGATGTGGTCGACGCACAATCGGCACGGCGATGTTACTTGCAACTGACAACAATTGTCACATCAGCCGCTACAGTAACAATTTGCTCGTGTTTGCTGGGCCTGGCTCCCTCTTGCGTCCACGTGTCGAATCTTGAAAGGACCTTGTCTGTGCATCCCGTGAAGCGGTCTTGGCCGGCGACGTTGTCTGCGACCGCGGTCGCACTCTTACTCTCGGCGTCAGCGGTCTCGGCGGCCCCAGCTCTGGGGGGACCGTGTGGTCAGGGCGGATCGGGAAGTTCGAGCGGCAGCAGTGGGTCCAGCGGTAGCAGCGGTAGCCTCCGTGTGCTGGCTGCGGCCATGCCCTGGATCATCGGCCCGCCCGACGGCGGAGTCCCGCAACTGACCGGCAAGACCAAGGCGATCGAGATGGTCACCGGTCCGGGAAGCCCGAACGACACCATCGCACGCTTCAACGTCTCGGGCACCGACCTGGGCATCATGTGGGACAACGGCGGCGCCCTCGGCCGCGACGACGTGCTCATGGCCTTCGGCGACACCGTCGGCGACTGTGATGCCGCAGGCGATGATTGGCGCAGCAACGTGCTGTTCCGCAGCTCCGACACGGTGCTGCGCGACGGCATGAGCATCGACACTTCACCGCTGAACGGGCCGAACAACTCGAAGGAGATCATCCCCGGTTTCGGCATCCCGGGCGAGTTCACGACCATTCCCACCGCCGGCATCGCGGTGGACGGGGTTCAATACGTCCGGTTCATGTCGGTGCGTTCCTGGGACCAGCCGGGTTACTGGACCACTAACTACTCGGCCATCGCACATTCGGAGGACAACGGCGAGACCTGGACCGCCGATCCCGCGACCGTCCGCGCCAACATCGAGGGCATCGACATCCCGGGAATCCCGGCGGTTACCCCCGGTAACTCGCAGTTCCAGCAGAGCGCCTTCGTCCACGGCAGAGACGCCGACGGCAACGACGACGGTTACGTCTACGAGTTCGGTACCCCGTCCGGCCGTCAGGGCAGCGCGCTACTCGCACGGGTTCTCGGTCCGCAGATCCGCGATCTGAACGCCTACGAGTACTGGGACGGCATCGACTGGACCCCCGACTTGAAGCTCGCGGTGCCGGTGATCGAATCACCGGTCAGTGAGCTGGGCGTCCAGTGGAACGACTACCTGGGCAAGTACGTGGCGATGTACACCGACGCCTCGAACTCGCTCGTGATCCGGCAGGCTGACAGCCTCCAGGGGCAGTGGAGCGGGACGCAGACCATTCTGAGCGAGCAGCTGGTGCCCTCGCTCTACGGCGGCTTCATGCATCCGTGGGCTAGCGGCCAATACCTCGAGTTCGTGGCCACTACCTGGGACCGCTACAACGTCATCTACATGCGTACCGACCTGGACGGCCTGCAGATGGCGTCGACCGACAAGGCGAACCGGCCGGACCCCGCGACCACCGGCGAGTCGAAACTGTTGAAGGTCGAATACCCGGACGAACAGTGACCCGCCGACCCAAGTCCGACATCATCGATGGGGTTTGCGGCCAGTCGGTGTGGGAACGGGCCGCCGGATAGACTGGCGACCGGCATGCCGCCGCCAAGGCGTGCCGTTTCGACTCCCGCAGAGAAGGGACTCCACCTCCAGTGTCAGCACACCCGGTCGATACCGTCATCGCCGCAGCCGCGACTCCTGAAGTCGCACAGCCTTTCAAGGAACTCGGACTCAAGGACGACGAGTACGCCAGCATCAGGGAGATCCTCGGCCGTCGACCCACCGAAGCCGAACTCGCGATGTACTCGGTGATGTGGAGTGAGCATTGCTCCTACAAGTCGTCCAAGGTGCACCTGAAGTATTTCGGTGAGACCACGACGGACGAGATGCGCTCGTCGATGCTCGCGGGGATCGGCGAGAACGCCGGTGTCGTGGACATCGGCGACGGCTGGGCCGTCACCTTCAAGGTGGAGAGCCACAACCACCCGTCGTACGTCGAGCCCTACCAGGGTGCGGCCACCGGTGTCGGCGGCATCGTCCGCGACATCATGGCAATGGGCGCCAGGCCCATCGCCGTCATGGACCAGCTGCGCTTCGGCGCGGCGGACGCCCCCGACACCCGTCGCGTTGTCGACGGCGTGGTGCGCGGCGTCGGCGGATACGGCAATTCGCTCGGCTTGCCCAACGTCGGCGGCGAGACCGTGTTCGACGAGTCCTACGCGGGTAACCCCCTGGTCAACGCGCTGTGTGCCGGAGCGATGCGCGTCGAGGACTTGCATCTGGCGTTCGCGTCGGGTGCAGGCAACAAGATCATTCTGTTCGGTGCCCGCACCGGGCTCGACGGCATCGGCGGCGTCTCCGTCCTCGCGTCGGAAACTTTCGACGAGTCGCAGGGGCGCAAGAAGCTCCCGGCAGTCCAGGTCGGCGATCCGTTCACCGAGAAGGTGCTCATCGAGTGCTGCCTCGAGCTGTACTCGGCCAGGCTCGTGGTCGGCATCCAGGACCTCGGTGGCGCCGGCCTGTCCTGCGCCACCTCCGAGCTGGCGGCGGCGGGCGATGGCGGCATGCATATCAACCTTGAGCAGGTTCCGATGCGCGCCACCGGCATGACCGCAGCCGAGGTGCTCTCCAGCGAGTCGCAGGAGCGCATGTGCGCCGTCGTCACCCCCGAGAACGTCGACGCGTTCATGGAGGTCTGCAAGAAGTGGGATGTCCTCGCCACCGTCATCGGGGAGGTCACCGACGGCGAGCGTCTCGTCGTCGACTGGCACGGCGAGACCGTCGTCGACGTCCCGCCGCGCACCGTTGCCCACGAAGGCCCGGTGTACGAGCGCCCCGTGCAGCGGCCGGCGAGCCAGGATGCTCTGATCGCGAACACCACCGTGAGCCTGAAGCGTCCCGAATCGCCCGAGGAGCTGAAGGCGACCCTGCTGAAGATGCTCGCGTCGCCGGCGTTGTGCAGTCGCAAGTGGATCACCGAACAGTACGACCGCTATGTGCGTGGCAACACAGTTCTGGCGGAGAACGCCGACTCCGGTGTGATCCGGGTCGACGAAAAGACCGGTCGCGGAATTGCGCTCGCTACCGACGCATCCGGCCGATACACGTTCCTCGATCCGTACACCGGCGCGCAACTCGCGCTCGCCGAGGCCTTCCGCAACGTTGCCGTCACCGGGGCCACCCCCAAGGCCGTCAGCAACTGCCTCAACTTCGGTTCGCCGGAGGATCCGGGTGTCATGTGGCAGTTCCAGCAGGCCGTACGCGGACTGGCGGACGGATGCGCGACACTCGGTATCCCCGTCACCGGCGGTAACGTCAGCTTCTACAACCAGACCGGCTCGACCGCGATCCTGCCCACCCCGGTGGTGGCCGTGCTCGGAGTTATCGACGACGTGCATCGGCGCATCCCCACCGGCCTCGGACTCGAACCCGGCGAGACGCTGATCCTGCTCGGCGATACTCACGACGAGTTCGACGGGTCGATCTGGTCGCAGGTGGAGCACGGTCACCTCGGTGGCGTGCCGCCGAAGGTCGACCTCGAGCGCGAGCAGTTGCTGGCCGACATCCTGCTCGCTGCGTCGCGGGACGGTCTGGTGTCCGCCGCCCACGACCTCTCCGAGGGTGGACTCGCGCAGACCGTCGTCGAGGCAGCACTCGCCGGTGAGACAGGTTGCCGCATCTTGCTTCCCGAAGAGACCGACCCGTTCGTCACGTTGTTCTCCGAGTCGTCGGGCCGCGTGCTCGTCGCTGTTCCGCGTACAGAGGAAACTCGCTTCACCGGGATGTGCACGGCCCGCGGTCTTCCGTGGGTGCGCATCGGCGTGGTCGACGAAGGGTCGGATTCTGTCGAGGTCCAGGGGCAATTCTCGGTGACACTGGCGGAACTGCGCGAGACCTTCGAACGGACTCTACCGGCATTGTTCGGGTGATGAATGGTCGAATCGAGGGCACTGGACGGGGTTGACATCGAGTCGCGGGAGCGCCCGCGACTGGTGGATCCTGCTCGGCTCCACGGTCCTCGACTCGACCGTACCTGGCGCTTCCTGCGCTTGGACTTCACCGGAATCGCTTGTGCGACGCTGTTTTTCTGCTGGTCGCTGACACCGTCGCTGCTGCCCCGTGACTGGTTGTTCCAAGGTCCCATCGGCGGCATCAACGGGGCGATCGGGTACACGGTCGGAGCAGCCATCGGTTGGGTTGTGGGCCGGTACGTCCTGCGGCGACGATCCTGGTGGCCGCCACCGGAACCGTGGGCCACAGGGCTGAAAGTCCTCGTTGTTCTCACCTGCGTATTCGCGAGCATCGTGATGCTCGCCTACTCCGCGGCGTGGCAACGGGAACTCGCCGCGCTGATGGGCGCCGAGGGGACCACAACCACCGGCTACATTCGCACCGGCGGCCTGAGCATGCTCGTGGGGGCCGCGATCGTCTCGGTGTGGCGGCTGCTGCGTGAACTGGTGCGATGGATCGCGGGACGACTCATCCGACGCTGGCGCCTCACGATCCCGACGGCCACCACGGCGGGCATCCTCATCGTGACGGTGCTGTTCTTCCTTCTCGTCGACGGCGTCCTCAGGCGAGGCATCTACGCCGCTACCAACGAGGCATTCAGCCTGCAGAACTCGACCACCCGGAACGGCGCCGAACAGCCCGTCGACTCAGGAAAGTCGGGCAGCCCCGAGTCGTACGCACCTTGGGACACACTGGGTTTCGAGGGTCGTAACTTCGTGTCCCGGGGTCTCGACGCCGCCGAACTCAGCGCGGCGAACGGTGCACCCGCGAAGAATCCGATCCGCGTCTACGCTGGCCTGGATACGGTGGGGGACGCCGACGCGCGGATGGATATCGTCATCGATGAACTCGAGCGCACCGGCGCGTTCGAACGGGAGATTCTCGTCGTCATCCCAACCACCGGCACAGGCTGGGTCAATCCGACTGCGGCCCAGGCGATTGAGCTGGTTCACAACGGTGACACGGCGTTGGTGGCGAGCCAGTACTCGTTCCTGCCGAGCTGGATCTCGTTCCTCGCTGACCGTGACAAGGCCGAAGAGGCGGGGAAGATGCTGATCGGCCGGGTGCATGAGCGATGGTTGCAGGAGCCGGAGGCGACCCGCCCCAAGCTGATGGTCTACGGCGAGAGTCTCGGCACCCAGGCGGGGGAGGGCGCCTTCGGCACACTGGCAGATATCCGGCAGACCGTCGACGGCGTGCTGTGGGTCGGGCCTCCCAACGAGAACCGGTTGTGGGGAGACCTGGTTCGGAATAGAGATCCGGGAAGCACGGAGGTCGAACCCGTGTACGGGGGAGGTCTGGTGGTGCGGTTCGCCGACAACTCCGCAGACATGGTCGAGAACGCCGAGCAGTGGAGTTCGCCGCGCATCCTGTATGTCCAGTTCCCGTCCGACCCAGTGGTGTGGTGGTCGCCGGACCTCGCGTTCACCCGGCCGGACTGGCTGACGGAACCACCCGGCCAGGATCGTTCGCCGTCCATGAAATGGTTTCCGTTCGTGACGTTTTGGCAGGTGTCGGCCGATCTCACGAATGCCGCCGGGGTGCCGGACGGGCATGGACACAACTACGGGACAATCGTCCTCGACGGTTGGATCGCCGTCGCCCAACCAGAAGGGTGGACCGCCGTCGACACCGAACGGGTCCGGTCGACGCTCGAATCTCTCATCGGGACAGAGGGGCCGGAGAAGTGAGCAGATTCTCCTCCATTGCGGGTGCAGCGGCGACGGTGGTGTGGAACAACGCGATACTTCCGCGATCGGGTCTGGGCGCGACCGGGCGCGCCGTCGCGGGCGGGGCGTTCGGACAGGCGGCCGTGGCCTTCGCCCGAGCGTCGGGGTATGGCGTCGACGAACTCGGCCTGTCTGCGTCGAAGGTGCCGATGGGGCTGAGATACGGCGCTCTGGCTTCGGTGGTCCCGCTCGCCGGATACGCGACCGTGCTGAGCGTGCCCGCGCTGCGGAAGCGGGTTCCGCAAGGGCAGACATCCCGGGATCTCTCCGGGTGGGTGGGGTTTCGGATACCAGTGGGAACCGTGATCCATGAGGAACTGGTGTTCCGCAGTGTCCTGTCGGCGATGCTCGGACGGTATTGGCAATCCACGACGGCCCGCGTCCTGCATGCGACGACATTCGGGTTGTGGCACGTGCGCGCCGCACGGATCGCAGGCGACTCAGTCGCCGCGACAATGCTGTTCACTGCTGTATCCGGATGGCTGCTCGACTGGTTGCGCCGACGCAGCGGCAGCGTCTTAGCTCCCGCACTACTGCATCTTTCGGTCAATGTCGGAGGGGTAGTGGCAGCCGAGGTGGCACGGGCGCGCCCAGTAGATTGAGTCCATGCCGTCGCGTCGTGCCGTAGATCCTGCCGAACTCAGAGCCGCTGTCCTCGAGGTCGGTCCGTGGCTGCGCGGCGACACCGACGAAGTGCCGGCGCGTGCCCAGTTGGCCGCTGCGGTCCGACTCAGTGCGCGCACCCTCGAACAGGTGGCTCCCGGTTCTAGCGTCGAGGTGCGGGTCCCACCGTTCGTGGCGGTGCAGTGCATTGAAGGTCCGCGACATACCCGTGGCACGCCGCCAAACGTCGTCGAAACAGATCCGCGTACCTGGCTGCTGATGGTCGTCGGGCGGCTCGACTTCGACCAGGCGAGTGCAGTTGGGGCCCTGTCTGTGTCGGGAAGCCGAGCGGGCGAGATCGCGCACTGGCTGCCGCTGCTGCCGCTCTAGGCTCCGGCCTCACTCAGCCACTGTTGGCGAGTGCGGGGGAGCCCACTGGTCCCGTCGTCCGCGGGGCGCACGGCGAGAACCTGGTGGATGGTGAGACGGCCGCGCTCCTCGAACCCCAGTGCACTGGCCGCGAGATAGAGCAACCACGTGCGGGCCCGCTCCGCTCCGACGAGTTGGACCGCATCGTCCCAGGAGTCGCGCAGTCGGCCTACCCACGCCCGCAAAGTGAGCGCGTAGTGCTCGCGCAGCGCCTCGGTGTCGCGGACTTCGAGCCCTGCCCGTTCGAACGCGTCGAGCGTTCTGCTCAATGGCAGCACCTCGCCGTCGGGGAAAATGTAGTTCTCGATGAGTCCGGGCTGCGCGTCGTCGTCCCGGCGAGCACCGACCGCCGCGATGGCGTGGTTTAGCAGTCGCCCCTGCGGCTGCAGCAGGCTTTCCAATTTCGTGGCGTACAGTCCGAGCGCGGCATCGCCCACGTGCTCGGACATACCAATGCTCGAGATGGCGTCGAACCGTCCGTCGTCGACGTCCCGGTAGTCCTGTACCCGGATCTCGATCTGCTTCGCCAGACCCGCCTCAGCGGCGCGCCTGCGAGCCCAGATCGCCTGTTCTTGGCTCAGCGTGATCCCCACGACATCGACGCCGTAGTTCTTGGCAGCGTGGATCGCCATCGACCCCCACCCACACCCGACATCGAGCAGACGCATGCCGGCGCGAAGGCCGAGTTTGCGGCATACCAGGTCGAGTTTGTCGTGCTGGGCGGCGTAGAGGTTGCCGTCCGCCGTCACGTCCCAGTACCCACACGAATAGACCATGCTCGGCCCGAGGAAGAGCCGGTAGAACTCGTTGCCGACGTCGTAGTGATGGGACACCGACGCCGCGTCCCTGGCTTTGCTGTGCTTGCGCCCGCGGTGTTTGGGGACTTCTACCGCCGGTGGCCGCGGACGCCACCCGAGCCCGCCGAGCCGCACCAGCGACCAGACGGCGCTCGTGGTCGCACGGGTGTCGCGTACCGCGGCGGTCCCGACGCGGTCGACGAGGTCTGGTACCGACAGCAGCGCGAACACGTCGCCGTCGATGTCGAGGTCGCCGGAAACATACGCGCGGACCAAGCCCAGTTCGCCCGGAGACCACAGCACGTGGCGGATCGCCCGGCGGTTGCGGAACACGATGGTGACCGGTGACTCGGGCCCAGACTCCGAGCCGTCCCAGCACCGCACGTGGAGGGGAAGCGGAATGCCCAGAATCCCCTCGAACGCGTCCAGAACTCTCGCTGCGGCGGTTCGTGTCGTCTCTGCACCCATAGCTCGAAAGTAACCCGAACGCCGCCGACCGCGCTCGAAGAACGCGGGTTCGAAGGCGAGTCGCCCCTCGCGTCGGTGATGTGTTGTGCAATATCTTGTTCAGCTCTTCGACGTCGCAGCACTGCTTTACCGAGCGTCGTACCCGGCCTATCTCCGCAACCGCAACCGCCGCATCCACTGTTCTCACCTGGCCGTGGCCCAGTGATCCACCCGACAACCCCGAGACACCTCTCGCACTAGGAGCCCACTTTCGGCGCGACAAAATGCGACTCCGGTCATGAACGCCCCGCAGTGAGGGCGCGGATCCGGGAGTCTTGCTCGCCCGAACTCTGGACTCGTTCGCCACAGGTCTCGGTGCACTTCGGATCAACGAAACTGTCCAACCCGGGCGGCTGAATCTGAGCAAGACGTTCCGGTGCCGGAAACCTTGGTTTGAGTCCCGACCCAAAATCGCATGACACTTTGCCCACGTCTTCGAGTCGCGTGGGCAAGCCGCTTGGTGAAGAACGCCCGCACCGACTCCGGTAACGCCTCCACGTCGGTATCTGTCTCTCTCGAACCCACCAAGTCCGCGGATTTGGGCGTAGACGAGCCACCCCACTTACGGCATAATCATAATCACCGACACCAGAGGACACACGCTCAACGATTTCACCACTCCACGGGGCTTTATCCAGGGGCGACTGTGCTGGGCCTGCTATTTTGATTGGAAGATCTGTATGAAGATCAATCACTCGATTCGTGTGGGAATCGGCGTCATGGCGCTCGCCGTCGTCGCATCCGCATCCGCATGCGGCGGAGGTGAGCCGAGGAGCGCATTGCGGAGCGCGTCCGAGGGAACCCTCACCGTCGGCATCAAGTACGACCAGCCCGGCCTAGGGTTGCGCAACCCCGATAGGTCCTTCACCGGCTTCGACGTCGAGGTTGCCGAGTATGTCGCCGGCAAACTGGGAGTCGCGCCCGAGAACATCACGTTCAAGGAGTCCCCGTCGGCTCAGCGCGAGACGCTGATCCAGAACGGCGAGGTCGACTTCGTCGCCGCGACCTACACGATCAGCGATGCGCGCAAGGACAAGGTCGACTTCGCCGGGCCCTATTTCATCGCCGGACAGTCACTCCTGGTGCAGTCCGACAACACAGAGATCACCGGCCCCGATTCACTCAACGACGCCAAGAAGCTGTGCTCGGTCACCGGCTCCACACCTGCGCAGACGGTCAAGGACAACTACGCCCAGGACGTGCAACTGCAGGAGTTCGACACGTACTCCGCATGTGTCGAGGCACTGCGTAACGGCGCAGTCGATGCCGTGACAACCGACGACATCATCCTCGCCGGATACGCCGTGCGATACCCCGGCGAACTGAAGGTCGTCGGCCAGCCCTTCACTCAGGAGCCCTACGGAATCGGCCTCGCCAAGGGCGACGACGAGACCCGTTCCAAGATCAACGACGCCATCGACGAGATGATCAAGGACGGCTCGTGGGAGCGCGCGTTCAACGACACCGTCGGCGCATCGGGATACCCGATCCCAGCGCCGCCGACCGTCGATCGGTACTGAACAACTCACGCATCCGGGTCGGACGGTTCCCCTGATTCCTGCGATGGCTGCTAGACACGACCGACCTGGACTACCCACCCCACGTCCTCGACGCGATGGGCCCGCGCCCAGGAAGCCTCGGACCGGGCCGCCGCGGCCGATAACACCGGTGATGCTCGAGCAGGGCCGACGCCAGCGCGCACAGGCGATGCCCGCCCTCGCCGGGCCGGGCCGCCGCCCGCGCCGTCGCCGACCGGTGTGCCCGCCGGCCACGCGGTTAGGGTGTCCGACGTGTCCATACTCAATCCCGCGCTTCCCGGCCGAGTCTTCACCACCGCAGGCCCGTACCAGGTCGGCCGCGAAAAGATCCGCGAGTTCGCCCGCGCCGTGTCCGCGACGCACCCAATCCATCACGACCCGGCCGCAGCCAGGGCGGCCGGGCACCCCGACGTCGTCGCACCCCCCACATTCACCACCGTCGTGCAGGGCGGCGCGGTGCACCAACTGACCACCGACCCCGACACCGGCATCGACCCCGCCCGGCACATCCCGGTCCACACCACCGAGAAACTCGACTTCACCCGGCACATCGTCGCCGGCGACGAACTCACCACCACACTGACCGTCACCGGGCTCACCGAACGCGCCAACGCGGCGATCCTGAACACCACCAGCGAGATCCGCGACCACAACGGCCACCATGTCGTCACCATCACCTCCACGCTGCTGATCGGAGCACCCCAATGACCCAGGCACAGACCCTTACCCGCACCCCCGGCGGCCAGTTCACCAAGGGTGAGGTCGTCGCCGAGACCACCCACCACATCACCCGCGAGAGCCTCGTCCGGTACGCGGGCGCGGCCGGCGACTTCAACACCATCCACTACAACGACTCCGCCGCCGAAGACGCCGGACTGCCCGGGGTCCTCGCCCACGGAATGCTCACCGCCGCACTCGCACTACACACCGTCACCGACTGGCTCGGCGGCGACACAACCCGCATCCGCAGCTACGAGACCCGTTTCACCCGCCCCGTCGTTGTCGACCCGGTCGCCGGCGCCCACGTCGTCGTCACCGCCAAGGTCGGCAAAGTCGACACCGACACTCTCCGCATCGACCTCACGGTCACCTGCGAGGACACCACCGTGCTCGGAAAAACCCAAGCCACGATCACCTTCCCCTGACGATCGCGGTGTCGCACAACTACCGGAATTGAGACGCCCGGCCTGAGCCCCGCTGCCGTATATATCGACCGGTCACGGCTTCCTGAAAGTGGTTATGGATGAGTACTACGATTGGCCTGCCAACATGACGGGGCCCGATCGGGATCATCTAGTCCAGGAGGACGTTTCGGTAGGATTGATCACCACTTACTGCGACGGATATGACGGCTTTTGCCCGGCTGACATCAACGACTGGATCCACTTCCCGCAGCCCGAACTCTGGACGTGACTATGGGTTCTCACGCTGCGGTTGATCTCCGTGGGTGATGTAAGCGGGTCGGCGCCACTCCGTAGCGTCGACCCGCTTACATTCACGCCCGGCTCAGTCAGGGGAGTGACAATACATTCCCCCGAACGCCAGATCACGGCCGCGACCGACTGACTGCCCGAGCGGAAAGAGCACAGGAGTACACTCCAGCTGTCGCTCGGTCTCCAGGACCGAGCGAACAGCTGGGAGGAAAACGGGGGAAGCGGTGCCCGACAGCGAGGCATCCGAGAGGACAACATGGGTTTCTGGGATCAGCTCAAAGCGAAGACACACGAGTTGAATGGACAGCTCCAGACGAAGACTGCGCAGTTCAAGAACAAGGAGTTCGCCAACGGCGCCATGGCGATGTGCGCGCTCATCGCGGCCGCGGACGGTCGCATCGATGCTTCGGAACGGCAGAAGACGGCCGCCCTGATCATGTCCAACGAAGCGCTCAAAGTGTTTGCACCGGAAGAGCTTCGACAGAAGTTCGACTGGTTCTGCGACAAGCTTCAGGGCGACTACGATTTCGGCAAGGTGGAGGCCACGGCAACGATAGGCAAGCTGAAGGCGAAACCCGAGCAGGCGCGGGCCGTGATTCAGGTCGGCATCATCATCGGCGGCGCCGACGGTAACTTCGACGCCGACGAGAAGAAGGCGGTCAAGGAAGCGTGCTTTGCCGTGAGTATCAACCCGGGCGAGTTCGACCTTTGAGTCGACCGGCGCGCGCGTCGGTCATCACTCGTCCGGATCCTTTTCGGCGGCAGTAGCTCTGTTTCATGCCGCAACCTGAACGGTGACATCTAGGCTTCGGTCCGATCGCCGGAACCTGCCGGAAATCGACCACAGACCCCGATTACCGGAACCGTCGGGGCTCGACACAGCAACAAGTCCAGGAGGACCAAACATGGGCGTGAGCCTGACCAAGGGTGGAAATATCTCGTTGACCAAGGAAGCGCCCGGTTTGACCGCGGTCGCCGTCGGTCTCGGCTGGGATCTTCGCACCACGACCGGGCAGGACTTCGACCTCGACGGTTCCGCGATTGCGCTGGGCGCCGACAAGAAGGCTATGTCCGGCAAGCACTTCGTGTTCTACAACAACCTCGAGTCGCCAGAGGGCGCGATCAAGCACACCGGTGACAACCTGACCGGTGAGGGAGCCGGCGACGACGAGATCATCAACGTCGACCTCGCTGCCGTACCGGCGAACATCGAGTCCATCGTGTTCCCGGTTGCGATCTACGACGCCGACAACCGCTCGCAGTCGTTCGGCCAGGTCAGCAACGCGTTCATCCGCATCGTCAATCAGGCAGACAACTCGGAGCTCGCACGCTACGACCTGTCTGAGGACGCTTCCACCGAAACCGCGATGGTGTTCGGCGAGCTCTACCGCCACGGCTCGGACTGGAAGTTCCGCGCTGTCGGTCAGGGCTACGCATCGGGTCTGGAGGGCATCGCCCGCGACTACGGCGTCAACGCCTAGACCTTCACCTTGTACGGCGGCGCACTGATCGCACCAGACGACAAGACCGCGACGGTCATGATCGCCGGCGCGCTGGGCATGATCAGCTACATCGCCGTCAACGCTCTCGGTGAACTGTTCACCGCCACCGCCACCGCAGACGAGCCGCCCGGCCATTCCGGACCGACCCAGCTGGCCACGGCAACGGGTAAAGCAGGGTTCTTCCTGTTCCTGTACCTCGAGGTCCTGGACGCATCGTTCTCGTTCGACGGCGTGATCGGCGCCTTCGCTATCATCGCGGACCCGCTCATCATCGCTCTCGGCTTGGGCTTCATCGGTGCGATGTTCGTCCGCTCGCTCACGGTGTACCTGGTGCGCAAGGGAACCCTGACGGAATACGTCTACCTCGAACACGGCGCACACTACGCGATCGGTGCGCTCGCATTGATCCTGTTCTACTCCATCGGTACTCACGTCTCGGAAATCTTCACCGGCCTCGTCGGCGTCGTACTGATCCTCGCAGCACTGATCACCAGCATCATCCGTAGCAAGCGCAACCCGGACGCCGCCGACGACCGCGACAGCGCCGAGCAAGTGCCTGTGAACGCCTGACCAACCCGAGCTGTTGCGCCCCGCTCCCATGAGCGGGGCGCAACCCCTATCACAAGGAGAACCAATCATGGCGATCAACCTCAACAAGGTCACCCTCGACAAGTCCACACCCACCGTTTCTCTGGCCAAGTCCGGTGACGGACAAGGCACGATGCGGGTCAACCTCAACTGGACCGCGCGCGCTGCAACGCCGGACAAAGGATTCCTCGCCAAGCTCAAGGCTGCGGCGACGCCGGGCATCGATCTGGATCTGGGCGCGATGTACGAGCTGGCCGACGGCACCAAGGGGGTAGTGCAGGCACTCGGGAACTCGTTCGGTGCGCTCAACGAGCCGCCGTTCATCTACCTCGACGGGGACGACCGCAGCGGCGGCAACACTGCTGGAGAGAACCTGCACATCAACCTCGCCGACATCACCAAGTTCCGTCGGATCCTGATCTTCGCCTTCATCTACCAAGGTGTCCCGAACTGGTCGCAGGCCAACGGTGTTGTGACTCTCTTCCCCACCTCCGGCCCGCAGGTCGAGGTCGAACTCGACTCGGCGGACAACCAGGCCCTCTCCTGTGCGATCGCGATGCTGGAGAGCAATGGCCGGGAACTGACCGTCACCCGCGAGGTCCGCTACATCCGCGGCGGGCAGCAGGAGATCGATCAGGCCTACGGATTCGGCATGGAATGGACGGCGGGCAGTAAGTAGCCGACCACCGGCTGACGATCCCGCATGTTGATCCGGCATAGGTTGCTTTTACCGGACCCCCTGAGCGGAATTCGTGCGCCACTTCTTAATCCAGGGCTTCGCGGCGATGTACGTTCCGACGACGAACAAGCCGATGGAAATGGGTAGTGGAGCGGAGAGGAGGTATCCGATGCCGACTGCAACGAAACCGACGCCCACTACGAAGTGCCCGATCCACCCCATCTGGCTTGTATCTTCGTCCATATCTACGACTTTAGTTCAGCGCATGGACTTCATCTCAGGAGCGGCCGGTTTGTTCGATGGCAGCGTTCAGCAACCGATGATGGTCAGTGCTGCACCAAGTCCTGTTACCCATGTGGGGGGCTGAAGGCTGCTATGGCCAACCCGCCGGCACACGACGAACGGCTCATGACGTCCGTTGGATCAGGACCCGCCACGCCTGGTGGGCTGATGTTATTTCCGTCTGCGTCGATAAACGTCGGGTCTATGCCGACGTTGCGGATGTGGAAGGTCTCCGCGAGCCAAAATACGGGAACCCGATGGTCACCAGGTCAATATGTCGAGCAGACGCAGATCCGTCACCGATGTAAAGTCCTGGAGGTTCGTGGTCTCGGCCGCAGCCGCCCGGACAGCATCCCAGGCTACCCGCTCAAAATTGAAGAGCCGGATTTAGGAGAACGATGCCTCAAGTTTCATGGCGGGGAGAGCCTCTCAACCAAATTTTCAGGAACTCGTTGCAGTACCTCCGCCATAAAGCGCCCTGGGGGTCAGTGATCCTTGTTATTGCCGGATTGGCGCTTTGGGTCAATTCGATGTTGAGTCGATGAAAATCCCCGAACACCACGTGCGGGCGTAGAGGAAGTCCTCGGCCAGGATGCGGTTGTACCGCTCCACTTTGTCGTTGTGGCGTGGGGTGTACGGGGGTGATCCGCTGGTGTCGTGCCCCCGCGCAGAACTCGCGCGAAGTCTTTCGCCCGGTAGCAAGACCCTGGAACGGAGCTCGAGATCAACTGGGGGAACCCCTTTTAACCTGAGGATCTATGAGTTCAAGTGCATGTGATGATGGAGGTACCTGTTGAAGCGCTATATCAGTGAGACTTGGCGTGCAGTCTCGCGGCGAGGCCTCAGAGCTGTAATCGCCTACGTCATCATCGCGACGGGTGGCATCTGGGCGGCGGGCTGGGGCTTCAGCGTGGCCGCGGGCGGCTTCGTGGCAGGCATGACATGTGGGGCCGTGGCTCTGCTGCTTATCGCCCGTGCATCGGTGAACTCGGCGGGTCCTGAACGCTAGTTAGTTCCAGAACTACTGGGCATTGCAAGCAATGCCCCCGCATACGTTCCGAGTTCGAGGTCGATGCGGGCGCGAGAGCGCTCGCGAATGTGGCCGAGTTCCCCGACGAACGCGAGTGCGGTGGTGTAGTCGTCGTCGGTCAGTGGTGGCAGGTCGTGGCGGTAGGCCGGGTACTCCCGAGCGTGTCCCAGGGTGCAAGTTGGCTCGGGTTTTCCGACGTTGATTCCCAACACGGGTTGTCGACAAGCACCAGGCCTACTCGGTCAGCTACTACGGATCTTCCGATTGTGTACATGGAGAACCGCCTGGTGCAGGGCCGGTAGTAGGAGCCCGGTAGCAAGAAACACGATCATGAACGCATAGTCCGTGTTGGCCACGAACCACACCAGCAATCCGAGCACCAGCACCAGAATCACCGAGCCGATCGCGCGTGTCGTCGCGCCGACGCGGGATTGCCGAATCCAGCGCATCGACAAGAACGTGACCATGTATGCCAATGCGGCTAGCACGATTCCCCCGGCGACTGTCATGATCAGCTCCCGGTGTTCAGCTCGACGCAGTTGCCGTCAGAGTAGGTCGCTGCAACTCTCTCACGCCGGCCCGTTGCTGCGGCGAGGTTTGATGATCCGAATCTCGAAGCGAGTGCGGGGCTGGTCCCGATCATGGGCATTGGCGCGCACACAGGACTGTGGCCTGGGGATCTATCGGACGAACACCTGACTATAGGGATGTGTATTCGCGGATTTTCCCGCGGGTGTGGGGGCGGTGGTCGCCGAGTCGGATTCCGAGGGTGGGGAATTGGGTGGCGATCTGCAGGTCGGTCAAGGGTGGGGTGAGTGGGATGTCGGCGTAGCCGCGGTCGTCGTGGTCCCAGTGGCCGTCGGGGTCGACGGCTCGGACCCGGGCCACCATGCCGTCGACGATGTAGATGATCGCTTTGAGGCGGGTTCGGCGGGTTCGGCGGGCGGCGGCGACCGGCCACCATTTGCGGTCCGCGTCGAGTTGGGCGCGTTCCACCCACCTCGTGCTCACTGCGTTGTGGCTCATCATGCCGTCAATTGATCACGGCCCCCGGATACGGGAACACCCTCCGGGGCCTCGTGGGTGTTGGGTGCAGGCGATTACTCGGCGACTTCTGCACTGTCAGCGTTTGAGGGAGGCCCCGGCCTCGAAGGCATCGTCGAGGATCAATCTCTCGATTCGTTCAATGTCCCGCCAGGTCTTCGCGGCGTCGACATCAGGGGCGCCCGAGGCTGGCAGATCGAACACCTTGCCGCCGATACTCGCCCGCAGTCGCTTCTTCGGATACTTCAACTCCAGCGCGATCCGGTGTCCGTCCAGCACCCCCAGCACGTCGAGAGACAGTCGACTCCGTCCTCCCCACCGACAGCTTCTTCTCCAACCGCAACTGCGTAACGTTGTCGGCAAGCACCAGCGCGAGAGCATGCTGGAAGTCGCTTTCCGAGTGGAACAGTGGACGCTGGCGAGCAAGCTTGTCCGTCCATGACTGCACGTACACCGCAAGATCTAGCACCCGTCCTCCTGTCAGGTAACCCACAGAACCAGTACCAGAAGGCATTTCGTCGCGCCAAAAATGCACCCATGGTGCAAGAGGTGTGTCGGCATTTCGGGCTGCATCAACCGGGCCGCAGCCAGGAGAGAACAACGGCACGCAAGTTGCGGGATCGGCTGCGGGAGGTAGGCCGGGGACGGCACACGTTGGGGGAGTTCGGTTTCACGCATTCGCCAGGGTGTCGTCTGCCGCCGGCGCCGGCGGCATTTCGGTGGCGCTGGCCTTATGGGTTCGCCGCGGGCTTCTTCTTGCGCCGGCGCTTTCTGCCGGAGGTGGCCGCGGTGACGGCTGGTTCGCTCTGAGCCTTGTCCGTCAGGCCCTTCCCGATCGGGAAGGGCCTCCAAACTTCGATCGATCGTTAACTTATGGTAGGCCGAGCCGATATCGGCCAGTGCACGATAAGTAATTCATGAGTCTGGAGATGAAGCGAAGCAATGAGACGCCTATTCAAGATCGCAAGCTTGCCCTTCCGCAACGCTGGATACGCCCCGACTTACGGCTACATAGGAAGCTGACCATCATGCGACTCACCTTGACCCGATCCGCAATCCTGACCGCGGGGCTATTCCTGGCCGCAGCCCCTGCAGCCGCCCACGCCCAAGACTCCATCGGTGGCGGGAGCCTTCCCGCAGGCAGCTATGTCCAGTCGGATTCCGCTGATGCCCTCTGGGAGGCTAATCGATTCCCTCGGACCTACACCCCGGAGCAGATCACTGAGTGTAGGGAAGCTGCCGCAGGCGGCGTCTCAACCGGCCTGGGCCCGTGCCCCACGGCACCGATCACCGCTCTGGACCTCGCTGCATCACGCCTGATGTTCGGCTCCATGGAGCTGGTGTTCGGCGGCTCCTAGGGTTGATTCAGCGCACCGCCTTTCGGGTCGGCGCCACGTCCTGTGGTGTCGACCCGATCGGTCACCGCAGCGAGGCAACTGCAGACGAGGGTGCCGCCATACCGAAGAACAACGAGGACACCAGGCCGAATCCGGCTGAGCGGAATCGCAACAACCCGCCAGCGAAGAACTGATCTCGAGAACGGCTGTGCCCCCGGATTAGCTCCGGGGGCACAGCCCTGTCTGGCGTGTTCCCCGTGAATCGGTCCGGCTGGTTTTTGAGTCCTGATTGCCTGGGTGAGGGCGTGGAAGGGGCGATAGGGATCATGGCTGGCCGCAAACGGCACTCGGCGGAGGATGTGGTGCGTAAAGTTGCGGCGGGATCAGAAGATCTCTGCACAACCGCCCGTTCGCCCAGCACATCGTGCAGTCGACTTCTGAAATTGACACCGGTGGCCTCTTGTATCGATTTCCGGGTGCTCGCTGGTGTCTCGGAATCGAACCCTTCCGGGACACCCCGACCCCGCTGCGAACGGACCGGTGCGACCTCAAGCTTTCCTGTCCCAAAAAACTGTCCCACCGCCCATGTCTCGCTCCGGAGCCGTGTCGGTGGGTTCCGGGACACTGCCCGGTGTGAACGATCTCCTCGGCTACGCCAGCGTCTCCACCGCCGATCAGGACCAGGCCCGGCAGCACGACACCCTCACCGCTGCCGGCCTCGAGTGTGGACTCACACCGCCATCGGATCGAACATCAAGCAACCCGAACTCGACGCCCTCCGCCTCCGGCGACGGCTTCCCCGTCCAGCGCCTCGACCGCCCTCCCGGTCCCGCCTGATCGCGTGCGGTGCGCTCCCAACCGCGATGATCTCGATTGGCGCCCGAATGACGAGGAATGCCGTGTGCCCGCGGTTCAATCGGCACCGTGGACGAAGCGCCGGCGGATGGCACGTAGACTGACCTTGCCCCTCACACGCCCATCCCCAGGGAGCACCCCGGTGACCAGAGCCGATCTGTCGGTCCACAGTCCAAATCTCCTCTCCTCGAGCCCGTCCGACGAGGACGAGAACGAGCCCCGCGAAGAATGCGGGGTGTTCGGCGTTTGGGCGCCCGGAGAAGATGTCGCGAAACTCACCTACTACGGACTTTATGCGCTACAGCACCGCGGACAGGAGGCGGCAGGCATCGCCGTCGCCGACGGCTCGCAGGTGCTGGTCTTCAAGGACATCGGGTTGGTCAGCCAAGTGTTCGACGAGCAGACCCTGGCAGCAATGCCCGGTCACGTCGCGGTGGGCCACTGTCGTTACTCGACTACGGGTTCGTCCACGTGGGACAACGCGCAGCCGATCTTCCGTACCACCGCCGCGGGTAGTGGTATTGCTCTCGGGCACAACGGCAATTTGGTCAACACGGCAGAGCTTGCTCAACGCGCGCGTGCAGCGGGACTGATCAACGACAAGCGCCCCGGCGGCGCCACGTCCGACTCGGACATCGTCGGTGCGCTCCTTGCCCACGCCGCCGCCGACACGACCATTGAGCAGGCGGCTATGACGCTGCTGCCGACGCTGCGCGGCGCCTTTTGCTTCACGTTCATGGACGAGCACACGCTCTACGCGGCTCGTGATCCGCACGGCATCCGCCCGCTGTGCCTAGGGCGCCTGGACCGCGGCTGGGTGGTGGCGAGCGAGACAGCAGCCCTCGACATCGTGGGCGCGTCCTTCGTCCGCGACATCGAGCCCGGCGAACTCCTCGCCATCGACGCCGACGGTGTCCGCTCCTCACGTTTCGCGAACCCGGAGCCGAAGGGCTGTGTGTTCGAATACGTGTATCTCGCGCGCCCAGACAGCGTCATCGGAGGACGGTCGGTGCACTCCACCCGTGTCGAGATCGGCCGCCGTCTCGCCACCGAGCATCCCGCCGACGGCGATCTGGTCATACCGGTACCGGAGTCGGGCACCCCCGCAGCAGTCGGATACGCGCAGGGGTCGGGCATTCCCTACGGCCAGGGTCTGATGAAGAACGCCTACGTCGGCCGAACATTCATCCAGCCGTCCCAGACGATTCGCCAGCTGGGTATCCGCCTCAAGCTCAACCCGCTCAGGGAAGTCATTCGAGGCAAGCGACTTGTGGTGGTGGACGACTCCATCGTCCGCGGCAATACTCAGCGCGCGCTCATCCGGATGCTCCGGGAGGCCGGTGCGCTGGAGATCCACGTCCGGATCGCGTCGCCGCCGGTCAAGTGGCCCTGCTTCTACGGCATCGATTTCGCCTCCCCGGCGGAGCTGATTGCCAACGGCGCGACAGGCGGCTCAGAGCCCAGCAGCTTCGACGAGATGCTCGACGGTATCCGCCGCTCCATCGGTGCGGACACCCTCGGCTACATCTCCACCGACAGCATGATCGCGGCCACGGAGCAGCCGGCGTCGCGACTGTGTGCGGCCTGCTTCGACGGCACGTACCCCATCGCGGTCCCCACGGAGATCGGCAAGAACGTTCTCGAAGGAATGCTCGAAAGCGCTGCGGGAAGTCCCGCGACCCGGGAGAACGACAATGCGAGTGCCCTCAGCCGACCGTAGTCGGGTGAGAGTGTCGGGGGCTTCGCCTCCGGGGAATCGGCTCGCTGAGCCGATTCGAGGAATCGCGAAAAGGGAGCGGTCGTATTCGGTGTTCACCGCTGTCCGCTGATCGGGATTCGCACACTCAACTGGGGATTGATCTGTCGATTCCGGTACCGTAAGGACGCAATCACAGCACTCGATTGCCCGACCCGCAAGATTTTGACGAGCAACAGAAGGCTGGAGTAACAACCCCATGACCGAGGATCCGACAAGTCGCCCTGGCGCGTCCTACGCCGACGCAGGAGTGGATATCGCCGCAGGTGATCGGGCGGTGGAACTCTTCGCTCCCTTGGCCAAGAGAGCCAGTCGCCCCGAGGTTCTCGGTGGCCTCGGTGGATTCGCGGGTCTGTTCGCGCTCAAGGGTGACTACAAGGAACCGCTGCTGGCGGCCTCCACCGACGGTGTGGGCACCAAACTCGCGATCGCGCAGGCGCTCGACAAACACGACACTGTGGGCCTCGATCTGGTCGCAATGGTGGTCGACGACCTCGTTGTGTGCGGTGCCGAGCCGCTTTTCCTGCAGGACTACATCGCCGTCGGGCGTGTCGTCCCGGAGCGCGTCGCGGAACTCGTCAACGGCATCGCCGAAGGTTGCATCCAGGCTGGTTGCGCTCTGCTCGGTGGCGAGACGGCCGAGCACCCCGGCGTGATGGCCGACGGCGACTACGACCTCTCGGCGACCGGAGTCGGCGTCGTCGAGGCCGATCAGGTACTTGGACCCGACCGCGTGCGTCCGGGCGACGTCGTGATCGCCATGGGGTCGTCCGGACTGCATTCCAACGGTTACTCGCTGGCCCGCAAGGTCCTGCTCGAGATCGGCCACATGAGCCTGACGGCGCATGTCGACGAGTTCAGTCGGACGCTGGGCGAGGAGATGCTCGAGCCCACCAAGATCTACGCGAAGGACTGCCTGGCGCTCGCCGCTGAGACCGACGTGCGAACGTTCTGCCACGTCACAGGTGGTGGACTTGCCGGCAATCTTGCGCGCGTCATGCCCAAGGGCCTGGTCGCCGAACTTGATCGCGGCACCTGGAGTCCGGCTCCGATCTTCGCGATGATCGCACAGCGCGGACGGGTCGAGCGGACAGAGATGGAGCAGACCTTCAACATGGGTGTCGGCATGGTCGCCGTGGTGGCGCCCGAGGACGTCGATCGTGCGCTGGCCGTCCTGACGGCGCGACACATCGATTGCTGGACGCTGGGCAGCATCAAGAAGTCGCAGGACGTGTCGGCTGTGCGCGCCGTTCTTGCCGGCGATCACCCAAGGTTCTGACCAGCGCAGATTCTGGGGGTCTGCACCCCATACGTCGGTCCGGGGCGAGCTAGTCGCCCCGGACCGACGTCTGAAAGGGGCCTGCGCCCAAAAAGGCGGAAATGAGGGGGAGCCTTCGGCTCCCCCTCATTTCGCTGTCGTCAGCTCTCAGTGCCGCCAGTCGTCGTCGTCCTCCCGGGAGTGACCCTCCCTGTCGGCACGCTGGTCGGCGAAGACCTCGTCCCGTTGCGAGGTAGACGACCCACCCGAGAGCTCCCTTTGCAGGCTGTCAAAATCCGTGGTCGGTACGCTGTATTTTAGCTCGCGTGCAACCTTGGTCTGCTTTGCCTTAGCCCGGCCGCGGCCCATGGCTGACCCCCTCGCGCTTTCGCGGGGCGGCCTGGGGAATTTGGCGGCCCCGTTTGAGTGTGTAAGTTCCTGACCCACACTCTAGCGTGCAAAAGTCGCTCGCGCTCCCATCCCCACCCCAAAGGCGTGTCAGTTAAGTCTCATCGGGCTCGCGAGCAGCCCCGATGAAGGGCATTTTGCGTTCAAAAGACTCCTGGGATTGCGCAGACGGTGCCCACCCGGACCCCGCCGCCGAGTACTGGCTGTGATGCGAGTGCCGCCAGATCTTCCGTCCACAAGACCCCCATGCGGCGGAGAAGTGCTGTGGCAAGCGGCAACCGGGCACGCTCGTGACCGTCGTCGATCTTGAGCGCGAACGCCGAACCGTCCGGCATCGCGCCTGCGTAGACACCATCGGCGCCCGCTTTCGAAAGCAATCCGGGTACGACCGGCATCAATCGCGCGTCGTCCTTGCCGCTTCCCGACACGAGGTAGGGGTGCTCGCGGATGGCGTCGGCGACGGCGAGTTCGGGAGAGTCGGATTCCGCGGTCACGAGCCGGGCGAACGCGCGAGCCAGGTGCGTCAGCGACAGCGGGACGATCGGTAGCCCGCATCCGTCGATTCCGAGTTCGGCGTCGACGTCGCCGCTGATGGAGCCGAGCGTCTCCACGATCGCGAGTTGCAGTGGATGCGTCGGCTCGAGGTAGTTGTCCACGGGCCAGTCGTTGATCAGGCAGGTCGCGAGCATCGCGGCGTGCTTGCCCGAGCAGTTCATGTACACCGGCCGGGGAAGCTCACCCGCGGCCAGCAGCTCAGCCCGGGCGAGCTCGTTGGAGGGCAGATCGGCCGGGCAGCCGAGCTGGGCATCGTCGAGGCCGTGGCGGATGAGGAGCCGCTCGACGAGTTCGATGTGATCCGATTCACCCTCGTGGGAAGCCGTCGCGATCGCGAGTTCTTCGGAACTGGACGGCACGAAGCCGTTCCGCAACATCGTCACGGCCTGCCAGGGCTTGTTCGAAGATCGAGGGTAGATCGGTGTGTGCACCTCACCGAGGCTGAGCGCGATCTCGCCGTCCGCGCGCAGGATCACCGCGGAACCACGGTGAACGCACTCCCTGAATCCTGAACGCACGACCTCGACCAGTTCAATGCTCACTACTGCACCCGTACTTCCAGTCCGGCGATCCACCGCCGGGCCGTCTCGACGACGGTCGGTGAGAGATTCGCCTGCTGTTCGAGCAGCGCGACGAGTCGCTCTGGGTCGTGGCCGGTGAACAGATCGCGCACGGTGACACCGTGGGCGGGCACGTGGAGTCGGTGGACTGCGGCGCCCGCGGTGACCGATCCCTCCGTTACCACCCGCAAGTACGCACCCGTGTCTGCGCGCTGAGTGAAGCGTTTGACCCACCGCGGTTCGGCGGCCCACACCCCGAACGTGCCGCACGGCGTCCGGGGGCCCGTCACCTCCAGTTCGGTCGTGCCGATCCGCCACCGCTCGCCGATCACGGCGTCGGTCGTGGCGATCTGGTCGAGGCGCAGGTTCTCGCCGAACCAGCCCGGGGGAAGCTCGCGCCCGAGTTCCGATTCCCAGCGCCTCGCTTCGGCGTCCTGGTAGGCGTAGACGGCCTTGAACGGGCCGCCGTGAAATTTTGTGTCACAGACGTGGTCACCGGACAGTCCGGTGGTCGTCACACGCACAGCGCCGTCGAGGGGTCGCTTGTCGATCGCTGTGCGGGTCACCCGCCCGGTCCCGCTGCTGCGTTCGGTGTGCAGGACGCAGACGGTCAGTACCTTCCCGGGCGCCACCTTCTCGGTCGACTTCCCGGTCGACACGTTGGCGGTGTTCATCGGCCCCTCAGGCGATCGACAGCGGCACGGCCGGCCTGGATCCGATCGTCCTCGATCACCGAGTCGGGATCGATGGAAGCGGCGCAGGGTCCAGCGACCAATTCGGTGTCGACGGGGATGGAGCGTTTGACGAGGGCCAGCGCGATGGGTCCGAGGTCGTGATGGTCGATCACGGTGCCGATCCGCCCGACCGTGCGGCCGCTTACCGTCACCGGGTCCCCGGCATTCGGCCTGCCCTCGGCGCTGCCGTCGAGGTGTAGCAGAACCAGATGGCGAGGCGGTTTACCGAGATTGTGAACCCGGGACACCGTCTCCTGTCCGCGGTAGCAGCCCTTCTCGAGGTGTACCGCGCCGTGTTCGGCGGGGCCGCCGATCCAGCGCACCTCGTGCGGGATGGTCCGGTCGTCGGTATCGAGACCGATCCGGGGTCGCACCGCGGCGACCCGCAGCGCCTCGAACGCCCAGGTTCCGGCGGGGGCGGCTCCGGCCGCGGTGAGCCGAGCCCACCAGTCGGCGAGATGCTCGCGCGGAATGAGGAGATCGAACGAATGCGCGGTCGGCCACGGCATGCGTCGGACGAAGCCTCCGCCGGGTACCGAGACAACTGCGTACGGCTCCACGGGAGCGGTGACGCCGGCTCGGTCGAGTACCGACGCCGTGTCGGGTCCGATCATGCTGAGGACCGCCAGTTCGCTGCCGTTGCGGGGCTCGGCTTTGGACCAGAACACCATCTTGGTGAGGAACGTGAGCAGATCCGGTCCGCGATCTGCCTCGGTGTCGATCCACGTGAGGCCGTTCAAGTCGGTCTGTATGAAGTGGTGTTCGACGCGTCCGTTAACGTCGAGGCTGAGGTTCTCGGCGCTCGTGGCGTCGGGGAGGGCGGAGACGTGCTGGCTCGAGATGGTGTGCAGCCAGGTGAGCCGTTCGGGTCCGCCGATCGCGATGACGAACCGGTTCGACCGGTCGACGACTACAGCGGAGCGTTCGGCCTTGCGCTGTTCACCGAGGGGATCGCCGTAGTGCCAGGCGACGCCGGTGTCGGGGGAGTCCGCAGGCGCAGGGACCGCGCCCGCAACGTTGAGGAGTGGACTGGGTGAGACGGGCAGTGTGTCGACCACTCAACCAGTCTAGGGATCATGACCCGGCGGTGGCGGAGTGCAGGGTCGATAGGCTGGCCGCATGTCTGATCAAGTGTTGGTGACGTTGGACCACAAAGTGCGAGACGCCGATGTCCCGCTGCTGCACGCGGACGATCTGGCAGTGGTACGTGGCGACGGAGTTTTCGAGACGCTGCTGGTGCGCGGCGGTCGTGCACTCAAGTTGGAGCCGCATCTCACTCGGCTTGTGGCGTCGGCCCGTGCTCTCGGATTGTCCAACCCGGATCTGGACGAGTGGCGACTGGCCGCGGAGATGGCCGCGGAGGAATGGGGGGCCGAGCGGGAGGGTGCGCTGCGGCTCGTGCTCAGCCGCGGACGAGAGTCCGGTGGAGACGAGACGGCGTTCGCCACCGTCGGACCGGTGTCCGAACGGATCCTCGAGGCGCGGCGCGACGGGGTGTCGGTACTCATGCTGGCCCGGGGCTACTCGGTGGATCTGTCGGCGAGTGCGCCATGGCAACTGCTCGGCGCGAAGACGCTGTCCTATGCGACGAACATGGCGGCCTTACGGTATGCGGCCACATTCGGGGCCGAGGATGTGATCTTCGTCAGCAGTGAGGGCAATGTGTTGGAAGGGCCACGTTCGACGGTGGTCATCACCCGTGGGAAGACGCTTCTTACGCCGCCTCCCGAGCACGGCATTCTGCCCGGCACCACGCAGCAGGCCCTCTACGAAGTGGCGTCAGGTAAAGGATTCCGTTGCGAGTACGCTGCCCTGCGTCCGGCAGACCTCATTACGGCGGACGGGGTTTGGCTGATTTCGAGCGTCACTACAGCCGCCCGAGTGCGTAAGATCGACGGGCTGGTCTTGCCCGCCGCGCCTCTGGCCGACGAGATTGTCGCGTTGGTCGACCTGGCGATCGAGACGACGGGTACCGAGTCCGCCGCGGTTTGACACTGCTACTACATTTCGTAGTAGCGATGCACTGCGGGCAGAGTGGGCCCACAGTACGTTGTTTTCAGGGTTCGGGCGCAAGCCCACGTACCGGCCTTGGAGTCTGTCCCACGGGCCTAGTTTCGGAGTAGACATGGATGCCTTGGATGTCTCCCGGTGGCAGTTCGGCATAACCACCGTCTATCACTTCATCCTCGTTCCGCTGACGATCGGGCTCGCCCCGTTGATCGCCGTCATGCAGACGATGTGGGTGGTCACCAAAAAGGACCACTGGTATCGGCTCACCAAGTTCTTCGGGAAGCTCTTCCTGATCAACTTCGCTCTGGGCGTTGCCACCGGCATCGTGCAGGAGTTCCAGTTCGGCATGAACTGGAGCGAGTACTCGCGCTTCGTCGGTGACGTGTTCGGCGCTCCGCTCGCTCTCGAAGGTCTCGTCGCATTCTTTCTCGAGTCGACGTTCCTCGGGCTCTGGATCTTCGGGTGGGGACGGCTGCCCAAACTCGTCCATCTCGCCACCATCTGGCTGGTGGCGATCGGGGTGAACGCGTCCGCGTACTTCATCATCACCGCCAACTCCTTCATGCAGCACCCGGTGGGCGCGGATTTCAATCCCGAGACCGGGCGCGCGGAACTCACCAGTATCTGGGCGCTGCTCACCAACAACACTGCGCTGGCAGCCTTCCCTCACGTCTTGGCGGGGGCATTTCTCACCGCAGGTACCTTCGTGGCCGGCGTCGGCGGCTGGTGGATGGTGCGCAACATGCGCAGGTCCAAGGAAGCCACCGAACTGGCTGTGGCGCAGAAACATGAAGAAACTGCAAGGACGATGTTCCGTCCGATCACCATCTTCGCCCTCTGGGTCATGGTGGCGTCCGGTGTCGGGCTGGCCATCACCGGCGACATCCAGGCCAAGCTGATGTTCGAGCAGCAACCCATGAAGATGGCTTCGGCGGAATCGCTCTGCCACACCGAGACCGGGGCAGACTTCTCGATACTCACCGTGGGCACCCAGAATAATTGCGAGAACATCACTCAGCTCATCAAGATTCCGGGGCTGACCTCGTTTCTGGCCAACGGCGACTTCAACTCCACCATCGACGGCGTCACCGAGATCCAGGCGCAATACGAGGAGATGTACGGGCCAGGTGACTACAAGCCCAACCTGTTCGTCACCTACTGGACCTTCCGGGCGATGATCGGCTGGGCGGCCGGCGCGGCACTACTCGCCGTCGTCGGGCTGTGGATGACCCGCGGGGGGCGTGTCCCGGAAAAGAAGTGGTTCGGCTGGTTGTCCATCCTCATGATCCCGACGCCCTTCCTCGGGAACAGCGCCGGATGGGTGTTCACCGAGATGGGCCGTCAACCGTGGGTCGTGGCACCCAACCCGACCGGCGTGGACATGATCCGGCTGACGGTCGACCAGGGCGTCTCGAATCACTCCGCGTGGACTGTCTGGGTCTCTCTGATCACGTTCACGATCGTCTACGGGGCACTGGCCGTCGTGTGGTTCGGACTGATCCGCCGCTACACCGTCGAGGGCCCACTCGAACACGACGCGCATCCACCGGGCGACGACCATGACGAGCCCGAAGAACCGGGTTCGCCCAAACCACTGTCGTTCGCGTACTAGGGGAGACGGTCATGGGACTTCAACAGATTTGGTTCATTCTGATCGCGGTGTTCTTCATAGGGTACTTCCTGCTGGAGGGATTCGACTTCGGCGTCGGGATGCTGATGCCCGTGCTGGGCAGGCGCAAGGACCCGAAGGGTGACACCCGCCGGCGGGTGGTGCTCAACACCATCGGCCCCGTGTGGGACGGCAACGAAGTGTGGCTCATCACCGGCGGTGGTGCGTTGTTCGCGGCCTTCCCCGAGTGGTATGCCACCTTGTTCTCGGGCTTCTACCTACCGCTGCTGATCATCCTCGTTGCGCTCATCGTCCGAGTCTGTGCCATCGAGTACCGCGGCAAGATCGACGACGACAGGTGGCGAAGGCGCTGCGACTGGGGCATCGTGTTCGGCTCGTGGGTACCCGCCGTGCTCTGGGGTGTCGCATTCGCGAACATCGTGAGGGGCGTCGACATCGATGCCGACAAGCAGGTCACCGCGAGTTTCTTTGATCTGCTCAATCCCTACGCGCTGCTGGGCGGTCTCACGACCGCTCTCGTCTTCGCGTTGCACGGCGCGGTATTTCTGGCACTGAAGACGGCGGACGAAGTACGCGCGGATGCTGTTGCATTGGCGTCCCGGTTGGCCGTTCCAGCCATTCCTGTCGCTGGAGGCTTCGTGTTGTGGACGCAGTTGGCGTACGGCAAGGGTTGGACATGGATTCTCGTCGTGGCGGCCGCCGCTGCGCTCCTCGGGGTCGTCGCGCTCACCCGCGCCGAGCGTGAGGGATGGGCCTTCCTGTTCACGTCAGTCGCTGTCGTCGGTACGGTCGCCCTGCTGTTCGGTTCACTGTTCCCCAACGTTATGCCGTCTACGCTGGATGCTGCCTACAGCCTGACCATCGAGAACGCGTCGTCGAGTCACTACACATTGACGGTGATGACGTGGGCCGCGGCCTTCCTCACCCCGGTGGTGCTGATCTACCAGGGCTGGACGTATTGGGTGTTCCGTCAACGGATTTCGACCAAGCACATCCCGCCGTCGATCGGGCTCCCGTCGAAGCGCACATGACGATAGAGGTGGGCGACGCTCCCGTACCGGCGCAGGTAAGTCCAGGCGGGGAGCGCGCCTCCCGGCGGCCCGTCGATCCACGTCTGTGGCGCTATTCGGCCGCAGCCCGCGGGTATCTCGTTCTCACGGTCGGATTGTCGCTCGTCAACGTCGCGATGGTCATCGTGTCGGCGCTTATGATCGGGCGGGTGCTCGGTGGCGTGATCGTCAATGGCGCCACCGATCTCGGCCAGTGGTCCACCGAACTGGTTGTGCTCGCGATCGCCGTGGGCGTACGGGCGGTCGGTACCTGGCTACAGTCCCGGTTCGCGCACCGGGCCGCCACGCGCGTCGTAGCAGAACTGCGGGGCGAGGTTCTGGGTGTCGCCACCCGGATGCAACCGCGCGAGCTCGATCCGCGGCGAGACGAGATCGCGACCGTCCTCACCCGTGGAATCGATGGCCTGCTGCCGTACCTCATCGGCTATCTGCCCGCGCTGGTCCTCGCGGCGACGCTTACCCCGGCAACGTTGGTGGTCATCGCCTTTCAGGATCTGACGTCGGCAGCGATCATCTTTGTCACGTTGCCGCTGATCCCGATCTTCATGATCCTCATCGGCTTGCTCACCAAGGGCAAGGCCGCGAAGACCCTGACTGCAATGACCACGCTGTCCTCGCAACTGCTCGACCTCCTGGCTGGGTTGCCAACACTGCGCGCACTCGGACGTGAGCAGGGCCCGGCGATGCGGATACGGGAACTCGGCGATGCCCACCGCCGCACTACGATGTCGGCGCTGCGGGTGGCGTTCCTGTCCTCGATGGTGCTCGAATTGTTGGCAACCCTGTGCGTGGCACTCGTCGCTGTCAGCATCGGACTGCGGTTGGTGTACGGAGACATGGGACTGGAAGCGGGGATCGTGGCACTGATCCTGGCGCCCGAGGTGTATCTCCCGCTGCGGATGGTGGGTACCCAGTTCCATGCCGCCGAAGACGGAATGGCTGCGGCGAGCAGGGCCTTCGCGGTCATCGATGCCGACCGGGACGATTCTGGCCACGGCACCGAGATCGTCGAGTTTGCCGGTGCGCGTATTGAATTCGAGGATGTGGACGTTCGGTCCCGCTACGGTAGCGCGCCTCACGGGTTGACCGGTGCCCTCGAACCCGGTGCGGTGTCCGTGTTGACCGGACCGAACGGATCCGGGAAATCGACCGCGGTGCAAGCTCTTCTCGGCCTCATCGACGTGGACCACGGTGAAGTGCGGGTCGCAGGCAAGGCTGTCGGGGCACTCGACCGGTCTTCGTGGTGGGCGCAGGTGGCGTGGCTCCCGCAGCATCCCGTTCTGGTTCCCGGAACCCTGGACGAGAACCTTCGGCTGATCGGCGAGGTACTCGATCTCGAGGAGGCCTGCGCAGCAACTGGTTTCGATGTGGTGCTCGCCGAACTGCCCGACGGATGGGGCACTCGGGTAGGAGCAGGGGGAGTGGGGCTGTCGCTTGGCCAGCGGCAGCGACTCGCTCTGACCAGGGTTCTGTCGACCCGCAGGCCGGTTCTGGTGCTGGACGAACCCACCGCGCACCTCGACGACAATTCCGAGCGGACCGTACTCGACTCGCTACGACGTTTGGCCGCCGCGGGGCGGACCGTTGTGGTCGTCGGGCACCGTCCGACCCTTTTGGCGGCCGCCGATCGGGTGATCGAGGTGAGCGCCGATGTCGCGTGATCCGTTGATGCGGGCGCTGCCGCTCCTCGCTCTGCAACCAGGGCGTGTAATGCGCGCAATCGGCGCCGGAGTCGCCACGTTGGGCAGTGCGCTCGCGTTGGCGGCGCTGTCGGCGTGGTTGATCACGCGGGCGTGGCAGATGCCGCCGGTTCTGGACCTCAGCGTGGCCGTCGTGGCGGTGCGGGCGCTCGGTATCTCTCGCGGAGTATTCCGCTATCTCGAACGGTTGGCCACTCACGACACCGCGTTGCGCGGGACCACCTCCGCCCGCACCCAGTT
This sequence comes from Rhodococcus marinonascens NBRC 14363, assembly GCF_001894885.1. Lineage (GTDB taxonomy): Bacteria > Actinomycetota > Actinomycetes > Mycobacteriales > Mycobacteriaceae > Rhodococcus_F > Rhodococcus_F marinonascens. Next base: position 347,289 of record NZ_BCXB01000001.1, read on the forward strand.
GTACCAGCGACTGGCCGATGGAGAACCCGCGGCAGCGGCGGGCCTGCGTCGCGGCGAACTCCTCGCCCGCACCGGCTCGGACGTCGACACCCTCGGCGATGTCGTGGTGCGCGCACTCGTCCCCATCGCCGTCGCCGTCATCTTGGCCGTGGCGGCCGTCGGCACACTCGCGTTCATTTCCCCTGCCGCAGCCTTGGTGCTTGCTGTCGCGCTCGCGGTGTCGGGGGTGGCGGCGCCCTGGTTGTCTGCGCGGGCCGCTAGCACAGCCGAGACGTCCAGCGCGCAGGCGCGGGCCCGATTCAGCGAGAACGCCGTCACTGCGCTCGATCACGCCGCGGAGCTCCGGGTAGCCGGTCGGATCGACAGGACAGTGTCGCGGGCCGTGGACGCCGATCGCGCCGCCGTGGCCGGTACCGACCGCGCCGCCGTACCGACCGCATTCGCGGACGCGGCAACCCCCCTTGCGACCGGGGTGAGCGTGATCGCCTCACTGCTCATCGGCATGAACCTCTACTCCTCCGGGACGATGAGTCCGATGGCGGTGGGAATCCTGGTGCTGCTGCCGCTTTCGGCATTCGAGGCCACGACCGCACTGCCCGCTGCGGCGGTGGCGCTCACCCGGGCCAGGATCGCGTCGAGTCGCATCCTCGCCGTTCTGGACGCAGCGGTCGCTGATCCGCGCACAGGAGATCGCGATCTGGATGGTCCGACCGAGATCGTCGCGGAGGCGCTGCGATGCGGGTGGCCACGTGGTTCTATCACCGCACCTCTCGACCTTGACCTCCAGCCAGGTGCCCGCGTTGCAGTGGTCGGGCGCAGCGGCGCCGGAAAGACCGCCACTCTGATGACGGTCGCCGGACTGCTTCCACCGATCTCGGGGACCGTCCGAGTCGACGACATGGATCTGCGCCGCGTGGAGTCCGGCGCTCTCCGCCGGAACGTCGGCTTCTTCGCCGAGGACGCACACCTATTCGATACTTCGGTGCTCGAGAATCTGCGGGTGGCGCGCGGCGGTATTCAGGAAGCGGAGGCACTCGACGTCCTGGGTGCCGTCGGACTCGGGGCCTGGGTATCCGGGCTACCGCGGGGCCTGCAGACGACGCTCGCCGGCGGTGCCAGGGCGGTGTCGGGTGGGCAGCGCCGCCGACTGCTCCTGGCCCGGGCTCTCCTGTCGCCCGCGCGGGTGCTGTTGCTCGACGAACCGACCGAACACCTCGATGCAGTCGAGGGCGCGGACCTCCTCCGAAGACTGCTCGCCCGCGACGGCGGACTAGTGTCGCCGCACCGCACAGTCGTGGTGGTCACCCACCAACTTCCCGAAGATACCAGTGCTGACCTGGTGATACGAGTCGAGAATTTGCAGAGCGAAAATACATTGCCCGCTGCGTGAGCGCGGCGTACTTTCTTCAGTACACGAGGAAGGAGGTGGTCTGAAATTGAATGACAAACGGACACGTGAGGTGGCTGCCGGCTAGCCGCTACCGCTGATGGAATTCACTGACCGCGCGAGCGACGAGCGAATCCCAGGCAGCTACCCGGCCCCTGAGCCCCCGGTCTGGTCCAGATCGGGCCCGGTGCGACATGCACCGGAGGCTCGGGGGCCGATCGGCGTCCGTGAGTACTAGTCGACATTCCTCTGCAAGAGTGTGCTTGCAGAGGAATCAGCCGATGTAGCGGGCGAGCCGCGCGGAGAGGTGGGGGAGGAGTTCACCGTCCGCGTTGACGCGTTCCTCGACGTAGGCCAAGTCGCCGCCCTCGACGATGCCGTAGAGACGCTTGGCGCCGCCGACGAGGGCACCGGAGGTGCTGCGGATCACGACGTCGGTCGTGAGTTCCCACGACGACTGCGTGAGGGCGCGACCGTAGAACAATTCGACGATGCCGGAACTGTGGGTGAGGAGCAGTTCGACGACTTCTTCGTTGGTGCTGCCAGGGATGCCGTCTCCGCTGATCCGCCAGAAGCCGGATTCGCGGAGGTCGGGACGCACGTACTCGCCTTCGGCATCGAGAAGCCAGGACCGCGATTCCCAGCTGAGGTAGTTGCCACCGTTGTGGGAGACGATGATCTGCTGGCCGAAGCGGTAGTCGCCCGTGCCAGCGTCCTGACCTTCTCCTTCGCCGCGCCACACGCCCACCAGGGGCAGTACTGCGAGGAGTTCGTTGTTCAGATCCGGGCCGAGACGGAGATTGGCCGTGTCCTCGGACAACGGAAGGTCCGGAAGCTGAGGTAAGTTCCGCGAGGCCGTCGTCTTGGAACGCTCGATCGCATCGGCAACGGCCGCATCGCCGCTACCACGACGCGCACCAGGGGTGCCCCCGGCCGAAGCTTCGGAAGTCGGCTGCTCGGGAGAGGGATCTGCGCCTGCGTCCGGGGTTCGACTCACGACTCGTCGGTGACCAGGCGGTAGATCGTGTACAGGGAGAACCACGTGATCAACACCGCGGCAAGGACAAGAAGTACCTCGAATAAGATAACCACGGTGCCATCCTAAACCGAGGCCGCCGAACGCCCGAAACGGGAGACATATTCCCGAGACTTCGGCCAGGCCCTGCACCTCCACCCCAAAAAAGGCAACCAGTGGGTTGGTTTCGGCGCTCTCGCACACCGAAAGGGCCCGCTCCGAATCGGAACGGGCCCTTTCGCGTGTATCGGCTCGTGATTTACTCGCCGACGATGACGTCGACGTTGAGCACGCCGGCGCCGGTCGGGCTCACCGTGGAGGTGCCGTTGCCTGAACTGGACAACGCACGCACGGTCCAGTCGCCGGGTGCGGCGAAGAAACGGAAGTCTCCGGTGCCCGATGCGACGACCTCGGCGGTGAACTCTCCACCACCGTCGAGGAGCCGGACGAACGCTCCACCGATCGGCTGGCCGTCAGCGGCGAGGACGCGGCCGGTGATGACCGTTTCCTTCTCCACGTCCACGCCCGCGGGCAGGGTCTGGGTCTGTACTGGTGCTCCGCACATGATTCAGTGAACCTCCAACTCGATTGGTGCGCCGACGAGTGAGCCGTATTCGACCCAGCTGCCGTCGTAATTCTTGACGTCGGACTTGCCGAGGATTTCCTTGAGCACGAACCAGGTGTGGCTGGAGCGCTCGCCTATACGGCAGTACGCGATGGTGGGCTTGGACTCGTCGTAGCCCTTCTCCGCGTAGAGCTTCTCGAGGGCCTCGTCCGACTTGAAGGTGCCGTCCTCGTTGGCGGTGGTGCTCCAAGGGATGTTGATCGCGCTCGGGACGTGTCCACGCTGCTGAGCCTGCTCCTGCGGCAGGTGCGCCGGCGCGAGGATCTTGCCGGAGAACTCGTCGGGTGAACGGACGTCGATGAGGTTCTTGTTCCCGATGGCGTCGATTACCTCGTCGCGGAACGCTCGGATCGACAGATTGGGCGCTTTGGCCTCGTACTTGGTGGTCTCGCGGATGACGGCCTCGCGTGAGAGGGGGCGCCCGTCAAGCTCCCACTTCTTGCGGCCACCGTCGATCAGCTTGACATCATCGTGGCCGTACAGCTTGAAGTACCAGTATGCGTAGGCGGCGAACCAGTTGTTGTTGCCACCGTAGAGAACGATGGTGTCGTCGTTGGCGACGCCTTTGGCGGACAGGAGATCGGAGAACTGCTGCTGGTTCAGGAAGTCGCGGCGGACGCCGTCCTGCAGGTCCTTCCGCCAGTCGAGGCGAATGGCACCTTCGATGTGGCCGCCGTCGTATGCGCTGGTGTCCTCGTCCACCTCGACGAAAACGGTCTTGGGGGTGTTGAGGTTCTGCTCAGCCCAGTCGGCGGAGACTAGGACATCGGAGCGAGCCATGGTGTTCCTTTCGGTGCGTATTTGCACGGTGCGTATTTGCACGGTGCGTATTTGCACGGTGTGTACTTGCTCGGTTCGGGTGGTGGTGACCAACGCCACGAAGCGGAGGCCACGGATGCCGACCCTCAGGGCGTCGAGTGAGGTGAACATATGAAGCGATCCTGCGTAAGTCCGCAATGCCGGCTTGGCGCCGAGAAACGATGGAAGTGCGTCATCATCGTCGGTCTCGATCACGTGCGTGGAGTCTGCGGTGTCAGCAGAGAGCGACAGCCCTGGTGATCAGCGGCAGATACAGCAACAAGCCCCGAGGCGACACAGATCGACCGTGCGGCGTCGGGTGAGCATGAGCTCCTGGCTGGATTGCACGGGCGCCAGTTTACCCCGTTTTCCGGGAACTTGAAGCCCGGGGGGTCGACTGCGGGATTTCGGAGCGGTTCGCAGAGCGGCCGGGGTGGATGCTCCGGCTATCCGGAAGTGCGGACGCAAGATGGAGCCGGGAATGGAGTTCCCGACAGCGGTACTTGCGAGTTCCCTAGGGAGAGATCAGTATTCGGCGACTACGAATCCTCCTCCGGTGGTGGTTGCCAGCTATCTTCTCTGTAACCCGTCCAGGTTGATCGTGACGTTGTCACCCACACCTTCGATGACGATCTGCGACCCCTCCGCATAAACCTCTGTCGGCTGCACACCGAACGGGAGTTCCCGGGGGTCGATCGTCCGGGTGAAGAGACCGAGGACTGCGTGAGCCAGCGGATCCGGGATGGCGAAGTCGGCCTCGCCCTCCGGCCCGAAATAGAAATCGCTAGCGACAATCTTCACCTGGCCGCCGTCGAGCACCAGGTCGGCCTGAACGCTGACCGTCGTCTCGAGGGGCCCGACCGGGACCGTGCCAGTAAGGACTACTCCGCCCGCGGTGGGCGTGCCCGAACCGCCGGAACCGCCGGTGCCGTCCGACCTGCTGGCAGGCGGGGCCGAAACCTGAAGGTCTGCAATGTCGAGAAACTGGCCCAAGTCGGTGGCATCGATGAGCATCCTGCCGGAGAGGTGATCGACAGGAACGGTCGCCACGGTGCCGTTCACCAACTCGGACAGGGGTGCAGAGACACCCTGTAAGGTGGATTCGATCGTCACCTCACCTACCTCGTCGCTCTGCACCCCCTGGGCGCGAATCTCGATGTCGTCATATTTTCCTTCCCACGCTTGGATGAGAAACGGGAAACCGTGCACCGTGACCTCGGGATCTGCTGTGAGCGACGCGCCCGCCCTCAGTTCCCTCGAGATCCGGTACTCCGCGTACGCCGCCGAGCCGAAGTCGACGACGAGACCGAGAGCAACGAGGAATACCATTCCAATGATGAGTTTCCGCACGGCCCCATTGTGGCCGACGCCGTTCCGCGGAATGTCGGCGCGATGCGCCTGCGCCGGGTTGCGGGGGTTCGGCGCAACGGGCCCCGACTCCGGCGCGCTACTCTGTGACCGACAAGACTGTCGAGATGGGAGGTCGTGTGGAGTTACTGCTTCTTACCTCCGACCCCAATCCTGAGGCGGTCTTGCCTGCCCTCGCGCTGCTGGCGCATTCGGTGCGGCCTGCCCCGAAGGAGGTCTCGTCCCTCCTCGAAGCGCACTCGGCCGACATTGCTCTGGTGGACGCACGCATCGACCTCGCAGCGGCCCGCGGTCTCTGCAGGCTATTGGGTAGCACGGGTTCCGCGGTTCCGGTGGTGGCGGTACTTACCGAGGGCGGCCTGGTGGCCGTCAACTCCGACTGGGGGCTCGACGACATCCTGCTCCCGGACAGCGGGCCGGCCGAAGTGGACGCCCGCCTCCGACTGCTGTTGGGGCGCAGCGGCGGCGGCGCGAACCCGGAGGCTTCGGGCACGATTACGCTCGGCGAACTGGTCATCGACGAGGGCACTTACACGGCCCGACTTCGTGGGCGTCCCCTCGACCTCACCTACAAAGAGTTCGAACTCCTCAAATATCTTGCGCAACATGCGGGACGAGTCTTCACTCGTGCGCAGTTGCTGCAGGAGGTGTGGGGATACGACTTCTTCGGCGGTACCCGCACGGTCGACGTCCACGTGCGCCGCCTGCGCGCCAAACTGGGCAGCGAGTACGAATCCTTGATCGGCACGGTACGCAACGTCGGCTACAAGGCGGTGCGTCCCGCTCGCAGCAAGTCGGGCGCGTCCGGTAATTCGGCGGCGACGGTGGCACCCGGGGACGACCTCGATGATGAGGGTGTCGAATTCGAATCCTCGGAAGGGCCGATCCGATGACGATTCCCGTGCAGTCTTGGTCGGCGCGACTCGAACCCCGACAGGTGGCTGGCGTGTCCGCTCTCCTGGATCGGGCGGCGGCGGCGGACGGTACCGCCCCAGTGTCGGAGCAGGGAGTCCACGCTGTGTCCAGCTACGGCGGCGAGGGTGGTGTGCGTCACCTGGTATGGACCGATGCCGACCGGATCATCGGATATGCCCAGTTGCAGCCGGGGCACGAGGATCATCCCGCCATGGCCGAACTGGTGGTGGACCCCGAGGCACGCGGTCGGGGCATCGGCGGCAGGCTAGTGTCCGAGGCATTGTCCGAGGGAGGGCCGGATGCGAGAGTCTGGGCGCACGGAAATCTGCCGGCGGCACAGGCGGTAGCGCGGCGACTCGAGCTCACCGGCGCGCGCGAACTGCTGCAGTTGCGACGCCCGCTCGCCGGTGCTGATCTTCCGGAATGTGTTGTGCCGGAAGGCGTTTCGCTTCGTGTGTACCGAGGGGTCGAGGATGATTCCGAGGTACTGCGCGTCAACGGTGCCGCATTCGTCTGGCACCCTGAGCAGGGGTCGTGGACCGAGCGTGAAATGGCCGAGCGCCGTGCGGAGGCCTGGTTCGATCCCGCTGGATTGTTCATGGCGTTTTCCACCGCGGACGAAAACAGGCTCCTCGGGTTCCACTGGACCAAGGTGCACCCGAAGCAGGGCGGCGACCCGGCAATCGGAGAGGTCTATGTCGTGGCCATCGGCCCCGACGCGCAGGGGCGGGGTCTCGGCCGGTTGCTGACACTCGCCGGATTGCACTATCTCCGTGACCGCGGGCTCGGTGCGGTGCTGCTCTATGTGGAAGGCGACAATACTCCCGCACTGCGCACGTACGACCGTCTCGGGTTCGAGAAGTTCCACGTCGATATGGCGTATGCGCGTGCGTGACGCCGCGCACGTCCACTGAGACCTCCTGCAGGCGTCGGCACCAGGCGTTCGTGTCGGAAATGTGGATAGATACTTGCGCTGTTCACTTTCCGTTCACCAATCGTGGTCCAGCTGGTAATCGGCTCCCCCTATTTTTCTTTGTGGGCAACGCCGTGTTGCCCGGTGCAGGAGTGTCTTGTGCCGCGCCCCAAGTCGCCCCCCGTTTTCCGGGCGTGACGGTATTTCCGGAGGACTAGGTGAATTTCAAGCGCAGCGGAACCGTATTCGGTGCAGTGGCCGTGGGGGCACTGACCCTGGCCGCGTGTGGAAGCGACAACAACGCCACGTTGAGTGGCGTCGACGCCTCCGCGTCGAACGCCACCTGCGAAGGCAAAGCCAACCTCTCTTCTGCTGGTTCCACGGCACAGAAGAATGCCATGGACCAGTTCGTGTCCACCTACATCGCCGTCTGTCAGGAAAAGGGCAAGCAAGTCAACGTCGCGTACAACCCCAGTGGTTCGGGTGATGGACGCACCCAGTTCGTCGCCGGCCAGACCGACTTCGGTGGCTCCGATTCGGCGATCACGGGCGAGCAGGCCGAGCTGGCGACGGCCCGCTGCGTCGGCGGCGAGGCCTGGAACCTTCCCCTCGTCTTCGGTCCCGTCGCCATGGCGTACAACCTCGACGGGATCGACAACCTGGTGCTCGACGGCGAGGTTGTAGCCGAGATCTTCAACGGAACCATCAACACCTGGAACGATCCGGCCATCGCCGCACTCAACGAGGGCGTCACGCTGCCCGACCAGAGCATCACCCCGGTTTTCCGCTCCGATTCCTCCGGGACCACCGACAACTTCCAGCTGTACCTGGAGGCTGCGTCTAACGGCGCGTGGACCTCCGGTGCGGGTTCCGACTTCACCGGCGGTACCGGTGAGGGTGCCAGGGGCTCGGCGGGCGTCGCGCAGGCCGTGTCCGCTGATGCCGGCTCGATCACATACGTCGAGAAGTCCTTCGCGGACCAGAATAATCTGTCGGTCGCGCAGATCGACAACGGCTCCGGCCCTGTCGAATTGACTACCGAGTCCGCGTCGAGGGCCATCGAGGGTGCACAGTACGCGGGTTCGGGCGAGGGGGATATGGCCCTCGACCTCGACTCGATTTATGGCACCGCCGAGCCCGGCGCATACCCGTTGGTACTGGTGACCTACGAAATCGTGTGTTCGAACGGCTACGCGGCCGACACCTCCGCCGCGGTGAAGTCGTTCCTGACGAGTGCCGCGAACGAGGGGCAGAACAATCTCGGCGAGCTGGGTTATATTCCGCTGCCCGAGACCATGCGGTCGAAGCTGAGTGAGTCAATCAACGCTATCGCCTGATCGCCCACCGCTGGCTCGGATCGCCCGGGTCCCAGATACTCTGATGAGGGAGAATGCCAGCGCGAATGAGTGACGCGCCCATCGAATCAGTACCGCGCACTTCCGGCCCCGCTTCCAGTGGGGCCGGGCTGGGCGGTCCGAACGGCACCCGGAGGCCGAGTTGAGTTCCCCCCAGACACAGACCCAGGCGCCGGGACCGAAGGTCGCGTTGCGTGGCAAGTCGGCCACCCGTCTCGGGGACCGCGTCTTTTCCGGAGCCGCATCGAGTGCGGCCGTATTCATCTCCTTACTCATCGCCGCGATCGGCGTATTCCTCGTATGGCGCGCAGTCCCCGCGCTGAGCCGGAACCAGGCGAACTTCCTGACCAGCCGCGAGTGGTTCACATTCGACATCAACGACATGGCGTTCGGCGTCCTGGACCTGTTCCAGGTCACCGTGATGGTCTCGCTGTTCGCGCTGGTTCTCGCCATGCCTGTCGCGCTCGGTATCGCGATCTTCCTTGCGGCGTACTCGCCGGACTGGCTCAAGCGACCCTTGGCGTACATGATCGACCTGCTGGCCGCGGTCCCTTCCGTCGTCTATGGGCTGTGGGGTCTGCTCGTGATGGAACCGGTGATTCAGCCACTCGCCGTCTGGCTCAACGAGAATCTCGGCTGGTTCCCTCTGTTCGCGACAGGCACCAGTTCGATTACCGGTGGCGGCACCATCTTCACCGCTGGCATCGTGCTCGCGGTGATGATCCTTCCCATCATCACCGCGGTGACCCGTGAGGTGTTCGTACAGACGCCTAGATCTCACATCGAGGCTGCGCTCGCCCTGGGCGCCACCCGGTGGGAGGTGGTGCGCACCACGATCATTCCGTTCGGCAAGTCCGCTTACGTCAGCGGTTCGATGCTCGGCCTGGGCCGCGCTCTCGGGGAGACGATGGCGCTCTACCTGATCCTGCGAACCACTTCACAGGCCTTCGGATGGTCGTTGTTCGACGGCGGCGCCACCATCGCATCCAAGATCGCCCTTGGCTACGCGGAGTTCAACAACGACATCCAGGCGGGTGCCTACATCGCGGCCGGCCTGGTGCTCTTCGTGCTCACGTTCGTCGTGAACGCCGCTGCGCGTGCCGCGATCGCGGGAAAGAGGAACTGACCGATGACCGCAACACTCGACACGCCGGTCAAGACGCCAACCTTCCGAGGGGTCGGTACCCGCCGGCGAATCACCGATCTCGTGGCCACCGTCATGGTTACCCTGGCGGTGCTCGTGGCGCTGGTCCCGCTCCTGTGGGTGCTACTTACCGCGATAACGAAGGGCCTCCCCGCACTGACGTCCGCCACGTGGTTCACCAACTCGCTCAGCGGGTTGTCGGCTTCGGCGCCGGGTGGTGGTATCTACCACGCACTGGTGGGCACGATCATGCAAGGACTCGTGGCCTCGGTGATGTCTATCCCGCTCGGGCTCTTCGTCGCGATCTATCTCGTCGAGTACGCCGATCGGAAGTCGCCCCTGGCCAGGCTGACCACCTTCATGGTCGATATCCTCAGTGGTGTCCCGTCCATTGTCGCCGCCCTGTTCATCTACGCGCTGTGGATCACGACGTTCGGCTTCCCCAAGTCGGGATTCGCGGTGTCGCTCGCGCTGGTCCTGCTGATGGTTCCGGTCGTAGTCCGCAGCACGGAGGAGATGCTCCGCATCGTTCCGCAAGATCTGCGCGAAGCGTCGTACGCCCTGGGAGTTCCGAAGTGGAAGACGGTTGTCAAGATCGTGCTTCCCACCGCACTTCCCGGAATCATCACCGGTATCATGTTGGCGCTCGCCCGAGTGATGGGTGAGGCCGCCCCGCTCCTGATCCTCGTGGGATATGCGCCGTTCATCAACTTCGACCTCTTCAACGGCGAGATGGGCACGCTGCCCGGGGTCATGGTGGCCGAGATGAGCAATCCCACTGAGGCGGGTACCAACCGAATCTGGGGTGCGGCGCTGACATTGATCCTCCTCATCGCATTGCTCAATGTGGTGGCCAAGGTTGTCGGCCACTTCTCGCAGATACGTACCAAGTGACACATACACTCGACATTGATCACCAATCAGTAGGGAGCCGGTAATGGCCAAGCGTCTGGATCTCAAGGACGTCAACATCTATTACGGCAAGTTTCAGGCCGTCGCAGATGTTCGGCTGTCCGTTCCCCCGCGGAATGTGACCGCCTTCATCGGCCCCTCCGGTTGCGGCAAGTCGAGCGTCCTGCGCTCGCTGAACCGGATGCACGAGGTGACTCCCGGTGCGCGCGTGGAGGGTTCGATCCTGCTCGACGGTGAGGACATTTATGGCTCCGGCATCGACCCGGTCGGTGTCCGCAAGACGATCGGCATGGTGTTCCAGCGGCCCAACCCGTTCCCCACGATGTCCATCAAGGACAACGTGGTCGCTGGACTCAAACTGCAGGGTGAGCGCAACAAGAAGCGACTCGAAGAGGTGGCGGAACAGTCGTTGCGCGGGGCCAACCTGTGGAACGAAGTCAAGGACCGTCTAGACAAGCCGGGTGGGGGGCTCTCCGGTGGGCAGCAGCAGCGTCTGTGCATCGCCCGTGCCATCGCTGTGTCACCCGACGTGCTGCTGATGGACGAGCCTTGTTCGGCTCTCGACCCTATCTCGACCCTTGCGATCGAAGACCTCATAACGGAGTTGAAGAAGGACTTCACCATCGTGATCGTCACTCACAACATGCAACAGGCAGCACGGGTGAGTGACCAGACCGCGTTCTTCAATCTGAATGCGACGGGCGAGCCGGGACGTCTCGTGGAGATCGACGATACACAGAAGGTTTTCTCCAATCCGACACAGAAGGCCACCGAAGACTACATTTCGGGCCGGTTCGGATAGAGCAGTTGCAGAAAAGTGCCCAGACCGGACCCCTTCGGTCGGGGCGCTTTTCTGCATATGAGTGGAGTTCTTACGATTCCGGGTACGCAGTGAGGCTGTCGGCATCCACTGCGGGGGTCTCCGGCTCGTCGGGCAGTTTGCCGGTGACGAGGAAGATTACCCGACGTCCCACCTCGACTGCATGGTCGGCGAAGCGCTCGTAGAAGCGGCCCAGAAGCGTGACATCGACGGCGGCGGCCACGCCGTGGCTCCATTCGCGGTCCATCAGCACTGTGAACAGGTGCCGGTGGAGGTCGTCCATCGCTTCGTCCTCCTCGCGAAGGCGCGCGGCCCGTTCGGGGTCACGAGTCTCGAGAACCTCGCGGGCAGCGGCACCGATGGACACGGCGATCTTCCCCATCTCGGCGAAATATCCGTTGACCTCTTCGGGAAGCACATGGTTGGGGTGCCGACGGCGCGCGATCTTCGCGACATGGAGAGCCAGCGCCCCCATACGGTCGATGTCGGCGACGATCTGGATCCCACTGACGACGGAGCGGAGATCACGGGCAACCGGTGCCTGTAGGGCGAGGAGGGCGAAGGCCCGCTCCTCGCAGATGGTGCTGAGCTCGGTGACTTTGTCGTGCTCGCCGATCACCTGCTCGGCGAGGGAGAGATCGGCTTGGAGTAGCGACTGGGTGGCTCGCTCCATGGCGACCCCCACAACCGCCGCCATCTCACCGAGCAGGTCGGCGAGCTCGGTCATCTGTTCGTTGTAAGCCACACGCATGAAATGACACCCTACGGCGGATGGGAAGCCAAGTCATTATTTACGGTAGACGGCACGGTGAACTCGGGGTGAATGAATTCCCTGATGGGCGCTCTCAATAGCAGGACACGTCGCCCGCGTTCACGACTGCGAGATCGGTCGGGATTTCCACGTCCTCCGGTTCGCCGACACGAACGTCCGACACGCTGACCGGAGTGTCGGACGCGAGCGGTGTCTGCACGGTTCCGGAGAAGTTCGAACCGAGTACGACCTCGACGACTGTGCCGAGTCCCTTGGCCGACTCGAGGACCGCGCCAGGGAACGACGACGCAACGGTGGCCGCCTCGTCGTCGTTCGCGGGCGAGAACCGGACAACGGTGTCGTCGGTGGTACCCGCCGCGTAGTTGCCGACATCGTAGATCTCGAAGCCCTCGGCTGCCAGCGAGGCCGCGACTGTCGCCGCCAGCCCCGATTCACCTGACGCGTTCGAGACCTGCACATTCACGCTGGAAGGGTCGACGGTCTGCACGGATTGTGGCTGCGGTTCGGGTACGGACTGGGGGAGGGGTTCCGCGCGCTTCTCGCCGGGCAGGTCGTCGTCGTCGATGATGGCGCGGAAGATCGACTTGATGTCGTCGGTGCGGGGAATCTCGTTTCCCCACTCGTTGGTGCCCGCGGTGGGCACCGTCAGGAAAGTGACTGCGTCCGCGTCGACATTCTGCAGTGAGCGTCCCAGCGTGACCAGCGACTCGGTGTCGATGTTCTCGACGAAGGTTTCGCTGGTGAACGCATTGATCAGCCCGTTGAGTTTTGCGGGATTGAGCAACACCTCACTCGACAGTGCACCTCGGAGCAGTGAGGACAGAAATTTCTGCTGACGATTGATCCGTCCGTAGTCGCCGTTGCCTTCCGATTCCACGTGTCGGGCACGAACGAAGTTCAGCGCAGTATTTCCGTCCAGTACATGCGTGCCCGCTTCCGGCAGCACGGTGCCGAGTATTCCGTCTTCGAGCGGTTGCGGGGTGCACACCTGCACGCCGCCGATCTCGTCGACCATCGTCTCGAAGCCGGCGAAGTCCATGCCCACGAAGTGTCCAATTTTCAGTCCGGACATCTTCTGAATCACCTTGACCAGGCATTTCGGTCCACCGAGCGCGTAGGTGGCGTTCAGTTTGTCGCCGTAGGCGGCGGGGTATTTCTCATCCACATATGTGCCGGCGTCGTTGTCCCAGCCTTGGCAGGCCGGGCGCTCGACATCGAGGTCGCGGGGGAACGACACCGTGACCACCCTGCTGCGGTCGGCGGGGATGTTGACAAGCATTACCACATCAGCCCGCGCGCCCTCGGCGTCCTCGACTGTTCCGGCGCCGACCGCGCCGCTTGCGCCTGCCCGGGTGTCGGTGCCGACGATCAGATACGTCTCGTCGCCCATCTGCCCGAGCGCGTCGACGATGTCCGTCGACTCCGTGTCGAGGGCCGCGATCTGGCCGAATTTGCCCATGGTGGAGTGGAGGTAACCCCAGACGGTGCCGGTTCCGACGAGCGCGCCCACTGCCACCATCGCAACGGCGGCGCGACCGGCCGTGCGGAGGCGTTTACGCCGTCGGGACCTGTTCAATGCCAGGCGCGTGACCCCGGGATTGCCAACCGCCCTGGGTGCGGACATGTTTCCGGGCATTGGCGACTGCTGCTTATCAACGGCGGGAATGATCTCGGTCTTGTCCGGATCGTCCGGCCTGTGCGAATCGTCTCCGGAGACCTTCTTCACCAGGTTTGCGACGGAGACTGCAGTGGGTCCACCCGCGGCACGGCGGGCATTTCGGCCGCTGTCCTGGTTGGCGGACGCGGTGGGTTCTACCTGCGAGGGAGGCCCGGTTGGGACAGGATGTTCGGGAGGTGGCTGTCGCGGTGGAACCGGGCCCTGCCGACCCGGGCGGGCTTCTCGATAGCTTCGGTCCGCGAGTGGGCGCTCCCAGGGGGCGCGGGATCCGGGAGTGGGTGGTTCCGAACTGTGATCATCACCCACCGATTCAACCTGACCCTTCTTGCTTACTCGAGCATCCGTCGGCCCCGACAGATTCCAGTAATGATACTTATTGATGTTCGAGGCTTCATCGATGACGCGATGTGACACTCGTTCGACCGGCTAGCCCCCTGAATGCGGCATGTCGGCGCCGGCGGGAACCAGGCAGTCCTCGGGGTCGTCGAGCCAACCCTCAGGAAGCGCGACTGTGCCGGGTGATCCCTGACGTCCGCGCGGCCCCTCAGCGTCCCTGGGAAACGGGATGGTTGGGTCGAGCTGGACGAGGAGAGCGTCGAGCTCGGTGAGAGTGCTTACCATGGCCATCGCGACTCGCAGTTCGGACCCGACGGGGAAGCCCCGCAAATACCAGGACACGTGCTTGCGCAGTTCACGGAGGCCCTTGTCCTCACCGTGGTGGGCGGCGAGAAGTTCAGCGTGACGGCGGACGATGGCGGCAACCTCTCCGAGGGTGGGAGGAATGGGTGGCGGGTTACCGTTCAGTGCGGCGCTCAATTCGGCGAACAGCCACGGTCGGCCGAGGCAGCCGCGGCCGACAACGACACCGTCACAGCCGGTCTGCGTCATCATCCGGGCCGCATCCTCGGCGGCGAAGATGTCGCCGTTTCCGAGTACCGGTACGTCCGTGACGTGCTCCTTGAGGCGGGCGATCTCGTTCCAGTCGGCGGTACCGGAATACCGCTGAGCTGCGGTTCGTGCATGCAGTGCGATCGCCGCCGCGCCCTCGTCGGCGGCGATCCGCCCGGTATCGAGATGGGTGTGGTGCTCCGCGTCGATTCCGACACGGAACTTCACGGTTACCGGGATGTCGGTGCCCTCGGTGGCCTTCACAGCAGCGGCGACGATCCGAGCGAACAGTGCACGCTTGTACGGCAGCGCCGCACCGCCACCCTTCCGCGTCACCTTGGGGACCGGGCAGCCGAAGTTCATGTCGATGTGATCGGCCATGTTCTCATCCACGATCATCTTGGCAGCGGCGTACGTGGTGTCCGGATCGACGGTGTACAACTGCAGGGACCGCGGGGTCTCGGTCGGGCCGAACGTGGTCATGTGCAGGGTCGCGGGCTGACGCTCGACAAGCGCGCGTGCAGTCACCATCTCGCAGACATACAGGCCGGACGTGCTGCCCGCGCGCTCCGTCTCGAGCTCACGACACAGCGTGCGGAACGCGACATTGGTGATGCCGGCCATGGGGGCCAGAACCACGGGGCTGCGCAGCTCGAGTGATCCGATACGAAGCGATGACATTGACAACCTCTGGGAAAGTGCAGGAACAAAATGCGCCCGGCACCGAATCCGGTACCGGGCACAGGATAACTGTTTACGCTACGAAACCCGCTGCTCGCGCTTCTTGGCCTCACGGGCGAGCATGCGGTCGCGCTGCTCCTCGAACTTGGTGGCTTGGGCATCGAGGTTCTCCAAAAACTTGCCCAGGCCCTCGCGGATCTCTTCTCCGCGGGCGGTGAAATCGTTCCGCTCGAAGACGTTCCACTTGCGGACGACGGGCATGACAACCTCCTCGAGGTGCTGGCGGAGGTCGTAGATGCCGTGCTTGGCCATCAGCACCCCGTTGCGCCGGAAGTTTGGCATGCCTGCGCCGGGCATCTGGAAGTTCTGGACGACATGGTCGATGGCTTCGAGTACTTGATCGGGCGCGAGGTCGAGAGCCGCACCGCACATATTGCGGTAAAAGATCATGTGCAGGTTCTCGTCGGCCGCGATGCGCTGGAGCATCTTGTCCGCGATCGGCTCGTTGCACGCCTTACCAGTGTTTCGGTGGCTGACACGGGTGGCCAGCTCCTGAAAGGTCACGTAAGCGACGGAGTGGAGGAAGCCCGCCTCCACTCCGGAAGGGGAGGAGAAGCCGTTGGTCATGTGCTCCATACGGAACTGCTCGAGCTGGACGGGGTCGACGGCACGGGTCACGACAAGGTAGTCGCGCATCACGATGCCGTGACGGTTCTCCTCAGCGGTCCAGCGACCGACCCACGTGCCCCAGGCGCCGTCCTGCGAGAAATTCTCGGCGATCTCACGGTGGTAGGAGGGCAGGTTGTCCTCGGTGAGGAGGTTGGTGATCATCGCAGCCTTGGCGACCTCGTCGAGCCGGGACTGCGCGGGATCCCAGTCGATGCCGCCCAACTCGGCGAAGTTGCGTCCTTCGTCCCACGGGACGTAGTCGTGGGGGTGCCATTCCTTGGCCATGGAGAGGTGGCGGTTGACGTTCTCTTCCGCAACCGGCAACAGCTCCTGGAGCAGTTCGAGTTGGGTCAGATCCCTCGCCATGTGTAATGCCTCCATGTAGCTGATTCGGCTGTAGCTCGATTTGACTGTGGCCTGATTTGACTTCGCTCAGCGTACGGCACCGTAAGTAGATTGGTAAACGCCACCGGAGGCCCGGAAACCCGTTGGAATTGCTATCCCGTAGTCGAGTTGTCCGGTGTCCCGCCGCACGCGCCCAGCTATTCCGACACAGCGTACCGAACGGTGTGTGCGTGTATTGCCCAGCGTAATCGTTCCGGCGGTTATCGGCTGGGCGCCGCGCCGCCCTCTCGGTGTCGTTGACCTAAAGGCCTCCCGTGCGGCGATGTGCTGCTACGTCGCCGAGGCGACCATCGGCGGTCTGATGGGGTGCGTTGCACCGTCCGTGGTCGGCGACATCAGCCCGCAGCGTTGGGCAATGGCAGCCCAGGCCGACCTGGGATTGGTGTTCGCGGTGGTGATGATCCGGACGCTTCCCGCCCGCTGCTCTCTCGGCCGCAACCCCTCGAACTATGTGCCGTGGAGTCGAATGTGTTTGTACACCTGTGCGACCCGGCATCGAGGGCGCTGCTCTCGCTGGCCTTCATTCTGATGGGCGGATTTGTCTCGGTCTACAACCTGTCCTTCCCGAATTGTCCGGTCCCTCAAAATATTCCGAAGGAAAGTGTTTGATTGCGGTGGTGCCCGCCATCAACGGAGTACGACCACCACCGCCGCCGGAACCTCTGGCCGAATTCAGGGTGTCCCACATGTCTGTTGCGGTCTGCCGGGTTGCTCCCGACAATCGGTACATGGGCAACAACATGAGCAGACTGGAAGGGATCCCCGCAGAGTTGCCCGAAGCCGTGCGCGTGGACGTCGAACGATGGGAAGGTTGTCCGACTTTCCGGGTGCTGGATTTAGGAGCGTTGCAGACTGAGGGAGACAGATCATGACGGCTGGGAACAGTTCATCCACCTCTACACCGGCGAAGTCGGGACTCCCGGCGTGGAGTAAAAAGGTCATTGGCGTCGTCGTTCTCCTGGTGGTGGTAGTCATTGCCTACCTCATCCTCTCGGCGTATTTTCCGCGGGCGTGGGCTCAGAACGTCGGTGGTCTGGCCAACGGTAGTTTCGGCGGCGGGATCTTGTGGGGGCTGTTGTTCGGCTTCGTGTGCACACTCGTTCCGTTGCTGCTGTTCTACGGAGCCTGGCGATTGCTGCGCCGGCGACGCTTCAGACCGATGCAGATCGGGTTGTTGATCGTCGGGATCCTGGTGCTCCTTCCCAACATTCTGACGCTGAGCGTGGTGCTCGGCGTCAACAGTGCGGCGCACGCGGGGGAGCGGATTATGGACGTGGACGCACCCGGATTCCGTGGCGCGTCCCTGGCCGGAGGGATCATCGGCGCGGTGGTGTTCCTTGGTGGAATCGGGGTCGGTTGCACCTACCGCAAACGAGGCGAGGACCTTGCTCAAATTCGCAAGGATGCGAACGACAAGTAGGCCCAGCCGGGCCCAGACCTGCCGCCGGCCGGATCACAGCGCCGGCGCGCGCCGACTACGAGCAGGGATTTCGTGCTCTCCACCGTTTGCCGGACAGACTTTTTGAGCGTAGACCCGATCCCATGCCGTCCGCATCTAATGGCTTCCGCTGTGATCATCGTCGGAGTGGCGCCCCCGCCGTGCCGAAACATCATTCCCGACTGCCACACGCTGCTTGCGGTCAACTATGAGCACAACCGCAAGGGTCGCCGAAGGCGATTCGCGCCCAGGGTCTTCTACGCCGAACCGACTGACGGTGTTATTCGGAACTGGTGCTGGCAATGCGATGGAATCGTTCGACTGGAGCATCTACACGACCTTTGCCGTGTTCTTTGCTCCGCAGTTCTTCAACAGCGGCAGTGCGGTTTCCGATCTCCTCAGCACTCTGGCCGTCTTCGCTGTGGGATTTGTGGCCCGCCCGTTCGGCGGCTTCCTCTTCGGTTGGCTGGCTGACCGACGAGGCCGTCAGTTGTCCATGGCCCTGACGGTCGGGGTGGGCGCGGCGGGCAGTCTGGTGATCGGCCTGACACCAACCCATGCCACCATCGGAACCTGGGCGGCGTTTGTCCTGCTGGTTGGTCGGCTGCTTCAGAGCCTTGCGTTCAGCGGTGAATTGCCAGCAGCGCAGACATACATCAGCGAGGTGGCGCCGCGTGAGCGGCGAGGACTGTGGTCGAGCCTGATCTACGTCTCCGGCACCGTCGGCCTCATCACAGGCACCCTGCTGGCTGCAGTGCTGTCCTCGGTACTGACCCCCGCGCAGATGAACGACTTCGGCTGGCGGATCCCGTTCATCCTTGGGGGCCTGTTCGGCTTATTCGCGCTCTACATACGTTCGAGACTGCCAGAAACCGAGACCTTCACCAAGGCGCTGGAAGCAGCGAATGCTGAACCGGGTCATGGATCAGTGTTGAAGAAGATGTGGCAACGTCCGGGGCTGTTGTTGCGGGTCATCGGCATCACTGTCGGTGGGACAGTCGTCTTCTTCGTGTGGGTAGCGGCGGCTCCAGCCTACGCGATCAGCGTTCGAGGTGTGCCCGCGACGGGAGCGCTATGGGCCGGCGTTTTCGCCAACCTGGTGCTTCTGGCTGCGCTTCCGTTCTGGGGCATCATCTCCGACAAGATCGGGCGAAAGCCCGTCCTGATCTTTGGCACGGTGACGCTGATGCTTGTGCTGTTTCCGCTCAACGCGATCATCAAAGGGCAGGCGTGGCAGCTGTTCATCGCGATGGCCATCGCGATGATCCTGATCGCGTCTACCGTCTCCATCCTGCCCGCGGTGTATGCGGAAATGTTCCCGACCGGAATCCGGGCCACCGCGCTCGCCGTCCCTTACTCGATCGCAGTCGCGTTGTTCGGCGGCACGGCGCCATACCTGCAGACCTTCTTTGCGGACAACGAGATCCCCGATGCTTTCAACTGGTATGCGATCGGGATGATGGCCATCACCGTCGTCACCGTTGTCTTCATGCCCGAGACCAAAGCGCTGGACCTGACGAAGGAAGACGAACCCGACCTCGCAGTTCGCACGGCCTGACCGGGATGAACCTGGTCAGGAGAGTGCCCCCAGTAGGACTCGAACCTACGACCTGCGGATTAAAAGTCCGTAGCTCTACCAACTGAGCTATAGGGGCGCGGGGTGAGAGTCTAATGTGCCGACGGAGACGGTCGGAACTGCACCCCCGGCACGGCGTGTTGAGCCGAAGGGGCAAAAGTCGGCTCGGGTGCGCACCCCCTGCAGTGCACCCGAGCCGAGAGCAAATTATACCACTTGGTGTGTTTTGGTGGTGACCAACTCCAACTACACGCGGCTCTTCAAGTTTGTTAATCAGCCGAAGCAAGACTTGAAGACTGGTTTGTTGGTTTTTTCAAAACGGGGATACTGTTATGGAAGGACTCGGGCCTCATCCTGGCAGGGTGATGGTAAGGAGTACCACACCTGGAAGAAGGATTCATTGCCATGGCACGTCAACAGGAGCGTGCGCGTCGCACCCGCGCCGCGCTGGTGGAGTCGGCTGCGATCGAGTTTGCGAAGCGCGGGTATGCGGCCGCCTCGGTCAACACGATCCTCGAGGGCTCGAACGCCACCAAGGGGGCTATGTATTTCCACTTCCAGTCCAAGGAAGATTTGGCCCGCGCCGTTCTCCAGGCCGGAGTCGAGCAATTCACTGCTCTGACGGATCGCTGGACACGTCGGACGGATATAGGGCCTTTCGAAGCGCTCCACGGCTTCGTGGTCGACCTCGCGAAGTTGTTCCACTTGTGCGTGATCGTCCGGGCCGAGTTCCGATTGATCGTCGAACCAGAGTTCTACCCCGACGTGCTCTCCGGCGGCTCGCAGGTGTGGGGTCGCACGGCGTACGAGTTCGCCGCCCGAGCCGAGAGCGAGGGGCTTCTGCGCGCCGACGCCGATCCCGAGAAGTTCACCCGCGTTCTGGCGGCATCCCTCGCCGGCCAGAGGTACATGTCAGACATGATTGCGCTCGAGGGCGACCTCGTTGAGCGGTTCGAGGAATCACTCGAAGTGGTCCTCGCGGCGATGGCATCGCAGGAATGGTTGGAGAAGTTCGAGGGGGAAGGATGGCCGGATTGCGGATCGGAACTGCCCGATTTGTAGTCTGAACTGGCGATTTGGGGATTTCTCGCTTGGTGTCCTAAGCTATCCAAGCTCCCAACGGAACGCCGTTGAGGTACTGGTTCGGAGAAATCCGACGGGCCCCCTTCGTCTAGCGGCCTAGGACGCCGCCCTTTCAAGGCGGTAGCGCGGGTTCGAATCCCGTAGGGGGTACGTTTGGCCGGTGTTGAGCATGCGGTATGGTTCGGCAGCAGTAAATGTGACAAGCAGGATCGCTTTACGACGTTTCGTTCGTAAAGCACAGTAGGACAAAGCAAGGCCCTGTGGCGCAGTTGGTTAGCGCGCCGCCCTGTCACGGCGGAGGTCGCGGGTTCGAGTCCCGTCAGGGTCGCAAGAGTGGTGCCAGTATTCACTTCTGGCAACACATTGCGATTGGCATTCGGTTCGGGTGCCGCCCGGCCAGGTAGCTCAGTTGGTACGAGCGTCCGCCTGAAAAGCGGAAGGTCGCCGGTTCGATCCCGGCCCTGGCCACCACGGTTGACCTGCACGGACACTGTGACTGCACTCTATGGTTGGTTGGTCTTGTCCGGTTCCTGTCCGTTCGCTTGGTTGGCTGCGGTGTCGTGGAGCCGGTCGAGGTTTGTGGCTACGTGGTCAAGTTCGTCGGAGTAGAGGTCGCTGCAGATGTTCGCGGTGACAGTGGGTGTGGAGTGCCCCATGGTCTTCTGGACATAGCGGAGGTCAGCGCCGGAGGCCCGGGCGAGGCTGGCGTAGGTGTGTCGCGGTTCATGGATGGTGAGTGGCGCGAGTTGGGTTTTCTGAAGCACGCGGGACCAGTGGGTGTGCCGGCGCCAGTTGTTTGATCTGAGAAAGCCGCCGTTCGGTGAGGTGATCGCTTGTTCGCTGCGTTCGTGGCCCGCGATCCGTGGCTTGAGCCCGAACTCGCCGACGGCGATCTGGGGGAGTGGGACGGTTCGTACGGCGGCACGGGTTTTTGGCGGACCGACGATGATGCGGCCTTCCACCTCGGGCGCGGGCTGACGGACATAGAGCCTGCGTGCCTGGTAGGTCGATGTCGCCCTGGTCGCCACATGCTGCCGCCAGGGCGGAGACTTCGGTGGCTGTGAGATAGCGGTGGCGTTCTCGGGCTGGTATCCACCCGGCCGACGCGCCTTGCGCCGGGTTGCTGTGGATTCGGCCGTCCTCGCGCGCCATGTCGAGGATCGACCGCAGGAGCCGAAGCGTGGCCACCTTGGCCCGAGGGCCGACGGTCAGGGATTCGATGAAGCTCTGGACGTCCGTGCGGGTGATCTCGTCGAGCGGGATGTGGCCGAATCGGGGGCTGATCCGCAGCTCCCAATGCTGGGTATAGCCGCTCCAGATCTTGGGCGATACCGCCCGTTTCACGGCGCTGTACTGGGTCCAGATTTTCGAGAGGGTGACACGGCTAAGTCGAGGGTCAAAGCGCCTTTTTCCGGTGGCTGCTTCACCATCGCGGTCAGCCTTGAAAGCCTTCGCTTCCCAGAGGGTGGAAACGGTCGATGACGTTTCAATCCATCCCGACGGCGAGTTGGGATCGCGCACCAGATGGCGCACTTGATAGCGAGGTTCGCCGGCTGCGTTGGGTCGCTTTCGGATGCCGCGGGGTACCGAACCGGCCATCTAGCGCCGCACCTCTGCAGCCATGCGCGGACTTCCGCTGCGTCCCAACGTCCCAACGCGGTGAGAAAGCGTATAGCACGGGGGCCCCGTGCCTCGCCGTGGTCGCGCAGCGCGCCCCAGTGGCAGACTGTCGCTGACGATACTCCGAGGAGGTCGGCAACTTGCTCTGCGGTGAGCAGCTCGGGAAAGTGGGTGGAATTCGCTGCCGCTGTGGCGAAATTCGAAGCTAGCACTGCGGTTCCCGTTACTTGTTTCCGAACTTGGCGGCAACCGCGCGGACAAGCGAGTCAGGCCAGTGGTCAGCACGAACGCAAAGGGCTGATCCGTCTTCGTCGACGGCGTAGCCGGTACCTGGGTTGTTCGGGTTTATGCAATGGGCGGGGGCTTTGTCGGCGAGGCCCTCGTCGAGCATCATGGCGACCTCTTCGCTTGAGCGCAGCCGCAGCGCAATGGTTTGGGTGAACAGGCCGCGCATCGGAAGGATCTCCGTGCGGGGGTCCTGCATGAAGGCGACCACCACGATGCCCAGTGCCCGGCCCTTGGTCAAGATGCGTGAAAGCGACTTCGCGACCTCCTTTCGGAGTGTCTGGTCGCTCATGTGGGCGGTTAGGCCGGCCAGCTCGTCGATCATCAGGACGATCAGCGGCTCCGCGGCAGTGGCAGTGTGGTCACGAGTCCTGCCAGCCATCCGCCGGCCGCGGTCGTCCATGATTTCCTCCACCTTGCGCAGCATCGTTGCCGCGTCCGCTTCCGTCGTTGCGACCGTTTCGAAAAGTGCTGAACCCATTGCGACTTCGATTCCGTACTTAAGGTCCACAGTCAGCAGCCGCGCCAAGCCTGCATTGACCGCTGGGCCAAATCCGCCTGCGGTCCCCCAGAAGATGGACCCCTTGCCCGATCCAGAGCAGCGTTAGTTTAAACTTTAAAGTCGATACTCATCACGAAATGCACGGTTGAGGCTGTGGCGGCCTCGGCCCGCCGGAGAGGGTCAATCGTCGCAATGACAGTCAGCGTTGACCAGCGTCGCCGCGGCTGGATCGATGTCTACTCGGCAGCAACCTGGGCGCAGTTGCTCGCTTGGCGAGGCGAGCCCGCCTTTCAGAAGATGCTGCGGGGTAGGGGATCGAACGTGTCCTCCTCGGTGGGCCACGCCACCCGGTGAGGCTCACCGGGCGCCGAATGACCGCGCCGTGAGTCGCCAGAAATCGTTCATTGCCCGCTTGGAGCCGCGCTGAAGCTCGACGTGATTCCGTGTGTAATCGGAGAGGGCGATGTCCCCGTCGCCGAGCGCGATGAGCGCCTCGTACTCGGTGGCGATGGCCAGCGGCGCGTCGGGGTATGGTTCGTATCGAACGCTGACTTCTCCGTCGGCAACGTCGATTGCGAAGTGCTCATCGTCGACGATCAGCTCGACGTGGACAGCGTCGTCTCTCACGACTCTGCGCAGTGCTTCCTTCAGGGTGACGACGATGGTTCGGAGATTTCCCGGACGGCGGAGGTCGGTCGGCGCGGGATACTGAGCACCGAGGGTTGCTAGCTCGAACAGCAACGGAGCGGTGCGTTCTCCGTCTTCGGTCAGTGCGTAGACGACGACGCCATGGTTGGCGGTGCGCTTGATGATCAACCCGTCGTCTTGTAGTTGCTGCAAGCGGGTGGTCAGCAGGTTCGAAGCGATTCCGTTGAGGCCGGTGAGGAGGTCGCTGAAGCGCGCCGGACCCGCGTGGAGGTCACGCAGGATCAGTAAACTCCAGCGGTCGCCGACCTTGTCGAGCGCCCGGGTGATAGGGCAGAGCAGTCGATAGCTGCGGTGTTTGGGCATGCCGCCCAGCCCCTTTCGCGACGTAGTATTGACTTTAAAGTTTAAAGTGTAATACTAGGTATGGCAGATGACACCCAACCCTAACCCAGGATCCACCATGACTGCCCTCCCTCGCGTTCTCGTCACCGGCGCCACCGGCAAAACCGGCCGCGCAACTGTCCTGGCTCTGATCGAGCACCATTCCGACGTCGTCCAGACGCGGGCTCTGGTCCGAACAGACGACCACCGCGCCCGCGCACTTCGCGACGCTGGTGCCGAAGTTGTCATAGGTGATATGAGCGACATTCGAGATCTGCGCCGAGCCATGAGCGGCGTGCAGCGCGCCCATCTTGTCGTCGCTAACACCAACAACTCACTCGACCACGCCCTGAACTTCGTGGTCGCCGCGGCGGCGGAACGCCTGGAGCACGTGGTGGCAATCGGGCAGTGGTTGGCGAGCGAAAGCCATCCGTCCTTGATGACCAGGCGAACCTCGCTGGTCGATCAGGTGCTCAGATGGATCCCAGAGGTCGACCACACGGTGATCAACGTCGGTTTCTTCGCCGACAACATCATGTCTGGGCTTGGCATCGCCGCGCAGCTCGGCGTTCTCAGTCTTCCGCTTGGCAGGGGAGCAACTGCCGTCATCTCGAATGAGGACATCGGGCGCGTGGTCGCTGGCGTACTCAGCAACCCGGCGCCATACGCTGGTCGAACGCTCAGACCCACCGGACCGCAGGTTCTCACCCCAGAAGACATCGCCGCCGTGTTTGGCGAGGTGCTCGGTCGTGAGGTTCGGTACGTAGAGGCGTCCGAACGGATGGCGCTCAAGTCGTTGAGGGCGGAGGGAAGAAGGGCCCCCTTCGAGCAGGCTCAGGTCGTCCACTACCTTCGCGAGTATCGTCGCGGAACGTTCGCCGCAGGGGGAGCCACCAACGTCGTCGCGGAGGTGACGGGCAGGCCCGCCGAAGACCTCACGACGATCGTCAGACGCTACGCCCTTTCGGATCCGCTTGCGCGGCGCTCACTGCCGAATTTGTTCCGCGCGGTGGCGCAAACCGCGAAGGTCATGCTAACGCGCCCTCTGGATCTGAAGCGTTGGGAGCGCGAGAACGACCTGCCTACGGTCGATGGCGAAGACAGCATCGACGTGGCCGAGTGGAACCGGACCCACGCCGTCCCCAATGCCTTCGGGGTGTAGGTGAACAACGATGACCCATACGCTCCATGGTCGACCACGGGCTTTACGGCCGGCAGACCAAAACGACGGCGTACTCGACGTCGTCAACGGGACAACCCCGCGAGATCGATCTGGCCGACAAGTACTCGAAAGAAGGACACCCGCCATGTCGCATGAGGAAGAGATCATGAGCGTCACCATCGTCGATGCCGGACCCGGCCAGACAAGCCGATCCGTTGAGGTCGCCGCGCCAGCGGCCGAACTGTTCGCAATCGTGGCCGATCCGAGCCGTCACCACGAACTCGACGGCTCCGGCACCGTCGGTGACAACATCGTCGCACCGCCGAAACTAGTCGCAGGATCACGTTTCGCCACCAAAATGCGGATGTTCGGCATGCCGTACCGCATCACCAGCACTATCACCGCACTCAAGCCAGACGAGCTAATCGAATGGCGACACCCCCTCGGCCACCACTGGCGGTGGGAGTTTACGGCGTTATCACCCAAACTCACCCGCGTTACCGAGACCTACGATTACCGCAACACCGGGTCGATCAAAGAGCGGTTGCGGTTCTACCAACGCACGGGTTTCGTGAAAAGTAACGCCGCCGGCATTGAAGCGACGCTGGCCAAACTTCGCAGCCGCCACCTTCACACGTAGGCGTCTACGCAACGACCTAATGTACCCAACAGGGGCACTATGAGCCGCCTGTCCTGTCCGGCGCTGCTTTGCAGGCGTGAACTGCACGTGGAGCGTGTTGGTAGGCGAAAGTGTCTGTCCCGCAAGATATGAACAAGAGACCATCTGTCACTCGCACCACACCGAAAAGGGTTTGTCGTGGGTGCTTTCCCGCAGCGCTTAGGGTCCGCTGTCTCGTTTCTAAAGAAAAGAGACAGCCGATCAGCGAATCGTTCACGAGGGCGTAGCCACCGGCAAGTCCGCCTTGGTTGCACAGGAGTCGTCGTCGGCGGACCCTGCGTTGGCGTAATTTCCCGGTCTGGCTGTCTACCCGTCGAACTACCCGGCGGGCCGTCCGTGGCAAGCACGTCGGTGGGAAAATTCCGTGCGATGCCGCCGTAGGTGGCCTGGGACCGCGACCAGCGACGGAAGATCCGGCGGGCCGTCAGGTAGGCGTCCTGAGCGATCTCCACGACCGCAGTGGCTCGTTGCAATCCATGGACGCCCCAGAAGCGGCCCTGTCCGTGGCCCGGCTTGCGCCACGCGTCGGGCACGATGTGTTGATACTCCGTGTCGCCCTGGCGGTTTGGCGAAGAATGTTTGGTGAAGTAGATCGCTAGACGTTTGGGATCGCATGCGCGCAACCCGTTGAGGACGTCGACAGCCGTGCCGGCGAGCAGATGGCGCGCGCGTTGCTCAGGGTTAGGGTGCGCAACGATGTCGGCCCATTCCTGTGACAGCCACTCCCAGAATAGGCGCCCAGATCGTCCGGGGATCTGCGGTGGCGCCATCCACAGGTGAATGTGCGGGGCGCCACGTCGCTGAAATTCCAGCTTCCAGATGTGCCGGGCTGGCTCGCCCCATTCGCGTTGAAATCGCCTACGCCACAACACCATATGTCGCTTCACACTGGCGCCATCAGGGGGCACGCATTCCCAATCGTCGGGGTAGGTCAGGGTCACCATCGCTGGCACACGGCCGCACTCCACCAGTGGGGTGTAGTCGAGCTCGGCGAAGGTCCGGCACATCGCAGCACGCGACTTGCGGGACCATTCGGTGATCCCCCGGCCGGGCTTAATCCGGTCCATCTCATCTGCTACGTCGAGACGGTGGCGGTTGACTGCCCGCTCGGATGTCTTTTCCGCGCGAACGGGATTAGTCCAGCCGAGGCGAACGACGCCCGGGCTGATCGTGATCCGGAATCGGCCGGATTCCGGTTCTGCGCTATGCCGGTCCCGCCCGACCGCCCATGGCCGCGCCCGTTCAAACAGTGCGGCCGCCGAGGCCACCAGGTCGGGACGCGGGAACCGCAGCCCGAGGGCATCCGTGGCCGACAGCTCCGCGTTGGCGTCGCCCTCGACGGTGTTGCGGACACTTTTGGGACATATAACAAGCCCGTCGGCCCCAGCCGAACCGCGACCTCCACCGCGGCCGCCGTCCGACCGACCGCTATCGCTCTCCCGGCCTTGACGGCCTCGGGCGCTCGCGGCCTACCGGCGTCCGCGGCTCCGGCCGCGCTCCGACTGGCCGTTCGGGTTGTGTCGAGCCATGAAGTGGGTCGCTCCGCAACCGTGGCGCGCATACGTGCGATCGACCCTGTGATGGCGGGCATCGGGTACCTGCTCCCCGGGAGCCCTCGGGCGCATCACTGAGTGACGGGCGATGGGGGTTCCCTGTCGGGAGTGCTGTCACCGTGTCCGGGTTGTGTCCGATCGTCGGACGAGCGGCATGCGTCAGATGTGCTCAGCGCGCCGCACTTGACGCATGAACGTCGCTAAACCGCAGTTCAGTGGCCATTCCGTCCGCCTGAAAAGCGGAAGGTCGCCGGTTCGATCCCGGCCCTGGCCACCACGAGTTATCGGAACTCCGTTGTCGAGCAAGTCGGCAGCGGAGTTTTATTGTCCGCATCCGCTGGGAGCGGCACGGGTCGCCAGGCTGCCAGTCATCAACGGGTGGCTAGGCTGACCTTCATGACCAGTGTTGGAGAGCCCTTGGTGGCGGGCAGCGACGGGTTGCTGTCGTTGCTTCGCGATGGGCAACTACCCTCGCGCGGAGCCAAGGCGCCGCAGCGGGAACGCTACCAACGCGTCGTCACCGCAGCGATGGACCTCTCCTCCGAGGGCGGATACGACGCCGTGCAGATGCGTGTGATCGCAGACCGGGCCCAGGTCGCCCTCGGAACCGTGTACCGGTACTTCCCCTCCAAGAATCACATGCTGGTGATGGGACTCCTAATGGTGTTCGAGGGGATGCGGGCCCGGTTCGAGAACGTCGAGATCCCGGGTGCGACGCCTTCCGCGCGAATTCTGTTCGTTCTTCGGAAGAACACGGAAGTCCTCGAAAAGGACCGCCTGAGGTACGAGGCCATGGTGCGTGCCTTTATGTTCGCGGACGCGTCCGCGACGGCCGAGTTGGATGCCTTCGGTGCGTTGATGACCGAGATGTTTGCCAAGTCCATAGGTGTCGACGAGGTCTCCGAGGACCAACTCAATGCCATACGCGTGATTGGCGACGTGTGGATGTCGAGCCTCGTGTCGTGGGTGGCCGGTCGCATTTCCGTCGACGAGGTCATGGCCCATCTCGATCTTGCCGTCCGCTTGGTTTTCCGGAGGCTGGGCGGGTAGTTCACAAGCGGGATGGCTTTACTCTCCGCGAGGCCAGAGCGGTTCGAGGTCGGGGCCATCCTCGTCCTGCTGCGCACCTCGATACCGCACGGCGAAGACGATCCAGCCAATGGCCGCCATGAGTAGGAAGCTCACCAACCGGTAGACGACGATTGCGGACACCGCTTCGGCACCGGACATTCCACTTGCGGTAAGAGCAGGGACGAGCACGGCGTCCATCACCCCGAGACCCCCGGGGAGGAGCGGGATTGCCGAACCGGCCGCTTTGCCCGCGGCATACGCGACGGCGAGTCCGGCCAAGGCGGGGTGCCCCCCGATTGCGTAGCAGGCGAACGCGAGGCAAGAAACGTCGGCGATCCAGTTGAATAGTGACCACCCGAACGCGCGCGCCGTGTCGCTGCGACCCATCCGTACGGCGCTCATCTGGTTCACGATGTGCATCCACTGGCGAACGCCGGTCAGTGGCGGCCTCTTTCGGACCGAGTTGAATGCGCGCAGTGCGGTGATGCCCACACCCTCCAGAGCGTTCGGTCTCGACGCCGCGTACTGTGCCAGGACGAGGAAGGCGCACAGGCCACCGAAGGTGAAGATCAGTGAGAACGGGTTGGTCTTGGCTCCGACGAGCAGAGCGCCCGTTAGTCCGAGAAGTGCCAGTCCGACGGCTTGAAGTGCGCCGGCCATCACGAGTTGCCACGTCGCGACGACCGGTGTTGCACCCCAGATCCGGGTCCGCCGATAGGTGAACGTCGCGGCCAGTACCGGCCCGCCCGGAAGCGTCGCGCTCATCGAGTTGGCGGCGTA
This sequence comes from Rhodococcus marinonascens NBRC 14363, assembly GCF_001894885.1. GTDB lineage: Bacteria > Actinomycetota > Actinomycetes > Mycobacteriales > Mycobacteriaceae > Rhodococcus_F > Rhodococcus_F marinonascens. The sequence continues at coordinate 376,412 of NZ_BCXB01000001.1, forward strand.
GGTCACGGCCAGCGACTGCCGCTGCCGGACATGTACGCCGGCGACTCCGAGCAGACACCGCTGCACCCGCGCGAAGCTGGACATCGACGCCAGCGATGCGGCGACGGCAGCAGCCAACCAAACCCACTCGATGTCGCCGAGGTTGCGGATGCTGTCGGACAGGTCCGGCCAGACGAGGATCACTTCGACCGTGAGTACGACGATGAGCACGCCACCGATCGCCCATTCGACCCGCCGCCTCCGGGGCGTCCGGTGAATGTCTTCGGCGTCGGTCATACGGGTCCATTACGCGTGGCAGGTGACTACACCGTATACCCGCCGTAATAGCCGGCGTCGACATCCCGTTCTCGTCCTGGTGAGCTGGGCGTGTGGTGAATGTGCCGGGATTTGCATAGCTCAGCCTTGCCTGGCTATCCGACCGGACGGTTTGAAACTAGCCTGAACTCATGTCCGCAGAAGACGCTGAGCGGGCCGAGCGTGCGCTGCACCCTGCGGTGGAGCCGCACAAGTTGAGTCTGGCCAGTCGCCTCAACTGGCTCCGAGCCGGAGTGCTCGGTGCCAACGACGGCATCGTGTCAACCGCAGGTCTTGTAGTCGGTGTCGCTGCGGCCACAACCGACGGATCGGTGATCTTCACAGCCGGACTTGCAGGCCTTGCGGCAGGTGCGGTGTCGATGGCGCTGGGCGAATACGTTTCGGTGAGTACTCAGCGCGATACCGAGCGGGCGTTGCTGTCAAAGGAGCGCCGCGAACTAGCCGAGACTCCCGGTGCCGAGTTCGAGGAACTTGTCGAGATGTACAGGGAGAAGGGTCTTCGCGCCGACACCGCCCGTGCGGTGGCACGCGAACTCACCGACCGCGACGCGTTCGCCGCCCACGTGGATGTCGAACTGGGCATCGACCCGGATGATCTGACCAACCCATGGCATGCCGCGGGCTCGTCGGCGCTGGCGTTCACGCTCGGCGCGATCATTCCGCTGTTCGCGATCCTCTTACCGCCCGAACAACTGCGAATTCCGGTGGCATTCTTCGCCGTGCTGATCGCTCTGGCACTGACAGGCACGGTGAGTGCGACTCTCGGTGGCGCCCAGCGGGTCCGGGCGGTAGTACGAGTCATGCTGGGCGGCGCGCTCGCGATGATCGTGACCTACGCGATCGGCCAGCTGGTGGGGATGGGCCTGTCCCACTAGTGCCTTGTTCGGCTGAGGAGGCGTGATGACATAGCGGGCAGGTGCCGATCCAATAGGTAAGTGTGCGTTGGAGTTCACGCACGATGTCATAGAGGGTCAGCCCCCGCCTACCGGCTTGTGGGTCGGTGATCCGCAGGACAGCAATGAACAGGTGCGCGGCTTTCGAAAATGGTGCAGTCCCCGGCCGGTTTTCAGTCCCCGGTAGCAGTGGTCGATCCGCCAGCGAATTTCCGCCAACCTGACCAGTTCGGAGACGGGTGCCCGGCGGCCCGGACGAGGCCTCTGCAGGTCGAACGAAGCTCGGGGTAGCGCGCCGGTGCTCATCCATCTCCGCTTCGAGTGCCGTCTCGAGCACGTTCCCCGTGGTCTGGCTGAGCAACCGGTTCGGGCCGATCAACTCGACACCGTCGGCCTCAGTCTGCGCCAATAGTTGCTGCGCCAACTCCTGGTGATCGATCTTCGCCAGATCATGACGGATCAACCGCTAATCAGACAGTCTCGACACCGATAGTCCCGCGATGGCATATTTCCCTGGTCGTTCCCAGCATGGCGTCGGCGATCGACGGAAGTTCCTCGGTGAGGAAGGTAGTCCATTTGTGAGGGAAACCTCTCTGCACGAGGTGATCGGGGAATATTCCCGAGTTTCCCAACAAGATTGGGGCAGTGTTCGCCCGATCGATGCGGCTCCCGCGTCCTTCGGCTACTGCTTACAGTGCGGGTATCAGCTGAAGGCACTGCCTGCGCCCGAGCCGCTGCCTGTCAACGAATCGAAGTCGATGCACAACGAACCGGTGCACCGATCGAAGGCGATCACCGACACCGTGTCGTCGCCAAGGTTGGTGACGTAGGCGCGGGACCCGTCCGGGGTGATCGCCACCCGGAACGGGCCGATCCCGACGTCGATGGTCTCGACCACTGTGTTGGTGCCGGTGTCGATCACGGACACCGTGTTGTCACCACGGTTGGTGACGTAGGCGCGGGACCCGTCCGGGTGATCGCCACCCCGAGTGGGTCGGCCCCGACCACGATGGGCGCACCCACGACTGCATTGGAGGCGGTGTCGATTTCCAACACCGAATCGCCATCAAGGTTGGTGACGTAGGCGCGGGTTCCGTCCGGGGTGACCGCCACCCTTGCGGGAGGTCCCCGACTGGGACGGCGGCGATGACGGTATCCGCTGTCGCGGCCGATACCCCCATGCCGGCCATACCGAGGACCATCGCGACGGTGGCCGCCGCCCCGATGGTGAGACGTGCGGCGCGCCCCGGACCGTCGGGTAGCGGCGTACCGCATTGTCCTGATTCACATTCGTCTCCTGCCTCAGAGGAACAAACCGGATCAACCCTGCTGCGGGAAAGCTTGCTGCGGAAGGCTCGCGGTCGGAACCGAACACCAGCCCATCGGAGGGTAACAACCGGATTCTGATCTTGGACCTGAAACCGACGAAATCCGTTCGGCCGCAAGTCCACAAGGCTGAACGAGGAATCGTCGAACATGCGGATCGCGGCGTGTTGGGTCGAATCCGTTCTGTACAACGCAGATGCGGTGGGGCAGGTCCGGCACGAGTTGGTACTCGAAACCTGCTCTAAACCAGATCAATTCACGGGAGGACTATTGGCAGCGAACGATCGTCACTTGCTCCGGCAGATCATCACCGGGCAGGTGGCGTGGTGGAGCAGATTCTGGCTTGTAGAACCCATCAACGCGCCGAGTACCGGTCCTCTGCCGTGACTGCCGACGACGATCAGTTGTGCGTCCTTCGCGTGCTGCATCATCGCGTCTGCCGCGGCACCCTGCTTGGCAACCTTCGTCACGGATACATCCGGGAATGTTTCCGACTCGCCGGCGAGGCCTTCAGCGAGAAGGGCCTCTTCCTCCTGCCTCACTGTGACCCAGTCCACCAGCAAACCTTGCGATGTGCCCCCCATGGCGGGGGAGCCCTGCCAGGTATGGAGGCCGACGAGCGGTGCGTCGAAGAACGACGCGAACTCGAATGCGCGCGTCACTGCGTCTCGGCTGAGATCGCTTCCGTCGACGCCGACGACCACCGGACGCTGGTCCGGTGGGGCGCCGTCGCCCCGGAGGACGACGACCGGGCACGGCGCGCGGTTGGCGACGTGGAGTGCGGTCGAACCGACGAGCACGGAACGGAACGCTCCCGCACCCGTGGACCCCAGCACGATCAGCCGGGCCCGGTCGGAGGCTTCGATCACGGCGGTGCCACCGGGACCTGGACTTATGGTGGTTTCGACTTCGAGACCAGGAAACTGCTGTCCCAGCAGCGTCCTCGCCGTGGCGATGATGGCTTCGCCGTCCTCGCGCACCTGACTGAGAAACCGGGATTCCAGCATGACCGCCGCGGGGCTGTACAGCGGGCCGTCGTGCGGGAGCGCGTGGACGAGGGATAGCGGGGCGCCCCATTTGGACGCAACCGCCGCTCCCCACAGGGCTGCGTTCGTGGAGGTGTCGGATCCGTCCAGGCCGACGACGACGGAATGGCTGGCGGGTGTGCTCACGGCGGGCTCCCTTCGATGACGCTGATGCACGACTGACCGTGCCTTCATCACACAGTGACTTACTCCCGACCTTACTTCCAGATTTTCCGGGCAACCTTCTTCGCGCTCTTCCACGTCTGCTTCATGTCCGCTGCGAGGGCATCACCGATCATGAGCTCACGGTGGAACAGCATCCCGAAACCGAGACTCGACTGTGCCGAATGCCGGCTGTCGGTCACCATGTCGAGCAGATGTTGTGGTGACACCACCGCGTCCTGGTAGTCGCCGAGGACGTCCTGGAAGTCTTTGAACGCGTCGAGGGCACGCTCCGACCTGTTCGGGGCGAGTTGCTGCGTTGCCTCGATGGTGTAGCGCATCTGCTTGGAGCGCTTGCGTGCTCGGTGGGTGAGCTTGTCGCGTTCGGCCCGAGTCTCGGCCTGGCGTGCCCGTTTCACCCGATGCTCCACGGAGTGCGTCAGCATCCGCAGGGCGCGTGTGACCTCCACAGCGGAGGGTGCGCCCTTGCCGCACCCGATGCCGGCGACGAACACGTCCAGAGCGGAAAGCAATCCGAGATAGCGATCCGAACTCAGGGTTGCGAGTGCTCGGGGTCGCGCAGAGGCAACTAGACCGGAGAAGTACTCGTCGAGGCGCGCGCGCACTACCTCCCGGTCGGGCATCTCCGCGATCTCGTCGACCGCGGCGGCGAGCCTGCCCTGCTGCACTTCTGCATCGCGTGCGCCGCCGAGGCTCTGCCCCAGCCATCGCAGTTCGCGGACGAGGTCCTCGGCGGCCTCACTCGAGCCCAAGTCGGGTCCGTACATCTGCAACACGCTGCGAATGCGCCTCGCCGCCACCCTCAGGGCATGGACGGAATCGTTTGTGTCCCGACGGACCTCGACGTCCGCGTGAGTGAGCGCCCGAAGCTGTGCATCGAGGTACTCCCTCAGTAGCCGCCGCGGCCGAGGCTTCTTCTCCATCTCCGCAGGACGTGACGGCACCCCGACGGCATCGCCGAGTGCGCGCCGGAGTTTGGAGGGGGTGTCCGAGCGCACGATCCCGGAATCGAGAAGGCGAGAGTTGATGGCGTCCAACAGTGTTTGGCCGCCCGCGCCCTGCTCTACCTCGATCTCGCGCCATACCCGCTCGTCGGGGCCCGCGGAACCGTCCGGGATCGCGGCGATCACGACGTCCGACGCGACTTCCGCGAGCGTCGTGCCCGCCGAATCCAGCAGGCGGTGGCGTTCGCGGTCGGTGCTGATCAGCGCAACGGGGTTCACGGCAGCCCCGCGGGTGATGGCGGTGAGCAGATCGGTGAAGGCGGTGGGAACGTCGACGCCGGATTCGGCGGCGTCTGGCGGCAGTTGCAATTCGGTTCGCGTGTCCGTCCCGGCGGGCAGTTTCAGATGCCATCCCGCGTCGTCGCCACCTTCTCTGCGGCGGAGCGTGATTCCAGCGGTCAGGAGTCTCAGGTCGGTGGTGTCGTAGTAGAGAGCGGAAAGCTGAATCGAATCGATCAGCGGTTCCCCGTCCACGCCCGGCAGTCCGGAGAGGCTGGGCATCTGTTGCTCCGAACAGGACTCGTACTTGCGCTCCACTTCGGAGACGCCCTCGGGCGTTGCTGCACTCATGACACCATCTTTCTGGTTGGGCGGGGAAAAGGGAACAGGGGTCACGTCGGCCAGTCGAGGCTGCGCTTACTGACGAAGCGGCGCAGTGCGCCGGAGCGCGGATCGAGGAATTCCGCAGATCGAGCCAGCAGGCGAAGTGGCACCGAATAGTCTTCGGCAGCAACGTCATAAAAGTCGGGGTAGAAGTTGTCGCCGAAGATCGGAATGCCGAGCGAACTCATGTGGACGCGCAACTGATGCGTCTTGCCGGTGTGAGGCAGCAGGCGGTAGCGGGCGGAATCGCCGCGGACCTCGACGAGTTCGATGCGACTCTCGCTGTTGGCTGGACCGTCCACTTCGTACGCCTTCAACACGCCGCGTTCCTTGACGATTCGGCTTCGGATGGTGGTGGGCAATACGAGATCGGGGTCGTAGCGGGCCACCGCCTCGTACTCCTTCGTTACCCGGCGCTGATCGAACAGCGACTGGTAGTCGCGCCGGACTTCTCGTCGCACGGTGAAGATCAGAACCCCGGCCGTCAAACGGTCCAACCGGTGCGCGGGTGTCAGTTCGGGGAGATCGAGGTCGCGTCGCAACCGGACCAGCGCCGACTCCGCGACGTACGCACCTCGCGGCGTGCTGGCCAGAAAGTGGGGTTTGTCGATGATGACGAGGTTTTCGTCACGGTGGAGGATCTCGATCTCGAAGGGCACCCGGTTCTCGACCGGCGGATCTCTGTACAGGTAGACGAATCTGCGGTGCGCGAACGGGGTGGACTCGGTGATCGGCAGACCGTGCTCGTCTACGACTTCCCTCTTCGCCACCTTTTCCCGGAGTCGGATCTCGTCGTGCGGAAACCGTGCTACCAGGTACTCGAGGACCGTGGGCCACGTGCCGACGTCCGGCATCCTCAGCCGAGTCGGGTTGAGGCCGTTGCGGACGGGGAGTGGGGCGTCGGGCACTCTGCCACGGTAATCGAGATGCTGCTCTGCCGTTGACCGGGCGGACAGTCGTGGCTACTATCCGGTAAGTTTGTGATAATTCGTGACGCGGGCCACCCCTGTCTGGGCGCTGAGACGTGTCATCGGAGGATTGCGCAGGGGGTTCGAAGTCTGGGGGTTCGTAGTGATGGTACGTCGAGGGGCGTTTCGGCCGGGTGCGGCAGCAATCGCTCTGATGATGGCGGTGGGATTTGCAGTAGTTTCGGGCGTGACTGCGGCGGCCGACCCCACGGGCGGTGCGGCGGGCGTTCAATGGACAGCCGCGGTCGAGGCACCGCCCGCCTACCCGGTGATCGCCATCGACTGGGACGTTCCCATCACCATGAATGATGGAACCGTGTTGAAGGCCAACGTCTACCGCCCGGCTGATGCCTCAGGCAAGCCGATCGACACCACGATGCCCTCGGTCCTCAACATCACCCCGTATACGAAGCTGCTCAGCAATCTCGTCGATTCCGTGCTCGCCGTGCCGGGTTATCAAGACACGGTCGCCAACCTGGTTAATTCCTACAACCTGGCCGGAACGCCGCTCGACGGCGTCGGTGAATTGGCGAAGATGCTGACCGGGGGCGGCATGCGGATCTTCGCGGTCAACCGCGACCTCGTGCAGAACGGCTACACCCAGGTGGTTGTCGACGCCCGCGGCACAGGTTTCTCCCAGGGCGAATGGCAGGCACTCGGCCCCGTCGAGCAGCAGGACTCTGTCGAGGTAATCGATTGGATGAGCAAACAGAGTTGGTCTGATGGCAAGGTCGCGATGGCGGGCGTGTCCTATTCGGCCATCAACTCCCTGCAGGCCGCCGGGCATCAGCCGCCCGCTCTGAAGGCAATCTTCCCCACCGAACCGGGCAACGATCTGCTCCGCGACATCGTAGGTACGGGGGGCGGTCTGGGAGTCGGCTTCATGCCGCTCTGGCTGTCGCTGGTCAACGGACTCAAGTTCATCCCCAATGTGCAAGACCTCGCGCAGGGGCACTTCGATGAGCAGTGGCTGCAGGATCGGTTACGCGATCCGCTGACGCTGATTCCCGCCCTGACCGATGCGCTGACGGCGCAGAATTGGAGCGACCTCACCCCCGGCACGCTGAAGGTGGTGCAGGACGGCCAATTCTATGCGGAACGCAAGACGCAGACGGAGAACATCGAAGTTCCGACCATGCTCTACGGCGCCTGGCACGACATATTCGCGAACAGCGAGCCGAGGCTGTACAACGAGATCCCGCTGCCCGCCGGCGAGAAGCAGTTGATCATGAGCGACGCCTACCACATCACGTTCGGGGGCGGCTTTGGGAAACCTGGTGGGCCGCCACGGCTCGACGTCCTCGAACGCGCATGGTTCGACAAGTGGCTCAAGGGCATCGACAACGGAATCGACGGGTACGGCCCGGTCACCCTGTATCAGCAGGGTAACGGCTGGACGACCACCGATCAGTTCCCGCGGGCCGGTGTCGACTACCAACGGATGTACCTGTCCGGTGCCCCCAGCGGAACCGCCGGTCACGCTGCATACGACGGCAGCCTGGTGGCGTCGAAGCCCATCGATGCGGCCCGGCTCACCGTAGCGCCCGGCCTGCGCGGGTTCTGCTCGCGAGACTCAGCGCAGGGGACGGCGGGCGCGACCGTCGTCCTCGGGTCGGTGTGCAGTAAGGACTCCCGATTCAACGAAGTCGAGGGGCTGACGTTCACGAGCGCTCCGGTCGGGCAGCCCACCGAACTGTCGGGACCGATCAATCTGCACCTCGAAACGGTGCTCGACGCCCCAGATGGATTTTGGGCGGTCACACTCAACGACGTCTCTCCCGATGGCACGTCGACCACTCTCACCAATGGAGCGCTCACCGCATCGATGCGGGCTGTGGACGATTCGCAGAGTGCGAAGTCAGAAAACGGTGATTACATTGAACCTCAACATTTTTTGACCGTAGAGACCCGTCAGCCTCAGGTTCCGGGAGAAGTGACACCAATCGATGTCAATCTCGTTCCCACCGATGCCGTTCTCGCGCCCGGGCATCGGCTACGTGTCGACGTGTACGCGAGCAGTATTCCCCGGTACCTGCCGATCGGACCGATACTCGCGGACAGTCGGTTGAGGCCACAGCACGTTCAACTCGCTCCGGACCGGCCGAGTTTCATCAATCTGCCGCTGGTCGGAGCACAGACGTGGTGAGGGTTTCGCCGCACCACCGTCCTTCCGTAGTCTGAACCCATGACCAAATGGACAGATTCGGACATCGTCGATCAGCATGGCCGCACGTTCGTCGTCACCGGCGCCAACAGTGGTCTGGGAGAAGAGGCCGCACGTGCTCTGGGTAAGGCTGGGGCGCACGTCGTCCTCGCCTGCCGGAACATCGACAAGGGGGAGGCGGTCGCGCGATCGATCGGTGACAACGCCGAAGTCCGGCGGCTCGATCTGTCGGATCTGAAGTCGGTGCGCGAGTTCGCCGCCGGTATTGACTCCGTCGATGTACTGGTGAACAACGCCGGCGTGATGGCAGTGCCGCAGGGCAAGACTGCCGACGGATTCGAAATGCAGATCGGCACAAATCATCTGGGACATTTCGCGTTGACTGGGCTACTCCTCGGTAAGATCACCGACCGAGTCGCCACGATGTCGAGTTTCGCGCACCAGATCGGATCCATTGATCTCGACGATCTCAATTGGGAAGCCCGCAAATACAACCGGTGGACGGCATACGGGCAGTCGAAGCTCGCGAATCTTCTGTTCACGTACGAGTTGCAGAAGCGCCTGTCCGCAGCGGGCTCGTCGGTCAAGGCCCTGGCTGCACATCCGGGCTACGCGTCGACAAACCTGCAGGGGCACACCGAGTCGATTCAGGACAAAGTGATGGGGGTCGGCAACGTGATCTTTGCGCAGTCGGCGAAAATGGGCACGTTGCCGATGCTGTACGCGGCCACCGTTCCCGATGTGAAGGGCGGCAGCTACATCGGGCCGGGCGGACTGTTCGAGCAGCGCGGATACCCGAAGGTGGTCGGTTCCAACAAGAAGTCGCGGGACGAGCAGACCGCCGCCGCCCTGTGGTCGCTGTCGGAAGACTTGACGGGCGTCGAGTACAAGTTCGCCTGACTCGACGCCCGCCCGGCCTGCTGTTCAGTCTTCGGTGACCTCGAGCGTGACCTCGATGTTGCCGCGAGTGGCGTTGGAGTACGGGCACACCTGGTGCGCCTTCTCCGTCAGGTCGAGTGCTTCTTCGCGCGGCATATGCGGGAGTGAGACCTCGAGGGTGACGGCGAGGCCGAATCCGCCGCCGTCGATCGGGCCGATCCCGACGCGGGCGCCGACAGCCGAGTCGGCGACATTGGCCTTGACCTGACGGGCGACCAACTGGAGCGCCGAGTGGAAGCACGCCGCATATCCGGCGGCGAACAGCTGCTCGGGGTTGGTGCCGTCGCCCGATCCACCCATTTCGGTGGGGATGGCGAGGTTCAGGTCGAGCCGTCCGTCCGACGTGCGAGCGTGGCCGTTGCGGCCTTCTCCGGTGGCGAGCGCTTCTGCGGTGTACAGGATGTTCATGGACTACTTCTTTCTCGTGGGGGTGGTCGGGCTATGGCGGTGGAGTGATTCGGTGAGGTTGGTCAGGGTGTCTCGCAGGGCACCGAGTTCGTCGGCGTCCATACCTGTCGAGCGAGTGAGTTCGGCCGGAATGCCGACGGCTTCGCCGCGCAGGGCGGCGCCCGCGTCAGTGAGGTGGATGCCGACCCTGCGTTCGTCGGCCGACTCGCGTCGGCGTTCGACCAGTCCGAGGATTTCGAGCCTCTTGAGCAGCGGCGACAGGGTGCCGGTGTCGAGGACGAGGGCGTCGCAGAGTTCGCTCACTCCGCGACCGTCTTGCTCCCAGAGCGCCAACAGCACCAGGTATTGCGGGTAGGTCACTCCCAACTTGTCGAGCATCGACCGGTAGGTGGCTGTCATGGCTCGGGAAGCCGAGTATAGAGCGAAGCACACCTGGCGGTCGAGGGCGAGGTCGTTGGGCACCGCTAAATGATTGCACACAACTGGATTGTGCACAACCTATTAGTTTGATCGGTGGCAGGGCTTACACTGTGGCCAGTGACTTGGGGTGCTGTCCGGCGAGAACGCCGGGCGGCTGAGAGCAAACCCATTGAACCTGAACTGGGTAATTCCGGCGAAGGGATGTCGCGGGGGCGGCCGCATGCGCTCATCCGATGTCTCGTCACCGGTGAAACGGAAGGTGAAAGCATGCAGTTCGACAAGCAAATCGTCCTGGTAACCGGTGGAGGCCGGGGTCTGGGCACCTCGATCGTGCGGTCGTTCGCGCAGCAGGGTGCGCGCGTGATCGTGAACTACCGGAACAGTCGGGATGCCGCCGAAGCACTCGCATCGTCCCTCGACGCCGGCCAGGCGATCGCGCTGCGGGCTGATGTCACGGACGCAGAACAGGTGAAAGCCCTGTTCTCTGCCGCCGAGGAACATTTCGGCTCGCCGGTGACTACGGTAGTCAACAACGCACTGGTTGACTTCTCCTTCAACGGCGACGCCCGCGACAAGGCAGATGCCATTACGTGGGCGGCCTTCGACTCCCAATTCCGGGGGAGCGTTCAGGCGGCACTCCACACCACGCAGGCGGCACTGCCGGGCATGCGTTCGCTCGGGTTCGGCCGGATCGTCAACATCGGAACCAATCTGTTCCAGAACCCCGTCGTCCCGTATCACGATTACACGGCGGCCAAGGCGGCGGTGTTGTCGTTGACGCGCACGCTCGCCTCCGACCTCGGTCCAGACGGCATCACCGTGAACATGGTGTCCGGTGGCCTATTGCGGACCACGGACGCGAGCGCAGCCACGCCTGACGAGGTATTCGATCTGATCGCGGCCGGCACTCCGCTGCAGAGCGTCACCACTCCGGACGAATTCGCCGACGCGGTGCTCTTTTTCGCCTCTCCGTGGTCGCGCGCGGTGACCGGCCAGAACCTCGTCGTCGATGGCGGACTGGTCAAGGACTGATCTGGGCGGACTCGTCAAGGACTGCTATGGCCAGGCAACTGCACTTCAATGCGTTTCTGTTCGGCTGCGGCCACCACGGTGCGTCGTGGCGGCACCCGGCATCGCCGGTGGAACGACTCGGCGACATCACCTACTACGAAGAACTGGCGCAGACCGCTGAACGAGGTTGCCTCGACGCGGTGTTCTTCGCCGACGGGCACTCGGTCCGCGACCCTTCCACCGGTTCGTGGTGGTTTTTCGAGCCACTCACCGCGCTGTCGGCGATGGCGCGCGCCACCAAGCGGGTCGGTTTGGTGAGTACGGTGTCCACCACGTTCTACACGCCGTTCCACGCAGCCCGGATGCTGGCCTCGCTCGACCACATCAGCGGTGGCCGCGTCGGCTGGAACGTCGTGACGTCGATGTTCGACGCCGAGGCACGCAACCACGGTCTCGAGGAGATGCCATCACACGACGAGCGGTACTCACGTGCCGCAGAATTCGTCGACGTGGCTCTGGCCCTGTGGGATTCGTGGGAACCGGACGCGCTCGTCCTCGACCGCGACGGGATGTTCGCGGATCCGGCCAAGGTGAATCCGATCCGTCATCAGGGTAATCATTTTCTGGTCGACGGGCCGCTGACCGTGCCGCACTCGCCGCAGGGTCGCCCCGTGCTGTTCCAGGCGGGCGCGTCCGATCAGGGCCGCGATCTGGCCGCTCGCTACGCGGAGGGCATCTACGCCGTCGCCTACGACCTCCCGTCCGCGCAGAGCTACTACGACGACGTGAAACGTCGCATCGGTCAGGCCGGCCGCGACGCCGACGCGGTTATTGTCATGCCCGGCCTGGTCACTTACGTCGGATCGACCACCGAGGAGGCCCGCCGCAAGAAGGCGGAACTCGACGCGCTCCTGCCTGTCGAGCAGTCGCTGGCGCAACTGTCGATGTTCGTCCAGCAGGACTGCAGCGAGTGGGAACTGGACGCGCCGGTTCCAGCGCTCCCGCCGTTGTCGGAGTTCACCGGGCCGCAGGGTCGGTACGACACGATCCTGCAGATCGTCGAGAAGGACCGGCCCACCGTGCGGGCGCTGCTGGGCACGTTGGCGGCCGGCGGCGGGCACTGCACCATGATCGGCACCCCTGAGTCGATAGCCGACGAGATCGAACTGTGGTTTCGCCGCGGGGGGGCCGACGGCTTCAACCTGATGCCTCCGCTGTACCCGAACGGCCTGGCCGACTTCGTCGACGAGGTGATCCCCGTGCTGCAGAAGCGGGGTCTATTCCGTGCCCGGTACGAGACGAAGACGCTGCGCGACCACCTCCGCGGGCGCGAGTTGTCGAGTTTCACCAACGATTGACGAGACACGCCACTGCGCTTTGGCGAAGGCCGGGTGTGTCGGAGGCGCCCGTCAAAGTTGATGCTTCGTCCGTAAACCGGTCGCTGAGGGGCCGTGGCGTCAGCTCACCCGCTTGGTGGCGAGAAGATAGGCGTGTTGAGTTCGCTCACCTTCCTCAGCTTCTCGAACGAGACGTGCGGTCACGTCAAAACCGGCTTGGTGCAGGAGTTCGGTGATGCGCCCCGGAGACCAGCGATACCCGGGAGCGACTTTATGGTCGAATGGTTGCATCGTGTTCGGCTCGTCGGCTGCCTGGAACGCGAGCAGAACGTGACCGTCGCGACCGAGCACACGGTAGAACTCGGCGAACTGACCCGGAAGTCGCTGTGGCGGAGTGTGAATGATCGAGTACCAGGCCAGCACACCACCAAGAGTGCCATCGCATATATCCAGTTCGTCCATCGACCCTTCGGAGAACCGCACCGCTGGATTCGTCTGACGAGCCAGTCGGATCATTTCCGGCGACAGGTCGACCCCGAACGTATCCAGGCCAAGAGAGAGCAGGTGGCTGGTCAGCCGGCCAGGCCCACAGCCGAGATCGGCCACCGGCCGTGCTCCATCGGCTTGGACGAGCTCGGCGAACGCGGCAAGCATCGCACGGTCGAGCGGCTTGGAGTCGAGCAAGTGCTGAAAGCGTGCTGCGTAGATGACGGCAACGTTGTCGTAAGCGTCTCGAACGGTCTGGATATCGGTCACGATTGGACAGTAGATCTGCGGCAGCAACGTTGCCACGCGATCAACACCGACTTCGCAAATCTGCTCCGGGGCACCGTGTCATACGCGGCTCCTTCGCATCGCGGCCCAGTCGATCCGGCGGCGCATCTCGCTAATCTTCGGTGCAAATCGACACGGGTAGTCGTCCCTGGGAGAAAGTTTCGGGGAGATCCGGGAATTGATCGGGGACCTGGCATGTTAGTTGAGTGAGAAACGCTCAACTTCCTACAGGAGGCTTCGGAATGCCAGCATTCTTCGGGCCACAGGGCCCCGGTCGTATCGACATCAGCCGTCTCATGAGCCGGTCCACCCAGGAGCTCATGGCGGGTGCGGCCCGCTTCGCCGCAGGTCGTGGTGACACGGACCTCGATGCACTGCACGTTCTGCGTGTCATGGCAGAACAGGAGCCCGTCAAGTCCCTGATGCAGCGTGCCGGAGCCGACCCCTCGGCAGTCTCGGACGCTGTCGAACTACGCCTTCCCCAGGGACGGAACTCGTCAGGCTTCGCCGTGCCCGCACTGAGCGGCGCGCTCAAGACTGCCCTGCTCGAGGCGCATCAGCTCGGGCGGGCCCTCGGATCCACCTACATCGATCCCGAGCACCTCTTCCTGGCGCTCGCCGCGGATCACGACCATGCCGCCGGGCGGTTGCTGGAATCCGAGGGCATCACCCCGGAACGCCTGCAGACCGCACTTCAGGGTGGTGCTGTCGAGGAGAACCCCGGCAGTGGGACTCCGACGCTGGACAAGTACGGTTTCGATCTCACCGAACGCGCACGCAGCGGAGGTGTCGACCCCGTCATCGGCCGGGCCGACGAGATCGAGCAGACCATCGAGATCCTGTCACGCCGCACTAAGAACAACCCCGTTCTGGTCGGTGAAGCCGGCGTCGGCAAGACTGCGATCGTCGAGGGATTGGCCCAGCGCATCGTCGACGGTGAGGTACCCGACCGGCTGACCGGCAAGCGCGTCGTGCAGCTCGACCTGTCGAGCATGGTGTCGGGTACTCGCTATCGCGGTGACTTCGAGGAGCGCCTGAACAAGGTGATCGACGAGATTTCCGCCCACTCCGACGAGCTGATCGTCTTCATCGACGAGGTACATTCCATCGCCGGTGCCGGAGGCGGCGCCGAAGGTGCGATGGATGCGGGCAACATACTCAAGCCGAAGCTGGCCCGCGGCGAGTTGCACATCGTGGGTGCCACCACGCTCGACGAATATCGCACCAACATCGAGAAGGACCCAGCGCTCGAACGCAGGTTCCAACCGGTGACGGTGCCGGAGCCGAGTGTCGAGGACGCGGTCGCGATCCTGTCCGGTCTGCGTGATCGGTACGAGAAGCACCACGGCGTCCGGTACACCGACGAGGCGATCTCCGCCGCCGTCGAGTTGTCGGCCCGCTACATCGGCGACCGCTTCCTGCCGGACAAGGCGATCGACCTCATCGATCAGGCAGGTGCCCGGCTGGGGCTGCGGATTCCGACCGTCGACATCGAGGCCCTGCAGAAGAAGGTTGAGGAACTCGAGCAGGCCAAGGGGCAGGCCGTCGCCGACGAGCAGTACGAGAAGGCGTCGGGGCTGCGCGACGAGATCACGGTCATCCGGGCCCGGATCGGTGGCAGGGCGGACACGGCAGACACCGCACCCGAGGTGACCGCCGAGCAGATCGCCGAGGTCGTGTCGCGTGCCACGGGAATTCCGGCCAGCCAGATGACCGAGGAGGAGAAGGAGCGCCTGCGCCGCCTCGAGGACGAACTGCATCGCCGCGTCGTCGGCCAGGACGATGCGGTGAAGGCGATCGCCCGGGCGGTCCGGCGCAGCCGCACCGGCATGAACGATCCGGACCGTCCCGTGGGTAGCTTCCTATTTCTCGGGCCGACCGGTGTCGGAAAGACTGAACTCGCTAAGGCCTTGGCCGCCACGTTGTTCGGTGACGAGAGCAAGATGCTGCGGCTCGACATGAGCGAGTTCGGCGAACGACACACGGTCAGCCGACTCGTCGGGGCTCCCCCCGGCTACGTCGGGTATGGGGAGGCTGGACAGCTCACCGAACAGGTTCGGCGGAACCCGTACTCGGTGATCCTGCTCGACGAGATCGAGAAGGCACACCCCGACGTGTTCAACACGCTGCTGCAAGTGCTCGACGACGGTCGGCTCACGGACGGTCAGGGTCGGACGGTGGACTTCAAGAACACCGTCCTGATCATGACCAGCAACCTCGGGTCCGACATCATCTCCAGCAAGTCGGGTGCCCTGGGCTTCATCACCGGTGACGCCGAGGCTTCCGAGAGGCCGCTGCGGGACAGGGTGATGGGTCGCCTGCGCGAATCGATGCGGCCGGAGTTCCTCAACCGGATCGACGAGATCGTGATCTTCCGCAAGCTCGACTCCGATCAGCTGCACCGGATCACCGATCTTCTATTGAACGACAGCCGGAAGAGGTTGCAGTCCAAGGGTATCGAGATCTCGTTCAGCGACGCCGCCGTCGATTGGATAGCTGGGCACGGGCATCAACCCGAGTTCGGGGCGCGTCCGCTGCGCCGCTCGATCCAGCGGGCTGTAGACGACAGGATCGCCGATCTACTGCTCGACGACCTCCTCGTCGAGGGTGGCAGCGTGGCGGTCGGAGTGTCCGACGACGAGTTGGATCTCGTGGTCGACTGAACCCGGCGCGAGTGGCACAGCGCGCCCCGGCACGCTGTGCCGCTCGCATGCGCGGGGCGCGTCGCGTCCTTGGTCGATCAACCGGTCACGTTGACTGTCGAGACTGGCCCGAACAGCTACGTCTCGGGCGACAAAGACGATTGTCTGGTCTGTACTCATGAACCGGTCTTCTCCTTCGTTTCGAGGTTGTTGTTCCATGGGTCAGTGGTCAAGCGCAGCCGAGACGGGATGATCGGGACAACCAGCATGACGATGATCAGCAGGACGATGATCCATAGCAGGCTCGTCTGGAAGGCCGAGGTGTAGGAACTGTTCAGGCTGTCCTTTGCGTGGTTGTCCAGGACTGCGAAGAACGCGAAGGACGTCAATGCAATGCCGACTGCCAGACCCACCTGGTTCAGGGTGTTGAAGACTCCCGAAACCGATCCGGCGTCTTCCGAATCCACCTCGGTCAGAACGAGATCGGCAAGGGGCGAGACGATTGTGCCCATACCCAGTCCCATTACGACCAGCGGGGCGACCATAATCGTCGAGCTCATGTCGGTTTCCTCGGTCAGTACGAGGAACAGAACTGCACCCGCAAGCATGAGCGCCGTGCCGATGAAGAGAGTCCCACGTCCGAGTTTTGGAGCCAGTATCTGGATTGCGAGCCAGGAAGAGATTGCTGCAGCAATCGCGAATGCGAGCCCTGTCGTTGCGGCACGGATCGGTGACCAACTGAGACCTGTCTGCATGTACATGGTCCAGGTGAGGAAGAACATCCCCGAAGCTGTGGCAAAGAATATCTGGACCGCAAATCCACCAGATGTCGATCGCTGCTTGAAAATTCGTGGTGATATGAGTGGCGTCTTGCCGACACGTTCGAACGCGATCTGGCGGTAGACGGCCGCGGCTCCGACGACGACGGCCAGCGCCATCATCAACCAGCACCACACCGGCCATCCCTCTTCGCGTCCGACAGTGATCGGGAAGAGGAGCAGAAACAGCGTTGCGGCGAACCCGGTGGCGCCTAGTACGTCGAGTCCCTGTGAGCCCTGGTTCGTGGACTCCTCGAGGAAGCGCATTCCGAGAACGAATCCGAGTACACCGACGAAGACATTCACCAAGAAGATGGGCCGCCAATCCGTGCCTGCTATGTCGAGCTCGATCAGGGTGGCGCCTATGAGCTGGCCCAGGACGGTTGCAAGTCCGATGGTGGCGCCGTACATCCCAAATGCCTTTGCCCTTTCCTCCTTTTCGAAGGTGACGTTGATGATCGACAAGACTTGGGGGACCATCAGGCCGGCACCCATACCCTGTACGACCCTGGCTCCGATGAGTAGACCTGCATCCGGTGCGAGTCCTGCGAGTAGTGAGGAGAGGGTGAAGATTGCGATACCCACGATGAAGACGCGTTTTCGTCCGTAGATGTCGCCCAACCTGCCGCCGATGATCATGGTAGCTGCGAAGGTCACGGAGTAGCCTCCCGTGATCCATTGAAGACCCGCAGGCGAAGGGCTGAGATCGGCTGAGATGTACGGCAAGGCGACGTTCACGATCGTGACATCGGCGAGATCCATGAATGCTGCCGCAAGAATGATCGCCAGGCCGAACCATTTGGTCCGATCCTGAACTGCTGGTGCTTCTTTCAGTACCTCCGCAGTCTGGTGCACGATGTTGCCCTCACAGTCTTGCTATTGGATTCGGGTGGCGCTCTGCGTCGATGTCACCGACTCGAGCAAGTTGTTCTCGGCGTCGCACACCGTGGAGGTGCAGGTTGACGTGTAGCTGTTCTGTCCCGTAAGAGTGGCTGCGTAGTCGATATCGCGATCCGACCGAGATTCTCGCCGTCGGCGCTCAGTACTTTCCGTATGCGGACATGCCTGATGCTTGACCGGTGGCTCCAGTGCCTGTGCAGCGCTGCTGCACAGGCAAGCTCGAGGGTTGCTCGAACCAATGCGGCCACTTTCGAGTCGGTTACGAGTGCTCGATTTCGAGTGCGACGTTGCCGCGGTACTTGCCGCTGATGAGATCCTTCAGTGCTGTCGGGGCGTCCGTGAGGGGACCCTTCAAACCGGTATGTGGGAAGACCAGCTTCCCTTCCGAGAGCCACATTCCGAAATGAGTCGCCCAGTTCTGAATCTGCTCCGGCGTGTGATACGTGGCGAACGGAAAGATACTAAGATTCTTGGTGATTGCGGTCATCAGGTTCAGCCGAGGCCAATCGCCTGCGTCCTTGGATACCTGGCTCGACAGTGCGCCGCACAATGCAAAGCGTGCGTTCGGCTTCGCCGCGCGGATCGCTGCTTCGAACTGATCCCCGCCCACGTTGTCGAAGAAGACATCGATGCCGTCCGGAGCGAACGACTTGATGTTCTGGACCAAATCTCCGGTCTTGTAGTTGAAGGCTCCATCGAAATGCAGGTCTTCCACCAGATAGCGAACCTTCTCGTCTGTACCTGCGCTGCCGATAACCTTGGCGGCGCCGCGGATCTTCGCAATCTGGCCTGCAAGGGACCCCACGCCTCCGGCCGCGCCGGACACGTAGACGACATCTCCCGGTCCGGTCTTGGCGACATCGGCCATTCCGTAGTAGGCGGTGATGCCTTGGTTCAGATAGTAGGCGGGACTGGGGACGACATTCCGATCGAGCTTGGTCAGCTTCTCCGCCTTGGCAACCTGGTACTCGCTCCAGCCGGTGAATGCGAAGACCAAGTCGCCTTCCTCGAAGTCCACAGATCGCGACTCGAGCACCGTTCCGACAACGGCACCACCCACTGTGTCGTCCAGCTGGTACGGGGGCATCGGGATCTCTGGATCGGCACGCATGAGGTCGGTGAACGCCGTCACCACCTGGACGAAGTCGATGCGGACGAATACCTCGTCGTCCCCGAGGTTCTTGGTTTCGACAGTGCTGACTTTGAACTGACTGTCCTCCACTCCTCCGACGAGATGCTCGGCGAGAGCAATACGCTCGTACTCTTTCGGGATTGCTGGGGCGGTTGCCATGGCAGTGTCCTTTCGTAAGGAATCGGTACAACTGCAAAGTTAGGACGGCAGTAGGTCTCTCAATGCCCTATATGAACTCGATCACATCCCGTTCCTGCAACATCGCGTGATTTCGACTGTGCAATAGGCCTACACCGCAAGCCGTGAGGCCTGTGATCGGCCATAGACTCGTCCGCGCACGCGCTCGAGTTCAGCCAGACTGTCCGCGCACTGCCTCAAAATCGACAGGATCAGCGGGTTGCCTTTGCTGCCAAGGGTTCCGAGGCTCGCGCGTCGTGCGATCATGGACACCGTCGTACCAGGACCGATCGCGACGATGCAATCGATTCCCGGTTCCGCTACCATATTTCGAATTGCGTCCCAACACTTTACGGGCCGCGCAAGATGATCTGCCCAGTCGTGCCGATGGCGTCGGAAGTTCTCGACCGCCACAGTCTGTTGACCGACGAACGCTTTCGAGACGCTGGATTCGACTCACTCACCAGCCTCGAACTCCGAAACCACCGCGCGACCTATCCGGGTCGGAAGTTGCCACTTGCGATCGTGTTCGACAACCTCACCCCGAGGTTGCTGGCCGCAACTTTGTCCAGCGAAAGAACGGCAAATTTTCCTACATTCCTCCTAATAGGACAGTCTGTGTCCTATTAGGAGGGTATGACTGGGACATGTCAGCGAAGACGACAAGCGAGCTCGTACTCGAGCTACTCGGCCTGCTGCAGACACACAGGCAGTGGGCCGGTCCCGAGCTAGCGCAGCGTCTCGACACGACGCCGCGAACCCTCCGCCGGTACGTGGAGCGTGTCCGGGAGATGGGCTACCAGGTCGAGGCGGTCAAGGGTCGATACGGCGGCTACAGGCTGGTCGCAGGCAGCTCGTTGCCGCCCCTCGTCTTCAATGACGCGGAAGCTGTGGCAATTGCGGCGAGCCTTCGTGTGGCGGCCGTGCAGGGGCTTGTCGACGGGCAGACCACCACCACGACGGCAATTGCAAAGTTCGAACAGATACTGCCTGCGCGGCTGCGAGCCAGGGTGTCCGCTGTCGCCGAGCACGTGACTCCGCTCCCTCCCTGGACGGTCACTCCGACCACCGACGACATCGGTGCGCTGGCAATGGCCTGCCGGGATCGTGAGGTAATGGAGTTCGACTACACGAAGCCGGATCGACAAGCCGAGGAACGAAGCGTCGAACCAGTCGCCTTGGTGCCTTCGGAACACGCGTGGTTCATCGTTTGCTGGGACCGCCGCAAGGAGGGTTGGCGAACATTTCGTGTCGACAGAATGACCGAGGTGCGAGCAACAGGTGAAATCTTCCGGCGGCGTGACCTTCCGGCGGACTCACCGGCTGACTTTGTCAGACAGTCTTTTTCGCGTATGAACTATGCGTACAAAGCAGAGATCGTGCTCATGGTCGGTCTGCGGGAGTGGGTCGACTACGCTAAGGCATGGGCGCAGGGTAGTTACGCTGTGGACCACGCAACTACCCGATGGCCTGTCAGTGCGCAGTCTCTTCAGGATTTGATGATCATGCTGAACTGGATCCCGGAGTCCGTCAAGTACACGGTCGAAACCGACAGCGCGACCGCAGAAGGCCTCCGACGTCTTGCGACCCGTTTGGCCGTGCACATCTGAACGAAATCTGCCAGGGCCTGCGGTACGGGCGGTTACATCTACTCGTTCGGGACTGCTGCACGGATAACTGACAGTTGGGGTTTCATGCCGCGATCGTCGCCGCGGGCTTCATGATGATCTCGTACTCGATCGGGGTCAACCGACCCAGGCGGGCCTGGCGGTGGCGGTGGTAGGTCCGCTCGATCCATCTGACGATCGCCATCCGCAATTGTTCTCGGGTGGCCCAGGACTCAATAAGATAAGCACATCCAAAGACGCGGGATCAAGCTACATTTATCCAGAATGGTCAACACGAAGGGGCGTAATTGAAAATGAGCAATCAGAAGCTGGAACGCAAGGCTTCGATCGTTCAGCGAGGCGCGCTCGTGATAACGAGTAGCTGTTGTATTAGCGAATCTCATCCTGACTGCGCTAAATGAGATGGATTTCTCCACCGCCGTCCTACTTTTTCTTGCCGTAGAATTGCCGATAGGCGCACTCGCCGCAATCATCAGCGCGGAGCGTTATAGATCACTGCGAAGAAATGGGGAATCGACAACCTCCGCGTTCGAAGCGGTAGTCGGAAAGACGGTGGTCAAAGCTATAAAGACGGAACTTCAAACATTTAGATCACTTTGGTTGTGGGTCCGTCGAAGAAAGGAGGGAGTAGTTCCCGAAATCAGAGCTTTCGGCTACACACGAGGAATATTTGGGGTGCTGATCGCATTTGGACTAGTCACCATGGTAGAGATCATTGCCGTACATCTACTCGTTCCCTGGGCATGGCTGAGAACAACTCTACTCATCGCATCCTTGTATGGCATTGTACTTCTCTTTTCTTTTGTTTCGAAACGAGTCGTCCACCCTCATCTGCTCTCACAGAAAGAACCGGTACTCAGAGAAGGAAATCACGTTGTTGCTTCCATTCCAATAGAGCAGATATCGAGCGCCTTTACCTCTAAAAGGTTCACTCAGACGGCACCCTGTGAAGAATCGGGCCGCCTCTATCTCCCTTCTCAGGATGGGACAAATCTGGATATTGAACTCAGAGCGAAATCCAGAGTTCATACTCCTGGACTCTTGAAGAAGCAACGCCGAAAAGTTGATGTGACTTCAATCAGCGTGCATCTCGACGATCCCGAAGAATTCGTAATATCAATTCATGACCTCCAGAGAGAGTCGCGTGAATCACCGTCCGGAAGCACTCCTTAGTGCTCTGGCCACCAGGTGTTAACTATCAACGGGACCGCCCCCCACTTTGGATGCTCCTAGTGCTGTCAATCCGCGGCGCCCCGGCACTCTGTGCCGCTCGCATGCACGGGGCGCGTCGCTGCACGCGCCATCCGTCACTGGCGATAAGTTCGACGTGTAACTCGCCTCAGGAGACGGAGTGATAATGGTCGATTCGACCGATTCGACCGATTCGTCGGAAGTATCGACGTGGGACGGAATGGTCGACTGGTTGGTCGAATCATTGGTCGATCAACCAGTCGCGTTGATCGTCGAGCTCGGCCCCAACACCTACATCTCGGACGACGAAGACGACGAAGTCGTGTGTGTGCAGATTCAGGTGCTCGCCGATGACGTGCTGCTGCTGAGGCGGTCGCGCACAGTACTCGGACACCTGCTGATCGCCGATTACTCGACCGGCGACCTGGTGCTCGATCGGTGGCATTTCGACGGACACTTCGAGGACTGCACCGACGGCTACATCTTCAGCCGCGACGCCCACTTGATTGCCAACATTTGTGTGACCTGGTTCCGCGACAACTGGGGTGCCCGATCCACTGACGAACTCGGATGCTCTTACCGGTTTCCCGATGAGCTTCTACCGCCGGACCCGGACCTGGATGAGATTGACTGATTCCACCGTTCCGATCGGTCGTCCGCTCACAGGCGGTCACCGATGACCCACTCGAAGGCGTTGGCGTTCGATCGGGCACCCTGGGCGGCCTTCGACCGGTTTTGCTCGCCGAGTTCGGCGAGGGTCGTCTCGGACAGTTCCACCACAGACCGGAATGTCCCCGGGGTGAGCCATTCGGGACGGGTCGCGAACAGCAGATCTTCGCTCGCGGTGTTGCCGCTGGCACCGGGGGCGAACGGGCAGCCGCCGAGTCCGCCGAGTGCGCCGTCGACGGTCATCGCGCCGGCTGCGATGGCGGCGAGGTTGTTCGCAACCCCGAGCCCCCAGGTGTCGTGGCCGTGGAAGACGATGCCGCGCTGAGGAGTTTCCCATCGCACCCGGGACACCAGTGAGCTCACCTCTGCGGGGATCGCCTGGCCGAGCGTGTCGCAGATGACGATGTCGACCGCGCCGTGCGTACGCGGATCGTTGGCGATGTCGATCACTCGCCGTTGCGGCACTCGGCCCTCGAACGGGCAGCTGAAGGAGGTGGCGATGCACAGTTGGATGCTGCCGCCGATCTCTTTCGCGAGTTCGATCGCGGCTGGCATCGCGGCGAGGCTGTCCTCGGTGGACCGTCCGATGTTGGCCTGGTTGTGCGAATCCGATGCGGAGAAGCAGTACTGGAAATGCTTGGCGCCGACCGCGGCCGCCTTCTCCACGTGTCTTGGGGTGGCCACCCATACCCAGCAGTGGTCGAGTTCGTCCGGTGTGAGTTCGGTGATCACCTCGACGGTGTTGGCCATCGGCGGGACGAGGTCGGGACGGGCCATCGATCCGACCTCGAGGGCGGGAACGCCGAGTTCGAGAAGCCGCCGTGCGATCTCGAGTTTGTGACCGGTGGGCAGCATCTTGCCGGTCAACTGCAGGCCGTCGCGGAGGGTGACGTCCCTCAGCAGGGCGCGCGATTCGAACGTGAGAGTCATGCCGTTCTGCCTTCGCTGCGTCGGATGATGGCGTCGATCTGTTTCGGGGTCTTGCCGAGCAGTGTCTCGAGGACCTCCCGGGTGTGCTCGCCTAGGTCGGGCCCGATGTTGCGGATAGGCAGGGACGCGCCGCCGATCACCGGGACGATGCCAGGGAACCCGACCTGTTTCGGCTGTGCTTCGCCGGTGTCGACGGCGAAGTGCTGGATCATGTTCCGGGCCGCGTATTGCTCGTCGGTGCAGATGTCGGCGGCGGTGTTGATCGGGCCAGACGGCACACCCGCTTCGTCGAGGATCTTCAGTGCCTCGTCACGGGAGTGTCGGATGGTCCACTCGCCGATCGCCGCGTCGAGTTCGTCGCGCCGGACCCAGCGCCCGGCGTTGGTTGTCAGGTCCGGATCGGCGCCGAGGTCGGGACGGCCGATGGTGTCCATGTAGCGCTGGAAGATGGCGTCACCGTTGCCGGAGATGATAATGCTGTCACCGTCGCTGCAGGTGTAGGCATTGGAGGGGGCGATGCCTTCCATACGGCCGCCGACGCGTTCGCGTTTGATTCCGTAGGCGAGGTAGTCGGGTATGAGTGACTCCATCATCGACAGGATCGATTCGTTGAGTGCGACATCGATGATCCGGTGCGGCAGTGGCGGACCCGTGGTTCCGGCGACCTTGGCGGCCTCGCGTTGGAACAGCGCCATCACTGCGCCGAACGCGGCGTAGAGGCCGGCTATGGAGTCGCCGATGGACACCCCCACCCGCACCGGTGGGCGGTCGGGGTCGCCCACCAGTTCACGGAACCCACCCGTAGCCTCGGCGACCGCGGCGAATCCGGGTCGCTGCGACATCGGGCCGGTCTGCCCGAACCCGGAGATCCGGGTGATCACCAGTTCTGGGTTGGCCTCCGCGAGCGCGTCCGGTCCGATACCCCACTTCTCGAGGGTGCCGGGCCGGAAGTTCTCGAGCAGGATGTCGCACTCGGCGGCAAGGTCGAGGACGAGTTGGCGGCCCTCCTCGGTTCGCACGTCCAGGACGATCGACTTTTTGTTGCGGTTGATCGTGCGATACAGCATCGAGGTGTCGCCGGAATAGAGGCGCCAGTTGCGAAGTTCGTCGCCGGTCTTCGGGCGCTCGACCTTGATCACTTCGGCGCCGAAGTCGGCGAGCATGCGCCCCGCGGTCGGCGCCGCGATGTAGTTACCCAGTTCGAGTACCCGCACCCCGTCGAGGGGCGCAATGGTGTCGTCGGAGACCATGATCATCCTTAGCTGACGTCGTATCTCAAGGGGCGAGGCGTGCGGGCAGGACGAGAGGTAGCGCGACCACCGATGTCACCGACACACCCACTGAACATCTCTTCAGCGTGCCACGTGTCTCCGGACTCGTCAGCGAAGCCCTGAGAAGTCCATGAAGTCGCGGATACCTGAGCCGACGACTTCCGCCGCCGTCGCTGCCAGAGTCTCATCGATTTACTTCTGCAACTTCGCGCGCACCAGTTTCGCCGCCTCGACGAGGTTGCGCAGCGAGGCCTCGACCTCACTCTGGCTCCGGGTTTTGAGGCCGCAGTCAGGATTGACCCAAAGTCGTTCGGCGGGTATGGCGTTCAGTGCTTCGCTCAGCAAGCCGGCGATCTCGTCGACCCCGGGCACGCGCGGCGAGTGGATGTCGTACACGCCGGGGCCGACCCCGAGGTCGAAGCCGACCGCGTTCAGGTCGCCGAGAACCTCCATATGCGAGCGGGCAGCCTCGATGGACGTCACGTCAGCGTCGAGATTGGCGATGGCCTCGATGACGTCTCCGAATTCCGAGTAGCAGAGGTGGGTGTGGATCTGCGTCGAGTCAGCAACACCCGACGTCGCGAGCCGGAAAGCGCCGACCGACCAGTTGAGGTAGGCCGACTGATCGGCCGCCCGCAGGGGCAGTAGTTCGCGAAGCGCGGGTTCGTCCACCTGAATGATCCGAATGCCCGCTCTCTGTAGGTCCACGGTTTCATCGCGGATCGCCAGCGCCACCTGGTTGGCCGAGTCGGCCAGTGGCTGGTCGTCGCGCACGAACGACCACGCCAGAATCGTGACAGGACCGGTCAGCATTCCCTTGACCGGTCGCCGAGTCAGTGACTGCGCGTATGTGATCCACTCGATCGTCATAGGTTTGGGGCGGCGCACGTCGCCGTACAGGATCGGAGGCCGCACGCAGCGACTGCCGTACGATTGCACCCATCCATTGGTGGTGGCGACGAAGCCGTCGAGTTGTTCGGCGAAGTACTGCACCATGTCGTTGCGTTCCGGTTCGCCGTGCACGAGCACATCGAGATCCAACTTCTCCTGCAACGCGACGACGTCGGAGATCTCGGCGCGCATCCGGTTCAAGTATTCGGTCTCGTCGATCTCGCCTCTACGCAGCGCGGCTCGGGCCAGGCGGATCCGCGTGGTCTGTGGGTACGACCCGAGGGTCGTCGTCGGGAGAAGGGGCAGCGCCAACCCCGATTGTGCTTTCCGCCGTTCCGCCGCTGGGCTGCGTCCCGGGTCGGAAGCGGTGAGAGTCTCCAGTCGGGCACGGACGCCTGCGTCGTGCAGGCGCGGGTCGGTGTTGCGGGTGGACGCCGTCGCGCGGGCCAGTGCGAACTCGTCCGCGACGGATTCACCGCCGCTGGTCAGGACAGTGCCGAGAACCACCACTTCACGGACCTTCTCCGCGCCGAAGGCCAGCCACGACCGCAGCGCCTCGTCAAGGCCGGTTTCCGCGTCAAGGGTGTATGGGACGTGCAGCAGGGAGCACGACGTGGACACGGCGAGCGAACCGACGTTTCCGAGTAGGGTCTCGAGCGCTGCTGATGCCCGGTCGAGATCGGTGCGCCAGATGTTGCGTCCGTCGACGATGCCGGCAACAACATGCTTGCGCTTCAGTCCGGGAACCGAAGCGAGCGAATCGGATCCGTCCACCAGGTCAACGCTCAGCCCTTCAATTCCTGTCGAGACCAGTGGCGGGAGGGCGTCACCCAGGCTCCCGAAGTAGGACGCGACGAGGATCGCCGGACGCGATTCGACCGCGGACAACTGATCGTAGGCGCGCTTGACTGCGGCAATCTGTTCGGCCGTGCGGTCGGCGACCAGTGCGGGCTCGTCGATCTGGACCCACTCGGCGCCGGCGTCGGCGAGGATAGTGAGCAGGTCTGCATACAGCGGGACGATTTCGTCGAGGCGGTCGAGGAGCGGAGCGTCCGAGCCGACCGACTTCGACAGAAGTAGGAACGTCACCGGGCCCACAACAACCGGACGGGCCGGAATGCCGAGGGACAGAGCTTCTTCGAGTTCGCGGAGCACCTTCGAGGGGTCCAGGGAGAACGTGGTGGACGGCGAGATCTCGGGCACCAGGTAGTGGTAGTTCGTGTCGAACCACTTGGTCATTTCGAGCGGCGAGACCGTGTCGTTGCCGCGGGCAGCGGTGAAATAGCGGTCGAGTTCATCCTCGATGCCGGCGACGCGGGCGGGCAGGGCGCCAAGCATCGCTGCGGTGTCGAGGATGTGGTCGTAGTACGAGAACGTGTTGACGGGCACGGAGTCGAGGCCGGCCTCGCACAGACCGGTCCAAGCCTGTCGACGTAGGTCCTTTGCCACCGAGTCGAGCCCTGCCGCATTCAAGCTGCCGGCCCAGTAGGACTCGACGGCCTTCTTGAGCTCGCGGTTCGGACCGATCCGAGGGGAGCCCAGTACGGTCGCGGTGAAGGTGAGTGTCACGAGTTTCTCCACTTGCTTTGGACGGCAGCTGCCGGGCACCGCGTGCGTGGTGACGGGGATCACTCCATGGTTACACGCGCAGCGTGGGCGGCGCAGACGAAGGCTGCCGACTGCCGGCGTGTGTGGCAACTCGAAAGGGAAGCCGCTACTGTGGCAGCCATGCAGCGCGCATATTTCTGGTTTGGCAGGTCGGCCCCGGGTGGGTCGGTCGGCGTGACCACGCGCTGACTTCCACCCCAGAGCCGGATTACAGACCGGCTCGCGGGATTCTTCACAGTCTTCGAGGGTCGGTGTGAGAACAGGAACCCGAATACATGACTGTCACTCTCGACACCACTACCCGTAGTGATCGCCTCGACGACCAGCGCACCGTGAGCATTAGCCCCCTCGTGGCCCCGAACGTCGTGCGCGGTGAATACGCCCCCGACGACGTAGCGTCCGCGACCGTGCGCTCCGGACGTGCCGACACCGTGAAGGTGCTGAACGGCGAAGACGACCGCCTGCTCGTCGTAGTCGGACCGTGTTCGGTGCATGATCCCGTCGCCGCGATGGATTACGCACGCCGGCTCGCCGCGAAGGCCGAGGAACTGCGGGACGACCTGCACATCGTGATGCGGGTCTACTTCGAGAAGCCCCGCACCACTCTGGGCTGGAAGGGCCTGCTCAACGACCCGCACCTGGACGGCACATTCGACATCGACACCGGAATCCGAATGGGTCGCAAACTTCTTCTCGACGTGTCCTCGCTCGGCCTTCCCGTCGGGTGCGAGTTCCTCGACCCGATCATGCCGCAGTACATCGCGGATCTGGTCACGTACGGCGCGATCGGTGCACGCACCGCCGCCAGCCAGGTGCACCGTCAGCTGTGCAGTGCACTCTCGATGCCGGTAGGCATCAAGAACTCCACCGAAGGTGACGTGCAGGTGGCTGTCGACGGCACGCGGGCTGCCGCGGCCAGTCACGTGTTCCCCGGCACCGACCTCGACGGGCGGGTGGCTCTCATCCGCACCGCCGGGAACCCGGACTGCCACGTGATTCTGCGTGGCGGAAGCGATGGCCCGAACTACGACGCGGAAACCGTGTCTGACACGCTCGCCCGGTTGCGCAAGTCGGGGCTGCCGGAACGCGTCGTCGTAGACGCGAGCCACGGCAACAGCAGCAAGGACCACGAGAAGCAGGTAGACGTCCTCGGCGACATCGCCGCCCGTCTCGAGGCGGGGGAGAGGGGCATCGTCGGTGTGATGGTGGAGAGCTTCATCGAAGCCGGCCGCCAGGACCTCGCTCTCGGGAAGGCCGAGGATCTCACCTACGGTCAGTCGATCACCGACGCATGCATCGACTGGAACACGACGGCGGCGCAGTTGGATCGCTTGGCTCAGGTGGTGGTGGCGCGCCGCGGCTAGCTACCGGACGCCTCGCGTTCGGAACTGGACGCTGATTCGCGGTCCGAGCGGGCGGGCACTCTTCGGTACGCAATGTTCCCAGGTGCGCTGGCAGGATCCACCCATCACCAGTAGATCGCCGTGGCCCAGCGAGTACCGGATCGAGCGCCCGCCGCCGCGTGGACGCAACATCAGCGCTCGTGCCGTGCCGAGAGACAGGATGGCCACCATCGTGTCCTCGGTGCGGCTGCGGCCGGTGTCGTCGCCGTGCCAGGCGGCGCTGTCGCCGCCGTCGCGGTAGAAACACAGGCCGGTCGTCACGAACGATTCGCCGAGTTCAGCCTGATAGTGACTGCTCAGGGCCCGCCGTGCGGAATCGAGGACCGGATCAGGGAGCGGGTCGTCCTTGCCGTAGAAGCGGACGAGACGAGGGACATCGACGACGCGGTCGTACATCTGCCTTCGCTCGGCTCGCCACCGCACCGTCTCGGCCAGCGTCGTGAACAACTCGTCCGAACCGGTCATCCAGTTCGGACGCACGTCGACCCACGCGCCCGACGTCAGCGTGCGCCGCGTGACCGTGGGCCCGAGCTCGCCTAGTTCGACGCCGAACGACGCGTCGTCGAACAGCGAGGCCTGCAGCTCGTACCCCGAGTTTGCGGAGGACATCAGCTCACTCTACCCGACTATCGAACATATGTTCCCACCCAAAGATTTCTCCTCTGTCAAGGATTCTGACGAGGTCCCGGAGTTTACGATCCGGGAAGGTCGAGATCGCCGTATCGAAGGATCATCCAATCGCGATCGCGCCAGAGATCGATGGAGTCGGCACACCGGGGATGGCTACCGGGCCGATTTGGAGAACCGTTGCGCCCAGCGGGTCCCAGTACGTGATGGCATAGCCGTAGGGCGACGGACGCGGGTTGATCAATGCCGAGGGAACTCGGCCCCCGGAAAGGTCGGCGGGAAGCCAGAACTCATTCGTCAGGGCCTTGCCCGCGATCGCGTACCTTGCCGTCTCCGGCGCTCCGGCTTGCGGGTTCGGGATCCGACGCAAGCGCAGGTACTCGCCGTTCGACCCGGGGCGGAGTTGGGTCTCGGTGAACCAATCGACGCTGACGACCTCGTAGACGGGCACGTCGGCGTCGAACAGTGCCTGATACCCAGCGGCTCCGACGTCGGAAATCGGGTCGGCCGCTGCCATGCCCGGTCCCAGCGCCACGCCGGCGAGAAAAATCGCTGCCAATCCTGAAGTGACTCTTCGGCGTACGGCCATCTTGTCAGCCCCCCTCTGCGATGATGCGAAAAGCGACATACAAACCGTAATGGCGGGATCGCGCCACCTGAGAGTGTGTCGTGTTCAGTGCCAGTTCTGTTACCGCAATCAGGGGAGGACTCCTACCATGACAAGGCTGGTCAAGACTCTGACGTACGACGAGACGGCCCGATTCGGTTTCCGGGCCACCGATCTCGGATTTACCGCGCAGACCAACCACGGGTACTGCATCACGATCTTCGGCGACACGTTCAACGACACGCCCGATCCCGCACCCGACCAGGACTGGCGCAGTCCGGTCGGGCTACGGCAATCCAACGCCGACATCGAGAACGGAATCATCTGGGACAACGCCATCAGCGGTGCCCGAGCGGAGCAGATGCTGCCGTATCGGCATTTCCGCGGCGACGGCATCACCCAGATTCCGAACGATTTGATCCACCTACCCGACGGCCGCTATATGCTGACCACGTTCGGCGTGCGGGACTGGGCCAACGCCAGCCGGGGAGGTTCGTGGACGACGTGGAATTCGAGGATGTGGACCTCGACCGACGCCCATGGGGAGAACTGGGTCCGTAGCTGGGACGTCGAGGCCAACCACGTGAACTTCGACTTCCCCAACGGCTGGGAGTGGAGCCACTTCCAGAACAACAGCATGATCATGTTTCCGGGCGAGCCGTGGGTCTACTTCTACGGCACCAACGAAGGCCGCTGGAACGGCGGCGGCATCCACCTGATGCGTGTCAACTGGACATCGATGTGGCATCGCAGCACCTACGAGTTCTGGGGTGCCGACGCGAGCGGAACCTGGGCGTGGCGCCGCGGCGGGAACACCACCCCCATCCTGATTCCCACCTTGCCGAACAACGCGATCGGAGAACTGTGCGCACAGGTCATCGATGGCCGGGTGGTGCTCGCCTACATCGATGGAATCCTCGGTGCGGTCACCCGCACCTCGCCGCGCCCCGAAGGACTGTGGACGGGCCCGAAGGTTCAGGTCACCGGCATCGCCGCGCCCGCGCTGTACGCCGCGGCAATCCACCCCTTCAGCCACCTGGGCCGGGCGCAGATGCTGCTTTCTCAGTGGCCGCAGAATCCTCTGAATCCGGCGGCACCGACCATCTGGTACGGCGTCAAGCAGTGGGAGGTCAGCCTCGAAGGCTCGCTGATGTTCACCAAGAACGCGCGGATGCTCGAAGACACGGGCAACGTGCCGGACGGCATTGTCACCCCCGAGTGCTACCGCGGATACCTCACGCCCCAGCTGCAGAATCTCGAGCGAAAGGAGCTGGCCGAAGTGTTGATCGATCTCGCCGACGATGATGTCGACCCGGACTGCATCAACCAGGCCGTAACCACCGACGAGATCGAGGACACTCGTACCTCGCCCGCGTCGACGAACAACTTCGGCGAAAAGTAACACGGAGGCTGGTCCAGCGCTGAAATCTCTGCGCTGACCGAAAGGTCGACCACGACACGATCTCGGTCCTCGAGAGCGGACGTGCCGGTCGGGCCGAGATCCCGCGTTGACATGAGCTTTGTACAGGGGACCTGCCGTTGTGGCCTCAGCCGGTCGGGGTCAAGGTGTCCTGTCGGCGTTCATAGACGGGCCCACCCGGCCCCCGTCATCGGGTTCACTGCTGCCAACGGTGTCATCGTCTCCGGTTGTGCCGACTGGGCCACCAGAACGGACGCCCCTCGAGCGCGGACAGACTCGGCACCAACATCGGAGCCATCGCGAAAGCGGCGATCGCAACGCCGATTGCCACACCGAATCCGAGTTGGACGAGGTTCGCCAGCCCTGTGAGGGTCAGCGATGCGAATGTCAGTGCGAGGATCAGCCCCGCCGCTGCCACGGTGGGCGCGTCGTTCGCGACGGCGATCCGCGCCGCGTCGCGCGCGCGGTGACCATTGCGGAACTCCTCTCGCAGCCGCGAGGCGAGCAGGATGTTGTAGTCGGTTCCGATCGCGACGACGAACAGGTAGAGCACGATCGGAATCGAGAAATCGATGCCGACGTATCCGAGGCCGTGCAGGAACATGAGCACCACTGATCCGAGAGTGGCAACGAATGTCAGTGCGACGCAGATCAACAGATTGAGGGGAGCCAGCACCGCGAGTAGCAGCAGGGCCAGGATCACGGCGATCGCGATACCGGCGACCGGGAACACGAGACGGGTGTCGGCAGCAAGCTGCTCTCTGACGTCGGCGAATGTGGATGTCTGTCCTCCCACAACGACTTCCGCGCCCGGGACGGCGCCGTGGGCTGCATCCCGGATCGGCCCCTCGACCAGGTCGAGGGCCGAATTCGTATAGGGGTCGTCGCCGAGGACCACGTTGACGAGGGCCGCGTGACCGTCCTGGCTGAGCTGCGGCGGGGCCACCGAGGACACACCTGGCACCTGCGACACAGACGTGACGAGTGGAGTGAGGGAGTTCGGGTCGAGCGGACCCGGCGCAACTACGTACACCTGGGTCGGGCTGAGCGCGCCGGCGGGGAACGACTTCCCGAGAGTGTCGAATGCTTGCTGTGACGGGGTGTCAGAGGGTAATTCACCCAGCGTGTTGTACGTCGATTTGTAGCCCGAAGCGAAGGATGCCAGCGCGATCAGCACCACACCGACGGCGGCGGCGAACACGGCCGGGCGGCGCCCGATCGCGGCGCCGATCGAGGCGAACGGTGTGTGGGGACTGTCGTGACCCGGCCCGAGTGGCCAGAACAGGTGCCGGCCGAGAACGGTGAACACCGCGGGGATGAGCGTCAATGCGGTCACGAGCATGACGGCCACGGCCACAACGAGCCCGGGTGCGAGCGTCGAGAGCGAGCCGAGTTGCGCCAGTAGGAGGGCGGCGAAGGCGACGATAACCGTCAGTGCCGACGATGCGATCACCCTCCCCACGACGCCGACCGAGAAGATCAACGATTCCTCGTGTTCGGACATGCCGGTCCCTGTTTCGAGGCGTCCTTCGCGCGCATTTTGCCGCAACCGTTCGCGATAGCGGAACAGCAGGAAGACGATGTAGTCCGTGCCGACGCCGAACAGGACGACGACCAGTAGAGGTTGCAGCGTCGTGCTGACCTCGAAGTCGAACACATTTGCCAGCATGGCGGTGAGCCCTGTAACCACCGCTAACACGGCTCCGATCACGACTACCGGCAACACCGAGATGATGGGACTGCGGAAGATCAGGCCGAGTAGGGCGAGGATGATGATGACGGTCGCGATCGTGATGACCTTGTCCGCGTTGTCGTAGGCGGCGGTGGTGTCGACCTGTATGGCTGCGTTCCCCGTCAGGCCGCTGACGAGTCCGCTGCCCTCGAGTTGCGTCTCGGCGTCGGCGCGGACGATCGGCACGGCGGCATCGACCTGCTCGTCGCCGGGTTGTCCGTTGAAAATCACTTGAAGGGCGGCGGCCTTCCCGTCGGTCGACAACGAGGCCGGCGATTCCTGCACACTCAACACACCTGGTATGGCCGAATCTTGCAGCGAGGTAGCGAGACTCAGTGCCGTTTGCTGATCAGTGGTGGACAGGTCTGCGCCGTCGGCACGAGTGACCACCAGGCTTCCGGTAGCGCCCGACTGAGTGGGGAAGTATTCGCTGCCGACGTCCTGGGCCTCTGAGGACTCGAATGAACTGGGAAGGAACGACTGTTGGTTGCCGGTGGTGTAGTCGTCGAGACTGGGCGCGAACACAATGACGGCGATCGCGGCGACCACCCATGCCGCGATGATCTGCCACGGATGCGTGACGACTGTGCGAGCAATGTAGGCAAACATCATTCCCCGTTCCGGGAGACGAAGGTTCGACCGCCCGGGCAGGGTGGTCGCACACTGCCTCGTTATCGTCGCACGCAGCGGGTTGAGAAGGTTGCGAATGAGCGCAGTTCAGTCCTGGAGCGGGCACGCGGCCCAGCTCCAGGTCAGGGAGCGGGGCCGCAGTGGATCGTGGTGCTCGTTACCGCAAAGGCGTGAAATCTCGGCTACCGAGGTAGTCGGGGCGGCGCGCGGGCGCGGCGAACGGTTCCGTCAGTGTGTTCTCCACACTGTTGAACACGATGAAGAGGTTGGAGCGGGCGAACGGTGTGATGTTGCCGTTCGAGCCGTGCATACAGTTGGAATCGAATACGGTGGCCGAGCCTGCTCCACCGGTCATTACGTCGATTCCGTACTCGTTGGCCATTCGCGTCAGGGTGGGGCGATCAGGAGATCCGGTCGGCGGGACGTAACTGACCAGAGACTCTTTGTAGTAATCCTCCGGGGTCTGCCCCGCGCACGAGACGAAAGCGCGGTGCGAGCCGGGCATTATCATCAGCCCGCCGTTGTGCCCGTAGTTCTCGGTCAGCGCGATCGAGATACTCGCGGCCCGGGGTCTCGGCATTCCGTCTTCGGCATGCCAGGTCTCGAAGTCGGAGTGCCAGTAGAACGGCCCACCGGTGAAGCCGGGCTTGAAGTTCAGCCGAGACTGGTGGATGTACACCTCGGAGCCGAGGATCTGCCTGGCGATGCCGACGACTTCGGGCCTTCGGACGATATCGTCGACGACGTCGCTGAGGTGATGGACGTCGAAAACGGAACGGACGTCGCCGTCGCCGTTCTCACGCACCACGCGGGCATCGCCGCGTAGGGTGTCGGTTTCTGCGAGGCGCGTCATCTCGTCCATGAGGTCGAACACGTCTCGCGGAGGGATGATCTTGTCGGCGCAGTGGTAGCCGAGACTGTCGTAGTCGGCGACCTGGGCGACTACGAGCGGTCCGGACTTTGGGTCACCACCAAGTGGATCGAACCAGGTGACCGGATCCTCTCGGAGTGACGTCGTGCATTCGTTGCGGTCCCGCGTGGGGTAATTGTCGACGACGGCCGTACGCATAACTCGTGTTTCACCCTTTCGGATTGGACAACGATCTACGCCTCCGACGTTCCCACTGGTCGTCAACGATTGCAATAGGACACAGGTCCAGTGAAGCTGGACTGGACCGCGACGACGAGGCGTCGCGGTGGGATCCTCACCGTCATGGTCAACTCGGCGGCAGTACTCGGTGTGGCGGCGATCGCGCTCGGCTTGGTCCTCACCCCAGGCCCCAACATGCTGTATCTGGTCTCACGCAGCATTACTCAGGGGCGAAGGGCGGGCCTGATCTCACTGGCCGGTGTCGCTTTCGGGTTCCTGTGCTATCTGGCCGCTGCAATTCTGGGAATCTCGGCGTTGTTCTCGGCGGTTCCGCAGGCGTACACGGCGTTGAAACTAGTGGGGGCGTGCTATCTAGGGTGGCTCGCTTGGCAGGCATTGAAGCCTGGTGGCACGGCGATCTTCGCCCGAGACCAGTCGGAACACGGAGCGGTGCGAACGGATTCTTCGCGGAAGCTCTTCCTCATGGGTCTGACCACCAATCTTCTCAATCCCAAGATAGCCATCCTGTACTTGGCTCTGATCCCGCAGTTCGTCCACCCTGCGGCCGGGTCTGTGTGGCTGCAGAGCCTGTTGCTCGGCGGTGTACAGATCACCGTCGCGCTGACCTTGAACGCGGTGATCGTGTGTCTGGCAGGATCTGTCGCGGTCTTCCTGTCGGATCGGCCGACGTGGGCTCGGGCCCAGAAGCTGTTGATGGGCACAGTCCTCGGCGGTCTCGCCGTCCATCTGGCGGTCGATTGAGCGGCTTCGTTGAGCCGGGAGTGCTCCGGACGTGAAGTTGCCGGCCGGGACGCTGCGCAAGCCCCCCGACCGGCTGAAATCACGCCTCTACGCGGGATCGCCTGTATGCCCCGATCATTGCATCGATCAAGACGAATGCGAGCAGGCTCACAACGAGTGGCGGCACGAACCATCCGATGGTGCCGACGACGGCGGCCCCAACCGCGAGGTGCCACGCGCGGAGGCGCCGAACCGACCCCCTGGCAGGTGGTCGGCCGACAGCCCACTGTGAACCACGCGTCGGTCGCCTGTGCCACCACATGAGGTATCCGCGCACGATCACCGTCATGAGCGCGACGGTGAGTGCGAGCAGGGCTAGCTGGTTCGCGAGGCCGAACAGCAGACCCGAGTGCAGCTGAACTCCCCAGGAGGTCAGCTTGGCGGCGAGGGGCCAGTCGGCGAAACGCACCGTGTCCGTCACCGTCCCTGTCTCGCCGTCGATGGCGATGGTGTCGGTGCTGAATACCCAAGATTCGCGCGTTTGGGTAACGGTGAACGCGGTGTCGGCCGTCGCGGGTATCGAGGCCTCGACTGCTCCGTCGACCCCGTGCTTGCGCGCGATAGCCAGTACCGAGTCGATATCGGATACGGCTGTCCCCTCCGGCTGTGTAGACGGCGTGTCCGCGGTGGGCGAGAGGGACTTGGTGATGGAGGGCGTCGTCAAACTGAGTTCCTCACGCACCGCGCCGGCGTTCTCTTCGGCGTATGCCCAAGTCAGCCCGGTGGCCGAGATCAAGAGCAGACCGAGGCCGATCCAGAGGCCGACAGCGCCGTGCCAGCTGAGCGCGCGTCGTCGTCCCTTCGCGGCCAGTTCCGGGGTCAGCAGTCGTGAGGTAGAGGTGTTGCGGCGTCGGGCACGCAGGTATCGGCTGACCCAGAGATAGATTCCGCCGAGCGCGATGACCCACAGCCATACCGCCGCCAGCTCAATGTAGACGTGTCCGGGCTCGCCGAGGTTCAGATCTTTGTGGAGCTGGCTGATCCAGGCCCGCACCGGCAACGCGTTGTCGGCGCCGTAGACGGCGGACTCGCCGAGTGCGGCTCCGGTGGCAGGGTCGATGAAGACGGCGAGCCTTTCCTCCTCGCCGAGCGTTGGGTCGGTGAACAGGACCTGCGTCGTGTCGCCCGGTCCGGGTGCTGGACGGACGCCGGCCAGGGGCAGGTCCGGTTGCCCCCGCTGCGCGGCCGTGACCTGTTGCGCGACAGGGATCGGTTCACCGGTCGATTCGACGTGCAGGTAGTCGCGGTAGGCGAACTGCTCGATGGTCAGTGCGGCCGCGTAGAGGCCGCCGCTGATGGTGGCGACGAGGATGAACGGCGCCACGAGGATTCCCGCGTAGAAGTGCAGCCGTAGCATCAGTGCGCGGAATGTGGAAGCGGTTCCGGGTGAACCGGCGGGGTCTGGTGCGCGCGACGGCGCGCGTTTGGGTATGGAAATGGACATTGACAGTCTCGTTTCGCCTTCAGAGGGCAGGGGGAGCGCAGCGGCGCCCACCTGCCGGTGCGCGTCGCTACGAGAAGAGGTGTGCGAAAGTCCTTGGTGGTCCACGGGTTCCGATGCCCGAAGAGGCGAGTAGGCGAAGAACCACCCGTGCGTGGTAGACGAGGGGCTGCGCCGTCGAGTGATCGGAGTCGACACCGACCGCTCTCAACAGCACCCGTGTCACACGCCTCACGACGGATGTCGCTATCGAGAATCCGCGCTCGGCCGCGCGAATCAGTAAGGCGGTGACCAGCACTGCGGCCGCGTGTGCAGAGATCATCGACACGGACGGCAGGCTCATGGGATGTGCAGACGCAGCGGCGGGAACCGAGTGCCCGATGACCTGACCCGCGAAGAGGATGGCCATCAGTGTCAGGAGCGGATTACGTGTGCTGCGAAGGGATGCCCCGGCCACACCGACAGCTGCGCAGACGAGTACCAGCAAGGCCAAAGACCCCTGGCCGATGGACGTGTGACCGCCGCTCGCCGCATGCGTGGCGATGCTCGTCGCGCCCGACATGCCGCCCACGAAGGCACCGCGCAGCTGCACGGTGCCAGGGCGTTGCGGAGTCATGGAGGCAGCGTACCTGTGGTCAGGAGCTGCAGGTACCCCATGCGATCGCCGGCGATGGGATACGAATTTCACGTCACAGTGGACGCGGAACACGCAAGCGGGCGTGCCGTGGCCGGTTGGTCGAGTTCCTGGTAGTCGCCCTGCTCGAGGTTGACGATCGTGCGGTCGCTCGATCCGCTGATCTGGATCATTGGAAGACAGTTGACGGTCGCGTTCGCGAGCGCCACCAGCCCGTTGAGGAAGCCCGGCGCCGACACTGTCAGGCAGATGCCGGGGCGCCCGGTGAGATAGCCCGCGGCGGCGATCTTCCCAGAGCATCCCCCCGCAGCGGTGCCGGTCCGCCCGTGCGGCCAGGCCGGACCGAAACGTTGGGCATGCCCGGATGTCGGCTCTCGGTGCGGCCGACGGCGCACGGTCGACAAAATAGGTCATATGACCTAGTCTTGTGTCATGAACGACGAACTCTTGTATGACCCCTCCGGACCGGTGCTGATCGCTGGTGGGTATGGCACCGTGGGCGCCCAACTTTCCGAACTTGCCGGGACCGAATGGCCGCTGTTGCTCACCGGGCGCCACCCGGAGCGGGGTGAGGATCTTGCTCGGCGGCACGGGGCGACGGTGCGGCGATGGGACGTCACCGGACCGGAACCGTTCGCAGCCCACGTCCGCGCCGTGGTTTCCGCGGTCAACGACCCGGACGACCGGGTGCTCCGCGCGGCGGTGCAGGGTGGTGTGCCTTACGTCGACATCACCCGGTGGACCACTCGGCTCGCACGTGCGGTCACAGTCGCAACGCTTGCGGATCCGACTGCGCCGGTGCTTTTCTCGTCGTCCTGGATGGGCGGCGTCACGAGTCTGGTCACGGCCGCCCTGGTTGCCGAACGCGGCGGAGACGCGACATCGGTCGACATCGCGATCCGGTACGACATGCAGGATTCGGCCGGCATCGACTCGGTCGACTTCCTCGACCGGCTCGGCTACGACTTCGAGGTGCGACGTTCCGGCAACGCCGTGACGGTGGCGCCGTTGTCCGACACCCGGTGGGTCGACGTCGCCGGCTCTCGAACCAAGGTCGTCAGGCTCGACACTCCCGAGCAGTTCACGCTGCCGTTGACGCTGAGTGTGGGCAGCGTGGCCACCAGGATCGGGTTCAGCTCCAACTCTGCCACGGCAGCCCTTCTGGCGGCGAAGAAGGTGGGACTCTTCCGATGGGGGCGCGGTGAACGTTGGACCTCCGTTCGCCGATCCCTGCTGTACTCACCCGGCGACGGCGGAAGCGCGCAGATCCGCATCGACGTCGTCGGTGACGCGGGCGCTCGTCCGCGACGATCGTCGATTCCCGCGGTCAGGCGCATCTCACCGCGCTCGGCGGATTCCTCGGCCTGCGCCGGGTACTCGCGGCCGATGCGGTGGCCGGCGTCACCTTCCCCGAACTGCATCCTCGTCCCGAGCCCGCACTGGGGGAACTCACGAAGAACGGGGTGGAAGTATTGAGGTCATGATTTCGTCCAAGGGTGCGCAGCGACAGACCGAACTGCTCGACGCCGCCGAACGTGTGCTCACCGCACGGGGCAATGCGAACGCTGCGCTCCGGGATTTCGCGGCGGAAGCGGGGGTGCGAATCGGCCACCTGCAGCACTACTTTCCCACCCGCGCCGACTTGATCAGGGCAGTGCTCGACCGCGCGATGGCACGTTCGTTGGCGCGCTTGGCGGAGGCGACGGGTCTGGATGCAGACGACGGAGCGGAACCGGCGGTGACCCGTGAGGACACGCAGCGGATGCTCGAGGTTCTTCTCGCCGAGCACGACGACGTCGGCTTCGTCCGCCTGTACCGGGAGATCTGGGCGATCGCCGGGGGAGACGAGCCGACCGCCGCGGTTGTCCGGGCCTTCTACCGCAAGTACGTCGACTTCGTCGCGGACCTGATCGCGTGTGCAAGGACGAGCGTCTCGGAGGAGCAGCGAAACGCGTTGGCGGAGATCGTGGTCAGCCTCCTCGAAGGCTCCTCCGTCGTCCGATCGGACATAGGGGTCCTGCGCACGGCGGAAGGGGACCGCGAACTGGTGCGGACCGCGGTGATGCTGATCCACGGTGACGGGGTCAGCCCGGACTGACCGGCCGGGCGTACCCCGTCACCTCCGCGGGTATCAGCCCTTCGTGGCGCTGATACCCGCGCGACGACCGAGGAAACTGCCGTCGCCGAGGGACGTGCCGCTGGCGTAGCCCCACGCACATACGCCCGCGGTGCAGCGTCCGGCTGCGAACAGTCCGGGAATCGGATCGCCGGAGACGTGCAGCACCTCCGACGCGGTGT
This sequence comes from Rhodococcus marinonascens NBRC 14363, assembly GCF_001894885.1. Lineage (GTDB taxonomy): Bacteria > Actinomycetota > Actinomycetes > Mycobacteriales > Mycobacteriaceae > Rhodococcus_F > Rhodococcus_F marinonascens. Next base: position 416,322 of record NZ_BCXB01000001.1, read on the forward strand.
TGGTGCGCAGGCCGCCGAGCGTGAACCCGGCGGTGAAGTGCGCAGTCACCGGCAAAGCATACCGGCGGCCGAGATGTGTCGGTGTGCCGCGCTAGCGTCGGAACATGGGATATGAATTTCAGGTCACAGTGGATGCGGAAAACCCGCATACCCTGGCGAAATGGTGGGCGCAGGCGCTCGACTGGGAAGTGGAACCGAGCGACGAGGGATTCATTCGCGGGCTCGTCCAGGCGGGTCACGTTCAGGAGTCCGACACAATGAAGTTCGAGGGCGTCCTGGTCTGGCGAGAGGGCACCGCAATCCGGGACCCGGAGCATTCGGAGCGGCCCCGTGTGCTGTTCCAGCTAGTCCCCGAATCGAAGACGGTCAAGAATCGACTTCATCTGGACCTCCGCGTCGGGGACGGCCGCGACAGGGTCGCCGAGCGACTCGAGCAGTCCGGCGCCACACTGCTTCACCGAGGCCGTCAGGGACCAAACGAATGGATTACGATGGCCGATCCCGAGGGCAACGAGTTTTGTGTCTGCTGAGGAGAGGTTCACTCAGCGATAGGAACTCGGCGTACCGCCAGTCCAGCGCTTGAACGCACGCCGGAACGCACTGGACTCGGAGAAGCCGAGCCTTGCCGACAAATCCTCCACGGTTTCCCCGCGTCGGAGTCCGGCGACGGCGGCGTCGCGCAGGACTTCCTCCCTCAGTTGGTTGAGCGACGTTCCCTCTTGGCGGAGGAGGCGTCGAAGGTGGGGCACACTGATCGACAGCATCTGAGCGATGTCCTCGGCGGTGGACGTGCGGCCCTTCAGTCCGAGTTCGAGTACGCGCCGTACCTGGGTCGACGCCGCGCTGTCATAGTCGCGCTCGGACATCAGGAGTGTGGGCGACTCACGGAGATAGTTCTCGAGCGTCTGCTCGTTCTGAATGATGGGCGAACGCATTACTGCGTTGTCGAATTCTATTGCGGGGATGTGCGAATCAAAGTCGACCGGTATGCCGAAGATGTGATCGTAGTTCTCGGCGAGACGCGGGACCGGTGGTGGATACGGCAGTTCTACCGCCAGCAGTGGCACCCGTTTGCCCACAAGCCATGCGGCGAAACGGTGGAGCAGGATCAGCAGGAAGTCGGTGGTGAGCCGAGCGGCTTCGAGCGACAGATGAGCATCTTCGGTCTGCTTCGCGGCGCCGGGGCGGATGTCGATGGTCATCCGTGTCCCGCCGTTGGATCCGGATGCGATGTGCAAGGCGGGTAGTGCCGGCAATGCATGGAGGATGTCGGCCATCCGCTCGAGGGCTGCCGACAGATCCTCGGTGTGGATCAGGGCGAGACACACCAACCGAAAGGTACCGCGGGGGACGGGTGCCGGACCCAGTCCGAACAATTCGTCATCCGTGATCTGCCAGACCGCCTGGGTGAACGCGGTGACCTGCGTTGGCGTCAATCGGGCCAGAGGGTCGGAGAGCGAGGCTGTCGTGAGTCCCGCCGCAGACAGCGCGGGCGACAGGTCTACTCCGCTGCGCGAAGACATTTCGAGTGCGCGTCGCACGAAGTCGGCGGGGATGGTGCGCGCCGTCACGATCGGGACGCCCCGAGGGTTCGGAGCCGTCGCCCGGCCTCCTCGAGTACGTGGTCTCGTTTGCAGAATGCGAAGCGCACCAGGGTATTCCACTGCTGTGGATGGTCGGTGAACACGCTGACTGGTACCGCGGCGACGCCGATACGCTGGGGGAGCCTACGACAGAAGTCGATACCGTCGTGCTCGCCGATCCCGGTGATATCGGCGCACAGGTAGTACGTGCCGCCGCCAGAGAGGACGTCGAGACCGGCTCCGACGAGCGCAGCGTAGAGCACGTCGCGCTTGGTCTGAAGGCTGTCTCGCAGTTCCTTCACCCACTTCTGTTCGTGCGTCAACGCGTGGGCGATCGCGGGCTGGAACGGTCCGCCGCCGACGAAAGACATGTACTGCTTCGCCGCGCGCACCGCGTCGATCAGTTCCGACGGTCCACAGGCCCAGCCGATCTTCCATCCCGTGACGTTGAACGTCTTCGCGGCGCTCGAGACGGAGACGGTTCGTTCGTACATCCCCGGCAGGGTGGCCAGGGCCGTGTGCGTTCGGCCGTCGAAGACCAGGTGCTCGTACACTTCGTCACTGAGAACCAGCAGGTCATGCTCGCAGGCGATTTCCGCGATGGCGCCGACCTCGTCCGAGGTGAATACGGTGCCGGTAGGGTTGTGCGGAGTGTTGACCACCAGCATCCTGGTCTTCGGCGTGATGGCGGCCCGAAGAGCGTCGAGGTCGAGGACGAAGTCCGTGCCCGAGCGGGCGAGCGGCACGCTGCGACGTACTGCTCCGGCGAGCGCGACGGATGCGGCGTAGGAATCGTAGTACGGCTCGATCAGCACCACTTCCTCACCCGGCTCGACGAGGCCCAGGATCGCGGCACTGATTGCCTCGGTGGCGCCCACGGTGATCAGCACTTCCGAATCGGGCTCGTGGTCGAGACCGTAACGGGCCAGCCGGTCGGCTGCGACAGCCTGGCGCAACACTGGCATGCCGGGGCCAGGCGGGTACTGGTTGAGCCCATCTGCGATGGATTGGCGCGCGGTGTCGAGCATCGAAACCGGTCCGTCGCTGTCGGGGAATCCCTGACCGAGGTTGATGGCGTCCTGACTGACCGCGAGCGCAGTCATCTCGGCGAAGATGGTGGACGCGAACGGCCGCAAGCGCGCGACGGTGCGATTGCGCGGCGTTGCGGGCATTACTGCAGCGTAGTCGGTGTGATGTCGGATGTTGCACACGGCCGCGTCACGTTTGGCGGGGCTGCCTCGTCCTCTGTATAGACGGCGCGCGAAGGGCGCCCGGTAACGATGGAGGACACAATGCCGCGCATTCCTGCAATGGCCCCGGCTGACGCAGGCCCGTTGGTCAAGGTCGCGTACAAGTACGCCGCCCACAAGTTCGACGAAGTGCCCGAGCCGTTCACCGTGCTCGCACATCACCGCAAGCTGTTCGTCGCATCAGCCCGCCACGAGATGGCGGTACAGAAAGCGTCGACCGTGCTCCCTGCAAACGTGCGTGAGATCGCCGTCTACCGTGTGGCCTGGACGATCGGTTGCTCGTGGTGCGTGGACTTCGGCACGATGCTGCAACGCTTCGACGGACTGGACGTCGAGCGGCTCGAGCACATAGGCAACTACGCGGACTCGCCCTCATACAGCGAGGACGAACGCGCGGCTATCGCATACGCCGACGCGATGACCGCGACACCCACCGAGGTCACCGATGAACAGGTTGCAGATCTCGAGCGCCGGTTCGGGCGCGACGGCGTCGTCGAACTTTCCTATCAGATCGGTATCGAGAACATGCGGGCCCGGATGTACTCGGCCCTTGGCATCACCGAGCAGGGATTCGGCACCGATTCGTGCCGGGTACCTTGGGCGGACGACGGGGTCACGAAGGGGCGTCCGGGAGCCTGATTCCGCCGAACTTATCCGGATTGGCAATGTCGTAGGCGGCGTAGACGACACCGTCCCTGACGGTGAACCCACCCACTCGTGGGGGCGAGCTGCGGTGGGTTCCGTCGCCGGTGATTCCGGCATTGAACACGCCGAGTTGCCCATTCACCAGGACGGGATGGATCGCGGTGAACGCTTCCGGCCCGTAGCGACGGGCGAGACCGAGGAAGAATCGCGCGAACTTGTCTGCACCGCGGATGATATTGATCGCTGTGCTCGTGATGCCGTTGGCGTCGCCGATGACGAGGGCATCTGGGTGCAGCGCAGCGACCACGGCGCCGAGGTCTCCTCCGGCGAGGGCATCGAGCAGGCGCTGCACGGCGAGGGCATGCTCCTGGTCGGGAACGGCAGGTGCGGTTGCGGCAGCGGCTTTGCGCGCCCTCGATGCGAGCTGCCGCGCGGCCGGCGTTTCGATGCCGAGGATGCTTGCCACTTCGCCGAAGGGCACCCCGAACCCGTCGTGAAGGACGAATGAGACCCGCTGCTGCGGAGTGAGCGTGTCGAGCACGATCAGGGCCGCCAGACGGTTGTCTTCGTCCCGGACAACCGATTCCAGCGGATCCGGTTCCTCCGACGGAGACAGCGAGGTGACTATCGGTTCCGGAAGCCATTGGCCGACATACTGTTCCCGGCGCACCGCGGCCGAGCGTAGCCGATCGAGACAGATCCTGCCGACCACTGTGGTGAGCCAGCCGCCGAGGTCGCGGATATTCCCGGCATCCGCACCATGGAGTCGAAGCCACGACTCCTGCACTGCGTCCTCAGCGTCGCTGACACTTCCTGTCAGCCGATAGGCGACGGAAAGCAGGTGCCGCCGGTGGGCCTCGAACTCGTCTACCAAACCGGCTACGGCCATGCCGATATCCTAGCTGCGGCCCCGACTACCTTCCCGGGGTATGCGAAACGTTTCACCGTGGTGATGGGCGGCCCCAGGGATCAGTTGCGCCTTCGTTTCGGCTCTCCTCGTGTATCTGCCAGCCCCCCGGCGAGATCTTCCCACGGCCCGCACTGATAATCGCAGGTACATTCGTTCTCATGCGCTTCGGATTGTTCGTTCCTCAAGGTTGGCGTCTGGATCTCGTCGGAATCGACCCCGCGGATCAGTGGTCGGTGATGCGTGACTTCGCGTTGCGTGCAGACCAGAAGTCGTGGGATTCGCTCTGGGTCTATGACCACTTCCACACCGTTCCGGCCCCCACCGAGGAGGCCACGCACGAGGCGTGGACTCTGATGTCCGCTCTTGCGGCAGTGACCTCCCGGGTCCGTCTCGGCCAGATGTGTACGGCGATGAGCTATCGCAATCCTGCGTACCTCGCGAAGGTCGCCGCCACGACCGATCTGATCTCCGGTGGACGTGTCGAGATGGGGATCGGCGGAGGCTGGTACGAGCACGAGTGGCGGGCGTACGGGTACGGATTCCCCTCTGCCGGAGAACGTCTCGCCCGGCTCGACGAGGGCGTGCAGATCATGCGCCAGGCATGGGCTACGGGAACGGCGACCTTCGAAGGCAAGCACTATCAGGTTGACGGCGCCATCGTCCGTCCACGTCCGCTGCAGGAAGACGGTATTCCCCTCTGGATTGCCGGCGGCGGGGAGAAGGTGACGCTGAAGATCGCGGCAAAGTACGCGCAGTACACCAATTTCGACGGAACCCCCGACGTATTCGCGCGCAAATCCGAACTCCTGCGCAAGCACTGCGATACCGTCGGTACCGACTTCGACGCGATCGTTCGGTCGGCCAATTACAACGTCGCGATCGGCGCCACCGAGGCCGAGGTCGAACAACGGTTGAACACGCTGAAGCAGCGCCTCACGCCCTACGTTGGCGCCGACGCTGCGGAGGGCACGCTTGTCGCGTTCCGCGGTTTGCCCGGTGTGGGAACGCCGGAACAGGTCATCGAGAAACTGTCCGCCGTGAAGGAGAGGGGAATGTCCTACGGCATCTTCTACTTCCCCGAAGCCGCGTACGACACATCGGGCATCGAACTGTTCGAGCAGGAAGTCCTGCCGGCGTTGCGATGACCACCGGACCCGGGCGGGCATAGGGTGGCAGGCATGTTCGTCGTCGCCTTGGATTCCGAGATGGTGCGGCTGAATCCACCGGTTCTCACCGATATCGATGAGATCTGCACGGGGTGCCAGGACCGTTCCATCGCGGAGTGGACGACCCTGCCCGCTCCGTACATGCGCTCGGACGCCGAGCGGTTCGTCCGGCACACGGCGCCGTCTGGTTGGTCGGATCGCAGTCCCACGTGGACAGTTCGAGAAACAGACGACGGGCCCGTGGTGGGAATGATCGGCCTCATTGCACGAGACGCCACTGCCGGGGAGATCGGATACTTACTCTCGCCCGCCGTGAGATCACGGGGACTCATGACTGCTGCGGTGAACCTGGTGTGCGATTTTGCGTTTCGGTCGGACGGAATGGGGATGGAACGGATCGAGTGGTGCGCGTTCGTCGGCAATCGCGCCTCGGCGGCGGTCGCCCGGCGGGTGGGATTTCGGTTCGAGGGTGTCCAGCGCGCAGGGCTGGTGCAGCGCGGTGTTCGACGCGATGCTTGGATGGCTGGTCTGCTCGCCGACGATCCGCGGCGGCCCGTCGCCGGCTGGCCCGGTTACGAGCTGATCAACGTAGGATCTCCGGAAGTTCTTCCTCGGACAAGATGACTCGCTGATCGGGGCGGGTCCGGATCTCCTCGGACTCCGCGATCCGGCTCTGCAGGAAGTCCCACTCCACCTGATCGATGGCGTTCACCGCACGCGAGCGCACTGCGGTGTCGCGGGTGCCCCACGCGATCGGCATCGGGCTGACCGTCTCCCATCTGTCGGCGTCACTGTGGTTGCGGCGGTCGCCCAGCAGCGCGACGGATGGCACCTTGTCTCCAATGCTCTGTTTCTGACCGGCACGAATCGGAATGTTGCGGGTGACCAGCGCGTACGATGGCCCGCCCGTGCCGGGCTTTGCGATGTCGATCAACGACAGCAGCGTCATCGCGCGCGGATGGATCTCCGCCACGAGAGCCGGAACGAGTGGACTCTTTGCGTACAGGTCCTCGATGCTCCCGACCTTCTTCGGCACCCATAGCGCTACCCACACCGAGGCGAGGGCTGCGATCGCGGCGAAGACGCCGAGGGCGATCGACCAGAGCTGGCCCAGCAGGATCAGAACGACTGCGGTTGCTGCGAGCAGAAAACCCAAGATGATCGCAGACACCTGCAGGCGTCGCATGTCGGCGAGCGTCTGGTTGACAGACTTCGCGTAGGCCCGGTCGACGGTGAACTCGAAATGTCGCACGGGCTCAGCTTAGGGCCCCACGTTTGGCGCTATCGGGTTGCCCGATGTTTGGACCGGGTTACCCCATGGTTGGACCTGTCGGGTTACCCGATGGTTGGACCTAGCAGGTCGTCGGCGTCGGTGATCCGGTAGGCGTAACCCTGCTCCGCAAGGAAGCGCTGCCGGTGGGCGGCGTATTCGGCGTCGAGGGTGTCGCGTGCCACCACCGAGTAGAAGTGGGCCTGGCCGCCGTCTTGCTTGGGTCGCAGCAGTCGGCCGAGCCGCTGAGCCTCCTCTTGTCGCGAACCGAACGTCCCCGAAACCTGGACGGCGACGGATGCTTCCGGGAGATCGATCGAGAAGTTGGCGACCTTGCTGACCACGAGGATCCCGATCTCGCCCGCGCGGAACTTGTCGAACAGTTCCTCCCGGTCCTTGTTCTTGGTGGAGCCCTTGATGACCGGGGCGTCGAGGGCCTCGCCCAACTCGTCGAGTTGATCGAGATACGCGCCGATGACCAGCGTCGGTGCGTCGGTGTGCCGCGCCAGGATCGACTTCACCACCGCGGTCTTGGTGTGCGCGGTGGAACAGAGTTTGTAACGTTCGTCGGGTTCGGCGACCGCGTACGACATGCGTTCGGCGTCCGTAAGAGTCACCCGCACCTCGACACAGTCGGCAGGGGCGATCCACCCCTGTGCCTCGATGTCCTTCCACGGGGCGTCGTACCGCTTGGGCCCGATCAGGGAGAACACGTCGCCCTCGCGACCGTCTTCGCGTACCAGAGTGGCGGTGAGGCCGAGGCGTCGACGCGATTGCAGGTCAGCGGTCATCCGGAACACCGGTGCGGGAAGGAGATGGACCTCGTCGTAGATCACCAGTCCCCAATCGCGGGAATCGAACAGTTCGAGGTGCTTATATTCGCCCTTAGTGCGTCGGGTGATCACCTGATACGTGGCGATCGTGACCGGACGGATCTCCTTGCGCTCGCCCGAGTATTCACCGATCTCCTCCTCGGTGAGCGAGGTGCGCGCGATCAACTCGCGCTTCCACTGCCGTCCCGCGACGGTGTTGGTCACCAGAATCAGGGTGGTGGCCTTCGCTCTCGCCATCGCCGCCGCGCCGACCATCGTCTTGCCTGCGCCGCACGGGAGAACGACGACGCCGGAACCACCGGCCCAGAATGAGTCCACGGCCATCGTCTGGTAGTCGCGCAAGTGCCAGTGACCGTCTGCGGACCCCGGTGAGGTGCCATCGAAGTCGAGGTCGATGGGATGGGCCTCGCCGTCGACGTATCCGGCGAGGTCCTCGGCAGGCCAGCCGACCTTGAGCAGCAACTGCTTGAGGCGCCCGCGCTCGCTGGGGTGCACCATGATGGTGTCGTCATCGACGCGCTCACCTAGCATTGGCGCGATCTTCTTGTGTCGGGTGACCTCGGTGAGGACGGCGCGGTCGAGGCTGACGAGGGTCAACCCATAGGCAGGGCTCTTCACCAGTTGCAGGCGACCGTAGCGGGCCATTGTGTCGACGATGTCGACCAGCAACGGCTGAGGGACCGCGTATCGGGAGTAGTTGACCAGCGCGTCGACCACCTGCTCGGCGTCGTGACCGGCGGCCCGTGCATTCCACAATGCAAGGGGAGTGATCCGGTAGGTGTGCACGTGTTCGGGCGCGCGTTCGAGTTCCGCGAACGGCGCGATCGCCTGGCGGGCGTCGTTCGCGCGTTCGTGATCGACCTCCAACAGCAGGGTCTTGTCGGACTGGACGATCAACGGTCCGTCGGTCACAGAAGCCTCCTCGTATACGGTCCCAGATGCGGTCAGCCTGTCCATTGTCCTGATATGTGCGCCGCGGCGCCACGCCGCTTACCGCCCGCTGCGCCGGGTACCGACATATTTCGGGTCAGTCGACCCTCGCGACGGACGTGATGCGATGGAGGGTGAACCGCCGAAGGCTGCCGCTCGCAGGGTCGAACGCGTCGAGTTGGCCGCCACCGACGGCCACGGGATCGACGACGCGGTGGGACGCGACGCCCTGCGCATCGACGTAGCCGATGGCGATGCTGGCCCGCTCGCGCGCGGCGGCGGCGAGCAGTGCGACGGTCGCCGCGCTGCCGGCCCTTGAACCGTCGGAGCGGATGCGGCCGGAGCCCTGGGTCGATGCGGCGAGATCGCCCGCCCGGATAGTCCGTACCACTGCGGCGAGTTGGGCATCGGTGGGGACGGCCGGTGTTCGGTTGGCCGTGGCCTTGCGGCGGGTCAGCACACGCGCACCGCGCGCTCGTAGGTCGACGAGCGCGCCGGACGAATCTTCACCGGCAGGAGCGAAGCCTGCTCTGCGTAGTTCGCTGAGTACCGCACGCAGTGGCGCCTGCGAGACCGCCACGGTCGGTGCCAACGCTCGCAGTGCCAGGGAAGCGGCCACCGGCGACGCAAGGACCTCCGCGAGTAGTGCGGGGTCCTCGCAGCGCACGAACGACGACGCGACACCGGCGCGCAATCGCCCGTGCCGTCTTGCAACATCGTCGATCAGGTACGACAGCGACTGCGGGACGGGAGTGCGTGATCGCGTGGAGAACAGGCGGTGGAGTTCTGCTGCCGTCATCCCGACGTCGAGTGCACGCCGGACGCTGGCCTCGCTGATCCGGTACATCGATGCCGCGCCCGCCGACTCGATGTCCGCAACCAGTGTGATCTGCTCGAGCAGGTCGGGAGTGAGCGGGCCCGGGGCGACCACGGTCAGGTCGGCCTGCACGAGCACGTGGTCGACAGGCTCGGGAAGGGACGAGTGCATCTCGGCCTCGGCGTCGCCGCCGTGCAACAGAGCCCGGCCTGATGAACTGAGGGCCCCGCGGGCGACAAGCCCGAGCGTGGCAGCCTCTTCGAGGGTGCGTTCCACCGCGTGGACCCGAAGTCGGGTGCCCCAGCGGGGACGACGCCAGGCCAGTAGCCGGCTGACCTCTGCGGGCCCCGCCGCCTGTCCGCTGTCGAACTCAGCCAACAGTCCCAGTATCGCCTGCCGGTCGCGGGGTGCGGACGGCGCCCGCACCTCCTCGGAAAGTGCGGCGACAGGCTTGTCGTTGGCATCCCGCATGCCGATCAACCACGCCATGCGGGGTAACGCCAGCCACGCTTCGGCGAGCGTGTGCCACCGCCGGGCCACTGGCGCGTGCAGCCAGTTGTCGACGGCCGCGGTCGGGGCCCAGTAACTCTCTCCGCCGCCCGCCGCTGGTACGTGGTCGGGGATGCCGTGGGCGATCAGCCCTGCGGCCGAGAGTAGTTCCGCGAGGAGGCTCAGCCGGTTCTCGTCGATGCCCGTCGTCTTGGATATGCGCCGGAGTTCACGGACCCCGAGGCCGCCCGCTCGCAACGCGGGCGCCGGGGCCTCGCCGAGGGCATTGATCACGTCCTCGCAGTGGCGAACCAGTTCGAGTGCCTCGCCTGCTGCAGCGGCATTGACGTCGGCTGGTTTGTGCTTGCGTCCCGCCACCTTCGGCGGGGTGAGCGATGTGACATCGAAGACGGCCTCCCCACGTAGCACTTGCCGCACTTGGTGGTGCAGTTCGACGGTTTCCTCGTCGATCCGGCGCAGCAACCCCGCGGCGAGGAGTCGTTGGACAGGTCGGTCCGCCGGCGTTCCAGGGGCGGCGTCTCGGGTGCGCCCGATCGAACTAGACTTCGACAGTGTCTCGAGTATGTCGCGCTCGACGGTGTGCAACTCAGCAAGCGCGGCGGTGATCCCGGGTTCGTCGAGTGCCGCGGTGGGTTCTGCGCCGTGCCCGATGCGCCACGGGATGGTAGACGCCACGGCGGGGACGATGCGGAGGGTGGTCTTGTCGCCCCAGACGAGTGCCAGCGACCGCAGGGCCTCCAGGGTGGCGTCGACAGTCTTCTTCGACGCCCGAGACCCCACCGCTTCCTGCAGGTTGGCCCGTGACACCACGTACTCGTCGGCCTGCTCGAGGGCGAGGAGTTCGAGGATGCCGAAGTCCAGAGCGGTGAGGCCGTCTGCCGCGCGCGCCAACGAGGCCCGCTGTTCGGCACGTCCGGCGAGGACGGCGACGGTTGCAGGTGGCGGTACCGCCAGGTCGGGGCGCTTGCGTAGTAGGTCCGTCAGTTCGGCGTCGCTGAACGCGGCCAACCACTCCGCGAAGCTGGCGACGCCACGCGGAGTGTCAGCGGCGACAGGAGTGCTCGCGGAAGTGTCGTCGGTGTCGGTCATCGACTATCAGATTAGTTCTCCCAGGGCGCCATCCTCCGACCTGGGCAGAAAACATGCTGCTCCGGGCACGCTGAGGGCCTATTGAAGAGACCTGGGCTGTACGCCGCCGCGCGCTCCTGTCAAAATGACTCCGTGGCTAACAATTCGAAGCAGCAGTACGTGGATCCAGGGTGGCCCGAAACCGCCGACGGAGATCAGGCCGTGACCGAACTGTCATCGACCCGCGCGGGCGGGCTGTCTCCGTTCGGTGAGGACACCGAGTTCCCGTTGCCGGCGGACTCACTGCCGTACGCACACCCGTACACGGTGATCAACCGCTGAACTAGCAGCAGACGAATGACCCTGCACGGGATCGGTGCAGGGCCACTCTGCTGTTACGGCGTGCCCCCCATGATGAGCGGTGTTGTCCCGGAAGCAGCGGTGACAAGTCCGATGCGCATTGTTGCGGGGGACTACTGCGCGAACATCTTCAGGATCTGGCCCATGCCCTGCACGATCTGGAGCGCGGCGTCGATCCCGTCCTGAATGTCTTCGGTGTCGGGTGCGTCCTGCGTGCCGTTGGGGAGAGATTGGGTCCCGGGGGCGCCGATCGCATCCTCGATCGTGTCTGCGTTCGATGAGGTGCTGGGTGGGCTCTGCGTGCCGTTGGGGACAGATTGGGTCCCGGAGGTGCCAATCGTGTCTGCGTTCGATGAGGTGCTGGGTGGGCTCTGCGTGCCGTTGGGGAGAGATTGGGTCCCGGAGGTGCCGATCGTGTCTGCGTTCGATGAGGTGCTGGGTGCGCTCAGAGTTTGAGTGTCGGACACCTCGTGCACAGGCGCAGGGGCGTTGCGCTGGGTGGGTGCACTGTTCAGGCCGAGGTTCGAGGAACAGGTCGGCCATGCGCCCCAGCCTTGGGAGTCGAGAACCTTCTCGGCGACGACGATCTGCTGTTCGCGCGTGGCCTGGTTGGCGGTGGCGGCGTACTGGGTTCCACCGTGTTCGTTCCAGGTGCTGTTTGAGAACTGGACTCCGCCCGCATAACCGTTTCCGGTGTTGATGCCCCAGTTTCCGCTGGACTCGCACTGCGCAAGGCGGTCCCAGTCGGAGTCGGGGGCCGCGTTCGCGGTGCCAGAGAAGGCTGCTCCTGCCACACCCATGATCGCACTGGTGACGGCGATCTTGGCGACGGTGCGGCCGGTGTTGCTCTGCTTGCGATGGCGTCCGCTCATTGTGGTCGAGATCATTGTGGTCGAGATCATTGTGGTTGAGTTCCTCTCCACACGCGCCTGCGAGGTCAGCTGTCGGGTTCTGGCTGAGAGGTCGCCCGGCCTCGCCGCTCTCTGCTAGAGAGGGTCTGGCTTCACCCCAAGATTAAAGTGTGCGTGACACATTCGAATCGGTGTCCATCTGAGAACTTGCGTTCCCTGGAGGACCTTGGGTCCCCCGTCCTCGTCCCTGGAATGCTTCGTTGGGACTCCGATACCCGCGGGACGAGGCTTGGCGCGGCGGGTCGGACGCGGCCGATTTCCTCGACCGCTGATGAACGTAATAGGACAAAGCTGCGATGTCACTAGTTTGATAAAGCAACGTGTTTTTCGTCATTGCGAGGTTCCGTTTACGTGCACCCGAACTCTTCCCAGCTCGCAGTAGCGATGGGGCGTGTATATCGACACTCCGCCACGCCGCCGCTACTGTTCCGATATGTGATAGAGATCACATCGAAATGCGTCGCATTGTCGAGGCACGTCGACTAGGTCCTCGCTTTGGAGCATGAGGGAGATGGCGATCATCTCGAGATTCGCGTCAGCGAGGGGGGTGCCGATGATGGTGATAGCCATGGCAGTCGCCGACGACGTGACCGATCGCAGGCAACAGGCAGAAGAGGGGCCCTGCACCGGATCGGTGCAGGGCCCCTCTTCTGCGAGGTTGAGGGGGGGGGCTACTGCGGGAGCAGTGCCTTGTTCGCGTCGATGAACTGCAGGATCTGGGGATCGATCTGGAAGCCCTGAGCCTGGACGGCCTCGATCGCGGAGTCGACGACATCTGCGAACTGCGAGGTGCCGGGAGCGCTTTCCATGAAGCCGGTGATAGCCGGGGCCTCAGGGGTTTCGCGCACGGGAGCGGGGGCGTTGCGCTGGGTGGGTGCACTGTTCAGGCCGAGGTTCGAGGAACAGGACGGCCATGCGCCCCAGCCTTGGGAGTCGAGAACCTTCTCGGCGACGACGATCTGCTGTTCGCGGGTGGCCTGGTTGGCAGTGGCGGCGTATTGGGTTCCACCGTGCCCGCTCCAGGTGCTATTTGAGAACTGGAGTCCGCCCTGATAACCGTTTCCGGTGTTGATGCCCCAGTTTCCGCCGGACTCGCACTGCGCAAGGCGGTCCCAGTCGGAGTCGGGGGCCGCGTTCGCGGTGCCAGAGAAGGCCGCTCCTGCCACACCCATGATCGCACTGGTGACGGCAACCTTGGCGACGGTACGGCCGGTGTTACTCGGTTTGCGATGACGTCCGCTCATAGTGGTCGAGTTCCTCTCCACACGCGCCTGCGAGGTCAGCTGTCGGGTTCGGGCTGAGAGGTCGCCCGGCCTCGCCACTCTCTGCTGGAGAGGGTCTGGCTTCACCCCAAGATTCGAGTGTGCGTGACACATTCGAATCGGTGTCCATCTGAGAACTTGCGTTCCCTGGAGGACCTTGGGTCCCCCGTCCTCGTCCCTGGAATGCTTCGTTGGGACTCCGATACCCGCGGGACGAGGTTTGGCGCGGCGGGTCGGATGTGGCCGATTTCCTCGACCGCTGATGACCGTAGTAGGACAAAGCTGCGATGTCACTATTTGATAACGCAAGGCGTGTTTGTCCGTTATTAGGTCCCGTTTGGGTACATGCGGACTCTTCCCTGCTCGTGGCGGTAGAACGGCCTGAATGTCGGTCCGTCACCGTATCGTTACCGCGCCGTTATGTGATTAAGGTCACATCAGCGAGGGGTATCGACTATGTCTTTGCCGAGTGGCATTAGCGAAATGGGGATCATCTTGAGGTTCGCGACGGCGAGGGGGATGCCGATGATGGTGATCGCCATGGCGATCGCGGTGAGAATGTGACCGAGTGCGAGCCACAAGCCCGCGAAGATGAACCAGATGACGTTGCCGATCAGCGACCCCGCACCCGCCGTCGGTTTGTCGACCACGGTCTTGCCGAACGGCCACAGTGCGTAGACGCCCACCCGGAACGATGCGATGCCGAACGGAATGGTGATGATCAACAGGCAGCAGATGATGCCGGCAACGAAATACCCCAGCGCCAGCCACAGGCCGCCGAACAAGAGCCAGATGATATTGAGCAGCAGTCTCATGATCGCTCCATCGGTCGGTGGTCGAGATCGTCAGCGCGCGCGCCTGCCCTGCATCAGCGCCGCGACGATGCCGAGCAAGAATCCGATCGGGCAGGCGAGGGCGATGAGATACAGAACGAGTCCGGGTTTGTTGTCGGACAGGATCGGGGTCAGGAAGATCGCAACGATAGCCACGAAGCCGAGCGCGAACAGGGTGAGTGCGACCCGCAGGAAACCGTCGCTGGTCCGTGACGGGCGAGTGGTGCTCTCAGGAGTCGGTTCGTGGGCCACAACTTGCAACGATAGTGCCTGGAAAGTGGAATGCTGGATAGGGTCCGCGCAAGGTAGACTGAGAGCGCTGCGCGTCCCGCACCAGAGGTGGGGGCGCGCTGTTTTGCATACTGCATATCAGTGCAAAAAATGCACTTCAAGGGATGAGCGGGTGAACGCGGTGCCGACCGGCAAGGTGAAGTGGTACGACGTCGAAAAAGGCTTCGGATTTCTGTCGCAGGAGGAGGGGGAAGACGTCTATGTGCGTTCGTCCGCTCTGCCCGACGGGATCGAGGGCCTCAAGGCCGGCCAGCGAGTCGAGTTCGGTATGGCTGCCGGACGTCGAGGTCCCCAAGCACTGAGCCTGAAGGTGCTCGACCCGGCGCCGTCGCTGCACCAGAAGAGCGTCGCCCGCAAAGAGCCCGCCGCCAAGAAGCACACGCCGGACGAACTCCACGGCATGGTCGAGGACATGATCACTCTGCTCGAGGCGACGGTTCAACCAGATCTGCGCAGGGGCAAGTACCCGGACCGCAAGACGGCCCAACGAATCTCCGAGGTAGTTCGCGCCGTCGCCCGCGAACTCGACAGCTGACCTGCGTTCTCGTCAGCGTCCTGATCAGGCCTCAGCGTCCTGATCAGGCCGTCTTGATCGACCAGACGGCCCGGGCATGTGGCAGTCCCTCCTCGTCGACGACTGCAGAGGGCAATTGGATCTCGACTCCGGCCAGCTGCAAGTCCTCCGACGAAGGCACGGTCACGGCACGGGTCTCACCGGCGCGGTGCGTCTTTTCCAGAATGACGGGTCCGCCCGACGCGTCCTGGTAGAGGGCGAAGATGCGCCAAGGCGCGTTGACGATTTCCGGTGGCAGCGACAGTTGCAGGGGGTAGCCGGGGGGAACGTCGAGTTCGGTGATTCCGCCGCTTTCGCAGTCCTCGAGGTACAGGTTGCAATACCCGAAGGGAATCACCTGCTCGGATCGGTCGTGCGCGAAGGCCGTGATCACGGGCAGACGGGTCGGCGAGTCGCGAACGAGTGTGTAGAGGACTCCGACGAAGGCCACCAGGACCACTACCAGTCCCGCTGCCGACAAAGCCAGGATCTTCTTGGTGCGCAACTGCATGCTCACTTACTTCACACTTCCTGTCGATCGGCCGACCCGGTGGGTCGAGAGAGGGTCGGCTACTTCTTGTTCTGCCAAGTCGGGGCGTTTTCCACCGAGTCCTGGCAGCAGCGTGTTCCCGCGATAGGTGAGGATGGTCTGGACGAGTCCGACGGTCATGACGGCCGACACCACCGAGAACCCGATCCAGTATTCGGTAGGCAGCAGGACGCCCAGCGCACCACCGACCACCCAGCTCAGCTGGAGAACCGTCTCAGATCGTCCGAATCCCGACGCGATCGATTCTTCGGGGAGGTCGTGCTGAAGCGACGCGTCCAGCGATACCTTGGCCAGCGCGCTCGCCGCAGACGCGACGAGGGTGGCCAGCGCTGCCGTCATCAGGTTGTCGGTGACGGCAGCGATCACGGCGATGATCCACACCGCGCCCGTGCATCGCAGGACGATCAGCGCGGGACGGCCGAGTTTGAGCCGGGCACCGGTTGCGTTGCCGGAGAAGTTGCCGATAGCGGCGGCCGCACCGATGAGTCCGAGCATGGCTGCCTGGACGAGGGGTTCGTGGTCGGTTCGAGATTTCGCGACGAACGCGATGTACAGGGTCAAGAATCCGGTGAGGACACGGATGGTGCTGTTGCCCCACAGCCCGGTGATCACCGCTCGGCCCAGCGGTTGTCTGCGTCTACCCGACTTCGTCGCAGCGGCCGAGTCGGGCTGCGACTTCGTCTCAGCGGTGGAGTCGGGCTGCATCAAGGGGGTGCGGCTGATGACCTCAGTCACCTGGTCGCCGCCGTGATATTTGAGAGTGGCCGGAACCTCGCCCTCGGTGACCTCGACCCACGACGGGATGCGCATGCTGAGATACGCGCCGAGCGCGGTGGTGACCGCTGCCAGCCACAGTGCGCCGACGGAACCGGCAGCGAGCGCCAACCCGCCGGCAATAGCGCCGGCGCCGATGGTGCCGCCGAGGAGGCCGAACACGGTGAGCCGGGAATTGACTCGCACGAGGTCGATCTCCGGTGGTAGTACGCGCGGGGTGACCGCGCTCTTGAGCACCGAGAAGGACTTGCTGAGCACCATCATGCCCAGCGCGGCCGGGTAAAGCATCCAACTGTCGAAATTGAAGACGAGAACGAGCGCAAGCGCGGTCCGCAGTCCGAACGACGTGGCGAGGGCGACTCGGCGGCCGTGCTGCAGTCGGTCCAGCATCGGGCCGATCAGCGGGGCGATCACCGCGAACGGGGCGATCGTGATGAGTAGGTACAGCGCGACCTTGGTCTTGTCCTCACCGGTTGCGGCGGAGAAGAACAGGGTGTTGGCGAGAGCGACCGCAATGGCAGCGTCCGTCGCGAAGTTTGCCATCACCGCGTAGGTGAGTGCGGTGAGTCCCGACTTGTCCGCACCGTCGGCCTTCGCCGCGCGATGGAATGTCGCGATGCCCCTGTTGGTGAGTTCGCGGCTTCGCATCGCCGCAACTCGCGTCACCGTGAGCCTGCGCGGCATCGGGGGCGCCTTGGGCGCATCCGCCGAATCCTCGTCGGCGCGCGTTCGTGATTCGCCGCCGACCGGGTGAAGGGGAGGGAGGGGCGAGCGCCGGCCTCCTACGCGGGCCGCAGGCGGGTATTTGTCGTAGCCGGGATGGGCGGTGGGCCCGAACTTCTCGTCGGGAGCCCAACCGCCGCCCGAGTCGTAGGGTTCACGCGGTCCGGTCACACCTCAATTCTGTCCTAGTCGGGTGACATGTGACCGGGCAACCCCAGGCAATGCTGGTCATTGCGGCCTGTCAGGGAACGAACCGCACCTCGTACATGCGTGGCCAGTACTTTCCCGTGAGTAGGAAGCGGTCGGTTCCCGGAATCTGGGCGATGCCGTTGAGGACGTCGATGGCACGTGGGCCCGGCGGGAGCGCAGCGCGCAGGGCAGAGGCATCGATCATTGCTTCGACCCGGCCATCCGCAGGATCGAGGCGGGCAACGGTGTCGGTGGTCCAGATGTTTGCATAGATCGAGCCGTCGTCTGCGCACTCGAGTTCGTTGAGATTGGTCAGTGGAACCCCGTCACGCATTGCCTCGACGGTCCGCCGGGGTTCGAACGTCGCGGGGTCCCGGAAGGTGAGGGTGGATGAACCGTCGCTCGTGACGAGAAGATCGGGCAACGCGCAGATACCCCACCCCTCGCCGTCGAACGGGACCCTGCGCTGCTCGGCGAGGGTGGTGCGATCCCGGACGATGGCGAAGCCGTCGCGCCACGTCAACTGCCAGACGGCGCCGTCGCTCACCGTGATGCCCTCCCCGAACAGGGGCGCCGGCAAATCGGCTCGCGCACGGACGATTCCGCTGTCGAGATCGGTTGCCTGCACCCAGGACTCACCTGGCCGCCCCGTCCCCTCCAGTAAATCGGTGCCGTCGATCTCGAGCCCCTGGGTGAAGGCGTTCGGGTCGTGGTCGAGGGTTCGGACTATCTCGACGTGCAGATCGACGGCGGACACACCCGGCGATGCGGGACTTTGCGGGGCGCAGGCGGTGACCACCCAGGCCATCGTGAACAGGGCTGCGACGAGGTTCCGGCGACCGGTCATCAGACCAGCATGACAGCCCAGGTGGGCGCGCACTTGTGATGGTGCGGCAAACTGGTGGTGTGAGTGTTGCTTCTTCCGATGAGCGCGCAGCGGTGCGCCCCGTACTGACCCATGCCGCCGACCTTGCCCGTACCGCATTGCTCGAACTGCAGGACGGGGGAGTCGGCGACTACCTGGATGTCGCGTACGAGGACGAGTGCGCCGCGACACACCGCTTCGCTGCCGACCTTCCGGGCTACCGGGGCTGGCAATGGGTGGTGGTGGTGGCTGCCGGTCCCGAATCGGACCGCGCCACTATCAGTGAAATTGCCCTCCTCCCCGGACCCGATGCCTTGGTCGCACCAGAGTGGATTCCGTGGGACCAGCGCATCCGCCCGGGCGACCTGTCCGCAGGCGATCTACTGGCGCCCTCCGCCGGTGACCCCCGGCTTGTCCCCGGCTACGTCGCGAACGGCGACCCGGAGGTCGACGACGTCGCACTCGCACTCGGTATGGGTCGCAGACAGGTGATGAGCCTCGAAGGTCGCCTCGATGCGGCTCAGCGTTGGCACGACGGCGACTTCGGACCCGATTCCGATATGGCCAAGGCTGCGCCGTCGACGTGCGAGCTATGTGGGTTCTATCTTCCGCTCGCGGGGTCGATGCGCGCGTCGTTCGGGGTGTGCGGCAATGAGATGGCTGCAGACGGGCATGTCGTCGACGCAATGTTCGGATGCGGAGCACACTCCGACACCACGCTGCCGTCGGGCGCGGGCTCACCGCAATACGACGCCTACGATGACGGCGCCATCGAGGTCGTCGAACAGCCCCAGTCCCAGTCCCAGGCAGAGGGTGTCGGCGAGTCAGGGTCTGCTACTGAATCGGCTGCGGCCGAGGACCCCACATCGACCAGCTAGCCGACCCTTTCGGCACCCGTGGGCTGCGTGATTCGACGCTGCTCGCCTGGCGCACATCCCCCACTCGACTGCGTGAGGACGCCGCCGCCGAGTCCGACCTGGCCCGCGCCGGCTACCGCGACCGACTACTGACCGAACTGGCGCAGAACGCCGCCGACGCCGCGGCCCGTGCCGAAGTGCCCGGTGAGCTGTCCGTGCACCTGGACGGACGGGTTCTGACGGTATCCAACACCGGCGCCCCGCTCGACGAACCGGGAGTCCAGGCGCTGGTCGCGTTGCGGGCGTCGAACAAGGCGGCGGGAACGGTCGGCCGCTACGGAGTCGGGTTCACGGCGGTGTTGTCGGTGAGCGAGGAGATCGAGGTTCGGTCGACATCTGGTTCCATCCTGTTCTCCGCCGTCCGGACTCGGTCAGCCTTGACGGACGTCGACGGAGCGGATCCGGGACCGGTTGTGCCGGTCCTCCGACTGGCGTGGCCGACCGAAAACCGCCCCGCCTCGGGAGCGGCGTCGGAGGTCGTGCTGACACTGCGCGAAGACGTCCACGCGGAATCGCTCCTGGCCTATATGACCCGTGAGGCCCCCGACCTTCTGCTCGAACTTCCTGCCCTCGTCTCGATTACCCTGGGAAACAAGCAATTTCGGCGAAGTGAGCGTCCGTTGGACTCGGGGCTGACGGAGGTTGCGATCGGCGACGACCGCTGGTGGCAGTTCGAGTCGGGGCGTGCACGCTGGCTGGTACCGGTCCAGGACGGTGTCGCCTCTCCGGTGTCCGAGGACGTCTTGCGTGCACCCACCCGGTCGGACGAGGAACTATCGGTACCCGCGATCCTCGTTGCCGACATCGCCATGCAACCCGACCGCAGGCGCGTCCTGCCGGGTGCCGCGATCGCCGCCGTGGCCTCCGGTTACGCCGAGTTCGTAGCCGCCCTGCCGCCCGACCAGCGAGTGTCGCTGGTTCCCGTCCCGGCCTTCGCGCGCGGCGAAGTGGACTCGGCGTTGCGCGAACACCTGGTCGCTGAACTGCGGGCGCGGCCTTGGTTGCCGACTGTGGGCGGCAAGGACAGGGCACCAGACCGGTCGTCGGTCGTACCGGGGCTCACCGAGGAACTCGCCGACCTCCTCGCCGACCTCGTAGACGGTCTTGTGGTCCCGGATCTGTCGGGGCCACGGTTCTCGCCTGCCCTGGCAGCCGTCGATGCCCACCGCATCGGACTGGCCCGTATCACCGAACTCCTCAGCGGCATCGAACGCGAACCTTCCTGGTGGCAACGCCTGTACGCGGCGCTCGAACCCCTCGCCGTCGACGCGATCGCGGCCGAGGAACTGGCCTCCATCCCGGTTCCGCTGTCCGACGGTCGCACGGTTACCGGTCCGCGAACGGTGTTACTGGGACACGACATCGACGGTGCCCTCGGGGTCGACTGGACGAGGCTGGTACACCCCGATGCCTCACATCCCCTGCTGTCGCGACTCGGCGCGAAGACCGCCACGGCCATCGACCTCCTTTCCGACCCGGCGTTGAGGGCCGAGATCGAAGACCTCGACCACGACGATTCGGCAGCGGCAGAGGAGTTGTCCTCCACTGTGCTGGCGCTTGCGGGACGTGTCGATCCCGGCACTCTGCCGTCGTGGCTCGGACAGCTACTCCTTCCGTCCGTCGACGGCGAACTGCGAGGCGCGGATGAACTGCTGTTGCCCGGTGCGCCTCTCGCAGAGGTCCTGGTGGACGATTCGCCGTTCTCCAGCCTGGATGCGTCGTTCGCCCAACGGGTAGCTGAAGACGCACTCCAGGCGGTGGGCGTCGGCTGGGGATTCACCGTACTGCGCGCCGAACTTCCCACCGGTCCCGATCAAGACCTCGACGACGAGGACCTGTGGTGGGAAACGCTCGACGACGATCCCGACACGATGGAAGCCGTCCGAGACCTGGACCTGGTCGAAGATGACCGCTGGCCGCGGGCGTTGACGATGCTCGCGCAGGATCCGGTCACCCGTCCTCTGCTCGCGGACCGCGGCGGCTACACCGCATGGTGGCTGCGTCGCAATGCGGAAATGGGCGGTCAGGCTCTGGGTCTGCTTCGCGGACCCGCGGATGACACCTTCGCCGGCCTGCTCGACCCCGTCGACCACCCGGAGTCCGCAGTGCTCGCCGCAGCGTTGGCTCCCGCGACGGTCGACTCAAACGACCTTGCGCAACTGCTCCTGGACCGACTGGCGGATCCGCGTCGCGAGCCGACCCCTGCGGTGACCGTGCGCGCTCACAGCCTGCTCGCCGCGGCCGTCGCCACACGCGTTCTCGACCTCGGGGAACTCCGACTCCCCGAGAACGTGCGCAGCCTCACCGGCGCGCTGATCGACCCGGCCGACGCATTGGTGTTGGACAAACCCTGGCTCGCCGCTGCGGTGCCCCACGAGCGTCTTGTGGTCGGAAGCATCGAGACCGCCGACGCGCTCGCTGATCTCCTTGACATTCCCGTCACGTCCACCGCGATCCAAGGAGCCGTCAGCAGTTCCGGCCGCGAGTCGTCGTGGGAACGCGAACCCGCCGCCGTGCTCGCGTTCGCCACGCTCGGTCGGACGCTCCCACAGGGGATCGTGTTCGTTCATTCACGGCTCACGGTGACACTGACCGGCGCGATCGACGCGGAGGTGACGGTGCCGTGGTGGGTGGACGGGGCTGGGACGGTGCACTGCTCGGCATCGTGGAGCGAGCAAACATGGAGTGGTACCGGTGTCGCTTGATCAGAGCGTTCTCGACAATGTGATCGGCGATCGCACCGCGTGGATGATCGACGTCGCGACCGTCGTCACGAACATCGGGGGAACAGTCGCCGTCTTGATCGCGTCCACAGTCTTGACGGTCGCTCTCCTGCTGCAGGATCGCCGTCGAGAAGCCGTACTCGTGTCCGGCGCCGTGCTGTCGGGCCTTGCCGTGATGACCGGGCTCAAGTATCTATACGAGAGGCCGCGCCCACCGCTTCCGGAACGACTGGTCGAGACGTCGACCTACTCGTTCCCCTCGGGTCACGCGATGCTTACGGCTGTCCTCGTCTGCGTCCTCGTCGCCGTGACCCTGAGGGTGGTGCTGGACCGGCAGGTGCGAATCGTGGTTGTCGTCCTGCTGGTGCTATACACGCTCGCGGTCGGACTGTCTCGGGTCTATCTTGCGGCACACTGGACGACCGACGTCCTCGCCGGATGGACGTTCGGAGCGATGTGGGGGGCGTTCTGGGTCTTCTCAACCCGCACCCAACGCATTCTCACCCGTCGCATTCGCGTCTAGAGCGACCCCTGCTGTTGCGTTAGGGCAGTTCCCTGCAGAGCTGCGTTAGAGCAGTCCCTGCAGCTGCGTTAGAGCAGTCCCTGCTGTGCACCCCGACTGCCACGCCGGGCCGCTCTCCTCTGCAGCGCGAACAATCCGTAACCGAGGCACCCAACGACGATGCCGGCAATGCAAGTCGAGAGCGCACTCGACCACCGGTCGCCAGTGATGATCACCACCACGGCCGCGGCCGCCCATGCCAGTGTCCCCAGGATCAGTGCAGGTCGCGGGTCTGCCAGGCGTTGCGACAGGGGTGGGCGGTCTGCGATCTCGTTCACCAGGAGAACGTTACTCTCGCCGGCGTGCCCTAATCTCCTTCTGCGACGCGCGACTTCAGGTGAGGAACTGAGAACATATGGGCACGACCCCGAAACTGCTCGACAACTATTTCAAGATCACCGAGCGTGGTTCGACGGTAAGCGCGGAGATCCGCGGTGGGGTGGTCACATTCGTGGCTATGGCGTACATCGTGGTGCTCAACCCGCTCATCCTCGGCAGCTTCTCCGCGGAGGATGCTGCCGCGAAGACCGATGTCCTCGGAAACATCCTCCCCGTCGACCAGTTGGCCGCCGTCACGGCCCTGGTCGCGGGGCTGATGAGCATCATTTTCGGCCTCGTCGCCAACTATCCCTTCGCCATCGCGGCGGGCTTGGGCATCAACAGCCTTCTCGCGGTGACGATCGCACCGCAAGTCACCTGGCCCGAGGCGATGGGACTCGTGGTCATCGACGGCGTCATCATCGTCGTGCTGGCGCTCACCGGATTCCGGACCGCCGTATTCAATGCCATTCCGGCTGAGCTGAAATCTGCGATCGCCGCGGGTATCGGCATGTTCATCGCCTTCATCGGCCTCGTCGACGCCGGTTTCGTGCGCCGCATCCCGGATCTCGCAGGAACCACCGTCCCGGTCGGCCTGGGCATCAACGGATCGATCTCCTCTTGGCCGACCGTCACGTTCGTGTTCGGTCTACTGCTCATGGGCGTTCTTGTGGTCCGTAAGGTGCGAGGTGGTCTGCTGATCGGCATCGTCGTCACTACGGTGTTCGCAGCGATCGTCGAGGCCGTGATCGGCGTCGGGCCGTCGCTAGGTGTGAACCCTCAAGGCTGGAACCTCAGCGTCCCCGCAGCTCCAGATGTGCTGGCCGAACTTCCGGACCTCAGCCTGGTCGGCGACGTCAGCATCTTCGGTGCCTTCACCCGTATCGGTGTTCTCGCAGCCAGCCTGCTGGTGTTCACCCTTGTGCTGGCCAACTTCTTCGATGCCATGGGGACGATGACCGGCCTGGGTAAGGAAGCCGGCCTCACAGACGAGGACGGCAACGTCCCCAAGATCGGACGGGCTCTGGTCATCGAGGGAGCGGGGGCAGTCGTCGGTGGCGGCGCGTCGGCCTCGTCCAACACGGTATTCGTGGAATCCGCGTCGGGTATCGCCGAGGGTGCCCGCACGGGGCTGGCGAATGTCGTGACGGGTGTTCTGTTCCTGGCAGCGATGTTCTTGACCCCGCTGTACGAGGTTGTGCCGATCGAGGCGGCGGCCCCAGCGCTGGTCGTGGTGGGTGCCATGATGATCGGCCAGGTTCGTGACATCGACTTCAGCAAGTTCTCGATGGCGTTGCCCGCATTTCTCACAATTACCGTCATGCCGTTCACGTACTCGATCGCGAACGGTATCGGCGTCGGATTCGTGTCCTGGGTCGTCCTGAATGCCGCGAGCGGGGGTATCAGGAAGATTCACCCGCTGATGTGGGTCGTGGCTCTGCTGTTCGTGGCCTACTTCGCGGTGGATCCAATCACCGACGCGTTAACGTAAACGCGGGCCCGCCGGTCCCGTATTGTCATTGCAGTGACCACGGAAACCCGAGCACTCGCCAGCGACCTCTCCCTGGCTGTCGTGCGCCTCACCCGCCACCTGCGCGGACGGCGCATGGATGCCCAGGTGTCGCTCACCCAGTTGTCGGCTCTGGCCACCCTCTCCCGCGACGGTGCCATGACACCGGGCATTCTGGCCGCCAAGGAAAAGGTGCAACCACCGTCGATGACCCGCGTCATCGCCTCGCTGGTCGAACTCGGTCTGGTCGAGCGTGCACCACACCCCACCGACGGACGGCAGATCATCGTCACGCTCACGGATTCCGGTCACGCGCTGATCGTCGACGAGACCCATGCCCGTGAGGCATGGATGAACGAGCAACTGTCCGGACTCGACGATGCCCAACTGAAGGTTCTCAGCGACGCGGTCGGCATCATTACGTCCATCGTCGCCAATTCGGAGTAGACCCGGCGCGTCTTCGAGCACGTTCTGGCGGTACGCCCTGCTGAACCGGATGAGACGCCGATATCGCACTTCTGCTGATTGTCACTGGTGGCACTGTGTTTGCGCGACTGGTCGTTTGCGCGACTGGCTCGTCATCCCGGGCGGTGTGCGTTGTGACGGCGTGCATACGGCACGATGGACCGGTGGTTCATGTCATCGACACAACGGATCCGGCCGACACCAGGCTGGACGACTTTCGTGATCTCAACTCTTCGGATCGGCGCCCCGACCTTCCTTCGGGCAAGGGGCTGGTCATCGCTGAGGGAGTGCTGGTGGTGCAGCGTCTGCTGGCGTCCCGGTTCGACACCATCGCTCTGCTGGGTGTCGATCGGCGCCTCGAGGAACTCTCCGGCGACCTCGACGGTGTGGACGTGCCGTTCTACCGGACGACGGCGGAGGTCATGGCCGAGGTCGTCGGATTTCATCTCAACCGGGGTGTGCTCGCGGTGGCGCGGCGTCCCGAACCTCTGGAGTTATTCGACGTGCTCGGCAATTCCAAGACGGTCGCGGTGCTCGAAGGCGTCAACGATCACGAGAACCTGGGTTCGATGTTCCGCAACGCCGCCGGACTCGGTGTCGACGCCGTGGTATTCGGAAAAGGGTGCGCCGATCCGCTGTACCGGCGAGCAGTGCGGGTCTCGATGGGACACGTTCTGCGAATTCCGTTCGCCCACATGACGAAGTGGCCCCACGACCTGGAGGTGCTGCGGGAGCGAGGTTTCCAGTTGATCTCATTGACCCCGAACCCCGAAGCGGTGACCTTGGCAGAGGCCATGACGGGGGAGAAGGTGGCGCTCATACTGGGCGCGGAAGGTCCCGGACTCACCGAGCACGCCATGCGGGCCGCCGACGTTCGTGCCTGTATTCCGATGGCACCCGGAACTGACTCGCTCAATGTCGCGACCGCGGCAGCAATGGCGTTCTACGAGCGCGTCCGAACGGGCGTGTGAGGATGCGGCACCCCCAGTCCCCGAATCAGTCGCATTACTCGTATCAGTCGGCGGGAACGCCGTGGTTCACCGGACTCGTCGTCGCGGGGTTCTCGGCAACTCTGGTGCTCGTCGCGGTCGTCGCGTTTGGCTCCCAACTCGCTCGTATCAGTGTGGCGCTCGCCGTCATTCTCGAACTCGTGGTGGTGGCCGGTGTCGCACCGTCGGCGTGGCGACTACGCCGGGTCCCGGTCTGGCGCTGGCTCGTGTACGGCTCCGCGGCAGGGGTTCTCGGTGGGTGGGTCGCGATGATCATGGGCGCCGTATAGCGTGGACGGGCGCGTTCAGAGGCCGAAGTATCGACGGAGCGCCACACCCTTGCGGGTGCCGCGCGGTGGTGCGGACCTCTTGGTAGCGGGATGTTCCGTGTCGGCCGGCGGTTCGACCTCAGGGTCTTGGCTCGGATGGTGAACCGCGAATCCGAACACGGTCACGCTCTTCGGATCGACCTCCGCGCCCTCGGGTGCGCTGTTGTACCTGAATCCCAGCCACTCCAGGTTGGCGCCCTCGGCGAAATGCTGTGGGTGGAACGGCAGCGACTGCGGGTCGGGAAGGGCTGCAGAGGGGTGCTGCAGCGGAAAGTCACCGGCCCAGAAGGGTTTCTCCCACACCAGAGGGATCCCGAGATCCTCGTGGATGTGGACCGGTGTCGCGCTGAACGACCTTGTCAGGATTCCCTCCTCCCACATCGCGAACGAACCCCACGCGATATCGGGCTTGGAGGCCACATAGTAGGTCTTCGCGAATCCGGTAGGGCGGATGTGTGTCTCGGGCAGGGTAGATGGACGCGGAACCGCCAGATCGATTCCACACACCACTGCGATGCCAGGGTAGCAACCGACGTGGACAGTTCCAGGCGCGCCGAGAGCCGCGGCCTCCGACAGTGGAACCGGGCCAGTTGGGGTGGATTCCACGTCAGGGAAGAGGCGCGCTGCGAGTTGCCGTGCGGCCTCGAGATCAGGCTGTGTTCGTGTCCGCAGAACGGCCGCAGCCTCGGGAACGTCGGTGTACCAGATCGTTGATACCTTCGGCCACACGGCCATCCCCCTCTTCCGGTATCTGCCTGAAAGAGTACGACCTCAGCTAGCTTACTGTCCCTGGCGATCAGCGTCCGTTGCTGCGCACACCGAGTAGGACGTCGTCCCAGGACGGGAGAGCGGGTTTGCCGCGCTTGTCCTTGTTATTCGTGTGGTGCGGTGCGATTTTGGGGGCCGCGGCTTCTTCGGAAAACGCGGAATCTCCCTCTGCTTCCTCTGCCTCGATGATCTCTTCCGGTTCGATCGACGGCACCACCACCTCGGTGGGGAGCTCGGCGAGTTCGAGTTGCTCCGGCTCGTCCGAAGTCACCGGCGCCAATCCTCGTAGGGGTCGACCGAAGTCGGGGTCGATCAGGTCGAACGCGGTGTCGTCGAGCGCGACGATGGTGCCGCCATGTGCGTCCGGCTGATAGCGCCAGTGAGCGGCGTTGGTGGTGCGCCCGGCCTGCCATTGCAGTTGGGCGACCCAGTGGTTGTCCTCGTCACGCCACGCGTCCCATGTGGCGTCGTCGACGTTGTGACCGCGCGCGCGGAACGCCTGCGTCACGATTTCGGAGAGAGTCGGAACGGCGGGGCCGTTCTCGCGCACCGGGTGCCCGCCCTGCGCCATCTCGGCCGCACGGGAACGTTCGAGCAGTACCGGATAGGCGAAACGCTCCACCTTCGCCAGAGGGATACCGGCCTCGTCGGCGACCTGTTCGACGGAGGCGCCGGCACGGATGCGGGCCTGAATTTCGCGGGGTCTGAGCTGACTGTCCATTTGGATCTCAATCTGGCCGAGTCGAGCAATGTCCCCGCGGGATGCGGCACGGAGTTTGTCATCGGCTGGAAGCCGAAATCTCTCGCCGGTACTGGCATCAGCGCACACTACGTGCGAACCATCGGGTTCGAGACCGATCACTCGAAGCTCTCGCACGTTGACCTCCTCATCGCGCCGGCTCGCGATTATGCGCCGGAGCCAACTGTAATTCATTCGTGACAGCTTGTGCAGCAAGACACGCGCGACTATATCCCGCCCCGAGGTCAGGTGGGCGCTAGGCTTCGACGTTTCGCGATCTGCCTTCATCCGGGTGCGATGTCTCGACCGAACGCCGTCAGCCCCCGGCACCGGAAGGGCGGGGGCTGACGGAGGTGTCCGCCCGGATTCAGCCGAGCTGCGAGACGACCCAGTCGATGCTCTTGGTGAGTTGAGAGACGTCCTCGGGATCGATCGCCGGGAACATGCCGACGCGCAGTTGGTTGCGGCCCAGCTTGCGGTATGGCTCGGTGTCGACGACGCCGTTTGCGCGGAGGATCTTCGCGACCTGGGCTGCGTCGATCTTCTCGTCGAAGTCGATGGTGCCGACCACCTGGGACCGGTGCGCCGGATCGGTGACGAACGGTGTGGCGTACTCGCTGGCCTCGGCCCACTGGTACAGGCGTGATGACGAATCTGCGGTACGCGAGGTGGCCCAGTCGAGACCGCCCTTGGTGTTCAACCAGTCGATCTGGTTGGCGAGCAGCAGCAGAGTCGCGACCGCTGGTGTGTTGTACGTCTGATCCTTGGAGCTGTTGTCCACCGCGATGGGCAGTGACAAGAAGTCAGGAGTCCAGCGACCCGAGTTCTTGATCTCCTCGACACGCTCGAGCGCCTTCGGGCTCATCAGGGCGATCCACAGGCCGCCGTCGGCTGCGAAGCACTTCTGGGGAGCGAAGTAGTACACGTCGGCGTCGGCGACGTTCACCGGCAGGCCGCCGGCACCGGACGTGGCGTCGATGGCGACGAGTGCATTCTCCGAGCCCGCGGGACGCGAGACGGGAATCGCGACACCGGTGGAGGTTTCGTTGTGCGCCCAGCCGATGAGGTCGACGGACGGATCCGACACCGGCTCGGGTGCGCTGCCCGGGTCTGCGGAGACGACGATCGGGTCACCGATGAACGGGTTGTTCTTGGCAACGGAGGCGAACTTGGAGCTGAACTCACCATTGGTGAGATGCAGCGACTTCTCGCGGATCAGGCCGAAGGCCGCGGCATCCCAGAACGCGGTGGTGCCGCCGTTTCCGAGCACCACCTCGTAGCCCTCGGGGAGGGAGAACAGATCGGCGAGTCCGGACCGCACGCTGGCGACCACGTCCTTGACGGGTTTCTGGCGGTGGCTGGTGCCGAACACCGAGGAGCCAACCTCCACCAGCGACTGAAGCTGCTCGGGACGAACCTTGGAGGGTCCGCAGCCGAATCGCCCGTCTTCGGGCAGGAGGTCTGCGGGGATGATCGGGGTGGGGGTCATAGCTACTCTCTGTTCCTCGAGATTCAAAGATGTGGTCAGCGGGTGTGGGTGATCTGGTCCCAGCCCTCGACGGTCTCAGGGGTGCGGGGTGCGGGGCCGGTGTAGATCGCGGCGGGGCGGACCAGTTTGCCGAGACGCTTCTGCTCGAGGATATGGGCGCACCAACCGGCGGTGCGGCCACAGGTAAACATGGCGGGCATCATGTGCGCGGGAACCTCTGCGAAGTCGAGGATGACGGCAGCCCAGAACTCGACGTTCGTCTCGATGGCCCGGTCGGGACGACGCTCCCGCAGTTCGGCGAGGGCGGCCTGCTCGAGTGCGGCGGCCGCCTCGAAGCGGGGCGAGTTCAGGCGCTTGGCGGTTGCACGCAACACCCGGGCGCGGGGGTCTTCGGCCCGGTACACGCGGTGCCCGAAGCCCATCAGCTTTTCCTTGCGGTCGAGGATGCCCTTGACCACGGCGCGCGCGTCACCGGACTTCTCGGTGTCCTCGATCATCGGCAGAACGCGGGCGGGCGCGCCGCCGTGTAGCGGGCCGGACATCGCACCGATTGCACCGGAAAGTGACGCGGCAACGTCGGCGCCGGTGGAGGCGATGACGCGGGCGGTGAAGGTGGAGGCGTTCATGCCGTGCTCGGCGGCGGAGACCCAGTAGGCGTCGATGGCTTCGACGTGGGCGGGGTCGGGTTCGCCCTTCCAGCGGACCATGAACCGTTCAGTGACGGTCGCGGCTTGGTCGATCCGCGCCTGTGGGACAGCGGGTTGGTGGATGCCGCGCGCGGACTGGGCGACGTAGGACAAAGCCATCACCGAGGCGCGGGCGAGTTGTTCGCGGGCGGTGTCGTCGTCGATGTCGAGCAACGGTTGGTAGCCCCAGATGGGGGCGAGCATCGCGAGGCCGGCCTGGACGTCGACGCGCACGTCGCCGGTGTGTACCGGCAGGGGGAACGGTTCGGCTGGGGGCAGCCCGGCGCCGAAACGTCCGTCGACGAGCAGGGCCCAGACGTTGCCGAAGGTGACGCGCTTTGCGACGAGGTCTTCGATGTCGACTCCGCGGTAGCGAAGTGCACCGCCGTCCTTGTCAGGCTCGGCGATGTCGCTGGTGAACGCGATCACGCCTTCCAGTCCGCTGACGAAATCATCCGGTATTGCCGCGCTGGTTGCCATAAGCTCGTGGACTCTCCTCGTTCGAGTGCCCCCTTCAGAGCGGCACTGTCTCGGCGTTCGACAATTGCGCCGGGCGCACCTGCAGGATCGGCAGGCACTCTCCTCCGGGCAATCGGTCTTCCCTCCCCGAGGCATCGCACAATCGCCGCTGCAATCGGGGGGCGGGTTCGGTCATCAAAACTTTAGCCGGTGTCACCGGAGGATTGATCAGTGCATTCCCGGGAGTAGCGTTCTTCGCTGTGTCTTCAGATACAGAACCGTCGAAACCAGTGGACAAGGACCTCGCGGCGATGCGCGTCGGCTACGGGTCTCAGGATCCCGGCGGACGTTACGACGAGTCCGATCTGGATGTCGACGAGCTGAGCGACGGCTGGCTTCCGCTGATGCGCCGTTGGATGGTGACAGCCGCCGACGCCGAGGTCGCCGAACCCAACGCTATGGCGCTCGGAACTGTCGACGTGCAGGGACATCCGTGTACTCGCACCGTCCTCTGCAAGGGGCTGAGCGCCGACGGCGTGCTGTTCTTCACGAACTACGCATCGGACAAGGCCCGCCAGTTGGAGGCTGTGCCCTACGCGTCAGCGACCTTCGCGTGGGTGCCGATCGCGCGGCAGATCACTGTCCGCGGTCCCGTCGAGCGTGTCAGCGCCGAGGTCACGGATGAGTACTGGCACAGCAGGCCCCGCGGATCCCGGTTGGGTGCCTGGGCGTCGGATCAGTCGCAGCCGATCGGCTCGCGGGCCGAACTGGACGCGGCACTGCGCCATGCGGCCGAGCGGTTCGGAGGCGATGTCGACATCCCGGTGCGGCCGAACTGGGGTGGCATCCTGATCAGGCCCGAGATCGTGGAGTTCTGGCAGGGCCGCGCCAACCGGATGCACAACCGCATCCGGATGTCGCGGGTCGATGACGGTTGGATCGTCGAGCGTCTGCAGCCGTGAGCCGGATCCTCGCAGATACGACACCTCTCGAAAACCTCGACTACCGGCGGCTGTGGCTTACCGGCATCGTCACCGTCATCGGTGGACAACTCAGTGTCGTGGCCGTGCCGCAGCAGGTGTACGAGATCACCCGGAGTTCGGCGTACGTCGGGCTGACCGGTGTCTTCGCGCTGTTGCCGCTGGTTGTTTTCGGGTTGTGGGGCGGCGCACTGGCCGACGTCATGGACCGGCGGAAACTGCTGGCGGTGACGACGGTCGGCCTCGGTCTCACGTCGGTGCTGTTCTGGGTTCAGGCCGCGCTGGGCATGAACAACGTCTGGCTGGTCCTCGGACTGCTTGCAATGCAACAGGCGTTCTTCGCCGTCAACCAGTCCACCCGCAGCGCCATCATCCCGCGACTCATCCCCGCGAGACAGTTGGCGGCAGCCAACTCGCTGAACATGACGGTCATGCAGTTCGGCGCCATCGCCGGACCGTTGCTGGCCGGGGTGATGATCCCGACGGTCGGTTTGTCCACCCTGTATCTCGTCGATTCCGTAGCCCTGCTCGCCACGCTATGGGCGGTGCTCCGCCTGCCTGCTGTCCCGCCGACGGGGGAGTCGCGCCGAGCAGGGTTGCGTGAGGTGTTCGACGGCTTCGCCTATCTCGCGACGCAGAGGGTGCTGCTCGCGTCGTTCGTCGTCGACATCATCGCGATGGTGTTCGGGATGCCGCGTGTGTTGTTTCCACAGATCGCGCACGACACGTTCGGCGACCCCGCCACCGGCGGCATTGCGCTCGGATTGCTCTTCGCCGCGATGTCCGTCGGCGCCGTGGCCGGCGGAGTGTTCTCCGGGTGGCTGCCGAGGGTCCGGCGCCAGGGACGTGCCGTGGTCGTGTGTATCGCACTGTGGGGTCTGGCCATGCTCGGGTTCGGTCTTGTCGTGGGGGTCGCCGCTCCGGGGGACAGCCCGGTTCTGTTGTGGGTGGCCCTCGCGTTCCTCGCATTCGGCGGCGCCGTCGACATGATCTCCGCCGCGTTCCGGAGCACGATGCTGCAACAGGTCGCCACAGACGAGATGCGTGGACGACTGCAGGGCGTCTTCATCGTCGTGGTCGCCGGCGGGCCTCGGATGGGAGATGTGCTGCACGGTGCCGCGGCGGCAGCGGTCGGGACGAGCGTGGCCGCCGCGGGTGGTGGCGTCCTCGTCGTGATCGGAGTGGTGATCGCTGCGCTCGCGTTTCCAGCACTGATGCGCTACCGCGTCAGCCGCTAGGTTCCTGTGCGCCATCACATAATTCGTGCACACTGAATTGCATGGGTGAAGCGAAGTTGCCGAGAACGGATAGTTCCACCGCGGCTGCCTTCGAGATCCGGGGAGGCGGCTACCGGGCAAACATTGCGGCGACGGGGGCTGGGCTCCGGCAACTCGAGCGGGACGGCTCGGAGGGGACCATGGCACTCACCGAGACGTGGGAGATCGGGACGCGCCCGCCGATGTCGGCCGGATTGATACTGGCGCCTTGGCCCAACCGGATCCGAAACGGTCATTTCATCTTCGACGGTATCGATCATCAACTCGAGATCACGGAACCTGCGTTCGACAATGCCATCCACGGATTTGTCCGGTCCAGGGATTGGAGCGTCGTGAACCGCGCCGACGACCGGATCGAGTTGTCGATCGACGTCCGTCTCCACAAGGGGTGGCCGTACCCACTCGGGCTCACCGTCGACTACGCACTGGGCGACGACGGACTGACGGTGACACATACCGCAACCAACACGGGCGCCATCCCGGCACCGTTCGGGATGGGATTTCACTCGTACGTGCGCGCGGGCGACTTTCCGCTCGACGAATGCACGCTGCGCCTGTCCGCCGGAACCCGACTGCCCCTCGACGAACGCATGCTTCCGAACGGAGGCTCGCAGGCCGTCACAGGTACCAACTACGATTTCACCAGCCCGCGCACGCTAAGAGGTGTGGCCCTCGACACTCCGTTCAGCGCGCTCGACTTCGACGCGGACGGCCGGTCGCGGCACGAGTTGCGCGCACCCGACGGCACCGGAACCGTTCTGTGGGCAGCCCGTGAATTCAGTTGGCTGCAAGCGTTCGTAGCCGACCCCGACGCAGGTAGGTCGTACCCGGGCCGGGGGCGTGCGCTGGCACTCGAACCCATGACTTGTCCGCCAGATGCGTTCAATTCCGGGATCGACCAACTCGTTCTCGCTCCGGGGCAGAAGTGGATCGGGCGCTGGGGCATGTCGGCAGTGGGTTCTCCAGAGTGAAACGCTCGAGCAGATGTGTGTCCACCTGGTGGGACGGTGTACCACCGGTCGCGTCCCGGTCGATTCGTACTGCTGCGGGGTTCCTTCGTGGCGCCGGCGGGCCCGCGGTGGTGTCGGTTCTGCACTCCTCTCCCCGAGGCGGATCGAGGTGTACGTTGTTCGCTTTTGCCGATATCGGCGCAGGTAACGAGCTCGGCTCAGACTCAGGCGGCAGACCCCCGCCCGTTTCGTTCTCACGTCGTGCGGGCAGCTCGGACCCTTACTCAGCGTCCCCGAGAGCACTTCTGTGTGGTTGCCTCGCGTCGGGTGGTGGAGTCGGCTCACAGGCTCCGGGTAGACCCTCCCTCGGCGCGCGGGCCAAGGTGGGACTAGTTTCTACCTGAATGAAGTTGTTACTCATTGGTTCGAGCTTGAGAGGGATGCTTCGTGCCTGACAATGACACAAAGCCCACGCTTACCTACCCTGGTGGTGAGCACAAGATGTCCATTGCCAGGGCAACCGAGGGCAATGACGGGATCGAACTGGGTAAGCTGCTCGCCAGCACCGGGTACACCACCCTGGACCCGGGATTCGTCAATACTGCCTCCACCAGCTCTGCGATCACCTATATCGACGGTGAGCGCGGGATCCTCCGTTACCGTGGCTACCCGATAGAACAGTTGGCCGGGAAGTCGACGTTCATCGAGGTCAGTTACCTGCTGATCTACGGTGAATTGCCGACTGCAACGGAACTCGAGGCGTTCACCGACCGGATTCGGCGCCACACCCTGCTGCACGAGGATCTCAAGAGGTTCTTCGACGGGTTCCCCCGGAACGCGCACCCGATGCCGGTTCTGTCCAGCGCCGTCAACGCGTTGTCTGCGTACTATCAGGATTCGCTGGACCCGGCCGACCCCGAGCAGGTCGAGCTGTCGACCATTCGCCTGCTGGCGAAGCTGCCGACGATAGCGGCATACGCATACAAGAAGTCCGTCGGTCAGCCGTTCCTGTACCCGGACAACTCACTGAACCTGGTGGAGAATTTCCTGCGGATGACGTTCGGGTTCCCCGCGGAGCCTTACGAGATCGACCCCGAGATCGCCAAGGCTCTCGACATGTTGCTGATCCTGCACGCCGACCACGAACAGAACTGCTCGACGTCGACGGTGCGGCTGGTCGGCTCCTCTGACGCCAACCTCTTCACATCCATTTCCGGCGGCATCAACGCGCTCTGGGGCCCGCTGCACGGCGGGGCCAACCAGGCCGTGCTCGAGATGCTCGACGAGATCAAGGCCAGCGGTAGCACCGCCGGCGACTTCGTCCGCAAGGTCAAGAACAAGGAAGACGGCGTGAAGCTCATGGGCTTCGGGCACCGCGTCTACCGCAATTACGACCCGCGCGCGGCGATCGTCAAAAAGACTGCGCACACGATCCTCGACAAACTCGGTGGCGACGACGAACTTCTCGAGATCGCGATGGCCCTCGAAGAAGCGGCGCTCACCGACGACTACTTCGTCGAGCGAAAGCTGTACCCGAACGTCGACTTCTACACCGGTCTGATCTACCGAGCGATGGGCTTCCCGACCCGCATGTTCACCGTTCTGTTCGCGATCGGCCGCCTGCCGGGGTGGATTGCACACTGGCGTGAGATGCACGAAGATCCAGCTACGAAGATCGGCCGCCCGCGCCAGATCTACACCGGTTACACCGAGCGTGAATATAGGGACGCTGCAGGTCGCTGATCGCGAGC
Organism: Rhodococcus marinonascens NBRC 14363; assembly: GCF_001894885.1. Taxonomy (GTDB): domain Bacteria; phylum Actinomycetota; class Actinomycetes; order Mycobacteriales; family Mycobacteriaceae; genus Rhodococcus_F; species Rhodococcus_F marinonascens. The sequence goes on from NZ_BCXB01000001.1 coordinate 451,527, forward strand.
ACCTGTGCCGAACTGCGAAGTCCCCACCAAGGAGCACACATGACTAAGCCCGAGATCGAGTTCCAAGAGGGACCCGCACCGACAGCCCTGGCCATCAATGACTTGGTTGTCGGCGAAGGTGCAGAGGCCGTTCCCGGGGGCACCGTTGAAGTACACTACGTCGGCGTCGATTTCGAATCCGGTGAAGAGTTCGACTCTTCCTGGAACCGTGGCGAGTCCATCCATTTTCCGCTGCGCGGGCTCATCAAGGGCTGGCAGGACGGCATCCCCGGCATGAAGGTGGGCGGACGTCGTCAGCTCACCATCCCGCCGGAACTGGCCTACGGCCTCGCTGGTGCCGGACATCAGCTGTCCGGCAAGACCCTGGTGTTCGTGATTGATCTTCTAGACGCGAAAGAATAGCCTCTCCAGTAAGAAGGCCCCGCATCGTCTCAGTGTGATGCGGGGCCTTCTGCGCTTCGCATCCTGTGCGCCGGGCCGGTGTGAAGCTCGACCACCAGTCGAGCGCCGCCGAGCGGGCTGACCTCGAAATGCGCGGTGCCGTTGTGTAGCGCGGCCTGCTGAGCGACGAGTGCGAGGCCCAGCCCGGACCCGCTCGTCGTGGCGGTCGAGCCTCGGTGGAACCGTTCGAAGACCACCGACCGTTCGGCTTCGGGTACGCCGGAGCCGTTGTCGTCGACGACGACCGTGGTGCTCCCGTTCGATTCGCGCAGTGTGATCTTCACGGCGGTGGCACCGCCGTGCCGGGCGGCGTTCTTGATGGCGTTGTCCAGGATCAGGCGCAGTCCGCCGGGCATTCCGTGAACCGACACGGGGGACGTGTCCACGCTCACCTGCAGCCCGGGGTGGTGCCGCATGGCGTCTGCGGCCGCGAGATCGCTGATGTCGACCAGATCGCAGTCCACGAAGTCCTCATCGGTGGACAGCTCGCCGCGGGCGAGGCGCTCGAGGTCCGACAGCGTCGACTCCACCCGGTTTTGAGCGCGTGCGACGTCCCGGAGGATCTCGCCTCGCTGCGGGGACGTCAACTCGTGTGTGGTGAGGACCTCGAGGTCGGTGCGCATGGCGGTGAGCGGTGTGCGAAGTTCGTGGGCGGACACGGCCGCGAAGTCGCGCGCAACGGACAGCGCGGTAGTGGTTGCTTCCTGCGCCTCGGCGACGTCTCTCAGCATCGATTCGGCGGCGGCGGCTAATTCGTCTGCTTCCCGGACACCGGAGGAGGCGGGTGTCAGCTCGGGTTCGCGGCGCACGATGCGGGCGGTCAGGTCGACCAGAGGGCGTACGGCACGTCCGCCGAACAACCAACCGAGACTGCTGGCCGCAGCGACGGCGAGCACGCCCACGAGGGCGACCTGGCGTTGCTGCTCGGACGTCACGTCTTGGGCCTCGGCGTACGGAACGGCCAGCGAGATGCGGGTGCCGAGGATGGGCACGATTGCAGTGAACGCCCGGTACTTCGTGCCATTGACTTCGGCGGTCTGCCAGCCCGGGTCGAGTACGGGCAGTTGCGTGGGAGTGCTGACGAGCACGGTGTCGCCGCTGGCCGAGCGGATGGTGATGGAGAACGCGCCGTAGTCGCCCAGCGCGCCGAGGAACAGTCCGGCGGTAGCCGCGTTGGGAACCAGGACTTCCGATGCCGTTTCCAGTCGCCGGTCGAGTTGCGAGAGGTTGTTGCGGTTGATGGCCAGCGATACCAGGATGCCGAGTGCTACGACGATGATCGTCGCTCCGAGGGCGGTGGCGGCCGCCACGCGGGTCCGGAGTGAGAAGGATCGCTTCATGACGCTACTCGAAGCACGAACCCGACGCCCCGGACGGTGTGCAGGATGCGTGGCTGATTTCCGCCTTCGAACTTGCGTCGGAGGTAGCCGACGAAGACGTCCACCACATTGGTGTCGGCGACGAAGTCGTAACCCCATACCAGTTCGAGGAGTCGCTCACGGCTCAGCACGATGCCGACGTTGTGGGCGAGAACCTCGAGTAGTTCGAATTCCCGCTTGGTCAAGGTGACTTCCTCACCTGCCATGAAGACCCTGCGTGCAGACAGGTGGATTTCGAGAGCACCGATGCGGATCGGTGGAGTCGCCGGCGAGTCGGTGGCCGCCACCGTTCCGTGTCGCCGCAGCATCGCACGGATTCTGGCGACCAATTCGGCGAGGACGAAAGGCTTGACCAAGTAGTCGTCGGCGCCCGATTCCAGACCGGAGATACGGTCATCTACGGTGTCGCGTGCGCTGAGCACGCAGATTGGGATGTCGTTGTTCATCGCGCGCAGGGCCGTCACGACGCCCGTACCGTCGATGACCGGCATGTTCATGTCGAGCACCATCGCGTTGGGTCGCTGTTCACTGATCACCCGGAGGGCGTCTGCTCCGTCGACCGCCGTGAGAACGGTGAATCCGGACAGGCGCAAGCCGCGTTCGAGGGATGTCCGCACATCCTCGTCGTCGTCGACCACGAGGACACTGGCTGAGTCGGTGACGTTCACCCCTGCATTGTGCCGCGGGAACCTGTACTGAGTGCGCGGATGGCGATCGCAGGAGCGGGCTCGGTCTGCAACATCCTGTCTCGCCCGTATACTCGCTGGAGATGTTTTCTTCGCAACTGGCCTTCGAACTGACCGATACCAACCGGGATTGGCTCATTCAGCGACCGCTCCAAATCGCGATCTACATCGTGATGGCGCTCATACTGCGATTCGTCCTGCATCGAATGATCCGGCGAATCACGCGCCCGCGCGACCCGTCGGGCAAGCCCGCCCTGTCGAAGTCGTTGCGCGAGCGGGCGCCGCGGGGCGTCAAGGATGCCATGGTCAACGCGCGCAGCGCGCAGCGCGCGACGACGATCGGTTCGGTTCTCGAGTCCACCGTCTCGATCGCGGTTCTCGTCTGGGTGGTGTTGCAGGTCCTGGGGATCCTCGGGATCAACGTCACGCCGTTCATCGCGTCCGCGGGGGTGATCGGTGTCGCACTGGGGTTCGGTGCGCAGAACCTCGTTCGGGACTTCCTGTCTGGCATCTTCATGCTGCTCGAGGATCAGTACGGCGTCGGCGACGTGGTCGATCTGGGTGAGGCGACTGGCACTGTGGAGTCGGTCGGTCTTCGGGTAACGACGATTCGCGACATCAACGGGACGTTGTGGTATTGCCGCAACGGTGAGATCTTGCGCGTCGGCAACATGAGCCAGGGGTACGCGGTCGCAGTGGTCGATCTCCCGATCTCTCATTCCGCGAACGTGCAACGTGCGTGCGAGGTGGCACTGAGCGCCGTCCTCGATTCCGCTGTAGATACTGCGATCGCGGCCGATATTCTCGACCCACCTGAACTGCTGGGCGTGAATTCTGTGACTGCCGCGTCGGTCACCCTGCGCATCACGACGCGGGTGAAGCCGGGCCGGCAGTGGGCCGTGCAACGCGCCTTCACCCGCGCGGCGCTCACCGCGTTCGAGAATCACGGCGTGGAGGCCCCGTTCCTGTCAGTCGTGTCCTCTGGGCCGTCCGATAGTTGAGACGGCGAGCGACTCACCCGCGCAGTTGTTTCTTCAGCGCCTCGAGTACTGCGACGTCCTCAATGGTGGACGGCACGGTGTACTCCTCGTGGTCGACAATCTGCCGCATCGTCTTGCGCAGGATCTTGCCTGACCGCGTTTTCGGCAGCGCCGCCACGACCGTCACGTCGCGGAATGTCGCGACCGGCCCGATCTGATCGCGCACCATCGAGACCAGATCGCTGCGCAGAGTTTCGGGGTCTATGTCCACACCGGCTTTGAGGACCACGTAGCCGCTGGGCCGCTGCCCCTTGAGTTCGTCCCGGATCCCGACCACCGCACACTCGGCGACGGCCGCATGCCCGGCGACGACAGCCTCGATGCTTCCCGTTGAGAGTCGGTGTCCGGCAACGTTGATGACGTCGTCGCTCCGGCCGAGCACGAAGACGTACCCGTCCTCGTCGACGTACCCGGAATCGCCGGTGAGGTAGTAACCGGCGAACGCGGCGAGGTACGACGTCACGTACCGTTCCGGGTCGTGCCAGATGCCGGTCAGTGTTCCCGGCGGAAGGGGAAGGGCGATCACGATGCTTCCCTCGGTGCCTGCAGGTACCGCGTCGCCGTGGCCGTCCAGCACTTCGACGCGATAGCCGGGAACCGGAACGGTCGGGGAACCGGCCTTCAGCGGCAGGGGCTCGAGTCCGCGCAGGTTTGCGCAGATCGCCCAGCCGGTCTCCGTCTGCCACCAGTGATCGACCACGGGCCGGTCGAGGACCTTCGTCGCCCAGGCGTAGGTGTCGGGGTCCAGGCGTTCACCGGCGGCGAACAACGCCTTCAATGACGAGATGTCGTACTTCGTGATCTCCTGTGCGTCCGGATCCGCTTTGCGGATGGCCCTGATCGCCGTCGGCGCGGTGAACAACGCGGACACGCGGTGATCGGAGAGGACTCGCCAGAACGCGCCCGCGTCAGGGGTCCCGACCGGTTTGCCTTCGTAGAGCACGGAAGTGGCACCGGCCAGCAGTGGGCCGTAGACGATGTACGAGTGGCCGACCACCCAGCCGACGTCCGACGCGGTCCACCACACATCACCGGGGCCGATGTCGTAGATGTTGTGCATCGACCAGGTGAGCGCGACGGCATGCCCCCCGTTGTCGCGGATCACACCCTTCGGCTTCCCTGTGGTGCCGGACGTGTAGAGGATATACAGCGGATCCGTTGCGGCCACCGGAACAGGTTGCACGGGTGACGCGTCCGCGATCAGGGCGTCCCAGTCGAACCATGCGGACGTGCTGCCCTGGTAGTCGGCTGCCGAACCGGGGATCTGCTCCCGGTCCTTGACGATCACCGTGTGCGGAGGTGTATCCGACAACTCCATCGCCTTCTCTACCATCGGCAGGTACTCGACGGTGCGCCCAGGTTCGAGGCCGCCCGACGCGGTCACCAGCACGACCGGGCAGGCGTCGTCGATGCGAGTCGCGAGTTCCTTGGCGGCGAACCCGCCGAACACAACCGAATGCACAGCGCCGATACGTGCGCACGCGAGCATCGCGATTGCGGCCTCGGGGATCATCGGCATGTAGATGATCACCCGGTCGCCGACGGCCACGCCTTGTGAGGTGAGAACTCCCGCGAACCGGGACACCTCGTCGAGTAACTGTGCGTACGTATAGGTGCGTGAGGCGGCCGGGATCATCGCGGAGTCGTAGATCAGCGCCGCGCGGTCGCCGTGTCCGTCCCGGACGTGCCGGTCGAGGGCGTTGAAGCAGGTGTTCAGCACCGCGCCGGGGAACCACCGGTACATCGGGGCAGCGGAGTCGTCGAGGGCGCGAGTCGGCGGCGTCTCCCACTCCACGGCCTCTGCCGCGGTGAGCCAGAACCCCTCGGGACGGTCGACGCTCTCGCGGTAAACCTCCGCGTAGCTGCGACCCGAGTGTTCCGTCGGGGAGTTCATCGTGTTCGTCCTCTCGTCGTACAACCTGTGATGCGACACACTATGCGATTTGCCGGGGCATGTGTTTTACCGAGGAGATCACGGGCCATGTGTTGCGTAGGACGTCGTGGCAGTGCCCTATCCGCCGCCGCAGTCGTCGCCCCCGCCGCCGCATTCGCCCGGAAGGGCTATCGTGGACGGTAGGTGATTAGCAAAAGTAAATAATGGCAAAATGATCGCCACGGTTGGGGCTGGAGCTTGCCGCCC
>NZ_BCXB01000002.1 GCF_001894885.1 Rhodococcus marinonascens NBRC 14363
CAGTCCGATCGACTTCGAAGTCGGAACCGACGACTTTGCCGTAGTCGCACGTGAGGCCGCGGCGAGCATTACCCGAACGAAGCCGATCTCGGTGATCCCGTTCGACCGCGTCGAGAAGGAACTCGCCGTCCCGATCAGGCCCCGCTTCGTCGTGTCGTACATGGACGTCAGGTTCGTGCCGGAAGCCGGGCGATGGCTCGAACGCAATGCGCGGGCGCTGCGGAGCAGGCAATACACCCACGACGTCTATGTCTGGATCAACCGGACCCCACGGGGCGTGAATCTGGCGCTCCGTTATCCCGGTAACGACATCGCTTCCGCAAATGTGCACACCTGGGTCGCGAGTCTCCGTCGACAAGTGGAACAGGTTTCAACCAACTACCTGTCAGTAGGGTTGCGGGAGCGCCAGTCAGTCCTGAAGTGAAAACTCGATCCGGTGACCGCGCGGATCGGTTGGGTGCTTAGAATCCGTTGTGATCCCCAAACCGACCGCTGGTACCACCCGGGAGACACCGCGGGGAACGACCACGCGAACCACAGGAGGCTCAGTGCCCAGTCATACCAGCACGCACATCACGAAGGTGCTCGTCGCGAACCGCGGTGAGATTGCAGTGCGGGTGATCCGGGCCGCCGCCGACGCCGGACTGGCCAGCGTCGCCGTGTACGCCGAACCCGACGCGAACGCCCCATTCGTGCGCCTGGCCGACGAAGCCTTCGCCCTGGGCGGTCAGACCTCCGCCGAATCGTATCTAGTGTTCGACAAGATCCTAGCTGCCGCGCACAAGTCCGGTGCCGATGCCATCCATCCCGGCTACGGCTTCCTCTCCGAAAATGCAGACTTCGCGCAGGCCGTGATCGACGCCGGCCTTATCTGGATCGGCCCCTCCCCCCAGTCCATTCGCGATCTCGGTGACAAGGTCACGGCACGCCACATCGCCGAAAAGGCGAAGGCCCCCATGGCCGCAGGGACAAAGGATCCGGTCGGCAGCGCCGACGAGATCGTCGCGTTCGCCAAGGAGTACGGGGTTCCCGTCGCCATCAAGGCTGCGTTCGGCGGCGGCGGTCGCGGGATGAAGGTCGCTCACACCATCGAGGAAATCCCCGAACTGTTCGACTCCGCCACCCGCGAGGCCCTCGCCGCGTTCGGCCGCGGCGAGTGCTTCGTCGAACAGTATCTGGACAAAGCTCGCCACGTCGAAGCTCAGGTCATCGCCGACAAGCACGGCAACGTGATCGTCGCCGGCACCCGCGACTGCTCCCTGCAACGCCGCTTCCAGAAGTTGGTCGAGGAAGCCCCCGCACCCTTCCTCACCGACGACCAACGCATTCGCATCCACTCGAGCGCGAAGGCCATCTGCCGCGAGGCCGGATATTACGGCGCCGGCACCGTCGAGTACTTGGTGCAAGGCGACACCATCTCCTTCCTCGAGGTCAACACCCGCCTGCAGGTCGAGCACCCGGTCACCGAGGAGACCTCCGGTCTCGACCTAGTGCTGCAACAGTTCAAGATCGCCAACGGCGAACCCCTCGACATCACCGAAGACCCCACCCCGCGTGGGCACTCGTTCGAGTTCCGCATCAACGGTGAGGACGCCGGTCGCGGGTTCCTGCCCGCGCCCGGACCGGTCACCACCTTCACCGCGCCCACCGGGCCGGGGGTGCGGATGGACTCCGGCGTCGAAACCGGCAGTGTGATAGGCGGTCAGTTCGACTCCATGCTCGCCAAACTCATCGTCACCGGCGCGACCCGCGACCAGGCCCTCGCTCGGGCCCGCCGCGCTCTGGCCGAATTCCACGTCGAGGGCCTGGCAACGGTAATCCCGTTCCACCGGGCCGTCGTGGAAGATCCTGCGTTCATCGGCGATGGGCAAAAGTTCGACGTCTATACCAAGTGGATCGAAACCGATTGGGACAACCAGATCGAGCCCTTCGCCGGTGGTCGATCCGCCGACGAGGACGAGTCGCTCCCGCGGCAGAACGTGGTCGTCGAGGTCGGCGGCCGACGGGTCGAGGTGTCCCTGCCCGGGCAGTTCACCCTCGGCACGGGCGGCGGCACACACGGTGCGGTGCGCCGGAAACCCACGCCACGGACCCGCGGTGGTGCGTCCGGAGTCGCCGCATCCGGTGACGCCGTCACCGCACCCATGCAGGGCACCGTGGTCAAGGTTGCCGTCGAAGAAGGACAGGAAGTCGCCGAAGGCGACCTCATCGCGGTCCTCGAAGCGATGAAGATGGAAAACCCCGTCAATGCCCACAAAGCCGGCACCGTCACCGGTCTCGCGGTCGAACCCGGCGCCGCCATCACCCAGGGCACCGTCCTCGCCGAACTGAAATAGCACACTTCTGAGCGTCTGTGGCGCTTGTCATTCTCGGCAAATGGCAAGCGCCACAGTAGTCTGTCCCGTATGTCTGATGTTCCCGAGATCCGTATCGGCACCGCCGAGCGAGAGAAGTCCCTGAACCTGTTGAGCGAACATTTCGCGGCAGGTCGTTTGACGGTCCCCGAGTTCGACGAACGCAGTCTCGCGGTCACGAGTGCGACGACGCGCGGCGGACTCGACCGCGTATTCGCCGACCTCCCCGCGACCACGGTCGACACCCCGGCCAAGGCGGCAACACTCGACCCCGCCACCGACCAGAATTGGCGTCGCATCGTGATGTCGGTGATCCCGCTTCTCGCCCTCGTACTGTTTTTCGTCGTCCCGGTGGACAACAGTTGGTTGTTTTTCCTGATGGTTCCCGCTGCGGGAACCATCCTCTTCGGTACCCGCGACCGTCGCCGCCCGGGCCGCTGACGTGGAGCCTGTCGAAGTCAATGCCGGCGGCTGGTATCTGCGCGCGCTGCGCGCCGACGAACGGGTGGACGACCGGCCCGCGCTCGCGGACAGTGGAATCGACGACGCCGAGTACGTCGCGCGCCGCACCGCGCAGTGGCTGAGCGACGAGCACTATTCGTGGGCGATCTGTCAGCCCAACACCGGTGAACTGCTGGCCGAAGTCGGGCTCACTCCGTCCGGTCAGTCGGCAACGCTGACGGGCTGGGCACGTACCGGCCACCACGACGCACTCGCGAGCGGATCGGATGCGGTGCAACGCTTCGCCGAGGGCGCACTGAGGTTGACGGTCCACCGTTGAGTACGCGATCCATTCCGGTAACGGCGCTGACCGTGCTGGCTCTGATCATGCTCCTCTCCCCTGCCTCGGCGGCACCGTCGGGTCCCGAACATGCCGACAAGGTGGTGCACGCGCTGCTGTTTGCGAGCCTCGCGGTCGCCTCCCGGTACGCGCTCATGACGCCGCGGATGACCGTGCTCTGGCTCGCCGCTTTTGGTGTAGTCACCGAGATACTGCAGGGTGCGCTGCCCATTGGGCGACAGGGTTCCGAGTGGGACCTGAGTGCCGACATGGTGGGCGTGGCGATCGGGCTGATCGCTCAGTCCGCGATCATGCGCTCGCGCAACAGAGCCTGAACCTTGGTGTCGAGACCAAGACCGTCACTGAAGTAGTTTTCGATGCTTCCGTACCGTTCACGCATCGTGGCCAGGGACACTTCCAAGTACTGTCTGCGGACTCCTAGCACCGGTTCGAGCAGCGCCCGATCTCCACCGGCCTCGACGAAGTTCTCGAACACACCGGCCAAGGCCGAGAGCAGCAGTTCGTTGGTCAGCATGTAGTCGTGAAAGACATCTTCTTCGCTGACGCCGAGGAGCAACAGCAGCGACGCCGTGGCCCATCCTGTCCGGTCCTTGCCCGTGGTGCAGTGCACGAGTACCGGTGTGCCGCTGTTCGATGCGAGACCGCCGAACAGTTCCCGGTACGACGACACCGCGCTCGGCATAAGGACGAAGTCGCGGTAGCTGCCCTCGAAATACTCGATGGCACGTCCGCCCCCGAGCTCGCGTTCGGCGATCGTCGGGTCAGAGATCACCTGGAGCATCTGCGCGGGGACAGACCGCATTCCCTTGTCGGCAAGCACGTCCAGCGCGACGGCGCGGGCGCCGTCCGGGAGTATGTCGGGCGCCGCCTCGCGTTCACCGGCGGTGCGCAGGTCGTACACAGTCCGAATTCCGAGGTTGGCAAGCACCGCCATGTCCGAGTCCGCAACCCGACTCAGATCGGTCGAGCGGTAGTACACCCCTGAGCGCACCTTCGCACCGTCGCTCGCTCGGACGCCACCGACGTCTCGCAAGTTGGGCACGGACGTGAGCGGAATCGGTATCATGCGTCGACGGTACCGCCAAGCACGCGGGCCAGTGCATCCACGGCGGCGTCGAGTTCGGCCGCCGTCACGGTAAGGGGAGGCCGGAATCTGATTCCCCGCTTGCCGGTCGCCAGGATCAATACTCGCTCCCGATCTCTCAGGTCCGCCACCACGCAGTCACGTAGCTGCGGCGTCGGAAGCGTGATCGCACACATCAGGCCCCGCCCTCTCGGTTCGGTGACGTCGGGATGCGAGAGTGCGAGTTCGCGCAGTCGTTGCAGGAGGTGGGCTCCGGTCAGCCTCGCCCGGTCGACGAGTCGATCCTGCTCGATCACCTCGAGGATCCGCCGTGACCGCACCATGTCCGCGAGGTTGCCACCCCAGGTGGAATTGATTCGCGAACCGACGGCAAAAACGTTTTCGGGGACGTCGTCCACGCGACCGCCGGCCATGATTCCGCAGACCTGCGTCTTCTTACCGAAGGCCACTACGTCGGGGTGCACAGCGAGCTGCTGATAAGCCCACGCCGTACCGGTGAGACCGCACCCGGTCTGCACCTCGTCGAACACGAACAAGGCGTCGTTCTCGTGGCACAGGGCTTCCATCGCCTGGAAGAACTCCGGGCGGAAGTGGTGATCTCCGCCCTCCCCTTGGATCGGCTCCGCAATGAAACATGCCACGTCCGAAGGGTTCTCGGCGAACGCATGCCGCGCCTGCTCGAGCGCGCGTCGCTCGGCCTCTTCGACGTCACGACCGTCGGCAAGGTAGGGGGCGTCGATGCGGGGCCAGTCGAACTTGGGGAATCGGGCCACCTTGCCTGGTTCGGTGTTGGTAAGTGACATGGTGTATCCACTGCGACCGTGGAACGCCTCGGTCAGGTGGAGCACTTTCGTCCCGAGCGCCGGATCGAGGCCGCGTTGTTCGTTGAGCCTGCTCTTCCAGTCGAACGCGACCTTGAGGGCGTTCTCGACGGCGAGGGCGCCGCCGTCGATGAAGAAGAGGTGGGGTAGTGCGGGGTCTCCGAGGACGCGGGCGAACGTCTCGACGAAACGCGCCATCGGGATGGTGTAAATGTCCGAGTTGCTCGGCTTGTTGATCGCCGCCGCAGCCAATTCTCGACGGAAGGCGTCGTCGTCCGCGAGTTCCGGATGGTTCATCCCCAGGGCCGACGAGGCGAAGAATCCGAACATGTCCAGGTATGTTGTGCCGTCCCGTTGATCGACGAGGTGCGCCCCGCGCGAACGTTCCAGGTCGAGCACCAGATCGAAGCCGTCGACGAGAATGCGCTCGCGCAGTACGTCATGTACTCGGCTCGCAGGGAGATCGCCTTCACTTCCCGAGGATCGAATCGCTGTGCTCATGCCAAGAGATTACGCCAAATCTCCTGCCCCGTTGCCGCAAGACAGAAATATATTCGGTGTGTAATCTACTTCTCGTAAAATGTTTGCAAGATGATCGTGCTGCGGGTATGTACGTTCGCGGTGGCACGAATCTCCTGCAAAAGGTGTTCCAACTCCAGCGGCGAGGAGACGCGAACGAGTAGCACATAGCTCTCGTCCCCGGCCACCGAGTGACACGCCTCGATCGCAGGAATGTTCCGCAACCGGGCCGGCGCATCGTCGGGTTGCGACGGATCGAGAGGAGTGATGGCGACGAAGGCGGAAAGGCTCTGCCCAAGCGCACCCGGATCGATCTTCGCGGTGTACCCGCCAATCACTTTCCGGGCCTCGAGTCTGCGCACCCTGGACTGCACCGCCGAGATCGACAGCCCCGACCTCTCGGCGAGGGTCGCCAGAGTCGCCCGACCGTCGGCCACCAACTCCTGTATCAATACCCGATCGATGTCGTCGAGAGGAGGATGGGTTGTGTCGCCGCGAGAAGATTCCACCACCAGCGCAGGTTAACCCAGCGGAGGTGCATCATGGTTAAACGTCGGAGCACCGGGCCCGCCTCGCCGGGGTACCCACCTCAAGCGATCTGGTCGATGCCGGACAACTATGCCCGCCCATGCGCGACCCGTTCAAGTTTCACCGACAGCAGCAGGACGAACCCCTAGAGAGGACATTATCGTGAACCTTCCCGCCCCCGAGGATCTCTGTCGACGCGCCGAGGAAGCGCTGGTCAAGTGCGGCGCAGACCTCGGCGATGCCGGAGGTGCGCTCGTCGCACGCACCCCGATCACCGGCACCGAACTGCGCACCGTCGCGGCTAACAGCGCGGACGACGTGGATCGAGCGGTCACGGCGGCGCACGAGGCGTTCGCGCGGTGGCGTTCGGTGCCCGCCCCCCAGCGCGGCGCCGTGGTTCGCCGGCTGGGGCAGCTACTGACCGAGCACAAGGAAGATCTCGCCGAGCTCGTGACACTCGAGGCGGGCAAGATCCCGTCCGAGGCGCAGGGCGAAGTGCAGGAGATGATCGACATCTGCGAATTCGCGGTCGGCCTGTCGCGTCAGCTGTACGGCAAGACGATGGCATCGGAACGGCCCGGGCACCGTCTGATGGAGACGTGGCACCCGCTGGGGGTTGTCGGGGTGATCTCCGCATTCAATTTCCCTGTGGCGGTGTGGTCGTGGAATACCGCCCTCGCACTGGTGTGCGGCGACACCGTGGTCTGGAAGCCGTCCGAGCAGACCCCGCTGACCGCCATAGCCTGCGACGCCCTACTCGCCCGGGCCGCTCGCGACGTCGGCGCGCCCGCCGGAATCCACGCGCTGATCCAGGGTTCGGCGGATGTAGGTGAGCGACTCGTAGACGACCCACGTGTGGCGCTGGTCAGTGCGACCGGATCGGTGCGGATGGGACGCACCGTGGGGCCGCGAGTTGCCGCCCGATTCGGCAAGTGCCTTCTCGAACTCGGAGGCAACAACGCTGCGATCGTGGCGCCGTCGGCCGACCTCGATCTCGCCGTGCGGGGCATCGTCTTCTCTGCGGCAGGTACCGCAGGCCAGCGCTGCACGTCGCTGCGGCGGTTGATCGTGCACACCTCCGTCGCCGACGAGGTGGTGGAGCGGGTCGCTTCGGCGTACGGCCAACTGAAGGTTGGGAATCCGTTCGACGACGGTGTCCTCGTCGGTCCACTGGTGAACCGGGCATCGTTCGAGGCCATGCAGACCGCGCTCGACAAGGCGCGAGCCGACGGAGGAACCGTGGTGTCCGGCGGTGATCGGCACGGCGGCAGAGACGCCAATCACGGGAACGGCGAGGACGACGCATACTACGTCTCGCCCGCGCTGGTGCGCATGCCCGCACAGACGTCCGTGGTCCAGGAGGAGACGTTCGCACCCATCCTCTACGTCCTCACCTACGACGAGTTCGACGAAGCCGTCGCACTGCACAACGCTGTGCCGCAAGGCCTTTCGTCTGCGATATTCACGACGGATCAGCGCGAGGCCGAACAGTTCCTCTCCTCCGACGGCTCGGACTGCGGCATCGCGAACGTCAACATCGGCACCTCCGGCGCGGAGATCGGTGGGGCGTTCGGCGGCGAGAAAGAGACCGGTGGTGGCCGCGAATCAGGCTCCGACGCCTGGAAGGCATACATGCGCCGGGCCACGAACACCGTCAACTACTCCGACGAACTACCGCTCGCTCAGGGCGTCGAGTTCAGCTGACCGCTCCGATCACCAGCTACTCTCGAGAAGGTGACGAACTGGGCCGAGATGGCACACAAGATCGCCGAGAACATCCTGTTCCCGGCTGCCGACCGCGTCGACGCCGACGGACAGATCCCGGACAGCCATTTCGAGGCCCTCGCCGCCGACGGCTTCTACGGCCTCGCCGTGGCCGACGAAGCGGACGTGACGCCGTCCGTACTCGTCGAGGTATACGAAACGCTCGGCGGCGGGTGCCTCGCCACTGCTTTCACATGGTTGCAGCATCACGGCGCGGTCGCAGGGCTTTCCCGCTCGCCCAACTCCGGTCTGCGCGACCGGTACCTCGAGGGTCTCGTGGACGGCACCTTCCGCGCAGGTGTCTCGATGGCCGGGACGATTCCGGTACCGCCGCTGCTGTGGGCCCGCCGTGTCGACGACGGATACGTACTCGACGGAGTCGCGCCGTTCGTCACCGGGTGGGGCATCGTCGACCTGCTCCAGGTGTCGGCGCGCGATGAGTTCGACAACTCCATCGTGAACGTGCTCATTCCCGCCCAATCGCTGCGCGGGCTCACCGCCGAGCAACTGCCGCTAATCGCCGCGCGCGGTTCCAACACCGTGCGCCTACAGTTCGACGGATTGGCCGTGCCCCGAGGCCTGGTGAGCACCTTCGTTACCCCGGAAGAGTTCGCGAACAGCCAACTGTTCGCATCGTGGAAGAACGCGTGCATGGCCATGGGAATCACGCGCCGGGCCATCACCGAGCTGGAGACTCTCGGCGTCGATGCCGATCCGTTGAAGGAGCAGGCGGCCCTGGCGCGCCTCGACCTCGATGCGGCGCTCGACGGGCGGGCGAAGATCGCCGAAGCACGAGCGCGCACGTCGGAACTGGCGGTCCGGGCGGCTGCGGCCCTCGTCACCGCAAAGGGCAGTTCTTCGCTCATCGCCGGGAACACCGCGGAACGTCTGATGCGGGAGGCCACATTCACTCTGGTCGCGTTCGGCCGGCCCGCTATCAAAACCGCGCTGCTGGAGCGTCTGATCCGCGGCTAACGGGTGCGGACCCGCACGTCACCGAACAGCGAATACTGCGCGCCCGACACCGGCGCCAATGCCGCATAGACAGGAACCAGCTGCCGGTCATGGCAAGACTGTCACCAGCCGTTCTCCGCGCTGCTGCCGCTCACACCCCTAGACCCGCCGCGCGGGCGAGTACGTCGACCACCCAGCGCTCGTATTCCTCGGAGCTCCAACCCCGCTCATCGATGAGCAGGATGTGGGTCTCTGGGGTGAGCAGCGCCAGACCGACATCGACGGTGCGGTCGATGTCGAGGTGGTCGACCTTGTCGGCGAGAGTGGTCATCAGGTGCCGCAGCACCATCTCATGGTGCTCGCAGGTGCTCGCCCATAGTTGCGCGACTTCGGGATCCGCTCCGGCCGCGGCCCGCACCGCGAGCAACACAGGTGCGGCACGATCGAGTATCAGCCGCGCACCACGGGTCTGAATACGCAACTGAGACAGGGGGTCCGGCTCCGCAATCGCCTCGGCCACCCACAGTCTCGACAGCGTCGGAATCGGCTCGTCGTCGCCGGAAATGGCTACGTCGAGCAGAGCTTCGAGCACGCTGCGCTTGTTCCCGAACACGAAATACACGGTCTGTACGGCGACGCCCGCCTCGACGGCGATGGCCTTCATAGTGGTCGACGCGTAGCCGGTGGTGGTGAACAGGGCGTGGGCGGCGGTCAGGATCTTCTGCCGCGCCGGGGTCTTGTCGTCCTCGCTTGGTGTTGCCACACCCTAGAGTATAGCTCTAGAGTAACGCACTAGAGCAATACTTCAGTGCGCTGGGAGGCGGTCGGAATGACGGAATCGGTGTTGGTCCTCGGTGGGTACGGGGCGGTAGGAAAGCACCTGGTCGAGAAGCTGCGGGCGGAAGGTGTCGAGGCGCTGGCGGCGGGCCGCGACCAAGCGCGCGCAGATCGGGTGATCGACCTATCCGATCCCGCCTCCTTGTCCACCGGGTTGGACGGGGTGTCGGTGGTGGTGAACTGCTCCGGCACAGAAGATCCTGCTGTGGCTGCAACCGCGGCCGGGCGGGGGATCCCGTTCATGGACATCACGTCCACCTACGAATACCTACAACAGCTCGAGCAGGTGAACGGTCCGGCGCTGCTCGGCGTCGGGATCGCGCCCGGGCTGACCACCCTGCTCGCGGTCGAGGCCGCCCAGGGCGGTGGGCCGGTGGACGTGGTGATCGGGTTCGGGGCGGGCGAAGGTGGCGGGCCGGCATCCACGGAGTTCACGTATGGGCTGTTCGGCAAGCGCTTCACGGACCCGGACGGGTCGCAGGTGCGGAACTACACCCGGCCCAAGCGTTTCGAGCTTCCTGCGGAAGCGGGGTACCCGCGATTCCCGGCGCTGCGCGCAGACTTCGCCGACCAGCACCGGCTCACCGACGACCTGGGCGTGCCGGTACGCAGCTACCTACGGCTCGATTCCCGGCTCGCCACGGTCGGGCTGGCCGCACTCACGTGGATGCCAAGGCTCGCGGCGATGCTCCCGGACGGCGACATGCCCGGTGGCGACGGCTGGGTGGTCGCGGCGCATGGTGCGGCCGGACGGTGCCATTGGGCGGCGGGTCACGGCCAGTGCCGGGCAACGGCAGCCATCACCGCGGAGATTGTGCTGCGGCTGCTGGGCGATCCGGTCGAGTCACCGACCTGGCTGCACGACTGGATCAAGCTCGACGATCTGCAGGAGGCACTCGAAGGCGCCGGCGTCACGTTCGGCACCGGAATTTCAGCCGCCGCCAGGTAGTCGACCGGGTAAAGGTGATCTTCCGCCTCTCACACCACTCGAGCAGGTGATGATTGATGGACTCACTCCCGTTGTCGCTGTCGACACCCAAGATCGGGAACGGCATGATCTGCGCGATCTCGCCCAGGGCGGCGATCACCCATCTGCGTGCCTTGTTGCGCACGGTGCGGTTCTCTGTCCAGCCGGTGGCGATGTCGGTCACGGTCAGCGTGTAGGCGTGCTCACCGACAGCGTTGCCGCCCTCGTGGCCGACCAGGTCGATCTCGACGAACCCCGGTTGCGCATCGTCCCAGTCCGCCCAGGTACGGATCGGGATCGGCGACTCGAGCAGCGAGCCCAGCTTGGTGTGGCTGCGGCCCCTCACCGCGTGTATGCGGCGTTCCGGGGCCAGCCGCTTGCCGGCAGGCATCCCCAACACTGCCCAGCAGAAAACGAGCGCAGCAACGACATTCGGACCGGATATCGGCGGTCGAGGTGTCCGCCGACGCACCACCCGCGGCCGCAACGCCTTACGCGCATGATCGCGATGCCAGCCCGTGATGGCGCACAACTCGTCCAGGATCTGCGTCTTCCCGGCCTTGTCCGCCCGCCGGTAGCGGGTCGCGATCGTCTTCGTCACGGCCTTGCGCTCGGCCATCGTCAATCCCATCCTCCGGCGGTAGCGCAACTCCGCACCCATATTCGAGCGGCACGCCGCACGCGGGCATTGTCGAATGAGTCAACGAAGGGGGCTACGCGGACATTTTCAATGAGTCAACGCGGGGTGTTGCCGCATCCTGAAGTTTAACTCTAGAGTGAGGCACCGAAGTCTGACTTCAGAGTTAAGCACCAAAGCAAGGCGGTCGGAATGGCGGAATCGGTGTTGGTCCTCGGTGGGTCCGGGGCGGCAGGAAAGCACTTGGTCGAGATACTGCGGGCAGCGGGCGTCGAGGCGCTGGCGGCGGGTCGCAACCGGGCGCATGCGGACCGGGTGATCGACCTATCCGATCCCACCTCCTTGTCCACTGGGTTGGACGGGGTGTCCGTAGTGGTGAACTGCTCCGGCATCGAGAATCCCACCGTGGCCGCGGCGGCCGCCGCGCGCGGGATCGCGTTCACGGACATCACCTCCACCTACGAATATCTGCAGCAACTCGAGCAAGTAGATGGCCCGGTCCTGCTCGGCGTCGGGATCGCGCCCGGGCTGACCACCCTGCTCGCGGTCGAGGCGGCCCAGGGCGGTGGGCCGGTGGACGTGGTGATCGGGTTCGGGGCGGGCGAGGGAGGCGGGCCGGCATCCACGGAGTTCTTCGATGCGCTGAGCGGCAAGCGCTTCACGGACCCGGACGGGTCGCAGGTGCGGAACTACACCCGGCCCAAGCGTTTCAAGCTTCCTGCGGAAGCGGGATACCCGCGATTCCCGGCGCTGCGAACAGACTTCGGCGACCAGAACCAGCTCACCGTAGACCTCGGCGTCCCGGTACGCAGCTACCTACGGCTCGATTCCCGGCTCGCCACCGTCAAACTGGCCGCACTCGCGTTGATGCCGCGACTCGCGGCGATTCTCCCCGACATGCCCGGCGGCGACGGTTGGGTGGTCGCTGCACATGGCGGCGCCGGGCGATGCTACTGGGCGACGGGTCGCGGCCTGTACCGGGCAACGGCGGCCATCACCGCGGAGGTGGTGCTGCGGCTTCTGCGCAATCCGATCGAGTCACCGACCTGGCTGCACGACTGGATCAAGCTCGACGATCTGCAGGAGGCACTCGAAGGCGCCGGCGTCACGTTCGGCACCGGAATTTGAGCCGCCGCCAGGTAGTCAACGCCAGCGAGGATCCGTATATCGGCAACACGCGGGACATCGTCCAAATGGTCTCCTTGGGCGACCATTTGGCGGCTCGGCCGAGATGGGAACGCGCAAACCAGGCGTGCCCCCATCTCGAACGAGCAGACCTCTCCTAGGACGAACCCAGCGACCCTGTGGAGCCCGGGACGGGGGCAACCCACTCCCACGTCGCGCAGTCGGTCGTGGTGAAGTCGGTGTCGGTGGGTTCAATGATCACCGCCGTTGCGTACTGGAACGGGTCAACGGTGCTGGTGAAGGAGACAATTCCATCGATCAGTGGCCCTGAACGATCCCCAGAGCAATCGGTGTCTGCGAGGCCGGGGTTCTGGTAGATGCCCGGTTTGACGGTGCCGTCCAACCCGTTGCCTACGGGGAAGATGCCATCTCCGGGAATGGTGGGCTTCCCGAGACTGCCCAACGACCCGAAGTCACCCAGGCTTCCGAAAATTCCAGAAGTTCCGAACTCACCGGCACTTCCGAACAATCCTTGGGCGGACGCGACCCCACCCGCGGCGGTAGCCAGTGTGAGGGCCGAGAGTGTTGCGATAATGCTCCTGGTTCTGTTACGCACGTCGTCTTCCCCTACATTGTGGATGAGACTTCTTGGACGTCAACGATAAAGACCGTTGACGGTCCAGAACCCGTGATGGCGCCCAAGACACGGCACGTGTCGGACTGAAAAGCGAGTGCCGACCCCCCAGCGGTAGGAAACCGTGCGCGGAACGTCAAAAACGTCGAATACTGCTCGTGCACACCGCTATCCGTGAACTTTGCGAACGCGGACAGCGATGTGCGTGAGTGCCGAATCCGTCTTCTTCGTGCCGGCACCCTCCACATCGAAGTTCTGAGAGATGGTGGGCCGTGGAAAATTGCATAGGGATCTGTCGTACCCCCGGTGCACTATGGAAGGGTGACCGACAGCCTGGGCGGATTCTCCGCCGCCACTCGCGAGTGGTTCGACGGTGCGTTTCCCGCGCCGACGGACGCTCAGCTGGGGGCATGGGAGTCGATAGCGAGCCGAGCCCACACACTGGTCGTCGCGCCCACCGGGTCCGGCAAGACGCTGTCGGCGTTTCTGTGGTCTCTCGATCAACTCGCCGGCTCCGACGAGAAGAAGCGGTCGACGAAGGTCCTCTACATCTCGCCCCTGAAGGCTCTCGGCGTCGACGTCGAGCGCAACCTGCGGGCACCGCTCGTCGGTATCACGCAGACCGCAAAGCGGCTCGGACTCACGCCGCCCGAGATCTCGGTGGGCGTGCGGTCCGGTGACACGCCACCCGGCGACCGGCGCGCTCTGATCAAGAACCCGCCCGACATTCTCATCACTACCCCTGAATCACTGTTCCTCATGCTCACGTCCGCGGCGCGCGAGACGCTGACACAGGTGGACACCGTCATCGTCGACGAGGTGCATGCGGTGGCAGGCACCAAGCGTGGTGCGCATCTGGCGCTGTCGCTGGAACGACTTGACCAGCTTCTCGAGAGGCCCGCGCAGCGCATCGGCCTGTCCGCGACGGTCCGGCCCCACGAGGAGGTGGCCCGGTTCCTGTCCGGCTCGGCGCCCGTCCGCATCGTGGCCCCGCCGTCGCCGAAGACATTCGACCTCACGGTCCGAGTGCCAGTCGAGGACATGACCGAACTCGGCCTCGCCGAACCCGCCGAGGGTTCGGCTTCGGCCACCCCTCAGGCGGGGTCCATTTGGCCGCACGTCGAGGAGCAGATCGTCGACCTGGTTCTGGCCCATCGCTCGTCTATCGTGTTCGCCAACTCGCGGCGCCTCGCCGAGCGGCTTACCGCACGGCTCAACGAGATCTACGCCGAACGCGGCGGGGCCGTCGTCGACAAGAATCCGAAACCGGCCTCGCAGATCGGCACCCCGTCCGAAGTCAATTTCGGCGCCGACCCCCTACTGGCCCGCGCCCACCACGGCTCGGTCAGCAAGGACCAGCGGGCCCTGATCGAGGACGACCTCAAGTCGGGCCGGCTGCGCTGTGTGGTCGCGACGAGTAGCCTCGAACTCGGAATCGACATGGGTGCAGTGGATCTCGTGATTCAGGTGGAGGCACCGCCGTCGGTAGCGAACGGTTTGCAGCGCGTCGGTCGCGCCGGACACCAGGTCGGGGAGATCTCCCGCGGAGTCGTATTTCCCAAACACCGTACCGATCTGGTGCATTGCGCGGTCACCGTCGAGCGCATGGTCACCGGCAAGATCGAGGCCCTCGCCGTCCCCGCAAATCCGCTCGACATCCTCGCCCAGCACACCGTGGCAGCCACCGCCCTCGAACCACTCGACGTCGACGACTGGTTCGAGACGGTCCGCCGCAGCGGGTCCTTCGCGACCCTTCCCCGGTCGGCGTTCGAATCCACCCTCGACCTGCTGGCCGGCCTCTACCCGTCCGACGAGTTCGCCGAACTCCGGCCGCGTCTCGTCTGGGACCGGGAGGCGAACACGCTCACAGGCCGCCCCGGCGCGCAGCGCCTTGCCGTCACGTCTGGCGGCGCAATCCCCGACCGCGGCCTGTTCGCCGTGTATATGGTCGGCGAGAAGGCCTCCCGTGTAGGTGAACTGGACGAGGAGATGGTGTACGAATCGCGGGTGGGCGACGTCTTCGCACTCGGTGCCACCAGTTGGCGAATCGAGGAAATCACCTTCGACCGGGTGCTGGTCAGCCCCGCTTACGGACTGCCGGGGCGTCTGCCGTTCTGGCACGGCGACACCCTCGGCCGCCCGGCGGAACTCGGCGAGGCGCTGGGACAGTTCCTACGGGAGATCTCGCTCGGGCACGATGCGGATGTCCAAGAACGCTGCCGTATCGGTGGACTCGACGAAAATGCCACCAGCAATCTCGTTCAGTTCGTCGCCGAACAGAAGACCGCAACGGGCCAAGTCCCCACGGATCGCACCCTGGTGGTCGAACGGTTCCGCGACGAACTCGGCGACTGGCGCCTGATCCTGCATTCGCCGTACGGGCAACGCGTGCATGCGCCGTGGGCGCTCGCGGTGAGTGCCCGGTTGAGCGAGCGTCACGGACTCGACTCGAATGCGACGGCGTCCGATGACGGCATCATCGTCCGTCTTCCCGACACGGAGGACGCCCCGCCCGGCGCCGACCTCTTCGCCTTCGACCGGGACGAGATCGAGAACCTCGTCACCGAGCAGGTGGGCGGTTCGGCACTGTTTGCGTCGCGGTTCCGGGAGTGCGCGGCGCGGGCACTGCTCCTGCCCCGCAGGACTCCCGGAAAACGCGCACCTCTGTGGCAACAGCGGCAGCGTTCCGCCCAACTGCTGGACGTGGCCCGCAAGTATCCGACCTTCCCGATCCTGCTCGAGACGGTCCGGGAGTGCCTGCAGGACGTATACGACCTCCCGGCGCTGAAGGATCTGTTCGGCCGCCTCGAACGGCGCCAGATCCGAATCGTCGAGGTGGAGACGCAGTCACCGTCACCTTTCGCCGGTGCCTTGCTGTTCAACTACGTCGGCGAGTTCATGTACGAAGGCGACAGTCCCCTCGCCGAACGACGCGCGGCAGCGCTGTCGCTGGACTCGACGCTCCTCGCCGAACTCCTCGGCCGGGTCGAACTGCGGGAGTTGCTCGACGCCGACGTCATCGCGCAGGCCGAGAAGGAACTGCAGCGAGTACTCCCCGACCGCAAGGCCCGCGACCTCGAGGGGATCGCAGATCTGCTCCGGATGCTCGGTCCACTGACAACCGGCGAGATCGCCGAGCGCTCTGTCGCGGACCCCATCCCGTGGCTCGAGGAACTGGTCCGCGCCAAACGAGCGCTGTCCGTGTCGTTCGCCGGAAGCGATTGGTGGACAGCGATCGAGGACGCGGGGCGACTGCGTGACGGCCTGGGTGTGCCCCTGCCGATCGGCACCCCGGCGGCATTCATCGAACCAGTCGACGACCCACTCGGCGACCTGATCAGCCGCTACGCCCGTACCCACGGACCATTCACTCTCGCGGACATCGCCGCCCGGTTCGGTCTCGGCACCGCAGTCGCCCGGGATGTCCTCCACCGCTTCGCCCTCGACAAACGCGTGGTAGAAGGCGAATTCCGGCCCTCGGCAACAGGGAGTGAATGGTGCGACGCCGAGGTGTTGCGGCGCCTCCGCCGGCGTTCGCTGGCCGCCGCCCGGCAGGAGGTCGAGCCCGTCAGCACAGCGGCGTTCGGGCGGTTCCTGCCGAGCTGGCAACACGTGGGCGGCACACTCCGCGGCATCGACGGAGTCGCCACGGTGGTAGACCAACTCGTGGGCTTCCCGGTGCCGGCGTCCGCGCTCGAAACGCTGGTCCTGCCGTCCCGGGTGGCCGACTACTCCCCTGCAATGCTCGACGAACTCACGTCCACCGGCGAGGTGTTGTGGTCCGGCGCGGGCAACATCTCGGGCAAGGACGGGTGGGTGTGCCTACATACCGCTGACTCCGCACCGCGCACGCTCGCGGCACCCGGCGACGCGGAACTCTCGGACGTCCAGCAACGCATTCTCGACACCCTGGCCGGCGGTGGTGCCTACTTCTTCCGGCAGCTGTCCGAGGTGCTCGACGGTACCGACGACAGCGCACTGGCGACGGCTCTGTGGGAACTGGTGTGGCTCGGGCGGATAGGGAACGACACTCTCGCCCCGGTGCGCGCACTCCTGTCTGCCACCTCCCGTACCACCACCAGCCACCGCTCGCCACGCCGGCCTCCCCGCGCACGGGCGTATCGGAGCCTCGCGGTTCCGGTACGGTCGGCACCGCCCACCGTCGGCGGTCGCTGGTCGATTCTGCCCGAGCCCGAACGGGATCCGACGTTGCGCGCGAGCGCCACCGCGGAACAGCTACTGGAACGGTACGGGGTGGTGACGCGCGGGTCCGTGATGTCGGAGAGCGTGCCGGGCGGATTCGCGCTGATGTACAAAGTGCTCGGCACCTTCGAGGACAACGGGCGCAGCCGTCGTGGGCATTTCGTCGACACCCTGGGCGGCGCGCAGTTCTCCACACCACCGGTGGTGGACCGTCTGCGCAGCTACACCGAGTCCCTCGAAGGCAGGCACACCAGCCTTCCCGCCGTGACGCTGGCGGCGAGCGATCCCGGCAACCCCTATGGCGCGGCGTTGCCGTGGCCGAAGCGGGGCGACGATTCCGCTGGCCACCGCCCCGGACGCAAGGCGGGCGGACTGGTGGTTCTCGTGGAGGGCGAGCTGATTCTGTTCGTGGAACGCGGTGGGCGGACGGTGCTGACGTTCAGCGACGACCCGGGCGTGTTGCGCACGGCAGCAGCGGCTCTCGCCGGCATCGTCAAACGAGGCGGGATCGACAAGATCGTGGTCGAAAAGGTCAATGGCCACACCATTCACGGCAGCGACTTCGCGCCCGTGCTGACCGAGGCCGGCTTCTCCCCCACCCCGCGGGGATTCCGGTTACGAGCCTGACCTGCCCGAGGGCGCCACCGTCTGGCGCACCACTAATGCTGGATAGTCAATTCCCAGTAAAATCTCAGAAAACCCCCACGTTATTCACGGGTTCCGGGAGAATGCTGGATCACATGGAACTCATCGCTGTTTCAGCCCTCATCGTAATGGCCCTCTCAGGGGTCGTCGCCGCCCATGCCCCGAAATTTCTGGTCCACACCCACTGATACCCCCGCCGTGTAATGCTCTGAGGCATGGCGTGGGATCTTCCGAGTCTCTTCAACCGCCCGACGCTGGACAGCAAGGATGGGCTCACGTCCGAGCACGCGGCGAGTCGCATCAGCGCGTACATCTATGGCAACATCCTGGTGCTGGCGGCGCTCATTCCCGTCACGCAGTCACAGGAG
This sequence comes from Rhodococcus marinonascens NBRC 14363, assembly GCF_001894885.1. GTDB lineage: Bacteria > Actinomycetota > Actinomycetes > Mycobacteriales > Mycobacteriaceae > Rhodococcus_F > Rhodococcus_F marinonascens. The sequence continues at coordinate 18,243 of NZ_BCXB01000002.1, forward strand.
ACACTGGGCATCGCGGTCGTCTTCGGCGCGGCCCTGTCTACGTTTCTCGCCCACGTGTTCGCCGAGTCCGTGGGCCAGACACTCCGACTGGGCAGGTCCCTGACCTCTACCGAGCGCAGACGCGAACTCCGAGACAGTGTCCCAGTCCTGACGTCTGCGGTGATGCCCAGCGTGATCCTCTGCACCGCGGTCCTCGGCTGGTTCGAGCCTGCAACCGCACAGTTGATCGCCGAGATCGTGATGATCGTCCGCATCGGTTCGATCAGCTACGTCATCAGCCACCTACGCCAAGAGAAGGTGACTCTAGGTACCCATTGGGCGGCGATTGGACTGGCAGTCATCGCGACCGCCATCGTGGTGGTCAAGGTATTTCTGACACACTGACCGGCGGCTCAAGCAATTCTACCCGAGATTCGGGGGCTGCGGCACGCAACGCATCGGCAGACGCGTCGTCCGGCTGCGTCTGCGACTGCACTTCCGCCTCCACTCGCGCCCGGTAGGTTTTTACCTCGCGGTCTACGGCGTCGGCGTCCCAGCCGAGGATCGGGGCCACCAACTGCGCGACTTGTTCGGCGCAGTTCACACCTCGATGCGGGTACTCGATCGAGATCCGCGTCCGTCTGGCTAGAATGTCGTCGAGGTGCAGGGCTCCCTCTGCAGCCGCCGCATACACGGCTTCGACCTGCAGATATGCGGGAGCATCGGTGATGGGCTGCAAAAGTTCGGGTCTGCCGGCCGCCTGGTCGACGACTTGGCTGATCAGCGAGCCGTAACGGTCGAGTAGATGTTTGACTCGGTATGGATGCAGCCCGTACTTCTGACCGAGATGGACGGTCTGATTCATCAGGGCGAAGTATCCGTCTGCACCCACCAATCGCACCTTCTGCGTGATGGATGGCGCCACCCGAGCCGGGATGTCCTCCGCCGCCGCAATGTCCACCGCATCCTCCGCCATGACGCGGTAGGTGGTGTATTTGCCGCCGGCGATCGCGACGAGTCCTGGGGCGACGCGGGCGACAGCGTGCTCACGCGAGAGCTTCGATGTCTCATCGCTCTCCCCCTCGAGCAGCGGACGAAGGCCCGCATAGACCCCGTCGATGTCCTCGTGGGTCAGCGAGGTCACCAGCACCTCGTTGACGTGACCGAGTATGTAGTCGATGTCGGCCTTCGTCGCCGCCGGATGCGCGAGGTCGAGGTTCCAGTCGGTGTCAGTGGTCCCGATGATCCAGTGACTACCCCAGGGGATCATGAACAACACCGACTTCTCCGTGCGGAGGACGATCGCGGCATCGCTGACGATCCGATCCCTCGGGACCACGATGTGTACGCCCTTGGACGCGCGCACCCGGAATCGGCCGCGTTGGCGCGAAAGCGACTGGATCTCGTCCGTCCACACGCCCGTCGCGTTGATGACGACGTGCGCCTTCACATCTGCGGTGCGACCGTCCTCGCAGTCCCGCACACGCACACCGGAGACCCGGTCCGACTCCCGAAGGAATCCGACCACCTGCGTAGAAGTCCGCACGACCGCCCCGTAGTGGGCCGCGGTGCGCGCGACCGTCATGGTGTGCCTGGCGTCATCGACCACCGTGTCGAAGTACTGGATGCCACCGGTCAGCGAACTGCGCTTGAGCCCCGGTGCCATGCGCAGCGCACCCGCACGAGTCAGATGCTTCTGCGCTGGAACCGATTTAGCTCCGCCCATCCGGTCGTACAGGAAGATTCCGGCCGCCATGTATGGCCGCTCCCACACCCGGTGGGTGATCGGGAACAGGAATTTCAACGGCTTCACCAGATGCGGCGCGAGGGTGGTCAGCGACAATTCACGCTCGCGCAGCGCTTCCCGCACCAAACCGAACTCGAGCTGCTCGAGGTAGCGCAGGCCGCCGTGGAACATTTTCGACGAGCGACTCGACGTTCCGGAGGCATAGTCCCGCGCCTCCACCAACGCCACCTTGAGCCCACGGGTGGCTGCATCGAGTGCCGCACCGGCGCCGACCACGCCACCACCGATCACGACGACATCGAATTGCTCGTCCTCCAACTGGGCCCACGCAGTATCGCGCTGCTGGGGACCGAGGAATTGCACACCTGGCTGACTACTCAACGCGGGCTCCTGTGAGATCGCAACGGATTCATCTCCAGGCTAGTAGCTTCATGCATGTGATTCAGTACATCGCCGCAATAGACCAGGGCACAACCTCGAGTCGATGCATGATCTTCGATCACGACGGCGCTGTCGTAAGCGTCGCACAGAAGGAACACCGGCAGATCTTTCCCAGGGCGGGCTGGGTCGAGCACGACCCGAAAGAACTGTGGATCAATACCCGTGAGGTGGTGGCATCCGCCCTCGCGAAGGCGCATCTGACCGAGAGCGACATCGCGGCCGTCGGTATCACCAATCAGCGCGAGACGACGGTCGTGTGGGACCGCAACACCGGGGAACCGGTGTACAACGCCATCGTCTGGCAGGACACGCGGACCGACGAACTGTGCAGAAGGCTTGGTGGCGACGAGGGCCCCAGCCGCTATCGCAAGCGCACCGGGCTTCCGCTGTCGACATACTTCTCCGGCCCGAAGGTTCGGTGGATTCTCGACAACGTCGACGGTGCCCGCGAGAAGGCCGACGCCGGTGACCTGTGCTTCGGCACGATCGACAGCTGGATTCTGTGGCACCTCACCCAAGGCACCCACTTGACGGACGCCACCAATGCCTCCCGCACCATGTTGATGAATCTCGAGACTCTCGAGTGGGATCCGGAGATCTGCGCCGAGTTCGGTATCCCGATGTCTATGCTGCCCGAGATCCGCAGTTCCTCGGAGATCTACGGCGTCGGACGCCCGCAAGGGCCGCTGCCCGGGATCCCGGTGGCGGGAATCCTCGGCGATCAGCAGGCCGCCACATTCGGGCAGGCGTGCCTGTCGGAGGGCGAGGCGAAGAATACGTACGGAACGGGCAACTTCCTGCTACTCAACACCGGGACCACGCCCGTACCCAGCAAGCACGGACTCCTCACCACCGTCTGCTACAAGATCGGTGACGCGCCCGCCGTCTACGCACTCGAAGGGTCCGTCGCCGTCACCGGTTCGCTGGTGCAGTGGTTGCGCGATAGTCTCGGAATCATCCAGTCCGCCAAGGAGATCGAGGCGCTGGCCAAGTCGGTGGACGACAACGGCGATGTCTACTTCGTGCCAGCATTCTCCGGTCTGTTCGCGCCGAGATGGCGACCCGACGCGCGCGGTGCCATCGTCGGGATGACCCGGTTCACGAACAAGGGTCACCTCGCTCGGGCCGCCCTGGAGGCCACCGCGTACCAGACCCGCGAGGTGATCGAGGCGATGCGCGCCGATTCCGGAGTCGAACTCGCCTCGCTCAAGGTGGACGGCGGCATGGTGGTCAACGAGACCCTCATGCAGTTCCAATCCGACATCCTCGGAGTTCCCGTCATCCGCCCCGTCGTCAATGAGACGACCGCTCTCGGGGCTGCGTACGCGGCCGGCCTCGCGGTCGGTTTCTGGGAAAGCGAAGGCGACATCCGCGAGAACTGGGCCGTCGACAAGACCTGGGAACCTGCGATGGACGAGGCCGAGTCCACCCGGCTCTACGCCGGGTGGAACAAGGCGGTGGAACGCACCTACGACTGGGTGTGATCGGCGTATGCAGCTCCGAGTCTCGCCGCCGCGTCCGCCAGCACGTCCTCCGAACAGGTCGCGAAGCACAGCCGCAGAGCGCTCCGGTGCGCGGCGTTGATGCCGAATGCCGATCCGGGGACGAAGGCCACACCGTGCTTTACGGCCACCTGCAACAGCGCTTCCGTGTCGAAGCCCGGTTCGGTGAACTCGGTCCAGCAGAACATCCCGCCTGCTACAGAAGGCACCGCGGCACGGTCGCCGAACGTCGAAGTGACACAATCCTCGAGTGCCCGGGCCCTAGACCTGTACCGGGTACGCAGCATCTCCAGGTGCAGATCCAGCCACGGCTCGTCCGACAGCAGTCCGGCGGCAATCTGGTGGGTCAGTGACGAACCGCAGAGGTCCGCACCCTGCTTGAGCAGTTCGACCGCCTCGCACACTCGCCGATCGCCGTGCAGCCATCCAACTCGGAGGGCAGGTGCCAGGATCTTCGAGGCGCTGGACAACCGGATGACCCGGTCCGACAGCGCCGCGACGGGCACGGGCGGCGGCCCGTCAAAGAAGAGTTCACCGTACGGATCGTCCTCGATCACCCAGAACCCGTACCGGTCGGCCAGTGAGGCGAGGTGTTCCCGGCGGGCGGGCGCCAGGACGACGCCGCGAGGGTTGTGGAAGTTGCTCACCGTGTGCACCACGGTGGGTCGCAGTCCGCCCTCGAGCAGGCCCTGGAGAGCCGCGGTGTCCATGCCGTCGGCGTCGAGCGGGACGGACCGGACATCGGCCTCCGCTGCCCAGAACACCTGCAATGCGCCGGTGTAGGCGGGTTCCTCCACGATCACGAGGTCGCCGGGATCGAGCAGCACCTGCGCCAGCAGACTCAACGCCTGCTGCGAGCCATGCGTGACAACGACGTCCTCGGCCTCCAGCGGGCGCCCGATTCTCGCCCCTTCGCGCGCGGCGAGCACGTCGCGAAGCCTCCGCAGGCCGGTGGTCTCCCCGTATTGCACGGAGGCCGGGTCGGCGAGCGCGAGTTCGGCTTCCTTCCGGATACGTTCCCGCGGAATGATTTCGGGGTCGGGCAGCCCACCAGCGAGGCTGACGACATCGGGCCGCGCGGTGAGTGTCAGCAGATCACGGATGGCGGAGCTTTGGAGAGAGCCCATACGGCGGGCGAAAGTAGGCGAATACACGATGACCCCCGGAGACAGTGAGGCGACGGTAGTTGGATTTCAGGTGGGGAACACCCTGCCCGTCCGGGGTCTGGGGCAGGGAGAGCGCCGAGGCACGGCCCGGGGATTTCGGTCCGTGCCTCGACTATCCCACAGGGGATCAGTATGTGAACCGCGATTCCCGCAGTCTGGGAATACGGGAATCGCGATCAGCCCAGGTCGTCGTGACGCATCAGCTGACGAGCCGCCTCGGTGATCGATCCCGTCAACGACGGGTATACCGAGAACGTCGCGGCCAGGTCGTTCACGGTGAGGTTGTTCTGAACTGCGATCGCAATGGGGAGAATCAGCTCCGACCCGTTGGGCGCGACCACCACCCCGCCGATCACCACGCCGGTAGCAGGACGGCAAAAGATCTTGACGAAACCTCGGCGCAACCCCGACATTTTCGCGCGCGGGTTGGTGTTGAGCGGGAGCATGACGGTACGGGCCAATACCTCGCCCTCGTCGATCGACGCCTGGCTGACGCCGACCGTGGCGATCTCGGGCCTCGTGAACACAGCCGACGCCACCGTCTTCAGCTTGATCGGGCTGACACCTTCACCGAGAGCGTGGTACATGGCGATCCGGCCCTGCATCGCGGCGACGGAGGCCAGCGGAAGGAGACCGGTGCAGTCGCCCGCGGCATAAATCCCCGACACCGTCGTCCGCGACACGCGATCGACGCGCAGATACCCACTCTTGTCCAGTTCGATGCCCACCTTCTCGAGCCCGAGGCCCTGGGTATTCGGGACGGAACCGACCGTCATCAGGGCGTGGCTGCCCTCGACGGTCCGGCCGTCGGCGAGCACGACGTCGACGCCGTTGTCGGTGCGCTTCACGAATTCGGCCCGGGCGTGCTTGACCAGGGTGACACCCCGTTCGGCGAGAACGTCCTCGAGCACGAGGGCGGCATCTGCGTCCTCGCCCGGCAAGACGCGGTCACGGCTGGACACGAGTGTCACCTTCACGCCCATCTCGGTGTAGGCGGACACGAACTCGGCACCCGTCACACCGGAACCAATGACGACGAGGTGCGAAGGCAACTCGTCGAGGTCGTAGAGGTCGCGCCAGGTGAGGATGCGCTCACCGTCCGGCTCCGCGCCGGGGATGATGCGCGGGCTCGCACCGGTCGCGATGAGGACGACATCGGCGTCGAGTGTCTTCTTCTCACCGCCGGCGAGGGTGGCACACACTTGGTGAGACGCCATGCCGGGCAGCGGGTCGGTGATCTCGGCGGTGCCGGAGAGTAGTTCGACGCCTACAGTCTGGAGGCGCGCACGGATGTCGGACGACTGCGCTTGGGCGAGACTCTTCACACGTGCGTTGATCTTCGGCAGCGCGACCGTGGCCTGCTCCGGATCGAGAGCGATGCCCAGGTCGGTCGCGCGGCGCATGTCCGTGCGCACGCCGGTAGACGCGATAAACGTCTTCGACGGCACGCAATCGAACAAGACACAGGCGCCACCCACGCCGTCCGAATCGATCAGGGAGACGGAGGCGCCGTGCTGCGCGGCCACCAACGCTGCCTCGTATCCGGCAGGTCCGCCACCAATGATCACGATCCGGCTCATTCGTCCTCCAATTCGACGGTCGACCAGGGTCTCCGGCCGACTATTCATGCGATCGCAGCGCTTCGTGTCGTGCACTGCGGGCAGCTTCGTCGTGCACTGCATGCAATAGGTTACTAGCCACCGTTTAGGCTTGTCGTCGTGCCGATTTATGCCGCCTACGGGTCAAACATGCATCCGGACCAGATGTTGCAACGCTGCCCGCACTCGCCGATGGCGGGAACGGGTTGGCTATACGGTTGGCGCCTGACGTTCAGTGGCGGGGACATCGGTTGGGAGGGCGCACTCGCCACCGTGGTCGAAGACCCCGAATCCAAGGTGTTCGTCGTTCTGTATGACGTGCCCGAAGAGGACGAGGTGAGTCTCGACCGGTGGGAAGGCTCGGAACTCGGCATCCACCGCAAGATCCGCGTACGCGTGGACGTCGCGGGCAGCTCCGACCTCGCTTGGTTGTATGTTCTGGACGCCTATGAGGGCGGGCTGCCGTCGGCGCGCTACCTCGGGGTGATGGCGGAGGCCGCGGAGATCGCCGGTGCGCCTGCCGACTATGTACGCGACCTGCGCACCCGCAACAGCCGCAACGTCGGACCCGGCAAACAATAGGCCAGAGCGGGCGCTCAGCCCAGCACAAGGCTCGACAGCACCCGCACACCCACACTCAGAGCCCGCTCGTCCAGATCGAACGTCGGCTGGTGAATGTCGAGTTGCCCGCCGTCCCCCGACCAGACACCCAGCCGAGCCATGGCACCGGGAACCTCTTCGAGATACCAGGAGAAGTCCTCGCCGCCGCCGGACTGCGATGTGTCCGCCAGAGCGTCGGGCCCGACCGTGCGGATTGCGTCCTCGAACATGCGGGTCGACACCTCGTCGTTGACGACGGGCGGGACGCCGCGACTGTAGTTGAGCTGATAACTCACACCGGTGGGTGCCAGCAATCCGTGGACAATCTCACGGACCAGCGGCTCGAGCAGCTCCCACGTCTCGTGATCGCCCGTCCGCACGGTGCCGGTCATCATGCCGGTCTGCGGGATGGCGTTGGGGGCCCGCCCGGCGCTGACGGCACCCCACACCATCACAGTGCCGGTACGCGGGTCTATCCGTCTGCTGAGCATGCCGGGCAACCCCGTCACGACGGTTCCGAGCGCGAACACCAGATCGGTGGTCAGGTGTGGACGCGATGTGTGGCCGCCCGGTGAGTCCAGCACGACCTCGATCGTGTCCGCGGCAGATGTGATCGCGCCGAGTCGGACGCCGACCCGCCCTGCCTGCAGCCGCGGATCGCAGTGGAGTGCGAAGATCCGCGACACCCCCTCGAGCCGCCCGGCAGCGACAACGTCAAGCGCGCCGCCGGGCATGACCTCCTCGGCGGGTTGGAAGATCAGCCGGACACCCACCGGAAGGTCGGGGATTTCGCTGAGTGCCAGCCCGGTTCCCAGAAGAATGACGGTGTGGGCATCGTGACCGCATGCGTGGGACACGCCGGGCACCGTCGACGAGTACGTGGCGCCAGTGAGTTCCTGGAGCGGGAGGGCGTCCATATCGGCGCGCAGCGCGATGCGGGGACCGCGCGAAGGTCCGAGGTCACACGTGAGTCCTGTGCCACCGGGAAGCAGTTCGGGCGAGAGACCGGCCGCGGCCAACCGGGTCGCCACGAACTCCGTCGTCGCGTATTCGTAACGCGCCAACTCGGGGTTGGCGTGGATGTGTCGACGCCACTGTAAGAGGTCGTCGGCGTGAGCGAGAATCCATTTGTCGACAGCCGCGTTCACCGGCGATCAACTCCTTCCAACAGCCGCATCCGCTGCGCGCCGTCCGTTACAGCCCGAACCGCCGTGCGCGCCAGCGCAATCGCTCCGTCGACCACGGCGCGGTCGGCAGATTCCGTGATGCATGCCGCGGCGAACCCCGGTTGGTGCGTAACCGCACCACCCGAGTCAATTCCGATGACCGGGTGAATTCCGGGCAGGACGTTGGTGACGTTGCCCATGTCGGTGCTGCCCAGTGGGCGGGCACCCTCCCCTTCGAGCGGCAGTGGCGTCCGCCCCATGTCGACGATCTGCTCTCGGTACGAGGCGACCAACCACGGGTCCGGTGTCAGTTCCGCATACGCGGGCGATACCGTGCGGGTCTCGTGCGTGCAACCGGTGGCGAGTGCCCCGGCAGCGAAGCACGCCTGAGCACGCGCGGTCAGCTCCGACAGCGCCGCCGACGTCTCGGCACGCAGGTAATAGTGCATTTCGGTGCGCGCGGGAACGATGTTGGGGGCGGTACCGCCGTCGGAGACGATCCCGTGCACCTGTTGCCCCGGTGACAGGTGTTGACGAAGAAGGCCGATGCCGACCTGCGTCAATGTCGCCGCGTCTGCCGCGTTGCGCCCCAACTCCGGGGAGGCCGAGGCGTGGGCTTCACGGCCGGTGAACGCGACCGTGATGTCGGCCAACGCGAGCGAAGTCGCCCCGGCGATGTCGATCGGACCCGGATGCACCATCAGTGCAGCCGCGACACCGTCGAAGACACCCCGCTCGAGCATGGCGATCTTGCCTCCGCCGCTCTCCTCGGCCGGCGTCCCGATCACCCGCACGGTGATCCCGAGCCGGTCTGCCACCGTGGCGAGCGCGACTCCGGTGCCGACCGCGGATGCCGCGATGATGTTGTGCCCGCATGCGTGGCCGATCTCCGGCAGTGCGTCGTACTCGGCACAGATGCCGATGACGAGATCGCCGCTACCGAATGTCGCTTCGAACGCCGTCGGCAGGTCGGCGACCCCCGATTCCACGTCGAACCCGTTACTCTTCAGCAATTCGGTGATCTTTGCGGCACTCCGGAACTCCTCGAACGCGAGTTCCGGTTCGCCGTGGATCGAATGCGAAAGCGCGGTCAGGTCTGTCTCAATGGACTTGACCGCCGCCTCTATGTCCGCATTCACCTGCTCATTCTCTCATCCGAAGCTGAAGTTGCTCTTGTCCGTCACCGTGGCGAGCGCGGCGAGGGCCTGGTGGTGGATTCCGCGCTTGATCCCGGCGAGGTTGTCGCCACGGGTTGCCGTGAGTGCTGACGCCCGCGCCACAGCCGCCGGGAGAACCCCGTCACCGTCCGCGATCTCGTCGACGATCCCGGCGGCGAGCGCGTCGGATCCGCCGAAACGGCGTCCGGTCGTCATCGCCTCGATCGCGGTCTGCTTGGGCAGGCGGCCGTTCACGAGTGCCGACATCCCCACGGTGAAAGGCATGTTCAGCGTTACCTCGGGCAGGCAGTAGAACCCGCGGTCGGCACGCATCACCCGGAAGTCGTGTGCCGTCGCCAACATGGCGCCCGCACCGAAACTGTGCCCCTGCACCGCCGCGACGGTGGCCATCGGGAAAGTCAGGAGGCGGCCGTAGAGTGCGTTTACCCGGTCGAGGTATCCCGGAAGCTTGTCCGCGTTGGAGAAGATCCAATTGGTGTCCAGGCCGTTGGTGAAAAACTTTCCCGTAGCAGTTGTGACCAGCGCGGCAGGTCCCTCGTGCGCTTCAACTTCGTCCAGCGTGGCATTGGCGGCGTCGATCCAGTCCGGATTGAAGCGATTTTCATTGTCCGTCTCGCCCTCGATGCCGAGGTAGAGGATGAATACGTCGCCGTCGCGATCGAGATATGGCATAAGTGGAAGACTATCGCCTCATGGGAACGTCAGACGCCGCGGCCGCCGCGCTCGCCGCGCACACGAATTGCGCCGAACATTCGATCGCCGTCATCCTCGGATCGGGATGGAACGCCGCCGCGGACCGGTTCGGGGAACCCCTCGCTACCGTGCCGATGGCCGATCTACCGGGATTCACGCCGCCGTCCGCCCTCGGACACGCCGGGACGATCCGGTCGGTGGACGTGAGTGGGCGGCGGGTTCTCGTCTTACTCGGCCGCACTCATGCCTACGAGGGCCATCCGCTCTCGTCCGTCGTCCACCCGATTCGCACCGCCATCGCCGCTGGTGCACGAACCGTCATCCTGACGAACGCGGCAGGAGGCATCCGCGAAGACTTCGCCGTCGGGCAGCCGGTCCTCATCAGTGATCACCTCAACCTCACCGCCCGGTCCCCGCTTGCCGGAGCCGACTTCGTGGATCTCGTCGGCGCATACGACCCCGAATTGAGAGCCCTGGCCCGCGACATCGACGGCTCGCTGAGTGAAGGCGTCTACGCGGGCCTGCCGGGCCCGCACTACGAGACCCCGGCCGAGGTCCGCATGTTGCGCACGCTGGGCGCGGATCTCGTCGGCATGTCCACCGTCCACGAGACGATCGCCGCGCGCGCACTCGGTGCCCGCGTCCTGGGAATCTCGATGGTGACCAACCTCGCCGCAGGCATCACCGGCGAGCACCTGAACCACCAGGAGGTTCTCGCCGCGGGCAAAGCCTCGGCAAACCGCATGGGCGGGCTCCTGCGGGAACTCGTGGAGCGCCTGTGAACGATCCGATCGCCGACTGGATCGCCGCCGACCCCGACCCCGCGTCGCGGGCCGAACTGGCGGCCCTGTCCCCCAACGAACTCGCCGACCGCTTCGCCGCACCACTGAGTTTCGGCACCGCGGGCCTCCGTGGCCCGGTGCGGGCGGGGCCGAACGGCATGAACCTCGCCGTGGTGATCCGGACGACCGCCGGGCTGAGCGCGTGGCTGAAGGATCGCTGCCTGGGCGGATCGACCGTCGTCGTCGGCCGCGACGCCCGGCACGGCTCGGCGAAGTTCGCGCGCGCCGCGGCGGAAGTGCTTGCCGGCGCAGGGTTCTCCGTGATACTTCTCCCCCGTCCGCTCCCCACCCCGATCGTCGCGTTCGCGGTACGCAGGCTCGGAGCCGCTGCAGGGGTACAGATCACCGCGTCGCACAACCCCGCCGCCGACAACGGGTACAAGGTCTACCTGGAGGGCGGCGCCCAGTTGATCTCGCCGTCCGACCGGGAGATCGAAGCATCCATCGCCCGGATCGGACCGGCAGACCTGGTGCCCCGCACCCCGGTGACGCCGGCGTCCACTGAACTCCTCGACCAGTACGTCGAACGTGTCGCCGCCCTGCCCACAGGGAACTCGCGGACGCTGCGGATCGCGCTCACCGCGCTGCACGGCGTCGGCGGCGAGACCGCGCTGGCCGCGCTGAAGGCCGCCGGGTTCACCGACGTCCACACCGTGGCATCGCAATTCGCACCTGACCCCGACTTCCCGACCGTCGAATTCCCGAACCCCGAGGAGCCGGGAGCCGCAGACGCTCTCCTCTCACTCGCCGAGGAAGTCGACGCAGATCTGGCGCTGGCCCTCGACCCCGACGCCGATCGGTGCGCGGTCGGTGTCCGAGGGCCGGACGGCTGGCGCACGCTCCGCGGTGACGAGACGGGGGTACTGCTCGGCGAGCACGTCCTCGCGTCTGCGCCCCCCGACTCTCTGGTCGCCACGACGATCGTGTCCTCTGCCCTGCTGGGGAAACTCGCCGCCGCCCGCGGCGCCCGATTCGCCCGCACACTCACCGGATTCAAGTGGCTCGTACGGGCCGGCGAGGGACTCGTGTACGCGTACGAGGAGGCGATCGGTCATTGCGTCGACCCGGAATCGGTGCGCGACAAGGACGGTATCTCCGCCGCCGTGATGGCCGCCGACCTCGCCGCTAGCTTGAAAGCCGAAGGGTCGACGCTCCTCGACCGGCTGGACGACTACGCGCTCGAGTTCGGCTTGCATGCCGGCGACCAGGTGTCGCGGCGCGTCACCGACATTGCGGACATCACCGCGATGATGCAGCGCCTGCGGTCGGATCTGCCGACCGAGTTGGCCGGAGAACCCGTGGTGGCAACCGATCTCGCGAAATCGCGCGGCCGCTCCCGCACCGACGCCGTCGTGCTCACCGGCGCCACCGTCCGGGCCGTCGTCCGTCCCTCGGGAACCGAACCCAAGCTCAAGTGCTACCTGGAGGTCGTCGTCCCGGTCTCGGATCGTTCAGCAATGCCCGCCGCCTGTGAGACGGCCTCGATTCGGTTGAACCGCTTGCGCGAGTTCGCCGAAACCCTGTAGCCGGAAGCCGTCAGCGCCGGCCGAGCCGGCGGTCTCCGGCGTCGCCGGGGCCGGGCACGATCAAGTCGTGCCCGGCTATTCCCCCACCGGGATCCACTGTGATGAGCCTCACAGCAGATTCTATGCTCCCAGCGCAGCAACACTTTCCGCGACGCGGAAAAGTACTCCGCAGTCCTTTTCGGGGAGTTGGCCGGAGCATCGCTTGGCGCCCCGAAGGCGAAACCGTGTCAACTTTCCCTGGCACTGCAGAAACCAGCAGTACCTGACGCGGGGGGGATTCGTTCGTGCCCACGCCCGGTACCAGCCAGGTAGGTGTAGCAAGACCCGCACAGGTTCGTGTGCGGCGAGTTGAACGAAAGAGGAAATCTTGAAGAAGTCAGTTCGCACCGCAGCAACCGCAGTACTCGCCGCTCCGCTCCTCGCCGCCGTCTTCGCGGCGCCGGCCAGCGTAGATGAGCACGACGACCTCGTCACACTCACTGCCGTCGCCGACGGCAGTGATGTCACCATCACCATCACCAACGGCCACGACATGAATGTGGATTGCACCTGGACTGCGGTGAACGCCGCGGACGACACTGCCGATCTCGAGGGCGAAGGAACTGTCAGGGACGAGGACGTCACGCTGGCCTTCACCGAGACGGGCGTCGCCGACGGTAGCTACACCGTCACTTGGGCTTGCGACCGGGAGGGCACGGAATGGGGAACCGAGGGCGAAAACGCGACCGCCCTGGCGCCCGAGTTCACTATCGGCACCGTAGCCGGAACCGGCAGCTCCGCTAGCGTGACCGGCGTGATCGGCAACCTGATCAGCCTCTTGCCCGCTGGCAGCTAGGAGGCTGTCGGCAGCCTGACCACCGGCAGCTGATCTAGAGACGACGAAGGCCCCGCCGGTTGGCGGGGCCTTCGCGCGTTCAGGCGGAGTTCCATTCTTAGCGCGGTCAATCGGCCTCGATGCCGGGTGCCTGGAGAGGACGGACTCGGCGCCGACCCTTCGCCGTCCCGTTCGATAACATCGCGAACCGCTCGACGTAACGCTCGGGAACCAGTCCGAGGTCCGACTCGACGTGCAGGTCCCCACATCAGTGCGACCAAATCCTCTCGCTGCGACGACACCGATGCGCAGCAAGGACGGTGTCCTCGCCATGGTCATCCGATAACCTCTGGCGGCAACGGATCTCGCAGAATCGGACGGCCGGTCCCACACCGACCCCGTCGTGCTCACCGGCGCCACCGACCGGATCGTCCTACTTCCCTTGGAAGCCGCGCCCACGCACAGGGGCTACCTGGAGGTCGTCGTCCCGGTCTCGGCGCGTTCGGCAGTGCCCACCGCCTACGAGACGGCCTCGATTCGGTTAAACCGCTTGCGCGAGTTCGCCGAAACCCTCTGACCGGAAACCGTCACCGTGGGCCGAACCGGCGGTCTCCGGCGTTGCCGAGTCCGGGGACGATAGAAGCTGGCCCACTCAGCCCCGTCGGCCGCCACAACGACGAGCCTCACCAGCAAGCCTCGTTCTGCTTGTACAGCAACGCTTTCCGGTATCGCAATTGCGCGCAATGCAGTCATCTCCGTGGAGTTTGCTGGCGTTTCGCTCGGCGACCCGACGGCGAAGCCGTACAAACCCTTTTTCTGGTACTGCAGGAACCAGCAGCACGTGAAGGGCGAATTCGTTCGCGCCCACGCCCGGTGCCGGCCAGGCAGGTGTAGCAAGACCCGCACGGGTTCGTGTGCGGTCACTTGAACGAAAGAGGAATCCTTGAAGAAGTCAGTTCGTACCGCAGCAACCGCAGTGCTCGCCGCTCCGCTCCTCGCCGCCGTCTTCGCTGCGCCGGCCAGCGCAGCACCCCATGACGTCACACTCTCGGCTGCGGTCGAGGGCAGCGACTTTACCGTCACGATCGTCAACGACAGCCCGAACCAGGTGGAGTGCGATTGGTTCGCAATGAGCAGCACGTCATCCACGGATGAACTCACGAGCGGTGGATTCGTCAGGTCCGACGCCGACGCCGACTGCACCAAGAGGAACGTCGCCGACGGCAATTGCGAGGTCACCTGGTCCTGCGCGGATAGAGATGGCGGCCAGTGGGGAACGGACGGGCTGTCCGACCCCGCGACAGCCCAGCCGTTCAAGTTCACTGTCGGGGAGCAGCAGGGCGGTTCAGGCAGCTTGGGCAGTCTCGACTTCGGCAGCTTTGGCTCCGGCAGCTGATCCAAAGACTACGAAGGTCCCGCCGGTTGGCGGGGCCTTCGTTCGTTCAGACGCACTCCGATTCGGTTGAACCGCCTGCGCGAGTTCACCGAAGCCCGCTGTCCGGACGCCGTCAGCGCGGGCCGAACTGGCGGTCCCCAGCATCGCCGAGGCCGGGCACGATGAAAGCCTGCTCGTTGAGTCCCTCGTCGACCGCCGCCACGACGAGCCTCACCGGAAGTCCTGACCCCGACAGCGCGGCAACCCCTTCCGGCGCGGCGACCACGCACACCGCGGTCACATCCGTGGCGCCGCGGGCAACGAGCAACTCGATCGTGTGGACCATCGAACCGCCGGTCGCCAGCATCGGGTCGAGGACGTAGACCGGAATTCCGGACAGGTCCGCTGGCAGCGACTCAAGGTACGGCACCGGGAGATGAGTTTCCTCGTCTCGGGCCATTCCGACGAAGCCGACACGCGCCTGCGGGATCAGCATGCTGGCCTGATCGACCATGCCCAACCCCGCACGCAGGACGGGGACGAGCAGCGGCGGATGCGCAAGCCGGACGCCCGCCGTGGTCGCGACCGGCGTGACCACGTCGAACGCCTCGACCGGAGCCTCGCGCATCGCCTCGTACACCAGCATGTGTGTCAGCCTTCGCAGTGCGCCGCGAAACGTGGCATTGTCGCTGCGCGCATCGCGCATCGTGGTCAGGAGAACGGCTGCGAGCGGGTGGTCGACGACGTGCGTGTTCATGCTTGAAAGGATAGGTGGCCGCCGGATGCCGGCTTCGCCGGAGAGCGACTCTCGGCGAAAACGGGGATGGAACCGAATCGGGCTCGGCGACGTCCAATATGGTGACCGGTATCAAATCCGACGGGGGATGACGATGAACGAGTTGATCGCGGATACCGCAAGTATCACCGAATTCGCTGCCACGACCTCGGCCATGTCAGCGGAGGTCCGGGCGGCCGAGCTGGGCGCCTCCGCTGTGGGGCCGTTGCTGCTAGGGCCGGTTTTCGGAGTGATCGGCGGTGAATTCGTCGCCGCCTTCTCCGCCGCACACGCTGCGCACCTGTCATCAATCGAGAAGCTGTCCGGGGTGCTCGGCGGAATCAGTACCACGGCCCTGGTGAACGCCGCCAATTATGAGGGCATCGACCTGGCCACCACAGCGGCACTCGCCGCGAATGCCGCCGGACTGGACGGCTGACGTGATTCCCATCGACCTGCTCACCCGCCCGATGATCGACCTGGTCGGGGCATTCGGCAGCGGCATCCTCCCGTCCGGCGGCCCTGCCGACGCCCTCCGGGCATCGTCGGTCGCGCTCGACGCCGTCCACGACACCGGACGTACCGCCATCAGTTCCATCTACGGTGACTGGCAGGGCAAGGGCGCCACCGGCGCGATCGTGAAGACCGAAGAAGCGCAGCGGTCGGCCGTCGCGATCTCCGATTGTGGCAACGACATGGCTGCCGTCGTGGCCGAGGCCTCCGAGATCGTCCGGGCCGGAATGCTGCAACTCGAGGAGATCCTGCAGTCGTTCATCTCCCTCGCGGTCGCGTCAGGCTCGACCCTGGCCACCCCTCCGGGCCAGGCCATGATCATCGCGGCCGCTCACGATCATCTCGGCAGAGCCACCGTGGTGGTCGCGACGGTACGGGCCGAACTCAGCGGGCAGACCGGCAAGATTCTCGCCCTCACACCGGCGGACGACGTTCCCACCGCACCCGCGGCGACCGCACCGGCGAGCACCACTGCGGCCTCTGCCGCAGCCGGCTCACCAGCGAGCTCCGACGCGGTGAGCCGTGCGGCGTCAGGATTCGCGAGTCCGCCCGGTCCGTCACCGATATCCGGCCTGATGAGCCAGGTGTCGAACATCGCGTCCCGGCGCGGAGGCGGGACGCGGGCAGATTCCCTCCTCGCCGCGTCCGAGGGTACCGCTCGCGGACCGTCCACGACGGATTCCGGGCACAGCGGTGAAGGCGTCGAAGTGGTCCTGCCCGACGGCAGCACCGCGCTCGCCCCCAACCGGGAAGCCGCCGAGGCCGTCCGCAACGCACTGTCGCAGCAGGGCGTCGCCTACGTCTGGGGCGGAACGTCCCCCGGGCAGGGCCTCGACTGCAGCGGGCTGACGCAGTGGGCGTATGGCGAAGCGGGCGTGGGTATTCCGCGTTTGGCGCAGGAACAGAACGTCGGGATGACGGTCAATCAGGGCGACCTCATGCCCGGAGACCTCGCCGTGTGGGACGGACACGTGGCGATGGTGATCGGAAACGGTCAACTCGTGGAGGCCGGCGATCCCGTGCAGGTCGGCCCGATCCGTACCGGCAACAGCAACATGGACTTCTACGGCTTCTATCGACCAACGAAATGACAGGAATCATGTTTCCCCCAACCCCACCCCACGCCGGAACGACGGCCACAATGAGCAACCGCTCCGGCACCATCTCGGTAAAGACCACCGAGCACGGCCTTCCGCTCGAACTCCGCATCGATCCGCGCGAACTCCGCTACGGCGGCCGGCGACTCGCAGACGAAATCCTGACGCTGTGCCGTCGCTCGGCCGCGGAGGCTGGGGCGCGGCGCCGCGACGAACTCGCCGGCGACGGCATGCCCGCCCGCGTGCTGGACGGACTCGGCCTGCCCACGCGGGCCGACATAGCCGCCGCGCAGGTGATCGAGGACGAGGAAGAGCCCACCCCGACTAGTTGGATGACACGACTGTGAGCGAACACGACATGGATGCGATCGTCGGGCGGGCGGCCGACCAGGTGAACCTGCTCGAGGAAGCCCTCGCCGGTCTTCAATCGATCAAGGCGCGCGCGTCGAGTGAGTCCGACCAGGTCACCGCAGAGGTGGACGGAAACGGCAACCTGACGGGCCTGTGGATGGACGATTCCATCTCCACTCTCGACGCCCGCACACTCGCGGCACTGATCACGAGCACGACCCACGAGGCCGCCCGCCTCGCCACCGAACAGCGCACGCAGGTGATGAAGACACTGCAGGACGCCTTCGGGACGGTGTAGGTCCAGCCGGGCTACACCTTTGCGCGCTGGGTATATAGGCTTTCCGCCATGGCTGGAGACATCGTCCCTATCGAACTCCGTCTCACCGACGGCGACTTCGCAACACTGTGGGCACCACTGTGGCGGGAAGGCGACGACGAGTGGGAAGCATTCCTGGGTCACGAAGATGACCTCTATGCGTTCGGATCGGTGGCGGAATTGGCTGCCTTCATTCGCACGAATACCGACAACGATTTGGTCGAACATCCCGCGTGGAGCGTTGTGTCGGGACTGTCCGCTGCCGAACTCGAACCCGAAGAGAACTTCTCCTTCGACCTGATCGGGGTGCCGGCACTGGCGGCGAGCGACCCCGAGGACCTCGTCGTCAGCGAACTCGAAGACGCGCTCAATATGGTGCGCAACATCGGTGAGGTCTGCGATCTGGACACGGTCACCAAGTTCTTCAACGCGAACCCCATTCTCGGCGCGCTCCAAGCAGGCGTCAGCGCGTTCGAGGGGCGCGAGGGTGAGCAACTGTGGGGCCAGATCGGCCTCACTATCTCGAAAGGCTGGGACGGCGTCCTCGACGCCGTCGACGCCGTCGTGGCGACCCCCGCCGTGGACGCCGAGGCGGTAGCAGTCGCCGAGGCCGAACTGGTGGCAGCCGACGAGAACACCGTCGACGTGGACGACGTCGTCGAAGAAGCTGAAGAGGACGCGGAATTCGTCTCCCTCGATGCCGACGACGACAACGAGGACGAGGACGAGGACGACTATTCGTTCTGGAGCGAGGCGGGTGTAGACCCCATCAAGATCATCACCTCCGGAGAAACGTACTTCACGCTCCGCTGCTATATGGACGATGAGGCGATCTTCCTCGGTCGTGAGGGGATGATTTTCGTCTTCACCTCGGAGCGTGCGCTCGCCCGGTTCCTCGCCGACAACCACGAGCACGCGCTCGCCAAGATCAGCACGTACGATCAGATCCAGGTGGCGGCGGTAGACGGGTCACTCGGGGTCGAGGTCACCGAGGGGAACGTGTACGTCCTACCGGGACTCGCCGACGACTTGGTCGCCGGGCCGAATTCTGTCGACGCGGATCAGCTCGATCTCGCCGTCGAATTGTTTACCGACGCAGCAGATTTTGCAGACGACAAGTCGGTGGAAGCCGCACTCGCCGCGTCCGAACCGCTCGGCTGGTACGTATCGTTCGTCCTCAACCCGGATCCGGGGCGGTTGGCGCCGAGCGCACCGTTCGATACCGAGGCCGAGGCCTGGCGAATGCTCGAACGTGAATTCGAGGCCCGCCTCCGAAAGGCATGAGCATCAGCCCACGAGGACGGCGAATCCCGGCTTGATGACCTCGTCGATCAACTGGAGTCGCTGATCGAAGGGGATGAACGCTGACTTCATCGCGTTGATGGTGTAGCGCTCGAGATCCGTCCAGCCGTATCCGAACGTCTCGACCAGGCGCAGCATCTCCCGGCTCATGCTGGTATCGCTCATGAGACGGTTGTCAGTGTTCACGGTAACCCGGAACCGCAACCGGGCCAGCAGGTCGAACGGATGGTTCTCGAGCGCGTCGACCGCACCGGTCTGTACGTTCGAACTGGGACACAGCTCCAGCGGAATTCTCTTGTCCCGCACGTAGTTCGCCAGCTTCCCCAGCACCGGTACGCCGTCGTCGCCGATAGTGATGTCGTCGGTGATGCGGACCCCGTGCCCGAGTCGGTCCGTCCCGCAGAACGCGATGGCCTCGTGGATGGACGGCAGACCGAACGCCTCCCCCGCGTGGATGGTGAAGTGCGCATTGCTGCCTCGCATGTACTCGAAGGCATCGAGATGACGGCTGGGCGGATTTCCGGCTTCGGCCCCGGCGATGTCGAACCCGACGACGCCGCGGTCGCGGAACCGGATCGCCAGTTCGGCGATCTCCCGGGAGCGCGCCGCGTGCCGCATCGCGGTGAGGAGAACCCCGATCCGAATACGCCGACCGTGTACCTCCGACGCGGATTCGCCTGCCTCAAACCCCAGCAAGACCCGTTCCACCACCTCGTCAAGGGTGAGCCCCTGATCGAGGTGTTGCTCCGGCGCGAACCGGACCTCCGCGTAGACGACGCCGTCCGCGGCGAGGTCCTCTGCGCATTCACGGGCTACTCGTTCAAGCCCGGCGGGTGTCTGCATGACGGCGACGGTGTGGCCGAACGTCTCGAGGTATCGCTCGAGCGAGCCACTGTCCGCGGCCTCCCGAAACCACGCTGCGAGCGCCGGGGCGGTGCTCGCGGGCAGCGCCTCGTAGTCGCAGTCGCGGGCAAGTTCGAGAACCGTCTCGGGCCGGAGACCCCCGTCGAGATGGTCGTGCAGCAACACCTTCGGCGCTCGGCGCAGGGCGGACAGATCCAGTGCGGTCATGCGTCGACGTTATCCCGACGGACCCTCGATCCGCTCGATGACGAGCGGTTCAGGTACCGACGGCGCCTCGGCGACCACGGTCCACGCATCGGAAAGTACGGCTTTCGCCGCGGCGAACCGCTCGGGTGTGTCGGTGTGCAGAGTGACGAGCGGGGTTCCAACCGACACAGTCTGCCCCGGCTTCGCGTGCCACTCGACGCCTGCCCCCGCCTGCACCGAATCGCCCTGAAGGGCGCGACCGGCCCCGAGCCGCCACGCGGCAACTCCCACAGCCATCGCGTCGAGCCCGCTCACCACGCCATCCGACTCGGACAGCAGCACCTCCGTATGCTGGGCCTGCGGCAACGGGGCGTCGGGATCGCCGCCCTGCGCACCGATCATCTTCCGCCAGCGGTCCATCGCGGACCCGTCCCGGAGCTTGTCGGCCGGGTCGACTCCGCCGATCCCGGCTGCGTTCAACATTTCTCGCGCCAACGCGAGGGTCAGTTCCACAACATCGGACGGACCACCTCCGGCGAGCACCTCGAGTGATTCTCGCACCTCCAGCGCATTGCCTGCGGTGCAACCGAGAGGTGCATCCATCGCGGTAAGCAACGCCCTCGTCGTCACGCCGGCGTCGCCTCCGAGATCGACCATCATCTGGGCGAGCTCACGCGCGTCATCCAACTTCTTCATGAACGCGCCCGATCCGACCTTGACGTCCAGCACGAGCGCATCGGTGCCCTCGGCGATCTTCTTGCTCATGATCGAACTGGCTATCAGGGGGATCGATTCGACCGTCCCGGTTACATCGCGGAGCGCATACAACCGCCGATCCGCCGGCGCGAGGTCTGCTCCCGCCGCGCAGACGACGGCACCGATAGCGGGGTCGGACAGTATCTCCGCCATCTCCGAGGTGTCGAGGTCGGCGCGCCAGCCCGGGACCGACTCGAGCTTGTCGAGGGTCCCGCCGGTATGACCCAGCCCCCGTCCCGACAGCTGGGGCACGGCCGCGCCGCACGCCGCGACGAGCGGTGCCAGCGCGAGCGTGATCTTATCGCCCACACCGCCCGTCGAGTGTTTGTCCACGGTGGGACGGCCGAGGTGGGTGAAGTCGAGGCGACGGCCGGATGAGATCATCGCCGTGGTCCAGCGGCTCACCTCTTCGCGCGTCATCCCGCGGAAATAGATCGCCATTGCGAGTGCCGACATTTGCTCGTCGGCCACGACGCCGCAGGTGAATGACTCGACGACCCAGTCGATCTCTGCACCGGAAAGTTCCCTGCCGTCCCGTTTGGCGGCGATGATCGACACGGCGTCATGCATGGCCGATTCGGGCCTTCTCCTCGGGACCGAACGCGTCCGGCAGCAGTTGCTCCAGTCGGCGCACTCCCGTTCGGTGGTCGACGAGCAATCCGGGCCCGCCGTGCTCGAACAGAATCTGCCGACAGCGGCCACACGACATGAGTATCTCGCCACTCGCGTCACAGCAGGTGACGGCGACCAATCGTCCTCCCCCGCCCGCAAACAAGTTACCGACCAGTACGCACTCCGCGCACAACCCCAGCCCGTATGAGACATTTTCCACATTGCACCCGACGACGATTCGCCCGTCGTCCACCAACGCCGCCGAACCCACCGCAAATCCGGAGTAATGGGCATACGCCCGACTCATCGCTTCACGCGCGTTGTCGCGCAACATTTTCCAATCAACCTCGACCATAGTTCCCCATCCAATCACGTGCACTGAATGGATGCAGAGATTCGCTCGGGGCCGCCAAACTTGCAATGGGGAGGCAAACCTAACTTCATTTGCGCGCGCGGTACGAACCAGGAGTCGAGTTCGTTCCCCGCTTTCGGTTGGGTTTAGAGTTCAGAGAAGTCGGTTCAGGATCAGGTCGGGTCCCAAGTTGTAATTTCAGTCAGCAACGCTGCGCAGACTCGGCACGTCCACCAATGACGTTGGAGGCACAGCACTCGATGAGTACTACGACTGAAGCCGCTCCGGCCAAGGAGCGCACGCGGTCGCTTTACCGGGGTGACCCCGGAATGTGGTCCTGGGTACTGCACCGGATCACGGGCGTAATGACGTTCTTCTTCCTATTCGTCCACGTGCTCGATACCGCGCTGGTGCGCGTGAATCCCGACACGTACGACAGCGTCATCGAAACCTATAAGAACCCGATCGTCGGACTCATGGAAATCGCTCTCGTCGCCGCGGTGCTGTACCACGCACTGAACGGCGTCCGGGTGATGTTGGTGGATTTCTGGGCCAAGGGGCCGCAGTACCAGCGCCTGATGCTCTGGATAGTCCTCGCGATCTGGTTCCTGGTGATGATCCCGGGCGCAGGCCGCATCTTCTACAACATGTTTGCGGGGCACTGACATGACTGCATCTACCCACGGCCCCGAAGCCAAGAGTCTCGGCAAGACCTACGACCGGCCCGCCAGCTTGGACAATCCGCGCTCTCCGCGCCGGGCCTCGAAGAGCAACTTCGAACTGTATGCCTGGCTGTTCATGCGGTTCTCCGGGCTCGCGCTGATTTTCCTGGTGCTCGGCCACCTCTTCATCATGCTCATGCTCGACAACGGTGTGCAGCGCATCAACTTCGCATTCGTTGCGGGCCGCTGGTCCAGCCCGTTCTGGCAGTTCTGGGATCTGACGATGCTCTGGCTCGCCCAGTTGCACGGCGGGAACGGGCTCCGCACGGTTATTGCGGACTACTCCCGCAAAGACTCCACGCGCTTCTGGCTGAACACGATCCTCGCTCTGTCGATGATCCTGATCATGGGCCTCGGCACGTACGTCATCTTCACCTTCGACCCCAATATCTCGGCGAGCTAGGGGAGCACAGATTTCATGCAGGAACACCGTTACGACGTGGTCATCGTCGGCGCCGGCGGCGCCGGCATGCGCGCAGCGATCGAGGCCGGTCCTCGCGCGCGCACCGCGGTACTGACCAAGCTCTACCCCACCCGCAGCCACACCGGTGCGGCCCAGGGCGGCATGTGCGCCGCGCTGGCGAACGTAGAGGAAGACAACTGGGAGTGGCACACCTTCGATACGGTCAAGGGCGGCGACTACCTCGCCGACCAGGACGCGGTCGAGATCATGGCCAAGGAGGCCATCGACGCGGTGCTCGACCTCGAGAAGATGGGCCTGCCGTTCAACCGCACGCCTGAGGGCAAGATCGACCAGCGTCGCTTCGGCGGTCACACCCGCGATCATGGTAAAGCCCCGGTGCGCCGCGCATGCTATGCCGCAGACCGCACCGGTCACATGATCCTGCAGACGCTGTACCAGAACTGCGTCAAGCACGACGTCGAGTTCTTCAACGAGTTCTACGCTCTCGACATCGCGATCACCGAGACGGAGAACGGCCCTGTCGCCACCGGCGTCATCGCGTACGAGCTGGCCACCGGCGAGATTCACGTCTTCCACGCGAAGTCCATCGTGTTCGCCACGGGCGGCTCGGGACGCATGTACAAGACGACGTCCAACGCCCACACCCTCACCGGTGACGGCATGGGCATCATCTTCCGCAAGGGCCTTCCGCTCGAAGACATGGAGTTCCACCAGTTCCACCCCACCGGCCTGGCCGGGCTCGGCATTCTCATCTCCGAGGCAGTGCGCGGTGAGGGCGGCATCCTCCGAAACGCCGATGGCGAACGTTTCATGGAGCGCTACGCCCCCACCATCAAGGACCTAGCACCCCGTGACATCGTCGCGCGGTCGATGGTGCTCGAGGTACTCGAGGGACGCGGGGCGGGACCGAACAAGGACTACGTCTACATCGACGTCACCCACATTTCCGAAGAGGTCCTCGACGAGAAACTCCCCGACATCATGGAGTTCTCCCGCACCTACCTCGGTGTGGACCCGGTCAAGGAACCCGTTCCGGTGTACCCCACCTGCCACTACGTGATGGGCGGTATCCCCACCCGGATCAACGGTGAGGTCCTGCGCAACAACGACGAGGTTGTGTCCGGCTTGTACGCCGCCGGTGAGTGCGCCTGCGTCTCGGTGCACGGCGCAAACCGTCTCGGCACCAACTCGCTGCTCGACATCAACGTCTTCGGGCGTCGCGCCGGCATCGCCGCCGCCGAGCATGCGAGCAACACCGAGTTCGTCGAGTTGCCCGAGGCCCCCGAGAAGATGGTCGACGACTGGATGGCCACGATTCTGTCGGACCACGGCCACGAGCGCGTCGCGGACATCCGCACCGAACTGCAGCAGTCCATGGATAACAATGCATCCGTGTTCCGCACCGAGGAGCGTCTCACCCAGGCGCTGAAGGACGTGCGCGCCCTCAAGGAGCGCTACAACCACATCACGGTGCAGGACAAGGGCAAGCGCTACAACAGCGACCTGCTCGAGGCCGTCGAACTCGGATTCCTCCTGGAAATGGCCGAGGTCACCGTAGTCGGCGCACTGAACCGCAAGGAATCGCGCGGCGGCCACGCCCGCGAGGACTTCCCGGACCGCAACGATGCCGAGTACATGAAGCACACCATGGCGTACAAGGAGGGCGACGGTCTGCTCTCCGACATCCGTCTCGACTACAAGCCGGTGGTCCAGACCCGCTACGAGCCGATGGAGCGTAAGTACTGATGAGCGCACCTGTAGTCGACAAGACCGAGACCACGGCGAGCCTTCCCCCGATTCCCGATGGCGCCATAATGGTCACCCTCAAGATCGCGCGATTCAATCCGGAGTCCGGCGACGGACAGCGCTGGGACAGCTTCCAAGTTCCGGCCCTGCCGACCGACCGTATGCTGAACCTGCTCCTGTACGTGAAGGGCTATCTCGACGGCACCCTCACCTTCCGCCGTAGCTGTGCCCACGGCGTGTGTGGTTCGGACGCGATGCGGATCAACGGCGTCAATCGCCTGGCTTGCAAGCTCCTCATGAAGGACATGCTGCCCAAGGACGGCAAGCCGGTCACGATTACCATCGAGCCAATCAAGGGCCTGCCGGTGGAGAAGGACCTCGTCGTCGACATGGAGCCCTTCTTCGACGCGTTCCGCGCCGTGAAGCCATTCCTCATCACCAACGGCAACGAGCCCACCCATGAGCGCATCCAGAGCCAGCACGACCGTGCACGTTTCGACGACACCACCAAGTGCATCCTGTGTGCGTGCTGCACGACGTCGTGCCCCGTCTACTGGAGCGACGGTAGCTACTTCGGTCCCGCTGCAATCGTGAACGCGCACCGGTTCATCTTCGACAGCCGCGACGAGGCCGCTTCCGAGCGGCTCGACATCCTCAACGACAAGGACGGTGTGTGGCGCTGCCGCACCACGTTCAACTGCACCGACGCATGCCCCCGCGGCATCCAGGTGACGAAGGCGATCCAAGAGGTCAAGCGCGCACTCTTGTTCGCACGGTAGACTTTTCGAAACAAGTGGCCCTCCCGTTTGCGGGAGGGCCACTTGTCATCTGGGCGGCATGTTGAGCGGTGTCACGACCTGAACCGGCGATGTCGTGGAGGTGAAGTGTGCACCCATGGCCCCGTGCTCGTTCATGACGATCCGGCAGGCCTGACGA
Organism: Rhodococcus marinonascens NBRC 14363; assembly: GCF_001894885.1. Classification (GTDB taxonomy): domain Bacteria; phylum Actinomycetota; class Actinomycetes; order Mycobacteriales; family Mycobacteriaceae; genus Rhodococcus_F; species Rhodococcus_F marinonascens. The sequence goes on from NZ_BCXB01000002.1 coordinate 43,822, forward strand.
AGATCAGCCCGGAGATCATGGTGGAGAACCGCTGAGATCTTCCTTTTTCCCAACAGTTTCCGATTGTCCTCGTCCAGATCATGCGCGATGAACACCGCGCAGTCACGACCCACCGAATCGAACGCGTCCACCGTCGCCAGATTGCCGCCGCCGATCGAATAGACGGCACATATGTCGTGATCGGACTCGAGTGCGAGTCGAACCAGTTCCCCGCTCGTCTCGTCCAAACCGTCGCTGTTCGGGATATCGATCAAACGCCTGGGCGGGGCCGACGCGCGGATAGCGGATCGGAATCCCATCTCGCGCTCCTCCTCGTTGCGGAAGAACCCACTGCTCATACTGACGAGTACGGCGCCACGGCGATCGCCCAACCATTGATCGATCAGATAGGCCGCGGTGGCGCCGGCTGCACGGTTGTCGATACCTACGTACGCGGCGCGGCGACTGCCCGGAACGTCGGTGACAAGCGTGACCACCGGAATCTTGGCGGCAACCAATCCGTCGATCGCCGCTACCACTTCGGGTGTGTCGGGAGCTTTCACGATCACGCCGTGCGATCCCCGGCTGCGAATCTTGTCGAGCGTCGACGTCATGGCATCCACCGACCCGGTTTCGCGGAAATGGAACCTCGACCGCACTACCGCCGGTGCCAATGTGGGTAGTTCCCGCTCGAGTGCGTCCCGGACGGCATCCGAGAACCTGGCTGGCGCCTGCAATACGACGTCGACGATGAATTTCCGCCCGACCAACTTAAGTTGGGTGCGTTGACGCTCCAGATCGGCGATCGCTTGCTGGACCTCCCCCCTGGTTCCTTCCCGCACGCCTGGACGGCCGTTGAGCACCCGATCCACAGTCGCTTCGCTGAGGCCCGACTGCTGCGCAATCTCTCGTACCTTGAATCGGCGCGACACAGCTACCTCACATTGATGGATATTTGATGGTGTCCAACTATTGCTCGAGGTCTTCGTGAGCGCCAGACTGAAGCCATGAATTCCCCATCGGGCGTGGCCAGGCCCGCACTCCTTCCGAGCACCACCGTCCTGGTCAGCGGCGTGGTGACGGGTTCCGCAATCGACTCGGACCACAACGTACTTGAGGGACGGGACTGATGGGCGCTCGCATTGGAGTGATCGGACTCGGCCGTATCGGGAGCTACCATGCCCGAAACCTGCTCGGCATGGACGGAGTCGACACACTGATCGTCACCGACGCCGACCCGAGCCGAACCAGCGACGTGTCAACCGAACTCGACGTCCCGGCCGCCCCGAACCCGGACGCACTGTTCGAGTCCGGAGTGGACGCGGTACTCATCGCGGCGTCCTCCGGTTCGCATGCCGAGTTGATCGAGGCTGCTGTGGATCGAGGTATCCCTACGTTCTGCGAGAAGCCGGTCGCCGATTCCATCGAATCGTCGCTGCGCGCTCTACGGGCGGTGGAGCAGACGGCGGTACCCGTCCAAATCGGATTTCAACGACGCTTCGATCCGGGCCTCATCAGCGCTTACAATGCGGTTCGTGCCGGTGACCTGGGATGGCTGCACACATTGCGGTCGACCACGCTCGATCCCGCTCCTCCTCCCGTGTCGTATATCGCCCGGTCCGGCGGCATCTTCCGCGACTGCGCGATACACGACTTCGACATCATCCGCTGGGTCAGCGGCCAGGAGGTCACCTCCGTCTTCGCCACCGGTGCCAATCAGGGCGATCCGGCGATCGCAGAGGCCGGCGATGTCGATACCGGCGCCGCGGTATTGACTCTCGACGGCGGCACCCTCGCAGTCGTATCGACCACCCGCTACAACGCGCGCGGTTACGACAGCAGACTCGAGGTCCTCGGGTCCGCTGATTCCGTAGTCGCTGGGCTCGACGAGCAGCTACCACTGCGCTCGGTCGACCCCGGTGCGCAGTTTCCGAGCGGCGTTCCACACTCGTTCTTCATGGACCGCTTCGCCGCCGCATATCGCGCCGAACTCGAAGCATTCGTCGACGTGGTAGCCGGACGCCGGACGTCGCCGTGTACCCCCGCGGACGCTGTGGAGTCCGCCTGGATTGCCGAGGCGGCCGCATTGTCTCTCCACGGGGGGCGCTCGGTCACCATCGCCGAAGTCAAAGAACTGGTTCTCCAGACCGAAAAGGAGGCAAGCTCTTAGCGGTTCCTCACGGCTGAAGCCGGGGGATTCCAAGCTCAGACCGCACACACAACCAACCCGGAGGAAGGCCGCACATGTCTGACGTCGTCAACACTTGTGTGGCCCCGTTCTGCCACAGCCAGGATCACCCTGGCAGCGTTCCAATCCCTACCCGCAGTAAACCCGCAGGCCGTGCATCGGAAAGTTCGTTCCGACAGTTCGAGTCGCTGCTTGGCTCTCGCGAAGCAACTCGAACACGTCATCGTCGTATACCAGGGCCGCACCAACACCACCCTCCGGCCGGCCCGCCTGCCACGCTCGATCAATTCCTGTTTCGCCGCACCCACCGCAGCATCCGCCGCCTTGCGTGCCATCGTGGACTTCGCCAGAAAGGTGGGTTTGAAGTCCTCCACGGCGATCAAGTCGTGATGATCGACCACCCGCTTCGCCCACACCCGAGAATCGTGCCGAGTCTGTCGGGTGGCTTTCTTGTGCAGTGTCGCCGCCGCACGCCTGGCCCGCACGTATCCGCCGGTTTGGGGGCCGCGTTTCCCGTTGTGCCGTCTCGCCATCTTCCGTTGCGCCTTGGCCAACTCGGCGGCGCAACGCTTCCGATGCCCGAGAGACGGCAGGTCGTAGGCGCTGTCGGTGGCGGTCGCCGTGGTCGACACACCCCAATCGATACCGAGACCGCTGTCCGGGTCCGCGTCGGGGGCCGGTTCGGTGTCGCGCCGCACCACGAAGGAGGCATACCAGTGCCCGAGGCTGTCCTGATACACCCGGACACTGGTCGGGTCGGATGGCAGGTCGCGGGACCACACCACCGGGATGGTGACACCCTTCGGCAACACCAGACGCCGCTCACGGATGCAGAATCCGCGGGTGGTGTACCCGAGCGACGGCAGCACCTTCTTCCGGGACTTGAACGCCGGCCTTCCGCGGCCCTTCACCGTGAAGGAGTGGCCGAGGGCCAGCCCGTAAGTGCGGAGCATTTGTTGCTGTGCGACTTGGGAACCGTCGCGGAGCCATGTGTTCCTGCCGCGGGCGGCGGTGAGCAGTTTCGACAGTTTTCCGAATGTCGGCTTCGGCCCGGACTTGTGTTGGTGGACTGCTTCGTTCCACAGGAACCGGCAACGATGCCATTCGGTAGGTGTAGCGCACAGTCTCGATCACACCCACCCACCAAGCTCGACAACTACTCTGCCGGAACAACTCTGGAAAAGATCCTACCACGCCGGCACTGTCGGTAACCAACTATTGGAGGCCCCAACCACTATGTTGAGAACCAACGAAACACCTGACCTCCCTTACCTCCCCACGGCTAAAGCCGGGGGTTTCTCGGGCGGCACCCGATGAGCAGTCCCCGTATCGCCGGCGCGCCCATCTCCTGGGGTGTCTGCGAGGTTCCCGGATGGGGATATCAACTCGACCCGGCACAGGTATTGCGTGAGATGCGCGAAGTCGGTCTGGTCGCCACCGAGATCGGCCCGGAAGGCTTTCTGCCTGCCTCTCCCGCCGAGTTGGCCAGGGTTCTCGCCGACCATGACCTGAGTGCGGTGGGCGGTTTCGCTCCGGTCCTGCTGCACGACGGCGCCCACGATCCGGTGCCCGGCATTTCGCCCATCCTCGACGGCTTCGTGGCCGCGGGTGCGGAGGTGCTGGTACTCGCCGCAGTTACGGGTTCGGTCGGGTACGACTCCCGCCCGGAACTCGGTGAGCAGGAATGGAAAACGCTGCTGCACAATCTTGATCGCCTGGCGGATGCAGCCGCAGAGCGAGGAATCCGGGCGGTGATCCACCCGCACGTCGGCACCATGATCGAACAGCGAGACGAAGTTCTCCGAGTCCTCGACGGCTCCGGCATCCCGCTGTGCCTCGACACCGGCCACCTCCTGATCGGCGGCACCGACCCAGCGGAACTGACGCGCCAGGCGCCGAACCGGATCGCCCACGTACACCTCAAGGATGTCGACCACGCCCTGGCGGCCCGCGTCCGTGCGGGCGAACTCAGCTACACGGACGGCGTCAAGGCAGGCATGTACCGGCCGCTCGGCGGGGGTGACGTCGACATCGCAGGTGTCACGCAAATCCTACGAACACAGGGATTCGACGGTTGGTACGTGCTCGAGCAAGACACCATTCTCACCGAGGCACCGTCCGACGAGGGGCCCGTGCGCGACGTGCGCGCGAGTGTCGCGTACCTACGATCGGTGCTGTGATGAGCACTCCACTGCGGATCGGGATCTTGGGGGCATCAAGCATCGGCGAGGATGCGATAGTCAAGCCCGCGAAGGCCACCGGACATCGCCTGGTAGCCATCGCCGCACGCAACCCCGACAGGGCGCGAGCCTATGCGGCACGGCACGGAATCGAGCGGACGGTCGCGACGTACGCTGATCTGATTTCGGATCCCGAGGTCGACGTCGTCTACAACGCGCTCCCCAACGGCCTGCACGGGCCTTGGAATATCGAGGCGGTGCGAACGGGAAAGAATGTCCTGACCGAGAAGCCGTTCTCGAGTAACGCGGAAGAAGCGGAAGCGGTTGTGGCAGAAGCGGCCGCCGCCGGTGTCACGGTGCTCGAGGGTATCCACTATGTGTTCCACCCGGTCAACCAACGCCTGTTCGGCTTGGTTCGCAGTGGTGACATCGGGACCGTGACCGCGGTCGAGACCGAATTCCGTACCCCTCTGCCTGCCGCGAGCGATCCGCGATGGGAGTTGCCATTGGCAGGCGGATCGATGATGGACGTCGGCTGCTACGGCATCCATGCCGCGCGAATGCTCGCCGATGTGTGCGGAGGAACCCCCCGCGTGGTCGGGACACGAGTCCAGGAATACGCGCCGGGCGTCGATTCGCGGTTCGACGCGGACCTGGAGTACCCCTCCGGTATTCGGGCAACCGTCGCCAGTACCATGCTCGCAGACCATCTGCACTTCACGTTCCGAGTGATCGGGACCGAGGGTGAGGTGCTCGTCCACAACTTCCTCCGACCCCACGACGATGATCGGGTTTCCGTCACGATCGGCGGCACCACGACGGTCGAGCATCTCGGGACGAAGTCGTCCTACACCTTCCAGTTGGAGGCTTTGGCTGATCATCTGTCCGGTGGCACAACGCTTCCGATCGGTCCGGCGGATGCTGTCGCCAACATGAGGATGATCGACGAGGCCTACCTGCATGCGGGTCTCGGTATCCGTCCCACCAGTTTTCTCTGACCAGTACGCGAAACCTGCACCGCCCAACCCCGGCTCGATTGAGCCGGGACGGTGCAGGTTCGGCGCGAGGTCTCTAGCGGCGAAGCTCGTGACTCAGGGTCTCGAGTTCGTCACCACCAGCCATCTCCTTGGTCAGTTCTTCGAGGGAAATATCCTCGTACTTGGCATCGAGCTTCTGGCGACCGCGATTGAGGAGCACGAAGTGATCGCCGACCATATATGCATGGTGCGGATTGTGGGTGATGAAGATGACTCCGAACCCCTGCTCCTTGGCAGCGGTGATGTAACGCAGAACCAATCCTGATTGCTTGACTCCCAGGGCCGCTGTCGGCTCGTCGAGGGTAAGCACGCGCGCTCCGAAGAAGACGGCTCGGGCGATCGCGACACACTGGCGCTGTCCTCCTGAGAGGCTGCCGATCGGCGCGTCGACATCAGGCAGTTCGATGCCCATCTTCGACAGTTCCGAGAGCGTGGTTGCGCGCATCGCATTGGCGTCGAGCGACCTGATGATGCCGCTTCTGCGCAATTCCTGCCCGAGGAAGAAGTTGCGCCACACCGGCATCAACGACACGACGGCGAGATCCTGATACACCGTGGCGATGCCCTTCCCAAGGGCATCCTTCGGCGAATTGAAGGTCACTGGCTCACCGTCCACCAGCAGTTGGCCCGTGCTCTGCTGATGAAGCCCTGCAATGATCTTGATGAGCGTCGACTTGCCTGCACCGTTGTCACCGAGCACTCCGGTGACCTCGCCCGCGCCGACTCTGAGGTTGATGCCCTCGAGCGCAATGATGTTTCCGTAGCGCTTGCCGACGTCCACGAGTTCGACGAGCGGCACCTTGCCGCCCAACTCCGACTCAACAGTTACTTCAGCTGGGGTACTCATTCGTCACCTTTTCGCAGCGTAGTTGCGGAATGCGTTGTTGGCGACAACCGCCAGCAGCAGCATGGCGCCGAGGAAGAACTTGAACCAGTCGGGATTCCAGCCCGCATAGACGATGCCTTGATTGGTCATACCGAAGATGAACGCGCCGATCGCCGCACCGATCGCGGTTCCGTAACCACCGGTGAGCAAGCATCCGCCGATGACCGCGGCGATGATGTAGAGGAACTCATTGCCCACACCCTGACCGGACTGCACGGTGTTGAACGAGAACAGCAGGTGCATACCGACGAACCAGGCGGCAAACCCGACCGTCATGAACAGCCCGATCTTGACGGCCGTGACCGGAACGCCGATTGCCCGGGCGCTGTCCTGGTTGCCACCGACGGCAAAGATCCAGTTTCCGATCTTGGTTTTGAAGAGAACGTACGTGGCGATGGCGGTGAACAGCAGCCACCACACGACCGTGATCTTGACGGAGACGTCTCCGATCGTGATGGAGGATGCGAATACCGTCTGGGCAGAATCGAATCCGGCCATGTCGGAGACGCTGGGTGTGGCCACCTGCCCGCTGACGAGTTTCGTCACGGCAAGATTGATGCCGGTCAGCATCAGGAACGAGCTGAGCGTGATCAGGAAGCTGGGAATCTTCGTTTTCATCACGAGGTAGCCGTTGAAGAATCCGACCGCGAGCGATACTCCCAGCGCGAACAGAACGCCTACCCAGAGATTGAGATGGAGGTTGTAAGCGATCATCGAGGCGGCGAGCGACGACGTGGTGACCGCGACACCGGCCGACAGGTCGAACTCTCCGCCGATCATCAGCAGCGCCACTCCGCATGCCATGATGCCGATCGTCGAACTCGCATACAACACGGTTGCAAGCGCGTCCGGACTACGGAACGGTCCGGCGACGATTGCGAAGAAGACAAAGATTACGATGGCCCCGGCCAGCGAACCCATCTCAGGGCGGATCAGCAAGCGCTGGAGGCGCTTCTGCTCCCTTACCCGCTCATCGGTGACAACTTTGTGAGCGGATAGGTCGAGATCTTCCTGCGTGGACATGACTTCCCTTCCGTGCTGAACGGGTTCGCGGAATGAGGTCGACAACGCCCTCCTAGCGGCCGGATCAGCGAGTTCCGTTCCTGACGTACTCGGCGACCGAGTCGATATTCGTGCTGTCGACGAACGCGGGGCCGGTCAGGGTCGGCATGCCGCCACCGATGACGTTGCCGTTGTTGAGGTAGAGCCACAGTGAATCGATTGCGAGGTAACCCTCGAGGAACGGCTGCTGGTCGACAGCCCATTGGACGTCACCGGATCTGATGGTGTCGACAAGCTCCGCATTGGTGTCGAAGGTGACCACCTTCGCGTTGCTGTCGGCGGCGGCAACCGAGGTCACCGCAGTCATCGCATACGGGGCACCGAGAGTCAGCACGTGGTCGATGCTCGGATCCTCCTGAAGCTTCGCCGTGATGGTCGATTCGACGGTGGGCATGTCCCTTCCGTTGACGTTCAGGATCTCAGTGGATCCGTTGAACGTCTTGACCACACCGGCGCAACGCGATTCGAGGCCGACATTCCCCTGCTCGTGAATGACGCACAGGGCCTTCGTAGCGCCGTCCGCATTCAACCGGTCGCCTGCCGCCTCACCGGCAATTTCGTCGTCCTGACCGAAGAAACCGCTGGCGCCCATGTCCTTCCAGTCGTCCAGACCTGCATTGAAGGCCACCACCGGAATCCCGTCGCTGACGGCGGTAGCCATGGTAGGCGCCAAGGCTTCCGGCTTGGCCAGCGTGAGCGCGATGCCGTCGACCTTGCTATCGATCGCACTCTGGACCAGGTTGGCCTGGTTTGGGGCCTCCGGGTCCGAGGAGTAACGCAGGTCGATATTGTCCTTCGCTGCCGCGGTTTCGGCACCCTTGCGTACGAGATCCCAAAAGGAGTCGCCGGGAGCTTCGTGGGTGATCATCGCGACTGTGGCACGAGGAGTGTCGGCCGTGCCTGCGCCAATCCCCGAGGCTGAGGAATCCGGTCTTCCGCCCGTGCTTGAACAGGCGGCCAGGCCCAGGACCACCGCAGTGGCACCGGCCAGTACGGCGACATGCCTGTGCCCCGTGACAAACGACATGCATTTCTCCCTCTCGACATCAACCTGCGACCAGCGAAAACAGACAGTTCCGGCGGCATGAGGAAGATGTAATACCGGTCACAGCCAAATGTCAATAGTTTGTTCTGACATTAGGACTGCTTGTCAAAGATCCGACAGCCTATGCATGCGCATCATCGCAGGTGCGAGCAGGAAATATTGCGTCTTCGCACCGCGCGCACCGCGCGTCAGTCGGGCACCGGCAGGACGCAAGAACTGTCGCCGTATGAGCCGCGTGAGGAATTTTCCTGAGGGTATTTTGACGGATTTTGGGGGTAGTGCCAGGTGCTTGTTGTTGGCAGGCTGTGAACTACGAGCTCACGAATCCCGGCAGGAAGAGTTTCACATGGCTCCCGCACTGAGCAGTCAGCTATCACAGTCAGCCGGCCGGCTTCGCCGCGATGACTGCGACATCAACGAACTTGCAGCGCTGGCCGAACCCGCGGATTATCCGTTCGCGGATTCGGTGACCGGCGGCGTTCTGCTGTATCAGGCCGACGACTTGATCGAACAGTCAACGAAGCCGGAGGTTCGCGCCGAAATTCAGGACGAAATCGCGCGCGCTTCTCACCTGGCCTGGTATCACGGTGTTCCGGGGAGCGTTCGACGCCGACGTGATAGACCGAGCGACATCCGTCTTCCGCGGCATCCTCGCGGACCAGCATGCGGCCGGTGTGACATCAGGTGACCACTTCGCAAACCCTGGTGCCAATGATCGAATCTGGGGGGCAAGTCAAACGCGCGCTCACGGATCCCGCTACCTACGTCGACTACTACGCCAACGCCATCGTCCCGCGTTGCGCGGCAGTCGATAGCTGGCGAACTTCTCAGCCGACCGTTACCCAGCCACCGGACCGTACCGAGGCTACCATCGCGTCCAACGCTTCGGCTGATGCGACGGCGTCGCCGATGGTCGCCCCGTGCGAAAGACCGTCGACGATCGAACTGATGAAGTTCCGGGCCTGGATCACTTTGAGGTCGTCATAACCCATCGCGTTGGCCGCACCCGGCTGGAAGCGTCCGAACTCGCCTGATTCCGGGCCCACCAGAACATTTGTGACGGACTGATCCTGGTACTTCGAGCCCAGACTGGTTCCGAGTTCGCCCATTCGGCGGTAATCCCAGAACACCGCGCCCATGGTTCCGTGGACCTCGAATCCGTAGTTGTTCTGCTCTCCCACCGCAACCCGGCTGGCTTCGAGAGTGCATCGACCTCCGGACGTCAAGCGCAGGAGCGCACTGACGAAGTCCTCGTTCTCCACCGGTCCCATCTCGCCGCCGGTCGCGCGGGCATGCCCGCTGGCCGCCGCGGTCGGCCGCGCGCGTTCCGGGATGAAGATCGAGGTGTCCGCAACCAGCGCATCCACCTCGCCGAGAAGGTGGCGGACCCGGTCGATTCCGTGCGAAGCCAGGTCGCCCAGGACGCCGGCGCCGCCGCGCTCACGCTCGTATCGCCAACTCAGAGCGCCGTCCGGGTGGGCCGCGTAGTCACTGAGAAATCGGAACCGTGAATGTGATCGTGCCCAGTTCTCCGGAAGTGATCAGGTTCTTCGCCAGTGCCACAGCGGGGGCGTTGCGGTAGTTGAACCCGACCGCCGCCTGGACACCTGCCGCGTCTACTCCTACAGCAACGGCTTTCGCATCCTCGGTCGACAGACCGACTGGCTTTTCGATCCAGATATGTTTGCCCGCCTCGGCCAGCGCGACACCCATTTCGCGGTGCAGAAAGTTGGGTGCAGTGATGCTGACGGCGTCGATCGCAGGATCTGCTGCGATGTTGCGCCAATCCTGAGTGCAGGAGTCGAAGCCGAACTGTTCGGCTGCTTCGACTCCCCTCCCTGGAACGTCGTCGGCCACACACACCAGCCGAATTGCGGGAAGTTCCGGATAGCTCTGCCGCAGACGCAGATATGCCTGCGCATGAACGCGGCCCATCCATCCGAATCCGGCGACCGCTACGGACATTTCGGTCATGAGGCTCCATTCGGGTCACCACATTGTGGTGTCACTAGCGGTCGACCACGGTGGTTTCGAAGTAATAACGTGAGGCCCGGTAGCAGTGGTTGCCGAACTCGACAGAGCAACCTGAATCATCAAATGCCGTGCGGCTCATCGTCAAAAGGGCAGTTCCGACTTTTTCGTCGAGTAATCTGGCTTCTTCGCGCGTTGCGGCGCGAGCACCGATTCGCTGCCGCGCGACTCGGATGTGGACGCCGCGGGTTCGCAGGGTCTGATAGAGACCCTGAGTCTCCAACTCTTCCGGCTCGGGAGCGATGCCCACAGGAACGTAGTTGGTCATGACGGCCAGCGGTTCGCCGTTGGTGCAGCGCAGACGCCTGATGGTCGCCACTTCGGCGTCACCCTCGAGATTCAGTTCCGACGCGACCTCCGCACCGGGAACGCCCACCGTGTACTTGAGCAGTTTGGTGGTCGGGGTCTGGCCGGCTCGAACGAGGTCCTCGAACAAGCTCGTGAGTTCGACCGGACGATGCACCGGACTCTGAACGACCTGCGTGCCGACACCACGCTTGCGGACAAGCAGCCCCTTGTCGACCAGTTCCTGGATGGCGCGGCGAGTGGTCGGACGCGACAGGTTGACGCGTTTAGCAAGCGCAAGTTCGTTCTCGAAGCGGTCACCTGGAGCGAGTTCGCCGCCGAGAATCGCGCCCTCGATCGCCTGGGCCAACTGAAAATACAGTGGCACCGGGCTCGACCGGTCCAACTCGACGGCGAGTGCTGCTACCACAGTCAACTCCGATCTCCGACCCGGGAAAGGTCCGACTGACTCTACTTTTCGCAGCAGTGTATGCGAAGACTAACATTCACTTGACCATAGGTCGTAATGTCAGGACAAATTATTGACATTTGCTGTGTCGCGGCGCACAGTTTCTTGGAGTGACCCGCGGATACCTCAAAGGCCCCGCGCGTACCTCAGGGCCACACGGGGGCCACCCACAATGAACTCTCGGGAGCCTGACTTGACAAGCACCAACACTCACCGGAACGGGCGGGGACTCGACGTGCTCGCGATCGGCCGGTCCGGAGTGGATCTTTACCCACTTCAGACCGGCGTCGGGCTAGCGGACGTCGAAACGTTCGGCAGGTTCCTCGGCGGCAGCGCCGCCAACGTCGCCGTGGCCGCCGCACGTCTCGGACTGTCGAGCGCGCTCATCTCCGGCGTCGGCAACGATCCCTTCGGTAAGTTCGTCAAGCGCGCGCTCACCGATCTGGGCGTCGACAACCGATTTGTAGTTACCAATTCCGAGTACCCCACGCCGGTGACGTTCTGCGAAATCTTTCCCCCGGACGACTTTCCGCTGTACTTTTATCGCAAACCCCACGCGCCAGACATGCAGGTCACTCCCCAGAACATTGACCTCGACGCGGTTCGCGCCGCCTCCCTGTACTGGTCGACGGTGACAGGTCTGTCCGAAGAGCCCAGTCGCAGTGCACACTTCGCTGCCTGGGAGGCCAGGGACCGCCGACCGCTGACCGTACTCGATCTGGACTACCGACCGATATTCTGGTCCACGCCGGAGGACGCGACCACACAGGTCCGTCGCGCCCTCGCGCACGCGACGGTAGCTGTGGGCAACCGCGAGGAGTGTGAGATCGCAGTCGGTGAGACCAATCCCCACAAGGCAGCCGACGCCCTGCTGGACCTCGGTATCGAACTCGCCATCGTCAAGCTGGGCCCCCGAGGTGTGCTCGGCAAGACGAGGAAGCAGTCGATCACCGTTCCTCCCAATGCCGTCGACGTGGTCAACGGCTTGGGTGCAGGCGACAGTTTCGGTGGGTCTCTGTGCCACGGACTGCTGGCCGGCTGGCCACTCGAGAAGGTCCTGCGGTACGCCAATGCCGCAGGCGCGATCGTCGCCTCGCGTCTCGAGTGCTCCAGCGCGATGCCGACCGCCGAAGAAGTTCACGATCTGGCCGAGGCCACCGCCACCGAGGCCGCCAATGTCTGACTGGCTCCGAATCCGCCCCCTCGCCACAACATACGCCGAGGTCACCGAGATCCGCGCACACAAACCGCAGGTCATCCGACATGCCTGGGCGGCGAGGACCCCTCGCGCCACCCTGCGGGGAAACGGTCGCCTGATGATTGTCGCAGCCGACCACCCCGCGCGGGGCGCTCTGTCCGTCGGTGGCAAGCCCACAGCCATGAACAGTCGCACCGATCTGTTGGATCGCCTGCGGACAGCCCTCGACAATCCCGGCGTGGACGGAGTCCTCGGCACCGCAGACATCCTCGACGACCTTCTCCTCCTCGGCGCACTCGATGACAAGGTAGTGATCTCGTCGATGAATCGCGGAGGATTGGTCGGCGCCAGTTTCGAATTCGACGACGCGATGACGGGCTACACGGCCGAGGGGACCAGCAAGTTCGGCATGAACGGCGGCAAAATGCTGCTACGTATCGCGCTCCACGATCCCGGCACCCTCCCCACCATGACTGCGTGCGCACGGGCAGTGGACGAACTGGCCGCTGCCGGTCTGATCGCCATGCTCGAGCCTTTCCTCTCGAGCCGCGTGAACGGCAAGGTGGTCAACGACCTCAGCCCTGACGCCGTCATCAAGTCTATCCACATCTCGCAGGGCCTCGGCTCGACCTCCGCATACACATGGATGAAGCTTCCCGTGGTCGACGAGATGGAGCGCGTCATGGACGCCACCACCCTGCCCACCCTCCTCCTCGGCGGCGATCCACAAACAGCGCCTGAGGAGACGTACGCGAAGTGGGATCACGCCCTTCGACTGCCCTCCGTACGTGGCTTGATCGTGGGCCGCGCATTGCTCTACCCGCCGAACGACGATGTGGCTACCGCAGTCGATACCGCGGTCAAGCTCGTCCACTAGACCCGAGTCAGGAGCGAGATGCTCAGCAAGTACTACGTCCCCGCCAAATCATCCGCAGACGGGCATTTCACCACCGTGGTGACGCCCGAATCTGCCGGATGGAGCGAGTCGAGCCTGTGGACACTCGAACTCGCGCCGGGCGCGATCGCGGAGCTGGAGTCCGGCGGGAACGAGATCATCGTGCTTCCGCTGTCCGGTTCGGCGCTCGTCTCTTCGGGCGGCACCGAGTTTTCCCTGACGGGCCGCCTCTCCGTGTTCGACGGACCGAGCGACTTCGCCTACATAGGACGAGATTCCAGCTACGACGTCACGAGTGTCGGAGGCGGAAGGTTCGCACTCTGCGGAGCCCGTGCCGGCGCGAAGCTGCCCAACAGATACGGTCCGGCAGCCGATGTTCCGGTCGAACTCCGGGGCGCCGGTAGCTGCAGCCGTCAGGTCCACAACTTCGCGACCGCCGAAACCTTCACCGCCGATTCCATCATCGCCTGCGAGGTCATCACCCCCGGCGGAAACTGGTCGTCGTACCCGAGCCACAAACATGACGAGAACAGCGATATCGAGTCCGCACTCGAAGAAATCTACTATTTCGAGATCGGCCGAAGTCCCACCGGAACTGACGGATTCGGCTACCACCGGGTGTACGGAACCCAGGAGCGCCCCATCGAGGTACTCGAGGAGGTCCGATCCGGCGACGTAGTCCTCGTTCCACACGGCTACCACGGCCCGTCCATCGCGGCGCCTGGTCATCACATGTACTACCTGAACGTCATGGCCGGTCCGGGTGAGATCCGGGCATGGAACATCTGCGACGACCCGGCACACACCTGGCTCCGAGGTAGCTGGGATCACCAGGACATCGACCCCCGACTGCCACTGCGTTCCCACAACTGACTGCGGTCCCACAACTGACTGCGTTCCCACAACTGACCGGTCCCACAACTAACGGAGGTAGACGTGGCCCCCACCGACAACGCAATCGGCAATCGCACTCCGTGCGACGAACCGACCGTGCACCTCACCGTGTCTCAGGCCGTTATCCGATTCCTTGCGAATCAGTACACCGAACGAGACGGTCGGCGCACCAAACTGTTTGCCGGCTGTTTCGGAATCTTCGGCCACGGCAACGTCGCCGGCCTGGGGCAAGCCCTCCTGCAGGCCGAAATCCAGGACCTCGACGCCGGTCGTGAACCCACACTCCCCTACGTACTGGGCCGCAACGAGCAAGCCATGGTTCATTCCGCCGTCGCGCACGCCCGCATGAAGGACCGCCTGCAGACGTGGGCCGTCACCTCCAGTGTCGGCCCCGGCGCCACCAACATGATCACCGCCGCAGCACTGGCCACCATCAACCGGTTACCCGTACTCCTGCTTCCCGCAGACACCTTCGCCACACGTGCCAGCGCTCCGGTACTTCAGGAGTTGGAGTTGCCGTCGAGCGGCGACGTCACCGTCAACGATGCATTCAAGCCGGTATCACGGTACTTCGATCGCGTCTGGCGACCGGAGCAGTTACCAAGCGCTCTGCTGGGCGGTATGCGGGTGCTGACCGATCCCGTCGAGACCGGTGCGGTCACCATCGCCATTCCGCAGGACGTGCAGGCCGAGGCTTTCGACTGGCCTGAGTCAGTCTTCGCCGAGCGGATCTGGCACGTCGCACGCCCACTTCCCGAGCGATCGGTGATCGAGCGCGCTGCTGCGATCATTCGCTCCGCACGCAAGCCACTGATCGTCGCCGGTGGCGGTGTGATCTACAGTCAGGCCACCGAATCTCTGGCAGCATTCTGCACGCAGACCGGCATCCCCGCCGGGCAGAGTCAGGCCGGCAAGGGATCGCTGGTCCATGACCACCCACAGTCCGTGGGCGCCATCGGGTCCACCGGGACCACGGCGGCCAATGCCCTCGCCACCGATGCCGACGTCGTCATCGGTATAGGCACGCGGTACAGCGACTTCACCACCGCATCCCGGACGGCGTTCACCAATCCTGATGTCCGTTTCGTCAACATCAACGTCGCGTCCCTCGACTCCGTGAAACAGGGTGGCATGAGCGTGGTCGCCGATGCACGTGAGGCTCTCGACGCGCTGACACACGCTCTGAGGGGCTACAAGGTCGACGAAGACTACGCAGCCAGGATCGGCGAACTCGCGCGGGACTGGGATTCGACCGTCGAATCCGCCTACAGGCCGACCACCTCCGCGTCCGACGGATCACTCGATCAGAGTCAAGTGATCGGCTTGGTCAACACGCTCTCCGATCCCCGCGACGTTGTGGTGTGCGCTGCCGGGTCTATGCCCGGTGACCTCCACAAGCTGTGGCGCACAAGAGACCCCAAGGGCTACCACGTCGAGTACGGGTACTCCTGCATGGGCTACGAAGTCGCCGGTGGACTCGGTGTCCGGATCGCCTGCCCCGACCGCGACGTGTTCGTCATGGTCGGCGACGGTTCGTATCTGATGATGGCCACCGAACTCGCGACCGCCGTTCAGGAGCGCCTCAAGATCATCGTGATCCTCGTTGACAACCGCGGTTTCGCCTCCATCGGTTCGCTGTCCGAGTCGCTCGGTTCCCAGCGCTTCGGCACCCGGTACCGATACCGTTCGGACGACGGCCGCCTCGACGGCGGGGCTCTCCCCGTCGACCTCGCCGCCAACGCCGCGAGTCTCGGCGTCGCCGTCATCCGAGCGAATACCGCATCGGAGTTCGCCGACGCCGTCAAGGTGGCCAAGGCGAGCGAGACCAGCACCGTGATCCACGTCGAAACCGATCCGTTGATTGGCGGACCCGACAGTAAATCTTGGTGGGATGTACCGGTATCGGCCACCTCAGAACTCGATTCAACCAAGAAGGCGCGCGCCACCTACGAATCCTGGAAGAAGATCCAGCGGCCCTACCTGCGACCCGCCGAATAGCCGCCCTCAACACACTCTTCGGACGAATCCGACACGAGCACGATTCGCGACGGATCCAGCAGGCGGCGACTCCTGCAACTATCGACGGCCCCGGATCCTGGGACGGCCACGCTGCCCGCATGAGACAGCCCTGGACCACACCACCGGTCTCGGAGCACAATATCCAACAGCACAGAGCAGTGCGTACACCGAATTTCCCCACCCTACGGGTTCCATCCAGGTCCGTCCGGCTGGTCGGCGACGCATCTTCCACGGAAGGGCGGATGGGCATTGTGAAGAATCAGCGACTGGCCCTGTTGGCGGTATGCCTGGGCTTCTTCGTCATCTTGTTGGACTCGACCATTGTTGCAGTGGCGAACCCCTCGATCATGGCGAGCCTCGACACCGATGTCGGAAGCGTGGTGTGGGTGACCAGCGCCTATCTGCTGGCGTTCGCTGTGCCGTTGCTCGTCACGGGACGCTTGGGTGACCGATTCGGACCGAAGAACATCTACCTCATCGGTCTCGTGGTGTTCACCCTCGCATCATTGTGGGCCGGGCTCTCTGGCAGCATCGACATGCTCATTCTGGCGCGGGTGGTTCAGGGTTTCGGTGCCGCGATGATGGCTCCGCAGACGATGGCCGTCATCACCCGGATTTTTCCGCCTGACAAACGGGGCGTTGCGATGGGCTGGTGGGGGGCTGTTGCGGGCGTTGCGATGGCAACCGGCCCGGTTGCCGGTGGTGTATTGGAAGACGGCCTCGGATGGCAATGGATCTTTTTCGTCAACGTCCCTATCGGGATCACCACGATCGTTCTTGCCATCTTGTTCATCCCTACATTCGAGACGCATCTGCGCCGGTTTGACCTCTTGGGAGTGCTACTCAGCGCCGTAGGCATGTTCCTCTTCATCTTCGGACTGCAAGAGGGTCACACCTACGACTGGTCCGTCGGAGTGTGGCTGACAATTGCTGCAGGTCTGATCACGATGGGACTTTTCGTGCGGCACCAAGCCTCAACCAGCAACGATCCTGTTGTACCGCTTGGTCTGTTCCGGGACAGATACTTCACTGTGTCCAACATCGCCATCGCAGCGCTCGGATGGGCGATCACCTCGATGATGGTGCCGTTGATGTTCTACGCCCAGTTCGTCGGAGGACTGTCGCCTACGAGATCCGCTCTGCCGCTGCTGCCGTTGGGGATTCTGACCGCTGTTCTTGCGCTGATCGTCGGCAGGTATCTTGACCGTCTGCAACCACGCACCCTTGCCGGACCTGGCTTGTTATTGGTGGCGCTCGGGTTGGGTTGGCTCGCCCTGGCCATGAAGCCGGACGCGTCCGTTTGGGCGCTGACCATACCGATGGTGGTAGTGGGCATGGGTAACGGCTTGGCATGGCCGGCGATCGCGAGCAGCGCGACCAGAAACTTGCCGCAGCATCAGGCGGGTGCCGGGTCAGGGGTGTACAACACCACTCGGCAGGTCGGAGGGGTGATTGGTGTCGCGGGTATCGGCGCTTTGATGACGCTGCGGCTTACGGCGAATGGCGTCCCTGAGCGGGCCGTCTCCGAAGTGGGCGCAGTACCGCCGGACCTCAGGGAAGGGTTCGCCGTGGCGATGGCGCAGAGCATGCTGCTACCAGCGGCGGTTGCCCTCGTTGGGTTCGTCGCCGTGTTGCGCTATTCACGCCCGGTTGGCGTGAGTCATCAAGCGCCGGCAGTCGCCGAGCCGAACGAGGTCGAGGCATAATTCGCCAGGTCGCGGTGACCAGCAGCAATAACCCGCCGTACACCGCCTCGGCGTAGTCCGGCCCGAGACCATTGACCAGGCTCGATCCGTAGCGTCATCGCCACGGGCAGGGTATCGGTGACATCCTGTTGTTGAGGCGTCGAGTGCTTCGCTTCAACGGCGCCCGCGACAATCTGACACAAACACTGAAGTTTGGACGGTCATGACGATCAGCGATCAGACTCCCGACCTGGGAAAGCTCGGAGCGTTCGAGCTCGACGATGCCTTTTCACCAGAGATGGCCCGCGAATGTGAACAACTCGGCTACGGCACGCTCTGGCTCAGTGGCTCGCCGCCCTCGGACTTGAAATCCTCCGAAGCACTCCTCGACGCCACCGAACGAATAACAGTCGCTACCGGCATTACCAACATCTGCAACGCACCGGCGGCTGAAGTCGCCGAGTCGTTTCACAGACTCGAGGCTCGTTTTCCGGGAAGATTTTTGCTCGGTCTCGGCGTCGGTCATCCGGAGGACTTCGGTCAGAAATACTCTAGCCCCTTCGAAGCGATGACCCGGTATCTGAACGAACTCGACGCCGCCGGGGTTCCTGCTTCACGTCGCATGCTGGCAGCGCTCGGGCCGCGAATGCTCAAGCTTGCCGCACAACGATCCTGCGGTGCACATCCGGCCTTCAGCACTGCCCAGCACACCAGAGAAGCCCGCACCATCATCGGCCCAGATTCGATTCTGGCCCCCGAACACAAAGTTCTGTTGGACACCGACCCCGAGACCGCCCGACAACTCGGGCGCCAAGCGAGCGAAATGTATCTCCAGCTTCGCAACTACCGGACCAATCTGATACGCCTCGGCTTTTCCTCTGAGGAACTCGACCGCGGCGGCAGTGACCGGTTGATCGACGCTCTCGTCGTATACGGCAGTACCGACTCCATCGTCGCGCGTCTCGAAGAACACTTCACAGCCGGAGCAGATCACCTCACGATTCAGCCGGTATCAGCAGACCGAAACCCTATGCCGACGTTCCGGCTGGTCGCCAACGCCCTCGGCGTCAACGCACGTTCGTAGCCTCGGCGCGCTCGGCTCATTCACGCGGGTACTGATAAATTCTGCGTAACAGCAGCGCGCCGGTTCGGGACCCTCGACGACGGTCGCCTAACCTCCTATCGATGATGTGGCGTCGAAGGTATGCAGTGATCGTTGCCGGAGTAGTGCTCTTCGCTGTAGGGGGGGTCTCTGGAATTTCCGGCGCCCAGCCGGTGCCACCACCTCAGCCGCCGCCGCCCGCGCCCTTCGCCACTCCGAATACCGACAGCTGCCCCTTCGCCGTCGCTCCCGCGCCGGCAATCGACCTGTCGGAAGTCCCCGCACCGGGTGCTACCGTCCCCCCACCTGTTCCCGTTCCGGCGAGCCCGGTGGGCGGAGACCGGCTCGGCGGGTGTGGGCTCATCCTTCTGGAGGCCGCCCCGCCTCCGCCCGCGGACATCGTCGCATCAGGTTGGGTTCTTGCGGATGCGGAGTCGGGTGATGTGCTGGCGGCGAAAGATCCTCACGGCCGCTATCGCCCCGCCAGCACGGTCAAGATACTCCTGGCCCTCGTCGCTCTCGACGAACTCGATCTCGACGCTGTCGTCACCGCCACCGCAGAAGACGCCAACATCGAGGGCAGCGCAGCCGGAATCGGCAAGGGTGGCACGTACACCAACCATCAACTGATGCAGGGCCTGATCATGGCGTCGGGCAACGATGCGGCACATGCCTTGGCCCGCCAACTCGGTGGTGTACCGGTTGCCGTATCGAAGATGAACGCACTCGCCGCGGATCTCGGGGCACTTGATACGCGTGCCGCCACACCATCCGGTCTGGACGGACCCGGCATGAGCAGTTCGCCCTACGATCTTGCCGTGATTTTCCAGGCAGCACTGCAGAATTCGACATTCGCAAGCCTGATCCGCACGGAATCTGTTGACTTCCCAGGATTCCCGAAAGATCCGACAATTCCCGGCGACGAGGATCGTCCAGGATTCATGCTGGCCAACGACAATCGGTTGCTCTACAACTACGACGGCGCTCTCGGCGGGAAGACCGGCTTCACCGACGACGCGCGCCACACATACGTCGGTGCCGCCGCGCGTGACGGTCGAACTCTGCTGGTCACGCTGATGGGCGGTGAGGCAATGCCGCTTCGCCCATGGAACCAAGCCGCACGCCTCCTCGACTACGGGTTTGCCCTGCCCACAACGGCGTCGATCGGATCGTTGACCGAGCACACGATGGACGCCGTGACACCCAGCGTGACGCGAACTCCGTCACCGGCAGCACCGGGATCGGTGTCAGCGGTCGGCGCGAATCCCGACAACGACTCCACCGTCATGAAGCGCATCGCCGTGGGGGCGGTTGGCGGCGCGGTGGTTATCGGACTTGTGCTCGGTGCGATCGCGCTGACCCGGCGACGACCCCAGCGCGGGCAGCAACAACGCTAGCGCAGGCAGCAACAACGCTAGCGCGGGCGACGGCGCAACAACCCCGAGAAACCCAAACCCGCGAGTACACCCGTCACAACCAACGCTGCCGCACGTGAAGGCGACCGGTCGCTGACCACCACCCTCGGCGAGATGATCGCGGGATCGGGCGGCGGCACATGTGCCAGCTCGAGACTCCCTTTGGACGTGGCGGCCCAGGCCGTGCAAAACAACAGCATGCGCGATGTGGTGAACACGAACACCAGCAAACCGATGATTGGTCCGAATGCCACACCCGCGGGACCGCCGCTGACTATCGAAAGGTATGCCGCGCCAACTTGTTTGAAGATCTCAAACACCACCGCGGCTATCGCCGCCGCCTTCGCGGCGCTGCGCAACGTGACCGGCTCGCGTGGCAACCGGGCGATCACCCAGAGGAATACCGCCCAGGTCAACACCAACGACAAGAGAGTGGAGAGAATCCGCAGCACGACGCCGACCACTGCGCCGTCCTCGATGCCGAGCCACTTGACGACCTGAGGCGCAACCGATCCACTGCTCACCGCCGACATCCCGAGGGAGATGGTCAGCGCCACGCCCAGGCTCAGCAGCGCCCGGATATCACCGAGCTTGGTCCGAACGAATCCCTTGGACTCTCGCTGGTTCTCCCACATCGCCGTAAGTGCGTTACGGACGTTCGATATCCACCGCAGCCCAGCATATGAAGCAATGAGTAGGCCGATCAGGCCGACGCTTGCTCGCGAGTCGATGGCTGATTCGATCACGTTGTTGATCGTCTCGCCCAAGCTGCCGGGAATGCTGTTCGTGATCTGTTCCTGGATCGAGTCGAGCAACTCGGGCCGCCCCACCAAGACGAACCCGGCGACCGCAAAAGCGACCATGAGGATGGGGATCAACGAAAGGATACTGAAATATGTGATGCCCCCAGCGTGGGAGTCGCCCTGCTGCGCCTGAAATCGTTCACCCGCACGCACCAGATGATCGAACCACGGACGTGCGGCGCGTTGCTTCTCGAGAAAGCTCGGCTCGTCCGCGACTTCCCTTCTCGGCACCTCGGTGTCGGCCACTGGCGTCCCCTCTTCGCAATCCGAGCTCTTCGAAATCCGGGCTCTTCGAAATCCAGGCTCGCATGTCCGTCCCTACGGCTCGAACCCTCGGCAAACCGTCGAGGTCACCCTTTCGGGGTCAGGAATCCGACCTTCTCATACACGGTGGCTAGAGTGCGGGACGAGACTTCACGGGCACGGTGCGCGCCCGCAGCGATGATGCGGTCCAGTTCCGCCTCATCGGCGAGGTAGCCGTCGACCTCGGCCTTGAGCGGAGTGACGAACTCGGTCAGAACTTCGGCGGTATCGGACTTGAGGTCGCCGTACCCCTTACCCCCGTATCCCGCGACCAAGGTGTCGATCGAGACACCCGACAGTGCCGATTGGATGGTGAGCAGGTTGCTGACGCCCGGCTTGGCCTGCGGGTCGTAGCGGATCTCGCGCTCGTTGTCGGTGACGGCGGACTTGATCTTCTTGGCCGACACCTTCGGGTCGTCGAGCAGATTGATCAGGCCGGCCTGGCTGGCCGCCGACTTGCTCATCTTCGACGTGGGATCCTGCAGGTCGTAGATCTTGGCGGTTCCCTTGATGATCTGTGGCTCGGGAACGACGAACGCCTTTCCGTAGCGGGTGTTGAACCGGCTGGCCAGATCGCGGGCGAGCTCGAGGTGCTGACGCTGGTCCTCTCCGACAGGCACCCGCTGCGGGCGGTACAGGAGGATATCCGCCGCCATCAGAACCGGATACGTGAACAGTCCGACGCTTGCGTTCTCGCTACCCTGCTTGGCCGACTTGTCCTTGAACTGCGTCATTCGACTCGCTTCACCGAAACCGGTGATGCAGTTCAGAACCCACGCCAACTGCGCATGTTCGGGAACCTGACTCTGCACGAACAGAGTTGCACGGTCGGGATCGACACCGACCGCCAGTAGCTGCGCCACTGCCATCTTGGTGTGGCGACGAAGTTCCTTCGGATCCTGCGTCACCGTGATGGCGTGCAAGTCGGGAATGAAGTAGAAGGCGTCGAAGTCGTCCTGCAAGAGAACCCACTGCTGGAGTGCACCCAGGTAGTTACCCAGGTGGAAGGAGTCCGACGTCGGTTGGATTCCGGAAAGCACGCGAGGCAGTGTTGTGGGCTTCTGTTCTGCAGGGGTCGACATGGTTCCGATCTTGTCACGAGTCCAATTCAAGAGGATTGGTGCGGTGTCTTGGTCGCTACCGGTACGAGACAGTGACGGGCGCGTGATCGGACCAGCGCGCATCGTAGGACTCGGCACGTTCGACGACGGCCGCCTCGGCACGCTCAGCGAACCCACGGGTCGCAACCTGGTAGTCGATACGCCAGCCCGAATCGTTGTCGAACGCCTTACCCCGGTACGACCACCACGAGTACGGTCCCGCGACATCGGGATGCTGCGCCCGGAACACATCGACCCATGCCGAATCCTCCGCGAACAACACGTCCATCCATTCGCGTTCGTTGGGCAGGAATCCCGAAGATTTCTTGTTGGTCTTCCAGTTCTTCAAGTCCAACTGGGTGTGCGCGATGTTCCAGTCGCCGCCGACCACAACGTGCCGGTCCGCAGCGTCTGCCGCCGCCGCGGTGGTGGAGAGGTGGATGGCAAACGATTTAATGAACCGTTCCTTCTCCTCCTGCTTCGGAGTCATCGCCTCACCCGACGGCAGGTACAGGCTGGCGACGGTCAGATCGCTGAAATCGGCCTCGATGTAGCGACCCGCGGCCAGAAACTCCTCGTCACCGTGGCCCACGCGAACGGCGTCGGCCGGCGTGCGGGACAGAACCGCCACGCCGTTACGTCCCTTCGCCGCAGGCTCCGCGGACACCAGGTGCCATCCACCTTCCAGCGCTGGCGTGAGGGTCTCTGCCAACTGCTCGTCGGAAGCCCTCGTCTCCTGAAGGCAGACGATGTCCGCCTCGGTGCGTTCGATCCACCCGATGAGCCCCTTACGGGCGGCAGCGCGGATTCCGTTGACATTGACGGTGGTGATGATGCGGGGCACGGCAAGCACGGTAGCGGTGCGTGTGGTGGCGCGTCTACAGAGACGAACGGGCACTACGTCGTTCCATCGCGACCGCGGTCGCGATGACCAAGACGCCGGCAACCGCAAGCAGCGCGCCCACCGCCGCTGGGGCCGTGTAGCCGTAACCTGCGGCGATCACCACACCGCCGATCCAGGCGCCGAACGCGTTCGCGATGTTGAGCGCGGCGTGATTGAGGGACGCAGCGAGGGTCTGGGCGTCCTCGGCGACGTCCATCAGCCGCGTCTGCAGACCCGGGACCATCGACATTCCCGCCGCGCCCACGCAGAACACCAGCACGAGAGCGGTGTAGGGATTGTGGGACGCGAACACGAACACCCCGAGCGCCACCCCCAGCGCCGTCATCGCCGCGAACAGACCGGGCATCAGCGCCCTGTCGGCGAGCATGCCGCCGATCAGATTTCCCGCAATCATTCCGATCCCGAAGATCATCAGCGCCAGCGGCACAAACGACCGCGGCAATCCGGAGACATCGGTCAGAGTCGTGGAGATATACGTGTAGACGGCGAACATGCCGCCGAAGCCGACCATGCCGACGATCAGTGTCATCCACACCTGTGTGCGGCGCAGCGCTCCGAGTTCGGTGAGCGGATTTGTCACGCGCATGCCTGCGAGTGCCGGCACCCACGACCAGATCGCACCCATTGTGACCAGACCGATCGCTGCTGCGAGGGCGAAGGCACTGCGCCACCCGAGGTTCTGCCCCATCCACGAGGCCACGGGCACACCGACGACGTTGGCCACCGACAGTCCCATCATGACGAGCGCCACCGCCCTGGCCCGCTGACCGGGGTCGGCGAGGTGCGCGGCCACGAGCGCAGCGACACCGAAGTAGGCGCCGTGCGGAAGACCCGCGACGAACCGTGAGACCATCATCACCTCGTAGCTCGGTGCCAGGACGGTGGCTGCGTTGCCGATCGTGAAGGCCGCCATCAGTGCGATGAGCAGTGTCTTGCGAGGAACGCGCGCGGCCAGAGCCGCGATAAGCGGCGCACCGACGACCACCCCCAACGCGTACGCCGAAATGACGTGTCCGGCGGTCGGCTCGGTGACGCCGAGGCCCGACGCCATCTCGGGCAGCAGTCCCATCGCGACGAACTCGGTGGTACCGATCCCGAAACCACCGAGCGCGAGCGCAATCATCGCGAGCGTACGGGCGGGCGGGCGTCGCGCCACAAGGACGGGCCCGGAAAGGACAGCGTTGGAGGTGCTCATTGAAAACTTTCGACTCGAAGCAAATCGCGACTACGCGCCGAGTAGAGCGCCTCGTCATGCAACACCCCGGACTCGAATTCTCTTCCCGACCGTCCTCTTGGTCGCGGCATCGAACGTGGAGAGACCATCTGCCTGCAAGACCGACCGATCTTCCTGATTCGAGACGGCGGGTGACACGCGAAACGGGACGCCGCGCCAGGGGCGAACGTCCCGTTTCGCTTGACTACCGGAGCAAGCGCAGTGCGGCCTACTGCTCGGCGATGGCCTTCTGCAGGTTGATGTCCAGGGCGCCGAGGAACTCCTCGGTGGTCAGATAACCCTGGTCACCCCCGACCAGCATCGCGAGATCCTTGGTCATCTGACCACCCTCGACGGTCTTGATGACCACGTCTTCGAGCTTCTGAGCGAAGCCGATGACCTCGGGGGTGTTGTCCAGCTTGCCGCGGTGTTCGAGTCCACGGGTCCACGCGAAGATCGACGCGATGGGGTTGGTGGACGTCGGCTTGCCCTGCTGGTGCTGACGGAAGTGACGGGTCACGGTGCCGTGTGCGGCCTCGGCCTCACAGGTGTGTCCGTCCGGGGTCAGCAGCACGGAGGTCATCAGACCGAGCGATCCGAACCCTTGAGCCACGGTGTCGGACTGCACGTCACCGTCGTAGTTCTTGCATGCCCAGACGTAGCCGCCCTCCCACTTGAGCGCCGATGCGACCATGTCGTCGATGAGTCGGTGCTCGTAGGTGAGCCCTGCCGCGTCGAACTCCGGCTTGAACTCGGTCTCGTAGACATGCTGGAAGATGTCCTTGAACGCGCCGTCGTACGCCTTGAGGATGGTGTTCTTCGTCGACAGGTACACCGGGTAGTTCTGCTGCAGGCCGTAGTTGAGCGAGGCGCGCGCGAACTCCTCGATGGACTGGGTGAAGTTGTACTGGCCCTGGACGACGCCGCCGCGCTCGGGGAAGTTCACCAACTCGTGCTCGATCGGCTCGCTGCCGTCCTCGGGCGTGTAGGTGATCATCACCTTGCCAGGGCCGGGAACCTTGAAGTCGGTGGCGCGGTACTGATCGCCGAAGGCGTGGCGGCCGATGATGATCGGCTTCGTCCAGCCCGGAACCAGTCGCGGGACGTTGGAGATGATGATCGGGGCACGGAAAATCGTGCCACCGAGGATGTTGCGGATGGTGCCGTTGGGAGACCGCCACATCTTCTTGAGGCCGAACTCCTCGACGCGGGCCTCGTCCGGGGTGATAGTCGCGCACTTGACGCCGACGCCGTGCTTCTTGATGGCGTTGGCCGCGTCGATGGTCACCTGGTCGTCGGTCTCGTCCCGGTACTCGATTCCGAGGTCGTAGTATTCGAGATTCACATCCAGATAGGGATGGATCAGTTTGTCTTTGATGAACTGCCAAATTATGCGTGTCATCTCATCGCCGTCGAGTTCGACGACGGTGCCCTCAACCTTGATTTTGGACATGGGTGCTTCGCGTCCTCCTAGGAAGTTTCCCTGGTCACACGGTTGCGGGCACACTTTGTGAGTGGGTCCGCGAACGGTTCGCTTATCAAACGTAGACGGTCGGAGCGATCACTGAGGGACCGCGCCCAAACATGACAAGCGTACTGCTATGTGCGGGGACCACAACAAGTGGGCTGTGACTCAGCTCTACTCACGAGTAACTTTTCCCTGATCAAAGACCCCGACCGGTGCCGCTTCTCACTATTACGCCCCGACACGCTAAGATTGCCGCAAGGTCATGAGTGCCAGCGAAAAGCCCCGGCTAGCTGGCCGGCAACCCTCCTCCGCGGTGGGGTGCCCCGGGTGATGACCGGGTTTCCTGATTCAGACAGACAGTCGGGAAACAAGCGCAGGTCCGACATCGGGGGTTCATGATGTGTTGTTGTTGTCGTCGTTGATGAACCAGCCAAGCCCTGTGCGAGAAGGAACCAGCCCTTCGTCTCGCCTCGTCAAAACACTGGAGTGAACAGCACATGACCGAGAACTGGTCGTTCGAGACCAAGCAGATCCACGCCGGACAAACATCCGACGCCACCACCAAGGCGCGGGCGCTCCCGATCTACCAGACCACCTCGTACACCTTCGACAGCACCGACCACGCCGCCGCACTATTCGGCCTGGCCGAACCCGGCAACATCTACACCCGCATCATGAACCCCACACAGGATGCCGTCGAGCAACGCATCGTGGCCCTTGAAGGTGGCGTCGCCGCCCTGCTAACCGCATCGGGACAGGCCGCGGAAACCATTGCCATCCTCAATCTCGCCGAGGCCGGCGACCACATCGTGTCGAGCCCGTATCTCTACGGCGGCACGTACAACCTCTTCAACTACACGCTGCCCAAACTCGGCATCGAGGTCTCGTTCGTCGAGAACCCCGACGACCTCGAACAGTGGCGCGGGGCCATCCGCCCGAACACCAAGGCGTTCTACGGTGAAACGATCGCCAACCCGAAGAACCACATCCTCGACATTTCCGCAATCTCGAAGGTGGGCCACGACAACGGGATCCCGCTGATCGTCGACAACACGGTGGCCACCCCCTACCTGATCCGCCCCCTCGAGCACGGCGCGGACATCATCGTGCACTCGGCCACCAAGTACCTCGGCGGGCACGGCACGGCGGTCGCCGGTGTCATCGTCGACGGCGGCACTTTCGACTGGACCCAGGGTCGCCACACCGGCTTCACCACCCCGGACCCGAGCTACCACGGCGTCGTCTTTGCCGACCTCGGTGCACCGGCCTACGCGCTCAAGGCCCGCGTGCAGTTGCTGCGCGATCTCGGCTCCGCCATCTCCCCTTTCAACGCGTTTCTCATCGCTCAGGGCATCGAGACGCTGAGCCTGCGAATGGAACGTCACGTT
Source organism: Rhodococcus marinonascens NBRC 14363 (assembly GCF_001894885.1). GTDB lineage: Bacteria > Actinomycetota > Actinomycetes > Mycobacteriales > Mycobacteriaceae > Rhodococcus_F > Rhodococcus_F marinonascens. The sequence goes on from NZ_BCXB01000002.1 coordinate 71,371, forward strand.
GCGAACGCGACCGCAGTCGCGGAATACCTCGAGGCGCGCACCGAGGTGTCGTCCGTGGCCTACGCGGGCCTGCCGTCGTCGCAGTGGCACGAACGCGCACAGCAGCTCGCCCCACGGGGCGCCGGCGCCGTCGTCACCTTCGAACTCACCGGGGGCATCGAAGCGGGCAAGCGGTTCGTCAACGCCCTCACCCTGCACAGTCACGTCGCGAACATCGGCGACGTTCGCTCGCTGGTGATCCACCCGGCGTCCACCACACACGCCCAACTGACCCCGGAGGAGCAGATCGCCAGCGGTGTCACCCCCGGACTGGTCCGATTGGCTGTCGGCATCGAAGGGATCGACGACATCATCGCCGACCTGGAGACCGGACTTACGGCGGCGGCACCTTGACCGCGAGTGCACTGCAGAGCCTGCCCCTGGCAGACGGACGTCTGGGCAAGATCGACATCGGCCCCTTGGAACTCGAGAGCGGTGCCGTGCTTCCGTGGGTGTCCCTCGCCGTACAGCGGTGGGGTGAGCTCTCTCCCACCCGGGACAACGTAGTGCTGATCGAGCACGCCCTCACCGGGGACTCCCATGTGACCGGTCCCGCCTCGGACGAACACCCCTCCCCCGGCTGGTGGAACGGCATGGTGGGGCCGGGAGCGCCGATCGACACGAACGAATGGTGCGTAGTCGCCACCAACGTTCTAGGTGGCTGCCGCGGCACCACCGGGCCGGGCTCGCTCGCCGAAGACGGTCGGCCGTGGGGCAGCCGTTTCCCCGAGATCTCCATCCGGGACCAGGTCGCCGCGGAGAAGGCACTGGCCGACTTTCTCGGCATCGACAAGCTTGCCTCCGTCGTTGGCGGTTCCATGGGCGGAATGCGCGCCCTCGAATGGGCGGTCACCCATCCGGACCAGATCGCGTCGGCGCTCGTCCTCGCCGTCGGCTCGCGCGCGACAGCCGATCAGATCGGGACGCAGACCACGCAGGTCGCGGCCATCACCAGCGATCTCGACTGGCAGGGCGGTGACTACCACGGCACCGGCCGGGTGCCCCGCGCCGGACTGGGGATCGCCCGCCGGATTGCGCACCTCACGTACCGCACCGAGAGCGAACTCGATTCCAGGTTCGCGAATTCACCTCAGGAGGGTGAAGATCCGCGGCACGGCGGGCGGTACTCCGTCGAGAGCTATCTCCAGCACCAGGCGGACAAGTTGGTCGGCAGGTTCGACCCGGGCACGTATGTGCTTCTCACCGAGGCGATGAACCGGCACGATGTGGGCCGTGGACGCGGTGGAGTCGCGGCGGCGCTCGCTACCGTCACGGCACCAGTGATCGTGGGCGGCGTCGACTCCGACCGCCTGTACCCGATCCGCCTACAGGAGGATCTCGCCGACGACCTCGCGACCTGCGACGGGCTCCGCCTGCTCGAGTCCCGGGACGGTCACGACGGATTCCTCACCGAGGCCGAGGCTGTGGCGAAACTACTCGCCGAGACGATGGATCTCGCCCAATCCGGGCGCTGACACCCGAACGTTGCGAGACCCACTCGGACCGCTAGCCGGTTCCGAGTGGGTCGATCGACACGGCCAGCCAGACGATTGCGCCACCGACCGCCACAAGCGCGCTCACGTCGAAAGGCTTGCTGCGCACCGCAAGCAGTCCGACGCGCTCGGACGGCATCAGTAATCGGAAAACCGCTGCCAACAGCGTGGCCGTGCCGAACACGAACGCTCCTCGTCGCCACCGGTCGGCCAGTACGAACACCACCGCCACGGCGATCACGACGAGGACTACGAGCATCGGCAGGTTCCTTTTCGCGAACTTCCCCCAGTCGGCCATCTCAGCCGAGAGACGCTGCGACACGCTCGGCCCGTTCCACGACGTTGGTCAGCAGGAAGGCGCGGGTAAGGGGCCCGACACCCCCTGGGTTCGGCGACAGGAAACCGGCGACCTCGGCGACGTCCGCCGCAACGTCGCCGCGCAATCCGTCCTCGGTGCGGCTCACGCCCACATCGAGCACCGCCGCACCGGGCTTGACCATGCCGGCCGTCACAAGTCCGGGGACTCCGGCGGCCGCGATCACGATATCCGCACGCCGAACTTCCTCGGCGAGATCCCGAGTTCCGGTGTGGCAGAGCGTAACCGTGGCGTTCTCACTGCGCCGCGTGAACAGAAGGCCTATCGGCCGACCGACCGTGACGCCACGGCCGATGACGACCACGTGCGCGCCCGCGATCGGCACCTCGTAGCGACGCAGCAGGTGCAGGATCCCGCGGGGCGTGCACGGCAGCGGAGCCTCCTTGCCGAGTACCAACCTACCGAGATTGACCGGGTGCAGACCGTCCGCGTCCTTGTCGGGGTCGATACGCTCGAGGGCGGCGTTCTCGTCGAGCTGCTTCGGCACGGGCAACTGTACGATGTAGCCGGTGCACTTGGGGTTGGCATTGAGTTCGTCGATGGTGGAATCGAGTTTCTCCTGCGTGATGTCGCCGGGCAGATCGCGGCGGATCGAGGTGATCCCGACTTTGGTGCAGTCGTTGTGCTTGCCGCGCACGTAGGCGGCCGAACCTGGGTCGTCGCCCACTAGAACTGTGCCGAGACCCGGGATGATGCCCTTGTCCCTCAGTGCGCTCACCCGCACCTTCAGGTCGTCGAAAATCTCGTCGCGGGTCGCCTTGCCATCGAGGATCGTTGCAGTCACGTGCCCCATTCTCTCAGGTACGCCATGCACGCGTCAGTTCGGTTCCACCACGAGTCCGTTGGCCGCCGCGTAGGCGATGGCCTGGGTCAATTCAATCCGGGCCTTGTCCAGCGACGCGGTCGTCCAGAGGTTCGCGTCGACGTGTGCTCCGCGCAGGTCCGCGCCGTCAAGTTTGGCGCCGCCCGCGCGGGCGCCGAACAGATCCGCAGAGCGCAGCACCGCCCCGCTCAGGTCGGTGCGGACGAGATTGACCTCGCGGAACCGGCAGTCGGCGAGGTCCAGCCCGCGCAGGTCGGCACCTCCGAGCGACGCGAGCGTGAAATCGCACTCGTCGAAGGTCGCGGGGCGCAGCCGGCAGTTATCGAATTCCGAACCGAGGAAGCTGCAGTGTCGGAACACGCTGTGCCACAGCGCTGTTCTGGCGAACATACACGATCGGAACGCAGTTCCAATGTGACGCGACCCGCCGAGGTCGGCGCCCGTGAAATCACACTCGGTGAAGATCACCGACTCGGTACGGAGCTCACTCAGGTCGGCATCGCGGAAGTTGCACTTCGTGTAATGCCGCCGCTGCCAACTCTGCGAGGGCAGGCGTGCGTCGCCGTAGTCCTCACCCACTACATCTTCTATGGGGTTCATACATCCATTGTCCGCCTCGAAACTCACTCGCCATCGAGCGCGGACAGAACACCCGTTTCGCCTGCCGCCGCTCCAGTCCCCGAGAGGTGCAGTGCGGCGATTGCGGGGCCGCTCGATGTGGCCACGAACCTGGCACATCTCGACGCTCGGATCACCGATCTGGTCAGGGTCGGGGACCCGTCGATGCCCTCGTTCCCCGAGGGCCTCACCGGGGTCTCCGAGAGGCATGTCGAGAGTGAAGTGCATGCCGAGAGTGAAGTGCATCACAGTGCATCACAATTGCATCACAACTGTTTCCCATGGTGTTAGTGTCCTGCGCTAGCCCCGCTCTTTGGCTAGACAACGCCTGCACGGCATTTCGTGCGGTCAACTGAGACGAAAGAAGGCCATGAAGAAGTCAGTTCGCACCGCCGCAATCGCATTAGCCGTCTCCCCGATCCTCGGACTGGTCATCGCGGCACCGGCCAGCGCAGCAATCACGAACATCGCCGATCCCATCCCTGCTGAGGACCTGCTCGTGGGCAGCATGGAATTCGGCGAACTGGTCTTTGGCGCCGTGAACGGCGGCGTGGACTTCGGCAGCCTGGGCACCGGCTCCGACGGCTCTGACGACGGCTCTGACGCCGGCTCCGGCTCGAGCACGGGCAGCGTGAGTTCCGAAGACTGAACTTTCGGCAGCTGATCTGAACGAGCGAAGGCCCCGCCAACCGGCGGGGCCTTCGCTGTACTTCCGGTAGATGTGAGTGTCACCCGTCGACCGAGATCAGACTTCGAGTTCGGTGTTCAGGGCGTCGGAGAGTTGGGCATCGTGCTCGGATGCCTGACTGAGCACCGCGCTGGCCAGCCCGGAGAGCGAGCGCACCCCGTGCCGCATGGTGTGCAGTGCGTTGATCAGCGAGACCCCGTCGTTGCAGATTCCGGCCCAGTGTCGGTCGGTCTCCCCGCGGATCGAGTCGGGGTCCTCGTCCAACTCCGCCGCGATGTCCGGTCGGCAGACCTGGCACGGCTGGCGGTCCTCGACCGCGAACTCATCAGACCTCATGTCCACGATGCTCGGCAGGATCTTATCCTTGACCACGGCGCAGTCGACGCGGTGTGCGACGCAGGAGACCCCGACACGGTGAGCGACGAACAGGTTGCTCTGGGTGCGGTAGATGCTCAACTCGGTCCAGCGCAGCGAACCCTGCCGCTCACTGGTGATATGCCCGAGCTGGGTACCGGTGAACGCCACGACACGGACGCCGTCGCGGACCTTGATCCGGCACATGGGCCCGGGGACCGCATCCGGGCCCAGCGCGTCTACCCCCGCGTCCTCGCCCCGCACCAAGTGCAGAGTTGCGGGCGGCGGTGTTCCGGGAATCTTGGTCATTCAGCGCTCCTCGAATGTTCCCCGCGAATTCGGGGGTGATCTCCCAACCCAGTGTCGTGCTGTGGAAATCGTAGAGCGTTCCTCCACACAAACGGGCGTGATCCCACACTCTCGATCTGCAGCGGCGTCTCCGGCGCACTCACCCCCCGCGAGAAGCTCGTTCGGCTGGATTGGACGCGACCGTTCGTCAAGAGTGCAGCCGTGCTCCGCAAGGTACTGTCCCGTTGTGTTCCGAGTGATGTTCCACGAACCCCGAATCCCGCCAAATACCGGAAACGCCATCCGTATGGTGGCGGGCACCGGCTGCGAACTGCACCTGGTGGGCCCACTCGGATTCGACCTGTCCGAGCCGAAACTCAAACGAGCCGGACTCGACTACCACGACCTGGCGTCGGTGACGGTCCACGAGAACCTGGAAGCGGCCTGGACGGCGGTCGGTCCCGCGCGGGTGTTCGCGTTCACCGCCCACGCCACCGTGTCGTACGCCGACATCGCCTACGAACCCGGCGATGTGCTGCTCTTCGGGCCGGAACCCACTGGCCTGTCCGAGGATGTGCTGGCCGATCCCCACGTGACGCAGCGACTCCGCATTCCCATGCTTCCCTGTCGGCGCTCGCTGAACCTGTCCAATGCTGCCGCTCTGGTGACGTACGAGGCATGGCGCCAACACGGATTCAGCGGGGCTGCGCAATAATCTCGGCTGCCGCCGTACCGAGGGCGATGTCGAGGAAGTCGCGTGCCGCGCCGCGCACCCCACGCACCGGATCCCAGACAGCGGACAGCCGTCGCGGAAGCGTCAGCCCCTCCACCTGGACCGAGGCGAGCCGGCCGTCCGTCAGATCAGCGGCCACCGCCAGCGAAGACAGCACCGCGGGAGCGTTGCCCACCACCACCGCAGCCTTCACCGCCGTACAGGACGTCAACTCCAGCAACGGTGGGACGCAGTGCTGCACAGCATTCTCGAGCGTTGTGCGCGTCCCGGAACCCGATTCCCGCTGGATCATCGGCGTCGCAGCCAGTTCTGACAGAGGAATCGGTGACCGGCGGACCCATTCGTGCTCCGGCGGGACGACCACGACCAGGTGGTCTCGGCCGATCTCGCACGCCTGCAGTCCCGTCGGAATGTCCGGGCCCTCGACGAAACCGAGATCCGCTTCACCGGACAACACGCGGGCGATCACCTCGGATGAATTGAGCAGGCGCACATTCGTCACCACGTTCGGGTACTTGTTCCGCATGGCGACCGTCCAACCGGGGACGAGGTACTCGGCGATCGTCATACTGGCGGCCACCGTCAGCCCGGCCTGCCGCTCGCCGCGCAATGCCGCGACTCCCGATGCCAACTCCTCTGCCGTCACGAGGACATGGCTCGCCCATTCGAGGATGAGGGCGCCTTCCGACGTGGGCCGCACGCCACTGGTGCCCCGGTTGAACACTTTGATGCCGAACTGGCGCTCGGCCGAGCGCACTCGCGCACTGACCGCCTGCTGACTGAGCCCGTGCTCTCGCCCGGCCGCACCCATGCTTCCGAGCCGCTCGACGGAGAGCAGGACGTCGAGGGCACTGAGTTCGGGTACTCGGGGAGAGAGCGGCACACCGCAAGGCTAGTCCCACAAACGCGGGGTGTGGGCACTCAACCATAAGCCTTCTACCGGACGCGACGATCCCTCGACAAGCTCTTGGTATGACCCCTAATTGGTACGCAACAGTGATGGGTACGGGCATCATCGCAGTGGTCGCCGCAGCGTTGCCCGCCGAAGTCTTCATGGCCAGGATCGCGTCGGAGATCTTCTGGCTGATCGCCGTGGCACTGCTGATCGGGCTGACGACCGCGCTGGCGCGTCATTGGACCCGGCGCCGGGAAGACGCACTCGAGGACGCGCGCAGCCATGCAATGTTCCCGTTCTATGGCGCAGTGTCGATGGCGGTGCTGACCGTCGGCGCAGGCGCAGGCTCGGCGGGTCGCGCACTTCTCGGCGGTGTCGCCGTCGCCGCCTCGGCAGCCCTGTGGACCATAGGCACGATCATCGGACTCGTCACCTACTTCGTCATGGTGCGTCGGATGACGCGCCCGCACCAGGTGGCTCCCGTGCCGTCGTGGCTCCTGCCCGTCGTGCCGCCCATGGTCTCGGCCGCCGGCGGCGCCGCGCTCGTCCGGCAACTTCCCGAAGGCGGGCCCCAAGTCGCGATGCTGATGGTCTGCTACACGCTGTTCGCGCTGGCCTTGACCGCCGCGCTGGCCGTCGCCGTCGTCGTCGGCGGTCATCTGGTCAGCAACGGGCTTCCCGCTGCACCGCTCCTCCCCACCATCTGGATCCCGCTCGGAGTGATCGGACAGTCCGTGGCGGCGATCAACCTGCTCGGCGCGGCATCCGGGCAGGCCTGGCTGCACACGGTGGGAGTGGTCTACGGGACCGCAATCGGTACGCTCGGCGTGATCGCTCTCGTGGCCGTCGTCACCGTGACCGCCAGGGCGTTTTTCCGAGGACTGAGCTTCGCCCCCAGCTGGTGGAGCTTCACGTTTCCGGTCGGCACATGCGCGCTGGGGGCGAACTCACTGGGAGTTGCCCTGGGTTCGGCCATGATCGTGCGGGCGGGAGTGATTCTGTGGTGCGCGCTGCTCCTGATCTGGGGCACGGTGACGTTCCACACGCTGAGACACAGCGCCGGGCGGGTGACGAACGCGTTCTCCTGGGCGGTCCTGCGGTTCACGCGCACGGCACGGTTCGCTGACGGAGTGTGAGGGCGAGACCTCTCAGACCCCGGTCTCGACGGGACGCCCGGACTGCGACCACGCGGACGTCCCGCCGGCGACCGACACGGCATTGATCCCCCGCGCATTCAAGTACTGCGCGGCTTGCAGACTTCGTCCACCCACAGCACAGATCACATAAACGACGTCGGCGTCCGGAATTTCGCCGACCCGCGCGACGAATTCGCTGAGCGGAATCAGCGTGACACCCGGCACTCTCACCTCCGCGTACTCGTCAGCCTCGCGCACGTCGATGACAAGGGCCCCCGACGCCAGTGCACCGTCCCGGGCATTCAGGTCGACTTCGGTCATTGTGTCTCCGCCTCATCTCGTTCCGGCGCCTGGCTCGACGTCGGGCCGGGCGCCCTCTTGGACTTCCGGCGGAGACGGTACGCGCCGTAGACCAGCAAAGCGATGGCTATCGCGAAGCCGAACCAGGGAATCAGCGCTCCCACGACGACGGTGCCACCCTTTATCGCGGACAACAGAGCGTGCCAACCCGCGACGACACCTTCCCAGAAGTTGTCGGGACCGCGACCGGGCCGCTCGGCGTCCGTCGTGGTGACATCGATCCAGAGTGTGGCCAGTGCAACCTGTTCACTCAATGACCGCTGCTGGGCGGTGAGGCTGTCCAGTTCGCCCTGACGATCCGACAGTGCCTTTTCGGCCTCGATCAAATCCGCTGTGCTCGTTGCCGACGCGATGAGCCCCTGGAGTCGGGAGACGGATGCGGTGAGCGCGCCGATCCGGGCGTCGAGGTCCTGCGACTGCATCGTGACGTCACTCTTGGTGACACTGATGCTCGTGACCTCGCCTAGTTCCCGAAGATCGTCCAACGCCCGGTCGAGCGCATCTGCGGGCACCCGGATGGTCAGGGAGCTGCTCGCGTCCTGATCGTCGGAGCCGGGTTGTTCGGTGATCTGGTCAACCCGACCACCCAGGGAGTCGACCTTGTCGACGATCTGCCGGCCGACGGCCACTGGGTCATCCGCGGTGATCGCGACCTGGCCGGTCACCGTCTCCTGACGCCCGGTAGACGCCTGATCTTTCGCGGACGGCCGCAGTGCCCCACCGATCTCCACCGAACTCGAGTCCCCCGGAACGGGCGCCGGAGCCTCTTGGAGGGAGTCGCTGCTGGGACCACCGCACCCTGCGAGGGCCAGTGCAGCAACCGCGATCATCGACAGAACGTGTCTCCTCATGTCCGAATGCTAACGGTGCGAGTTCACCGGAAGTCCCGGGATTTGGCAGATACTCGCAAATCCATCAACTGCAGTCGATCCGCCACCACCGTCACCGCGCCCTCTGCGTTCTGCACCTTGCCGCGAACCAGCAGTGCGGGCGCCGCTCCGGCGAGTTTGCGGTACCGGGCCCACAGACCCACCGAGCACACCACGTTGACCATCCCGGTCTCGTCCTCGAGGTTGATGAATGTGACACCGGCCGCCGTTGCCGGACGCTGCCGGTGCGTCACCGCCCCACCCACCAGCACCCGGTCGCCATCGGGAACCTGTAACAATCCTGCTGCCGGAACCACTCCGAGCGCATCGAGTTGCGGACGCAGGAACTCGGTGGGATAGGTGTCCGGGGAGACTCCGGTGGCCCACACGTCCGCCGCAGCCAGTTCGAGATCGCTCATCCCCGGCAGAGCCGGCGCGCGGGTGGACGCCCCGATACCCGGCAACCGGCCGCGGCGCTCCCCCGCCGCGGCACCCGCCGCCCACAGCGCCTCCCGCCGCGAGACCCCGAAACTACCGAGAGCCCCTGCAGTAGCCAGCGATTCTGCTTGTGTCGTAGACAGTTCCACCCTTCCGGTAAGGTCGGGGAACGATGTGAACGGCCCCCCTTCGCCACGGGATTCGACGATCTGTTCGGCCAGCGAGGTACCGATGTGCCGCACCTCCCCCAGTCCGAGACGTACCTCCGCTCCGTTGGCCTCTACTGTGGCGTGCGCGAGACTGGCATTGATGTCGGCGCCGTGGACCCGCACCCCGTGCCTGCGGGCATCGGCCACCAGCGACTGCGGCGAGTAGAACCCCATCGGTTGCGCCCGCAGCAATCCGGCGCAGAACGCCGCCGGATGGTGCAGCTTGAACCACGAGGAATAAAACACCAGCGCCGCGAAGCTCTGCGAATGACTTTCGGGGAAACCGAAATTCGCAAAGGCGTACAGCTTCTCGTAGATCCGATCAGCCACTTCCTCACCGATCCCGTGCAGATCGCGCATGCCCTGATAAAGCCGTCCCTTCAGCTGTTCCATCTTCTCGGGTGAACGCTTGGACCCCATGGCGCGGCGGAGTCGGTCGGCCTCGGCGGGACTGAAACCCGCGACGTCGACCGCCATCTGCATCAACTGTTCCTGGAACAGCGGCACCCCCAGCGTTCGCTTCAGCGCCTTCTCCAGCGACGGATGGTCGTAGGTCACCGGTTCGAGCTTGTTACGACGGCGGATGTACGGGTGCACCGAACCACCCTGGATCGGACCGGGTCGGATGAGTGCCACCTCCACCACCAAGTCGTAGAAGTTTCGTGGTTTCAATCTCGGCAGGGTGGCCATCTGCGCCCGCGACTCCACCTGGAACACCCCGACTGAATCCGCCCGCTGCAGCATCTCGTAGACGGCCTCCTCTGACAGGTCCAACTGCGCCAGATCCACCGCGATCCCCTTGTGCTCGGCCACCAGGTCGATCATGTAATGCAGGGCCGAGAGCATGCCAAGGCCCAGCATGTCGAACTTCACCAGACCCACTGCCGCGCAATCATCCTTGTCCCACTGCAGGACACTCCGATTCTCCATGCGTGCCCACTCCACCGGGCACACGTCGGCGATGGGCCGGTCGCAGATCACCATGCCCCCGGAGTGGATGCCGAGGTGCCGCGGATACCCCTCGATCTGGGACGCCAGTTCGAGGACGGCAGGCGGGATGTCGGTGCCGACCACCTTCCCGACTGTGGCATCCCCCGTCACTGCGCTCGCCCCGTCGACACCCCCCGTCGCTGCGCTCGCCCCGTTGCCCCAGCGGCTGACCTGCTTGCTCCACGCATCCTGCTGCCCCTGTGAAAACCCCAGCGCCCGGGCCATGTCCCGCACCGACGACTTTCCGCGGTACGTGATGACGTTCGCGACCTGCGCCGCGTACCGACGTCCGTACTTGGCGTAGACGTGCTGGATGGCCTCTTCCCGGCGATCCGATTCGATGTCGATATCGATGTCCGGTGGACCGTCGCGTTCGGGTGAAAGGAAGCGTTCGAACAGCAGTTTGTTGCGCACGGGATCCACGTTGGTGATGCCGATGGCATAGCAGACGGCGGAGTTTGCGGCCGAACCTCTTCCCTGACAGAGGATGTCGTTGTTCTTGCAGAACGACACGATGTCATGGACCACGAGGAAATAGCCGGGGAAATCGAGCTCGGTGATGATGTTCAACTCGTGCTCGAGCTGCCGGTAAGCTTCCGACCGGACCTCCGGTGCACCGTACCGGCGGCGGGCCCCGTCCATCGTGAGCTGACGCAGCCAACTGGCCTCGGTATGCCCGCCAGGAACGTCGAACGGCGGTAGCTGCGGTGCGATGAGCCTCAGGTCGAACGCACACTCCAGCCCGATTTCCGCCGCACCGCTGACGGCTTCCGGGTATGCCGCGAAGAGATGCGCCATCTCCTCACCTGACCGCAGGTGCGCTCCACCGGCCGGCGGCAGATGCCCGGCTGCGTCGTCGAGGCTCTGGCGCGCGCGAACGGCGGCCATCGCCATGGCCAGCCTCCGTCGCGAAGGTCCGGCGAAATGTGCCGCAGTGGAGGCTATGGTCCGAAGTCCATGCTGGTGCGCGAGTTCGGCGAGGCAGGCGTTGCGCTCGGCGTCCTCCGGGATGCCGTGATGCGTAAGTTCCACCGTGACCTGATCGGCCCCGAACCGGTCGATCAACTCCCGCAACCGACCGGCCGCGGCTTCCGGACCACCCTCGGCCAGCGCCTGACGCACATGCCCCTTTCTGCAACCGGTCAGGATCTGCCAGTGCCCTCCCGCCGCCTCGGCGAGCAGGTCGACGTCGTAACGAAGTTTGCCCTTCTCCCCACCCGCGAGATGCGCAGCCGCGATCTCCCGGGAAAGTCGTCGATACCCTTCCTGCCCTCGGGCCAACACCAGCAGGTGCGCATCGTCCAAGGTCAGTTCGGAACCGAACACAGTGCGCATGCCCAGTTCCTTCGCCGCCTCCGCAAACCGGACCACACCGTAGAACCCGTCGTGGTCGGTGAGCGCAACAGCCTCGAGGCCGAGCCGGACAGCCTCCTCCACCAACTCCTCCGGCAGAGAAGCGCCGTCGAGGAAACTGAACGCCGAATGTGCATGCAGTTCGGCGTACGGCACGGTGGACCGGACGCGCTCCTGATCGCCCGCCCGATACTCCCCGCGCTTGCGTGACCACGCGGGGCTGTCGCCGCCGTCACCCGGATGCAGCGACTCCGGACTGACACGCCCCGGCCTGCCCGAGAGGACCCGCTCCATCTCGGACCACGTCGGCGGACCGTTTCCCCATCCCATCTGGCTGCACCTCTTCATGCGAGCACATTGCGTGCCGGGACCACTGGAGATGCCGCTGGGGAAGGCGCATCATTCGAATGTCAGTTCGATTGTTTCAGTTTGCCATCCCGCCCAGGGGTCGGTCAATGCCGGCTACGAGTGCGCACTTCTGCAGCCCTTACCCCACACTTTCGCTGCAGATCTGCGCACTCGGGCAACTACCGCACCAGAGGCCGGCGCTACAGTCGGCAATCGCAATTACCACCCCACCCGATCCGGAGATATCAAATGACTCGCTGGGCCTCAACCGTTGTCTCCCGTAAACGGTGGGTCCTGGTCCTCGCCGTGATCATCGTCCTGATCAGCGGCGCGTGGGGCACCGGCGTCTTCGCGAAGCTCAGCTCAGGCGGCTTCATCGATCCCGGGAGCGAATCGGCCGAGGTTGCCCGGATAGTCGAGGACAACCTGGGTCCGCAGACACCGGACATCATCGTCATCTACTCCGCACCCGACGGTATGACCCTCGCCGACATCGGACCACAGGTCACCGCAAGTCTCGACCAGTTCGCCGCCGACGTCCCGACGTTTTCGATCACGTCCTACTGGAGCGCCCCCGCAGCGACGAAACAACTGATGGTGTCAAAGGACGGCACCAAGGCCACCGCATCCATCACCGTCGATCCCGACGCCGGAATCACCTCTTCCAACTTCAACGATCTGCTGCCCAAACTCGAGGTGGATGGCATCGACACGGAATTCGCCGGCAATTCGGTCGTAGGAGTGGCGTTCAACAACCGGCTGCAACACGACCTCGTGCTGGCGGAGGCGATCGCGCTCCCGATCACTCTCGTTCTGCTAATCTTCATCTTCGGCGGGCTGGTCGCGGCGGCTGTTCCGGTGTTTGTCGGGCTGCTGTCGATCTTCAGCGCACTGGCTACTCTGCGACTGCTGACCCTGTTCACGGAGGTCAGTTCATTCGCCATCAACGTGGCTTCCCTCCTCGGTCTCGGGCTCGCCATCGACTACGGGCTGTTCATCGTCGGACGCTTCCGCGAAGAACTCGAATCCGGTTCTGATCCAGCCGAAGCGACCCGTCGCACGATCAACACAGCCGGCCGCACCATCCTGTTTTCGGGGCTACTCCTTGTGTGCGCATTCTCCGGGATGCTCGTGTTCCCGCAGGACGTGATCAGGTCACTCGGATTCGGCGCGATCGCGGCGGTCGCGAGTGCTGCGCTACTGTCGCTGTCAGCAGTCCCAGCACTGCTCGCAATCCTCGGTCACCGCATCAATGCGCTGAGCTGGCGTGAGGGTGCGGTCCAACGCGGCGAAATGCGGGCACGCAAGTTCTGGGGATCGGTGGTGACATCGGTGATGCGACGCCCGGTCGTGATCGCAGTGGGGATAGTCGCGGGATTGATGCTCCTTGCCTCACCTCTGCTCAGCGCCTCACTCGGTAGCGTCACCTACACGGCGCTACCCGAGAACGATCCCGCCCGCATCGCCACCGACACGTTGGCGACCGATTTTCCCACCACCGGCAACGGCGCCATCCTCATCGTGCGCGGCATCGACAGCGCGGCCCCGACGGCGTCGGACGGGGCGGCCGTCGCCCAGGCTTCCCGAGAGGTGAACGGTATCGGTGCGGCCGTCGTCGTGGCGTCGAACGACCAACTGGTCGCGGTGCAGGCGGTGTACTCCGAGGGGGTCACCACAGACGACCAGAGCACAGCGATCCGCGACCTCCGTTCCATCCCCGCGCCCGACGGCACCGAGATTCTGGTCGGCGGCGGCCAGGCGACCGTCGACGACGGCAACGCTGCGATCGTCCACTGGCTGCCCGTCATGGTCGCGATCATGGTGTGCTCCACCCTCATCCTGCTGTTCCTGGCGTTCGGTTCGGTGGTCTTGCCGATCAAAGCGGTGGCGATGGCCGGTCTCAGCCTCGCCGCCACGTTCGGCGTCCTGACCTGGATCTTCGAACTCGGGCACGGCGCTGGTCTGCTCGGCGTCAGTACTGCGCCACTCGAAGCGACGTTCGTGGTTCTCATCCTCGCCGTCGTCTTCGGGCTGTCGACCGACTACGAGGTATTCCTCATGTCCCGGATGGTCGAGGCGCACGCTGCGGGCGCGACCACCGAGGAGGCGGTGCGCTTCGGCGCCGAACGCACGGGGCGGATCGTGACGGCGGCGGCTCTACTCCTCGTCGTCGTGACCGGGGCATTCACGATCTCCGGCCTGTCGATCATGAGGTTCCTGGGCGTGGGCATGATCGTGGCACTCGTCGTCGATGCGACGGTGATCCGCATGCTGCTCGTTCCGTCCCTGGTGAAAATGATGGGCGAGGCCAACTGGTGGGCTCCGACCTGGATGAAGAAGGCCCACGACAAGGTTGGTCTCGGCCACTAGCGAACTATCCAACTTCGCCAGTGACGACTTCGCCAGGACGACTTCGCCAGTGACGACTTTGGAGTAAGGATGGGAGGATGGTCACCTATCTCGTCACCGGTGGAACCGGATTCCTGGGTCGCCACGTGCTGCCCCTGCTCCTCGACCGTGATGCCACCGCTGAGGTCCACGTGCTCGTCCGCCCCGCGTCCACCGCGCGACTGCAGACGCTCGTCGACGGCATGCCCGGCGGCGAACGTGTACATCCCCTGATCGGCGATCTCACCGAACCGGGCCTCGGGATCATGACGGCACCCGCCGCCGACCACGTGCTGCACCTGGGCGCGATCTACGACCTCACGGCCGGTGACGAGCAGGCCACCACGAACGTCGACGGCACTCGTTCGGTGATTGCTCTGGCGCGGCAACTCGATGCCACCCTGCATCACGTCTCATCCATCGCCGTCGCGGGAGACCACCCGGGCCGGTTCACCGAACGAGATTTCGATCTCGGCCAGAGCCTTCCCACCGCGTATCACCGCACGAAGTTCGAGGCGGAGAAACTGGTCCGCGAGGCTCGAGACCTGCGTCGGCGCATCTACCGCCCGTCCATGGTGGTCGGCAGTTCGGTCACAGGCGAGATGGACAAGATCGACGGACCGTACTATCTGTTCCCCGCGATCGCAGCCCTCGCGAAACTCCCTGAGGCGCTGCCCGTGGCCGTCCCCAGGATCGGGTCGGTCAACCTAGTTCCGGTCGACTACGTGGCGGCGGCCATCGTGGAGTTGATGGCAGCGCCGGGACGGGACGGCCAAACTTTCCATCTCGTCAATCCGCGCCCACAGCCGGTCCGGGAGATCTACGCCGCGCTCGCCAAGGCCGCCGACGCCCCACATCCCGCCGCCGGCCTGCCGGGCGGACTCGTCCGCTCGTTCCTCACACCCACCCCGCACCCAGCCCTCGAAACCGGCCGGAAGCTGGCACTTCGTGGGCTAGGAATTCCACCTGCTCTCGTCGAGAACATGACGCTGCCTACAGTGTTCGCAAGCGATGCCACCCGGGACGCATTGCGCGACACTGGCATCGAAGTTCCAGACTTCGCGTCTTACTCCGACAAGCTGTGGACGTACTGGATCGAGCACCTGGATCCGGACCGGGCGCGTCGTTCGCACCCGGACGGCCCCCTGATGGGCCGACACGTCGTGATCACGGGCGCGTCGTCCGGAATCGGCCGGAGTTCCGCGATTGCGACGGCTCTCGAGGGCGCAACGGTGATCCTCCTCGCCCGGCGCACCGAGGAACTCCGGTCCGTGGTGGCGGAGATCCGCGAGGCGGGTGGTGAGGCCTTCGGCTACCCCTGTGACATCACCGACGACGCGGCAGTAGAACGCGCCGTCGAAGCCATTCTCACCGAACACGATCACGTCGACATGCTGGTCAACAACGCCGGACGGTCGATCCGGCGCAGCCTCTACCGCTCGACGGACCGACTCCACGACTTCGAGCGCACGATGGCCGTCAACTACTTCGGCGCAGTGCGCCTCGTCCTCGCGTTTCTGCCGCAGATGCGTGAACGACGATTCGGCCACATAGTCAATATCAGCAGCGCCGGAGTGCAGTTCGCGACACCTCGATTTTCTGCCTACATCGCCAGCAAATCGGCTCTCGATGGCTTCACCGATGTTGCGGCCTCCGAAACTCTCTCGGATGGAATCACATTCACTACCATCCATATGCCGCTGGTCAAGACACCGATGATCACCCCCACGAGCCACTACAACGACGGACCCAGCATGTCACCGGAAAGGGCGGCGGCGATGGTCGTCCGGGCGCTGATCGAACGTCCCAAACGTATCGACGTCCCGGTCGGCACCCTCGGTGAATTCGGCCAACTCTTCACACCCGCCACCAAGGACCGCCTGATGCATCAGGTGTATCGCATGTTCCCGGATTCACAGGCGGCGAGAGGAGAGGTCACGACGGACGCGGCACCGGGCCCGCCGCGCACCGAGGATCAAGACGGCGAGTCGGCCGAGAAACACCCAGACGGCCAGTCGGTCAGGGAGCACAACGACAACAAGCCGTCTGTGTTGGGGCGTGCCGCACGCCAGATCGGCAGGCTAGTGCCCGGCGCACATTGGTGATCACCGGTTCAGGACGTGAGCACGCGGACCTCGGTGGCGACGACGGAGTGCATTTGTTTCGGCGCAGCCCCGCAACTCACCGGCCGGGGCGACAATTCCCGCTCTTCCAGGCCGACGACCCAACGACGTCCGTCTCTATGGGCGACAACGGAATTCGGCTCAATTGTCAGCTCGTCCGGCGCAGCATCGCACAATTCCCGGACGGCAAGTTCCATCACCTGCCCCCTGGCGTCCCATGAGCTTCGGCCCCGGAGTCCGGCCTGGTAGACCTCACCCCGGGCCGCGGCGCGGACCGCGTCGAGGCTCTGCTGCGCCGACAGCCTGCCGTAGGTGTAGCCCGTCGGTAACAGGATCATCGAGGGCGCAAAGCGATGCCCTCCGGTGTGCGAGCATTCCCACACCGCGGCGCCGAACTCCGCAGCCAATTCCGCGGCGACCGGGCGCCCGACCACTGCGCAGCACTGATCCCTCTTTCCGTGCGCACACACCAGGACGGTGGGGTCGGTCACCGGCGTGCCGAGACCCGGCGCGGTCCCGGAAACCAGACCGAAATCCAGGTCGAGGAGGTCGGCAGGTGTACCGATCTCGAGCCGCTCGCACCAGGACCGCACCGGATGCGACTGCGCCAGCAGCACCTGTCGCCGCTGCGGGGCTGCCGTGCTGCGGCCCGGTCTTCGAATGAACATGATCCGCACTCCCGCAGCGTCGGCGCGGGCGTCGAGTTCCCGAGCGAGGTCCGGCCCGAGCGCCGCGCCGTCGAGCACGTCCCGTCCCCACGCGCCCGGGAACTCCAGGCACACCCAGCCCGTGACGTGCACGGCGGTACCCGCCAGTGGTTCGTCCTTCGCAGACAAGGCGGAGCAGGTGATCGGATCAGTCACCAGACCATTGTGTCAGTCGCGATAGTCGGTCAGCCCTGCAGCTTCCTCGCCCAGACCCGCACAAACCCCTGGGAGAGATAGCTGAGCGTGCAGAGCGCGAGCACCCATTTGGTGACGCTGACCGCCGTCGTGGCGCGAACCGCCGCGTCGGTGATGTGGTCCCGATTTGACAGCAGATGCAGACCCACCACGTTCTCGGCGTAATCCCCCGCCGCGGAGATCACCGGTGCCACCGCCAGTACCGTCTGCGTCGTGGGCGATAGCGGGGTCAGCTCGGCCAGGCGCCGCGCGCCTGTGCGCAACGCCACCGCATAGACGAAGGGGTGGACGAAGTCGGGGTAGTAGTGACTCTTGTACCGCGCGGTCTCGACCTCGTCCATCTTGTCGAGAATGTCGCGGTACGCCCGCGCAGACGTCGCGGTCTGCACTTCCCAAACCCGGCGGGCCACCGGCCCCAACAGCCGGGCGATGTTGACCTGCGAGATCACGAATGTCGCAGACCAGGCGATGAGCTTGCGATCGAGCGCGGTGAGGGCCATGAGCTGATCCTGCCATCCTCCGTTCTGGGTTCCGGCTGTCTTTCCTGGACGCACGCTCACCGGTGGGCGACGATGATTCCTGAGACCCACCAGGCGCGAACGAAGCGGAGGACCGAACATGACGAGCATTCCCGTCGTCTTCATCCACGGACTGTGGCTACACAGCAGCAGTTGGGACCCGTGGGTCGAACTCTTCCGTGAGAACGGCTACGAGCCACACAATCCCGGCTGGCCTGGAGACGGGCCAACCGTCGCCGACACTCGTGCGAACCCCGGCCCGATCGGTGGCCTCGGAGTAGAGGAAATCACGGATCATTTCGCGGCGGCGATCGCGGAACTGAGCGCCGCGCCGGTGGTCGTCGGCCACTCGTTCGGGGGCCTCGTCGCACAGAAACTGCTAGGCCGGAAGCTGGCCTCCGCCGCGGTCGCGATCGATCCGGCCCAGATGAAGGGAGTGATCCGACTGCCGCTGACGCAGCTGCTGGGCGTTCTTCCCGTTGTGTCAAATCCATCGAACTACCTTGGCACCCACATTCATTCGAAAAATTCGTTCCAGAGCATGTTCGGCAACGCGATACCAGTGCGCGAATCCGACGCGCTCCACGACCGCTACGTGATCCCGGCGCCCGGCAGACCTCTATTCGAAGCCGCCTCCGCCAACTTCTTCCCACACAGCCCCACCGCGGTCGACGTCACCGCAGACCGCGGTCCGCTGCTCATCGTGGGCGGCGGCGAAGACAAGGCTGTGCCGGAGGCGAGCTCGCGGAGTTCGTTCAACCGATACCGGAAGGCGTCGACGGTCAACGAGTACAAGGTATTCGACGACCGAGGCCACTCGCTGGTCATCGATCACGGGTGGCGCGAGATCGCCGATCACACCTTGTCGTGGCTTGCGAAGAAGAACGTGGGCGCCACCGCAGAGTGAGGCGCCCACAACCCATCAGCCCTCAGCCACGGCCTCAGCCTCAGCGACGGCCTCGGACAGCGCTTTGGCATCCTCCTCACCGAATCGCTCTTCGAGTACCTCGGGTGAGTAATCCAGGTCGATCTCCTGAATCGGGCGTCCACGCGCGGACTCGATCGCCGAGAGCCGACGCTGCGCCCGGTCAGCGGCGTAGTCGAGGAACTCCTGCTCGTCGAGCCCGTACGGCTGAACCTCGAACTGCTTGTTTACCCAGTCGATCATGCCCAACGCCATCGGCATCAACTCCGCCATCCGCTCCTGGACCACACCCCAGTTGCTGTCGTCGGCCGCCACGTGCCGACGACACGTGAACGTGCCCCAGGCCATGTGACGTCGTTCGTCGTCGCCGATTTTGCGGACCAGCTCCTGCATTCCGGGCAGGATTCCCCGCGTCGTGCACACCTTCTGCCACGCGTAGTAACCGGTGAGCGCGAGGCTTCCCTCGATGACGTGGTTGTAGGTCACGCTGGCCCGCACCTGATTGGCCGGGCTGGGATCGGTCTCGAGCACCGCCAGCGACCCCGGCAATTCCTCGTAGAACAGTTGCCGGTAGTACGGATTGTCAGCGACGAAGGGGTGTAGGTCCTGCGTCAGACCGACCGCGTCCATCCACAACCGGAACACCTGAGTGTGCTTGGCCTCCTCGAAACAGAACTGGGTCAGATACATTTCGTCGCCGAACCGGCCCTCCGCGGCCATCGCCTTCATGAACGGCTGAATATCCTCGGTGACCGCTTCCTCGCCGGCTATGAACTGCGCGCACAGGAACGTGGAGCTGCGCTTCTGCTCACTGTTGAGCCCCTCCCAGTCCTCCGCTTCCCGACTGAAGTCGAGGTCGGACGGGTTCCAGAACTTGGCATTGCCCTTCGTGAACAGTCGCAACGGAAAGGCGTCCCAGTTGAGCCCGCCTGACCGGAGCGAACTGAATCCCTCCCGACCGGGCGCGTGGGGTCGTCCGGGCATAATTGTCGACATCGTGAGCCTTCTTTCCGACGTGCAGACACGTCATCGAACGCCTGCAATTTCAGGTGCTCATCCTGCGGCAGCAACCGTTGTGTTCCGGGCCCCCGCCTTGCCATCCACGCTAGTCCAGTCCACCCCCGCGAGGTTTACAATTGCCAACTTTTTGTCAGCGCAACTCGTGGTCCATCAGAAACGGCAGTGCCACCGCTGCGAACTCGTCGTAGCGGTCGCGGTGGATGCTGTGCCCGCCGGGAAAAACCACCACCCGACACTTCGGTATCGCCGCTACCGCCGACTCGAGCTTGCGGGGATCGACCATTCCGCCCGGACCACCACGCAGGATCAGTGTGTCGGCCTCGATCTGCGGCAACCTGTCCCACCACAACGGATCCGGACGGCGGAACTGCTCCAGCGCGGAGGCCGTCATCGAGCGATCGAAGGTGATCGCGGCCCGAGGGTGACGGATCAGGCTCGTCGCCGCGTGCCATAGTTCCGAGGGCGACGGCAGCCTGTGCACGAAGATCTGCTCCGGATCTCCCGGACGCAGAGGAAGCGGGGCCTCCTCGATCGCCATCCGGCGAACCAGCGCGGGTCGGACCTGCGCGGCGAGCGACGCAGCATGGCCACCGAGCGAATGCCCGACGAGATCGACCCGGGCCATCCCGAGGTTGTCACACACCTCGACGACGTCGGTACCGAATTCCTCGAACAGATACGACGAAGCCCGTGCGCTGCGCCCGTGCCCCCGCAAGTCGAGGACGATGACGCGGCGCCCGCGGTCGATGAGGGCTCGGGCGAATCGATCCCAGGTTCCACCGTCACCGCCCATCCCGTGCACGAGGACGACGGGAACGGGATGGGCGTCACCAAAGTTCGATACCGGGAGGTCTTCACTGTCCCAGTAGGCGATGTCGATGCCGGTTTGCATCGGGGTAATCCTGCTCGTGTACACGAGAACCCAGAGTAGCGGCGGCGGAAACCACCTACGGGCTATCGGCCCACCCATACGGGCGGGTGATGATCTCCAGAAAGTGCCCGGACGGGTCGAGGAAGTAAACGCCACGCCCGCCGTCGTTGGTGTTGATGGCGCCCGGCAGTGTCTGCCGCGGATCAGCCCAGTGGTCGAGACCCCACTCGACGATCAGTCCGTAGATCCGATCGAAATCGTCCTCACCGACAAGGAAGGCGTAATGCTGCGGCGGGAAATCATCAGACGAATCCATGAAGTCGAGAGACACTCCGTTGTACAGCGCGACAGCTAGGAAGTGGCCGACGGGCGCGGCGTCCGGCAGCCCGAACAAGGTAGTGAAGAACGTCGCCGACTCCTGCTTGTCCTTGGCGGCAACGATGGTGTGGTTGAAAGAAATCATCACGCTCAAACCCCTTCGAGTTATGCCACGGTCCGGCGGCGTAGCTGTGGCGAATCTGCATTCCTCACTCATAGATTCCCTCCACCGACCAGCGCCCTTCCGTGCAGATCACCAGGAGCGCCCGCGACTCCTCCAACAGCACCTGAGCCCTGGCCGCCGTCCGAGTGGCCGCAGGATCCCACCACCACTCGTCCACCGGCCACGGTCCGGCCCACCCGCACACCGTCCACTCTTGGCGTCCCCACCGCAACCGTGCGGGAGAAGCGCTGAACACACCCCGTTCCGTCACTGTCACTGCCGTACCCCGCTCGTCCGCCATCCACACCTCGGGATTCGCCGTCGGCACTGCGGCAGGCGCCGGTTCGGGCAGCGTGCCCGGCCACGGCTCCGACGGGTCGTTGCGGGGAATCAATTCGTCTCCCAACGGCAGTAGTGTGATGCGCTCCGCTGGCCCGCGCCCACCGCTGAGGACACCCACCTGCACGGCTTCCCCGCCGAGCAGTCCCTGCACTCGCACCAGAGCCCGACGGGCCCGCTCGTCCTGATCTCCGACTCCACCCCACAGTCCCAACTGCAGGGCACACGCTGCCACCACTTCCACCGGCTCGAGCCTCAGGACGGCGATCCCGGCGGTGGGCCGCTTCTCGCTGCGTCCGGTCAGCCACCCATCCAGTTGCCACCGCACCCGGTCGGCGGTCGCTTCCGGGGTCAACGGTTCCGCGCATCTCCAGATCCGGGACAGTTGCTCACCGTTTCCAGTAATCGCCGATATCGATAGCCGAGTGCAGGCCACCGCGGAGTCCGACAACGTGTGGTGAAGTTTTTCCGCCAACGCACGCCCCGCGAAGGCTGCGGCATCGACCCGGTCGATCACCGGATCGCAGTGCTCCTCCACTTCCAGGTCGGGAGGCAACGACCTCGCCGACGGTGGACGCTCCGGCTCACCTCGTGCAACCCGATGTGCCAGCACTGCATCGGTCCCGAACCGCGAAGCCACATCACCTGCCGACAGCGTGGCGAAGGCGCCGATGGTGCGCAGCCCGAGTCGATGCAGCAGGTCGACCAACTCGCCGCGGTGGGGTGCCGCAAGGCTCGGCTCGTCCGCCAGTTCCCGCATCGGAAGCGGCGCCAGAAAGTTTGCTCCCTCGCCGGAGGGCACGAGTGCCGCTCTGCGCGCGGCGATCACGGCCGTGGACAGCTGATCCGCGATACCGACCTGGCATTCCACTCCCACTGTCGACACCTGGTCCACCAACCGTTCCGCAGCGGCTTCCTCAGAACCGAAATACCGGGCAACACCGCGGGCCGAGAGCACCACGAGACCGGAACGCAACACTTCGACACCAGGTGCCACCGCGTCGACTGCGGAGGCCACCGGTTCGAACAACCTCGCATCCCGGCCGGGATCGGCGGTCACCACGTGCAACCGTGGACACCGCGCCTGGGACTCTCGCCGGCGCAGGCCACGGCGCACTCCGTCCGCCCTGGCCGGTGCCGAACAGGCGATCACCCGATTGCCCGACGTCACCGCCACCGGATAAGTCGGTGGGAGGGCGGCGGCGGCGGCCGCCGCGACCGCGGGCCAGTCGGGACACCACAACGCCAGCACCCGGCTCACAGTCCCACCACCGCCGTCGGTTCCGCGATGGGACCGGCCTCGAGCGCGACCACCGGTTCCGGAGCACCCACCCACTCCACCCGTCCTTGCTCCGACCC
Source organism: Rhodococcus marinonascens NBRC 14363 (assembly GCF_001894885.1). Taxonomy (GTDB): domain Bacteria; phylum Actinomycetota; class Actinomycetes; order Mycobacteriales; family Mycobacteriaceae; genus Rhodococcus_F; species Rhodococcus_F marinonascens. The sequence continues at coordinate 94,307 of NZ_BCXB01000002.1, forward strand.
CACGTCCAGCCTGGTGGTGCGCGGCTGGAACGACCGCCCCCTGGCACATACCGTCAGGCTGAGGGAACGCAACCGCCCGCATCCCCGGTCCTGGGATCCGTTTCCCAATCCGGCATAACCGCAGACCCGGGCATCCAGTCGCATCTCCGCACCGTCCCAGTACCCGTCGGTGACGACCAGGGTCGAACCCTTGCTCCGAGCCCGAGCCACCACCGCGCGCGCCCTGGACGGCGCCACCGACATCCCTCCCAGTCCGAGCACCACCAGGTCCATTCCGTCCAGCAGCACCGCGGCAATCTCCACCGGGTCGGCGCCGGGGTCGGGGATCAGGGCCAACCGTTCAAGCCGCGCACCCATCTCGACGGCTGCCAGTATCCCGAGCCGGGGGTGCCCGATCACCGCGACGTGGCCACCGCCCGCGGTCACGGACGCGACCAGTCCCAGGAGGAGTGAGGTAGCACCCGAAACCGACACCACTGAACCGCGTGCCAGCCCGCGCCGGGGAAGAAGTGCGGCCAGTGCCGCCGGAACCGGGAGTACCCCGACAACGTGGGAATCAGGAGTCGCGGGAAACGAGTTCTCTACAGGGAGGCGGACGGACACGGACTCGCCGCGGGCAGGAACGGCCGCCATCCGCTGTCTGAGGTAATCCAGACGCTCCTGCCGGGATAAACCCGACAACTCGGATAGTTCGGGAAACTCTGGCTCGCCGGCCACTTCTTCAGCCAACTCGACACCCCTGACACTCGACACCAACAACGGTCGGCAACCACGGGGAAGGCGCGGCTCGAACAAACGCATTATTCGAACATATTTTCGAATATGTTTCAGTAAAGCCGGTCGGTGGAGGCCCGTCAAGTGTGCCCCGAATCGCCAGAGGTCAGGACCATCGCACATTCGGCGCCCGCTCCACTAACCTGAACGCTTAACAGTTCCCCACGGCTGAAGCCGGGGGATTCCAAGCTCAGACCGCACACACAACCAACCCGGAGGAAGGCCGCACATGTCTGACGTCGTCAACACTTGTGTGGCCCCGTTCTGCCACAGCCAGGATCACCCTGGCAGCGTTCCAATCCCTACCCGCAGTAAACCCGCAGGCCGTGCATCGGAAAGTTCGTTCCGACAGTTCGAGTCGCTGCTTGGCTCTCGCGAAGCAACTCGAACACGTCATCGTCGTATACCAGGGCCGCACCAACACCACCCTCCGGCCGGCCCGCCTGCCACGCTCGATCAATTCCTGTTTCGCCGCACCCACCGCAGCATCCGCCGCCTTGCGTGCCATCGTGGACTTCGCCAGAAAGGTGGGTTTGAAGTCCTCCACGGCGATCAAGTCGTGATGATCGACCACCCGCTTCGCCCACACCCGAGAATCGTGCCGAGTCTGTCGGGTGGCTTTCTTGTGCAGTGTCGCCGCCGCACGCCTGGCCCGCACGTATCCGCCGGTTTGGGGGCCGCGTTTCCCGTTGTGCCGTCTCGCCATCTTCCGTTGCGCCTTGGCCAACTCGGCGGCGCAACGCTTCCGATGCCCGAGAGACGGCAGGTCGTAGGCGCTGTCGGTGGCGGTCGCCGTGGTCGACACACCCCAATCGATACCGAGACCGCTGTCCGGGTCCGCGTCGGGGGCCGGTTCGGTGTCGCGCCGCACCACGAAGGAGGCGTACCAGTGCCCGAGGCTGTCCTGATACACCCGGACACTGGTCGGGTCGGACGGCAGCCCGCGGGACCACACCACCGGGATGGTGACACCCTTCGGCAACACCAGACGCCGCTCACGGATGCAGAATCCGCGGGTGGTGTACCCGAGCGACGGCAAAGTCTTCCTACGGGCTTTGAACGCCGGCCTTCCGCGGCCCTTCACCGTGAAGGAGTGGCCGAGGGCCAGCCCGTAAGTGCAGAGCATTCGTTGCTGTGCGACCTGGGAGCCGGACTCGAGCCAGCCACTTCGACCACGTGCGGCGGTAAGCAGTTTGCACAGTTTCCCGAACGTCGGCTTCCGCCCGGGCTGGTGTTGGTGGACTGCTTCGTTCCACAGGAACCGGCAACGATGCCATTCGCCCTGCAGTGCGCTCTCGGCTCGCGCACCAGGGCGCAACCGATAGGTGTAGCGCACGACCTCGGTCACAGTGCGGAACTCTACCGCACCGCGCGCACCATTATCGTCCACTCCCACAAAAGATTTCACCACAAATGGAGGTTCCGAAAACATGCCCCGAGAAACGTATAGCCGCCCTTACCTCCCCGCGGCTGAAGCCAGGGGCTTCTCGGGCGGCATTCGGTGATGGAGCAGCAGAGCGAAAGGGGCATCGGACCCGACTACCTGGTGGCCGGAAGATATCGTTTGCGATCCAAACTCGGCGGCGGCGGAATGGGTGCGGTCTGGCTCGCGCGGGACACCCTGCTGCACCGCGACGTCGCCGTCAAACAGGTCATCACGACGGCCGGACTCGCCCCCGACGAAGCACGACGCGTACGCGAGCGCACCATGAGAGAAGGGCGCAACGCCGCCAAACTCGCCCACAACCATTCCATCGCGATGTACGACGTGGCACTCGAAGCGGGGGAACCCTGGCTGGTCATGGAGTACCTGCCGTCCCGCAGCCTCGCTCAGGCGATGAACATCGCCGAGACACTGCCCCCACTCGAGGTCGCACAGATCGGTGCGCAAGTAGCCGACGCGCTCACGGCCGCGCACACCGCAGGAATCGTGCACCGTGACATCAAGCCGGGCAACATCCTCGTCGCCGACCGCGGCCGGGAACTCGGCACCGTCAAGATCAGCGACTTCGGCATCGCCCGCGCCAAGGGCGATTTTTCAGACGCCACGAACGGGGTCATCACCGGAACCCCCGCGTACTTCTCCCCCGAGGTCGCACGCGGACAGGACCCGACAGAAGCCAGCGACGTCTTCTCCCTCGGTTCCACGCTCTACACGGTTGTGGAAGGGCAACCACCGTTCGGTGTCGACTCCGATTCCGTCGCCCTCCTACACCGGGTCGCGAAGGCCGAGATCTACCGTCCGAGCAAGGCCGGCCCACTGACCGATACCCTGCTGCACCTGCTCGAACCCGACCCGGTTCGCCGTCCCACGATGGCCGAGGCCCGAGACGCTCTGGCCCGTGTGGCGATGGCCGGGGACGGTAATATCGCCCATCTCGTAGGCTCGCCCGTCTATTCCGCGGACGGCACGATTCCGTCATGGGCCCATCGCTCTACACTGTTGCCCGATTCACGTAGGCGCAACAAACTGGTGGGCTCCACCCAGGCCGGGTTGCCCGCGGTGCAGCAAAGCACCCCGTTGACGAGCGTGCCCCGTCCGCTGGGCCGATTGCAGTGGCCGCCGCGACCGGCCAAACCGGCTCCGGGCTCGCCTGTACCCAGCGTCCGCGATCAGGTGGTGGCGTGGGCGCCGATCGCCATGGGGGTCATGGTCGTGATCCTGATCCTGGCCGCACTCGTGGCTGTGATCGTCCTGTTGACCCAGCCCTGACGACGAAGTGGCCGGGTCAGTCGATCCGGCGGCGGTGCGCCCACCTCGTGAGCGCATTCCGGTTGGACTGCTGCGTCTTCCGAAGCACGTTGGACGCGTGGGTTTCGACCGTCTTCACCGAAATCACCAGTTCTTCGGCAATTTCCCGGTACGTATAGCCCCGGGCAAGTAGGCGCAGAACTTCCAACTCCCGCGGCGTCAATGAATCCAGCTCCGGATCCAGTTGCGGTTCAGGGACATTCGAACGTCCGGTGAACGAGTCCAGCACGAAACCCGCGAGCCGCGGACTGAACACGGCGTCACCACCGGCGACCCGGCGCACGCCGTCGGCCAGTTCGACGCCGGAGATCGACTTGGTCACGTATCCGCGGGCGCCCGCCCGAATCACCGCGATCACGTCTTCGGCGGCGTCGGACACACTCAGCGCCAGGCACACCGGGCCCGACTCGATACCCCTCAACACCGCAACGCCGCCACCATCGGGCATATGGACGTCGAGCAGCACGACATGCGGCGCGGTGGCGTTGATCCCAGACACCGCCTCCGCGACACCATTGGCCTCACCCACCACCTCCATGTCGGCTTCCCTTCCGAGTTCGGCGCGGACACCCGACCGGAAAACGGCATGATCATCGACGAGAAAGACACGGTACGGGGGTGTTTCAGGCAAAGTCACTGCGGCTGTTCCTCGGCGTGGGCGGCATGGTCAACCCACTCTAGGTGACGGACGCAGGGATCCAGGACATTCGGGGTCGACCCCGTAATGCGACATGGCCCTGTTGTCCGGAGATGCCGGGCAACAGGGCCATGTGATGGCGGTGAGTGCGGGGGTCAGCTCTGCTTGGCGGCGCGCTTCTCGTCGGCGCGGGCTTGCATTTCGGTGAGGTCGAGACGTTTGATCGGGCCGACGACGAAGACGTAGGAGACGACGGTCAGCATGGCGCACACCCCGACGTAGACGAGAGCGAGATCGAATGAGCCGTAACTGTCGACGATGTAGCCGATGACGATAGGCGTAGTGATGGCGGCGACGGAGCCGAAGGTGTTGAACACCCCACCACCGAGTCCGGCGATTTCCTTGGGTGAGGCGTCAGCCATGACTGCCCAGCCCAGGGCTCCGAGGCCCTTGCCGAAGAACGACACACACATCAGGGTGATGACCAACCAGGATGCATCCACATAATTGCAGCCGATGATGACGGCTGCCAGCAGCAACCCCGTGATGATCGGGGTCTTGCGGGCCTTGGTCTGGGACCAGCCGTGGCGCATGAGGGCATCGGAGATGACGCCACCGCTGATGCCACCGACGAATCCGCAGATAGCGGGAAGTACGGCGATGAAGCCGGCCTGAAGGATCGTCATACCGCGTTCCTGGACCAGGTAGACCGGGAACCAGGTCAGGAAGAACCAGGTGATGGTGGTGATGAAGAACTGACCGACGAACACCCCGAGCATCATCCGGTTCGTGAGCAACAGCTTCACGTAGCGCAGCTGATCGGATCCGACGTTCTTCTTCTCTCCGGGCTCGTCCATGTCGACGAGTGCACCGCCGGCCTGAATGTACTCGAATTCCGGCTTCTTCAGCCGCGGATGCCGGCGGGGGCTGTAGACGACCTTCATCCAGACCAGGCCGAGGGCGATACCGATACCGCCCACGACGGTGAAGACATGTTCCCAGCCCCACGCGGTGACGAGCCACCCCATGATCGGGGCAAATATCACGGTCGAGAAGTACTGCGCCGAATTGAAAATTGCTGCGGCGGTTCCGCGTTCCTTGGTCGGAAACCAGGCGGCGACGATCCGCGAATTACCCGGGAAGGCCGGGGCCTCGGACAAGCCGACCAGGAAGCGGAGCAAGAACAACAGGCCGACCGCTGTGCCCATACTGAAGCTTCCGAGGAACCCCTGCATGACGGTGAATGACGACCAGGTGACCAGAGCCCAGCCGTAGACCTTCTTGGAGCCGTAGCGGTCGAGGAGCCAGCCACCAGGTATCTGCCCGATCAGATACGACCAGCCGAAGGCAGAGAAGATGTAGCCGAGGGTGACCGAACTGATGCCGAACTCTTCCTGGATCGCATCGCCGGCGATGGAAATCGTTGCCCGGTCGGCATAGTTGATCACGGTGACCGCGAAGATCATCGCCAGGATCGTGAAGCGGACCTTGCCTGTATTCAGCGTCGAGGCGCTGGTCGATTTCTCGACCGGCCGGCTGATTGTCATGACGCGACTCCTTCGAAGGGCTGGCAATTACGTCGACGAATGGGCAGAGTCCCGAGTCACATTCGTGAGCGGATCAGAATCTACCTACGATGATGAATGCGCGTCCAAGCCGATTTTCATATCAGATGATCCAAAATAGGTATCAGTTGCGAACTGTTGCGCAATAACCCGACAGGGAGCGTTGATACCTTTTCCGTATTAGATAATCCATAAAGAGTGTTGGACCTGAATGATCCCGAGTTCGTACCCTTGCGATCAAGTGCACAGCACAAGTTGCGACCAAGTGCACAGCACAAGCAAGACCGTCGAACAGGAGACCGATTCACCATGCCCAACGCCTCGCCTCAGGAAGTCGCAAGCAAGCTGGGCTCCGGTCTGCTGTCGTTCCCTGTCACCCACCTGAGCGATGACGGCGCATTCGATGAGGCCGCCTACCGCGAGAACATCGCATGGCTTGGCCAGTACACCGCCGCCGGACTGTTCGCCGCCGGCGGCACCGGCGAATTCTTCTCGCTCACCCCCACCGAGGTCGAGCAAGTTGTCACCGCCGCGGTCCAGGAGGCACCCGACGGTCTGCCGGTGATAGCCCCGGCCGGTTACGGCACCGCGACCGCCGTGGAGATGGCCCGGTCTGCCGAACGCGTCGGCGCCCATGGCATCCTGCTTCTCCCGCCCTATCTGACCGAGGCCAGTCAGGAAGGGTTGGTCGCGCATGTCAAACAGGTCTGCGCCGCGACCGGACTCGGTGTCACCATCTACAGCCGCGCCAATGCCGTCTACACCGAAGCCGCCGTCGCCGAACTCGCCGACAGCTGCCCCAATTTCGTCGGATTCAAGGACGGGGTGGGCGACATCGAGCAGATGACGCGGATCTACGCGGGTATCGGCGACCGGCTGACCTACATCGGTGGGCTCCCGACCGCGGAGATGTTCGCCCTCCCGTACCTGGCGCTCGGGGTGACCACCTACTCGTCGGCGATCTACAACTTCGTCCCGCAGTTCGCCCTCGACTTCTACGCGGCACTGCGCCGCGGCGACACCGCGTTCGTGATCAACGCGCTCAACGAGTTCGTCATCCCGTACTGCAATCTCCGCAACCGCAAGCCTGGATACGCGGTAAGCATCATCAAGGCCGGCATGAAGGTCGTGGGCCGGCCCGCCGGGCCTGTGCGCAGCCCCCTGACTGACCTCGACGACATCGAGCGCGGCGAGCTGACCAACTTGATCAAGAGGGTGAGCTGATCATGACATCCACACACACCGTGGAGCTGACCGGAGCCAATCTGATCGGTTCCGTGGACGTGAAAGATTGCGGCACACCGTTCCAGGCGACCAACCCGGCTACAGGCGCGCAGCTCGAACCCGTCTACTCTCCGGCGGACGATGCCGCCGTGGACCGCGCGGCCTCACTGGCATGGGAGGCATTCGGCACGTACCGCCACGCCAGCTTCGAGGAGCGCGCTGCGTTCCTCGAAACGATCGCCGCCGAGATCGAGGAGATCGGGGCCGTGCTGATCGATCGAGTCAACGCCGAAACCGGTATCCCCGCCGCGCGCGTGCAGGGCGAACTTGCTCGCACCACGGGGCAGCTACGGATGTTCGCCTCAGTGGTGAGGGAAGGTAGCTGGACGGGGGCCCGCCTGGACACAGCGAATCCAGACCGTACCCCGCTGCCCAAACCAGACTTACGCCAGCGCCAGGTGCCACTCGGACCGGTTGCCGTGTTCTCGGCCAGCAACTTTCCGCTTGCGTTCTCGGTCGCCGGCGGCGACACAGCATCAGCCCTGGCAGCCGGTGCTCCGGTGATCGTCAAGGCGCACTCAGCACACCCGGGGACGTCGGAGTTGGTCGGCCGCGCCATCCGCACCGCAGTACAGAAGCACGACCTCCCCGAAGGCACTTTTTCCCTACTCTTCGGCTCCGGTCAGACCGTCGGCATCGCCCTGGTCACCGACCCGCGAGTCCGCGCAGTGGGGTTCACCGGTTCGCGGCAGGCGGGAGTTGCGCTGACCGCCGCCGCGGCGGCACGGCCTGTGCCGATACCGGTCTACGCGGAGATGTCGAGCATCAACCCGGTCTTCGTGCTGCCCGGAGCGCTCTCCGATCGCGCCGAACAACCAGGCCGCGATTTCATCGCCGCCGAACAACTGGGCCGCGATTTCATCGCGTCTATGACCACTGGGACTGGACAGCTCTGCACCAGCCCCGGCCTGGTGTTCCTTGTAGATGCCCCCGGCGCTGACGCCTTCATCCGTGCAGCCACCGACGCTGTCGCGGCGTCGGCGGCAGCCCCGATGCTCTACTCAGGCATCGCATCCTCGTTCGCCGACGGTGTCGCTCGCCTGGCGGCGAACGACAACATCGAGTCGGTGGCACGCGCTGACAATGGCGCGGCAATCGCGTGCTCCGGAGTGCCGCAGCTGTTCGTCACCACCGCCGACCAGTTCCTCGACGATCAACACCTGCAGGAGGAGGTCTTCGGCCCGGCCTCGGTGATCGTGCGCGTCAAGGAGGTCGGCCAAGTACCGGAACTGATCGACCGGCTCGAGGGCCAGCTCACCGCCACCGTGCACGCGACCGAATCCGATCACGAGGCAGCTCGCGAATTGGTCGACCGGCTCGAACTGATCGCCGGTCGAGTGCTCTTCAACGGCTGGCCCACCGGCGTAGAGGTCGGACACGCCATAGTGCACGGCGGACCGTTTCCCGCTACCTCGGCACCATCGACTACCTCGGTCGGGAGTCGCGCCGTCGAACGTTTCCTGCGCCCGGTCGCCTACCAGAACGTCCCCGAGGAACTACTCGCCCCGGAGTTGCGCACCGACAATCCACTCGGAATCTGGCGGCGCATCGACGGCACTCTGAAACTGAGCTGACCGAACACCCCGGCCTCACCCGGCAACGACGCCGCCCTGAAGGAGAACCAATGTCCACCAACACCTTTACACCCCGGCCGACCAGCTCCCTGGCCGCACCCGATGCCGCAATCAAGGCCCTCGCTGCCGGTGAAGCCACCATGGACCGTATCGCGTCGATCACACTGTCCTCGATCACCCTTCCGCTCGAGACCGCGATCAGTGATGCCAAGGTGCTCACCGGCCGTCAGAAGCCGATGACCGAGGTCGCATTCCTGTTCGCCGAGATCCGCACCGAGCAGGGGCATGAAGGTATCGGATTCAGCTACTCCAAGCGCGCCGGGGGGCCCGCCCAGTACGCCCACGCCCAGGAGGTCGCCCCCGTCCTGATCGGCGAAGACCCGAACGACATCGGCAAGATCTGGACCAAGCTCGTCTGGGCCGGCGCCTCCGTCGGCCGCAGTGGCGTAGCCACCCAGGCCATCGCTGCCATCGACATCGCCCTTTGGGATCTCAAGGCCAAACGTGCTGGCCTGCCGATCTCCAAACTACTTGGTTCACATCGTGATTCAGTACAAACCTACAACACCTCCGGAGGATTCCTACACACGCCGATCGAGCAGGTTCTAGACAACGCATCAGCGTCCCTGGCCAGCGGTATAGGCGGTATCAAGATCAAGGTTGGCCAGCCGGACTGGAAGAAGGACATCGCCAGAATCGAGAAAGTGCGCGAGCACCTCGGTGACGACGTTCCCCTGATGGTCGACGCAAACCAGCAATGGGACCGCCCTACTGCCATGCGGATGGGCCGGATCTTCGACAAGTTCAACCTCGTCTGGATCGAAGAGCCCCTCGACGCATACGACGCCGAAGGCCACGCGCACCTCGCGCGGAGTCTCGACACCTCTGTCGCGACGGGTGAGATGCTCGCCAGCGTCGGCGAACACGTCCGGTTGATCGAGGCCTGCGCGGTCGACATCATCCAGCCTGACGCCCCCCGCATCGGTGGCATCACCCAGTTCCTGAAACTGGCCACCCTGGCCGAGCAGAAGCAGCTACAGCTCGCCCCGCACTTCGCGATGGAGATTCATCTGCATCTCGCTGCGATCTACCCCACCGAGGCATGGGTCGAGCATTTCGACTGGCTCGACCCCCTGTTCAACGAACACCTCGAGATCCGCGACGGCCGCATGCACCTGTCCAGCCGGCCGGGACTCGGTTTCACCCTCAGCGACCAGGCCCGCGCCTGGACGATCGGCACCGCCGAATTCGGACGGTAGCCCGAGCCCCCTGGGCGGCGAACAACCATCCTGCGCCGTTCAGTGCCCCTACGTGGCGCCGTATTCCGCCACCGGAAACGGCACTTACTCATGACCGGCGGTGTCCGGCTCCTCGGAGGCTTTGGCTCCCGGTCGGAACCGCCCGCTGAGCGGCATGTGAATCCGAACCTCGGTTCCCTTCCCAGGCGTCGAGCGCACATCAACTTTTCCGCCGCGACGCTCGATGCGCGCACGGATCGACTTCGTGAGTCCCTGACGGTCCGGGGGCACCTCGTCGACGTCGAATCCGATACCGCGATCCCGAACGAATACACTCACCTGCTCGCGCTCGGCCTCGGCGAACAGATTTATCTCGGTCTCCCCGGAGTGCTTGGCCGCGTTGACCAAAGACTCCCTGGTCGCCCCGAGAATCGCCGTAAAGCTCTCCTTCGAAAGCCCTTCACCCGTTCCGTCGACGTCGAGACTCACGTCTCCCACAGTCACCGGTCGCACCGTCACACTGTGCTGATCTTCGACCTCGCCGGAGATGATCCGCAGCGCCTCCGCGAGACTCGAATGGTCGATGCCTCCCCCACTGAACAGCCATTTTCTCAGCTCCCGCTCCTGGCCACGCGCGAGTCGAGCGACCTCATGCGGATAATCGGAACGCTTCTGGATCAGGGCCAGAGTCTGCAGGACCGAGTCGTGCAGGTGCGAGGCGATCTCCTCGCGTTCGTCGTTGCGGATGCGGGCCGCCCGTTCGGCTCCCAGTGCACGCCACAGCCGTAGCCACAGAGGCACGGTCAACAGCCCGGCCCCGACCAGGGTGACCAACACGGCCAGCAACGACGAACGCAGCGCATCGAAGTCGACCTGCGCGAGGACCACCACACCGAGACCCGACACGATCAGGGTCACTCCGCCCAGGACCCTCGCCCAGGTGAGGACGGTGGGGCGCTGCGGCAACCCGATGACGGTGCGCGGCCCCTCCGAGTCGAACTCGCGCCAGACCAGCGCAGCACCGACCGCGACCACGATGACCGGAGCGATCACCGAACCCACCCGGCCACTGAACAACCACGACAACGCGGACGCCCCGGCCAGACCGATCGCGATCAGGCCGTATGCCCTCCGCCGGTCGGAAGCGCTGGGCTTCTGCGTGTCGGAACCTGCAGCCGTGAAGATCCACAACAACCCGTAGCCGAAGATCCCCGCGCCCGCGAACGCCGAGAGGCAGGCGAAGGCGATGCGCACCTTCATCACGTCGACCCCGACATGATCGGCAATACCACCGGCGACGCCGCCCACGATCCGACCACCGGCCCGCCGTTCGAGCCGTCGCACGGGAACAGCGCCGGGTGGCACCGGAACCGTCCCGGGGGCACCACCACCCGCGACTGCGTTCGACACAGGTTGCATGTCCTCGATACTGGCATGCTTCTCGGGTCGCGGGCATCAGGGTCCAACCCTGACTTCCGGACGTGTCGCAACCCACATCGCCCCGAAAGATCAGGGTAGTTCCCGATGTACGCGCACCCCCACAACCGGAAATATGGTCGTATGAACAATGGGAGCTTCCAAGAACAGATGCAGGATCTGTGGCGGACCCGACCGGTGCGGCTACCGGGCCGCGGACACGTCGCCGGTGTCTGTACGGGAATCGGGTACCGCTACCGAGTCGATCCCGTACTGATACGAGCCGCCTTCGTCGTGTCCACCGTCTTCGGCGGTGCCGGTGTACTCCTCTACCTGGCGTGTTGGCTCACTCTCACGAAGTCGGGAGACCCTGCCTCGCCCGCCGAATCGCTGATGGGGCGCGGTCACAGCTCCGACTCGGGCACCAAGACCATCGTCCTTCTCGTCGCACTGGCCATCGCCGCGAGCACCGTCGGACCCATCGGCGTCGGCCTCGGCGGTTCCGGAGTGATCAGCATGGCCCTGATGCTCGGCGGCCTGTGGCTGCTCTACCAGCGGCAACCAATACCTCCGCCGTTGCCCGCCGAAACCGGGGTCCCTGGCGTCGGCACCGGATATCCAGGCACCGGATATCCAAGGGCCGGCTTCTCACCCGGTCACTTCAGCGCCAACCAATTCAGTGCCAACCAATTCGGCCCAGGTGCCTACATGCCGAGCACCACCTCCACGCCGGATGCAAATTCGGCCGAGGCGCCCGCCAACTCTGCCACCGCCAAACCTGCGGCTGCCGAATCGAATCCGGTGTCGTTCGAGAAGAACCCGGCCACCAGCCCTCGTACCGAGCCGCCTTCGGTACCGTTCACACCAATCGAACCTCAACCACCGGCGTGGGATCCGCTCGGCGCGGCCCCATTCGCCTGGGATCTCCCGGAACCGGCGCAGGACACCATTCCCGCACCTCAACCAGAGCGTCGGCGCTCACGGCTGACCACGGTGGTAATCGGACTCGCAATTATCGCCGCAGCCGGGGCGACCGCGCTCTCGGTGCTGACCGGATCCGACTGGTTGAACCCAGGTCGGATAGGTGCAATCGCGCTCGCCGTCGTGGGCGTGGGGATGTTGATCGGCGGCTTCCTACGCAAGGGTTACGGCCTTCTCGTCGTAGCAGGCCCGCTAATAGGGTTCGTGGTCCTGGCGTCGCTCGTCGGGTCGGTGGACTTGGGCGGCGAGGACGTGGGCGACCGCACTTGGACTCCCGTGACTGCAGCCGGCATCGAGCCCGCCTACTTCGGTAAATTCGGCAGCTTCACGCTCGACCTGACCAATGTCACTCTCACCGAGGACAAGACGGTTGACGTCAGCGGAACATTCGGTGAGGTCGAAGTGATACTCCCGCCAGCCATGGACGTCGAGAATCACTGCACCGTCTTGTTCGGCGACTCGCAATGCCTCGCGGACGGCATCGACGGTGGGGCCGACGGCGCGGACGGTCATCTCCTGACCCTCAATGCCGATGTCAAGTTCGGAAGCGTGGAGGTACGTCGTGGATGACATCGAGAGCACTCAGGACAACGACCGCACCGGGACGCGGAGAGGGCCGTCCGTGATCATGCTCCTGTCGGGTCTGGCTGCCCTGTTCGTGAGCGGTTGGGCGCTCGCCGGTCGGTCCTTCGCAGTCGCGCTGGAGGACAACGTCGAGTTTCGATGGGTATTCGTGGTCGTGGCGGTCCTGGTGGGCGTAGTGCTCGTGTTCGCGCCGAGCCGGCGCAAGTAGCCGATCCGTCGGCTGCCTCCTCGAGGCCCGGCTCACTTCTTGCGATGTAGTAATCGTTCACCGGGTCGGATTCGATCTCCGCGACCCGCACGTTGGTCCGGTCGCGCCTGGCCCCGGTATCGCGCCGCAAGACTTCCTCGACTACGACGCCGACCATGCGCCACAACGTCTCGGCGCGATCGAATCCGCCCGGATCCTGCCCGTCGATGAGATCGACCTCGACTACGAGCTCGAGACGCTCGAGACGCTCGAGACGCTCGAGACGCTCGAGGACACGTTCGGTAAGGAGGACGAGGTTGCAATCGCGGAAGTCGCCGCCGATTCGGCTTCCGGTTGCCGGCGCTGACTGAACTAGGTAGGGCTCCTTGTCTGGGAGATGACCCGACATGTGCCGCACCTCCTCACTGACGATGCTCATCAGGAGTTGACCCCAGGAGAGGGTGCCCACCGGTGACGTACGACACGGTGTGTCACTTTTCTGTGCGCTGCCCCGTCCTTGTCCATGAAGTGATAGTCGGTTGCCCGCGCATTGTGGTGCCGGGCGCGTGAAAGGAGTCGAGGAACATGAGGCTTGCGGTTGTTGGCGGAACCGGGCTGGTGGGGTCGAAGGTCGTCGCGCGTGCGCGGCAGTCAGGTGTCGAGACTGTAGTCATCGCCCGCTCCACGGGGGTTGATCTGATGACCGGTGACGGTCTCGATGCCGCGCTAGTGGGATGTGATGCTGTCGTGGACGTATCGAATAAAACAGTGATGCGAGCACGCCCAGCTGTCCGGTACTTCTCGCAAGCGGCAGCGAATCTGGTGGCGGCCGCAGAACGTGCGGGCGTCGGTCATCTCGTCACCCTGTCGATCGTCGGGATCGACGCGATCAACTTCGGCTACTACCTCGGGAAGCGCGCACAGGAGCATCGTGTGCGCGCCAGTGCGGTTCCGTGGACAATCGTCCGTGCGACACACTTCTTCGAGTATCCCGAGCCGCTGCTTGCGTCGAAGTCGCGGGCGATTGCCATTCCACGGATTCTGTGCCAGCCGGTTGCCGCCGACGACGTTGCGAAGTTTCTGTTGCGGACTTCGCAGCAGGATCCTGCATGGGGAACCCTCGCGATTGCCGGGCCGCGGCAGGAGCAGGTGGTCGACATGGCACGCCGGATCGTCGCCGCACGCCATCTGCGTCGACTGGTGGTACCGGTCACGATGCCAGGGAAGGTTGGGAAAGCGATGGCTACGGGCGGCCTCATCCCACAAGGCGACTATCTGAGGACCACAACATCGTTCGACGACTACCTCGCCGCCCTCTGATCATGTCGCGGCGAACCGATCCGGCAGAACTACCAGCGGTGTGAACTTACTCGGGACGGTGCTGTGGTGGGTATCCCTGATGCTCATTGTCGGCGCGGCGCCGCCTCGGCCGCACTCGCGCTGACGGGTTCGCTGACCCTCGCGGTGACGATCGGCCTGATCAGCGTCGGTGGCGTCACCCTTGCAGCGCTGATCATCTGAGGGGATCACCCAAAACGGGTCGGGTACCTCGACTCACTTTCTGGCGATGTAGTAATTGTTCGCCGGGTCGGATTCGATCTCCGCGACCTGCACTTCCCCGAATCCGGCTGTGTTGAGCATCGATTCGGCCATTTGCCGGCCCCATGCGGTCCCGAGCCCGGCCCCGTCGAGGGCCAGCGAAACGCTCATGCAATGCATCACCGACGCCGTGTAGAAATAGGTCCTGAGCGGGACGCCGATGTTGTCTTCGAGCTGGCTTGACGCCTTGATGTCAACCATCAGGAACACACCGCCGGGTCGCAGCGCGCGGTAGATATTGGCCAGCACCTGGTCCGGGCGCGCCTGGTCATGGATGGCGTCGAACACGGTGATGACGTCGAAGGCATCGGTGGCGGCGAGTGCGGCGACATCAGCTTGCTGGAACGTCGCGTTGGCCAGGCCCAGCCGAGTCGCTTCGGCTTCCCCCGCTGAGATTCCCTCCTCGGAGAAGTCGATCCCGACGAACCGGCTATCGGGGTAGGCCTGGGCCATCACGTTTATCGCATGCCCTCTGCCGCAACCGAAGTCCGCCACATCGGCGCCGGCGCGCAGCCGTTCGGTCAGGCCTGCGGACAACGGCAGGATCACATCGATCAGCCCGGCGTCAAACACCTCGCCACTCATCTCGGCCATGACCGTGTGGAAGCGCGGATACTCGCTGTAGGGCAGGCCACCGCCGGCGTGGAAGCAGCCGATGATTTTTTGCTCGATTCCCCCGAAAAGCGGGAGGAACTGCGCGAGTACCGCCAGGTTGTCCGGCCCCGCGGCTCGGGTCAGCACCGCCGCGTACTCGGGCGGCAGGAGGTAGTGCTTGGTGGTGCTGTCGTACTCGACGACGCCCGCGGTGACCATGCCGCCCAGCCACTCCCGAACATAGCGTTCGTTGAGACCACCAGCGCGGGCGATTTCCGCGCTGGTGGCTGGTTCGAGACCGGCCAGAGTGTCGAACAGCCCGGTCTGGTGGCCGATGCTGACCAGGAGCGCGGTACTGGCGCCGTCTATCACACCCATCATTCGTTCGGCGAATTGCTCAGTGCTTGCTCTAGTCATGAATGTGATCAAACACCATACAGCTGAGAACCGTCTTAGAACTCAAGGACGCCAGATCCTACTCCCACTCGATGGTGCCCGGCGGTTTGCTCGTGATGTCCAGCACAACACGGTTGACGTCGTGCACCTCATTGGTGATCCGGGTGGAGATCCGCTCGAGGACGTCGTAGGGCAGTCGCGTCCAGTCCGCGGTCATCGCGTCCTCACTAGACACGGGGCGAAGCACGATCGGGTGACCGTAGGTGCGACCGTCACCCTGCACGCCGACGCTACGGACGTCAGCCAATAGCACCACTGGGCACTGCCAGATCTGACCGTCGAGCCCTGCGGCCGTCAACTCTTCGCGCGCAATGGAATCCGCGTGACGCAGGATCTCGAGCCTCTCCTCCGTGACCTCACCGATGATCCGGATGCCGAGTCCCGGGCCGGGGAAGGGCTGGCGCCCCACGATCTCATCGGGCAGGCCCAGTTCGCGCCCCACTGCGCGAACCTCGTCCTTGAAGAGCAGTCGGAGCGGTTCGACCAGCTTGAACTGCAAATCCTCCGGCAACCCGCCCACGTTGTGGTGGCTCTTGATGTTGGCAGTGCCCGTGCCCCCGCCGGACTCCACGACGTCCGGGTAGAGCGTGCCCTGCACGAGGAAGTCGACAGCGTCGCCGTGTGCGGCATTCTCGCCCAGCACCTCGCTGACCGCACCCTCGAAGCTGCGGATGAATTCTCGGCCGATGATCTTGCGCTTGGTCTCCGGATCGGACACCCCGGCCAGTTCGCCGATGAAGGTCTCGGCGGCGTCTACGGTGATCAATTTGGCACCGGTGGCGGCGACGAAATCCTGCTCCACCTGTGTCCGCTCGCCCGCACGCATGAGGCCGTGATCGACGAACACACAGGTCAGGTTGTCGCCGATCGCCCGCTGAACGAGCGCCGCCGCGACAGCAGAGTCGACGCCGCCGGAGAGTCCGCAAATGGCCTTGCCGTCGCCGACCTGCTCCCGGACCTGCTCGACGAGCGCGTCGGCGATGTTCGCGGCCGTCCACACGGGAGGGATGCCGGCGATCTCGTGCAGGAACCGGCTCAGCACCTGCTGTCCGTGCGGCGAATGCAGGACTTCCGGGTGATACTGCACTCCGGCAAACCTGCGGGCGCGGTCCTCGAACGCGGCGACGGGTGCGCCCTCACTTGTGGCCGTCACCTCGAAGCCCTCGGGCGCCTCGGTGACCGCGTCGCCGTGACTCATCCACACGGGCTGATTCGACGGCAGACCGTCGTGCAGCAATCCGCCCTGCACCTTCAAGTCAGTGCGGCCGTATTCGCGGGTGCCGGTGTGCGCCACCGTTCCACCGAGCGCGCCGGCCATGGCCTGGAATCCGTAACAGATACCGAATACCGGCACGCCCAAATCGAACAGCGCCGGATCGAGCTCGGGTGCCCCTTCGTCGTGGACGCTCGACGGCCCCCCCGACAGCACCACCGCGAGGGGATCCCTGGCCGCGATCTCCGCGACGGTCGCGGTGTGCGGAACAACCTCGGAGTAGACCTTCGCCTCGCGCACCCGTCGGGCGATCAGCTGCGCATACTGCGCGCCGAAATCGACGACGAGGACGGGTCTCTGTTGCTCGATATCTGCCACCGGGTCAGTCTAAGCCGCGCGGCGCCACGATCGACGCGGCCCCAAGACCGGGCCCGATCGGACCATTATGCGGCGCCGTGTTTGCTCTTTTTCTTCGACGCCGCGGAGCCACTGCGGATCTCGATGATCGGCAGTACCAGAGCGGCGGGGGCCTCCGCGGGTACTACCGGCTTGACCGGTGCGACAGGATTCAGGCGCCGATATCCCTCGCCCTGCGGGGGACGTTGATCCTGCTCACCCTTGTTCGGCCACAGCGAAGCCGCGCGCTCGGCCTGCGCCGAAATCGTCAGTGACGGGTTGACGCCCAAGTTCGCGGACACGGCGGCACCGTCGACGACGCTCAACGTCGGGTATCCCCACACGCGGTGGTACGGATCAATGACGCCCTTCGACGGCCCCGAGGCAATCGCACAGCCGCCGAGGAAGTGCGCGGTGAGCGGGATGTTGAACACGTCCCCCCAGGTCCCGCCTGCTTCACCGTCGATCTTCTTCGCGATCCGACGGGTGGCCTCGTTGCCCTTCGGGATCCAGGTCGGGTTCGGCTCCCCGTGCCCCTGCTTGCTGGTGACCTTGCGCCGACCGAACAGGCCCTTCTTGGTGTATGTGGTTATGGAGTTGTCGAGGTTCTGCATCACCAGCGCGATGATGGTGCGCTCACTCCACTTGTAGGGGGTCATTGCCCTCACGGCCGACGGATTCTTCGCCAGTTCTTTGAGGAATGTCATCCACCGGCGGCCGCCGCCGTCGGTGAGCAGAGTCTGCAGCAGGGCCATAGAGTTCGACCCCTTGCCATAGCGCACCGGCTCGACGTGGGTATCGGACGTCGGGTGGAACGACGAGGTGATTGCGACGCCCTTCGTCAACTCCAGCGCGGGGTCCACTGTCTTCTTGGCTGCGCCGAGAATCGACTCGGAGTTGGTGCGGGTGAGCACACCGAGCTGGTCGGAGATCTTGGGCAGCGCGCCCGAATCCTTCTGGTCGAACAGCAGATGCTGTGTGCCCCACGTGCCCGCGGCGAGAACGACATGGGCGGCGGTGTATGTCTTGCGGCCCCTACGCTTACGCGGGCCGGTACGCCGGGTGGCGACGTTCCACGTCCCGTCGCGGGCCTCCCGCAGCCCTGTAACCGTCGTCATCGGGATGATCTCGGCACCGGCCTTCTCGGCAAGCCCGAGGTAGTTCTTGAGCAGGGTGTTCTTCGCGCCGTGCCGACATCCGGTCATACACTCGCCGCACTCGATGCACCCAGTGCGGTCGGGACCGACACCGCCGAAGTAGGGGTCGGATACGGTCTTGCCGGGCTCACCGAAGAACACGCCCACGGGTGTCTGGATGAACGTGTCACCCACCCCCATGTCATCGGCCACCGACTTGATGATCTCGTCGGCCGGAGTCATATGCGGGTTCTGCACCACGCCGAGCATCTTGCGGGCCTGCTCGTAGTACGGCGTGAGTTCGTCGTGCCAGTCGGTGATGTCCGACCACTGCTTGTCCGCGAAGAAGGAGGCAGGCGGCTTGTAGAGCGTGTTGGCGTAGTTGAGCGAACCGCCGCCGACACCTGCACCGGCGAGGATCAGGCAATCGCGCAGCACGTGGACGCGCTGGATGCCGAAGAATCCCAGAGCCGGTGCCCACAGGAACTTCTTGAGGTCCCAACTCGTCTTTGCGAAGTCTGCGTCGGCGAAGCGGCGGCCCGCCTCCAGGACGCCGACCTTGTATCCCTTCTCTACCAATCGAAGCGCGGTGACACTGCCACCGAATCCGGAACCGACTACGAGAACGTCGTAGTCCGTTGCGCGCGGCTTGCTCATCAGTCGACCTCCAACGAAACCTGAGTTATTACTCGCCAGTATGCACCGAGCGGATGTGACAGTTGCCACAAGGGTCACCCAACTAACCGTAACGCACGGTATCAGATACGGAGGAAAAGCGAGGCTTGCAAAATTACGCAGAGCTATGCAAAGGGAGAAGAGCCGTCCCGGATCTGACGCACACCTACTTCTCGAGAAGGTGATCCCCATACCGAAGACATACCCAGCCGAGGTCCGCGAGAAGGCGGTTCACCTGGTCTTCGAGCGCCGCGGCGACTACGCCCCAGGGTTCGAGGCGTAGTCGGACGATCGGCGATTGTGATGTCGCTTGAGCCGGAGACAGTGCGAGTGGGAGCCGCGAAGACCGAATCTGCGCTGATGCCGGCTCGTCGGTGCATGGGAGCCGTCACAGATCGAACTATTGGGTGAACACTCGTATTGCATGCCGGGTCAGATTTTGAATAGCCGAACTAATTGTGCTGTGATCCCCGGATGTTGGAGAACAACGAGATCACTGGAGTGAGCCGGCGCGGTGTGCTGCGCGGCTCGATGGTAGTGGCGGTAGCCGGACTGGCGGGCGCGACCGCGGGACGGGCTTCGGCCCAGACTCCGACACCGGGATTCGTCCATGGTGTCGCGTCCGGCGACCCACTGCCCGACCGGGTGATCATCTGGACGCGGATAACCCCATCCGCGGACGCGTTGCCGGGCTCTGGCGTTGGGCAGCGGGTTCCGCTGACCTGGCAGGTCGCGACCGACCCGGACTTCGCGAACATCGCGCGCAGCGGCACCGCGAACAGCGGCACCGCCACCGACCACACCGTAAAGGTCGACGTCACTGGCCTGCGCCCCGGCACCGAGTACTTCTACCGGTTCACGGCGCTCGGTCAGACGTCTCCGGTCGGACGTACCCGTACCGCCCCCGCGACCGACGCTGATCTCAGTCGCCTGAGGTTCGGTGTCGTCTCGTGCTCCAACTGGGAGGGCGGCTACTTCTCCTCGTACCGCCACCTCGCCGATCGCGACGACCTCGACGCGATTGTGCACCTCGGCGACTACATCTACGAATACGGTCACGGCGGATACGGCGCCCGCGACGGCTCTGTCCGACTGCACGATCCGGCACACGACATCGTCTCGCTCGCCGACTACCGGATCCGGCACGCGCAGTACAAGACCGACCCCGACCTCATGGCGCTGCACGCCAAGGTGCCGTTCATCGCGACGTGGGACGACCACGAGTCCGCCGACAACTCGTATGACGGCGGCTCCCTGGACCACGATCCGGCCACGGATGGAGAGTGGGGCGCGCGTAGGGCTGCCTCGACGCAGGCCTATTTCGAGTGGATGCCGGTGCGGGTAA
Source organism: Rhodococcus marinonascens NBRC 14363 (assembly GCF_001894885.1). Lineage (GTDB taxonomy): Bacteria > Actinomycetota > Actinomycetes > Mycobacteriales > Mycobacteriaceae > Rhodococcus_F > Rhodococcus_F marinonascens. The sequence continues at coordinate 114,714 of NZ_BCXB01000002.1, forward strand.
ACGGCACCGGGACCGACGCCGCGCTCTACCGGCGTTTTCAGTTCGGGAACCTCGCCGAACTTTCCATGCTCGACCTACGTACCTACCGCGACCAGGAGGCCTCCACAGGCGCCGGGTGGCGCACCACAAACGACCCCGACCGGACGATCACCGGTCGCGCCCAGATGGATTGGCTGACGAGCGGCATCACCACCTCGTCGGCGCAGTGGAAGCTCGTCGGCAACCCGGTGATGATCTCCCCTGTGGTGTTCCCGCCGCTCGACGACCACACCATGGGCGCGATCACCGAGATGGTCGGGCTGCCCGACGCCGGCATCCCCTACAACACCGACCAGTGGGACGGCTACACCGCCGACCGCCGCAGGCTCTTCGACGCGATCAGTGGCAACGGGGTCGGCAACACCGTCTTCCTCACCGGCGACATCCACACCTCCTGGGCCTGTGATCTTCCGGTGAATGCAGCGGACTACCCGGGCGCGGGCACCGTCGGCACCGAGTTCATCGTCCCGTCGGTCACGTCCTCCAACGTCGACGAGTTGCTGGGCGTTCCTCCGCGCACCGCATCCATCGCCGTCGAGGAGGCGTTCAAGGCCATGAATCGTCATCTACGGTACGTCGAGCTCGATTCCAACGGCTACGGCGTGTTCGAGGTGAACAAACAAGGAGCACAGATGGACTGGTTCTACGTCAGCGATGTGACCGACCCGCACGCCACGGCCCGTCACGCAATGAGCTACGGTGTCGCCGACGGCACCCAGCAGACGCACCCGGTTGCGGCCCCGCTCGATCCCGCCTCCTACCGCCCGGGAACCGGCGCATGAGCGCCGCGCTGACCCGACGGGACTTGCTGATCGGTGGCACCGCGCTCGCCGGCGGAGTCGCACTTGCCGGATTGGCCGGTCCGGGAACAGCAGGAGCCGCCGCCTCCACGGTTCGTCCTGACCTCGACGTCCATGTGCTCGTCGTCGACGGCATGCGTCCCGACGAACTCGACCCGTCGCTCACTCCGACTCTCACCGGTCTTGCGGCTGACGGCACGTTCTACCCCAACGCGTCCTCGATCATGATCGCGGAGACGCTGCCCAACCACGCGGCGATGATGACCGGGGTTCTGCCCTACCGGAACGGCGTTCCCTGCAATTCGATCTACGACCCGGAAGCCGGTGAAACGCGAGACCTCGACCGCGCGAGCGATCTGCGTGCGGCGACAATGCTCGACCGGGTCCGGACGGAGTTGGGGCTCACCACGGCAAGTGTGCTCTCCAAGCACTACCTACACGGATTGTTCGGCGACCGAGCGTCGGTGGTATGGGATCCGTTCCCGCTGCTGCCGGGTACCGAACATGCGCCCGACAACTTCACCACCGGGGCACTCATCCAGATCGTCGGTGAGCATTCGCCGCGGCTGACGTTCACCAATCTCGGAGACGTCGACCGGGTGGGCCATCTCGACCTGTCGGGGCCCTCAACCCGGATCGCCCGCACCGCGGCCCTGCGCAACACGGATGGCCAGGTGCAGAGGTTCGTCGACTTCCTGCACGCGACGGGACGTTGGGAACGCAGTGTGCTGATCGTGCTCGCGGACCACTCGATGGACTGGTCGGTGCCGACCAACCTGATCGGCCTCGACCGGCCCCTGAACGCGGATCCCCTTCTCGCCGGACAGATCCGGATCGCCGACAACGGCGGTGCCGACGTGATCTATTTCGTGGGCGACGACGCGCAGCGCAGCGAGGCCGTCGAGCGAATCAAACGCATCGCTGCCGGTGTCATCGGAGTCGAATCGGTACGCACCCCAGCGGAACTCGACCTCGGTGACCGCGCCGGCGACGTGGTGGCGTTCTGCGCTCCGGGTTGGCGGTTCAGCGATCCGACGCCATTGTCGAACCCGATCCCCGGCAATCACGGTCACGCCGTCACAACGCCCATTCCGTTCTTTGTCACCGGCGGCCATCAGATGGTGGGTCGCGGCCAGCGCATCGACGATGTCCAGGCCCGCACCATCGACGTCGCACCGACCGTCGCGGACCTGTTCGGTCTTGCTGCGCCACAGGGTGGCTGGGACGGCGTCAGCAGGATCGAGGGCCTCGTCATCGCCTGACGGCTCAGTCCCCCGAGTCGATTCGAGATACCAACCGGGTCGACGAGGCTGTTGTCTCGGACGGATGGATCAACGAGCCCGATACTCGGGTCGCACTACTTCGGCGGTGCGACCCGAGTTCGTTCCGGCTCAATAAGCGCAGTTCAGCGTAGGGAACAAGGTCGAGAACGGAAGCTCAGGCGCGGACTGTCAGCCCAACCTTCTGGAACTCCTTGAGATCCGAGTACCCCGACTTGGCCATCGAGCGGCGCAGACCACCGACGAGGTTCAGGGAACCGAACGGGTCGTCGGACGGACCGGTGAGGACCGTATCGAGCGAGGGCCGGTCCCCGAACGAGACCGGCAGCATCGAACCGCGGGGAACCGAGGGATGCGCAGCAACCGATGGCCAGTACCAGCCGCCGCCGGGAGCCTCTGCTGCAACAGCCAGTGGTGCGCCCAGAACGGCTGCGTCCGCACCGCAGGCGATGGCCTTGGCGAGGTCGCCCGAAGTCGCGATGTCGCCGTCGGCGATAACGTGGACGTAGCGACCACCGGTTTCGTCCAGGTAGTCACGGCGAGCCGCTGCGGCGTCCGCGATGGCCGTGGCCATCGGAACCCCGATACCGAGGACCTCACCGGTGGTTGTGGCCCCCTCTGTGGAGCCGTACCCGACGACGACACCCGCCGCACCCGTGCGCATCAGGTGCAGCGCGGTCCGATGATCGCTCACCCCTCCGGCGACTACGGGGACGTCGAGTTCGGAGATGAACGTCTTGAGGTTCAGCGGCTCGCTGTCGCCGTGCACAACGTGCTCGGCGGAGATGATCGTGCCGTGCACGACCAGCAGGTCGACGCCTGCTTCGAGTAACAGCGGGGTGAGCGCCCGTGCGTTCTGCGGGCTGACGCGCACCGCGGTGGTGACGCCCGCCTCACGAACTCGAGCCACGGCAGCGGCGAGCAAACCTGGCTGCAGCGGTGCCGCGTGCAACTCCTGCAGCTTCCTGATCGGAGCATCGACATCGCCTGAATCCGCCAGTGCTACCAGTTCGGCAAGCTTCGCCTCGACGTCTGCATGCCGGCCCCACAGGCCCTCACCGTTGATGACCCCGAGGCCACCACGCTTGCCGAGTTCGATCGCGAACAACGGGGACACGAGCGCGTCCGTGGGATGCGCCAGCACCGGGATATCGAACCGGTATGCGTCGAGCTGCCAGGTCGTCGACACCTCTTTAGAGGAGCGGGTCCGCCGGGAGGGGACTATGTCGATGTCGTCCAGCTCATAGGTTCGTCGGGCTGTTCGGCCCATGCCGATCTCAACGAGGTCGCGCACACGCGCCCCTTTCTCGTGAATCGTGAATGGTTTCTAGCGGGCGGTGTAGTTGGGAGCTTCGACCGTCATCGTGATGTCGTGCGGGTGGCTCTCCTTCAGGCCCGCCGCAGTGATCTGCACGAACTGCGCCGTTTGAAGCTCCTCTATCGAGGATGCACCCGTGTAACCCATCGCCGCCCGCAAACCACCTGTGAGCTGATGGGTGACCTGGGACAGTGGGCCACGGAACGCGACCCGGCCCTCGATGCCCTCCGGGACCAGCTTGTCCTCGGACAGCACGTCGTCCTGGAAGTAACGGTCCTTGGAATACGACTTCGCGACACCACGGCTCTGCATCGCACCGAGGGAACCCATTCCGCGGTAGATCTTGTACTGCTTACCGTTCACCAGGATCAGCTCACCCGGCGACTCGGCGGTGCCCGCGAGGAGCGAACCGAGCATGGCCGTCGAGGCCCCAGCCGCAAGAGCCTTGGCGATGTCGCCCGAAAATTGGAGTCCACCGTCCGCGATGACCGGCACACCATGCGTCTTGGCCGCGGCGACCGCTTCCAGGATCGCGGTGATCTGCGGGGCGCCAACACCGGCGATGACGCGGGTCGTGCAGATGGAGCCCGGGCCGACACCGACCTTGACCGCATCCACACCGGCCTCGATGAGCGCGGTCGCGCCACTGCGGGTCGCGACGTTGCCGCCGATGATCTGTACGCGCTCGTCGACCTCGGCCTTGAGCTTCGAGATCATGCCGAGCACGCCGGCGGAATGGCCATGCGCGCTGTCGACGACGAGAACATCGACTCCAGCGTCGGTCAGGGCCATCGCCCGATTCCACGCCTCGTCACCCACACCCACAGCCGCACCGACGAGCAGCCGTCCGTCGCGGTCCTTGGTAGCGTCCGGGTGCTGCTCGGTCTTTACGAAGTCCTTGACCGTGATGAGGCCGGTCAACTTGCCCTTCCCGTCCACGATCGGCAGTTTCTCGATCTTGTGGCGGCGGAGCAGGCCCAAAGCCACCTCCGCGGTGACGCCTTCCTGGGTCGTGATCAGGGGTGACTTCGTCATGACCTCAGATACCTGGCGGTTCTGATCGACCTCGAATCGCATGTCGCGGTTGGTGATGATGCCGACGAGCTGCCCGGACTCGTCGGTGACCGGCAGTCCGGAAATCCGGAAGCGGGCGCACTTGGCATCCACCTCGGCGAGGGTGTCGGACGGCTTACAAGTGACCGGATCAGTGACCATGCCCGCCTCGGACCGCTTGACCGTCTCGACCTGTCCGGCCTGGGCATCGACCGACAGGTTGCGGTGCAGGACACCCATTCCACCTGCGCGGGCCATCGCGATGGCCATGCGCGCCTCGGTGACGGTGTCCATCGCGGAGCTGACGAGAGGCACTCGCAGTCGGATATCGCGTGTCAACTGGCTTGACGTATCAACCTGGCCCGGGATGACATTCGACGCCGCCGGCAGGAGCAGGACGTCGTCGTACGTCAGACCCAACATCGCAACCTTGTTCGAGTCATCACCGCCGGTGTGCACTTGCCCTGCTGAACTTGTCATGCGGTTCAGGCCCTCCATGGAAAGATAGATGCAGCGCCGGTGACGCCGTCTGCGGTCGGTCGGATCTTCGATCTGGCGCAAAGTTTCGGAATGCAGATACTGGGAAGGAACGGATCGACGATCGAGATTCCCGGCTCCACACATCATGATATCGGCTCGACGTGATCGTCACAGAGCCCACCCACGCTGGGCGTACGCTGAACGGCTGGCGCAGACGGGGATAACCTGCGTACCGTGGTGCTGTGCGTGATCAACTGCCTCCAGGTCTGCCCCCGGACCCCTTCGCCGGAGACCCCGTCGACCCGTCCGCAGCTCTCGATGCGATCGAGCCAGGTCAGCCACTTGATCCTCATGAGCGCCTTGCCGTAGAGGAAGACTTGGCTGACCTCACCGTGTACGAGTCGCTGCTGGCACATCGTGGGATCCGCGGTCTCGTCGTGTGCTGCGAAGACTGCCAGCAAGATCACTACCACGATTGGGACATGCTCCGTGCGAACCTTCTCCAACTGTTGGTCGACGGCACCGTCCGCCCGCACGAGCCGGCGTACGACCCGACACCCGAGGCGTACGTCACTTGGGACTACTGCCGTGGTTACGCTGATGCCTCGATGAACGACGCGCTTCACGGGGACGGCCTCGACGCCTGACCTGACCGCCCGATACAGACGACTGTGGCCCGACACCAGATGTGTCGGGCCACAGTCGTCTGTGCCTGGCGGTCAGCCTTCAGTGCCTGGCGGTCAGCCGTCAGTGCCCGGCGGTCAGCCGTCAGTGCCCGGCGGTCAGCCGTCAGTGCCCGGCGGTCAGCCCACCGAACCGCGGGCGGGAGGAGCAGGAAGCGGCGTAGTCGGGGCCAGCGGCACCGACGGGAACTCCTGAGTTGGTTGCTGAGTGGTTGGTACCGGGGGCGAGTTCTGTTCCGGTGAAGTCGGGGCCGGCGGGATAGTGGAGTCGGGAGTCGTCGACGGTATCGTCGTGGGCGGAATTTGCGGCAGCGAGGTGGCCGGCAGCCCCGGGATCTGAGAAATGGTTGTCGGCACAGTTCCGCTGGGCAGTGGCTCGGTACTCGGCACCGTGGATCCCGGTGTCCCGGCAACGGTTGACGGTGGCTCGGTTGTCGTAGTCGGCTCATCCGTGGTAGTTGCACCGGGGGCTGTCGTCTCGGCCGGTGCGGTGGGGGCTATCTTCTCCACCTCCGCGGCCAGCTTCGAACGCCACCCGTCAAGTTCGTTCCGCACGTCGGGTTCACGCACACCATCGGCACGGTCTGCGGCGTTGGCCAACATGTCCCTTGCGCGCGGGGCGTCGCCTACAGCGATCATCCGCTCGGCTTGCTGCAGCTGGGACGTCGTGTCAATCTTCGCGACGGTCGAATCTGCCTGCTGACTGAACACGACCGATTTGACGCTCCACAGTGGGTCGCCCGGTTCGGCGTTGTACGAGAAGATGGTGGCACCGCCCATGACGACCGCGATCGCGGCGGCAGCGGCGGCGATTGGTCGCAACAGGCGGAGCTTTCCGAGTGCAGCGCGGCGTGCAGAGCGTGCTTCCGAGGCGTCGATGGCCGCGATCACATCATCGAGCAGCGGCCCGGGCGGCATCGGCGTCGCCGCGATGTCCGCACGCCAATTGGTCAGCAGGAGCGCAAGCTCGTACTGCTCCGGCGAATCCGTTGCAACCGGACCATCGGAGGCGATAGCGTCGATCAACGAATCGTCGCGTCGAACGGCCGCTACGTCCACCGGCGCGTCGTCTTCAGGCAGATCGGCATTGGGATTGCCGCTGCGATTGATACCCCTAGCCAAACCTCTCACCTGCCCTCGTCACTTCTTTTTTCAGTTTCGCGATAGCTCGGTGTTGAGCCACGCGGACAGCTCCCGCGGTACTACCCACTGCCGCAGCCGTCTCTTCTGCCGACATACCGACCACGAGGCGGAGGATCAAGATCTCCCGGTGCTTCTCCGGCAGCGTGCTCAGCAGGTCGCTCATCTGCCTGCTCGCTTCCGAGTCCAGCGCCCTCTGTTCGGGTCCGTCGTCGTTAGCTACTACATCTGGTACTTCGGCGACCGGCTCCGACTTGTTACGTGCGGAGTTCCGATGCGCGTCGGCGACCTTGTGCGCGGCGATCCCATAGACGAATGCCATGAACGGCCGACCTTGATCCTCGTAGCGAGGCAAAGCCGTCATCACGGCGAGGCACACTTCTTGTGCCACGTCATCTGCCGAGAGTTGCCCCCTCTCCGCAGCGCCGACCCTAGCTCTGCAATAGCGCACAACCATGGGCCGAATGGTTTCCAGAATCAGAGCAAGAGCCGCCCGGTCGCCCTGCTTTGCAGCAGAGACGGCAGAGCCCAACTCCTCGCTCATATCAGTCATCGTGGCTGAACGTCCTGGCGTTACAGTGGCACCGCCCGACGTGACGGGTGGGCTCCCGCGCTCAGCGGAACACTCCAAGGGTAACGGTGCCTACCGAACGGTATTGAACCGGATTCGGACAAAATTCGGCCCGAACACATGCCGGTAGCGTCAACTCCGGAAGCGTCCACCCCTCGCCCGGATGAGAGCTTCGCACTCCAGGCGAACCGCCTCCGCACCCGAATCGCCCGACACACCACTCAGCAACATCGCAGCCGCCCACTTCAGGGGTATCAGGCCGTGTTGATCACACCGGGTGAGCACATCCGCAGCAAGCCGCGCCGCGGGGCCCAAATCGGACTCCCCCGTCATCGAGGCACTGCGCAACAGATCCGACTTGATGCGGTGGCGTACCGACCCGGCAACATCCGAAATTTCTGCCGCGGTATCGGCGTGGCGCCGTGCCGCGGCGAAGTCCCCGTCAGCGAGAGACAGTTCTGCCCTCACCCAGCGACTTCGCACGCGCTGTCGCCACATCTCGTCCGCGGCACCCCCCGGCAGGTACGCACCGCAGCGATCGAGCAACCGCCATCCCAGCGCAAGCCGACCACATCCCAGCGCGTCCGCGGCGAGTCCGGTCAGTGCGTCACACCGCGCTTCGCGTACGAGGACGCTTCCCTCGGCACCGTCACGCTCTGACCCGACCAGGGCGAGAGCCCGGCCATCGAATCCGGCGGCGACGCTGTGCCAGCCGAGTTGCCTCAGGAGCGAGGCCTGCGTGCTCCAAGCCAACGAGGTCACGGCATCCGCGACCCCGCCTCGCGTCAACATCGCCAATTCCGCGCGGGACCGGCTGTAGTGCCCCTGCCCGCCCTGCGCGACCGCCAGCATCCAGCGCTCGACGGGAAGAACAGACTCCGGCAGCGTCAGTTCTCCCGGACCGGCACCGAACGCTGCCCGGGTCAAGGATTTCGTCACTTCACGGCGGAGAATCGTCGGGTCGGGCACGCCGAGATCATCGCATCATCCGAGATCCAGCGTCACCCGACTGGCACGCCCTCATCGAGCAGCATTGCTCACATCGAGGCGAATTTTCGTTCACAAAGCCCGAACGCCGATCCAAGAAAAGGATGGAAAAAGATTTAACAAGTCTGTTTTCGGTCCATTATTCGAGTTGGCATCTTGCTTTTTTCGAATGGCAAGCATGCCGATTTCGGCGAATACGTTTCCATTTCGCTATCTGCATCTTCGGCCGTCTCTGCGGAGTTCACTCCCCCCGTCCCTATGCCTGCTGGATGCATTCCTCGGCGGTACAGACGATGATCTCCAAGATGATCTCCAAGAGGGTTCACGGAAGGCCCACACCGTACCCGCGACCCGAGTTCGGGCAACCCGGGGAGCTAAACCAAGCCGTCTGAACAGCAACGATACCGAGATTGCAGCCTCTCATCCCGAGTTCCGTCAGGCTCCGTTCGGGGCCGCGACGCTTGCGCTTCATTGCCCCAATCCGCGCCTTCCGAATGCGGGACGTAACCATAGAACCATTAGAATGTAAAGATTATTCAGGCTGATTTTTGGCATCTGGTATATGCAATTTCCCACTTCCAACGCTATTGACGTGATTTATCACACGGCCCTATGGTTAGTCAGGTAAACGATTCGGTGGCTCGAACTTTCCTTCGGGCCCGCGATCCACTCGTCGCCTGAGGCGAGTTCGCAAGTAAGGAGTCCACATGCCTTCGCCCAATAACCTTCCCGGCACCAACGCGGATATCTGGGATTGGCAGATGCACGGACTCTGCCGCGGAGTGGACTCCTCGATGTTCTTCCACCCTGACGGCGAACGTGGACGAGCACGAAGGCAACGAGAGATGCGCGCCAAGGAAATGTGCGGTCGCTGTCCTGCCCTCACCGAGTGCCGGAACCATGCTCTGAGAGTGTCCGAGCCGTACGGGATCTGGGGCGGAATGTCCGAGACCGAGCGCGAAGGACATCCACGACACCGTCGCCGGCGTATCGCCGCCTGACGGTCCAGTCCTGCTCACCGAGGCACCACACGCCCCGCGGTCCCCTAGCCACCCGCATACCGGCCGACGCGGGGAGATGAGTGGCTACCCAGGACGAGACGAACCCCCGCACATTGATCCGTGCGGGGGTTCGTCTCGAACGCAATATGTTCGAGCGGTCTCGACAGCCGCGACTAGTGGCCGTGCCCGTGGCCCGTCGAGTCTTCTTCCGCCGCCGGCTTCTCGACCACTGCACTCTCGGTGGTGAGGATCATCCGCGCGACGGAGGCCGCGTTGACGACCGCGGAGCGGGTGACCTTGACAGGGTCCACCACACCGTCGGCGAGCAGGTCACCGTAGGTCAGTGTCGCGGCATTGAAACCGTGGCCCTTCGGCAGTTCCGCAACCTTGCTGGTCACGACGGAACCGTCGAGGCCTGCATTGTTGGCGATCCAGAACAGGGGAGCCTGCAGGGCCTGGCGGACCACCCTGACACCCGTGGCCTCGTCGCCGGTCAGACCGAGGCCGTCGGCCAGCTCTACGCCGGCCTGGACCAGAGCGGAACCGCCACCGGGGACGATACCCTCCGCGACAGCGGCCTTGGCTGCGTTCACGGCGTCCTCGACGCGGAACTTTCGCTCCTTGAGGTCGGTCTCCGTTGCCGCACCCACCTTGATGATGGCGACACCGCCGGCCAACTTCGCCAGACGCTCTTCGAGCTTCTCGCGATCCCAGTCGGAGTCGGTGTTTTCGATCTCCCGACGTAGTTGCGCGACGCGACCTTCGATGTCCGCGGCGGTGCCCGCACCGTCCACGATCGTGGTCTCGTCCTTGCTGACCACGACGCGGCGCGCGCTACCGAGCAGATCCAGCCCGGCATCCTTCAGCGTAAGGCCCACATCCGAGTTGATGACTGTGCCACCCGTGACGACGGCGAGGTCGTCGAGGAACGCCTTGCGTCGGTCGCCGAAGAACGGCGCCTTGACGGCGACGGTCTTGATGGTCTTGCGGATGGAGTTGACCACCAGCGTCGAGAGCGCCTCTCCCTCGACGTCCTCCGCGATGATGAGGAGCGGCTTGCCGCTCTCGGCAACCTTCTCCAGCAACGGCAGGAAGTCGGGCAGGGAGCTGATCTTCTCGCGGTACAGCAACACGAGAGCGTCCTCGTAGACAGCCTTCTGTGCATCGAGGTCCGTGACGAAGTACGGCGACAGGAAGCCCTTGTCGAACTGGACGCCCTCGGTGATCACGAGTTCGGTCGCGACGGTGGAGGACTCCTCCACCGTGACGACTCCGTCCGTGCCGACGCGAGTGAGAGCCTCGCCGACCAGTTCGCCGATCTCCTCGTCCCGCGAGGACACGGTAGCGACCTGGGCGATGGACTTCTTGCCTGCGACCGGGGTGGCTGCGGCGAGCAATGCCTCGACGACTTTTTCGGCTGCGGCGGTGATACCGACGCCGAGCGCCATCGGGTTCGCACCTGCCGCGATGTTCTTCAGACCGCCCCGCACGATGGCTTGCGCCAGCACGGTAGCCGTCGTCGTGCCATCTCCTGCGACATCGTTGGTCTTGGTGGCGACACTCTTGACGAGCTGCGCGCCGAGATTTTCGAACGGGTCCTCCAGCTCGATCTCCCTTGCGATACTGACACCGTCGTTAGTGACCGTGGGGCCACCGAACGCCTTGGCCAGTACTACGTGGCGGCCACGCGGACCCAAGGTCACCTTGACCGCGTCGGCAAGCTTGTCGACCCCACGCTCGAGTGACCGGCGCGCGGTTTCGTTGAACTCAATCTGCTTGGACATATGTTCTGTCTTCTCCTGGATCTCAGGGTTTTACGCGCGTGAACGCACTCCGCCCCGGGATCCTGTAGGGACTCCGGGGCGGATCACGTATGTCTTACTTAGAGACGACAGCCAGCACGTCACGTGCCGACAGGATCAGGTACTCCTGACCGGCGTACTTGATCTCGGTTCCGCCGTACTTGGAGTAGATGACCGTGTCACCTTCCTTGACGTCGACCGGGATGCGCTTGCCCTGCTCGTTGACGCGGCCTTCGCCGACGGCGACGACGGTGCCCTCCTGGGGCTTCTCCTTGGCCGTGTCGGGGATGACCAGGCCGGAGGCGGTCGTCGTCTCTGCCTCATTGGCCTGGACGAGGATCTTGTCCTCGAGCGGCTTGATGTTCACGCTCGCCACGATGAGCCCTCCACTTTGGGGTATCTCGGTCCGAGGACTTCCTCGGACTCCTGTTTGAGTGTTCCGTTTACGGCACTTCACACAGCCCCGTCGTCGCGGGTGCCGGAGCTCGATCGGCGCCACTTGGCACTCTATACGTGAGAGTGCCAACCCTCAAGGTGGAGGGTAGCGAATCAAGTATTGCGGAATTGTGAACTCTAGGTGAAGCGGGTGTGAATCGAGTATTGCGGAATCTCTAGCCTCTCGAGTATGGTTCCCGCGTGGCTGACATCACTCGACGTTCATTTCTGACTTTCGCTGGGCTCGGAGCGGTAGGGGCGGTGGGATTGGGAACGCGCCCTTGGGGTTTGCAATATGCGGGCGCGCAACCGCTACCCACCTCCGGCGCCGGCACTACCCTCGAAGCGGTGGCCCGCCCGGCCGGTAGCTCCGGATATCGCAAGCTCGAGGCGGGACCGGGCTGGGGGATGATCGTCCGCGACGAGCTCGCCGACGCCCAGACCGGTCGCGAGGACCGGCGCACCGCACTCACCTCCTTCGTACAAGTGACCGACGTCCACATCGTCGACGCCCAGTCCCCCGCTCGCGTCGAATACCTCCATCCCGTCGAAGGCTCCGCCCACCGTCCCCAGGAGACACTCACCACTCAGGGCCTCGCCGCCCTGGTCAGGCGGGTCAACACGCTCGCCGCCGGTCCGCACACCGGGCGCGGCTTCGACGCTGTCGTGTCCACCGGCGACAACACCGACAACAAGGAAACCGTCGAACTGAACTGGTTCCTCACCGCCATGAACGGCGGCACCATCGTCCCCAACACCGGTGATCTCACTACCTACGAAGGCGTGCAGAACTCCGGTGCCGACCTGTACTGGAACCCAGGCTCAGAAATCCGGGACATGTACAAGAGGGTTGGCTTCCCCGATCTACCGGGACTGCTCGACGCCGCGCTCACCACGTTCTCGAGCCCCGGCCTGAACACCCCGTGGTACTGCGTGTTCGGCAATCACGACGATTCGGTACAGGGCACCCTCCCGAACGGCATTTCGCTGCTCGAAGACATGTATACGGGCTCAAAGAAGTTCGAGGTGCCCTCGGCGAAGGAGTCCAGTTCGCTGGGCTCTGCCTCCAGTTCCGGCAGCGCGGGAGACGTGTTCACCGCATTGTCCGCGTTCACCTCGAAGCCGCGGACGGTCACAGCCGATCTCTCCCGAAAGCCATTCACACCGGAAGAATTCATTGCCGAACACCTGAGACCGGAGAACACCGGCCCGGGACCGGTCGGCCACGGTTTCGCACCGGACGCCGGCCAAACCGGGATCGGCTACTACTCCTTCGAGATCGCCCCCGGCGTCATCGGAATCAGCATGGACTCCACCAACCGCGCCGGCTACGTCGACGGCTCGCTCGGCGAGGCACAGTTCAAGTGGATCGAGCAAACCCTGATTGCCGGGAGCAGTCGGTACTACGACACCGACGACTCACCGGTCTCGAATCCAGGCAATGACACGTGGTTCATCCTGTTCAGCCACCACACCAGTGGCAGCATGGACAACCTGAACTCGGATCCGACAGACCCGTCCGAACGCCGGATACCCGGTGCCGAGGTGCTGGACCTGCTGCACCGGTTCCCGAACGTGCTCGCGTGGGTCAACGGCCACACCCATGAGAACAAGATCACCCCATGGCAAGGAAGCACTCCGGATCGGTCGTTCTGGGAGATCAACACGGCATCGCACATCGACTTCCCCCAACTCGGGCGGATCATCGAGGTGGCCGACAACAACGACGGCACTGTTTCCCTCATCGCCACCCTGTTCGAGGCCGACAGTCCCTATTCCGTCGGCTACACCGACCTCTCACCCCTAGGACTGGCGTCGCTGTACCGGGAGTTCTCCTTCAACGACATTCACGCCACTCCAGAACTACGCACCGGAGACGAGGGCGACCGTAACGTCGAACTGTTACTCCCTTCACGTGCCTGAGCCCGCATTCACTGTGGGTGCGAAATTATGCGGCCCGGGTGTCGGGGTGTAACACGCTGTCGAACAAACAGTGATCCACCCCGATCCTTCGGACCGTTCCCGGACTGCGCATGGAGGACTCGAGACGAAGTTTCGACAGTTGGGGACGCTCCGCACACTGCTGCCGCCAACAGCGGGTGCCTGACCGTGCGCCACGGCAGTCGACCGCGCTCACAGCCAGAGCGATGTGATGGGCATCACATGTAGTAGGTATTACAGAAACCGTCGTCGATCGATTAATCCTCACGTACGGTTCCCGCGTGGCTGATATCACTCGACGTTCATTTCTGACTTTCGCTGGGCTCGGAGCGGTAGGGGCGGTGGGATTGGGAACGCGCCCTTGGGGTTTGCAATACGCGGGCGCGACTCCGTTGCCCACCTCCGGCGCCGGCACCACTCTCCAAGCGGTCGCCCGCCCGCAAGGCAGCTCCGGATACCGCAGACTCGAGGCGGGGCCGGGCTGGCAGACGATCGTCCGCGACGAACTCGCCGAGGCAGCGAGCGGCCGCGAAGACCGGCGCACCGCACTGGCCTCCTTCGTGCAACTGACCGACGTCCACATAGTCGACGCCCAGTCCCCCGTTCGCTTCGAATACGTCGAAGGGTTTGCGGGTTCCGCTTACCGCCCCCAGGAGACACTCACCACCCAGGGCCTCGCCGCCCTCGTCAGGCAGGTCAACACGGTCGCCTCCGGTCCGTACACCGGGCGTGCATTCGACGCGGTCGTGACCACCGGCGACAACACCGACAACAAGGAAACCGTCGAACTGGACTGGTTCCTCACAGCCATGAACGGCGGCACCATCACCCCCAACACCGGTGATCCCGACACCTACGAAGGTGTGCAGGACTCCGGTGCAGACCTGTACTGGAACCCCGGGTTGTCGATCCAGGACATATACAAGAAGGCCGGTTTCCCCGACCTGCCGGGACTGCTCGACGCCGCGATCACACCCTTCACCAGCCCCGGCCTGAACACCCCGTGGTACTGCGTGTTCGGCAATCACGACGATTCGGTGCAGGGCACCCTCCCGAACGGCATCACACTGATCGAAGAGATGTACACGGGCTCACGAAAGTTCGAGTTGCCCCCGACGAAGGAGTCGATGTCGGTCGGCTCTGCCGCCAGTTCTGGCCGCGCAGGAGACGTTCTCACCGCATTGTCTGCGGTGACGACGCCGCGACGGACGGTCACGGCCGACCTCTCCCGGAAACCGTTCACACCGGAAGAATTCATTGCCGAACACCTGAAACCGGAGAACACCGGCCCTGGACCGGTCGGCCACGGTTTCAACTCGGACGCCGGTGAGACTGGGATCGGCTACTACACATTCGAGATCGCCCCCGGCGTCATCGGAATCAGCATGGACTCCACCAACCGCGCCGGCACTACCGAGGGCTCGCTCGGCGAGGCACAGTTCCGGTGGATTGAGAAAACCCTCAGGGACGGGAGCAGTCGCTACTACGACACGGACGGCTCACCGGTGGCGGGACAGGGCAGCGACACCTGGTTCATCCTGTTCAGCCACCACACCAGTTGGAGCATGGACGATCTCGAACCGGATCCGACACACCCGTCCGAACGCCGGATCCCGGGTGCCGAGTTGGTGGACCTGCTGCACCGGTTCCCGAATGTACTCGCGTGGGTGAACGGCCACACCCATAGGAACAGGATCAAGCCCTGGGAAGGATCCAGCCCGGATCGGTCGTTCTGGGAGATCAACACGGCGTCGCACATCGACTTCCCCCAACTCGGGCGGATCATCGAGGTGGCCGACAACGCCGACGGCACCGTCTCACTCCTCGCCACTCTCTTCGAGGCCGACAGCCCCTATTCCGTCAATTACACCGACCTCTCACCCCTAGGGTTGGCGTCGCTGTACCGGGAATTCTCCTTCAACGACTCTCCGGATTCCAATAGCAATAGAGAGGGCAAGGCCCGGGACCAGAACGTCGAACTGTTGCTCGAGTCGGGCCGTTCCTGATCCTGGACTCACTGTAAGCGTGCCCGCTCTGCGTGAGCTAACTCCGTCGTCGTCTTGACCAGCCGACGACGGCCACGACTAGTCGGATACCCACCCCGATGGCAATCATGTTGCCGATGATCTGCAGGCTCACGACGGCTCTGGCCGGATCGGTCGACGCGACGATGTCGCCGAACCCGACAGTCGAGAAGACCGTGAGCGAGAAGTACAGTGCCCCCATCCGAGTGAGGGGTTCGGAAAAATACTCGGGAAATCGCTCGGACATCAGCAGATAGGTGGCCGAGAAGCCGAGGAGATACACGGGCAGGATCACGGCAAGCGCTTCGACGCCCTGGAGTACCGGGGCTTCCGAGGTGATGATGCGCTGCAGCTGCCAGGCCGCCACGGCGAGAACGACAATTAGACCGCCGACCAGGAGACCTGGCACAGAAAGGTCGTCGATGGACGTCCAGGGCAGGACGAAGTAAGCCACTACGCAGATGGCCACCATGAACAGCGGGCGAATGACCGCGCGCCACAACAGTCGACGACGCTCACTGTGAGTGAGGTTACGAGAATCACTCGCGCGTCCCATAAGGTTCCTTTGGACAACTATGCAGGTGAGTCGGGCTATCGAGCGCAATCCTCCGCCCCTGGTTCTGAAGCCGGGAGCAATGTCCGCGAATTTTCTGTAACGTTCGGGTAACATTCGCCGATGCAGCGGGTAGGAATTCTCGGCTGAGGTGGACGCTCCGACAGAGACAGCAGGTCACGCGTCGAATATGCAAGGTGGTGTGCGATGGGTTCGTCGTTGGGGATGTCTATCGGTGCAGCAGGCGTCGGTTCTGCCCTCGTCACCACCTCGTCGAACGGTGCGCAGAACGTCGAGTTTCGCTTCCTCTCTGCGGACCAATCGCGTTCCGATCTCAGCCATCTGGTCCGGTCATCGATCTCACTGATGACCACGCAGGTTCCCGTGGCCCCCGCCACCCCCGATGCGGTCGCTGTCGCCTATCGAACCCCCAAACAGGCCCGCGCGATTCGGAACGCCGTCAGCAGACAGCGGCACCGCGTGCATCTCGTACCCGAGGCCGTCGCGGCGCTCTCCTACTTGCGGCACACCGGCCAGGTCGCCCAACACGCCACCGTGGCCATTGCCGACTTCGGCGAGTCCGGACTGTCCGTTGTCGTGGTCGATCAGGTGACCGGCACTGTGCTACACGCCGACCGCACAAGCGATGTCAGTGGCCGCGGAATTGACGACCTCATCTATGGCCACGTAATGGGCAGTCTCCCAACCCCGCATCCATTGCGCTACTTGGACAGGGCCCTGCTCTCGGCTCGATGCCGCGTCGCCAAGGAGCAACTGTCTTCGGAGCCGAGCGCGCATGTGGACGTCGATCTGCAGGGCGTTCGGCCGGTCGAGATCAGCCGTACCAGTTTCGACGAGATCGCCGCACCGACCGTCCATGCCGCCGTCGAGTTCATCCGTGCCACGATCGCCGACTCGGCGCGCCCTCCCGACGCCCTGGCCCTGGTCGGCGGTGTCGCGAACATTCCCACGATCAAAGCCACCGCTACCGATGCCCTCACCATCCAGGTCGTCACGGTGCCCGAACCCGACACCGCGACGGCAAGGGGCGCGGCGCTGCTCGCCGTCTCCTCGACCATCCACGAGTATCCAGCCACCGGATCGAACCGCCCAGTCTCAATCTCGAGAGTATCCGGCACCCTCGCCGGGGCTCTCGTGGTCGGCGCACTCGTTCTCAGCTTCGGTGTCCATGAACTCATACCCCCCGCCGCTCCCAATGTGTTCCCGGTGGGCACCGATATGTTCCAGGCCACCGAACGTCTCGCGACCACGACGAAAGTGCCCACCACTTCTCAGGTTTCGTCCTTCGACCCCCCGCCGACCTCGGAACACTCTCCGGGTGGGGTCGTTCAGCACACATCCAAGCCGGAGATTCGCGATGCTCACGCGCGAGCATTCGATTCGACGACCCAGACCACCACCACGCGGTCGATTCCGATCAATCCGGCGCAACGCCCGGCGCCGCGCATCGAGTGGCCGGCCACTCCGCCCCTTTGGCCACAGGTTCCGGGAGAATCCCCCCTGCGGGAGCTGACAACCTCCGAGCCCGAACCGGCAGTTCCCACCGCATCCCCCGCCACACTTGAGGAACCGCTCCCGATGATTCCGGGATCCGGCACAACCTCGCCGGATCCCGGCGAGACGCAATCTGTCAGCGACGCCGACACAGTCCCCGGCGACGCTCAACCCAGTGTGCGCATGACCCTCCCAATCACGGATGTGGCCACGGAGGCATCGGTCAGCTGAACACCTGGCTGGTCGCGACGGACAGACCGGGATCACTCGCCGTGGTGAGCAGCGAGGGTTCGGCACCGCCCGCGATCAGGTGCGCGCCAAGCGACGCGATCATCACTCCGTTATCGGTGCACAGTCGCGGTTTAGGGATCCGCAGCGTCAGAGCGGCTTCCGCGCAGCGCTCCTCTGCAAGTGCGCGAATGCGCGAGTTCGCCGTGGCACCGCCACCGAGCACCAGTGTGTCCACCCCGACGTCGCGCGCGGCGCGTACCGCTTTCATCGTCAGAACGTCGGCGACGGCTTCCTGGAAGCTCGCCGCGATGTCAGGCACAGACCAGGACTCGCCCGCCCGCTCCTTGGACTCCACGTAGCGTGCGACAGCCGTCTTCAGTCCAGAGAAGGAGAAATCGTGGCGCGCATCCCTCGGCCCGGTCATGCCTCGAGGGAAGGGGATGGCATTCCCGTCGCCCGACTGTGCCGCGGCATCAAGGGCAGGGCCACCGGGGAATCCAAGTCCGAGGAGCCGGGCCACCTTGTCGAAAGCCTCCCCGGCAGCATCGTCGACGGTAGTGCCGAGTTCGGCGATCGGCTCCGCGAGATCCTCGACGTGCAGCAGGTGGGTGTGTCCACCCGAGACGAGCAACGCCACACACGGCGGCATCGGTCCGTGTTCGAGAGTGTCGACTGCAACGTGGCCGCCAAGATGATTCACCGCGTAGAACGGCACGTTCCAGGCCGCCGCATACGCTTTCGCGGCTGCGACACCTACGAGCAGGGCGCCGGCGAGACCGGGGCCAATGGTGACGGCAAGCGCGTCCGGCTTGGAGATCCCGGCGACTGCGAGAGCGCGCCGCATGGTCGGAACGATCGCCTCGAGGTGGGCGCGGGATGCGACCTCAGGTACGACCCCGCCGTAGCGGGCGTGCTGGTCGACGCTGGATGCCACCTCGTCCGCGAGGAGTTCACACGTGCCGTCGCCGTTCCACCGAACGATCCCGACTCCGGTTTCGTCACAAGAGCTTTCGATACCCATGACGATCATTGCACTTGCTCCTCACGCGATCCGGACCGCCGCATCGTGAACGCGTCGGCACCGCTCGGTTGGTAGTACTTCTTACGGGTTCCCACGATCTCGAATCCAACATGTCGGTACAGCGCGATTGCCGCATCGTTATCCGTTCGCACTTCGAGATACACCGGGCCGCCGTGAGCATCGGCCCTTCGGAGGAGTTCGTCCAGGAGAGCGCGGCCGACACCCCGGCGCCGGCATGCCGGATCCGTCCCGATCGTGTGTATCTCGGATTCGGGCTGCGAACTGTTGCCCAACAGTGCGATTCCAGCGTATCCAACGAGTTGACCCACGTCGTCCCGCGCCACCGTGTAGTGCGCGTGCGGGGCGACGAGTTCCGCCCGGAAAGCCTCAGCGCTCCACGGTCCGTCACCAGTGAAAAGAAGTACCTCTAGTTCCGCGCACCGCTCCGCGTCCGCTCCCGCCATTGGTTCGATGCGGAACGTCATTTCTTCCGGTCCGCCAACTCGACCGCATCCGGGCGCCGAAGGTAGAGCGGTACGAGCGGATCAGGCGTCGCGCCACCAAGCAGTGCGTCCGCTGCCACCGAGACAAGACCTGCGGGCGAAGGTGTTTCGACGGGTTCCACCGGAAGATCGAACAAGTCGACATGCGAAGGAGAACCTGCCACCACCTCCGACGGCATGGGCTCGAGTTCGCGCGGCTTCACGACGGCGGGGCCCTCCACCCGCTGCCCTGCCGAGTACCGCGCCCAGTACACCTCGCGGCGGCGGGCATCGGTGACGACGAGCAGGTTTCGATCGCCGTCTACCTGCGCTGCGATGGCATCGAGGCTGCACACTCCGTGGACCGGAATACCCAGTGCGTCCGCGAATGCGGCGGCGGTGGCCATCCCCACCCGCAGACCGGTGAACGGTCCCGGCCCCGTACCGACCACGACCACGTCGAGATCCGCTGCCACGTGACCTGACGCGGTGAGGCACTCCAGGATGTGTGGAGTCAGCACTTCCGCGTGCGCGCGCGGGTTGACCGTCACGCGCACCGCGAGGGTATCCACCGCTCCCACGGTTGCAGAGTCGCCCGAGACGCGGACGACCCCGGCGGTCACGGCAGGCGTGGACGTGTCAATGGCGAGAACAAGCACGGTAATTGAGAGTACTCGCACGCCGGAATCGCTCCCGACACCTGACCCTTCAAGAAGTCCACTCCCAGTGCGCCGTCCGGACATCCATCTCCGGTTCACGGCGCAGGCGCACACGCAGGTGACGATCGGTCAACTGTTCGACGATGCCCTCTCCCCATTCGACGACCACCACTGCGGACGCCAGGTCGGTATCGAGGTCGAGGGCGTCGAGTTCGTCCAGTGCGTGCGGTCCGCTTCCACCCAGTCGGTAGGCGTCCACATGCACCATACCGACCGGCGTGCCCCCGTCTGTTCTTGTCCCCGGCCGATGTTCGCGCGCGATGACGAAGGTGGGGGATGTTACTCGGCCGCGCACCCCGAGTCCCGCTCCAATACCCTTCGTCAGTGCGGTTTTCCCCGCACCGAGGGGTCCGTCGAGTACTACGAGATCACCCGCAACGAGTCCCCTCGCGAGGGTTCGCCCGAACTGTTCGGTATCCGCCGACGTGGGCAACACCACTGTCCCGCTCATGGCGAGCCCACCGTCCTCAGACGACATCGGACTCACGTCGGCGTTCCACCGACGTAGCTGCGCACGGTGCGTCCTCGCACCCCGGTCACCACCTCATAGTGGATGGTGTCGAGTTCGTCGGCCCACGCCTGCGCGGTAGGTTCGCCGAGATCCCCGTTGCCGAAGAACACCGCGGTATCGCCTTCGCTGACTCCGCCGCCATCGGGTCCTAGGTCTACGACCACCTGGTCCATGCAGACGCGGCCGATACCGGGACGGCGCGACGAGCCGAGTTGGACCTCGAATCGACCGCTGAGCGCACGGGGGAGTCCGTCGGCGTATCCGAACGGAAGCAACGCCACCGTCGTGTCGCGGGGTGCCACCCACTGATGCCCGTAGGACACGCCTTCGCCTACCGAAACCTTCTTCACCAGGGCCACCCTCGATCTCAGGGTCATCGCCGGACGCAATCCGTACTGACCAGGAACGGGAGATAAGCCGTATATCGCAATTCCCGGGCGGACCATGTCGAATCGAAGGTCGGGCCGGGTCAGCGTGGCCGCAGAATTGGAGAGATGGACCACTTCGGGGATCAGGCCCTGACGCTTGGCGTCCCCGACAGCACTCACCAAGCGTTCCTGCTGAGAGTCAATGGTGGCATGGTGCAGATCGTCGGCGTGGGCCAGATGCGAGAAGATACCGCGAAGCCGCACCGAACCCTCGGCCTGTGCACGCGCCAGATCGACCAGAACCTGCTCCAATTCGTCGGGTGCCACACCGTTGCGGTTCAGTCCCGTGTCCACCTTGATCGTGACGATCGCCGTGGTCCCGACTCTGTGCGCGCCCGCGACCACTGCGGCGACATGGCGCGGCGAGGACACCCCCAACTCGACCCCTGCCAAGATCGCGGGCGCGAAATCGGCGTCGACGGTGTGCATCCAGGCGAGGACGGGCGCGTCGATTCCCGCTCGTCGCAGTGCAAGTGCCTCCGACACCGTCGTCACCCCGAGTTCCGACGCTCCGGCGGCCAACGCTGCCTTCGCGACGGGCACGGCGCCATGGTTATAGCCGTCCGCCTTCACGACGGCCATCAGAGCGGCGTCGCGGGCGCTTTCGCGCAGAATTCGGACGTTGTGGGCGATCGCAGCCAAATCCACCACCGCTTCCGCCTGCGGCGCAGGCTTCGCCCGGGCTCGGGCTACACGGCCTGTGTGGTGGCCGCGCTCACCCGACGACACTGTTTCAGCGAACCTCATGTGCTCGATCTTCTCATTCACGATAGATCCGACATTCTCTCGGGTGAAATCCCCGCACGCAGGACCCTGATCGATTCCCTGAGGTGCGCGAGCAGCGCCCCGGCCGAGATCGGAGCGGCCCCACGTCCTGCAGAGGGGCCCGCACACTCACCTCGGGCGGCCAGATTCGCAGCCAGTGAGTGTGCGCGCGCGCCCATCGCCGCTGCGCGGTTCGGGGCGATGCCCGCGGCCATCAGTGATCCCACGATCCCGGCGAGCACGTCCCCCGCACCTGCTGTGGCCGACCACGAACTACCGGCCTCGTTGACGAAGACGTGACCACCAGGTTCCGCGATCACCGTGGCCCTGCCCTTGAGTAGCACGTGAGCCTGCCAGTCGGCGGCGAGGGCACGTACCGCCGCCATCCGGTCCGGCCCTGGATCCGTCCCGGTCAGTCGGGCGAACTCGGCGGCATGGGGGGTCAGCAATGTCGGCGCGGTCCGGAAACGCACCAGGTCGGGATCCTCGGCGAGCAAGGTGAGACCGTCCGCGTCGACCAGCACCGGAACGTCCGACTCGAGCACCGTCCGCAGCGTGCGACGACCCGCGTCATCCGTGCCCATGCCCGGTCCCACCGCCCAGCACTGGACGCGCCCCGCTTTCGCGAGGTCGGGGGTCGCGATCACCTCCGGCGAATGCGCGAGCACCTCGCTCGTGCAAGGGCCGACGTAGCGGACCAGTCCGGATGTGGCGGTGACCGCTGCGCCGGTGCACAGGACGCCCGCGCCGGGGTATCCCTCGCTCCCCGCCACCACCCCGACCACACCCTGCGAGTACTTGTCGTCCTCGGCTCCCGGAGTCGGCCACGCCGCGCCCACCTCGGCGGGTTCGAATGCGCTCGTCCCAGCCTCGCCGAGAGACAAGCCGATGGGCACCAACTCCACCCGGCCGCAGTGCGTCGCCCCGAGCACATGGACCGGTTTGAGCGCACCGAAAGCCACGGTGACCGCGGCATGCACGGCAGGACCTTCGACCGCCCCGGTATCCGGGTCCACTCCGCTCGGCAGGTCCACCGAAACAATCGGAACCTCGATCCGGCGGACCAGCGCAGCCGCGTCAGGACGCAACGGACCCTTTCCGGAGAGCCCCACGATCCCGTCGATCACGAGGTCCGGTGGCCCCAGTCCGTCTGTGTGAGCGGCAATCCGCCCCCCGGCGGCCATGAAGGCTGCCAACCCTTCCTTGTGGGCCTTCTCCGGTATCAGCAACACCGCGGAAACTGCGACCGAGCGCTTACGCAGCATCACCCCTGCCCAGAGTGCATCACCGCCATTGTCGCCGGACCCCACCAGTAGCGTGACGACGCGACCCGCGACCCCACCCGTCCGCACCCGCAGTTCGGACGCCACCGTCGACGCGAGCCCGCGCGCTGCGCGCCGCATCAGTGCACCTTCGGGAAGAGACGCCATCAGCGGCGCCTCTGCGGATCGAACCTCGTCAGCGGTGTAGTAGCCCCTCATGGGAACTCCTCATCGAAAAGGGTCGGTACGGGGCTCAGACTACGCTCGACAGCATGCTTGGACGTGGAAAGTCGTGGGTCGCCGGAATAGTTGTCGCCGCCGGTATTTCAACCGCGGGCGTCGTCGCCGGCTGTGGTTCGGGCAATCAGGAGGTCGCCGACTTGCCGGGCAGCCCGGTCGTCGAGGTCGCGAATATGGCCTACGCACCCGCAATGCTCACCATCAGGGCAGGGGAAACCGTCACCTGGAATTTCGACGACAGGGGTGTCACCCATGACGTGACGGGAATCGGCGCCGCGAAGAGTGTGCTGAGGAGTCAGTTGATGCGGACGGGCAGCTACACCCACGCATTCACAGAACCTGGAACCTACGAATACACATGTTCACTGCACCCCGACATGCGGGGCACGGTCGTCGTGACCCAATAGGGTGCGGTCCGTGCCCGCCCCGTAGGTGCCGCCCCGGTAGGCGCTATTCGACGGTGACCGACTTCGCGAGGTTACGCGGCTTGTCGACGTCGTAGCCTCGGGTCTGCGCAACCTCGGCCGCGAAGACCTGCAACGGCACCGTCGACAGCAACGGTTGCAGCAGCGTCGGCGCCGCCGGGATCTCGATCAGGTGGTCGGCGAACGGGCGCACGGCCTCGTCTCCTTCCTCCGCGATCACGACGGTCCGCGCACCCCGGGCCTGAATCTCCCGGATGTTGCTGAGCAGCTTCGAGTGCAGCACCGCCCGGCCCTTCGGCGACGGCATCACGATGATCACCGGCAGACCGTCTTCGATCAATGCGATCGGTCCGTGCTTGAGCTCACCGGCCGCGAACCCCTCGGCATGCATGTACGCCAGCTCCTTGAGCTTGAGCGCACCCTCCAGTGCCACGGGGTAGCCGACGTGACGGCCCAGGAACAACACCGTCGACGACGACGCCAACTCTCGCGCCAGGGCACGCACCGGTTCGACAGTCCCGAGGACCCGGCGGACCAGATCAGGCATCGCCTCGAGGTCTGCGTACTCGCGCGCGACCTCGTCTGGATACTTGGTACCGCGCGCTTGGGCGAGCGCCAGGCCGACCAGGTAGTTCGCTGTGACCTGGGCGAGGAAAGCCTTAGTTGACGCGACACCGATCTCCGGACCTGCTCGGGTGTAGAGGACGGCGTCGGCTTCGCGAGGGATCTGGGCACCATTCGTGTTGCATACCGCCAGGACCCGCGCCTTCTGATCCTTGGCATGGCGCACGGCTTCGAGGGTGTCCGCCGTCTCACCGGACTGAGAGATCGCCACGACCAGCGTGGACCGGTCCAACACCGGGTCGCGGTACCGGAACTCGCTGGCCAGTTCCACCTCGACAGGCAGGCGCGTCCAGTGCTCGATCGCATACTTCGCGAGTAGACCCGAGTGGTAGGCGCTGCCACAGGCGACGACGAAGACTTTATCGACGTCGCGCAGCTCCTGATCCGACAGTCGCTGCTCGTCGAGGACGATTTTCCCGTCCGCGAAGTGACCGAGCAGGGTGTCCGCGACAGCGGCCGGTTGTTCCTCGATCTCCTTGAGCATGAAGTAGTCGTGGCCGCCCTTCTCTGCGGCCGCAAGATCCCAGTCGATGCGGAACGGTCGGCCCTGCGCCTCCGAACCGTCGAAGTTCAGAATCGAGTACCCATCGGCTGTGATCACCACAACCTGATCTTGACCCAGTTCCACCGCGTCGCGGGTGTGCTCGATGAACGCCGCGACGTCGGAACCGAGGAACGTCTCTCCCTTGCCGACACCGATGACCAACGGCGTCGAGCGACGCGCCGCGACGATGGTATCCGGGTGGTCAGCGTGCGCGAAGACAAGAGTGAATGCACCCTCGAGCCTCCGCAGCACGCTCAGCGCGCTCGCGACGAAGTCACCAGCAGTCTCGCCCGCGGCGTACGCGCGGGCGACGAGGTGTACCGCGACCTCGGTGTCGGTGTCGCTGGCGAACTCGACTCCGTCGCGTTCGAGTTCTGCCCGCAGCGGGGCGAAATTCTCGATAATGCCGTTGTGCACCACGGCGACCGTGCCGTTCGCATCACGGTGCGGGTGCGCATTCCGGTCGGTGGGGCGACCGTGCGTCGCCCATCGCGTATGGCCGATCCCCGTACTACCGGTGAAGGCCGGTGCGCCTATCTCGTCGAGTTCGGCCTCGAGATTCGCCAGCCGACCGGCCTTCCGCTCGACCGTCATCCCACGGTTCCCGTCGAGAACGGCAATTCCGGCAGAATCGTATCCGCGGTATTCCATCCGCCGCAAAGCTTCCACCACAACAGTCAGAGCCTGACGGTGGCCGACGTATCCCACGATTCCGCACATGGTTGATCAGGGTACTGCGGCCGTGGGCCGCCGCGAAGTCGGAGTGCGGGCCGCACCGGATGTTCCAGTGGAGACCCCATCGGCTCTCTCGACGACTCAGGGATCGGATAACGTTCTCCTCGTGGCGCCGAATCCGAAGACCCTGGCCCGTGAACTGTCCAAGCGGGGACCGCACCGCGTACTGAGGGGCGACCTCGCCGTGGCGGGACAGCCGGGAGTCGTATACACGCCGGAATCAGGCTTCGACCTGCCCGCCGTCGCATTCGCCCACGGCTGGATGACCGGCGCCGACCACTATCGGAAGACGCTCGAACACCTCGCTTCCTGGGGAATCGTCGTGGCTGCCCCCGACAGCGAACGCGGTCCTCTGCCCTCCCACCTGGGTCTCGCTACAGACCTGAAAGCCACAATCGACATCTGCGTGGGTGTGCGCCTCGGTCCCGGTCAGATCAGCGTGCACCCCGGTCGGGTGGCTCTCGCGGGTCACGGAATGGGTGCGGGAGCGGCTGTCCTCGCCGCCGCCCGGCGGGACGTGTCTGCGGTCGCCGCACTCTTCCCGGCACCGACTGCCCCGAAGGCCGAGAACTATGCGTCCGAGATCACAGCTCCGGCGCTCATCGTCGCCGGCACCGACATCGACACCATGAACAGCAACGCCAAGTCCCTCGCCGCGGCGTGGGGCGGAGAGCAGATCCTCCGCGCCGTCGATGACGCGTCGGATTCCGGTCTCATCGAAGGTCGCCGATTGCTCGGCGCACTCGGGGTCGGTGGCTCCGAGCGGAAGACCCAGCAGACCACACGAGCCCTGTTGACCGGCTTCCTGCTCTATCGCCTTCTCGGAGACAAGAAGTACGAGATGTTCGCGGAGCAAGATGCCGAACTCCCCCACACGACGCTCGTCGATCCGCACGAGGAGCGCGCGGGCGCCGATTTCGAAGGCCTGCGCTCCCACATCTGAAGTAGGTCCGTCGTCGCAACCGGCTACCGCGATCCGATACCCTCGTTCGGCCCTGAGACAGAACTCAGGACTTCACCCACAAGAGCGGGACTTTATGAGCAAGGCCCACAGCGCCATTCGAGCGCTGGCGGCGACGGCGCTCGCTGCGGCGAGCGTTATCGGATTGACCGGTGTCGCGTCGGCACAGGAGGCGCAGCCGCCTGTCCTCCGCCCCGATGTATTCAAGCGGGGCGGCATCTTGGGAGACGATGTCGTCCACTTCCTCAGTAGAGGATGCGGCGGCGTGGTCCATACGAGAATTCAGGACCACCCCGAAGAGCCGGGAATGGCGACCATCACCCTCACCTCTCAGGGAAGAGCCGCCCCGGGCTGCGACGCCACCATGAAGGCGATCTGGGTCGACGGGGTTTTCCCATTCGAGCACGTACAGTATCTCCCGCTCGACGGCGGGGTCGGCCCGCAGGAGCCGGTCAGCTACCAAGTACCCATCGGGGCCGGAGTAAGTCTCATGTCAATCGGCTCTGCCTCACACATCGCCAAGGGCGTGTCCCACTACATCTACATCAGCTAGCCTGAATGCTCGCTCTCTTCGCGGCGATCACACCGCGGGCAGGGTAGGGCGGGGGTCGGGTCAGAACAGCCTGGCCCCGGAGATCGAACCGACATTGCCCAGACCCGCTGCCGTACCAGCGCATTCAACCTGATCGGGAAGTACCTCCGGCTACACCAGCCAGCTACGCGGACGGTAGAATTCGTCATCGTCTTCGACTGGTTCGCGCCTCGGTGCAGAAGACCTCGATACCGACTCTGCCTCGGGTCGGGGAACATGTCGGGGAACATTGGGTCCGGCACGACGGTGATCGGCCGCCACGTCGTCTCTCACCCGGCGTTCGGCGATCCGCTCCCGAAACACCTCCAGGTCGGCTCTCATCTGGGTACGGTGCGCGCGCAACTGTGCGGCACGATCACTCACAGGGGGCCGGCCTCAGCCAACTCGGCGCCGCTGTCGCCTGTTTCCGTGCCGAGCTCAGATTCGGGGATCGGCAACGATTCCCGTAACGGCTGAGGCTCCGAAGACGAGTCGGGAGCCGATTCGTGCTGTGTCACGATCAACGGTTGCGGCGCACCTGCGGGCGCTTCGTCCGGCGCGGGAAGCAGTACCTCCTCCTGCTGGGGTGCACAGACCGCGGGGCTGGCTTCGAGCACCGACTCTGCAGTCGACCCTTCGCCTTGGTCCCCTCCGATGCCGGGATCCTGCGAATCGGGCACCACGTCCGGTGTCGCCTCGGAAGGCACCTCGCTCGCACCGGTTTCCTCCACGATGCGAGGCAGTCCGTCCGGGCCGATCTCGACGCCGAACCTGGACGTTCCGCCCTGCCCGTCAGTCATCTCGAGGTGAATGCCCCGATCGTCCTCGTCGATCGAGAGCGTCCACGACTTTCCGTCGATGATCAACTCGAGATTCTTCTCGCGAACTGCTCCGGCGAGGCCGTCGTGAACCTCTTCTTCGCGTGAATCACCAAGTTCGTCGCGGAGATCTTCGTCGTGCGTCCTAGCGAGCCCCGACACGGCGTCGTCGATCAGCGGGCGAATGATCGAACCGAGTTCGCCCAGACCTGCTGCCAGCCCCTGTCGCACATCGGCGGAATCACCCGAGACGGGTGCAGCTCCGACACCGGGGAACGCGCCCAACCCCGGGAGACCGCCCCAGCCGGGTACGCCACCCGGTGTGGGAGCGAGGCTCGGACCAGTCGGCGCGACCGGCCCCGGCACAACGGACGGGGACGCAGCAGGTGCGGTCGAGGCAGGGGCAGAACCCCCGCCGCCACCGGGCTGACCGGCCTGCGCGGCTGTAGTGCCCGCACACCCGGGATCCGGCGGCGCCGCGATCGGTCCCGGGTGGGGTGCTGGTGCGCTCTCAGCGTTGGGAACTCCGTTGCAGTCGACTATCGGTCCTTGATCAGCGATGCCCTCAGGCCGGATACCCTTCTGCGCCTCGATGGTTCGCGCCTCGGCGATCGCGCTGTCGTAGGCCGCGTCGACTGCTTCGGAACAGTCCTCGCACGCCGCCGCGAATTCCCGCTGCTTCTCCTCGTACACCCACCGGAAATTTGAGGCGAACCAATCCTTGACGATTCCGGCCGCCCGCCGCACGACGTCGTCTCGGTCGAGTCGGCGAAGATTGCCACTGCCGCCGTCCTTGTACAGGCCGTTTATGTGGCGGTAGTCGTCGTCCGCGAGTTCCGGGAACCAGTACGACGCATCTTCCATACAATCTTTCGCACGGGAATTGTCGCCGTCCTTGCCATTGACATAGATGTCGGCGAGGACATCGATTTGCGCGGCGCTGTACCCACCGACGGTGGATTGATGCAGTGACACCACCTTGAATGCCTTACTCGTCACCGCAGCACTCAGTGTCAGGTTGGCCTCGAACAACACCTCGGCGAGACCGTCCAGCCGGGCGAGACCGGCCTCGGCCCTCGCGTTCTGCCGATCCGCCGTCTCCATCGCTGCCGTAGCGGCGATCCCGCTCCACCCCGAGCGCACCGTGGACAGACACTTCTCGTGTTCGCTCAGTTCGGAGCGCCCAGCGTCGAGACTGCGGCCGAGGATGTCGAGGTCGTGGCCGAGTGACTGCAGGCGCATCCCCCGCTCGGCGTCGAACCGGGCGTAGTAGTCGGTGAGCAACCTGCTCTCGTACCCCAGCTTTCTTGCCGCCGGAAGGAACAGTTCGAACAACTCGAGACCGCGCGCGCCCAGGTCGAGCATGTCATCGGGCTCATTCAGGGAATCCGGACGAATCCGCTCCTCCAACTCGAGGCGCGATGCGTTCGCTTTCTGCGCGTCGTCTCCGTCCCGAAGGAGTTTGGTGTAGCGCTGATCGGCGGCCGGCGTCTGGTCACGCTCACCGAGCCGGTACTCGTCCAGATAGGGCTGCCACGAAGCCTCATCGCCCTGACGTGCGGCCGCCCATGCCCGCAGGAGCTGCACCTTGTACTCGCGGCTCAGGTTCGGATCGTCGATCAACGCCCTCGGATCGGTACTCACCATCGCACCTCGCCGATGTTCGCGGAGAAGTTCGTGTCCGTTCCCGAGTACCGCGCCGCGGCTGCCTCGAGCGCGCGGCCGACCGACTCGGCGTCCGCGGCCCATTCCCCGAAGACAACTCCCACGACACCGAGTGCGTCGCGCAAAGCCTCGCCCTTAGCGGCATAGTCGCGACCCGCCTGCGCCCCGCAGAACTCGAGTCGATCGAGATCGATCGTCTGCTGTCTCAGAACCTCCGCGGACCGCACCATTCTCGCCCCGGCGTTAATCACCGCCGTGACATCCACCTCGAGTCCATCGCTCATTGCCCCACCCTCCCTCGGCGACCTACTGCATTAGACGCGACAGCGCATCGATCGGTTCCCCTGTCCGACCGGCGCCCCGTGATCGATTACACCGCGACCGACTACACCGCGACCGACTACACCGTGACTGATTACACGGAGACTGATTACACGGAGGCGACGGTGCCTGCCAGTTCGTCGGCAAGTTTTCGAGCAATGTCGAAGTCCGAGGCCTCGACCATCACGCGTACGAGTTGTTCAGTGCCCGACGGGCGCAGCAGTACCCGGCCGTTCTCTCCGAGGCTTCGTTCGGCCGCAGCTACCGCCTGCAGCACGGCCGAAGACCCGGCGACGGCCCGCTTGTCAGCGACCTTCACGTTCACCAGGACCTGCGGAAGCGTCTTCATCGCAGACGCGAGTTCCGCGATCGGCTGTCCGGTCTGCGCCATCCGCCCCATCAGTAGCAGTCCCGTCAGGACCCCGTCGCCGGTCGTGCCGAACGCGGGGAGCACGACGTGGCCCGACTGCTCCCCGCCCAGGCTGAAGCCACCGGATCGGAGTCCTTCGAGGACGTAACGGTCACCGACGGCGGTCGTAACGAGTGAGATCCCGGCCTCGCGCATTGCGATGTGCAGGCCGAGGTTGCTCATGACGGTCGCGACGAGAGTGTTGTCGACCAATTCCCCCGCGTCACGCATGCCCAGCGCGAGCACCGTCATGATCGCGTCTCCGTCGATCAGCGAGCCGCTCGCATCAACCGCGAGGCATCGATCGGCGTCTCCGTCGTGCGCGAGTCCGAGATCGGCGGCGTGATCGAGAACTGCCTTCTGTAAGCCCTCGATGTGCGTGGACCCGCAGCTATCGTTGATGTTGAGTCCGTCGGGTTCGGCATTGATCGCGACCACGGTGGCGCCGGCAGCCCGGTAGGCGGCGGGAGCCACACCGGACGCGGCACCGTGCGCGCAGTCCACAACCACGGTCAGGCCCGCGAGGCTGCACTCGAGTGCTGTGGCCAAGTGCCGCAGATACCTGTCGGCAGCGTCCGGCACGGTGTGAACGCGTCCGATGCCGACACCGGTCGGTGCTCGTCGGGTCAAAGTTCCGGCGGCAACCGCCTCGATCCGGTCTTCCACTTCGTCGTCGAGTTTGTGTCCCCCCTCCGCGAAGATCTTGATGCCGTTGTCCGGCATCGGATTGTGCGAGGCGGAGATCATGACACCGAGGGCCGACTCCAACTCAGCGGTCAGGAAGGCCACGGCAGGCGTCGGCAGCACCCCGACGTTCAGAACGTCCACCCCAGCAGATGTCAACCCTGCGATGACGGCTGCCTCGAGCATCTCGCCGCTGGCCCGGGGATCCCGCCCGACCACAGCTGTCCGGCGGGCCGACCCCGGCGCCAAGACTGTCGCGGCGGCGACGGACAGCTGCAATGCCAGCTCGGCGGTCAGCTCGGTATTCGCCAGACCGCGAACCCCATCCGTCCCGAACAACCGACCCATAGACCAGACCCCTCGCATCTTGGAAATCCACTACATCTCG
The DNA here is from genome assembly GCF_001894885.1 of Rhodococcus marinonascens NBRC 14363. Taxonomy (GTDB): domain Bacteria; phylum Actinomycetota; class Actinomycetes; order Mycobacteriales; family Mycobacteriaceae; genus Rhodococcus_F; species Rhodococcus_F marinonascens. Next base: position 146,140 of record NZ_BCXB01000002.1, read on the forward strand.
GATAACGCCCGAGAGCAGGCGTCCGGTAACCATGGACGCCTGCTCTCGGGAAGAACAGGTGCCGAGGCCGACCTCGCGGGCCGACCTCGGCGGCACATCAGCGCTTTGAGTACTGAGATGCCTTGCGGGCCTTCTTCAGACCGTACTTCTTGCGCTCAACGGCGCGGGCGTCACGCGTGAGGAATCCGGCGGCCTTGAGGGCGGGGCGGTCCTCCGGCGTGACCTCGATGAGCGCGCGGGCGATGGCCAGGCGCAGGGCGCCGGCCTGTCCGGACGGTCCGCCACCGTGCAGCAGTGCGACGATGTCGAAGGACTCTGCCCGCTCGACCGTGACCAGCGGAGCCTTGATCAGCTGCTGGTGCACCTTGTTCGGGAAGTAGTCCTCGATCGTGCGGCCGTTGAGCTTGAAGTCTCCCGAACCGGGGGTCATACGGACGCGGACGACCGCTTCCTTACGGCGACCGACGGTCTGGATGGCCCGATCGATCACGATCGGGGCTTGCGAAGCAGTCGCGACCTCGATGTCCTCTGCGACCTCAACGGACACGTACTCGTCCGCCGCGACCTCGACAGCCTCGGTGATCTCTTCGGGGTTGGACACGTTCTGCTCCTCCGGCGCCGTCACTGGGCCACCTGCTTGATCTCGAATGGCGCCGGCTGCTGCGCGGCGTGGGGGTGGTTCGGGCCCGCGTAGACCTTCAGCTTGCTGCTCATGGCGCGGCCCAGCTTGGTCTTGGGGAGCATGCCGACGATGGCCTTCTCCACGAGGCGGTCGGGGTTCTTGTCGAGAACCTCACCGACTGAGCGGGACTTCAGACCACCGGGGAATCCGGAGTGGTGGTACAGGAACTTGCCGTCGCGCTTGTTGCCGCTGATGGCAACCTTGTCTGCGTTGATGATGACGACGAAGTCGCCACCGTCGATGTGCGGTGCATAGGTGGGCTTGTGCTTGCCGCGCAGCAAGTTGGCTGCCTGGACGGCAAGGCGGCCGAGCACCACGTCAGTGGCGTCGATGACGTGCCACGTGTGGGTCACATCTCCGGCCTTCGGGGTGTACGTAGACACAGAACTTCCTCGTCTTGTTCAATCCGCTGCTGGCCATTGCGTATCGTCGAAGCGATTCTCGGCGGCCAGTTGAGACCCGAGAACCGCCAGCCACTGCGACACGAGGACACAGCAACGCACGGCACGCCAACCGAGAACGATACCGGTTGCGCGCCCCTGGGGTCAAAATCACCCGGCAAGCGCGGCGGCCAGTTGTTCTACCGCCCATGTCAGCTCGTCACGTTCGATCACCAACGGCGGCGCGATGCGGATCGTCCCCTCGTGAGCGTCCTTCGCGAGAACCCTTCGCGCGAGAAGTCGTTCACAGATCACCCGTGCGGAAGGCATGCCGTCAGCCAGCTGCACACCCGCCCACAATCCGCGTCCCCGCACCTCCGACACATGGGCGGGAGGCAGTTGCGACAACATGCTGTGAAGGTAGTCACCCAGTTCGCGGCTTCGCTGCTGATACTCGCCGGTCTCTAGCAGATCGACAACCGCGCTTCCCACCACGCAAGCGAGCGGATTGCCTCCGAACGTGCTCCCGTGCTGTCCCGGGCCGATCACCGACATCACCGGCCAGTCGGCCACGACTGCGGAAATCGGCACCAAACCACCACCGAGAGCCTTCCCCAGAATGTAGATGTCGGGCGTCACGTCCTCGTGATCGCACGCGAATGTGTCGCCCGTTCGCCCGAGACCACTCTGGATCTCGTCGGCGATCATCAGGATCCCGCGGCGGGTGCAAATATCGCGCACTGCCGCCAGATAGCCCGGCGACGGCACCAGGACACCCGCCTCACCCTGGATCGGTTCGAGGAGCACCGCCACGGTGTCGCACGTGATCGCGGACTCGAGCGCGTCCGCGTCGCCGTATTGCACGGAACCGAATCCGGGGGGGTACGGCCCGAATCCCGTGTACGCGTCCGGATCGGACGAGAACCCCACGATCGCGATGGTGCGACCGTGGAAATTCCCGGTACACGTGATCACCTCGGCCCGCCCCGGCGGCACGCCCTTGACGTCGTACCCCCACTTACGGGCCAGCTTCAGCGCGGTCTCGACTGCCTCCGCGCCGGTGTTCATGGGCAGAACGGTTTCCTTGCGGCACAGCCTGCTCAGGTCCTCGCAGAAAGAAGCAAAACGATCGTGCTGAAACGCTCGGCTCGTCAGAGTGAGCCGACCCAGTTGCTCGCGCGCCACCCGCACCAGGGTGGGATGGGAGTGACCGAAATTGAGTGCCGAGTATCCAGCAAGCACGTCCAGGTAGTCGACGCCGTCGATTCCCTTCACCCATGAGCCGGCGCCCGACTCGATCACAACCGGCAACGGAGAGTAGTTGTGCGCGCTGTGGGCATCAGCCCTGCTCAGCTGCGCCCACGTGGCATCCGACACGGAAACGACACCGTCCTGCATTGATTCTCACCCCTGATTTCCGGCGTCGCGGAGTTTGCGGAAGCCGCGAAGTTCCAAAGTGCAGCACTTGATTCCGCCCCCCGATTTGAGGAACTCCGAATAGTCCACCGGCACGGGTTCGTACCCGCGGTCGGACAACTGTTCTGCGAGACGCGCGGCCTGCACCGGCAGGACCACATTGGCGCCGTCGCTCACCAGGTTGAGCCCGAGCCAGTCGGTGTCCGACTCGGCGGCAACTACCGCATCCGGGAACATGCGCTCGAGCAGTGCGCGGCTCTCGGGGGAAAACGCCGCGGGAAGATAGGCGATGGTGGCGTCGTCGAGCACACCCACCGCGGTATTGAGGTGGTAGAAGCGAGGATTGACCAGGTTCAACGTGATCACCCGGCGATTCAGATGCGCCGACGCCTCGGCGTGCGACCGCGGGTCGGACCGGAACCCGGTCCCGGCGAGGATCACGTCACCGACGACGAGAAAGTCGCCCTCGCCCTCGTTCACGTATCGCGGCACTGCCGGCCTGGTCAGCCCGTTCTGCTGAAACCATCGGAACACGTGGCCGGCCTCGGCCCGCCGTTCGGGGGATCGGTAGCGAGCACCGAGAGCCACGCCGTCGACGACAAGCCCGCTATCGGTGACGAATACCATGTCTGGGAGCCCCGGGGCCGGGTCGATCGTCAGAACTTCGTGCCCGAGTCGCCGGTAGGTGTCCGCGAGCTCGCACCACTGCGACATGGCCCGATCACGATCCACCGGTTCGCCCGGCCGCATCCAGTCGTTGATGGCGTAGACGACGTCGAAATATGTCGGCGGGCACATCAGGTAGCTGCGCATGCGAGCCTGCCGAACCGCGCGGGCGGCATCGCCCTGCACCTCCGCAGTCCCCTCGTACGGGTGTTCGGACTCGATAGCAGTGGGCGCCATCTCCACTCCCCTCGATCGGTGTCGGTGTCGGTGAAATCAGTATCCACCATCGAAAGGGCTCGAGATGCGCCCAATGACGCACAAAAGTGCCCCGGCAGCCTGCACCGCCGGGGCACTTCGGGTGAGCGAGAGAATCAGAGCCAAGCAGCCGCGTTCCGGTCTTCCGCACTCTGCATGTCGATGGCGCCGTCCTGGACGACCTTCGAGATCGTCTGCAGAACCTGGAGCAGGTCGTTGTGTGCGCTGTTCCACCGCGCCTGGGAGGCCTGGTAGTTCTCCTGAGCGCCACTCTCCCACTGCGCGACGAGTCCCTGCACGTAGCTCTGGAGCTCCTCGTGGGTTTCGCGCAGCTTGCCTTCGTTCGACTTGATGTCGCTCGCGAGGGCCTGCAGCTCGGCAAATCCATACTTCAAAGACATTCCGTGCTCCTCTTACGTTTCGTAGGTGATCGCGAACTCGAAGAGTCCCTAGATGTCGAGTGAACCCGAATTTCCGGCCGAATGGATTGCATCCTGGTTCGCCTGTTCAGCGGCGTCGTAACCCTTGCCGTTCTCACGGATCTTCACCGCGATGTCGGCCAGCGACTCCTGCTGCCTGCGCGAGGCATCGGCGTAGCGGACCATCAGTGCCTGGAAAGCATTCTGCGCTCCACCGGCCCACGCCGACGAGGACTCCTCGCAACGACCCTTGAGTCCGTTGATGGTGGACTGCAACTGCGCGTTCACCGTCTCGACATGGTTGGCCGCAGCCTCCATCTGCCCGACATCGGTAACAACTCCCGCCATTGTGACTCCTTCTGTTTCTAGGTGTGGCGGCCCCCGCTGGACTGCCCGATCCACCCCTACACAAGATTGGACGCATCAACAGCCCAATCGGTTCCACCGAAGTGGAAGATATTCTAACGGCGAGAATCTCTACGATCACTCTGCGATGACCAGTGACCGCACGACCTCCTCGCATTCGCTGGAAATCGAGTCCCAATCCCCGGACAGGAACTGACAGCCGACGCTCACCTGCAAACCATCGTCGACGAGCACATGCCATGCCACCGACGAACTTTCGTCGGGAAACTCACTGTACGAGATGCCGAGTCGGTCACCGAAAACGACGTCACGCTCCACTTCCCCGAACAGGCCGGGGAGGCCGCGCTCAGCAATTTCCGCCGATAGCCCCGTCGCCACTTCGTCGTAGCCGGCACCATCCCGAACCACATTCTGCGCGATGATAATTCGTTTGTCGGATCCGCCGCCAGGGACCAACTCCACCCGATTGCTCGTTGACGTCGGTGCAGATGCCTCCCGCTGCGACCACCCGTCCGGCAGCGTCACGCGAACACCGTCCAGGCCGAGGTCCGCTGTCCCTGCGGTCGGAGCGGTGCTCGCGGTCGCGATCGGTGTCCGTGCTGCATCTCCGTCCAGGGCGCGTACGGATTCACTCGTGCGATCTGACTCCCTGAAAGCAAACGCCAGAATCGTCGCGAGGACGACTGCCACCAATGCGGCCACCGCCGCAAGAGTCGGCCATGAGCGCGTTCGACGACCGCGTTCGGATTGCTGCAATGCCGGTCCGAGCCAGTTCGATTGCGGTACAACCATGTTCGGCACCACTTCGAGTCCCTCACGCGCGCCTGATTCGAGTGCGCGGGCGATCTCGTCGCCGGCGATGCAATGAACCTGGACATTCGAGGCAAACGCGGCGAGCGCGGCGTCACGCATCGATTCCCAATTGGACGTGTCGAGGGTGCCAGTCACGAGGATTCCGTCGACGGGCCGATCACCGCAGGCCCGCTTCCCGAGTTCCACGATCGCCTCGGCCTGCCCCTCCGACGCCTCGTCGGCGCAGAGCATCGAATCGTGCTCGCACGCGATGACCCGGTAACCACCGACCTCACCGACCACGTAACTGGCAGTTGCGCCCACGGTCCGGCATTCGAGCACTACCCATCGGCTGCCAGGGGCCGAGACGCCGACGGGGACCGAGACGCCGACGGGGACCGAGACGCCGCTTGGGACCGAGACACTGTCGGCAGCCGCGACGGCGACGGGCACCAGAATGGTGCCGGACGCGACCCTCGCGCCTGCATCGGCGAGAATGTTCCGCCGCGCGGAATCCCATTCCGTCGGATGAGACAGCACCGCAGTCCCGATCGGCAGCGACTCCCCGGCGGCATCGATCCCGAAGCGTAGGACGGCGACCAGCGCATCCGACACCGCAACGACACCGCCGTCGACATCGACGTACTCGTCGTCGACGAAGCAGACGGGCGTCATCTCGTGATCGGCCTCGGCTGCCACGAACGCGGATACCGATTCGTCGCTCCCGGCGCGAACCTTGGGGAACGTCGCCGACGTTGTACGCCGGCCACAGGACCACATGCAGCATTCCGTGAGGTGAATCGAGACCATAGCCGTCACTGCGAGGGCATCCACGCGAGCTGAACAAGGCCGTTGCCGCCCCGAGTCACCAAGGTGCCGCGGCCCGGAGGCATGGCACTCGCACGCACCGTTCCGATGAGGTTACCTTCGTCACGGCTGCCACTCATCACGAGACCTGCGGACACCAGGTCGCGCATCCGCGCAATCACGGGCTCGTACAGTGCACGCGCCGCACCACCGGAACGGCGGGCGATGATCAGATGAAATCCGATATCCCGGGCATGCGGCAGGTATTCGACGATTTCAGCGACGGGGTTCCCGCTGGACGTCACGACGAGGTCGTAGTCGTCGATGATCACGAAGATCTCCGGACCGGTCCACCAGGATCGATCCCGCAGTTGTTGCTGGCTCACGTCTGCGCTCGGCATACGTGACTGCAGCAGGTGCGCAAGGTCCTTCATGTTCGTCGTCAACAAGTCCGACGACGGAGCGTAGGCGGCCAGGTGCTCGGATTCAACGACTCCGAGCATCGTGCGCCGGTAGTCGCCGAGAATGATTTTCGCCTGCCTACCGGTGTTCGACGCCATGATGCCTTCGCAGATGTTGCGCAGCAGTGTCGTCTTTCCACATTCGCTGTCCCCGAACACCATGAAGTGCGGCTGCTCCGCGAAGTTCAGGAATGTCGGCGCAAGCTCGGCCTCGTCGAGACCGATGGGAATCTGCAGGCACTTGCGCTCTGGGTCGACGTACGGCGGCCATGACCCCGCCGCGTGAAGAAGTTCGTCGCGCGCGATCTGAGCGGGCAGCATGCGCACGGCCGGCGCGTGCCTGCCTTGCGTTGCGGCGGCGGCGGCGGCGGCGGCGGCGGCGAGGGACGACACCGCGTGCGCCACGCCGGACGCCAGGTCGGTCGGGTCGGGGCTCCCGTCGATTCTCGGCAAGCCGATGAACAGGTGCAGGCTGTCTCGCGTCATGCCGCGTCCCGGCCTGCCCTCGGGAACGAGAGCTGCCGTCTTACGGCCGAGATCGGAGTCCGACGGATCACCCAGGCGCAGTTCGATTCGTGTGCCGAGTTGGTCCTTGAGCGCCGGCCGGACTTCACCCCAACGTGACGCCGTGAGCACCACGTGAACACCGTACGACAGACCCTGCGACGCAAGGTTGGTGATCTGCTGCTCGAGCGCCTCGAAGTCTTGGCGGACGCTGCCGAAGCCGTCGATGACCAGGAAGACGTCTCCGAACGGATCCCGACCGACCCCTGCCGCCGCAGCACCACTGTCTAGGTCGGCTGCCCGCAGTCGCCGGAACTCTGCCATCGACTCGACGCCGAGGTCGCGGAAACGCTCCTCACGCTGCCGCACAATGGTGCTCATCTCCGCGATTGTGCGGCGAACTCGGTCGACGTCGAGTCGGTTGGCAACCGAACCTACGTGCGGGAGCTCTGCCAACCCGGACAACGTGCCACCGCCGAAGTCGAGGCAGTAGAACTGGACCTGCTCGGCGGAATGCGTGGCGGACAACGAAGTGATCAGCGTGCGGATCGCGGTCGACTTGCCCGACTGCGGACCACCGACCACCGCCATGTTGCCGGTGGAGCCGGACAGATCCACGACGAGCAGGTCGCGTCGCTGATCGTAGGGGCGGTCGATGATGCCTATGGGCGCGCGTAGCGAACTGAGTGCGGGAACCGGTTCGGTGAGTACGGACCTCGGAAGCATCTGATCGAGGGTCGGTGCCTCGTCGAGCGGCGGGAGCCACACTTCGTGCGCCTTCGACCCGTGATTCCTGACCCGGTCGACCACCACGTCGATGGTGCTTCGCGTCTCTGCCGGAATCTCGGTCAGGTCGAATGACGGTGGTTCGTCGGGGAGGTCGACGACATCGACGGCGACCGGTGAGGCTGTGAATATCTTGGGGCGCAGTTCGAACGTCGCACCGGCCGAGCGCTGCGCGGCGGCGACTCGTTCACCCTCATATGTGCCAGATACGTAGGAGGCTTGGAAGCGAACGATCTCAGCTGAATCGCACTTGAGGTATCCGGCGCCCGGTGTTGCGGGCAAATGATAGGCATCGGGAACGCCCAGGACGGTACGTGATTCGTTGGCCGAGAATGTCTTGAGCCCGATGCGGTAGGACAGGTGACTGTCGAGCCCACGCAATTTGCCCTCTTCGAGTCTCTGACTCGCCAGGAGCAGGTGTATATGGAGCGACCGGCCGAGTCGCCCGATGGCGACGAAGAGGTCTGCGAATTCAGGCTGCTGACTGAGCAACTCCGAAAACTCGTCCACCACGATGAACAGAGCGGGCAGAGGATCGAGGTCGGCGCCGGCCAGCCGCGCCTTCTCGTACTCGGTGACGTTCGCGAAGTTACCCGACGATCGGAGAAGTTCCTGACGCCGGTTCATCTCCCCGGCGAGTGCGTCTCGCATCCTGTCGACCATGGCCAGTTCCTCGGCCAGGTTGGTGATGACCGCGGCGACGTGAGGTGCGTCCTCGAGTCCGAGGAAGGTGGCGCCGCCCTTGAAGTCGACGAGGATGAGGTTGAGCGCATCGGGCGAATGCGTCGCAATGAGCCCGAGGACCAAGGTTCGCAAGAATTCGGACTTACCCGATCCGGTGGCGCCGATGCACAGGCCGTGCGGACCCATCCCGTTCTCCGCCGACTCCTTCAGGTCGATCTCGACAGGATCACCGTCGACGCCCAAACCGATCGGAACCCGGAGCCGATCACGGCCCTGTCTGGGAAGCCACGCGTGGTCCGGGTTGAGGCGACCGACGTCTCCGACACCCAGCATCTGGCTCCACGTCTGGGCGGGCTGATCGTCGTCTCCGGCATCGACTGCCGTCTGTGATGCCGTCCGGTACGGCGCAAGACGCCGGGCCAGGGTCTCCGCCTGATGCGCGCTGACGAGGTCCGCTCTCGCGAACATTTCCACGCCCGTCCCGCTACGGGCACCTACGGATCCGTCCTCGGACACCAACCGGAGTCCGCGCGAGGCGGTCAGTCGTGGACAGAAACCGCTGATGTCGAGGACGGTCGCCGAATCGACTCCACCATTGGTGATCATTCCGGACTCGCCCTCGAGAATGCCGCCGTCCACGACGATCACAATCTGCGGCACACCCGGAGCGGCAGGAGCGGTGCGCGAGAACCGATTTCGCATCGACAATTGGGGGCCCAGCGCTGATTCGAGTTCGAGGACCGACCCGTAGATCATGCGGGAAGAGCCGACACCGTCGAAAGATTCCGGATTCTGCGAGTGCGGCAGCCACTTGGCCCAGTTCCACTCGCGCTCGGTGGCGGGCCCGCACACGACTGCAACCAGGAGGTTATCCGGCCCGTGGAATGCGCACAACTGCATCAGCATCGACCGCACCAGTGATCGTGCGGTACCGCGATCGCCCTCGACCGAGATCGCGGCAAACCCGCGCAACGAGACTGCCGTGGGCAAATTCTGGACCACCGAATGCGCACGGACGAACCGTCGCAAAGACACCGCGGAGACCGGTTCGAGATCCTCGACCGGTCCTGTCTCCGGTGCGATCAGGCGGGTGGCGAGCCTCTGACTCCCCCGGCCGACGCGCACGTGGCAGTAGTCGGGATCGGTGGTGCGGCGCTCCCACATACGGGCTGTGCCCACAATCGTCCACAACAGAGCGGGTTCCGGATGACTCCAGTCCAGCGCCTTGCGCTGCTGCTCGCCCGTTTCGTTAACATCGCGCCGCAGTTGGTCGAGATAACGGAGGTAGTCCTTGCGGTCTTCGTTGGCCTCAGAGGCTTTCGGGCCGCCGCGGCCACCACCCGCCAACATGCCGAGCATCGACACCATCATCATGACGGGAAACAGCATCGACATCGGGTTTCGGGCAATCCCCGATGTGAACATCAGGGCCACCATCCCGAGCATCGCCACGACCATGACGAGAGGAAGGAGTTTGGTGACAAGGTTCCCCGGAACGAGGCGGGGTATCTCCGGGGGGGCTTGCAGGCTCACTTCACCGCCCGGAATGCGCGGGATCTCGCGGCGCGCCTTACGCACGAACCGAATAGTGCTCACTAGCCCAGTCCCCCCATAGCTCCAACGAACCCCGATCCCGCGACAGATCCGATCCCGGAAACCCCGGGCACCCCCTGCCCTCGGGCCGCGACGTTCGAGGCTAGCTCATGGCGGACCGTCCACAGATTAGAGGTCCATCGGTCGCGCGTGAGCCCCTCCGTCCGCCCACATGCTGGTGACCACGACCGTCGTGACGTAGGGTTCCCGTGATCAAATCGGACGACGATCTGTGACCGATCGTCGATCATGTCGCCGCGGCGCAGCGGGGTTGTCGCGCCAAAGAAGTTGGGGGAAATACCAGTGTCCATCGCCCACGACGAATCGCGAGGGACGACGTCGTCCGTCCGTCAGAGCGCCGCCACCGAGTTGTGCCGGATCACCGTGCTGTCGACACATTCGCAGGTCGACATGGCCGTGCCATTCGGCGTGCCCCTCGCCATCCTCATTCCCGGGATCGTGGACACCATCCGCAGCCATCGCGGCACCAACGACTTCGACGACTCGCTCGAGCAGTACGAACCCAGCGAGTGGGTGCTCGCGAAGATCGCCCAGTCTCCGCTGTCGAGCACTCTGACATTGCACGAGCACGGAATTCGCGACGGCGACCTGCTGATCTTGGAGAGTGCGCAGGCCAGCGCCCCGCCACCCCTGTTCGACGACATCATGTACAACGTCGCGATCGCCGACGCCGAGAGCGACCGCGAGTGGACGCGAGGTGCCGCGCGGGTCGTGGGCTCCGCCGCTGCCGTATTAGGCATCGTCGTCGGCTCGTACGCACTCCTGTGGTCCGAGTCCGGAACGACGGGGTTCCTCGGGGCGGGTTGCGCTCTCTTGATGGGAATACTGTTCCTGATCGCCGGGTCGGTCACCGGTCGCGTCTATCAAGACGCAGCAGGCTCCGTCGTCCTCAGCGGGTGCGCTGTTCCGCTCGCGTTTGCCGCGGGCATGCTCTTCGTGCCCGGTGATCTCGGCGCCCCGCACGCCCTGCTTGGACTCGTTCTGGCAGGCACCACCGCAGTCCTCGCACTGAGGCTGGGCGGTGTCGGACTGAGACTGTTCACCGGGTTGTCGGCGATTTCCCTGTTCGGCTCTCTCGCCGCGCTCGTAGCGATGCTGACAGCCAATTCGGTGGCCTCGGTCGGAGCGGGGGTTGTTGCGGCCTCGTTGATCGGCCTGGCCCTCTCTGCCCGAATGTCGATCCTGCTGGCGAAGCTTCCGCTGCCGCCTGTCCCGGCGCCGGGTACCTCGGTCGATCCCTCCGAGGTCGATCCGGACGACGACGTGACGATGCCCTCGTTCGATTCTCTGGCACAACGCGCGGCGCGTGCCCGCAAGTACCTCACCGGTCTGGTCGGCGCGATGACTATCCTCGTCGTGGCCGGTGCCCTGATGGCTGTTCATCCCGGTGCGCACGCCGGGATCTCCTGGTCGGGTGCGTCACTTGCCGTCGCGGCGGCTGCAACCCTGATGTTCCGAGGACGGACCTACAGCAGCGCCGAGCAGGCTGTCCCGCTGATCGCAGGCGGGGTAGCGATCCTGGTCCTGTTACTCACCGCCGCGGCCGTTGCCGTGCCCGACATCGCCATCGCCTTGTTCGCAGCCGCAATTGCGTTCGCCGTCGGTGCGTTGGTACTCGGAATCCTGGCCCCTAGTCAGGAGTTCTCACCCGTCATGCGGCGTATCGCCGAACTGATCGACCTGGCATTGATCGCGTCGATCGTTCCCCTGGTGTGCTGGGTGACCGGCCTCTACTCGCTGATGCGCGGACTGTGAGGCGCCGGCCCACCCACCTCGTCCTGGTCACCGCGGTAGTGTCCATCACCGCGATCATGGGTCAGGGCGGGGCTTCCGCTGTGGTTCCCGCTCCCGTCGACGCCGGACTCGTTCCGCCGCCTGACAACACGCCGGTCGAACAGCGCCGACAGTGCAATGGCGCAGTGAACGTACCGGACGGCCCGGACGTCCAGGTCGCCCAACGCGACCTCGACTTCGAGTCGGTCTGGCCCATCACCCGCGGGCAAGGTCAGATGGTCGCGGTAATCGATACCGGAGTCTCGCGACATCCGCGCCTTCCCGATCTCATCGACGGTGGCGACCTCGTGGCGAACGAGACGGGGACGACCGATTGCGACGCCCACGGTACCCTCGTCGCCGGCCTGATCGGCGCCAAACAGGCTCCAGGTTCAGGATTCTCGGGTGGCGCACCGGATTCCCAGATCCTCTCCATCCGCCAAACGAGCAGTGCATACAGTGCGGTAGGCCAGGTCGATGAGGTCGACGATGCGGGAAACTCGGTCGGTGGGTACGGAAACGTCAAAACGATGGCCGCAGCGATCCGGCTAGCCGCCGACCGGGGCGCAACCGTCATCAATATCTCCGAGGTCGCCTGTAAAACGGCCGCTGAGGGAATCGGTAGCGGCGACCGGTATCTGGGGTCGGCCGTGAAGTACGCGGTCACGGAGATGGACGCCGTAGTTGTGGCCGCTGCTGGCAACTTCGGTTCCGGCGAGTGCAAAATCCAGAATCCCCCAGTCGACCCGCTCCGGCCGGAAGCCGACCTGTGGGACTCGGTCGGCACCATTGCGAGCCCCGCCTGGTACGACGACTACGTCCTCACGGTCGGATCCGTCGATATGAATGGATCACCGAGCGATTTCAGCCTGGCCGGTCCGTGGGTCGACGTCGCTGCGCCCGGAAGCGGTATCACCTCGCTGCATCCAACGACCGGCGCCCTGACGAACACGGTATACAGCGCACAGGGCAATGCGAGCGCCGTGGAAGGGACGAGTTTTGCGGCGCCCTTCGTGTCGGCGACGGCCGCGCTGGTCCGGTCGCGATTCCCGCTGTTGTCTGCGCAGCAGGTCATGGCCCGGATCGAAGCCACGGCGCACGCCCCGGCAGAAGGCTGGAATCCGTCGGTCGGTCACGGCATCATCGATCCGCTCGCAGCGGTCACCGCCGATATTCCGCTCGAGGGAGTTGCTCTCCAGCAGCCTCGTTCGGTTGAGATCGATGCCCTTCCTCCTGCCACCCTCCCGGATCAACGACCTCGTGACGTCGCCTTGGTGGCTGCCGGAACCCTCGGCACTCTCCTTTTGCTCGGCGTCCTGGCGTCGTTCCCTATCCGTCGGCGTTTCCAGTCCGCAACCGAGAGAGGCTGAACGGCACTGCCCTTCGGTACGGCTCGGGCCGGCACGGATATCCGTGCAGGCCCGAACTTCTCTTCGCTGTCTCAGTTGGAACCGGACGCTCAGTTGGACCCGAATACTCAGTTGGACCCGGACGCCACCGGTGCGGGGTTGAGATCGGGAGTCACCCCGTCGTGCGCAACCAGCGCCGACGACTTCCCCAGCGACGGTCCCGGAGCCAGGAGTCCGAGAATCTGCCACGGTGCGAGAGGTTGCGTGCCCACTAAACCCAATGCCTTGGCGGAGTCTTCATCGGGGATGCCGAACCTGACTCCCGTGTCCGCGACGAAGAAGGTGCTGTCGCGTCGCGTGCTCGTGGGCTCGATCCCCGTGGATTGGACGAATCCACTGGCACCCGGCCGAACATAGACGGAGTCCGCTTTGTCACCGGCGCCGTCCGCCTGCGCCAGCCTGACCGGGCGGGCGTCGTCCGGGATCGGGAGCGTGCGCCCCGCGAAGAGTGTCAGCGCTGCCGCGGGACCACTCGAGTCCGTGTCGTCCGCGGCACGGAGCGGCTTCCAGGTCACGCAACTCACTGGACTTCCCGAAGCGTCGACGATCTCCGGAGCCGACTCCGGAAAATGTTTCACCGCGATCTGTTCCACCGAAGGAATCCGCTTGATGGCATCGGGCGTCACGCTGGACATCTCGGTGTCACCGTGGGAGTTCGAGAGGAAGATCAGGTTCGCGACCGCCGAACTGATCTTCTGGATTCCATCCGGCAGTACAACGTAGTGCGCGGTCTCGGAAGGGAGCCGAGACTGGAAGACCGAGCCCACGACCTTGTCCTGCAGCGCGTATCGCGGCTGATCGTCGGCCCCGGGGATGATCGGGGTCGTGAGTGGCAGCACCTCGGGAACGGCGTTGACAAACCCTGCACTGACCGGCCGGGGCAGGGCCCCTTCGAGACCCAGCGCACGGGTGACCGCCGGATCGTCCAGATCGATCTTCGCGCGCTTGCCGTCGTACATCAAGTACGACGCATCGCGTGTCGAGACAAGTAACCCTTGATTCTCTGCCAGGGCCGCGCCGTCCTCGATGCCTTCCGTGTCACCGATGATGATCGATGTCGTGACGGAACGATTTCCGTCGGCGGCGATCGAGTCGCACACGGTCCACGGGGTCTTCGCCCCGGGGTCTCCCGCCGGCAATGCCGACGGTGCGCCGGGGATCCCGACGAGCGCTCCGCGAGGTCGCGTATCGATCTCGGATTCCTTGACGGTCACCGGGTTCTCGGACTTTCCGATGATCAGCCTGGCGGACGCGAGGTTGAGCACGGGTCGAAGCATGTCTCCCATCACAACGAACATTGCGCCCGAATCCTTGCCGACGACTATCGACGCGTTGCCGATCTTGTCCTGCGGGCGGAACAGGGCCAGCGCCGCACACGCGGCGAGTCCGAGCGAGGCGATCACGACTCCCACGACGAGTGCACGCGACTGTGACCGCATGGGGTCGTGGAGCATTCGAACGTCGCGACGCACCAACGCGTGCTCCATCCGCCTGATCAGAAAGCGATACCCGTTGACCTGCCACCGAGTGGTGGGTGTTGAAGCCATTGTTCCTCCCCCGTGCTGCGCTGCGCTCGAGGTGACACAGTACAGTTTTGTCGAAAGTCTTCACGGCAGACGGTAGCGGTCTGCTTGGTCAGGTATTCGGGGAGGGACCGTGGACCGTTCGCGCGTCAGAGGTCGGGCTTTGTCACATCGGTTTTCGGCAAGCACTGTGATCGTTGCGCAATTGCTGGGCATTGCGGGAGGCACCCTGGCCTCATTGTTCGGGCTGGTGTGGTGGGGCGCGCTCGCCGTAGCCGCCGTACTCGTTCTCGTCGCGCTCGTCCAGGTAGGGGGCCGGTCGAGCGTCCACTGGCTCCGGACCTCCTGGCGCTACTTCGCCAAGCCCGAGCAGGCGCTGTCCCGAACCGTCAGCTTCCAGGCACCGACGGGTCTGTCCGTCGGACTCCGCTGGGAGGGCGGAAGCGTTGTCGCCGTCGTCGAGGTCCTTCCACCCGCGGGGAGCCTGACCCAGATCACCCGCGACGGATTTCAGATGACGCACGCACTTCCCACCGACGCGCTCGCCGCGTGCCTCGAACAGCACGACATCTCGTTGAGCGGAATCGATATAGTCAGCCACGGATATCGCGCAGCTTCGGGTACACCCGCTACCGACGTCTATGACAGGCTCGTCGGCCCGCTCCCGGCGACGGCTACCCGGATGGTGTGGCTCGCCCTGCGATTCGACGCCGCAGAGAGCATCCAGGCTGTGGCCAGGCGCGGTGGCGGCGAAGAAGGCGCCTCCCGCGCCATCACCATCGCCGCGAGTCGCGTTGTTCGCGCCCTCTCCGAATCCGGCTGCCGAGCGCGCATCCTCACCGCACCGGAAGTCGACTCCACCGCCTCGCAGATCAGTCGAGGCGTCGACCCGAGGACCTTCACCGAGACGTGGAACCACGCGCCACTTCCCGGGGTGTGCAACACCGGCTACGGCGTCGATCCCCAACACCTGACGAGAGATTTGCTCGCCAAGCTGTGGGTTCCCTCCAGCCTCGGTACGACCGTGACGATCCGACTCCGCCCCAGCGGAATCGACGGCCAGGTCAAAATCGGCGCTGCCTGCCGGGTGACGACCCGGACCATGCCAGAACCGCTCACGATTCCCGGACTCATCTCGATGCGGGGTCGCCACCGGGATGGCCTGCTGTCGAACCTTCCCTTCGCGGTGTCCGGTTTGGACGACGTGATGCCGCTGACCGACGTTCCAGTCGACGACCTCCGCGCACTGCAGTTGCCGCCCGCCGGCTGTGGCCAGCTCATCGGTTCCGATGACAACGGTCACGGAATCACCGCTCGCATCGCGGGTTCCGGTGTCAGTTTGGTCTATGTCGCGGGCGAGTTGTACCTTGCTCAGCAACTGATGTTCCGAGCCATCGCCACGGGGGCCCGGGTACTCATTCACACCGATCGCCCCGAGGCGTGGTCGTCGTTGATCGACTCGATCGCGACTCCGGACCGCCTCCGGATCGCTGGGCGCAGCCCACAGTCCGACAACAGATTCAACACCGTGGTGTTCGACGGCGTCGATGCACTGCCCCCACGAGCGGGCGTCACCGCGATATACCTCTACGGGGAGCCAAGCCAGTGGCCGGGCGCCGAACCCGACCTGTCCATTGTTCAGCCGGACGCACTCGGCGACCGGATCCTCCTGTCGACTGGTGGGACCAGCATCGAACTGATGCTCGTCACGATATCCTCCGAGACCGCGTTCATCGGCCGACCTCGAGTTGTAGACGAGTACCAACCGGCCTACCAGTACCACTAACCGGGATATGGGTCTTTCGCGCGCTGAACGCGGACCGACTCAGCCCACCACACCAGTTGGGCCATCATGCGATCGGCAGAATCAATCGCGGCACCGTCCGTCGTCTCCCCTTCGACATCGAATCTCTTACGCACCTGATGGAAGCTCACGCTCTGCCGCACCGACACCATGTGCAGTTCGGCAACCACCTGGCGTAACTGTTCGGTAGCCCTGAGCCCACCCGACAAACCTCCGTATGACACGAATCCGATCGGCTTCGAGCGCCATTCGTGCTTGACGCTGTCGAACGCGGTCTTCAGCGCCGCCGGATATCCGTGGTTGTACTCGGAAGTGACCGCAACGAACGCGTCGGCACGTTCGATCCGCTCCCGGAAACCCTCAGTGATGGGCGAACCGGCGAAATCCTGCGGGAGTGGAGTCTCGGCGAGATCGATTACCCCCACGTCGAGTCCCGGATAGCCCCGAGCCCGTTCGACGAACCAGTCGGCGACGACGGGGGCGATGCGACCGACCCTCGTGGATCCGATGATGATCTCGACCCGAACGGGTGCGATTGCGGTCATGTACAGCCTCCTTCTCCCCCAGGCCATCGTAGGTCCTCGCCACACCGTCACGGCGATGGTGATCAGCGACGAAGGTCCACTGATACGGTCCAGGTATTCGGTATATTCAGTGCGCCAATGACTTCCAATTTGGTCGGCTTCTCTAGGTCTGGTCGGTCCGATGCCGGCATTGGCGTCGGGGGTGACACTGGTTAGCGCGGTGAAGTCGCGGACCACTTGCCGCCAGGTGTCGATATCGGGGTAGCTCTCGTGGCGGATTTCGCGGTAGGCCCACTCCGGGTCCGTCGAACAGTTCAACGTTGTGGCCGGTGCCGGTTGCTCACGAGCCGGGTGCGCCCTGAACCATCGCTGAACGGTTAATGCGCGTACATCGGTTACCGGGGCTGGGTCACCGACCCGGAGAAGCATGGCTGGCCGGTTCCTGACAAGGTACGCTACAGCCCCGAGCTGACTCGCGAGGGGCAGCGGAGGGGACGCTTGAGATCTACTGTTCCAGCACTCGAGATGTTGATGTCACTTACGCTCAGGAAACTCGCGCTCTGGTGTGGTTGTCGCGTCGAATGGGATCTTCCGCACCCAGTGCCGTACCCGACTTACCTTGCGCAGCAGCACGGACTTCCCTCAGTCGCCGCAACAACCGCCTGGCAACGTCCGAACATCTCGGGTGATCTGATTGCGTGCCGCCAGGTCCGCATCTGCGGGATAGTCGACGCGTACGAGTGACAAACCGTGAGCCGGCGCCACCAGGATCGAACTCGACCGCGACTTCTCGCGAAGCAGACCCTCGATCCACTCGACATCGCGGCGTCCCTCTCCCATCGCCAGGACGGCGCCCACGAGACTGCGCACCATCGACCAGCAGAACGCGTCGGCACTGACGAAAGCCGTGAACACGTCACCGTCGCGCTCCCAATCGAAACGCTGCAGGTGGCGAACTGTCGTCGCGCCCTCCCGTCGTTTGCAGAACGCGGCGAAATCATGCAGGCCCAACAGTGCCGCGGACGCCGTGCGCATCAGTTCGAGGTCGAGGACCTTCGGGAAAGACACGATGTCCCGGGCCCTGAGTGGATCCGCGCCGTAAACCGCCGAGGTCAACCGGTACTCGTAGTGCCTGCGCATTGCGGAGAATCGTGCATCGAAATGTTCGGGCGCGAATGAAATTCGCGTGATCCGCACGTCCTTGGGGAGGAACCGCGCGAGCCTCCGAACCAGTCGGGACGGATCGGCCGGCAGGGCGTCGGTCGGGACGTCGACGTGCGCCACCTGACCGCTGGCGTGAACCCCCGCATCGGTCCGCCCCGCGACCGTGAGCCGCAGTGGGGTACGGAAGACGGCTCCGAGTTTCTCCTCGAGTTCCCCGCACACCGTGCGCAAGCCAGCCTGACGGGCCCACCCGGAGAAATTTGTTCCGTCGTAGGCGATGTCCAGCCGCAAGCGCCTGGTCTCATACGAAACGGGCCCGCCGTCCCTCCGTGGGACGACGGGCTCGTTCGATTCAGCTGCTGCCGAAACCAAGTGGACTAGTCCTTCTTGGCCTCGTCGGCTTCGGAAGCGTCGGCCGCGGTGGCAGACTCGTCCTCGATGGCCTCGACGACGGCGTCAGCGTTCTCGACCTCGGCTTCGGACGCCTCTGCCTCGACGGCCTCCACAACGTTCTCCTCGGTGGAGGAATCCTGCGAAGCCTTCACGCGACGTGCGCGGTCGGCCTCGGAGGTGACGGTCTTCTCCTTGACGAGTTCGATGACCGCCATCGGAGCGTTGTCACCCTTGCGGGGGATCGTCTTGATGATGCGGGTGTAGCCGCCGTCGCGATCGGCGTAGAACGGGCCGATCTCCGCGAACAGGGTGTGTACGACATCCTTGTTGCGGATGACCTTGAGAACCTCGCGACGATGAGCCAAGGTTCCGGCCTTGGCGTGCGTGACGAGCTTCTCGGCGTACGGGCGCAGGGCCTTGGCCTTGGACTCCGTGGTGGTGATACGACCGTGCTCGAAGAGCGCGGTTGCCAGATTGGCGAAGATCGCCTTCTGGTGCGAAGCCGACCCGCCGAAGCGGTAACCCTTCTTGGGCTTGGGCATGATGATCTCCTAGTAAAGGACCGTGAGCTAGAGCTGTTCGGTCTCGGCGTAGTCCTCGGTGCCCTCGGCATCACCGAGGGAACCGGTGTCCGTGTCGCTCCACGTTCCGGTGACGGCGTCGTAGCCGGCAACAGTGCTGGGATCGAAGGACGCGGGGCTGTCCTTGAGTGCCAGGCCGAGCGAATGCAGCTTGACCTTCACCTCGTCGATGGACTTCTGTCCAAAGTTGCGGATGTCGAGCAGATCGGACTCGGTACGGCCGACAAGCTCACCGACGGTGTGAACACCTTCGCGCTTGAGGCAGTTGTAGGAACGGACCGTCAGGTCCAGGTCCTCGATAGGCAATCCGAACGAAGCGATGTGATCGGCCTCGGCGGGCGAGGGCCCGATCTCGATGCCTTCTGCTTCGACGTTCAGCTCACGGGCGAGGCCGAAGAGCTCAACCAGGGTCTTGCCCGCAGAAGCAAGCGCGTCCCGAGCGGTGATGGAGTTCTTGGTTTCCACATCGAGCACGAGCCGATCGAAGTCGGTGCGCTGCTCGACGCGGGTGGCTTCCACCTTGTAGGTGACCTTGAGCACCGGCGAGTAGATCGAGTCCACCGGAATCCGGCCAATCTCGGCGCCGGAGGCCTTGTTCTGTACGGCGGGGACGTAGCCGCGACCGCGCTCGACGACGAGCTCGATCTCCAGTTTTCCCTTGTCGTTCAGGGTGGCGATGTGCAAATCCGGATTGTTCAAGGTGACGCCGGCAGGGGGCACGATGTCGCCTGCGGTCACAGCGCCGGGGCCCTGCTTGCGGACGTACATGGTGACCGGCTCGTCCTCTTCGGAGCTCACGACGAGACCCTTGAGGTTCAGGATGATGTCGGTGACATCTTCCTTCACACCGGGAACTGTGGTGAACTCGTGCAGAACGCCGTCGATGCGGATGCTGGTGACAGCAGCGCCGGGGATCGACGAGAGCAGCGTGCGCCGCAGCGAGTTGCCGAGGGTATACCCGAAGCCTGGCTCGAGGGGCTCGATGACGAACTTCGAGCGGTTGTCAGCGATGACCTCTTCGGTCAGCGTGGGTCGCTGAGAAATGAGCATTTGATTCCTCCTGTACGGGCGTCCACTATTTGACGCCCACGATGGGAAAGGCCTACGCCCCGCATGTGGTCGAGGAGTTCGGAAACTCCTCGACCACGCACAGGCAGGCGGTGCCTACTTCGAGTAGTACTCGACGATCAACTGTTCCTGCAGCGGAACCGTGATTTGCGCACGCTCCGGAAGCTGGTGAACCAGAATCCGGAGACGTCCACCGACAACCTGCAGCCAACCCGGGATCGGGCGATCGCCCTGGGTCTCACGTGCGACCTGGAAGGGAAGCGTGGACAGCGACTTTTCCTTGACATCGATGATGTCGTACTGGGAGACGCGGTAGCTGGGGATGTCGACCTTCTTGTTGTTCACAAGGAGGTGGCCATGGGTGACCAGCTGACGAGCCTGGCGGCGGGTGCGAGCCAGTCCGGCGCGGTACACGACGTTGTCGAGACGCGACTCCAGGATGCGGAGCAGGTTCTCACCGGTTTTGCCGGGGCGCTTGTTCGCCTCCTTGTAGTACAGGCGGAACTGCTTCTCCATGACGCCGTAGGTGAAGCGAGCCTTCTGCTTCTCCTGCAGCTGGAGCAGGTACTCGCTCTCCTTGATCCGCGCGCGACCGTGCTGGCCCGGCGGGTAGGGACGACGCTCGAACGCCTGGTCGCCTCCAACGAGGTCGACGCGCAGACGACGCGACTTGCGGGTGATGGGTCCGGTATAACGTGCCATTTTCTTCTACCTATCCTTCCCGCTAGACCCGACGCCGCTTGGGCGGACGGCAGCCATTGTGCGGCTGGGGGGTGACATCGGAGATGGTGCCGACCTCGAGGCCTGCAGCCTGAAGCGAGCGGATCGCGGTCTCACGGCCGGAGCCGGGACCCTTGACGAAGACATCGACCTTCTTGACACCGTGCTCCTGCGCCTTGCGGGCTGCGTTCTCGGCAGCGAGCTGAGCGGCGAACGGGGTGGATTTACGCGACCCCTTGAAGCCAACATGCCCCGAGGAGGCCCAGGAAATCACGTTTCCGGCGGGATCCGTGATGGACACGATGGTGTTGTTGAACGTGCTCTTGATGTGAGCGGCACCGTGCGGGACATTCTTCTTGTCCCTGCGACGCGCCTTCTGGGCCTTCTTGGGACCGGTGCTCCGTGACTTGGGGGGCATTACTTCGCCTTCTTCTTGCCGGCAATGGTGCGCTTCGGACCCTTGCGGGTGCGGGCGTTGGTCTTGGTGCGCTGACCACGCACGGGCAGACCACGACGGTGGCGCAGGCCCTGGTAGCAGCCGATTTCAATCTTGCGTCGGATGTCCGCCTGGACCTCGCGACGAAGGTCACCCTCGACCTTGAGCGACTCCTCGATGTACTCGCGGAGCTTCGCCAGATCCTCGTCCGAGAGATCCTTGCTCCGCAGATCCGGGCTCACGCCGGTGGCGTCCAGGATCTCGTGGGAGCGAGTACGGCCGATGCCGTAGATGTATGTCAGTGCGATCTCCATCCGCTTTTCACGGGGAAGATCGACACCTGCGAGACGTGCCATAGTGGCATTTCCTATCGGTGTGCGGAGGTCTGCTCCCAGTCCATCCCCTGTGCCTCTTCAAACGCCGGCGGTCTCGCGACCGACATTGCTTCAACTAACTCAGTGGGGCCCCGGCCTCCGTGCCGGGGGTGAACCAGTACCTGCTCGAAAGCCGTGAGTGCTGGCTGGTGCTGGGAGGTCATCTTTTGCTTGTTGCCAAGCAGATCCTCGAAAAGCGGAGATCTAGCCCTGACGCTGCTTGTGACGCAGGTTCTCGCAGATCACCATGACCCGGCCATTACGGCGGATCACCTTGCACTTTTCGCAGATCTTCTTGACGCTCGGCTGAACCTTCACGTCTTCTGATCTCCTGTTTTGTGGCAGCCCACTACGCAGTTCCGCAGCGGACGTACTTCTCCCCGACCTGGTCGGACGGGGAAACTCCTATTTGTACCGGTAAACGATGCGGCCACGCGACAAGTCGTAGGGCGAAAGCTCCACGACAACGCGATCTTCCGGGAGGATGCGAATGTAGTGCTGACGCATCTTTCCGCTGATGTGGGCGAGGACCTTGTGGCCGTTCTCGAGCTCAATGCGGAACATCGCATTGGGCAGCGGCTCGACTACTCGTCCCTCGACCTCGATGGCCCCGTCTTTCTTAGCCATATCCTCCCGCGATCCATGTGGTTTGGCGTGCTTATTGCATCTGTTTCCGTTACCGTGGCGCCCGATGGGTTCTTAACCGACCCAAACATGACGAATCCGGATCGGATCCGACACTAGGCACGCAGACAACCGGCGCGCATAGCGCACCGCTGGTCGATGTTACGGGAATTTGCTCACCAGGCCAAATGCGACTCGCACCGGGCTCTACCACCTCGGTGAGGATGGCCTGGATTCATCGCGGCGACACTACGGTTCACCACGTGAGCCGTTCGCGCCTGCGGCGCGCAGTCCTCCTGCAGATTCGACAATGCTCAGCCGAGAGCCTGCTTGTCGGAGCCAGACCGCAAAGTCTCCGGAGAAGCAAGGCAACCTCACACAGCCGATCGGGTTTCGAATGCCAACAAGAAAATCATCGAGGCCTCTTCCCTGAGCGGCGCATCCACTATCGGAGCCGACGCAGGACCGACAACCTTTCGCTCACTTATCGAAACGACCTCCGTCTGGTACCCTGATGTGTTGTCTACCACAGTGTCTCAGCAAGATTCCGAGGGGTATGACGAGCGGTTCCACCGGAAACATCCAGTTATCACCACTCAAGAGGTATCCATGCAGTTTCACAAGACTGCGGGCGCGGGAGTTCTGGCGCTCGCCCTGGCAGTAGGTTTCGCCAATAACGCATCTGCTGAGGAGATTGCGCCGGACCAGGCCGTGTCCGCCGCAGATGCCGCTGTCGCCGCACAAGGAGCTCCACCCTCAAGCGCGCCGCAGGGTTTGACCGTCGATCTTCCTTCAGCTGGCAAACCTGTGGCTGCGGCTCGAGCAGCAGATGGTTCGACCGTCACTCTCGAATCGTCGACTCCGTCGACAGGTGTCAGTCCTGTCGGAGGGAAGAGTGTCAAAACACTCTCCGTTCCCAGCTCGTCGGTTGTCACGGAGTCCGTTTCTGACGGTTTCCGGAAGCTGGTGGTCATCGGCTCTGCCAACTCCCCCACCCATTTCGATTTCGATCTCGGTCTGCCGCAAGAAATAGTGGCGCGACCAGTTTCCGACGGGTCGATCCTGCTCCAACAGCCAGGCGACAACGGGTTGGCGGCCACAGTTGGGAAGATCGAGGTTCCGTGGGCGAAAGACGCCAAAGGTGCTGACGTTTCCACCCGCCTGGAGATGAACGGTGAGGTACTCACGCAAGTCGTAGACCATCACGGTGCCGCATACCCGGTGACAGCTGATCCGATGCTCGATTTCGGTTCGGGTGTGGATCTGAACCTCACCGGCGAACAGATCAGGGAATTCGAGTTCGGCGCCGGTGCGGCGATCTCAGCATTGGCACTGGCCGGTTGCGGGCTCGCCACGCTGCCCACCGGAGTTGCCGGCGCTGTGGTCAAAGTGGCCTGCGCCGCAAGCGCGACTCCGAACGCCATCGACTACCTGACTTCACTTATGGATGGGTCCGCGGCTGAGGAGTACGACGCAGACACTTGCTATCAGACGAGCATCCTCCCGCCGACTGGTGAAGTCGTACCCGTTGCAGCGAGCAACTGCGAATAGCTGAAATTCAGATGTCCTTGACAGATCGCACGCGAGTTCGTATCAACGGCGATCCGGTGTAGGCTGTCAATCGTGACGCCGAGAGTCGCCCTGTCTGTCTGATCCAGGAACGCTCTTGTGGGCTGCGGTCTCGCCGCCTACTCAGGCCGCAGAGTGAGAATACGAGGGCCGTCTTCGGTAACCGCGACCGTATGTTCCCAATGCGCAGCGCGCGAGCCATCGGTGGTGACGACGGTCCAATCATCCTCGAGAACAACGGTGTCGGTAGTGCCGAGCGTCAGCATGGGCTCGATCGCCAGAACCGAACCGACCACGAGTTTCGGACCCTTACCCGGGGTTCCCTCGTTGGCGAGGAAGGGTTCCATGTGCATTTCCCGGCCGATACCGTGCCCGCCATAGCCGTCAACGATGCCGTACTTCCGGTCATGCGCACCCTCCGCTGCACGGGTGCCGAGTTCGATCGCGTGCGAGATATCGGTGAGGCGGCTACCGGGCAGCATCGCAGCGATACCCGCCTCCATCGAGAGTCGGGTCGCTTCGCTCAATTGCTGATCCGCCTCGATGATGTCGCCCACACCGAAAGTCCACGCGGAGTCACCGTGCCAGCCGTCGAGGATGGCACCGCAGTCGATAGAGACGAGGTCTCCCTCGGCGAGAATGTCTTCTGCCGAGGGAATTCCGTGCACCACTCGATCGTTCACGGACGAGCAGATCGACCCGGTGAACCCGTGGTAGCCCTTGAAAGACGGCACCGCGCTTGCACCACGGATGACCGACTCGGCCACCTCGTCGAGTTCGAGCGTGCTCACACCGGGCTTCGCCGCAGCGCGGACCGCCACCAGAGCCGCACCTACGATGGCGCCGGCCGCCGCCATCGCGTCGAGTTCGCCGGAGGTCCGGAACGGAACGACCTTGCGCCTACGCCCAAAGCCCATTACTTGCCCAGCGCTGCCAGTGCGCGAGCGTTGACCTCGCCGACCTCACCCAGGGCGTCGACGGTGAGCAGCTCTTTCTTGTAGTAGTCGAGCAGCGGAGCCGTCTCCTCTCGATACACCCGGAGACGGTTGCGGATGACGTCTTCCCTGTCGTCTGTGCGGCCACGGGCCAGCATCCGCTCGACCACGATGTCCTCGTCCACAGTGAAGGACAGCACGCCGTCGAGCTTGGTGTTCAGTTCCGCCAGGATCGCGTCGAGTGCCCGAGCCTGGTTGATCGTCCGCGGAAAGCCGTCGAGGAGGAAACCGTTGGCCGAGTCCGGCTCGGCAACTCGGGCCTTCACCATGCTGTTGGTGATCTCGCTGGGTACCAGATCCCCGGCGTCCAGATACTTCTTCGCTTCGAGCCCTAGAGGAGTTGCCTGGCCGATGTTCGCCCGGAACAGATCGCCCGTCGAGATGTGGGGAACGCCGAGCTTCTCGGAGAGAATCGCGGCCTGGGTGCCCTTGCCGGCGCCTGGAGGACCGAGGAGGACAAGTCTCACTTGAGAAACCCTTCGTAGTTACGTTGCATCAATTGACTTTCGATCTGCTTGACCGTGTCCAGGGCGACACTGACGAGAATCAACACAGCCGCACCGCCGAAGATACTGGTCGCCGTCTGACCCCCCGATAGGAAGATTTGGGGCAGGACCGCGATGGAACCGAGGTAGATCGAGCCGGGCACAGTGATGCGGTTGAGCACGTAGGTCAGATAGTCCGCGGTCGGGCGACCCGGGCGGATACCGGGAATGAAGCCGCCGAACTTCTTCATCTCGTCGGCGCGCTCTTCCGGGTTGAACGTGATCGCAACGTAGAAGAACACGAAGAACACGATCAGTCCGAAGTAAATGGCCATGTAGACCGGGTTGTTCGGATTCACCAGGTACTCGTTGATGAACCGTTGCCACCAGCTCGGGTCCAGCGAAGTCGTAGCTCCGGTGAGCTGCGCGATGAGGTTCGGCAGATACAGCAGCGAGGACGCGAAAATGACGGGGATGATGCCGGCCTGGTTTACCTTCAGCGGCAGGTATGTCGACGAACCGCCGTACATCTTGCGACCGACCATACGCTTGGCGTACTGCACCGGGATCCGCCGCTGGCCCTGCTCGACGAAGACGACACCCGCAATGATGGCGAGCGCGCCGGCGCAGACGATCGCGAAAACCAGCCCGCCGCGGCTGTCGAGGATGGACTTCCCCTCGGACGGCAGGCGAGACGCGATACCGGCGAAGATCAGCAGCGACATTCCGTTGCCGACGCCGCGTTCGGTGATGAGTTCACCGAACCACATGACGAGGGCGGCACCGGCGGTCATGACGAGCACGATGATCACCAGGCCAAAGATGCTGTCGTCCGCGAGGATCGCCTCCTGGCAGCCCTGCAGCAGTTGGCCGCGCGACGCGAGCGCCACAATACCGGTGGCCTGGAGGATCGCCAGCGCAACCGCGAGATAACGCGTGTACTGCGTCATCTTGGCCTGGCCGGACTGGCCTTCCTTCCGAAGTTCCTCGAACTTCGGAATGACGACCGTCAACAGTTGAACGATGATGCTGGCCGTGATGTACGGCATGATGCCGATTGCGAACACCGACAGTTGGAGCAGCGCACCGCCGGAGAACAGGTTGATCAGCGAGTAGATACCCGCCGTATCGCCGCCGGACAGCTGATCGATACACGCACGCACGTTGCCGTAGTTGACGCCCGGAGAGGGCAGCATGGCGCCGACACGATAGAGCGCAACGAGGCCTAGCGCAATTAGGATCTTCCGCCTCAGGTCCGGGGTCCTGAGGGCCGAGACGAAGGCGGAAAGCAAAGATCCTCCTGGCACGACGGTGGGGAGACGAGCCATTGAAGACTTGTCCGTGGATGAATTCTAGAACTCTAACAGTGGCGACTACACACACAAGTCGGGAGACCTGAGGCAGCGCCGAGCTGCGCAGCCTGCAATGGCCGCAGTACAGCACGAGGCTGCACTGCGGCCATCTACTGGCAGCGGTGATTGCTCACAGCTCGGTGGCGATACCACCGGCAGCAACGATCTTTTCCTTGGCGGAGCCCGTGAACTTGTTCACAGTCACCTGGACCGCAACAGTCAGTTCGCCGTCGCCGAGAACCTTGACAAGCTGGTTCTTGCGAACGGCACCCTTGGCAACAAGATCCTCGACCGTGATCTGTCCACCCTCGGGGAACAAGCGGGCGATGTCACCTACGTTGACGACCTGGTACTCGGTGCGGAACGGGTTGGTGAACCCCTTGAGCTTGGGCAGACGCATGTGCAGCGGCATCTGTCCACCCTCGAAGCCGGCCGGCACGTTCTTGCGGGCCTTGGTGCCCTTTGTGCCGCGACCCGCGGTCTTACCCTTGGAACCTTCACCACGGCCGACACGAGTCTTCTCGGTCTTGGCTCCCGGCGCGGGGCGCAGGTGATGCAGTTTGATGGTCATGGTTAGACCTCCTCAACTGTGACGAGGTGGCGCACCACGTTGATCAGACCACGGTTCTGCGAATTGTCCTCACGGACAACCGTCTGACGGATGCCCTTCAAGCCGAGGGTGCGCAGAGAATTCCGCTGGTTCTGCTTGGTACCGATGGTGCTCTTGATCTGAGTGACCTTGAGTTCGGCCATTACTTCACGCTCCCAGCCTGTGCGCGCGCACGCAGCATGCCTGCGGGAGCAACGTCCTCGAGCGCGAGGCCGCGACGAGCCGCGACCTCCTCTGGGCGCTGCAGGCCCTTGAGCGCAGCGACGGTCGCATGCACGACGTTGATGGCGTTGTCGCTACCGAGCGACTTCGACAGAATGTCGTTGATGCCGGCGCACTCCAACACAGCGCGCACCGCGCCACCGGCGATTACACCGGTACCGGGGCTTGCCGGGCGCAGCATGACAACGCCGGCCGCGGCCTCACCCTGAATCGGGTGCGTGATGGTGCTACCGATCATCGGAACTCGGAAAAAGCTCTTGCGAGCCTCCTCGACGCCCTTCTGGATCGCCGCAGGAACTTCCTTGGCCTTGCCGTAGCCGACGCCGACCAATCCGTTGCCGTCCCCTACTATCACCAGTGCGGTGAAGCTGAAGCGACGACCACCCTTGACGACCTTTGACACACGGTTGATCGTGACGACACGTTCGATGTGGTTCGACTTCTCGGCCGACTGTCCGCCGCGACGATCGTCGCGACCGCCACCACGACGGTCGCCGCCGCCACGGTTGTCCCCGGTGTTGGGGCCATTCTGTCCGGCGGGTCCGCTTCCGCCGTCACGCCTTTGACGTCCCGGCATCAGGCTGTCCTTCCGTTCACGCAGGCCGAGCCTGCCATGTACTCAGTGATGGTCATCAGAACTTCAACCCGCCTTCGCGAGCCGCGTCCGCCAGGGCCGCGATGCGACCGTGGTAGCCGTGTCCGCCGTGGTCGAAGACTATGCTCTCGACGCCGGCAGCCTTCGCACGCTCGGCGATCAATTGACCGACCTTCGCGCTGAGGGCCTTCTTGTCGCCGTCCGCAGCCCGCACGTCGGCTTCTGTGGTCGACGCCGCAGCCAAGGTGTGGCCTGCGACGTCGTCCACCAGCTGGACGTGGATGTGACGCGAAGACCGGTTGACGACCAAGCGGGGACGCTCGGGCGTACCGGAAACCTTCTTGCGGAGACGGAAGTGACGACGCACCTTCGACAGGCGACGCTTGGTGGACGCATCCTTGCCCAGCGGAACTCGCTTGGCTTTCTGGTTTGCAGTCTGGCTCATATCACTTACCCGTCTTTCCGACCTTGCGGCGGATCTGCTCACCCTCGTAACGCACGCCCTTGCCCTTGTACGGGTCGGGACGACGGAGACGACGGATGTTGGCCGAGATCTGCCCGACCTTCTGCTTGTCGATGCCCGACACCGAGAACTTGGTGGGCGACTCGACCGCGAAGGTGATGCCCTCCGGGGCCTCGATCGGAACCGAGTGGCTGTAGCCGAGCGAGAACTCGAGGTCTTTGCCCTTGAGAGCGACGCGATAACCGACGCCGTGAATCTCCATCTTGGTGGTGTAGCCGTCGGTGACACCGGTGACGAGGTTCTGCACGAGCGTGCGAGACAGACCGTGCAACGCGCGGCTGCGACGTTCGTCGTCGGGACGGGTCACGCTGAGCGCGCCGTCCTCGTTCTTCGCAACCGCAATCGGCTCGGCGATCGAAAGGGCGAGCGTGCCCTTGGGTCCCTTGACCGTGACATCCTGGCCGTCGATCGAGACGTCGACGCCACCGGGGACAGGGACGGGAATCTTTCCAATACGCGACATTGTGGTGGCCTCCCTTACCAGACGTAGGCGAGGACTTCCCCGCCCACTCCTTGATTGGCCGCCTGGCGATCGGTGAGCAGGCCGGTTGACGTGGAAATGATCGCCACGCCGAGGCCGCCCAGAACCTTGGGCAGGTTGGTGGACTTCGCGTACACACGCAGACCGGGCTTTGAGACACGACGCACGCCGGCAAGGCTGCGCTCACGGCTCGGTCCGTACTTCAGATCGACGATGAGGGTCTTGCCCACCTCGGCGTCTTCGGTGCGGTAGGCGGCGATGTAACCCTCACGCTTGAGGATCTCAGCGATGTTCGCCTTGATCTTCGAATGGGGCAACTTCACCTCATCGTGGTACGCCGTGTTGGCGTTGCGCAGACGGGTCAAGAAGTCTGCGATGGGGTCAGTCATGGTCATGAGGTTGACCTCTACCTTTCTCACAACGGTTCCCTCTGCCGTTTCGGGCGCAGGCCTATCGCGAAGTAGGTCTTACGTTTCCCGGCCCGAGGTTACGAACCGGAAGTCTGTGGTGGGCGACGTCGTCACCGGAGGGGCGGCGACGTCACCGGGTCACCAGGAGCTCTTGTGCACGCCGGGCAGCTCGCCGGCGTGAGCCATCTCGCGAACGCAGATCCGGCACAGGCCGAACTTGCGGAACACCGAGTGTGGACGGCCGCAGCGCTGGCAGCGAGTGTAGGCACGCACCGCGAACTTGGGCTTCTTGTTGGCCTTGTTGACCAATGCCTTCTTAGCCATTAGCTCAGTTCTCCTTGAACGGGAAGCCGAGCTGCTTGAGCAGGGCACGGCCTTCTTCGTTGTTGGTCGCGGTGGTCACCACGGTGATGTCCATGCCGCGCGGGCGGTCGATCTTGTCCACGTCGATCTCGTGGAACATCGACTGCTCGTTCAGGCCGAACGTGTAGTTGCCGTTACCGTCGAACTGGTTGCCCGACAGACCACGGAAGTCCCTGATGCGGGGAAGAGCGACGGACACGAGACGGTCCAGGAACTCCCACATGCGGTCGCCACGCAGCGTGACGCGGGCACCGATGGGCATCCCCTCACGCAGCTTGAACTGCGCGATGGACTTGCGCGCCTTGCGGATCTCGGGCTTCTGACCGGTGATCAGAGCGAGGTCGTTGACGGCACCATTGATCAGCTTGGCGTCGCGGGCAGCGTCACCGACGCCCATGTTGACGACAACCTTGACGACGCCGGGGATCTGCATCACGTTGGCGTAGTCGAACTCGGTGTTCAGTGCAGCCTTGACCTCTTCGCGGTAGCGGGTCTTCAGGCGCGGCTGGATCTTGTTCTCGGTGGAGGTCATGTCAGATGTCCTTCCCGTTCTTCCGGGAAACCCGAACGCGCTTGCCGGACTCTTCATCGGTCCGGTAGCCCACGCGAGTGGGATTGCCGTCCGAGTCGACGACTGCGACGTTGGATACGTGGATCGGGGCTTCCTGCGTCACGATGCCGCCGGAGGAAGCTCCGCGCTCGTTCGCGGAGACCGCGGTGTGCTTCTTGATACGGTTCACGCCTTCGACGAGGATCTTGCTGGTCGCGGGGTAGGCCTGAATGACCTTGCCCTTCGCGCCCTTGTCCTTGCCGGCGATGACCAACACGGTGTCACCCTTGTGCACCTTCATCACAGCACCTCCGGGGCGAGCGAGACGATCTTCATGAACCTCTTGTCGCGCAACTCACGGCCGACGGGGCCGAAGATGCGAGTGCCACGGGGATCGTTGTCCGGCTTGATGAGGACGGCGGCGTTCTCGTCGAACTTGATGTACGACCCGTCTGGACGGCGACGTTCCTTGGTGGTGCGGACGATGACGGCCTTGACGACCTCGCCCTTCTTGATGTTTCCACCCGGGATGGCGTCCTTGACGGTGGCGACGATGATGTCACCGATCCCGGCGTAGCGGCGAGACGAACCACCGAGAACGCGGATACAGAGAATCTCCTTGGCACCCGTGTTGTCGGCGACGCGCAGCCGCGACTCCTGCTGAATCACTTACTTCTCCTTGACCTGGCTGTTTCCGACTCGAGCGATTGCCAAGCAATCACTCCGTCATGCACGGCAGATTTCCGACCCGACGTGCGCGGTCTGCATCCCTACCCTCGATGGGCCACCCTGGCGGGCGGCACAAAGCGTGAGGGCCACCCTGGCGGGCGGCACAATGGTGGGGTCACCACGCGTCTACCGCAAGGCAACCCCACCATCATACTGGACACATTGTTCGGTTTCTTACTTGGCCTTCTCGAGAACTTCGACGAGACGCCAGTGCTTCGTGGCGGACAGCGGACGGGTCTCCATCAGCTGTACACGGTCACCGATGCCGGCGACGCCGTTCTCGTCGTGCGCGTTGACCTTGCTGGTGCGCCGGATGATCTTGCCGTAGAGCGGGTGCCTGACCCGGTCCTCGAGCTCGACCACGATCGTCTTCTCCATCTTGTCGGAGACGACATACCCGACGCGGACCTTCCGGCTGTTGCGCTCTTCAGTGCTCACTGCTTTTTCCTCACTCATGCCGCGTCACCTGCGTCCGGACCGACGGCCAGCCCGAGCTCGCGCTCACGCAGAACGGTGTAAACACGCGCGATCTCGTGACGAACGGTGCGAAGTCGGCGGTTGTTGTCCATCTGGCCGGTGGCCATCTGGAAACGAAGGTTGAACAGCTCTTCCTTCGACTCACGAAGCCGGGTGACCAGCTCTTCTTCGGTGAGCTCGCGGAGCTCTGCGGCTGGGGTTCCAGTAGCCATCAGAACTGCTCCTCCCTTGTCACGATCCGGCACTTGCACGGGAGCTTGTGCATCGCGCGGCGCAGGGCCTCACGAGCAGTCTCCTCATTGGGGTAGCTCATCTCGAACATCACGCGACCAGGCTTGACGTTCGCGACCCACCACTCGGGCGAACCCTTACCGGAACCCATGCGGGTTTCGGCCGGCTTCTTGGTGAGGGGGCGATCCGGGAAGATGTTGATCCAGATCTTGCCGCCACGCTTGATGTGCCGGGTCATGGCAATACGAGCGGACTCGATCTGCCGGTTGGTGATGTAGGCGGGCTCGAGAGCCTGAATGCCGTAGTCGCCGAAGGTCACCTGGGTTCCACCCTTGGCGGCACCCGAACGGCTCGGATGGTGCTGCTTGCGGTGCTTGACCCGCCGTGGGATCAACATGCGTCAGCCCTCCTTCTGTTCAGTCGTAGCGGGTGCATCGGCGGTGGCGGTCGCTGCACGGCCTGCCTCGGTGCTGGTCGCGGTGGTGCCGGTGGCACCGGAACGACGCGGGCGGCTCGGACGCTCACGACGCGGGCGGTCGCCTGCAGGAGCAGCCACGTTGGCGGCCAGCTCACGCCTGCCACCCACGATGTCACCCTTGTAGATCCAGACCTTCACGCCGATGCGGCCAAAGGTTGTCTTGGCTTCGTAGAGGCCGTAGTCGATGTCCGCACGAAGCGTGTGCAGCGGCACACGACCTTCGCGGTAGAACTCCGACCGGGACATCTCGGCGCCGCCGAGACGACCGGAACACTGAACGCGGATTCCCTTGACGTTGGGCTGACGCATGGCCGACTGGATGGCCTTGCGCATGGCGCGACGGAAGGCGACACGGTTCGAGAGTTGCTCGGCCACACCCTGTGCGACGAGCTGGGCCTCGGACTCGGCGTTCTTGACCTCGAGGATGTTCAGCTGGACCTGCTTGCCGGTCATCTTCTCGAGCTCGGAACGGATGCGGTCAGCCTCGGCGCCGCGGCGACCGATGACGATGCCCGGGCGAGCGGTGTGGATGTCCACACGCACACGGTCACGGGTGCGCTCGATCTCGACCTTCGCGATGCCCGCGCGCTCCATGCCGGTGGCGAGGAGCTTACGGATCGCGACGTCTTCCTTGACGTACTCCGCGTACTGCTTGTCTGCGTACCAGCGAGACTTCCAGTCGGTAGTGATACCCAAGCGAAAGCCGTGCGGGTTGATTTTCTGGCCCACTACTGAGCCCCTCCCTTGGAGTTGGCCGAGCCCTTCCGGCGATTACGGGTCGATGTTCCGCTCTTCGGCAGGCTCTCCACGATCACGGTGATGTGACTGCTGCGCTTGCGAATACGGAACGCACGTCCCTGTGCACGCGGCTGGAACCGCTTGAGGGTCGCGCCCTCGTCCACGAACGCCGTGGCAACGACAAGCGTGCTCGGGTCGAGGTCGAGGTTGTTTTCGGCGTTGGCTGCTGCGGAGGCGATCACCTTGGCGACCGGCTCGCTCGCTGCCTGCGGTGCGAACTTCAGAATGTTCAGGGCGTCTTCAACCGAACGCCCGCGGACCAAGTCCACAACACGACGCGCCTTCATCGGCGTGACGCGAACGTGGCGCGCTACCGCCTTGGCGGTCGGGTTGGCGGTATCGGTGTTGCTCATCGCCTCTTCGCCTTCCGATCGTCCTTGATGTGACCCTTGAACGTGCGGGTCGGTGCAAACTCTCCGAGCTTGTGTCCGACCATCGAGTCGGAAACGAAGACGGGGACGTGCTTGCGGCCGTCGTGAACCGCAAACGTGTGGCCGATGAAGTCCGGGATGATCGTGGAACGACGGGACCAGGTCTTGATGACCTGCTTGGTTCCCTTCTCGTTCTGCACATCCACCTTCGCAAGGAGGTGGTCATCGACGAACGGGCCCTTCTTGAGGCTGCGTGGCATCCTTCACTCCCTCCTAGCGCTTGTTCTTGCCGGTACGGCGACGACGGACAATGAGCTTGTCACTCGCCTTGTTCTTGCGGGTGCGGCCCTCGGGCTTACCCCACGGGCTGACCGGGTGGCGACCACCGGAGGTCTTACCCTCACCACCACCGTGCGGGTGGTCGACCGGGTTCATCACGACGCCACGGACGGTCGGGCGCCTGCCCTTCCAACGCATGCGGCCGGCCTTGCCCCAGTTGATGTTCGACTGCTCGGCGTTGCCGACCTCACCGATCGAGGCTCGGCAGCGAACGTCGACACGACGAATCTCGCCGGACGGCATACGCAGCGTGGCGTAGGGGCCTTCCTTACCGAGCAACTGAATGCTGGATCCAGCCGAGCGGGCCATCTTCGCGCCGCCACCCGGTCGGAGTTCCACCGCGTGGATGGTGGTACCCGTCGGAATGTTGCGCAGGGGCAGGTTGTTGCCGGGCTTGATATCGGCTCCAGCACCGGACTCGACCGGTGCACCCTGGACCAGACCCTTGGGGGCGATGATGTAGCGCTTCTCACCGTCTGCGTAGTGCAGCAGTGCGATGCGCGCAGTGCGGTTGGGGTCGTACTCGATGTGAGCGACCTTGGCCGGCACACCGTCCTTGTCGTTGCGACGGAAATCGATCAGCCGGTAGGCACGCTTGTGTCCGCCACCCTTGTGCCGGGTGGTGATACGACCGTGCGCGTTACGTCCACCGCGACCGTGGAGCGGGCGAACCAGCGACTTCTCAGGGGTCGACCGAGTGATCTCGGCGAAGTCCGAGACACTCGAGCCACGACGGCCCGGGGTAGTCGGCTTGTACTTACGGATTGCCATGAGTCTTCTCGTCCTCTATGTCTCGTCAAGTCCCGGCGCTTACGCGACCGGTCCTCCGAAGATCTCGATGGGCTTGCTGCCGGCCGAGAGGGTCACGAGCGCGCGCTTGGTGTCCTTACGCTTGCCGTAGCCGAATCGGGTCCGCTTGCGCTTGCCCTGACGGTTGGCGGTGTTGACGCTGGTCACGGTTACGCCGAAAATCTTCTCGACGGCAATCTTGATCTGCGTTTTATTCGAGTCCGGGTGCACCAGGAAGGTGTAGGTGCCTTCCTCGATCAGTCCGTAGGACTTCTCGGAGATGACCGGAGCGAGCAGGATGTCGCGGGGATCGGCGATGGTGCTCACTTGCCCTCCTCCTTGTTCTCGTCCTGAGCTGATTTGTCGCTGCGCAGGCTCTGCTCCTGGGCTGCCTCGGCGGGTCCGTGGATGAACGCGCCCAGCGCTTCGACGCTGAACACGACGTCATCGCTGTTGAGCACGTCGTAGGTGTTGAGCTGGTCGGGTGCAATGGGATGCACGCCGTCCAGGTTCTGCACGCTCTTCCAGGCGGCGATGTCCTCACGCCCGACGACGAGCAGGACCTTCTTGCGGTCCGAGATCTCACCGAGGAAGGTGCGTGCAGACTTCGTGGACGGAGTCTGACCGGCAACCAGTTCGGTGATCACGTGGATGCGCTCGTTGCGGGCCCGGTCAGAGAGGGCTCCGCGCAGGGCGGCTGCCTTCATCTTCTTGGGGGTTCGCTGGCTGTAGTCGCGCGGCTGCGGGCCGTGGACGATGCCACCGCCGGCGAACTGCGGTGCACGGGTCGAGCCCTGACGAGCACGGCCAGTGCCCTTCTGGCGGTACGGCTTCTTGCCACCGCCGCGAACCTCGCCGCGGGTCTTGGTGGAATGGGTTCCCTGACGTGCAGCAGCGAGCTGCGCAACGACAACCTGGTGGAGAAGCGCGATATTGGCAGGCGCGTCGAAGATCTCCGCGGGGAGGTCGACGGTGCCGTTGGTCTTGCCGCCGCCGACCTTGACGTCCAACGTCAGCTTGGTCGTCGATGTCTCGGTGCTGGTCATGCTCGTGCACCACCCTTCACTGCGCTCTTGACGATCACAAGGCCACCCTTGCGGCCGGGGATCGCACCCTTGATCAGCAGCAGGCCGTTCTCGGCGTCCACCTTGTGGACGGAGAGGTTCTGCGTCGTGATGCGGTCGCTACCCATGCGGCCGGACATGCGCATGCCCTTGAACACGCGGCCCGGAGTGGCGCAACCACCGATGGAACCGGGGCGACGGTGAACAGCCTGTGCACCGTGCGAGGCACCCTGGCCGGCGAAGCCGTGGCGCTTCATGGTTCCGGCGAAGCCCTTACCCTTGCTGGTTCCGGTGACGTCGACGTAAGCGCCGTCTGCGAAGACCTCGGCGGTAAGTTCCTGGCCGACCTCGTACTCCGAGGTGTCGGCGACGCGGAGCTCCACAACGTGGCGGCGCGGGGTGACGCCGGCCTTGGCGAACTGGCCCGACGTCGGCTTGTTCACCTTGCGCGGGTCGATGGCGCCGAACGCGAGCTGCACGGCGCTGTAGCCGTCACGCTCTTCGGTACGGATCTGGGTCACGACGTTCGGTCCGGCCTTCACGACGGTGACCGGAACGACCCGGTTGTTCTCGTCGAAGACCTGGGTCATGCCGAGCTTGGTGCCCAGGATTCCCTTGATCTTGGTATCAGTCATTGTTTTTGTCTCCGCCGCGCTCACTGAATGTTGACGTCGACGCTGGCCGGAAGGTCGATACGCATGAGCGCGTCAACCGTCTTGGGCGTCGGGTCGAGGATGTCGATAAGCCGCTTGTGAGTACGCATCTCGAAGTGCTCGCGCGAGTCCTTGTACTTGTGCGGCGAGCGGATGACGCAGTACACGTTCTTTTCGGTCGGCAACGGCACGGGTCCAACGACGCGGGCCCCGGTACGGGTCACCGTCTCGACGATCTTGCGCGCTGACGCGTCAATCGCCTCATGGTCGTAGGCCTTGAGCCTGATGCGGATCTTCTGTCCCGCCACGCTTAGTGTCCTTTTCTTGCCGCGTTTCGTAGTACCACCCGAGTCGGGCCGAACTACCTCGTTTGCACAGTCCGTTACCTGGGCCGCAACTGTCCGAACGCTAGGCGACCGGGACGCACCCGATCCGCTGCCGCTGTTCATCTGTCATGGTTCTCCGGTACACGCGGTCGGGCGTGTCGCCCTCCCGCTAACCTTCCGACCCAAAACTTCTCAGCTACTTGGGCCGGAATGCGCACCGGACGCACTCGAATTCGAGTGCCAGTAAGATACTGCTTCCGTCTTGCATGCGCCGCGAGCAGGTCGGTTCGATCCACATCGCGGCTTCTCACCTCATCTGTTTCTGGGACGCAAACAATCGCGTCCCAGACAAGGCAACCCGACCAGTATGCCGTACCGATCCGGAGACCACAAACCAAGGCCCGGTTCGCCGCGAAATTGCCCTAGTAGTCGACAACCACATGGCGACGTAGTCGACAACGACATGGCGGCGTGGGTCACACACCGATAGGTGCACCGGACTGTGGGCCGAGCGAACCTGCGAAGGTCGGCCAAGACCGCTGGAACGGTCCCGTCGGTACCCCCGAACGACTCCCCACAGGCTCCAGATCGATGCCCGGATTCATCGTG
Organism: Rhodococcus marinonascens NBRC 14363; assembly: GCF_001894885.1. Classification (GTDB taxonomy): domain Bacteria; phylum Actinomycetota; class Actinomycetes; order Mycobacteriales; family Mycobacteriaceae; genus Rhodococcus_F; species Rhodococcus_F marinonascens. The sequence continues at coordinate 183,384 of NZ_BCXB01000002.1, forward strand.
CGGTTCAGGCGGACCCGAATTACCCTGTGACACTTCTGCGGAACCGGACCGTCCTGGCGCCTCGCGGACTCCGAGACCGGCCGGATTCATTCCTTCGTGGTCGCCGCGGACGCCGTGGTGCAGGCATCCTGCGTTTGTTATCCCCCGGTCTCGCGGGTTTCGGACGTAGTATCTCATCCCGCGCATCAGGGGTGAGGGTGTCCCTCAGTCGGCCTTGACCACACTCCTCGCATGCCATACTCGAGGACATGCCTGTAACTGACACCGCCGTTCTCGTCGAGGGGATCGAGAAGTCCTTCGGTGACGTAGCAGCGCTGAGGGGCGTGAGCTTCGAGGTACCGCGCGGCACTGTCCTGGGCATTCTAGGCCCAAACGGCGCGGGGAAGACCACCACCGTCAATGTTCTGTCAACTCTGCTCCGACCCGATGCAGGTCGCGCCTATGTTGCCGGCCACGATGTGGTCGAAGATCCGGCGAGCGTCCGTCGCAGCATCATGATGACGGGTCAGTACGCAGCCCTCGATGAGTCGTTGACCGGACGAGAGAACATGGTGTTGTTCGGCCGACTGATGGGCCTGTCGAAAAGGTCCGCGAAATCGCGGGCCCAGGAATTGTTGACACAGTTCGATCTGTTGAACGCCAGCGACCGCAGAGTGTCCGGTTATTCCGGCGGCATGCGGAGGCGCGTCGACATTGCTTGCGGACTGGTGATCCGCCCCCAGGTCGTGTTCCTCGACGAGCCGACCACGGGCCTCGACCCCCGCAGTCGCCAGGGCGTGTGGACGCTCGTGTCCGCGTTGAAGGAGCAGGGCATCACGGTCCTGCTCACGACGCAGTACCTCGAGGAGGCCGACCTCCTCAGCGACAACATCGTAGTGATCGACAAGGGCACCGTGATCGCCGACGGCACGGCCGACGAACTGAAAGCCCGCACCGGCGGCAGTTATTGCGAGGTCGTCCCGGTCAGCCTCGACGACCTCCCGCGCATCCGGGAGATCCTCACGAGCTTGTGCCCATCGGGACGCGTCATCGAGGAAGGTACCGACAGAGTGTCGATTCCTGCAGAATTCGGCGCCCAAACCCTCACCGAGGTGCTGCGCCGCCTCGACATCGCCGGGATCACCCTCGCAGACATCGCCCTGCGGCGTCCTTCGCTCGACGACGTGTTCCTCTCACTGACCGGTCAAGTCAGCGTCGACGAGAGCGTGCTCTCGTGACAGCACCCACACTGGTCGAATTCAATCGCGCATCTGAAGGAAGACATCGGCGACCTCAACCGATGCGCAGCCAACAGTGGATCGCCCTGTCCAAGCGGAACCTGCACACGATGTGGGAGACGGGTCAATTCTTCATTGCGGTACTCGCCCCACTGGTCTTCACCGTCGGCTTCTATCTCCCATTGCGCCTGGTCATGCAGTTTCAGGGCATCAACTACGCTCAGTTCGTCATGCCGATCATCGTCCTACAGGCCATGGCATTCACCGCGATCTCAGCGGCCCACCGCGCGGCCACCGAGGCATCCAACGGCATGAACGCCCGGTTCCAGACGATGCCGGTCGGGGCCGCGGTCCCGCTGACCGCACGAATGACCGCGTGCTTGGTGCACTCGTCGATCTCACTCATCGCAGCGATCGGCTTCGGATATGTGATCGGCTTCCGTTTCGACGGCGGATTCGGGATGACCGCCGCGTTCTGCGCGCTGGCGATGCTGATCGGATTCACCCTTACGACCGGTGCCGACGCCCTCGGCACACTGACCAGGAGCCCTGAGGTCACGAGCCAGGCGCTGACACTCCCGCAGTTGATCCTCGGCATGTTCTCCACCGGATTCGTTCCGGCATCGCAGTTTCCCGAATGGGCACAGGGCTTCGTGCGAAATCAGCCGATCTCGCAGTTCGCCACGTCCATGCGCGCCATGACGGACGGCACGATCACCCTCCACCTACTGACACCCACTTTGTTGTGGTGCGGCGGACTGGCACTGATCTTCGTTCCGTTGTCGATCTGGTCGAATGTGAGGCGCGGATGACCACCGAATATCGATCCGACACACCGACGAGTGTGACATTTCCCGAGGTGGTCGAACCGCACCCGGAAAATTCCCTCGCCGCCCTCTACTCACACAGCTTGCTACAGACCAGACGACTGCTGCTGCGCTGGATCCGGGATCCATTCACCATGATTCAAGCGATCGTGTACCCATCGTTGATGTTGGTGATGTTCTGGGCCGTGCTCGGAATCTCCATCACCAGCGCGACCGGGGTCAACAGCATATTCGGGACCGTTCCGATGATCACGCTCGTCGGCGCGATGTTCGGGTCCATCGCGGGTGGATTGTCTTTGAAGAAGGAATGGAAGGACGGACTCCTGAGCCGGTTCTGGGTTCTGCCGGTCCACCGAGCATCAGGTCTCCTCAGCCGCCTGATGGCCGAGTCCGTGCGGATTGCGCTCACTACAGTGCTCATCATCACCGTCGGTTTCGCGCTCGGGTTCCGGTTCGACCAGGGCATCCTCGCCGGCGTCGCCCTGATGCTAATTCCTCTGCTGTTCGGGGTCAGTTTTGCGACGATGGTGACCGCACTCGCCGTCAATTCCGCCAAGGCCCCCCTCGTCGAACTCCTCTCGATACTGTCCACCCTTCTGTTGTTCTTCAACTCTGGGTTCGTCCCGACCGGGGCCTACCCCACATGGCTGCAGCCGTTCGTGGAGAATCAGCCGATGTCCTGTGCCATCGACGCGATGAAGGGCCTGTCGATGGGCGGGCCCGTCGCGGAACCCCTACTCAAGACCTTCGCATGGTCAGCCGCCGGATTCTTGATCTTCGCCTATCCGGCAATTCGCGGGTATCGCCGAGCCGCCGGTACCCCGGCGTAGCAGCTGGCCCTCACCGTCGCAGTCTTGTGAACAAACGGGTTCAGCACGCGAACCAGCTGTGGAAGTTCCGGGGGGCGCTTCGCCAGCATCGCGGAGACTCCCACGATGAAGTCCAGCGCCCGCACCAATTCGGTCTGCCCGACGCTGAGAACGTCGACCGCTACCTCAGTCGATTTCGGCCGCCCGTCAGGTTCACCGCACCCCAGCCACTGCCCTCATGTTCCAGCTACCTCCGATAGTTCGAGAGCTGATCTTCGAGGGACGCGACACGAATGTGACTCCGACGTAGCGAATTTCGATTTACTTAATTCGGTTTGTTTCAGCGGTGTCAATACCTCACGGCTGACATTTCGCAGTTCACGCCGCCCTACCGGCCTCTTCCGAAACCTCTGGATGTGCGCCGAGAACATGTTCAGGACGGACCGGATCCCATGGCTCGGTTAAGATGGGCGGCAAATGAATCGGCAGGCGACAGCCGACCACCGGAGGTGACCATGGCCCTGACCGGCGCGGCGGCTGAGAGACCGATCCGTCGTCGTCCGAAGAATCGCAAGGCGCAGATTGCGCGCGTCGCGGCCGAAGCCTTCAGCGAACGTGGCTATCACGCCGTCGGTGTCGACGAGATCGCCGCAACCATAGGGATTTCGGGTCCCGCCCTCTACAGGCACTACCCCAGCAAGTACGCGCTGCTGGTGCATGCGGCCAACACCGCGGCGGACGCGCTGCAGGCTTCCGCCGATGGTGCGCTGACGGGCGTGACGGGCAACGCCCCTCAGGATCGACTCGATCATCTGATCGCCGCACTCGTCGCGAACTCCATCGAGAACCGCAAGGTCGCCGGACTCTACCGGTGGGAGAGCCGGTACCTCGAGGCCAAGGATCGCACGCGCATCCGCGACATCTTCGCACACGTAACCCAGTCTGTGGCCGCTCCGTTGCGTGAACTCCGCCCGGAGCTCCCTACCGTCGATGCGACGACGCTGAGTGCTTCGGCGCTGAGCGTGATGGGCAGCATCAGCGCCCATCACACGACCCTCTCGATGCGTCGACTCGACACCCTACTGAAAGCGGCGTCCGAATCGATCCTGCGCACGATCCTTCCTCCTGCGGTCCCAAACGACCCCGAGAACGCCGCAGTCGGAGCACCCGACGCGCACAGATTCGCAGTGACGTCCAAACGAGAGTTGCTGATCAACGCGGCCGAGAAGATCTTCGACCGGCGCGGGTACCACGACTCGAGCATCGAAGAAATCGGTGCTGCCGCCTGCATCAACGCCTCCAGCGTGTATCGATATTTCCCCAGTAAGGCAGACCTTCTGGCGGCAGTGTTCTACCGCGCAGGCGACCGACTGGCAGTCGCGACCGCGGCCGCACTTGCCGCTACCGGACCCGAGCATGCTCTCCGCACCCTTGCGGAGTCCTATCTCGAACTGTCGTTCCGGAACCCGGAAGTGCTGACGGTCTATTTCGCCGAGATCGGAAACCTCGCGAAGAACGAACGCGCCAATCTGCGGCACGTCCAGCGTCGGCATATCGAGGAGTGGGTGAACCTCCTGACCGCGGTACGGCCTGAACTTTCGGCACCGGAAGCACGGTTCCTCGTTCATGCGGCGATGGGTCTGGTCTTGGACATCGGTCGCCTGATGCGCTTCGACACCCGCGCGGAGTCTCGCGCCCGCCTCCACACCCTGATGATGGCGGTGCTGCTGGGTAACTGACCTCGGCCGGCGACACCGAGTCCCACCTCGGACAACCATTACCGAAGGGAGTGAAACAGTGCCCCACCAGCCAAAGGCAGCCGAAGACCAGACCTGAAATCAGGACTATCGGATGATAACCATCAGGTTAGTATCCGGCAGATTCGCAACAGACCACCCTGCCATCCGGAATAATCGTGGAACGAACCATGAACAACACACGTTGGTCGGTATGGGAAAGCTACTGCCAATCGAGTGAGCGAGGCGACCATGCACTTCTCCCTTGGAGAGCGGAACGGCAACGATTCCGGAGAGGGTCCCGAATCTTCGCCGCAACACGCGCTCGACTCTCTGCGGACAGAACTCGACACCGTCGACGCGGCTCTACTCGAAGCGGTTCGCCAACGCCTGGAAGTGTGCCTGCGCATCGGCAAACTGAAGCGCCGCGAACAGATCCCGATGATTCAGCCCGGCCGCATGCACGTCGTCCACGAGCGGGCGCGTGAATACGCCGACCTCCACTCTCTGTCCCGGGAGTTCTTCGATTCTCTCTATGATGTCCTCATCGCCGAGACGTGCCGACTCGAGGATTTGGTGATCAATGCCGAGTCATCGAATCCGGACGCGAGCGCCGGGCCAGTCCATGACGACAACACCCCCCGCAGTCACAGCGCGGAGTCTTCCGCGAATGCCGAGTCGTGATGAGTACGCGGACGCTACTGGTCGACAACTACGACTCCTTCACCTATAACCTGTTCACCTTGCTGGCAGAGGTGAACGGCGAGCCACCTATAGTCGTGCACAATGACGTGGAGTGGGATTCGATCCCCTGGTCCGAATTCGACAATATTGTCATCTCGCCCGGGCCGGGGCGCCCGGAGCGCCAGCGCGATTTCGGCATCAGTGCACGCATCATCGCTGAGACCGAACTCCCTATACTCGGGGTGTGTCTCGGCCACCAGGGGCTCTGCCAGCTATTCGGGGGCAGGGTCCTTCTTGCGCCCGAACCGATGCACGGCCGGGTGTCACTCGTCGACCATGACGGTTCCGAACTCTTCGCCGGAATTCCGTCACCATTTCCCGCCGTCCGTTATCACTCGCTGATCGTCCGGGATCTCCCGGAGGACCTCGACGCCACAGCCTGGACCACCGACGGACTATTGATGAGCATCCGCCATCGCACCCGACCTCTGTTCGGCGTGCAGTTCCACCCCGAATCGATCAGTACCGCCTTCGGGCATGAATTGCTCGCAAACTTCCGCGACCTGACACCGACGCATTCCGGCACGCCTCAGCGCAGCACGATGCGCAAGATCCCGATTCCGCGCGCACCGTATATGATTCAGGAAGTCAGGGTCGACCACGAGGTCGACCCCCGCACCACCTTCGAGGATCTCTTCGCGGACGGGCCCAACGCGTTCTGGCTCGACGGGACGTCGGCGACCGAACCAGCCTCCCGATTCACCATCATGGGTAACTGCGCAGGCCCCCGCGCCGAGTACATCACCTACGACGTCAGCGAGTCGATCGTCCGGATCGCGCGGGAGGGGTTGCCGGTCGAACAGGTGCACGCACCCTTCTTCGACTATCTCGAGCGGCAATTGCAGGCCCGCTCGGTGCCCGGCCTTCCGGGCGTGCCGTTCGGCCTCGGCTATGTGGGATACCTCGGATATGAACTCAAGGCCGAAACTGGCGGAGTAGCAGCACACAAGTCGTCCACCCCCGACGCCGCCCTGGTATTCGCCGACCGCGCCGTCGTCATCGACCATTCGGCCCAGCGCACTTTCGCACTGTGTCTGAGCGATCACCAGGACGACCCCGAATTGCGCCGATGGCTCGACGAAATGGAGACGGCGCTGCACAGATTGGCCGAGCCGAGCCATTCGACGAGCACAGTGTCACCGATCAGGAAACCCGAGTCCGCCGAGCTTTCGCTGCGCCACGAACACGACGATTACCTCGAACACATCGCCACTTCGCTCGACGAGATCATGGCTGGCGAGTCCTACGAGGTCTGCCTGACCAACATGGCCACAGTGGACCAATCGATCGATCCTCTGCACACGTTCGAATTGCTGCGGTCCATCAGCCCCACTCCATACAGCGCGTATCTCCAGTTCGCCGGACTGTCAGTGCTCAGTGCCTCTCCTGAGCGGTTCCTCAGAGTCGGTGCGGACCGATCGGTGGAGTCCAAACCCATCAAGGGGACGCGGCCGCGCGGCGTCACCCCCGCGAAAGACGCAGCGCTGCGGCAGGATCTGCTCGACAGCGAGAAGGATCGCGCCGAGAACCTGATGATCGTCGACCTGACGCGCAACGATCTTGCCCGGGTCTGCATTCCCGGTTCTGTGCACGTGCCCAAACTCTTCGACGTCGAAACGTACGCGGCTGTTCATCAACTCGTGTCGACCGTTCGCGGAACTCTCAGTGCAGACGCGTCCGTCGTCGAGTGCGTCCGCGCCGCCTTTCCCGGGGGCTCGATGATCGGCGCCCCGAAGATCCGAACCATGGAGATCATCGACCGACTCGAGTTAGGGTCACGAGGTGTGTATTCGGGTTCGATCGGCTATTTCTCACTGACCGGTACCGCCGATCTGTCGATCGTGATCCGCACGATCGTTGCCACTGACTCGGAGGTGACTTTCGGCATTGGCGGCGCGATCACGGCATTATCCGATCCGGAATCGGAATTCGACGAGACGATGGTCAAGGCCGCCACGATGCTGCGAGCATTGACCGTAACCGCGGACAGGCCGAACGAGATCGGGCAGTGAACGTTCCGGCCGGACCTACTCGAACCGTCGCACTGATCGGCGGCTCCGGGGACGTCGGCCGAATGCTGGCGACCCGGCTGCGCGGCGATCGGCACACGGTCCGCACCGTCGACCTCCGGTTCACCGACCCGTCGGACGCAGACCAGGTGAAGGGTGATGTCACAGACCCTTCGCCGGAGGTTCGATCGGTCGTGGCGCGGGCGGACGCCGTGATCCTGGCGATTCCCGAAGGCGTGGCCCTGGAAGCAATCCCGACCCTCGTCGGCCTGCTGGCGGAAGGCGCTCTGCTGGTCGACACGCTGTCGGTGAAATCGCGGTTCGATGCGGCGCTGCGCGCGAGCGCACTGCCCAACAGCGCGGTCGGCATCAACCCGATGTTCGCGCCCTCGCTCGATCCCTCGGGTCGCCCGATCGCGGCGGTGACCTATCGTGACCAGGGCGACGTCGACTGGTTCCTTTCGATACTGTCCGGCTGGGGGTCGTCGGTCGTGCGTCTGGACGCCGAACACCACGACCGGCTCACATCCGTCACGCAAGCGTTGACCCATGCCGGGGTTCTCGCATTCGGCCTCGCCCTCGCGGAACTCGGCGTCGACGGTGCCGAACTCACCGCCGTGGGTACCCCGCCCCATCTCGTGTCTCTCGCACTCCTCGCACGCGTTGGCGGAGGGGTGCCGGAGGTGTACCGAGACATCCAGGTGGGCAATCCCTTCGCTGGCGAGGCCCGGCGCGCACTCGTCGCCGCACTGACAGCCCTCATCGACACCGTGGAGTACGGCTCGGAGGAGGACTTCGCCTCGCTTATGTCGCGGTCGACGTCGACCCTCGGCGACCAGGGCGAACCCCTTGCCGGACTGTGCGCCGATCTCTTCACCGATCAACTTCTACGCCGCGGAGCGCCTCGACCGTGGGACAGGAAAGGAGACTCGCCATGACTCCCCAGCACTCACTTCCAGAGCACGACCCGACCGACCGGGTCGAGAGCGCCGTCGTCGCCCGGCTCGCCCGAAACTGGGGGCAGCGGGCCACGGTAAAAAACCCGGAACCCGACCTCGACGAACTGTTCGATCGCGACAAGCTGGACTACCCGAACGAGTTGCTGCCGTTTGCAGATCACGACCGATTCCTCGGACTGACCGACGACCAGCAGAACCAGCTACGGGCGTGGGCGTGGATCGCCTTCAACAAGAACGTCATGGATATCGAGCAGTACGTGGTGAATCCTGGATTCGATCTCGTCGCCCACGACGCCCTGGACACCGGACTCGGCGAAACGTTCGCCCTCGCCGTGCATCAGGCAATGGTGGATGAGCAGTACCACACGCTCATGCATCTGAATGCGAGTGCGGTCACCCGCAGGCAGCGAGGGTGGGCCATGCCGAATAGTGCCCTACCCGATGTCCTGACTTTGCGCCGTCAACGCACGGTTGCAGCGGACGCCCCCGATCCCAGGCGGCGAGCGATCTCCATCTTCGCCTTCATGACGGTGGCCGAGGTCTCGATCAGCTCGTACCTCGACTTGATCTCGGAGAACGACGTCATACAACCGGTCAACCGGGCGACGGTACGGCTACACAATCGAGACGAGTACTGCCATGCGTCGATCGCCGACGACATCGCCGGCGTCGTCTACGACACCCTGGGACCCGGTGACCGCCGCCATTTCCTGGACGGACTTGTCGACGCAATGAATGCATTCAGCAGCAACGACTACTCCACATGGCACACGATCGTCGAACTCTTGGAACTCGAGGGCGGCCAGGCGATGATCGACGACGCCGAGCACGACACGCGCCGTTCCACGCTGGTGCAGGATTTCGGCGGTATTCACAAGCTGTGCAGGAACCTCGGAGTGGCAGAAAAGATGTCGTTCGAGTGGACCTGACCGCACCGCGGCCGATACGGCACGGGTGATTCGCCAGCCTCGCCTTAGTGGTCCTCGTCGGAAGTTCGTCGGGGGTTGTGCCGCCTGCGACACGGTTGGTGGGTCGGTGTCGACGAAGCAGTCGAGGCGTGCCAGGTGGTCGACGAAGGTCGGCGGTGGTGTATCTCCAGTTGAAGGGTGTGGCGGTGGCGCTGTGGCGCTCCGCGAATCGAGCCAAGCGGTCCTTGACGGCTTCGATGTCTGGGAAATCGTTGGGGGCAGCACTTTCCGGTGAGCGATGGAAAAGAAGATCTCGGCCTGGTTCAGCCAGGACGCGTGCACCGGGGTGTGAACCATCACCGCGTTCGGGGTACCGCTGCGCCAGTCTGTCGATTGCGGCCTGGCCGCGGTGGGAGGATCCGTTGTCGACGATCCAGAACACGCGTGTCGCCGAGGCGTACGGTTCGACGCTCATGACCTGAGCTACGAGCCTAATGAACGGTCCGATGCCGGTAGAGGCTTCGCAGCGGCCGAACACCTTCGCGTGGTGCACATCGTAGGCCGCCAGGTACGCCACCGCGCCACCACGACGGTAGTCGTGATTGACCCGGACCGGCTGTCGGGGACCGGGTGGGGTGGGAGCGGTGGCGGGCCTGGATCGATGGCTTTTCGTCGGCGGTGTCGAAGACACCACCGGACTCGACGAAGGACTCACTGAGACTGCGGTTGTTCGACCATGCCCGAGCCCGATGGCCCCAGGTGTGTGACCTCGACACCCGGTTCCGGGGCGGGTTCGCCTACATCGATGTCACCCTCACCGACGGGACCGTGCTACCACTGGTGCGGCTACGCTACCCGGGTTCAGCCGCACCTGGGGATTCGCGATCACCTCGCCAGCAGCGGCAAGTACCAGGAATCGGTCCTACCGAGCGGTGTCCCCAGCGGAAGCCCCGAAGAGGCCCTCGACTGCGCATGCGGCCTCTACCTCGCCGACCCCACTGCCTGGCAACGACCCCCGACGAACTTCTGACGAGGACCACTTAGCCTCGGGCTTTCATGCCGGTGATTAGTCGCGGCGTTCAAGTTAGAAAAATGGTGCTCTGACCTGGGAGAATTCGACTTACCACAGTTGAAAAACGACCCATATCGAGGAGCACCATTCCGGTGAGGAAGTCTACGTCGCCCTACCCGACTCTGTCTGTCGATGCCACGGAACCGGTGTCGTGTCGCACGCCGGAGCAGTCACATTGCTGCGGACCGCGGAGGTCACCGGACTGACCACAGCCGTACCGGTGCAGCTGGCGCCGTGGCGGAAACCGTTGGCGCGCTTCGATCTCGGCAAGATCGTTGTGGACCTGGCGGTGTCGTTGACACTCGGTGGGGACTGCCTTGCCGACATCGCCACCCTGCGAGAACACGCCTCCGTCTTCGGGGCGGTGCCCTCGGACCCGACCGTCTCCCGCATGGTCGCAGCGCTGGCCGCCGATGCACCTACGGTTCTGTCCGCGATCGACACCGCCCGCGCTACCGCGCGCAACAGCCTGGGCGCACGCCGGTGAGCACGCCCCGACCACGGCATCACCGCCGAGAATCCGATCGTCATCGACCTCGACGCGACACTGGTCACCGCCCACTCAGAGAAGGATATTTCTGCTCCGACGCACAAACGCGGGTTTGGATTTCACCCGTTGCTGGCGTTCGTCGACCACGGACAATCAGGGACCGGCGAACCGCTCGCGGCACTGCCCCGACCGGGAAACGCAGGCTCCAACATCGCCGCCGATCACATCGAGGTGACCAGGAAAGCGTTGGCGCAGTTACCGTTCACCACCGGGACTCGGCCCGGGAGGAAGGTGCTGGTGCGCACCGATGGCGCCGGCGCCAGCCATGCGTACCTGACCTGGCTGCACAAGCAACGCGTGTCCTATTCGATCGGGTTCGGTCTCACCGACGCCATGGTCACCGCCCTCCCCGATGTTTCGGTATCAGCGTGGTCCATTGCCGTCGACGCCGAGGAAGAAGTCCGCGACGGTGCGTGGGTCATCGACGCCACCGGCATCCTCGACCTCACCACGTGGCCACCCGGGATGCGGGTGATCATCAGGAAAGAGCGACCGCACCCCCGAACGTAGCTACGGTTCACCGACGCCGACGGTTTGCGGTTGACCGCCTTCGCCACCAATACCGTCCGAGGGCAGGTCCAAGACCTGGGACTTCGGCATCGCCGGCGTGCCCGCTACGAAGACCGTATTCGCAACTCGAAAGATTTGGGCCTCAAGAACTTCCCGCTGTACGGGTTCGATAAGAACCGCATCCGGCTCGCGATCGTCGAACTCACCACATGGACAGAAGATGCTCGGCTTCACCGATCACGATGCGCGACGGTGGGAACCGAAACGGATACGTCTACGGATCTTTTCGGTTGCAGGGCGTATCGCCACCCATGCCCGCCGCACCTACCTACGCCTGTCGAAGAACGCCTCGTGGTCGACGCTCATCGTCACCACTCTGACCCGGTTGGCGGCGCTACCCGCACCCGCCTGAACACCGATCTCCGCCCAACCGGCACGAAAGACACGTTCTCGGATAGTGGACCCGAGCGAGTAGCCGAGCGACATCGGCGGACCACGCACGCTCATCGACCACGAGGATGGTCGAAAACCGCAATCTCGAACCGATCAGGCCGACACATCAGCCCCGTGCAAGATCGAGGTTAGCGCCTACACTGAACGGACCAGTCCCCCGATCTGTGATCGTGATCCAGTCGCCGTGGCGCCTCACACCGGGGATGAAGTCGAAAGCGGCTTCGCGGTAACGCTTTCCGTCCGGATCATTCCGAGGCGACACCGGCATGGACGGAATCGGTGCAGCGATGACGAGTTCGCCGACCTCGCCTCGAACGGACTTCCCCGACTCGTCGAATGCGTCGACCGCGACTCCGAGGCATGGCACCGACAACTCGCCCGGCCAGACCGGGACATTCCCCGCACCTCCGATGAAAGCCGATACCACGTCGGTCCCGCCCGTGATGCACATGACCGGGACCGAGCGACCGACATTCTCGGGCAGCCACAGTCTTGGCGTATGCGTACGCCGGACTGGTCCCGACGACCGTCACGCGAAGTCGTGACACCAAGGACCACAACGCATCCGGGCGCGGATACGATGGACTTCCGTCGTAGCGGCACCCGCGCGACCAGCAGAGGTCTACCGCAAAGCAACGATCCTCAGAGCAATAACCCTCTGGCTTGACCGGCTATGAGACACCCTAGCTGCGACGACTCGTGCCTGGGCACAGACGGGAGGCCGGCGAAGATGCCAGTTGGTCGCACTCTGGAAGGCCCGTCCGGCCCTGGCAAGGAGTGGCTCGTCGAGGTGGCGCGCCACGAGTTGAAGCCCGATCGGCACGCCGGACCCGTCGAAGCCGCCCGGCAGGGTGATCATCGGGTTGCCAGAGAAGTTGAACGGGGCGGTGAACCGGAACGTGTTCGGCAGTTCGTCGGAATCGTACAGCAGCCGTGTGAAGCGATCGAGTGTCGCGTCAGCCACGGGCAAGACAGAAAGAACAACTAGGTCAAGGTCCTCGAAGTGTGCCGCGAGCATCCCGACGAAGACTCGCCTCTCGTTTTCGATACGGGAGATATCTATACCCGACACCGCGTACCCAGAGCCCAGGAGCTGCCGCATGAACAGACCGTACTCCGCGAATCGGGACGGAAACGTCTCGGCGTACACAACTGCCGCCTCAGCCCCCGCGTAGGCGCCCCACGCGGCTGCCAGCCCCATCGTCGACGGCAGCGACACCTCGCGAATGTCCGCGCCTAGGCCCTCGAACGCGCCCAGAGCGTCGCGAACAACCTGCGCCACCTCGGGCTCGACCGCGTCGAGCGTGCCCTCGGGATCGAACCCGATCCGCGTTCCTTTCACTTCCGGCGGACCCACGGCGTAGTCGGGCACCGCGGCCCTGACAGCGGTCGGATCGTTCACATCGGGACCGGCGATGGCTTGCATCACGTGGTAGGCATCCTCGCCGCTTCGCGCCATCGGTCCGATAGAGTCCAGCGACGGCGCCATGACGAACGCACCGTGGACACTGACCCGTCCCCATGTCGGCTTTAGGCCGGTGACTGCGTTCACCGTGCACGGGGTGCGGATCGAGCCGCCGGTGTCGGTACCGAGACTGGCCGTGCTCAGCCCGGCCGCGGTGGCGACGGCCGAGCCGGTGGAGGACGCTCCGGCCCAGTGATTCGGGCTCCACGGGTTCACAACCACCGGAAGGTCGGGGTGCTACTCGCCGCCCGCAGCCTCGCACAGATTCAGCCTCCCAGCAGCACCGCTCCGGCGCGACGCAAGCGAGAAGCCACCGTTGCGTCGAAGGTGGGTACGAAGTTCCGGTAGATCGCCATACCTGCGGTGGCCGGAATGCCCTCGGTGTAGAACAGGTTCTTCACGGCAATCGGAACGCCGTGAAGGGGCCCGCGGTGCTCGCCACGGGAGATCTCCTCCTTGGCTCGCCTCGCGTCCGCGAGCGCACTCTCCGCCAAGACCGTCGCATGGGCCTTGAGAATGGGGTTGAGCCGGTCGATGCGATCCACGTGTGCTCGGGTCACCTCCACCGGCGACAGCGCCCCGCTGCCAAAGTCCCGGGACATCGGAGAGCGAGGCATAGCAGAGATCCACTTCCCCCATTGTCTTCCCCCATTCCCCCACTGTCTTTCCTCCTTTCCCACTATCACGCATCGCCACGATCCAAGCAATACCCCGACAAGCTCGCGGGGTGTTAGGGGCGATCTCGACTAGTGCTCGCGGCCGGCCCAGGACAAACAAGGAGATATTGTCAGAGATTTCAGGTAAAGCGGCTTTGTTGGGGTGACTTGCGTCGTCCGATTGGGCTAGCCTTGGTGCGTGACAGTTGTTGTCCTGCAGTAAATCGTAGCGAGTCGCTGATGTGCGGAGATTGTCGTCGTCAAACACGGCAGGATCAGCCGTGAAGTCCTGCAAGACTTGCACCGAAAGTGCCTTCCCGAACTGCGCCGACGGTCGTCCGGAAACTCCAACTATCCAGGCTCAGGAGGCACTTCCGCACGTTTACACGCCCCCATCACCAATCGATCGGCGGATCGAGGCTTAGTTTGACTCGGCGGAAGAAGGTCTGCTTGTGGCTGGCAGAGCGCGTGACACCGCTCCACCTTGACGACGAAATTGGGGTGAACTGCACGAAACTCAGCCCTCCTTACTGCCCGAACTCACGCGTTGGGAACGCAGCCATACATTTCCATGATTTGTCCGCGCGCCTCATGGGCACGTCTCGAGTGGACGTGACCGCCCCGCGGCTGACGCGACACGGGTGATTCGACGACCTCCACCCTCAGCGCCTACACCGAACGAACCAGTCGAGCAGATCCGGATTGTCGACGGCGGCGCGATCCACCGTGCGATGCGCGTCGGCGCCCTGAAGAATCCTCTTGAGGGGCACCTCCAGCTTCTTGCCGGTCCGAGTATGCGGTATGCCGGGCGCAACGATGATGTCGTCGGGCACGTGCCGGGGAGACACTTGCTCGCGAATCGTTAGACGAATCCGGCCTCTCAGATCTTCGTCGACTTCTGCGCCGATCACGGGGACCACGAAGAGGGGCATCCAGTATCTGCCGTCCGCGAGATCCACGCCGACGACCAACGCCTCAGCGATCTCCGGAATCTTCTCCACGACTTGGTAGATATCGGCGCTTCCCATTCGAATTCCATTGCGGTTCAAGGTGGAATCAGACCTCCCATGCATCAAGACGGTACCCCTGTCGGTGATCGTGATCCAGTCGCCGTGGCGCCAGACACCGGGTATCAAGTCAAAATAGGCTTCGCGGTAACGCTTTCCGTCCGGGTCATTCCAGAACGACACCGGCATGGACGAGGTCGGCGCAGTGATGACGAGTTCGCCGACCTCGTCTCGAACGGACTTCCCCGACTCGTCGAATGCGTCGACCGCGACTCCGAGGCATGGCGCGGACAACTCGCCCGGCCAGACCGGGACGTTCCGCGCACCTCCGATGAATGCCGACACCACGTCAGTCCCACCCGTGATACACATGACCGGGACGGAGCGACCGACATTCTCGGACAACCACAGTGACGATTCCGCCGGAAGTGTCGACCCAGTGATGCCGACGGCGCGGAGCGAACTGAGATCATGTTCTCCCACGGGCACCACTCCGGCCTTAGTGCATGCGAGGACGTAGGCCGGGCTGGTCCCGACCACCGTCACGCGAAGTCGTGACACCAAGGACCACAACGTATCCGGGCGCGGATACGAGGGACTTCCGTCGTAGCAGACAATGGTGGAACCCACCAGCAGACCCGCCGTCTGGAAGTTCCACATCATCCAACTAGGACTGGTGTACCAGAACAGGGTGTCCTCACGCCCGATGTCCAACTGCAGCGCCATTGACTTCACGTGCTCGAGAAGCACGCCGCCGTGACCGTGCACGATGCCTTTGGGCGGGCCGGTGGTCCCCGAGGAGAACACCACCCACAGGGGATGTTCGAACGGGACGGCGACGGACTCGAGAGCCTCGTCGCGGTCGGTCGCCTGCGCCCAGGAGACGACGTTGTCGACCGTTGCCACACTGTCGACGACGCTGTCGACCGTTGCCACGCTGTCGACGACGCTGTCGACCGCTGCCACACTGTCGACGGCGACGCCGGCCGCTGTCGGCTTCCCGAGATTCGGTACGACCACGGTGAGAGCGAGGCAGGGCAACCCATCACGCAGGTGTGACACGGCTTCGAGCCGATCGTGCTCCTTGCCGCCGAACCGATAGCCGTCCGCGGCGATCAGCGCCTTGGGTTCGAGTTGACCGAGCCGATCGAGGGCGGCGGGCGCGGAGTAGTCCTGTCCGCATGCCGCCCACACCGCCCCGAGCGAGGCTGTTGCAAGGAACGCGATGACCGCCTCGGGAATGTTGGGAAGATATCCGACGACGCGATCGCCGACCCCGATACCGTTCTCACGCAATGTTGCCGCGAGGGCGGAGACCCGTGTCCGCAACTCGTCCCAGCCGATAATCCTGTCGGGCACTCCCTCACCCGCGTACACAATGGCCGGCCTGTCAGCGCGGGCATTGCGGAAGACCTGGTCGACGTAGTTGAGGGTGGCTCCGGGAAACCAGACGGCGCCCGGCATGGAGTCGTCCGCAAGGGCGGGCCCCGGCTCCGTCGCCGACTGGAAGCCGAAGTAGTCCCAAATGTCCTGCCAGAACGCTGACGGATCGGACACCGACCAGCGCCATAGCGTCCGGTAGTCGTCGACCGGGAGGCCGTGGCGCTGTGCGACGAACGCGGAGAAATCAGTGATCGTCGCGGCACGCACGTCGGCTTCAGTGGGCATCCATTGCGGATCGGTCGCCATGTGCATCGTCCTTCCCGAGAGCGCCTGCTACTCCGCGCTCAATTGTCCACTATCTCTTGGGAACCCGCACGATCAAGGCGTCGCCCTGACCGCCACCACCACACAGCGCCGCCACTCCGACGCCCCCACCTCGACGCTGCAACTCCAACGCCGCATGCAATGTGATCCGCGCCCCCGACATCCCCAACGGATGCCCAACCGCGATCGCCCCACCATTGACGTTCACCCGCGCCGGATCCACACCCAACTCCCGCGTCGACGCAATCCCCACCGCCGCGAACGCCTCGTTGATCTCTACCAAATCCAAGTCCCGCGGATCAATCCCCTCCCTAGCGCACGCTCTCTCGATCGCCCGCGCGGGCTGCAACTGCAACGACGAATCAGGACCCGCCACCACGCCGTGCGGCCCAATCTCCGCCAACCACTCCAACCCCAACTCCTCAGCCTTCGCCCGGCTCATTACCACCACCGCTGCCGCGCCATCGGAAATCTGCGACGCACTGCCCGCCGTCACCGTCCCATCCTTCGAGAATGCCGGACGCAACTTCGCCAACGACTCCACCGACGTATCCGGCCGCACTCCCTCATCGGAAGACACGATCACCGGCTCGCCCCGACGCTGCGGAACCGACACCGACACCACCTCACCGGCGAACAAACCGTCCTTCCACGCCCGCGCCGCATTCCGATGCGACGCCGCCGCGAACGCATCCTGCTCTTCCCTGGAAATCCCCTGCCCCGACCCCTGATTCTTCGACTCGGTCAAAGCCCCCATCGCCTGATCGGTGAATATGTCATACAGCCCGTCGAAGGCCATATGGTCCCGCAAAGTCACATCCCCGTACTTGAAGCCTTCCCGCGACCTCTCCAGCATGTGCGGCGCCTGCGACATCGACTCCTGGCCTCCGGCGACGACCACTTCGAACTCCCCCGCCCGGATCATCTGATCCGCCAATGCGATCGCTGAGATGCCCGACAGACACACCTTGTTGATCGTCAACGCCGGCACTCCCATCGGGATCCCCGCGGCCACCGCCGCCTGGCGCGACGGAATCTGACCCGCCCCTGCGGTGAGCACCTGACCCATGATCACGTAGTCCACCTGATCCGGGCCGACCCCCGACTTCTCCAACGCGCCACGGATCGCGACCCCACCCAGATCCGACCCAGACAGATCCTTCAACGAACCCAGCAAACGCCCCATCGGGGTACGGGCTCCAGCAACAATCACAGACGTCGTCTTGTCAGACATGTTTTCTCCCGATCGAATCGACTCTTGATGTAATTCTCTAATGCAGACGGTCGACGACTGCCCGCAGGGGGTGAACGCCTAGACCCGGCTCATCTGTTTCTGCCCGTCTTGCGGCGCAGAATCGCCTCGGCGTGACGGAGCACCGGGGCATCTACCATCTTTCCCTCGAACGCGAAGACTCCCCGATGATCGGCGACCGCGGCAAGAACCCGGTTCGCCCAATCAACGTCCTTCTCGGAGGGCGCGTACGCCCCGCGGATCACCTCGACCTGGCTGGGATGGATGCCCACCTTGACGTCGAAACCAACCGCGACGGCGTCGAGTGCCTCGCTGCGAAGCCCGTCCAGATCCTTGATGTCGAGGTAGACCGAGTCCAGAGCGAGTCGGTGATACGCCTTGGCTGCCAGCAACATCGACGACCGCACCTCAGTCGCAGCGTCCCGGTAGCTGCCGTCTTCGCGGCGGCTGGAATTGCCGCCCATTGCGGCCACAAGATCTTCCGCACCCCACATCACTCCGATGGTGCCGGCCGCCAGAGCAATCTCACCGACCGAGAGCGCCCCGAGGGGCGACTCGACGAGGGCAATCACCTCCCGCGGCGCAAGCGAGAGCACCTGATCAGCCGACTCGCACTTGGCCAACATCAACCGGGTGTACTGGGTGCGGTCGAGGGCCAGCAGGTCGAGATCGTGCTCGCCGGTGCCGACCGGATTGACCCGCACGACCGTGCGGTCGGGGTCCAGCGGTGTGTCGATGAGCGCCACCCGCGCCGCTTCCTTGTCAGCGGGGGCCACTCCGTCCTCGAGGTCGATGATGACGACGTCCGCGGCCGCGGCCGCCTTCGCGTATCGCTCGGGCCGGTCGGCCGGGCAGAACAGCCACGCCGGCCCCGGCAGTTCCCAGCTCACGACGGCCTCTTCTGGACGAGGGTCTTGCGCGTTGCGGTGGCGACAACCTCGCCGTTCTGGTTGCGGCCCGTGTGCTCAAGCGTGACGATGCCCTCTCCCTGCCGACTCTTCGACTCCCGCTTGTCCGCGATCCGCGTCTCCGCGTACAACGTGTCGCCATGGAACAGCGGCTTCGGGAAGCTGATCTCCGAGAACCCCAGGTTCGCGACGATCGTGCCCTGCGTCAACTGCGCCACCGACAAACCCACGAGCGTCGACAATGTGAACATCGAATTGACAAGGCGCTCACCGAATTGGGTGCCCGCGCTGTATGCGGCGTCGAGGTGCAGCGCCTGAGTGTTCATCGTCTGGGTCGTGAACAGGACGTTGTCGGCCTCGGTGATCGTGCGCCCGGGGCGGTGCTCGTATACCGTGCCCAGCTCGAACTCCTCGAACCACAATCCGCGCTGCACGATCCGATTGGGCTCGGTGTTCGTCGTGGACGTCACAGGCCGACCTCCCGCGCGATGAGCATGAGCTGTACCTCGGTGGTCCCCTCGCCGATCTCGAGGATCTTGCTGTCGCGGTAGTGCCGGGCGACGGTGTACTCGTTCATGAACCCGTAGCCGCCGTGGATCTGCGTCGCGTCACGGGCGTTGTCCATCGCGGCCTCGGACGCGACGAGCTTCGCGATCGCGGCGTGCTTCTTGAACGGCTTACCCGACAGCATCAGTGCGGCGGCGTCGTAGTAAGCGGTGCGGGCCGTGTGGGCGCGAGCTTCCATGCGCGCGATCTTGAAGGCGATGGCCTGGTTCTGCCCGATCGGGCGGCCGAACGCCTCGCGCTCCTTGGCGTACTTGACCGACTCGTCGACACAACCCTGCGCGGCACCGACGCTCAGCGCCGCGATGGCAATGCGCCCCTCGTCGAGTATGCGCAGGAAATTCGCGTACCCGCGTCCACGCTCGCCGAGCAGGTTCTCCTCAGGGACCCGGACATCGGTGAACGTGAGCGGATGCGTGTCTGAGGCGTTCCAGCCCACCTTGTTGTACGCGGGCTCGGCGGTGAAGCCCGGCGTCGACGCCGGGACCAGGATGGTGGAGATCTCCTTCTTGCCACCGTCCGTCACTCCGGTCACCGCGGTGACGGTGACGAGCTTGGTGATGTCGGTGCCGGAGTTGGTGATGAATTGCTTGTTGCCGTTGATGATCCACTCACCGCCCGATCCACCCCCCGTCGCTTCGCTCGCCCCGGTCACATCCCCCGTCGCTTCGCTCGCCCCGGTCACATCCCCCGTCGCTTCGCTCGCCCCGACTAGCTTGGCGGTGGTCCTGGTGCCGCCGGCATCGCTTCCCGCGCCGGGTTCGGTGAGGCCGAACGCCGCGAGCGCCCTACCGCTGGTCAGCTGCGGCAACCACTCCTGCTTCTGCAGCTCGTTGCCGAAGCGGTAGATCGGCATCGCACCCAGCGACACGCCGGCCTCGAGCGTGATGGCCACGCTCTGGTCCACCTTGCCGAGTTCCTCGAGCGCGAGGCAGAGGGCGAAGTAGTCACCGCCCATTCCGCCGTACTCCTCGGGGAATGGCAGACCGAACAGGCCCATCTCCGCCATGCCTGCCACCACCTCGTACGGGAAGGTGTGGTTCGCGTCGTGCTCGGCGGCGACGGGGGCCACCACGTTCTTCGCGAAGTCCGCGACAGTCTTCGCCAGCTGCTGGTACTCGTCGGGAAGCTGCCCGGTTGCGAAAAATTCGGTCATGACGGGTCTTCTTTCGTGTCGGTGTGCGGGGTGACTAGTGCGAGCAGTTGGTCGACCATCACCTGATCTCCGGCGGCCACCCGAATGTCGACGACGCCGTCGACGGGAGCGGTGAGCGAGTGTTCCATCTTCATGGCCTCGACCACGACGAGTGACTGACCTGCGGTGACGTATGCTCCGGATTCGGTGCCCACGGCGATGACGGTGCCGGGCATGGGGCTGGTGATCTCGGCTTCTCCTGCGTGGACCTCCCCGGTGCGCACGCTCAGTTCCTCGACTTCGCGCAGCATGACAGTGCCGTCCGAACCGGCGAGCCAGAGGTGCCCGTCGGTGTGCGCCACCGTGTAGATCTCCCGGCGGCCCGCGATGATCACAGACAGCGTGGTGCCGTCGAGTGTGGCTGTGAGGGAAACGGTCTCACCGTCTTCCACCCACGCGGTGGCGTCGGCGGGAGTACCGGTGATCCGAACGTGATCGGTCCGCGTCGGAGACGCGAGACGGATACTCGTCGGCGCCGGCGTGCCGCCGCGCCAGCCGTTCGGGATGTCCCACGGATCGACGTTCCCGCTCTCAGGTGCCGGCCAACCCTGCAGCCAACGGAAGGCGGCGGCGGCGATCAGCGCGGCGTCGGTGGCCTGCGCGGCCACGAAGTCCTCGAGCCGACGGTCGAGCAAACCGGTGTCGAGGTTGCCTTCGGCCACGTCCGGGTCGGCGAGTAGGAACCGGGCGAACTCGATGTTGGTGACCACACCGAGCACGCCGGTCCCGGCGAGGGCGCGGTCCAGCTTCCGGAGCGCACCCGCACGGTCGTCCGCATGGGCGATCACTTTCGCGAGCATGGGATCGTAGTTGCTGCCGACGACGGTGCCCGGCTTCAGGCCGGAGTCGACGCGGATCCCGGGGCCTTCCGGTTCGACGACGTCGGCGACGAGACCGCCGGTGGGAAGGAATCCGCGGCTCGGGTCTTCCGCATAGACGCGGGCCTCGATCGCGTGACCGCTGAGAGTGATGTCGTCCTGGGTGAAGCCGAGCGGCTCACCGGTTGCAACCCGAACCTGCCACTCGACGAGGTCGAGGCCGGTGACCAGTTCGGTCACGGGGTGCTCGACCTGCAGGCGGGTGTTCATCTCCATGAAGAAGAACTCATCCGGCGTGTCGGCGGAGACGATGAACTCGACGGTACCGGCTCCGGAATAGTCGACGCTGCGGGCGGTGTTGCAGGCAGCCTCGCCGATGCGGGCACGGGTGACTGCGTCGAGCAGCGGCGACGGCGCCTCCTCGATCACCTTCTGGTGCCGACGCTGCAGACTGCACTCGCGTTCGCCGAGATGCACGACGTTGCCGTGTAGGTCGGCCAGGATCTGCACCTCGATATGTCGGGGCCGCAAAACGAACCGTTCGAGGAACAGGGTGTCGTCGCCGAACGCCGACGCCGCCTCCCGTCGCGCGCTGCGGAGCGCCTCGGGCAGCATGCCGGGTTGCTCGACCAGTCGCATGCCCTTGCCGCCGCCGCCCGCCGACGGTTTGACGAGCACCGGATATCCGATGTCCTCGGCGGCGGCGGTCAGTTCGTCGTCGGACAGTCCGGGGCGGGCGATCCCCGGGACGACGGGGACGTCGAACTTCGCAACCGCATTCTTCGCGGTGATCTTGTCGCCCATCACCTCGATGGCGTGAGCGGACGGGCCGAGGAACGCGATGCTCGCATCGGCGCACGCGCCGGCGAACTTCGCATTCTCCGACAGAAAGCCATAACCGGGATGAATTGCCTGCGCGCCGGTGTTCTGCGCGGCTGCGATCACCTTCTCGATCACGAGGTAGCTCTCCCGCGCCGCGGCGGGGCCGAGCAGGACCGCGGTGTCGGCCTCGCGGACGTGCCGCGCATCGCGGTCCGCCTCGCTGAACACGGCGACGGAACGGATACCCATCGCCCGCAGCGTGCGGATCACGCGCACCGCGATCTCGCCGCGGTTGGCCACCAGGACGGTGTCGATTCGAGTCGTGTCAGTCATGTCCACTCACATCCGGAAAACGCCGTAGGAGACGGGCTCGAGCGGTGCATTCGCACACACCGAGAGCGCCAGTCCGAGAACAGTTCTGGTGTCCGCGGGGTCGATGATACCGTCGTCCCATAACCGGGCCGTCGAATAATACGGATTGCCCTGCGCCTCGTACTGGTCGCGGATCGGGGCTTTGAACGCCTCCTCATCCTCCGCCGACCAAGGATTGCCCGCACTGTCCAGCTGTTCGCTGCGCACCGTCGACAGCACCGAGGCTGCCTGCTCGCCACCCATCACCGAGATCCGGGCGTTCGGCCACATCCACAGGAATCGGGGCGAGTACGCCCGCCCACACATCGAGTAGTTGCCCGCGCCGTACGAACCGCCGATTACGACAGTCAGTTTGGGCACTCGGGCGCACGCCACGGCCGTCACCATCTTGGCACCGTGCTTGGCGATGCCTCCGGCCTCATAGTCGCGGCCGACCATGAATCCCGCAATGTTCTGCAGGAAGACCAGCGGGATACTGCGCTTGTCGCACAGTTCGATGAAGTGCGCTCCCTTCATCGCGGACTCGGCGAAGAGCACCCCGTTGTTCGCGATGATGCCAACAGGGTGTCCGTGAATATGCGCGAACCCGGTGATGAGGGTCTTCCCGTAGTCCGCCTTGAACTCCTGGAAATTGCCTCCGTCGACGATGCGGGTGACAACCTCGTGCACGTCGTAGGGGCTGCGTGGGTCGGTGGGAACCACGTCGTAGAGCTCGTCCTGTGGTGCCGTCGCCGGCACCGCAGGCAACACGTCCCACGGGCGCGGCGCCCGCGGACCGAGGGTGGAGACGATGTTCCGAACGATGCGTAGCGCGTCCTGGTCGTCCTCCGCCAGGTGGTCGGTGACACCGGAGACCTTGGAGTGCAGGTCACCGCCGCCGAGTTCCTCGGCCGTGACGACCTCGCCGGTGGCGGCCTTCACCAGCGGCGGGCCGCCGAGGAAGATCGTCCCCTGGTTGCGGACGATGACCGCCTCGTCGCTCATCGCAGGCACGTAGGCCCCACCCGCAGTACACGATCCCAGGACCGCGGCGATCTGCGGGATGCCCGCGGCGCTCATGGTCGCCTGGTTGTAGAAGATCCGCCCGAAGTGCTCGCGGTCGGGAAACACCTCATCCTGCCGCGGCAGGAACGCGCCGCCGGAATCCACGAGGTAGATGCACGGAAGCTGGTTCTGCAGCGCGACCTCCTGGGCGCGCAGATGCTTCTTCACCGTCATCGGGTAGTAGGTGCCGCCCTTGACCGTGGCGTCGTTGGCGACAACGACGCATTCACGTCCCGACACCCGGCCGATGCCGGCGATGATGCCCGCACCCGGACTCTCGTCGTCGTACAGGCCATTGGCTGCCAGAGGTGCGATCTCCAGGAAGGGACTGCCCGGGTCGAGCAGGGTGTCGACTCGATCGCGGGGCAGGAGCTTGCCTCGGCTGACGTGCCGCTCGCGCGACTTCTCGCTGCCGCCGAGCGCGGCAACCGCCAGCCGCGACCGGAGCTCGTCCACCAATTCCGTGTGCGCGACCCGATTGGACTCTCGCATCGCGGTTCCACCCACTGTCATCCTGCCGCCTTCTCGTGTTGACGTCCGTAGTCGGTGACGTACTCTCCGTCCAACGCCCGCCCAATGAGTTAATCTCCACTAACCGATTCTAAGATAACTGTGATTAACTGAGTTGTCCAGACCACACTCCAGGGGAGGCGAGACGATGACCACGACCGCCGACAGCACAGACTCCAGCGCTACCGCCGAAGCGACCGACGCTCCGAGCACCCACCGCGGGCAGATGAAAGCGGATCGTCGTCGCCAGCTACTCGACGCCGCGGCTCGACTTATCGCCGAACGCGGCTTCCTCGGCGTCAGGCTCGAAGACCTCGGCTCGGCTGCAGGTATCAGTGGCCCCGCGGTCTACCGGCACTTCCCCAACAAGGACGCGGTCCTCGTGGAACTGCTGGTGGGAATCAGTACACGACTGCTCGAGGGCGGCTCGGGCGTCGTCGCGAAGGCCCCGACCCCGGAGGATGCACTCGAGGGTTTGATCGACTTCCATCTCGACTTCGCACTCGGCGAACCCGACCTGATTCGCATCCAGGACCGCGACCTCGAGAGCCTTCCCATCGTGTCTCGGCGGGAGGTACGGCAGACGCAGCGAAAGTACGTGGAGGTGTGGGTGAAAGTGCTTCTGCAGGTGAATCCTTCACTGGACGAGACGGATGCACGCACCAAGGCGCACGCCACGTTCGGGCTCATCAACTCAACCCCACACAGCGCCGACCCGGCAACCCCTTCGCGGACACGGAAGGTATTGCGTAACATGGTCATTGCATGCCTGAACCCCGAGAATGCTTCTTGGCTCAGGTCGGCGAAGAAGCACTCACGGGCTGCGGAGTCACACCCGCTAGGAGCGGCTCTTACGGGACATCGAGGTGTACGCAAGGACGAGGACAGCCGCAGCGCCGATGCTGATGAGCCATCGGATCCAGTCGACTCCACTGGTGTCACCCTGGCCGAGAAGCCCGTCCCATACCCAGTATCCGATGAGAGCTCCCGCGACACCGAGGGCGACGGTGATGACCCACCCCATCGCCTGCTTTCCGGGGATCACCAGGCGCGCGAGCACACCGATGACCGCACCGAAGATGATCGTGCCGATGATGTTCCAGAACATGGACCTCTCCTCTCAACACGCAATTCCCGATCGCGCGACCGGAAGAGCACCACCGGCCCCTTCGAACATAACTAGTTGAGCCAGTTGTTCGGCACCAGTCGAGAAAATCGTTGCCGAATGGATCGCCGACGTCCCCCTACCGCGACGGATCAGGCCTGCCTGATGAGCGCGAGGGACTTCTGACGCATCTCGACCTTGCGCACCTTTCCCGTCACGGTCATCGGAAACTCGTCGACGACGTGCACGTACTTCGGGATCTTGTAATGCGCGAGCTTGCCGGTGCAGAACTCGCGCACCTTCGCCGCGTCCAGTGGTTCGGCACCGTCCTTCATCCGCACCCACACCATCAGCTCCTCGCCGTACTTGGCGTCGGGCACCCCGATGACCTGAGCGTCGAGGATGTCGGGGTGGGTGTAGAGGAACTCCTCGATCTCACGGGGGTACACGTTCTCACCGCCGCGGATGACCATGTCCTTGATCCGCCCGGTGATCGCGACGTAGCTCTCGGAATCCATCACCCCGATGTCACCGGTGTGCATCCACCGTCCCGCATCGATCGCTTCCGCGGTCTTCTCAGGGTTGCTCCAATACCCCAGCATCACCGAGTACCCACGCGTGCAGAGCTCCCCCGGCGTACCTCGTGGAACGGTCGATCCCGTTGCCGGATGAACGATCTTGACCTCGAGATGCGGACCCACCCGCCCAACGGTCGACACACGCTGATCAATCGTGTCGTCCGACCGCGTCTGCAGCGACACCGGAGACGTCTCGGTCATGCCGTAGCAGATCGAGATTTCCCCCATGCCCATCTGTTCGATGACCTGCTTCATCACTTCCACCGGACACGGCGACCCGGCCATGATTCCGGTACGCAGGCTCGACAGATCAAACTGCGCGAAGTCCGGTTCGGCGAGTTCCGCGATGAACATCGTCGGCACGCCGTACAGCGACGTACACTTCTCCGCTTCGACAGCCTCGAGCGTCGATTTCGCATCGAAGGACGGCCCCGGAATGACCATGGTCGCACCGTGACTCGTACAGGCCAAGTTCCCCATCACCATGCCGAAGCAGTGGTAGAACGGCACCGGGATGCACACCCGGTCGTTCTCGGTGTAGTGGCACAGCTCTCCGACGAAGAATCCGTTGTTCAGGATGTTGTGGTGGCTCAATGTCGCGCCCTTCGGGAAACCTGTTGTTCCCGAGGTGTACTGGATGTTGATCGGATCGTCCGACGACAGCGCTCGCTGCGCGGCCGCGAGCATTGATGGATCTGACACGTGCGCGGCCACCCCGTCAGCGCTCAGCTGGTTCCAGTCGTCACTGCCCAGCAGCACCACCATCTGGAGGTCCGGACAGTTGGGCCGGACCGTCTCGATCATCGCCGCGTAGTCGGACGACTTGAACTCCGGTGCCGATACGAGCAGGCGAATCCCCGACTGCTCGAGGACGTACAGCAATTCGTGGGCCCGGTAGGCGGGGTTGATGTTGACGAGGATCGCACCAATCTTCGCGGTCGCATACTGGATCAACGTCCACTCGGGGCAGTTCGGTGCCCAGATTCCCACCCTGTCGCCCTTGGCGATGCCCCGCTTCAACAGCCCCACCGCCACAGCGTCGACGTCCCGCGCGAGTTCGGCGTACGTCCACCGGCGGCCCGAGGGTCGGTCGACGAGAGCGTCACGGCCCGCGTGAGCTTCCACCGTCAAGTCGAAGTCGTCTCCGATGGTATCGCCCAGCATCGGGGCATCCCACACGCCGGAGGTGTAGCTGGGGAGCGGCGTTGTCATCGCTGATTCCTCTCCAGGCGCCCCAGTTGACGCCTACGAAAAGCCGGTCGGCCGACCCTTTCCGCGGTCGAACTTACTCCTGGTTGAACTGTTCTACGGGCATACTTCGCGGCGAGGGGCGCCGGTCACCATGCGAGAACCGGATGGCCACTCAGTAGACGGAGTCGACCTGGTCCTCGATCACCGAACCGTCGACCCGGTGAACCGGCCCTTTGGTTCCGGCCGCGTCGACGAAGGCCGTGGACGAGCACGGGTACGGCTGCGACGCCTGTGCCTTCGGCTGCAGGAACATCGGGTTGATCAACCATTTTCCGTCACTGTTGTCGTAGGCATTGCACATCAGCTCGGGGTTGTTCCGATTGAGGACCAGCCGGGCCCCGGTCGCGTCACTGAGGAACGTCACATCGGTGCCCGTATCGCCGGCGGCGAACACCTGGCGCTCCTCGGAGGGCAGCGCTGCGAACGCGTCCGCACCGGTCACACCGAACACCACCTGGTTGACCTGGCACCGCTTTCCATCGACGTAGGGAACCACACCGTCATCACCGTCGGGTACATCGCCACACCCCACCAGGTGCCGGGTGATGATCCCGTTGTCGACGAGGGGGCGCACCCCCATCACCCGGTCCGGCTCGAATCCGAGTTCCTGAGCCCACACCCGCACGACCTGCTCGGTCGACGCGGAGATGATCCGGACATCGAAACCGTTGGCGCGGAGGGTGTCGATGAGATCCACCATCTGCGGGTAGTAGCGCACGGAAGCGTCCACCTGGTGAGTGCCGACCGTCTGCTCGGCGCCCTCCGGTGCCGCGAGGTTCTCGGCTCGCGCCGCCCGCGCGAAATCGGTGATGTCCTGCACCGAATGACCGCCCATGAGTTGCGCGAACCACGCGTATGAAGGGTCGTTGCGCCGGTGGTCGTAGCCGGCGAACGCGGGCTCCCCCGCGGTGGTCTCCCCGTCGAGGACGGCCAGAATCTCGTCCGCGCAATCGAGGTCGGAACCGGTCGGGAGTGGTTGCCCCGGTTCCACTTCCCCGCCGCACGCGGCGGCGAGCGCGGAGGCTGCCTGGGCCGTCATGTTCCGGTTCGTGGCCGTCCAGTCCCGATCCGGGGGTTGGAGGACCTTGTCGTTCTTGATCATCCAGTACGCGGTCGCGTAGCCGACGTCATTCTTGACCACGGTGTTGTCCCAGTCGAACAACGCCAGCGGGGCACCATCCGCCACATCGCCGCCACCCCCGCATTCGCCGGCGCGGGCGATCAGTTGATCAAGTTCCTGCCGGTTGTCTCCGTACCATTCGAGGGTCGAATCCAACGATCGGCAGGAACTGATCTCTCCGGCCCGCGACCCTGCCGCTTCCCCGCTGCCCGACGTGCATGCGGCGGCCAGCAATGTGAGCGAGAGCGAGAGTGAACCCATCCACATGGATCGGGCACGTAACGACTTCATGACTAACCTCATCTCCGTACGCGCTGCCCACTTCACAGCGCGTTGACTTGGATTGGACCGAACAGAGGGTGCGAGAGGGTCGAGGGGCTCACTCCAGGCTCACAACCTCGCCGGGGGGCAACTGGTTCGAGCGGGAAGTGTCCTTCAGGTCGACGCCTGACCGGCCCAGTCTCCGCGCTCCGGCAATGAGGCCCGCCACCACGCGGGCTGCATGCTGGTAGCCGAGCCCCTCGGGGGGATGGATGTTGGAGACGCAGTTCCTGTCCGCGTCAGTGCGTCCGGGCCGGGGTAGATGCGTGAGATAGACGCCGACGCTGTCCGCTACCGACAGCCCCGGCCGCTCCCCGACCAGCAGGACGAGCGTCTGCACCCCCATCGCGTGCGCGATGTGGTCTCCGAGCGCGACCCTGGCTTGGGTTGCGATCACAGGTGCGGCCAGCGTGTAGGTTCCGTCGAACTCCGTGACCAGGGCGGAAAGGAGCGAAACCCCGTGATCGTCGAGTGCCCTCGGCGACAGACCGTCGGCGAGAACGAAACCCACCTCGGCGTTCCCTGCTTGCACCGCCGACAGATCGGCGGGTGTGCGGCCCAGGTCCGGTCGCCGTAGGTACTCCCCTCGATCCGACGCCTTACTGGTGACCACCACGGGCCGGCCCAGGCCGACCGCCTCGACATGGTCCACCAACACCTCAGAGTCCAGCGGTTGATGTACGGCATCACGGGCCGCGGCGTGCGCCGAACGCAACTCGAGCACACGCTCGGTCGGAAGTGCGTCGCCCGCCCGGCCGAGTCCGATGCGCGCCTGCGTCGTGGCGCGCAGTTCATCCCAGAAGTCTTGCCGAGCAGGATCACTCATGGCGCCCCGTCAGGACCCGGAGTGGCGAGGCTGCCGCATCGACCGGGAGAACCCTGCCTACGTCATCGACCATGCCGAGGCGACGCATCCAATCCTCGAACTCCGGAGCGGCCCGAAGTCCGAGCACCTGACGCGCATAGAGGGAGTCGTGGAAAGACAGGCTCTGGTATCCGAGCATCACGTCGTCGGCGCCGGGCACCGTGATGACGAAGGCGGTACCGGCCACTCCTAGCAGAGTGAGCAGCGTGTCCATATCGTCCTGGTCCGCTTCCGCATGATTGGTGTAGCAAACATCGACGCCCATCGGCAGACCCAGCAGCTTCCCACAGAAGTGATCTTCGAGTCCCGCCCGGATGATCTGTTTGCCGTCGTAGAGGTATTCCGGACCGATGAACCCCACGACCGTGTTGATCAACAGCGGTTCCAGGTCACGGGCCACCGCGTACGCCCTCGCCTCGAGGGTTTGCTGGTCGACGGCGCGGCCACTGATGCCGAGATGCGCTCCCGCGCTGAGCGCCGAACCCTGACCGGTTTCGAGATACATCACGTTGTCCCCGACGGTTCCCCGCTTCAGCGAACGGCCGGCCGCGTTGGCCTCGCGGAGCAACGAGATATTCACGCCGAACCCGGAATTGGCGCCCTGCGTACCGGCGATGGACTGAAAGACGAGATCTACCGGTGCACCCTCGGCGATCAGGCCCATCGTGGTGGTGACGTGCGACAGAACGCACGACTGCGCGGGAATGTCGAAGCGTTGCCGGATGTCGTCGAGCAGGCGGAGCAATTCTGCGGTCGCATGGGGCGAGTCGGTGGCCGGGTTGATTCCGATCACGGCGTCACCGCAGCCGAGCAGCAGACCATCGAGAGTGGCGGCCGCGATTCCGCGCGGGTCATCGGTCGGATGATTCGGCTGCAAACGCGTTGCGAGGCGCCCGGGTACACCGAGCGTCGTCCGGAACCCGGCCGTCACCGTCACGGCCCGCGCAACCGCGATGAGATCCTGGTTGCGCATAATCTTGCTGACCGCCGCCACCATCTCCGGGGTGAAACCGGGGGCGACGCGGCGGAACGTCTCCGCCGCGTCCTCCCTCGCCGCGACATCGAGCAACCAGTCGCGGAGTCCACCGACCGTCAGATGCGAGATCTCAGCGAACGCGACCCGGTCGTGCGAATCGATGATGAGTCTCGTGACCTCGTCATCCTCGTACGGCACGACAAGCTCGTTCAGGAAGGTGCCGAGAGTGACGTCAGCAAGAGCCCACTGCGCCGCAGCGCGTTCGGCGTCCGACGATGCGGCGCACCCTGCGAGTTCGTCCCCGCTGCGGAGCGGTGTCGCCTTCGCCAGCAGGTCGACGAGTCCGTCGAACGTGTATCCGACTCCTGCTACCCCGTGGCTGTAGATGGTCATTCCAATTCTTCCTCCGCCTCTGCAAGAACAGCAAACTCCTCATCGGGCGAATTGGCAACGAGGTGATGCCGGCTGTATAAGCCGAAGTAAGCCATGAACGCGACGAATGCGATAAACGTCCACAGTGCCGCGACGGGATCGACGAGGAAGGTGGCGATCACCGCGGCAGCCGCGATCACAAGCGCGAACGACGTGGTGGCGATGCCACCCGGCGTGCGGTACGGGCGATTCATCTGCGGCTCGCGCTTGCGCAGGACGATGTGGCTGACCATCATCAGGACGTAACTGACGGCTGCTCCGAACACCGCCATGTTCAGCAGCATCGCGCCTGCACCGGTGAGCGAGAGCACGAATCCGATGACACCCGGCACGATCAATGCGAGTGTGGGTGCCTTGCGGGAGTTGGTGATCGACAGGTTCCTCGGCAGGTAGCCGGCACGCGAAAGAGCGAACGTCTGCCGCGAGTACGCGTACATGATCGAGAAGAAGCTCGCGACCAGACCGGCTAGGCCGATGTAGTTGACCACCTTCGCGGCGGTTCCATCACCGAGGGCCTCGACCAGCGGGTTGCCGGAGTCCGCCAGGCCAGCGGCTCCCATCGCGCCCGTCGCCAGGAACAGCACGACAGCGCCCGTGACGATGAGGATCAGCATGCTCATGATGATTCCGCGCGGAACGTTCTTCTCCGGCTCACGCGCCTCCTCCGCGGCGAGCGGGACGCCTTCGACGGCGAGGAAGAACCAGATGGCGAACGGAACGGCAGCCCAGATCCCGAACAGGCCGAAGGGCAGAAAGGTAGATGCGCCCACCGCATCGGTCGGGGCGATGTCCGTCAGATTGCTCACATCGAACATGCCGATCGCCGCGACCGCGAAGATCACAAGACCGACCAGCGCTATCGCCGTGATGACGAACATGGCCTTGAGAGCCTCACCCGCACCCGTCAGATGAATTCCGATGAAGATGGCGTAGACC
Source organism: Rhodococcus marinonascens NBRC 14363 (assembly GCF_001894885.1). Taxonomy (GTDB): domain Bacteria; phylum Actinomycetota; class Actinomycetes; order Mycobacteriales; family Mycobacteriaceae; genus Rhodococcus_F; species Rhodococcus_F marinonascens. The sequence continues at coordinate 215,082 of NZ_BCXB01000002.1, forward strand.
GCCAGGTACACCCACCAGCCGTCGGTGATGCCGAACAGGTTCAGCGATTCGACGTAGCTGCCGATGAAGGTGGCGATCGCCGCGGGTGCGATCGCGTACTCGATGAGAATGGCTGTGCCGGTGGCGAATCCACCCCAGGGACCGAGCGCGCGTCTCGCGAAGGTGTAACCGCCGCCAGCGGCGGGCAGTGCGGAGGACATCTCGGCCATCCCCAGGACCATTGCCAGATACATGCCCGCGATGACGACGGCGGCAATCAGCAGGCCGCCGAATCCCCCCTCGGCAAGCCCGTTGTTCCATCCAGCGAAGTCACCGGAGATCACGTAGCTGACACCGAGACCGGCGAGCAAGACCCAGCCCGCCGAGCCCTTTCTCAGAGTGCGCTTCTCCAGATAACTGCTGTCTTCCGAGTGGAAGTCGGCGGCATCGTGATGTTGGACCGCTCCGGAATTCTTGGATACTTCTACTCGTGACATTCCGTCCCCCGTGTCGGCCGTTTCGCTGCGGCGCGGTCGCGCCGCAGCGAACCCTAGGTGCGATGCGTACACGCCGTGTCAACGGATCGTGACGACGACGTAAACCCCAGAAATGATTCCCTACAAGGTGTTACAAATTGACGCGCGAACCCGGAACCGGACACGCGTCGACTGCTTCGGCGACCACTTGCGGTTCGAGTGATGGCGCAGGCCGCCAACCCTGCTCCCATCTCTCGCCGACGATGACATCCTCGGCGGAAAGTTGCTCGTTCTCGTCGGGAGAGAAGGCGCGAGCACGGCTGAGAAACCTCATGCCTTCTGGACTTTCGAGGCTGAACCCGGAACCGCGACCCGGCACGACGTCGAGCACCAACTGAGTGTGCTTCCATACCTCGAACTGCGAACCGGAAATCCACACCGGCACAGCATCGGCGCCTTCGGGCCGGGTGGACGGCATCTCTCCGGCACCGAGACGCAGATCGAGGACACCGAGCAGCACGTCCCGGTCGCCGACGATGAACTCGCCGTCGGGGTAGCACATGGGCGCGGAGCCGTCGCAGCACCCACCCGACTGATGCATCATCAGTGGCCCATGGATACCGCCGAGGCGGCGGAGAAGTTCCACCGCCCCGGCAGTTGCCTTCAGGCGACCAGGCGCCCGGGCCTTGTCCATCAGAAGAAGCCCTGGGCCTTCTGCGCGTAGCTGACCAGTAGGTTCTTCGTCTGCTGGTAATGCTCGAGCATCATCAGATGGTTCTCACGGCCGATACCGGACTGCTTGTAGCCACCGAACGCTGCGTGCGCGGGGTACTGGTGGTAGGTGTTGGTCCACACCCGACCCGCCTGGATGTCGCGGCCCGCCCGGTAGGCGACGCCGCCATCCCGCGACCAGACGCCGGCACCTAGGCCGTACAGAGTGTCGTTGGCGATCTCGATGGCCTGGTCGTAGTCCTTGAACGAGGTAACGGAGACGACGGGGCCGAAGATCTCCTCCTGGAAGATACGCATCTTGTTCTGTCCGGTGAAGATCGTCGGCTGCACGTAGTAGCCGCCGGACAAATCGCCGCCGAGCTCGGCACGCTCACCGCCCGTGATGACCTTGGCGCCCTCACCCTTGCCGATCTCGATGTAGGAGAGGATCTTCTCGAGCTGGTCGTTGGATGCCTGGGCACCGATCATGGTGTCGGTATCGAGGGGGTTGCCCTGACGCACGGCCTTGGTGCGGATCGCTGCCATCGCCAGGAACTCGTCGAAGATGTCCTCCTGGATCAACGAACGCGATGGGCAGGTGCACACCTCACCCTGGTTGAGGGCGAACATCGTGAAGCCCTCGAGCGCCTTGTCCTGGAAGTCGTCATTGGAGGAAAGCACGTCGGAGAAGAAAATGTTGGGACTCTTGCCACCGAGCTCGAGAGTAACCGGGATCAGGTTCTGCGACGCGTATTGCATGATGAGGCGACCGGTGGTGGTCTCACCGGTGAACGCGATCTTCTTGATCCGCGGGCTCGACGCCAGCGGCTTGCCCGCCTCGACACCGAATCCGTTGACAATGTTCAACACACCCGCCGGCAGCAGATCGCCGATGATCGAGATCAGGTGCAGGATCGACGCCGGGGTCTGCTCGGCCGGCTTGAGGACGACGGCATTGCCCGCCGCGAGCGCCGGAGCAAGCTTCCACACCGCCATGAGGATGGGGAAGTTCCACGGAATGATCTGGCCGACGACGCCCAGCGGCTCGTGGAAGTGGTAGGCCACGGTGTCGGAGTCGATCTCCGAGAGGGCGCCTTCCTGTGCTCGGATCGCGCCTGCGAAGTACCGGAAGTGGTCGATGGCCAACGGAATGTCGGCGTTCAGGGTCTCCCTGATCGGCTTACCGTTGTCCCAGGACTCGGCCAGCGCAATGGACTCGAGGTTCTCCTCGATGCGGTCGGCGATCTTGTTGAGAATGATCGCGCGCTCGGCGACCGACGTCTTGCCCCAGGCCGGAGCGGCAGCGTGCGCTGCGTCGAGGGCCAGTTCGATGTCCTCCGATGTCGAACGTGCGACCTCGCAGAACGACTGCCCCGTGACGGGGGTCGGATTCTCGAAGTACTGGCCCTTGACTGGCGCGATCCACTGGCCGCCGATCCAGTTGTCGTAGCGCGATTGAAAGGACATGATGGCGTCAGGTGAACCCGGGCGGGTATACACGGTCATGGGTGACTCCCTGGTGTAGTGAATTTTTTGGGTGTGACTCACAACACTACTGGCCGTACCGTTGCAACTACGTTGCGTACTGCCGATCGAACAGATCGATTCGCGACTTGACCTGCACATGAAGGGGTGAATGCGGGTCGAGGCCTGCCAGGTACGCCTCCCACGCCACAACGTCCCGCCTGCCGTGGACGGATGTCGTCCACTGGGCCAGGAGCTGCTGATCGCCCTCACGCAGCATCGCCGCCTGCACCCGTGCCCACAACTCCTCGCGAAGGTCCTCCACTCCCGGCGCCTCCGATCCGGGGAGTACCGGACCGGAGTAGACGTCGAGGGCCGAGGCCAGTTCGCCGCGGTCCAGAGCGCCGCGCACCTGTCGCACGTCCGATCCCAACTCGGTAAGTAGTCGATAGGGCCGTGAACCGAGATTCGAGGGACCGAAAACCTTACGCAGACGAGACATCTCAGCGCGAATGGTGACAGCATCGAGTTCGCTCTCGTCGAGGAGGACTGCAAGACGATCCGAACTCAGCCCCTCCGGATGCTCGGCCAGGAGCAGGAGAATCTCGGCGTGCCTTTGTGACAGCGGAATGCGTTCACCGTCGCGCAGCAGGCTCGGACGTCCCAATCCGAGCACCTCCAACCGCAACACGGTGTCGGCCAGCGCACTCCGCGAATGCAGCAGATGCAACCGCAACTCTGCCTCGGCGGCCGCGACAGTTGCCCTGATCAACGACAGAACCTCGGGCACAGCCACCCGCGGCCCACCGGTGATGTCGATGGCACCGACGATTATTCCCGTGGCCGGGTCGTGAACGGGGGCCGCCGTACAGCTCCAGTCGTGTGCCTGGCGGATGAAATGCTCCGCCCCGAATATCTGCACGCAGTGATCGAGTGCCAGCGCAGTTCCCGGCGCGTTGGTACCGACAGTGTCCTCACTCCAGTCGGAACCTTCGACAAAGTTCATCTGCAGCGCGCGGTCCTTGGCCGAGGAATCACCTTCGACCCAGAGCAAGTGACCCTTCTCGTCCGCGATGGCCACCAGCAGACCGGTGTCGGCGGCGTCCTCGACGAGAAGTTTGCGCACTACCGGCCGAATGATCGACATCGGATGCGCCGCCCGGTATGAGGCCAGATCTACGCCCGACCGATCGACGGACCGCGCCGACCCGTCCGGATTCACTCCCTTTTGTGCGCTGCGGATCCACGAGTCCAGGACGACGGATCGGACGGACTTCCCATCCTGGTTGTCATCGACAGGCCTGTGATGGTCGACGAACAACCGATGCGCCGAGGACACTCGGCGTGCACGCAGAGCGACGTCGTCCCCTGGGCGCAACGCGACCCACGGATTGCCCCGCTTGGGCGGTTGATTCTCCATCGAAATCCTCCACGGCGTGTCTGAATACTGTAACTCGGGTCACACTGGGCTGGGTCATCCCCTCCGTCATTCCGCCAGGAAGATGCTGATGCGCTCGGCGACCATGACCGCTGTGGCGTGCGGGCCGCGGCTGGGAACCACAGGGAGCACCGAGGTGTCGGCGATGGTCAGTCCTTCCACACCCCGCACGTTGCCGCGTTCGTCCACGACTGCGGTCGCATCGTCACTCCCCCCCATCCTGCAACTTCCGCACAGGTGGTGTGACGTCCCAAGATGGGCGAGCGCCGAACGGTCGGACACCTCCTCGTACAGCGGCACGACAAGCCGACTCATGGCCGGCGACTGGAGAAGATCCAATCCGATTGCCTGCCCTTCGCGCATCGCCCGCCGGTCGGATACCGACTGCGCGTAGCGGTATTCGATGTACGGACGGTCGCTGCGATCGTCTGACGTCAGCCGAATGTCACCCCGGCTCTCGGTGACCATCAGACCGACCCCGAGAACCTGATCTCGCTGCCCAGATCCCGGGACAAGGACGTCGAACGGAGCCGTATAGGGACGGATCTCGATGTCGCCGGTGTTCAGGACCGTCTCGACCACCGGACTTGTGTCATCACGATGCAATGAACCACGGACACGATACGGAAGGGCCACTTCCGGATGATCACTGAAATCGCTGCCCACCCCTGGCGCGTCGAGAATGACGGAAATATCATTGTCCCTCAAATGATCAGCCATACCAATTCCGGAAAGCATCAACAGGATCGGAGTTTCGATGGGCCCGGCCGCGAGGACGACTCGCCGGGAGTGAATCCTCCGCCGCACTCCTTCGGTCTCGACCTCGACACCGATTACCTTGTTGCCGGAGAAGAGAATCCGCACGACATCGGTGTTCGACTCGACCGTCAGGTTGGGTCGATTCCACGCAGGCAGCAGATACGCCATCGCGGTACTGACTCGAACACCACCGTCGACGTTGAGTGGCACCGGACCGACACCACCGCCGCCGGTGCCGGTGCCGTTCTTGTCGGGCTCCTCCGGATACCCCCTCTCCAGCGCGGCGTCCCGAAACGCTTCGCTGATCTCGCTCCACCGCTCCGCGGGCTGCCTGCGCACCGGCATCGGCCCCGTCTTGCCATGCCACGGCCCGTCGTAATCGATGTCGCGCTCGAGTGCCCGGAACGTGGGCAGTACGTTCTCGTACGACCACGACCCAGGCCAGAGATCGAAGTCCGTGCTCGTTCCTCGAATGAAGTACGCACCGTTGACAGCTCCTGACCCGCCCAGGACTCGGCCGCGCACCGTCGTCGAGCGCACACTCGACGCCAACTCGACACCGTAGATCTGTGCATAGGCACTGCCCGCACCCATCGGCACGACTCGATAATCCCGTACGGGACAGTCGAGCATCGACCGATACCCGGGTCCGGACTCGAGCAGGAGAACCGATCGATCGGGATTCTCGCTGAGTCGCGCCGCCACGACACATCCGCTCGAACCTCCACCGACGACCACGACGTCTGCGACACGAATCGGATCGACCACTACCGCTTCAACCGCGGCTTCAATGCGTCGAGGTCGCGGGCGACCAGCGCACCTTTCCAGAGCCCGGCACCGTAGGCGATGTCATCCATCCGCTTGAACACCGTGTGCCGCAGCGGCCCCAGTCCCCCGGGCTCACGGTGCGTGGCCCAGTCGGCAACCCCTTCGGCGACCGCGACGGCCAGAGCGATGCGACGAATCCGTCTCGAGACCAACACAGCCAGGATTGTGATCGGCCAATAGTGGCGACACAGCGCGGACGCCAACTGCCACGCGCCTCCGACGAAGCCCTGCGCGGCAAGGATGGCGGCGATGCGGGTGGGCTGGTCGATCGCCGTGAACATCCGGCGCAGACGCAGCAACATCATGGCGAGGGTGGCGACGGCTCCCAGAAGACCCAGCCGAGTACAACTGGCAGCGGCGACGCATGCAAAGAAGGTCCACGGCGACATCGACAGAGGAGCGACCTTGCCGACGTGCCTTGCCGCGAGGGGCGCCGCACCGGTTCCGTAGAACATCTTGCGGTCGAACCATTTTCCGAACGACACCCGGTGGTCGTGTGCAACGTGGGCCACCGGTTCGTAGCGCAACCGCCAACCGGATTCCTGCAGTCGCCAGCACAAGTCGACGTCCTCGGCGACGTGCATGGACTCGTCGAAACCGCCGAACTCTTCGAGAACCTCGCGTCGGGCGATCACGGCGGCGCTCGGAACGTAGGACACCGCGCTACCGGACTGGACCGCTGACTCCCGACGTCCCAGGTCGAGTGAGGAACGGGCATGCTCATACCGTGCGAGGGTGCTCGACTCGGGTTCGAGAGCCACTATCCTCGGCGCCACGAGAGCGACCGCCGGATCACTGAAGTGGCCGAGCATGACCTCGATCCAGCCCGTGCGGGGTAGGACGTCGGAGTCCAGGAACGCCACGAACGGGGTCGCAGCGTGACGCAGACCGGTATTCCGTGCTGCGGCTGGGCCTTTCGCGGTCTCATGTCGCAGGACGGTGACACGACCACCGCACCTGTTCTCCAGCGCGGGGACCACGATCGGGACGTCGGACCCGTCGTCGACGACGATCACCTCAATACTGCGGAGCGACGCCAGGACCCGGTGCAGACCGGACACGTTGTTCTTCACCGGAATGACGACCGTGACATCTCGGGGTGAGGGCGTGCTCATGGGTCGGGGGTTCGCGACGCCCGAGTCGAGGAGTCGGCGCGCGACCACCGCGGACACCGAGTCGACGACCTCGAGGTAGCCGTCGCCGATCATGGCCGCGGCGGTGGGTGCAAGCTTCAACATCCGAGTCGGCGAACCTCCGATGAGAACTCGACCTCCGGAATATGCGCGAACCTTGGGGTCGATTCGGATCCCGAATCCATCGGGAAGTCGAGCTTGGCGCATCAGAGGATGGTATGCGGATCGGAGATTGCTGGCAGGGCATGCCGAAAATTGATTGGCACGGCACTCCGGAAATTGGTGGTCAGGGGGTGCAGAAAATTCGTCCTCGGCAACTCGAAGACGCCCGTACACATCATGTGAGCCTCCCGTCAAGGTCCGGTTCCCACCGGAGCCTTCCATCTGGGCCCGGCTCCCACCGGGCTAGTGCCTTGGTGACGCGTTCGACAAGTGCGCTGAAGAACTGTTCCCCCTCCGCGGCCGTGGCGCCTGTCGGGTCACCGAGCACGCCGTTGGCGGACACGGTGACCATACCGCCTTCACGCAGTCGGGGGAGCAAGCTTGCGATAGGTTCTTTGTTCCCGGGCTCGGCTCTGGACATCCGCACGCGACCGGGTGAAAGGTGCAGCAACAAAGACGTTTCCGTCCGACCTGCGTGCGCGTCGGCGCCTGGCACTGCACACGGCACCCAGGCAACGTCGCGGGCCTCGAAGCGTAGCAAGGTGACAGCCTTGACCAGCGCGGGTCCGTTTCCGCCGTGGCCGTTGATGAACAGGACCCTCCCTGCCCACCTGCACGCCGACCTACCGTACTCGACGAGAACCGATTCCAAGGCCTGCGAGCCCAGCGACACGGTTCCCGGAAACTCCTCATGCTCGCCGCTCGCGCCATATGCGATAGCCGGCGCGATGAGTACGTCGGAGAGGGCGCGCCCCACCGCCGACGCGATCGCGGTATCGGTGTCGAGGGGAAGATGCGGGCCGTGCTGTTCGAGCGAGCCGACAGGGACGACCACCGTCGACGCGCCCCGCCCCATCTCGGGCCACACGGCGTCAGCAAGTTCTCCGGAGTCAGGCACCCGTCGATGGTAGGTGACAGGTGGTGACTACCAGCCCGTGTTCAAGATCGAACCGCGATTCCGGAAGTAGTCATCGCCGTCATCGCCTTCTTCCGATTCGAGACGCCCGGCGGCTGAGCGAGTGGCCTCGTACTCCGCATCGATCTGACGACGCCCCTCCGCCGCCAGCGCTTCCTTCTCGTCCTCCGTCATTTGCGCAGCTTCGTCGACCGCAGCCTCGGCGTACGGCCGGAACACCTCCGGGAAATTCGTCGTCGTCACGACATCGCGCAGGCTCTTCTGGCCGCCGAGAACCTCGAGTAACAATCCGCGCATCGCAGGGTCGGGCGACTTGTCGGCCAGCATCTGAACCGACTTCCGCAACTGGGCGGCCAACGCTGGGTCGTCACGCAACACTCCCAACAGCGGTTCCTGGTTCGGTTGCACGTCACGCACCCCCGAATTGATAGGAGGACGTCGGAAGCGCAGGCAGCGGAGTGTCTTTAACCGTGCCCAGGTAACCCGCCATCAAACCTACGGTCGCCTGTGCGCCAGCCCAGGCACGTCCCAACCACTTGTGAATCATGCCGACGAAATCCCACGCCCTCTTCGCCATCAGTAGTGCCGATGCGAGGAAGGCAAGGGCTGCGGGAGCGCCTAACCCTGACGACGCTGCAACTACCGAGGCGGCAGCGCTGACAGTAACTCCGATCAGCGAGTCGATAAGCATGCCTATCAAGTCCTTGATCGACTCCGATGCTTCGTACACACCCATCGAGGTCTGGTCAAGCTGCTTGGCCATGCTGCGAATCGCGCTGCTCTGACGCCCGACTACCTCACTCAACTCAGAGAAGTAACGCTCGGCCTCGGCGGCCGCTTCGCCCTTCCACGACTCCCTGGCAGTCGACGTCGCGGACGAGAGTTCCTTAGCCATCAGGGTGTTGAACTCCGCAAGGCCTTCGAGAGATTTCCCCGCGGTTTGCACGGCCTGCCAGTCACCGGCCAACTGGTCGGATACGATCGCCCACGGGTCGTTCGTTCCGACCATGTCGCAGAAGACCATGGCCTCTCCGACTAGGTATGACGGGCCGGTCAGTGAACCGTCCAGTGCGTTCTCGAGGAGATTTGGTACCGGGTCCTCCGCAACAGGCGTCGTCAGTGCCGAGGTGGGTTCGGTCATGACAACCCGTTCCCGACCGCGGCGAGCCTGGCGGCGTTTGCCGGTTCCTGCTCACGATAACTTGACGCCGCATCGGCAAGATTCTGCGCCGACCCTTCGGTCAACCGTCGAAGGGAATCAAGGTTCGCGACGAGTACATCGCGCATGTCGTTCACCTGCGACAGAACCGGCTGGAAGATCACACCAACATCAGAAGCATCGAGCGTCAACCACTGCTCCACATGATCGGCAGCCCTCATGCATTGGCCCGACAAGTCCTCTGTTCGGCGCGCAAAACTAGTCAGTTCTTCGGGATCTACTTTCAGAGTCATTTCGCCCCCTCCTCGAGGACCGGATGAAGGTACCAGTCCGGCGATGCTGCGAGCATGGCACCTCCATGTCACCGGATTTGGAGAGGTGACAGTCGATATCGCATCATCAACCTCGTGCCCGAACCGTCCGTTTCATTCCCGCTGCGCCACGTCTCCACCCCCAACCCCACCGAGCTGGGACGCAAGCACTGGCGGGAACTCGATGTCGAACTACCGTCGGTCTGCGTGCGACACGGCGCACCCGGAACGTGGACATTCAAGGCGCACTTGATGTCACGGCCACACCTTCCCTACGACGATCTCTCGTGGCCGCGCAAGCTCCTCCACGGTTTCCTCCGACCGATGGCGCAGTGGAAGCGCAAAGAAAAGCGACGCTCTCGCAGAATCTGGGTGAAGAAGACGCAGTGGGCAGCTTGCCTGTCATGTCGGCAGTACCGCTCGAGGCGACGGGTCGTGAGCCTCGCCTTGATCGTCCCCGCAGCTCTCACCATCACCGGACCCCTCTTGCCACTGACCGATCGGATGCCGGAGGGTTCTCAGCCCTTACTGCTCTTTCCCGGGCTTGTACTGGCTATAGCTGCAGTCAAGAGCATGTCCACCATCTGGGAGCTCACCGGAGCCAGAATTCCCGAGGCGGGCACCGAAGTGGTGGTTCGGAACCCGCATCCCGGCTTCGCGCGGGAGGCAATCACCTTGGGGGCAAGACAGCTTCCAGAAAGGGTCGATCCGGTGCGGTGGTGGGTGAGGCGCGAGGCGCTGTAGCTGTCTGGGGCGTGTTCCTCCCGAGTGCGCAAAACTGCGGGGAAAGTGCAGGCCGTGTCCTGCACAAGTGCGCAGGCACCAATGAGGACCCGGCCCACAACTACCCCGACTCAATACCGAAGGTCACTCCTTCCGTCTAGCGGACAAGCGCGATTCCTATGCTGGGTCCGTCATCTTGGAGCTGGACAAGCGGACTGTTCAGCCACGTTTGTGGCGTCGTGTGGTACGTCAACCGCGCAAAGGGTTGGGGCCAAGGGGTCTCGAGCCGGCGCATGTTGACCACAATGTCGCTCTGGTTGTGTCTGTCGACGACGTAGAAGTTGTCCGGTGCGGTAGCGCCGACCGTGACGAACTTCGTTGTCGGCGAAGTCAGGGCGTCGACCTCGTATACGCGCCGGTATTCGGTGGCGTAGATCGCGCCCATCTTCGTTGCTGAGACAACCACGATTTGACCGGCCTCGTAGATTGGGAATCCCGCGTTGCGGGCGGCGATGAGGGCGTCGACGGGCAGCGTCGTCGATGCGGTGCTACCGCCGTCCGAGACACTCGCCACGGCCGCGGTGATCGGCGCCAATGGATTCGCGCTCGGCGCGGCGGATGCGGGTACCGCCGCACCTGCGGCTACTACCGCGGAAAAAGCTGTCGCAGCGAGCAGTTGCTTCAACCTACGTGTGTTCATGATGATCCCCCATTTTTCTCGTCAGCTCTGGACCGGATTCAAGATCCAGAGTTGTGGGACGTCGGCATTGAGCGATGCCGGATCGTATTGATATCGGATCTTCTGCAACGGGCGTCCTCGGCGCTGAGCCTTCGGTCAAACGCTATATGGATCAAGGTTCGCCACGAGGGCTTCGTGCATGCCGCTCACCCGCCACAGAACCGGCAGGAAGAGTGCACCCACATCGGACATATAGAGCGATAGTCAGTGCTCCATATGATCGACATCTGTTTCCAGCGTCATTTCGCCCCCTGCTTGATGATTCAAGTGAAAGTACCATCTCGACGAAATCACGGGCTGCGTATCTCCCCTGCCAGCCGGTTTGCCAAGGTGATCGCCGATATCGGAGTGTCTTCAGCGTGCCGGATCCGTCCGTTCCTTTCCGAGAGCGCAGACCTGCAGGGGACGTGCGGGTAGCGTCCTGCGGAAGTGCGCACTCACCGAACCCTCCCTACAGCGACAACGCGACCTGCTCGCCCTCGATGATGGCGGAGTGCGCGCGTCGGGGCGCCAGGACGTCGCCGACGCGATGTGTCTCGATACCGCTGCCGGACAGCGCCTTCCAGAGCTCGTCCTCCGGCCGCTGATGCGCGGAGGACACCACCCAGTCGGCGACGAACCGCGTCGACCGTCCGGTCGGATGGTGCAGGAGTGTGACCGCGAGCCTGTCCCCGGCAACCGCCACGCAACCGGTCGGCACCACGTCGGTCATCTGGGTGATGCCCTTGCGGTGCGCCCGCCGGTTCCAGCCCTCGAAGTCCAGTGTGATATCGAGATCCTGCCCGACGATCATCCCCGGTGTGCAGATGGTGACCACGCACCCGGCGTCAGCGGCGAACTCCGCCATGGACGTTCCCTGATGGAAGCCCAGTTCGTCGACCACCAGCACGGTCCCGGACGGATGCGCGCGTCCTTCCAGAACATCGCGGACATCCACGACCCGACCCGGCGTGCCCGCCCATCTCGGATGCTGCGGACGCGCACCAGTCGCGAGCACGACGACGTCGGGACAGCCCTGCGCCACGAATTCGGCGGACGCCTCGGTGCCGGTGCGCACGTCCACCCCGTGCCGAATGCACTCCGCTTCCAGATCGAGAACGAGATCGAGCAACTCACGCCTGCCCGGCACGACCGCCGCCGTGCGTACCTGTCCGCCGACGGCGTTCGCGCGCTCGAACAGAGTCACGCGGTGACCGCGCTGCGCGGCGGTTGCTGCGGCCTTCAATCCGGCCGGTCCGCCGCCAACCACGAACACGCGCCTGCCGCGAATCGTCGGTTCGGGCAGAGGCGTCGACTCCTTGCCTGCGCGGGGGTTGACAACGCAACCCAGCCACCGTCCGAGGCCGACGCGACCGACGCATTCCTGGTTGCACGCCAAGCACGTTCGGATTGCGGCTTCTTCGCCGGCCAGCGCCTTCACGGCGAAGTCCGGGTCGGCGATCTGGCCGCGCACCACCCCGATCAGGTCGCAGTGCCCCTCGGCAAGGGCCCGGTCGGCCTCATGCGGATCCTTGAAGCGCCCGACGCCCACAACAGGAAGGGAAACCCGCTGCCGGATGGCGTTCGGGATGAACAACGCATACCCGCGGGGGACGGCCATGGATGCCTCGATCATGTGCAGCGTCTCGGTGGCCATGCCGATGGATGTGTTGATGTAGTCGACCCGGCCGTCCGCCTCGACGAGCGCGGCTACCTCCACCGCCTCGTCGAGTCGTACCCCGCCGTCGAACAGGTCCTCCCCCGCGAGTCTGACCCCGAGTGCGCGTTCCGGGCCGATCGCTTCACGCACGACCGCGACAACCTCGAGGAGGAACCGGGCACGGTTGCCGAGCGATCCCCCGTATCCATCGGTGCGCAGATTCGTGGCGGGCGCGAGGAAGCTTCGCACCAATGAGGAGTGGGAGCACTGCAGTTCGATTCCGTCGAACCCGCCCCACACACAGTGTTCGGCGACCCGCGCGTACCCGTCGACGAGCGTACGGATCTCCCGCTGGTCGAGCGCCTTGGGGACTTCGCGGAACAGCGGGTCGGGGACGGCACTCGGCGCCCACAACGGACGCCGGGAGTACATACTCGAACCCTGCCCGCCATTGTGGTTGATCTGCGCCAGGATCGGGACGTCGTGCGTGTGCACGGCGTCAGTGATGTACCGGTATCCCGCAACCACCTCCGGCCGGTACCCCGCAATCACCTTCTCGTACGGCCAGTCACCCGGATGAACGGCGTGTTCCTCGGAGATGATCAGGCCCGCACCACCCTTCGCTCGCGCCGCGTAATAGGCGGCATGCTGCTCGGTGGGCAGGCCCTCGACGGCGTAGCCCGTGAGATGCGCAGAGAAGACCACCCGGTTGCGCAGGGTCAGAGGACCCACACGCAACCGGGTGAACAGGTGGCTGTATGCCGGGGCACTCACACCTTGGTGGCGCCCATGTCCACGGCAACCTGACTGCCGGTCACCGTCCGCGAACCGTCACCGGCCAGCCACACCACCGCGTCCGTGATGTCACCGGTCTCGGCCAACGGGTGGTCGGTGAGGATCGATCCGAAGCTCGACATGTAGTGGGGATGCTTCTCGAGTATCGCGAGGCCACCCTGATCGTTGCCCATCAGTGTCTTCACGCCGTATGGGTGAATCGAATTGACCCGAATCCCGTATTCGCCCAACTCCTTCGCCGCAGCCTGGGTCAGGCCTACGAGACCGAACTTGGAGGCAGCATAATTCGCCTGTCCGGGAAGAGGCTTGATACCGGCGACGGAACTGATCACGATAATCGAGCCCCCGCGACCGCCCTCGATCATCGGCGGGACCGCGGCCTTCAGCGTCTTCCACGTGCCCGTGAGATTCACGTCGATCAGCGTCTCCCACTGCTCGTCGGGCATCTCCCAGAATCGGTTCCAGTTGCAGATCCCGGCGTTCGCGATCACGATGTCGAGTCCGCCGAACTGCTCGACCCCCCGATCCACGACGGCCTTCAGTTGCGTACTGTTGCGCACGTCGGCCTGCTCGGCCAGAATCTTGCCGCCCTCTGATTCGACCAGGCGCACCGTCTCGGCCAGATCGTCCTCGGTCGCCGAATCGTAGGTGTTGTACTCCGACACCGGACCGCAGATGTCGACGGCGATGATCGTCGCACCCTCCCGAGCCAATCGCACCGCGTGAGACCGCCCCTGGCCTCGGGCGGCACCGGTGATGAGCGCGATTTTGCCTTCGAACTGCCCCATGAAATAATCCTATCTCTCGTTGACGAGGGTGTACGGATTGTGATTCAACTCGGACCGCCTACCGCCTACCGCCTGTGCGCGGTCGCGTTCAGCGCCGCTAGGCGGCCCTCCCGGATCGATTCGAGGAGTGTTCGCGGAGCCACGCAGTCGCCTATTCGCACTGCATCCGGACGCGAGACGCCGAGCATGTCCTCGGGGAGACGATGCGAGCAGTCGACCAGCACACTGCACGCCGCTACCGCTTCAGCACCGGTATAGCGGTTCCGGATCCGTACACCTGCGCCGTCGATCGAAACGATCCGGCTGTCGAGACGGCGCGTGACCCCAGCCCGCTGCAATCGGGTGTTGGCGTCGGCCAGATCACCGGTCATCCCGAGCCTCGAACCTACGACGGAGTCCTGTGTAACGATGCTCACTTCGCGCCCGCGCGCCGCGAGCCATTTGGCGAATGCCACGCCGGCGGGTCCGCCGACCGGGTCGAAGACGACCACGGGCCCCTCCCGTAGCGCCGCTCCGTCCAGCACTTCGGCGGCGCCGAGGCACTGAGCATGCCCCTCGAAGGGGAACGGGAGCGGGCGTGGTTTGCTTCCGGTGGCCAGCACCACTGTTGCACCCTCACGTTCCGCGGCGTCGAGGTCGGCCTCGGATACCGTCGACCCGAAACGGAATTCAACTCCGAGCCTTCGGCATTCGGAGTGAAGCCAGTCGGTCAGCGCCTCGAGGTGGGGCGCAGCGGCAGCGGTGACCCGCACCAGTCCGCCGAGGCGATCGGACGACTCGGCCACAGCTACGTGGTGACCCAGGAGCGCGAGGACGCGGGCCGCCTCGAGACCCGCCGGTCCCCCTCCCACAACGAGCACCGCACCCGCGTCGACGTCCGGAACCTCCTCGTCCGGATCGATGGTCTCGTACCCGGCCGTCGGATTCGAAACGCAAGTGATGACGGGATTGCGGAGGTCGAGCACCTGGCATGTCTGGTTGCACAGGACACACGGCCGCGGCGTCTGGCCGCGCCGGATCTTGGCGACGAGGTCGGGGTCCGCGATCTGGGCCCGTGTCATCTCGACGAGATCGGCCACCCCCTCGTCGAGCGCGTACTGGGCGGCGGACGACTCGACCACGCTGCCTTGGAGGACGACCGGCACCGCTCCGTCGACGGCCGTGCGAATGTCTCGGCAGAGCGCCGTGTTGAATGATGCCGGGCGGTGAAAGTCGGGGCGGTACGCGCTTGCCGACATCGGCCCGCCCCTCACAGCGACGAGCAGGTCGAGTTCCTCGGCCAGTTCCCGGGCGTATCCGGCGGCGACCGCGGGCGTGATTCCCGCCCACGGCGCAATCTCGTCGCAACTGAGCCGCAGCGACAGCACGCGGCCCGATCCCAATTCTTCTCGGACAGCAGCGACCACCTCATGCACGAGCCGCACCGGGTCGGCCCCGTACTCGTCTTCGCGCAAGTTGGTCAGCCCCGACAAGAATTGTCGCAACAAACCTCTCGGCCCGGCATCGAGTTCCACGCCGTCCACGTCCGCGGAGACCGCGGCAGCGGCCCCGACACGGAAGGCTTGCACGAGGCTGACGATCTCGGACTGCTCCATCTGCATCGGCAACTCGCGGGAGATCACGTCGGCAACCCGCGACGGCCCCCACAAGACCGCCTGCGAATAGGCGCTCGATCCCTGCAACCCCGTGTGACCCAGTCCTGCCAGCACCAGAGTGCCGTACGGGCGGCAGGCCGCGACCACGTCCCGCCAGCCTCCGGCACACTCGGACGCGAGTGGTGCCCGCTCGTAGGGCCAGTCGGAGTCGTGCACCGACGCCACCTCGGTCACCACGATGCCGGCGCCACCGCGCGCCCGACGCCCGTAGTACGCGACGTGACGCGGCGAAAACCTTCTTCCCACACCTAGATTGGTGGGGTGCGGACCCAGAAGCACCCTGGACGGGGCCCGGCGCCCGGCCAGGGTGATCGGGTCTGTCAACTGCGCAGACATCTACGGCGTGCGCGCGTCAGGATTCCGCGCCCAGGACACGCGCGAACCCGGGCGGGATCACCACGTCGGTGGGGCGCAGATCGTGGATGGACGAATGACCCAGACCCAGCAGGGCCGAGTCGATACCGCCGCGCAGAATGTCGAGGACGTTCTCGACTCCCGCCTGACCGTTCGCCGACAGTCCCCACAGGTAGGCCCGTCCGATCATGACCGCCCGCGCACCGAGTGCGAGCGCCTTCACGACGTCGCTGCCGCGACGGACTCCGCCGTCGAGTAGAACCTCGACCTGGTCGCCGACGGCGTCCGCGATGGCCGGGAGCGCCCGGATCGGCGCCGGAGTGCCGTCGAGGTTGTTGCCTCCGTGGTTCGACACCGAGATCGCCGTGGCCCCGGCATCGACGGCGCGTTTGGCGTCGTCGACCCGCATCACACCCTTGAGCATGAACGGCCCACCCCATTGCTCCCGCAGCCACGCGATGTCGTCCCAGGTGGGCAATGGTGTCTGCATCCACTCCCCGTAGGCGCCGAAGAATGTCGGCGGTTCCTCCCCGGACTTGGCCAGATTCGGGGTGGTCAAGTCTGGGATCCTGCGGGTCTTCGCGAACTCGTAGAGCCACTTCGGACGGGTGACGCCCTCCGGAGCGTGCTGAATCATCGCCTTGAAATCCATCTTCTCCGGGATGGCCGGGCTGCCCCAGTCACGCCCGTACGAGAAGGACCAGTCGGTGGTCACTATCAACCCGGTGACTCCTGCCGCCCGCGCGCGTTCCATCCGCTGCACCAGCACCTCGCGACTGCCGACCCAGTACATCTGGAAGAATGTCTGCGGATTGGCGGCCGTCACCTCCTCGACGGACTTGCTCGCGAACGAACTCAGACCGATCACCGTCCCCCGGGCCGCCGCCGCGCGGGCAACGGCGACCTCGCCGTCGGGGTGCACGGCCTGCACGCCGGTCGGGGAGATCACAACCGGCATCGAAATCGGCTGTCCCAGCACGGTCGTGGCCATCTCACGCTTGTCCGAGAGCCCTACGACATGGGGCGCGAACCCCAACTCGCCGAACGCCGCCATGTTGTCGTCGACCGTCAGGCCCTGTTCGGAACCGGCGATCAGCGCCGCATAAACCGACTTCGGCAGTCGCTTCTTCGCGCGGCGCTGAGCCTCGGCCACCGTCTCGAAATACGGATTCCTACCCATCGAGCACCCCTCGTATCCGGTAGATGACGCTATGCCTGTTCCATGCCCGCAAGCGGGTTTTCGTCACAAATCTTGGTCGGCGGACGCGTCATCAGCGTCAACGGAACCGGCGCCCGCGGCGTCCTCCGCTGCCCGGTGCGAGAGTGGTCGACACTGGATCTCGGGATCTCCCCCACCTCAGCCAATGCCCGTTCGCCGTTGCCGATCACGCATTCGGGGTCCGGGCCGTCCATCGGCAACCCGGTGAAGAACTTCGCAGCCATACAGCCGCCACGGCAGGAGTCGTAGTGGTCGCACTTGCTGCACGCGCCACCGGTCTGCGGGGAACGTAATTCCCGGAATAGTTCCGAATGCTGCCAGACATGCTGGAAGCCGCCGTCCGCCAAAATATTTCCTGCAAGGAACTGCTCGTGGATCGCGAATGGGCAGGCGTAGACGTCACCGATCGGATCGATCAGGCACACCACACGCCCGGCGCCGCACAGGTTCAGCCCCGGCAACGCATCGCCATAGGCGGAGAGGTGGAAGAAGGAGTCGCCGGTCAGCACGCCCTCACCGTTGGCGACCAGCCAGTCGTACAACTCGCGCTGCTGAGGTTGGGTGGGGTGCAGTTCATCCCACACGTCCGCACCGCGACCAGACGGGCGCAACCGGGTGATACGCAGGGTGGCACCATACTTGTCGGCGAGCGCCTTGAAATCGTCGAGTTGGGACACGTTGTGGCGGGTGACGACAACCGAGATCTTTGCGTCCCTGAACCCGGCCTCGGACAGGTTCTCGAGCGCCCGCACTGCCATCGCAAAGGACCCCGGCCCGCGAACCGCGTCATTGACCTCGGCCGTCGCGCCATCGAGGGAGATCTGCACGTCGACGTAGTCACTATCCGCGAGGCGCTCGGCCACCTTCTTGTCGATCTTCACACCGTTGGTGGAGAACTTGACGCCGACCCGGTGCGCGGTCGCGTAATCGACGAGTTCCCAGAAGTCCGGGCGGACGGTCGGCTCACCGCCGCCGATGTTCACGTAAAACACCTGCATGCGCTGCAGTTCGTCGATGATCGACTTGCACTGCTCGGTGGTCAGCTCATTCGGGTCGCGCCGTCCTGATGAGGACAGGCAGTGCACACACGACAGGTTGCACGCGTAGGTCAACTCCCAGGTGAGGCAGATCGGGGCGTCGAGGCCGAGTTCGAACTGGTCGACGAGGCGGCCCACCGGCGCGGACGGGGAGGGCCTGTCGAGCATGGAGGTCATGGGGTTCGTCCTTCCGGACGGATGAAGATGGACTGGTCAGATCGGAACGATCATGTGCGACTCGGCCAGGGTGCCGAGTGCGCGCGCGTACTTCGGCGCGGCATCGTCGCCGATACCCTCCGCTCGCAACGCAGACCGAGCGTCGGCATGCAATGGAAGAGCTTCGACCACCGCGACGATCGTGCGGTTCTTCAGGAACGAAAGCTTGCGGGTCCCGAAGTGGTAGAGCAACGCCCCGAAAGGTTCAGGGCGCAACGCCACCTGAGGATGGAGTTTCCAGCCCACGTCGAGATCGATAGCGGCATGACCGGTGTTTGAAGCGGGCGCCGGAGCGGACATGTTCAGTACACGCCGCACATGCCGTCGATCGAGACCTCTTCCACCAGGGATTCCTCGATCAAGTCGGTTTCCAGCGCCTCATTGTCGCGATCCGACATGATTTCCTCCTACTGTTCGAGTGATAGGGCAGCGAGTCGATCGAGTGTTCCCAGCCACGGAAGACCCGTTCTGTGATTCGCCTCACCAATATAATGGCATCGAGTGCAGAAAGACAGACCGAAAGGGCCGAAAGTTGAAAGATTGCCGAGGGCCATCCAGCCGGACAGGCCGGCGCCCGGCCACGACACAGGACCGGATCAGCACGGTCGGAATCGAGTTGTTCACGCAACAGGGATTCGACGAGACCAGCGTCGACCAGGTAGCGGAGGCATGTGGCATCGCCCGACGCACACTGTTCCGCTATTTCCCATCCAAGAACGCGATCCCGTGGGGTGACTTCGATGCTCACCTCGCCGAGATGCGCACCCAACTCGCGGCGCAACCAGCAGACATCTCGATCGCCGACGCCCTGACCGCGGCTCTACTGCAGTTCAACGCGCTTCCGGCCAGTGAGAAGGCGAACCACCACAAGCGCATGAGCCTGATTCTTCGAGTGCCGGCGCTGCAGGCATATTCGGTGGTGATGTACGAGGGGTGGCGCACTGTCATCGCGGAGTACGTCGCAGGCAGGCTCGGAACTTCCCCAACCGACCACGTTCCGCGTACGGTCGGCTATCTTCTACTCGGCATTGCGATGTCGGCGTACGAGCAGTGGCTGGAAGACGATTCGCTCGAACTTTCGCAACTACTCGCCGCCGGAATGCACTGGCTCTACGATGGGTTGAGCCCTCTCGGCGAACAGGATGCGCAGCAGTGATCACTCACAAATCTCCTCCTCCACAAGGTCGTATCGCATGACGGGCGCCCCCGACCTCCCGCCCTTCGATTCGCTCGCCGTCTGCGAGCCGGGTTCGTGGTCGCACGGTCACGTGACCGTCGAGAGGGCGAGTGACGGCCCCCTTACCCTCACCCGCGAGGGCAGTCTTCTGCGGGTCACGCACGCACTGACCCCGGACGATCTGAGCGAACGACTTGTCGCCGAGGTCACCACTTCGATCGCGGACGCCGACTTCGGCCGGGTCGAGTTCGAGTCGACTATGGTCGGCTTGGTCCGCTCGACCGTCGACGGCGCACTCGACGCGTGGTCCGTGTACTACCGCAACTCCCTTGACGAATTGCTGGACGGAACCGCCGCATTCGCCCCGATTCACGAGAAGGCCGAAGACCTCGTCCGGGGTTCGGTCCTCGACCTCGGATCGTGCTTCGGATTCCTCCCGCTGCGACTTGCCCGCGCCGGACGGTCCGTCACCGCCACCGACATCCATCCCGGAACCATCGCACTACTCGACGCCGTGGCACCGAAACTCGGAGTCGACCTGCAGACCATTGTGTGCGACGCCGCGCACGTGCCAGTTCCTGACGCCGGCGTGGACACCGTCACCGCTATCCACCTCCTCGAGCACGTCGACGAGACTTCCAGTGACACAGTGATATCCGAGGCCCTGCGCGTCGCGCGCGACCGCGTGGTCGTCGCGGTCCCGTATGAGGACGAGGCGACGGCCTGCCACGGACACATTCGCACCTTCGACACCCCTGCGTTGCGCAGGCTCGGTGAATCGACGGGGCGTCCGTTCGAGGTGTTCGAGCACCACGGCGGATGGCTCGTCCTCGACGCGTCAACGTAGACAGCTACATGACCAGATCGCGCCGCCGGAACAACGCGGCGCCCGTCGCCGCCAGTGCGACGGCGATCGCCGCCAACCACATCAGCGGTGCGGCCGTCACGGCAGCGGCGGGAAGCGGCGGAACATGACTGAACGGCGACAGGTCGCGTATGAAATCCGGCAACCCGAGCAGTGGACCGAGCAACCCGAACAACAGGCACAGCGCGAGTGTGGCCCAGGAGAGCCCCGAGGCCCACAACGGGAGGCCACCGAAGAGTAGAACGGCAATGGCCGCCACGACCAGGATTGCCGGGACGAAGACCAACGCCGCCACGCTCAGGTCCGCCACATTGCCCGGCACGTCCGCTGTGACCAGACCGTACGCGAGTCCCATTGCGGCACCGGTCAGTAGCTGCAACGCGACGACACCGGCCGCCACCACCACGACGTGGGATGACAGCCAGCGAGGACGCCCCACGGCTGTGGCGAGGACGGGCTCGAGCCGTCCCGCCACCTCCTCCGCGCGCATCCGCAACAGCGCCTGAACCGCATAGGCGGCCACCGCAATCGCCATCGTGCCGAAGATGGTCGCGAAGTAGGCGTCCACCATGTCGGACGTGCCCCCGCCAAGTTTCTCCATCGCCTCTGCTACCTGATCACCCTCGCCGAGGAAATCGTCGATCTGGTCGCCGACCGCGCCGTAAACGAGTGCGATGAATCCGATCCCCACTCCCCACCAGAACAGTATCCCCCGCTGGATGCGCCACGCCGCTCCGAGTGGTGTCGGCAGGGAACGCGATGCGCGAGCAGGCCCCCGCCTGGTTGCGACGAGCCCGGCGCCGAAATCTCGTCGTTCGGTGAGAAGAAAGGCGAGAGCGACTGTCACGAGTGTGAACACGGCCGGCAAGCCGAGCACCCACCAGGCATTGTCGTCGTACGGGCGAATCTGCTCCGCCCATCCAATCGGCGACAGCCACGAGGCAAAGCCACTGATTACGCGCGTGCCACCCTCGACGACGGTTCCGGACATGTCGCCCACGGCGCGCAACACAAAAGCCGCCGCCAGGGCCGCGCCGGCGAGCCCGTTGGCCGTCCGCGCTCCGTCCGTTACCTGTGAGGTGACTGCCGCGATGCCCGCGAAAGAAATACCCACGCTGGCAATCCCGAGTCCAATCGCCAACGACCCACCCGGAGGAAGCCCCTGTGCCATCAGGACCACCACACTGGATATCGCCAGAACCGCGTTCGCCGCCACCGCAACGATCAAGGCGGCGGTAAGCAACGCCTTCCGACCCACCACCGCGGCCTCGACAAGCTCCGCCCTACCCGTCTCCTCATTCTGCCGGGTGTGGCGGACCACGAGCAACGAACTCATCAACGCGGCCCCCAGTGAGAGCGGCATGACGATTTGGCTCGCAAGCACTGCGCCGGCACTGTATCCGGAGATGAGCCCATTGGTGGCCAACGCAACCGGCGACTGCGCAGTGGCGATGGCGATGCTGAGGAGATCCTCGTCCGTCGGGTAGAGCCCCAGGACGCTCGAGGCCGCGATTGCCTGCAGGGCAATGAGGGCGAGCAGCCAAACCGGAAGTTGGATCCGGTCGCGCCGTAGCGCCAGCCTCACCAGCCGAATGGTTCCGGTGAATTGCGTTGCCATCAGAGATCCCTGGACTCGGCGCGGCTGTGGTTCTCGACTTCGCGTTCGAGTTCGTCGCCGTAGTGCCGAAGAAACAGTTCCTCGAGGGTCGGCGGCGTCGAAGTGAGGGACGTGATCCCGAATGTCAGCAGGTGGCGCAGCACACCACTGAGTTCGCTGGTCTCCACCTCGCAGCGCGCGTGCAGACCGTCCACCCGCGCGTCGAATACACCGGCAACCGAATCGAGCCGTGTCACAGGCTTCTCGGTCTCCGCGGTGACCGAGGTTCGGGTGAGGTGGCGCAGTTCGGCCAACGTGCCCGACTCGACCGTCCGTCCTTCCCGAATGATGCTCACACGATCGCACAACGCCTCGACCTCGGCGAGAATGTGGCTCGACAGTAGAACGGTCTTTCCCGCCTCCGACACCTCGGCGATGCAGTCCCGAAAAATCGATTCCTTCAGCGGATCGAGGCCCGACGTCGGTTCGTCCAGCACATAGAGGTCGACGTTCGATGCGAATGCGGCCACGAGCGCCACCTTCTGCCGATTACCTTTCGAGTAGGTGCGGGCCTTCTTCGTCGGATCGAGTTCGAATCGTTCGAGGAGGTCACTGCGTCGGGACTCGTCGAGTCCGCCCCGTAGACCCGCCAGAAGGTCGATCGCCTCGCCCCCGGTGAGGTTGGGCCAGAGATTCACGTCTCCAGGGACGTAGGCGAGTCGACGATGAAGCGAGACGGCGTCCTTCCACGGATCACCGCCCAGTAACCCGGTGCGACCGGAGTCCGCCCGCAACAGACCCAGCAGCACCCTGATGGTCGTCGATTTTCCGGAGCCGTTGGGGCCGAGGAATCCGTGCACCTCACCCGTGCTCACTTCGAGGTCCAATCCGTCGAGAGCCCGTGTGGCCCCGAAGGTCTTGACCAGCTTCTCCACCGAGATCGCAGCAGTCATGGATGGGACGGTACCCCGATAAGCGGCTCGGCCCCCGCTACTTCGTCATCGAGGACGAAAAGCGGTCGAGTACGACGCAGCGACGGTGTGGGCCGGTATCTTCTGTCTCCCAACCGTATTTGAGGACTTCCATCGCGACTTCAGCGCGGCGACTACAACGAACGAAGGCGGCGAACACGGTCGGCGAGAGCCCGCCGGGACACGCCAGCACTGGGTGCCAATCGTTCGAAGGCGTGCGGGCACCCCGGATGCAGATGTAGCTCCGTCGGTATTCCAGCGTCCGCTAGACGGCGCCCGTACGTGATGTCCTCATCCCGGAAGATATCGAGTTCACCGACGTCGATGTAGGTGGGAGGAAGACCGGAAAGGTCCACGGCCCTGGTCGGCGCGGCATATTGCGAGGCCTCGCCCCTACCGTCCCTGTCGCCCAGCAGCGCGGCCCAGCTGGTGACGTTGTCGTCGTAGGTCCATGTCAAGGGCCACGTCAAGAACGGAAGCAACTGAGGGTCGGGTACCGCCGTCCGATCGTCGCCGCATCAGATAGATCAAGAGCTGCTGAGCGATCGCCGGACCACCTCGGTCCCGGGCCAGCAGGCACACCCCCGCGGCAAGTCCGCCGCCACAACTGTCTCCCATCACCGCCAGCCGTGAAGGGTCGGCCCCCAACTCGCTCGCGTGCGCGGCCAGCCATTCGAGCGCCGCGTAACAGTCTTCCACCGGGACCGGATGGGCATATTCGGGCGCAATCCGATAGTCGACGACCAGCATGGGCACACTGGATGCCTCAACATATCCGCGCACAGTCGCGTCGTAGAGATCACCGACTTCATCGAGGCCCAGAATCATCCCCCCGCCACGGATGTATAGCACCGCACTGCCGGGCGCGGCGGAGCCTGCTCGGCGATACCAACTGAGCCCGAGCGTCGCGCCGTCACCGGTGGTCAGCGAGTATCGTTCGACGTCGATCCCCACGTCGATTTCCACAGCGGAGCCACGCGACGCCATCAATTGGTCGACCATGCGGCGAGTGTCGAGACGGCGCGTTGCGACATCCCCGACCGCGGGCTGCTTCATGTCGGCCGCGGCGGCCAACTGCGGTGCAAGCTCTTGCAGTATTTGCGGGTCGAATTGCAAGCTCATGGATTCCACTTCAGTGATGGAACGCAGCAAACCTGGCACGTTGTCTGCAGCCTCGGTCGTCATGACATGCACGAATGGTTTGTTGTCGGCTGTATCGAGCGGTGGGCCAGGTGCCAGGCGCAACGCTACCACCGGAGCTCTGTCGCACCGTGGATCCACCGCGATGCCGACACAGCACCAGCAGACCTGCCAGTCCCGACTGTTCGGAGCGAAGCCCGAAGCGGCCCGTCCGCCCGTCGGCCGGAAATCGCACGGGACTCTATAAGCTGAACGCTCCCCGCAGCGACCACCGCTGGGCAAGAACTAGAACGTGTTCTATATTCGAGTCAGGCGTTCGAGTGTTCCGGCGCCGCGAACCAGGAGAGGACGAACCCCACGATGCCGACTGTCGACGTGCCGCACAGCTCACGATCGGTGGTACTCACCGTGTCGGGCGTAGTCGAGGAGACCCCCGATTCCCGGTCGCTGATCTTCGACGTCCCGGCAGATCTCGCCGACAAGTTCACCTACAAGCCCGGACAGTTCCTCACCTTGCGCATACCCAGTGACCGCACCGGTTCCGTCGCCCGGTGCTACTCGCTGGCCAGTTCGCCGTTCACCGACGACGCACCCAAGGTGACGGTCAAGCGGACCGCCGAGGGCTACGGCTCCAACTGGCTCTGTGACAGCATCGCCGTCGGCGACACCCTCGAAGTCCTGCCCCCGTCGGGCGTGTTCACCCCCAAGTCGCTGGACCGCGACTTCCTGCTGTTCGCGGCGGGAAGCGGAATCACTCCAGTGGTCTCGATCCTCAAGTCCGCCCTCACCGAGGGGTCCGGCAAGGTAGTGCTCTTCTACGCCAACCGCGACGAGAAATCGGTCATCTTCGCCGAAGAATTGCGCACTCTCGCAAGCCGATACCCGTCGCGACTGGTGACCATCCATTGGCTCGAGACGGTCCAGGGCTTGCCCGGCGTGGATCAACTCGCGTCCGCGGTCGCCCCCTACCTCGAGTGCGAAGCGTTCATGTGCGGCCCGGCCCCGTTCATGGACACTATCCACAAGGCCCTCGCCGACGCCGGGATGCCCCGCAGCAAGGTACATGCCGAGGTGTTCAATTCGCTCGCCGGCGACCCGTTTCGCGACGCCGACGTCGTGGAGGTCACAGCGGACGAGGCCGCCCAGGCCGCCACCGTGGAAGTGGAACTCGACGGCGAGATCCACAATCTGAACTGGCCACGCAAGCAGACACTCGTCGACATCATGCTGGCTGAGGGAATCGACGTGCCCTACTCCTGCCAGGAAGGTGAGTGCGGATCCTGCGCCTGCACCGTGCTCGAAGGGAAGGTCGAGATGGAAAACAGTGAGATCCTCGACCCGGAGGATATCGAGAGCGGCTACATTCTGGGATGCCAGGCCCGGCCGGTCACCGACCATCTCAAGATCGAGTTCTAGCGGCACCGCACTGTGCGAAACGAGTCCGACCAAGGTCACGAAACATGACTTGACCTGGTGTTCGTGTTATTCGAATGCAACGGTCCAGGCATTGATCGGTCGGTCAATCAGGCGTGTACTTGAAGTGGACACAATCCCGTTTCAAGGAGGCTGGACATGAGATCGTGGAGTCGTATGCAAGATTTTGCGGCGATCGTGATCGGTGCCTTCGCGGCACTCTCGCCGCTGTGGCTCGACACCAACAACGCTGCGGTGTGGTCACTCGTGGTACTCGGTGTACTCGTGGCACTCTCCGGCCTCGTCCATATGTTCCGGCCGGCGATGACTGTGGCCGAGTATGCGATGGGCGTCTTCGGCGTGCTGTTGTTCGTCTCCCCGTGGGTGATGAGCTTCAATGAGTTCGGGGGCGCGGCGTGGACTGCATGGGTCACCGGCGTACTGACGGTCGTCGTGGCCGTCACAGGGTTGCCGGTGATGAGTTCCCGGATGCACGGACACGGAGGGGTGGCTACCCATCACTGATCTGTGAACCCATCAGCACCGAGAACATCGATTCGGGCGGGGCGCAGGCTTACGGCCTGGGTCCCGCCGTTCAGGTCCGGAAAAGCCCATGCCCGCACCCCATCTCGGTAGGCCCGCAAATAACCGACCGCAGAAGAATCCGCGGCGGCGCAACGCGAAGATCGACGGCGACGCCCGGGCACTGATTCTCGATGCCGCCGAAACCCTGATTGCCGTAAACGGATTCGACGCTACGTCCACGGCGTCGATCGCTTCTGCCGCGCACGTCCCGAAAGGGCTGGTGTTCTACTACTTTCCCTCCAAGACCGACATCCTTTTGGCGCTGCTCTCCGAGAGACTGCCGACCGAACCGCTGGCCGATGTGGGCACCTTGGTCACACCTGGTGACCCTGCAGCCAGCCTGGTCAATCTCGACAGTGCACTGAATCTGCGCGATCAGCACTCGTCGGTGATGCGGGTGATCATCTGGCGTGAGGCCGAGACCCACCCGGATGTCCGCGCCCACCTGAGACGGTTCCGCGACTACCTCAGCGACATCACCGAACGGCTGCTTCAGGCCAGTTCGCCGTATCCCGTGCAACCCGGAACGATCCGGGCGTGTGCGTCGGCGTGGGTAGCCGCCATGTTCTCCTTGGCGGGCACCGACCGCCTGCACGACCTCGACGACCTGCCGCGAAGGCACCGCGAGGAACTCGACAATGTGGCGCGCGTCGTGGCCGCCGGGATGGTTCAACTCGGCTGAGCATGTCCCGCGGACAGCAACCTGCCGGCGGGGAAGACCTCGGCGCTCACAGGCAGGCGTCCAAGCCTGCCACTGAGGAAGACCTCGACGGTGCCCCTCCCCGTGCTCGGACGGTTCAGCGCATCGATGCGGCGGAGGGTTTGTGCCGCCACCGCCTCCGCGCTGTCGAACAATCGCACCCCGGTTGGGAGCATAGCCGCGATCTCGTCGGCCATCAGCGGGTAGTGAGTACACCCCAGCACCACCCCACCCACGTCCTCGGGTGTGCGTGCCACGGCCGAGGCGATCGCCGCGGTGGCTGCTTCCCGCTCACCGAAATCGATCGCATCGGCGAGGCCGTGGCACGCAACAGCCACCACGGAACTTCCGTTGCCGAAGCGCTCTATCAGATCTGCCTGATACCGACTCGCGGTCGTGGCCTCGGTTGCCCACACGGCCACCGACTCACACGCCGCTGCAGCCGGCTTGATCGCGGGAACGGTACCGACAACCGGAATCTGCGGTCCCACGAATTCTCGGACGTGCTCGAGTGCGGTGACACTCGCCGTGTTGCACGGCAGCACGATCGCCTCCGCACCGCGGTCGAGTGTCCGTTGCACGGTCGCGAGGACGCGATCGATCACCCACTGTTCCGATTTCGGACCCCACGGAGCACCATCCGGGTCCAGAGCGAGAATCAGATCCAGGTCGGGTCTGCGCATACGAAGCCGCGCCGACGTCGGCAGCATGCCGAGACCCGAGTCGATGAGCGCAACAATCACCCAACGAATCTATCGCGCCGACGCCTGCCCCTCTACGGCGACGCGGCTTCGAGAACCTCATCGATCGGAGTTCCGGCCGCGATCTTTCCGCGCATCTTCATGACCCCGCCCGCCATACCACCGCCGACAACACCTACCAGCATCCCGTCCCGCTCGTAGTATGCAAGGAACTTGCGACCGTCGTCCTTGATCACGTGCACCTCGTCGGTAGCCGCCACCGTGCCGAGCGCCTGAATCTTGATGTCGTACTGGTCACTCCAGAAGTACGGCACCTGTGCCATACGATTCTCGTCACCGGTACGGGTCAGCGCTCCGGCCAGGATCTTGGCCTGTTCACCGGCGTTGCTCCAGTGCTCGACGCGCTTGCGGCCGCCCACCTCCAACTGCCACGCCGCCACGTCACCGATCGCCCAGATGTGCTCGGCCGTCGTCCGCCCGACACCGTCGCACACCACACCGTTGTCGACTTCGACGCCCGAACCTTCCAGCCACTCGGTGACCGGCACCGAACCGACGCCGATCGCCACGACATCGACCTTGACCTCACTACCGTCGCCGAGGACAGCCCCGGCGACTCGGCCGACCCCGAGCAGCGACGTGAGTCCCACACCGGCGCGAAGGTCGACGCCCTCCCCGATGTGCAACCGGGCGACCAGGCCGCCGATCTTCTCACCGAGCACGGACGCCAGCGGTGTCGGCTGGGGTTCCACCAGCACCACGTCGAGTCCGCCGGCCCGCATGCTCGCCGCCAGTTCGCAACCGATGAAGCCCGCACCGACGATCAACGCGCGCTTGCCCTCTGCCAGATCGGCACGCAACGCCAGGCTTTCGTCGATGGAGCGCAGGACGTGGACCCCGCCCAGATCCGGCAGTCCCGGGATCCGGCGCGGCACGAGACCCGTCGCGACGACCAGTTCGTCGTAGCCGAGTTCGGTGCCGTCGGCGAGGCTCAGGATGCGAAGTCGGGCATCGACGGACACGGCCCCGGCACCGAGACGCAGTTCGATGTTTTTCTCGTCGAAGAACTCACGCGGCCTAAGCGTGGTCTCGCTCCTCTCGCCGCGCATCACCTCTTTCGACAGGGGCGGGCGGTCGTAGGGCAGATGCGGCTCACCGCCGACAAGAACCAATTGGCCGTCATATCCGGCCTGCCGCAGCTCCTCAGCCGCGCGCAAACCAGCCAGGCCCGCACCCACGATCACAATTCTCTGCACTGTTCGCACCCGCCCGATAGTCACATTTGCTGCACCAGTCATACCAAACCGACCGCGACTCCGCCGAGCCCGGCCCGTCCATCGCCACAGGGCAGGGATCGGCAGGGGTCAGAGATCCGCGATGGCCTCGAGGGGTCTGGTGCGGGCAGCGCGACTCGCCGGCCACAGCGCGGCGAGTACACCCACCACACCGGATCCGAGGAGCATCGCAATTACCTGCCCCCACGGCACCGTCACCTGGTCCAGACCCTGTTCCTTCAGTGTGCTGACGAAACCCCATCCGAACGCGATACCGAGTACCACCCCGACGGCCGCACCGAACACCGCGATGAGCATCGACTCCAAATAGATCGTGCGACGCATCTGCGCCCGCTGCATACCGACCGCGCGCAGCATGCCGATCTCGCGCCGCCGCTCCACCACCGACAATGCGAGCGTGTTGACGATACCGAGAATCGCGATCACGACGGCGAGCGCGAGCAGCCCGTACAGGATCCCGAGGAGGGTGTCGATCTGCTGCCCCTGAGCGCCCTTGAACTCCTCTCGGTCCTGCACCTGGACGACGACGAACTGCTTGGTCGCCGACTCGAGCTCGCCGCGCAGCTGCGCGAGATCGGTTCCGGGCTTCGCGTCGATCAGGACTGCTAGATCGGGAATGGTCGCCGCCGGCATCACCTCGCGGTACACCTCGTCCGACACCAGCCAGTCTCCGACCAACTGGTTGTCCTCGAAAACGCCTGTCACCTGAGTATCGACGACTTTCCCGTCATCGCTTTCCATCGGAATCGTCTTCCCGAGCGTCCAGCCCTTCTCGGTGGCCGCCGTCTGGGACACGATGAGGTGGTTGCCTGTCAGATCGGCTCCGCCTTGAACGAGCCTGTAGTCGATGACGCCGTCGAGCGGACCGTTCACAGAGGCACCGCCCTCCCTCTCGCCGTCGACCGTCACGGACACCGGATGCAGTGCGGTCGCACTCTGGACGTCGGGGAGATTGCGTACCGCCCTTGCCGCGCCGCTCGGCACGCCGATCTGGTTGGGTCCGGTGAGGACGTAATCGGCGGACACACCCGAGTCCACCAGTTGGTTGATGCTGGCCTTGGCGGACGCACCGAACACGCCGATCACGGACACGAGCATCAACCCAAGCGTCAGCGCGAACGCGGTGGCAGCCGTCCGGCGCGGGTTCCGCACCGCATTGGTGCGAGCGAGGTGCCCCACCGGACCGAACGGCTTCGCCAGCACGGCGCCGAGCGCCCCGACCACCGGTCGAGACAGCGCAGGGGCCGCGAACAGCACTGCCAGAATCAGGCCGAGCGCCCCGA
The DNA here is from genome assembly GCF_001894885.1 of Rhodococcus marinonascens NBRC 14363. GTDB lineage: Bacteria > Actinomycetota > Actinomycetes > Mycobacteriales > Mycobacteriaceae > Rhodococcus_F > Rhodococcus_F marinonascens. The sequence continues at coordinate 245,310 of NZ_BCXB01000002.1, forward strand.
AGCCGACGACGACGGCGGCACCGGCGCCCGAACCCCGGGAACCGATGACGAGTCCGACGGCACCGAGGGCGCCCAGCACGGCACCGGCAATCGTGCGGACGTGCAGTGAATCTCCCGTGGAGGCGAACTCCTCCCGCATCGCCGCGACCGGCGGAACCCTGGATGCGCGCTGGGCCGGTACGTACGCGCTGATCGTCGTCACCACCACACCGACCATGAGGCCGATGAGAATCGTGCGTGGTCCGACCTGCAATGGGCCATCTGGCAAGCCGACGTCGAATGAGTTCAACAGAGCGCGCAGACCGTACGCGAGGCCGATTCCCGCGGCGATACCGAGCGCACTGCCGATGACACCGACGACGAGCGCTTCGAAGACCACCGACCGTCCCACCTGCTTACGACCGGCGCCGATGGCGCGGAGGAGCGCCAGCTCGCGCAACCGTTGCGCGACGATCATCGAGAACGTGTTGTAAATGATGAATGTGCCGACGAGTAGAGCGATCGCACCGAACGCGAGCAGGAAGTAGTTGAGGAAACTCAGCGCTTGCGTCACCTGCGCCTTGGTCTCCTCTCGCACCTCGTCCCCGGTCTGTACCTTCGCGTCGGGAAGTGCCGCGGCGATCTCGTCGCGCAGCTGAGTCGGCGACATTCCGGCACCTGCGACGTCGATGTATTCGACGTGCTCGCCGTCGGTGAACAGTTCACGTGCCTGCGAATCAACGAACGCGGCCCCGACGAATCCACCCGAGTCGGTGCCGGTGTCGTAGATGCCGGAAACGGTGAAGTCGAGCACGCCTCGTGCCGGCACCAGAACCTTGGTGGTGTCGCCAACCGTCAAATGCGCTCGTTCGGCGGCACCGGCGTTGACGGCGATCTGTCCGACCTGAGCGGGAGGGGACCCCTGGACGTAGTCGTCGGACTCCCCGAGTGCCTGATCCGGCGGCAGGTAGGACCTGCCGATACTGGGGGCGCCGCCCGTCTGGACCGCGACACCGTCGGAGTCGATCAGAACGATCTGCCCGCTGACAGCCGGTGCCACCGTGCCGACGCCTGGAAGCGTGGTGATGGTGTCGACATCGGTCAGGGGAACCCCGCTGGAGTGGTGCTCGTCGGTCGAGACTCGGACGTCGACGCCCTGCGCGGTGTTCTCGAAGATCGAATCGAACGTCTTCTGGAGCGTGTCGGTGAAGACGAAGGAACCGGCGACGAAGGCGGTGCCGAGGACGACGGACAGCACCGTCAGCGCCAGCCGGACCTTGTGCGCCGCTAGATTCCGCAGGGACACCTTGCGCATGGGAGCGCTCGATGTTGACGCCATGCGCTCAGACCGCCGAGTCCGACGAGAGGGCATGTGCCCCTACTGATCCCGGCGCACGCTTGTCGAGTCCGGATTCGAGTCCGGACTCGTCGAGTCGTTTCATGGTGTCGAGAACCGAGTCGGCCGTGGGCTCGAGGAGTTCGTCCACGATCTTGCCGTCGCCGAGGAAGACCACCCGGTCGGCGTACGCCGCCGCCCGAGGGTCATGGGTGACGATGACGACGGTCTGGTCGAACTCGTCGACCGCCGCCCTCAGGATGGACAACACCTCCCCGGAGGACTTCGAATCAAGATTGCCGGTGGGCTCGTCGCCGAAGATGATCTCCGGTTGGCCCGCCAAAGCGCGAGCGCACGCCACCCGCTGCTGCTGCCCCCCGGACAACTCTCCCGGACGATGATCGAGGCGGTCCTTCAGCCCGAGCCTGCCCAGCACGCTGTCGAGCCACGCGGCGTCGGGTTTGCGACCGGCAATGTCGAGCGGCAGCGTGATGTTCTCGAGTGCGGTCAGGGTCGGAACCAGGTTGAACGCCTGAAACACGAAGCCGATACGGTCCCGACGCAGTTGCGTCATCTCCTTGTCCGTCAGCGCTGTCAATTCGGTGCCGCCGATGAGCACCGAACCCGAGCCAGCCGAGTCGAGTCCTGCCAAGCAATGCATCAGTGTCGATTTGCCTGAACCTGAAGGACCCATGATCGCGGTGAATTCACCCCGGGAGAAGTCCACCGATACAGCGCTGAGCGCGTGGACCTGGGTGTCGCCGGTGCCGTACGACTTCGATAATTCGACAGCACGGGCAGCGACAGCGGGGGAATGCTTGCTCATAATCGCCTTTCGTCATTCCATCATGGCGGTCCGGCCCCGCAGTCACGGTCGGGGCTGGTGCACGCGTGGCGCACTCCTCTATCTTGGCTGCACCCCCCGCCGAACCGCCATCAGGGGCCACCCTGACGGCGGTTCCACGGGCCTGAGATAGGCGCGGGTCTCAGAGATCGCCGATGGCCTCGAGCGGCCTGGTGCGGGCCGCACGGCCCGCCGGCCACAGCGCGGCGAGTACACCCACCACACCGGATCCGAGAAGCATCGCCACTACCTGCCCCCACGGCACCGCCATCTGATCGAGTCCCTGTTCCTTCAGAGTGCCGACGAAGCCCCATCCGAATGCGACGCCCAGTACCACCCCGACGACCGCACCGAACACAGCGATGAGCATCGACTCCAGATAGATCGTGCGCCGCATCTGCGCCCGCTGCATACCGACCGCGCGCAGCATGCCGATCTCGCGGCGTCGTTCCACCACCGACAATGCCAGCGTATTGACGATACCGAGAATCGCGATCACGACGGCGAGCGCGAGGAGCCCGTAGAGGATCCCGAGAATGGTGTCGATCTCCTGCACCTGGGCGCCCTTGAACTCCTCCCGGTCCTGCACCTGGACGACGACGAACTGCTTGGTCGCCGATTCGAGTTCGCCGCGCAGCTGCGCGAGATCGGTTCCTGGCTTCGCATCGATCATTACCGCGAGATCCGGAAGCGTCGCCGCCGGCATCACCTCTCGGTACACCTCGTTCGATATCAGCCAGTCCCCGAGAAGCTGGTTGTCCTCGTAGACTCCGGTCACCTCGGTGCCCACGACCTGACCGTCCGCGCCGGTCATCGGCACGGTCGTGCCCACCGTCCAGCCCTTCTCGTCCGCCGTCGTCTGGGACACGAGCAGGTGGTTGCCGGTGAGATCGGCGGACCCTTCGACGAGTCGGTAGTCGACCACGCCGTCCAGCGGGCCGTCGAACGACTCACCCTTCACCTCCTCGCCGTCGACTGTCACACGCGGTGAGACGCTGAGCGCGACCGCTTTCTCGACGCCGGGGAGGTTCCGCGCCGCCGCGGCTACGCCACTCGGAACCCCGATCTGGTCGGGTGCCGTCAAGACGTAGTCGGCGGTCACACCGACGTCCACCAGTTTGTTCATGCTGGCCTTCGCGGAGGATCCGAACACGCCGATGAGGGAAACAAGCATCAGCCCGAGGGTCAGCGCAAACGCCGTCGCGGCGGTGCGGCGCGGGTTGCGCACTGCGTTCGTGCGGGCCAAGCGGCCCACCGCGCCGAAGGGCTTCACGAACAGCATGCCGAGCGCGCCGACCACCGGTCGAGACAGGGCGGGGGCAGCGAACAGCACGGCCAGGATCAGCCCCATCGCGCCCACCCCGACGATCGCCGCAGCGCCGCCTCCGGAACCCCGCGAGCCGATGACTATGCCCACCACACCGAGGACCGCGAGCACCGCTCCGATAACGGTCCGCACGTGCAGGGAATCCCCGGTGGAGGCGAACTCCTCACGCATCGCGGCCACCGGTGGAATCTTCGACGCCCGCCGGGCCGGTGCGTAGGCGCTGATCGTCGTCACCAGGACCCCCAGGACGAGTGTGACCACGATCGTCCGGGGCTCGAGCTGCAATGGGCCCTCAGGCAGACCGACGTCGAACGAGTTCAGCAGGGCCCGAAGACCGTAGGCGAGACCGATGCCCGCGACGAGGCCGATCACACTCCCGATCACGCCGACGACGAGAGCTTCGAAGACCACCGACCGACCCACCTGCCTACGGCTGGCCCCGATAGCGCGGAGCAGTGCCAGCTCGCGCAACCGCTGCGCCACGATCATCGAGAACGTGTTGTAGATGATGAACGTGCCCACCAGCAGTGCGATTGCCCCGAACGCGAGCAGAAAGTAGTTGACGAATCTGAGGTCTTCCGTCACTACTGCCCTAGCCTCCTCGCGGACTTCGTCGCCGGTCTGCACCTTCACGCCGGGTAGTACCTGCGCGATCTCGTCCCGCAACTCGGACTCGGACAGCCCGGCGCCGGCGACGTCGATGTACTCGACGTGCTTACCGTCGGTGAATAATTCGCGTGCCTGCGAGTCGACGAACGCCGCACCGATGAACCCACCGTCATTGTTGTTGCCGGTCTCATAGATACCTGAGACGGTGACGTCGACCATCCCCCGCGCGGGCACCAGCACCTTGGTGGTGTCGCCGATTGCCAGATGCGCCCGTTCGGCGGCACCAGTGTTGATGGAGATCTGCCCGGGAGTGGTGGGCGGGGCTCCGGCTATGTACTCGGCGGACTCCCCGAGCGCCTGACCCGGTGGCAGATACGACTGGCCGATACTCGGTGCCCCGGTCTGGATTGCGGCGCCATCCGAACCGATGAGAACGATCTGCCCGCTCACGGCGGGAGCGACGGCCCGCACGCCCTCCACCCGGGTGATGGTGTCGAGGTCGGTCAGAGGCACGCCGCTCGAGTGACGCTCCGAGGTCGAAACCCGAACGTCGACGCCCTGGGCGGTGTTCTCGAAGATCGAATCGAAGGTTTTCTGGAGGGTGTCGGTGAAGACGAAGGAACCCGCGACGAACGCCGTCCCGAGCACCACCGACAACACTGTCAACGCGAGCCGGACCTTGTGTGCCGCTAGATTCCGCAGCGATACCTCGCGCATCGGAGCGCTGGATGTGGTCGCCACGGCGATCAGACCGTCACGGCGGCGGTCGCGGGGGTGTCAAGCTGCTTCATCCGGTCGAGCACCGAATCGGCGGTCGGCTCGCGCAGCTCGTCGACGATCTTGCCGTCGGCGAGGAAGACCACGCGGTCGGCGTACGCCGCAGCCCGCGGATCGTGGGTGACGATGACGACGGTCTGGTTGAACTCGTCGACCGCGGCCCGAAGGATGGATAGCACCTCGCCCGACGAGTGGGAGTCGAGGTTTCCGGTGGGCTCGTCGCCGAAGATGATCTCCGGCTGGCCGGCGAGGGCGCGAGCGCACGCCACCCGCTGCTGCTGCCCACCGGACAACTCACCGGGACGGTGATCGAGGCGGTCCTTCAGACCGAGCCTGGTAAGCACGCTGTCGAGCCACGCGGCGTCCGGTTTGCGGCCCGCGATGTCGAGCGGCAGCGTGATGTTCTCGAGCGCGGTCAGAGTCGGAACCAGGTTGAACGCCTGGAACACGAATCCGATCCGGTCGCGGCGCAGTTGCGTCATCTGCTTGTCCGAGAGGGTGGTCAGCTCCGTGTCACCGATGAGGACGGAGCCCGAACTGACGGAGTCCAGCCCCGCGAGGCAGTGCATCAACGTCGATTTCCCCGACCCGGACGGACCCATGATGGCGGTGAACTCCCCCCGAGCGAACCTGACAGAGACCGCGGCCAACGCGTGGACTCGGGTGTCATCCGTGCCGTAGGTCTTCGACAGCCCGACCGCGCGGGCAGCAGTGGCATGCGTGCTCATGATCGCCTTTCGTCTTCTCTCGTATTCTGTTGCGGTGCACGCAAGGCGCACTCATCTCACCTTGTCGTCGCCGCTCACGAGCCGCCATCGGGAACCACCCTGATCTTTACCCTGGCCTGACCCCCACTCCTGCCGCGCGATACTTCCGGAAGGAACGTGACGAACCGATCTGACGGTACAAGTTTCTGAGAGGAAAACGACTCGGATCGCCTTCTCTCGCACTAGCCTCGTGTGACTGAGTTCATACGGAAAGGTAAGTACATGCCAGACGCCGACACCATCATCTTCGACCGCATCGCGCATTGGGCGCGGGTCCGGCCGGATGACATCGCAGTCCAGTTCCAGAACGTCGAATACACGTGGGCGCAGTGGCACAGCCGGATCCTGCGAATCGCTGGTGGCCTGACGACAGTCGGAATCGGCCCCGGTGACACCGTCGCGTTCGTCGACAAGAACCACCTGTCTTGCCTCGAAGTCACCTACGCGGCCTCACTTCTGGGCGCTGCAAACGCGGTTCCGAACTGGCGCCTGGCCGGTGACGAACTCGTGTACGTGATCAACGATTCCCGGGCGCGAATACTGTTTGTGGGCCACGAATTCCTTCAGGATGTCACGCCGCTACGCGATCAACTCACCTATGTCGAGCGGATCATTGTCGTCGGTGGAGAGCACGACGAGTTCGAGAAGTGGATGCAGGAGCAGGCACCGTTCGAGGCTGCGCCGACCGTGACTGCAGACTCGACAGCGCTGATCCTGTACAGCTCCGGAACTACGGGCAGACCCAAAGGTGTACAGCTGACGCACCGCAACCTGATCGCCCACAGCGTCGCCATTCTCGAGATTCTGCCCGCGTGGCACGAGGACTGCCTCCTCGTCGCGATGCCGCTGTTCCATGCCGGCGGAACCTGCTTCGCAATCATGGGAATTCACGCCGGTACCCGAAGCCACTTCACCCGGGAGACAGACGCGCCGGCCCTGTTCTCCGCTCTCGCAGCAGGGGCGAATATGGCATTCCTCGTCCCGCCAGTGATCGCCGGCGTCCTCGCTGCGGGAGAGCAGGCTATCGCCGCGTTCGGCGCGCTCGATCGCATCATCTACGGCGCCGCACCGATGCCACTTCCGCAACTGCGCAGCGCTCTCGACGCCTGGCCGAAGACGGAATTCGTTCAGGTCTACGGGATGACCGAGTTGGCGGGCGTCGTCACCGCTCTGTCACCCGAGGCGCATCGCGACAAGACACATGAATCGAGGATGGCGTCGGCAGGACGCCCACTTCCCGGCGTCGAGTTGCGCATCGTCGACCCTGCAACCCTCGAAGACGCCTCCCCAGGCGAGGCGGGGGAACTGTGGTGGCGAACAGAACAACGCACCCCCGGCTACCTCGGCAGGCCCGAGGCGACCGCCGAAGCCCTCACGGCTGACGGGTGGCTACGTAGCGGCGACATAGGCCGCGCCGACCACGAAGGTTTCGTGTTCATCGAGGACCGCCTCAAGGACATGATCATCACGGGCGGTGAGAACGTCTACTCCCCAGAGATCGAGCGCGTGCTCGCCGAGCATCCGGCGGTGGCTGAGGTGGCGGTGATCGGGGTACCCGACGACCACTGGGGCGAGACCGTGAAGGCTATAATCGTGCCGGTGGACGGGGCTCGAATCGAGCCGGACGAGCTAATCGTCTACACCCGTCAATACCTGGCAAAGTTCAAGTGCCCGACTACCATCGACGTCGTCGAACTCCTGCCACGCAACCCCACCGGCAAAATCCTCAAGCGCGAACTTCGCGCGTCCTACTGGGAGGACCGCAGCCGCAACCTTGTGTGAACTCCGTCCATACTGGGACGGTGATTGTTCGATGCCCCTGCCTGCTCGGTGAGTCATACGACGACTGTTGCGGGAGATATCACCGTGGAGAGGCGAAGGCGCCCACCGCCGAGCGACTGATGCGCTCGCGGTTCAGCGCCTTCGCCGTCTTCGACGCCACCTACCTCTCGAGGACGTGGCATCCGAACACACGGCCCCAAGAGCTCGACCTCGATCCCGGGCGGCGCTGGACCCTCCTCGACATTTGGGGGGCCAGCGGTGGCGGGCTGTTCGACACCACCGGCACCGTCGAGTTCCGCGCACATTACGTAGAGGGCGGACGCCGCGAATCGCTCCACGAGAACAGCCGATTCGTTCGCGAGGACGGCGACTGGCTATACGTCGGCGCAATCGCCACGCCACACCCGGGGCTCCCCCGTCTCTGATCGTCCCCGGTTTAGCATCACACCCATGATCAACCACCGGATCGGCCCCTTCGCCGTGTTCGCCGCCTGCACATTGGCCCTGCCCCTCACCGGATGCTCGGAGTCGAACTCCGCGAGCAGAGTCGCCGCCACGTCGCCGATTGAAGTGACAAGCACGGGCAGCGCCTCGGAACCCGGGGAGTCGGCGATCCCGGTGGACGCCTTGGCCAAATCGTCTCCGGCCTCCGATTCGGCGCGTCTGACGGTCACCGACGTGAGCGTGGGACACCACGAGGGATTCGACCGCGTGGTGTACGAACTCGGCGGCATGGGCACCCCCGGATGGCGAGTCGACTATGTCGACACCGCCGTACAGAACGGAAGTGGCACACCGATCCCGATGTCAGGCAAGGCCATCCTGCAGGTTCAGATCGATGGCTCGGCCTACCCGTTCGACAGCGGTGTCGAGGGATATTCAGGTCCGGACCCGGTTCCTGGAATTCCGGGCGGCTCGGTGACCGAGGTCAGGGGTGCGCTCGTGTTCGAAGGCGTCACCCAGTCGTTCATCGGGGTCGCGGAGCCCGACCGCCCCTTCACGGTCTCGGCCTTGTCCGGGCCGCCCCGGGTGGTCGTCGACATCGCGAACTAGCACTTCCCCGCCTCGCCCGAGTCCCGCGGGAACCACGGGAACTATCAGTGCGGGTTGTGCCTGCCGTCGCGGTCGCGTTGAAACTTACCGCCCCCGCGATCGTCGCGGCCACCGCGGCCCGGCCGACCCGACGGCGGACCCGAATCGGGCTGCAGTTGGATTAGAACACCGGAGATGCGGGTGCGACGGAGTGCCTCGAGCGTCTCGCGGGACAGGTCGGCCGGCAACTCCACAAGGCTGTGATCGGGTCGGATGCTGATGTGCCCGAAGTCGCTACGCCGCAGGCCGCCCTCGTTGGCAATGGCGCCGACGATTGCACCGGGTACCACACGGTGTCGCTTGCCGACCGCGATCCGGTAGGTGGCGAGTTCCTGCCCCTCCGATCCGTGGGACCGCCCCTCCGATCCGTGGGACCGCCCCTCCGATCCGTGGGACCGCCCCTCCGATCCGTGGGACCGCCCTTCCGGTCCGCGGGACCGCGCCGGTGGGCCGTCGTCGAAGCGCCGCGCAGGCCGCTCACGCGGTTCACGCTCACGCCGCGGTGCGGGCGGCGGTTCCGGCGTCATGAGGAACGCCTCGCCGTCGCGGGACTGCACTGCCAGTGCCGCGGCGATGTCGGCGAGTGGTACGTCGTGTTCCTGCTCGTAGTCCTCGATCATCTTGCGGAACAGCGCCAGATTGTCGGATGTGAGGCTCTCGGTGATCGAATCGCCGAACTTGGCCACGCGCTGCGCATTGACGTCGTCGACGCTCGGCAACTGCATCTCGGCCAGGGGCTGACGGGTAGCCCTTTCAATCGCCTTGAGCAGGTGCCGCTCGCGCGGCGCCACGAACAACAACGCCTCGCCCGCACGTCCGGCTCGACCGGTCCGGCCGATCCGGTGCACATACGACTCGGTGTCGTGCGGGATGTCGTAGTTGACGACGTGGGAGATGCGGTCAACGTCCAGACCACGGGCAGCGACGTCGGTGGCCACCAAGATGTCGATCGCGCCGCTCTTGAGCTGGCCGATGGTCCGCTCACGCTGGGCCTGCACGATGTCACCGTTGATCGCCGCCGCAGAGAACCCCCGTGACCGCAATCGTTCGGCGAGATCCTCGGTGGCCTGCTTGGTGCGCACGAAGATGATCATGGACTCGAAGTCCTCGACCTCGAGAACGCGCGTGAGTGCGTCGAGCTTGCGCTGGTGCGCTACCTGGACGTACCGCTGCGAAATATTGGATGCCGTCGACGTCTTGGACTTCACCGTAATCTCGACGGGGTCGTGCAAGTACTGCTTCGAGATCTTGCGGATGGCCCCCGGCATGGTCGCCGAGAAAAGAGCGACCTGCTTGTGCTCGGGTGTGTCGGAGAGGATGCGCTCGACGTCCTCCTGGAAGCCCATCTTCAGCATCTCGTCGGCCTCGTCGAGGACGAGGTACGTGAGCTTGGACAGATCAAGCGTGCCCTTCTCCAGGTGGTCGATCACGCGACCGGGCGTACCCACCACGATGTGGACGCCGCGCCGCAGTCCGGACAACTGGACGCCGTAACTCTGACCTCCGTAGATGGGCAGGATGTGGACGCCGGGGATGTGGGTCGCGTACTTGCCGAACGCCTCCGCGACCTGGAGAGCCAGCTCGCGCGTCGGTGCGAGGACCAGAGCCTGCGGCGACTTTTGGGCGAGGTCGATCCTGGAGAGGATCGGCACCGCGAACGCGGCCGTCTTGCCGGTGCCGGTCTGTGCCAGCCCGACGACGTCGCTTCCCGCCAGCAACGGCGGAATGGTGGCAGCCTGGATCGGCGAGGGCGACTCGTAGCCCACATCAGACAGTGCCTTCAAGACCCGATCATCGATGTCGAGGTCGGCAAAAGTTGGGGGTTCGGGGTCACGCTCAATATCACTCATTGACCAGCAGTTTAGTCCACGAGTCCATGGGGCCATACCGCGCGGCGCAAATGGGCTTCCACCGGGACGGGAACCGGCCCCCGCATCGTCGCATAGCGTGGACGGCATGGTCGATGTCGCCGTCATTCAATTCGCTCCCAGTCAGGACAAGCGGGAGAACCTGCGCACCATGCGCACTCTCGTCACCGAGGCCGCCTCAAGCGGAGCGAAGGTGGTGGTGGCGCCCGAGTATGCGATGTTCACGGCGCCGAGAACGGACCAGAGGATCGTCGAATCGGCAGAGGGCCTGGATGGAGAATTCGTCTCCGGCCTGAGGGCGATCGCCTCCGAAGTCGGCGTCCACCTGGTGGCAGGAATCAACGAAGACCTGCCCGGGGACGATCGGATTTCCAACACTCTCGTCGCGTTCGGACCTGACGGCGACCTCGTCGCCACGTACCGAAAGCTCCACCTGTACGACGCCTTCGGTTACAAGGAATCCGACGTCATCCGCGCAGGCGACATCAGCGCGCCCGAGACGTTTGGCGTCGATGGCCTGACCTTCGGACTCCAGACCTGCTATGACCTACGATTCCCCGAGGTCACCCGCCGCATCGTCGACGCGGGCGCCGACGTGCTGCTCCTGCCCGCACAATGGGTTCCCGGTCCGCTGAAGGAGGACCACTGGTCCACTCTCGTCCGGGCGCGTGCCATCGAGAACACGATCTACGTGGCCGCCGCCGACCAGAGCGCCAGAACCGGGGCGGGCGCCAGCATGATCGTCGATCCGATGGGAGTGATCCTCGCGTCGCTCGGTGAACGGGTGGGCACAGCGGTCGCCACCGTCTGCACGGAACGGATCGTCGAGGTCCGTGAGAAGAACCCCGCCCTCGAACTGCGTCGATTCACCGTCACAGAGAGGTGAGCCGCCCGTACTCGACACATACCGGACTCGGCACATGCGGGAGTAGCGTCGAAGGCGAACCGTCCTCCCCGATCACGGAGCGTTCGATGCACTACACCAGTCGTGCCGATGCCGGCCGCAGACTGGCCGGTGCGTTGGACTATCTGCGCGCTACCGACCCGGTCGTGCTGGGCTTGCCGCGTGGAGGCGTCCCCGTCGCGTTCGAGATAGCCGCCGCTCTGTCGGCCCCACTCGACGTCGTGCTCGTCCGCAAGCTTGGTGTCCCCTGGCAACCGGAACTTGCCATGGGCGCCATCGGCGAGGGCAACGCCCGGGTGATCAATGACGACGTCCTCCGCCTTACCCAAACCAGCAAGGCCGCGCTCGCGAAGGTCGAGGCAGCAGAACGCCTCGAACTTCAGCGCCGCACATTACGTCTCCGAGGCAGCAGGAATCGGACACCGTTGAACGGCCGCACGGTCGTGCTCGTCGACGACGGCATGGCCACCGGCGCGACCATGGCCGTGGCCTGTCAATCGGTGCGGAAACTCGGCGCAGCGAGGGTGGTGGTCGCTGTTCCGGTGGCTGCGCCAGAGGCCATCTGCCGCGTGCGCGTGACCGCCGACGAAGTGATCTGCCCGCACACCCCGGTTGATCTCGGAGGAGTCGGCAACGCCTACGACGACTTCCATCAGCTCACGGACAGCGAGGTCACGGAATTGCTGCGCATCCGCTGAAGGACCACTTTCTGACGAATCTTCAGTTCAGGTGCAACGTTTCCGCAGTCCGTGCCGATACGTCGGGCAGAGCACAGAACAGCCTACCTTTGGAGGATCTCGTGACCGTCTCTGCCGATGCCCTCGAAACCGTCGTAACCGCCTGCCGCGACCGATTGGGCGACCCGTCCGGTTGGGTCACATCCGTTGCCTATCGGCGCAGCCTCGCCCTCTGCATTATCGAATCGGTCCAGTCGAGGGCCGGGCACAGTGAGGCCGCCGTCGTCGATCGCTATCTGGCGTACCGCCGGGCACGCCTCGATCAGCCCGTCACCGACGGCGCCCGCGACCTGCTCCGCACGTTCGAGGAGGCGGGAAGCTCCGACCAGTGGGCAGGCAAGGTCGGATCCTACAAACGGCGCTATTGCGCTACCGGCGTGCAGATCGAGGCGCGGCACATTCAGCAGGCCGCCGAGCGACTACACCAACTACGCATCAACAGCATCGACGACCTCCTCGAAGCAGCACACGACGAGGCCGCCTTGGAGCAGATCCACGACGCGTGGGTCGAGGTCTGCGGCGAGAGCAGCGACGTCACCTGGGCGCACTTCCTCATGCTGGCAGGGATACCGGGGGTCCGGCCGAATCGGGTGGCAGACATTTTCGTCAGCGGGGCGCTCGGCATTTCCGGCACCGCCGACGCCAGCCACGCAGAGGAGATTCTCGAGGCCACGGCGGCCGAACTCGGAGTCGATCCGGACCAGTTGGACTATGCGATCCGTCGCTGGCTCTCGGCCAATTCGCGGCGCGTCGACGAGGCCGCCTAAGTTGCGGGTTCAGACCGAGCTACAATAATCCCCGCTGGTCAGAGTGAACATGCGCGTAGCGGACAAGGCCCATGCTGCGAATCTGGGACAGATGTGATCAAATGCACATTCGTTATGTTATTTCAGTGGAGGGGTCACAGTGCGCGAATTTTCGGTACCGCAGTCGTTCTCAATTCCAGAGGGCGCGTCCATGGCCGACACGGTCTTCCGTCACGCCGAGGAGGACCCGAAGTTCATTCCTTTCAAGAGGCCCCGTAACGGTGGTTGGGTAGACGTCACCGCCGCCGAATTCGCGGCGCAGGTCTCCGCCGTCGCAAAGGGACTCATCGCCTCGGGTATCGAACTCGGTGACCGCGTCGCGATCCTCTCGGCGACCCGGTACGAATGGGTCGTCATCGATTTCGCGATCTGGACTGCCGGCGGCTGCACCGTTGCCATCTACGAGACGTCCGCACCCGATCAGTCGAAGTGGATCCTCGAAGACTCCGGCACGTCACTTCTGGTCGTCGAGAACGCCGAGCAGGCCGCAGCCTTGCAGGTCGTCACCGACGAGGCGCCGGACCTGCGTGAGGTCTTCCAGATCGACGGCGGCGCGATCGAGGAGCTGACCAAGCTTGGCCAGGACGTCACCGACGAGCAGATGCACCAGCGTCGCCACGAGGTGAACGCTTCCTCCGCCGCGACCCTCATCTACACGTCTGGCACCACTGGTCGCCCCAAGGGCGTGCAATTGACGCACTCCAACTTCTACGCGGAGTCGGCGGCCGTGAATCTGGCGCTCGCGGAATCGATGTACCCGGGCAGGCGCACACTGATGTTCCTCCCGCTCGCGCACGTCTTCGCGCGCGCCATCTCGTTCGGCGCGTTCGACGCCAAGGTCACCGTCGCGCACACGTCCGACCTTTCGACGCTGCTCGACCAGTTCGCCGCATTCAAACCGCACTTCATCCTGTCCGTACCACGCGTGTTCGAGAAGGTCTACAACTCTGCCAAGCAGAAGGCGTACGACGGCGGCAAGGGCAGCATCTTCGAGAAGGCGTCCGCCACGGCCATCGCGTTCAGCGAAGCGCAGGAAAACGGTGGGGCCGGACTGGTTCTCAAGCTCAAGCACCTCGTGTTCGACAAGCTCGTCTACTCGAAGCTGCGAACCGCACTCGGTGGCGAATGCGATACCGCGGTTTCCGGTGGCGCCGCACTCGGCGCGCGACTGGGCCACTTCTTCCGCGGTATCGGCGTACCAGTCTACGAAGGCTACGGCCTCACCGAGACCAGCGCTGCAATCTCGGTGAACACGCCCCGCGACCAGAAAGTCGGCACCGTCGGCAAACCAATCGACGGTCACGCCGCCAAGATCGCCGAGGACGGCGAACTCCTCCTCGAGGGTCCAGTCGTGTTCAGCGGGTACTGGCACAACGCTCAGGCGACCGCTGATTCAATCCATGACGGCTGGTTCCATACCGGTGACCTCGGCTCGATCGACGAAGAGGGCTACATCTCGATCACCGGCCGCAAGAAGGAAATCATTGTCACCGCCGGTGGCAAGAACGTGGCACCGGCGGTCCTCGAGGACGCTCTGCGCGCTCACCCACTTATCAGCCAGTGCCTGGTGGTCGGTGACGGCAAGCCCTTCATCGGCGCGCTCGTCACCTTGGATGCCGAAACCCTGCCGGGCTGGAAGGAACGCCACGGGTTGCCCGCAGACGTTGCGGTGTCCGAACTGATCAAGAATCCGGACCTGATCGCCGAGATCGACGAGGCCGTGGCCGAGGGCAACAAGAAGGTCTCCAACCCCGAGCAGATCAAGAAGTACAAGGTACTCGAGGTCGACTTCACACAGGAGACCGGCGAACTCACGCCCACGCTGAAGCTCAAGAGGAACGTCATCCACAAGGAGCACGGCGCGGCCATCGAGGCCATCTACGCCTAGAAAGCGACTCCGGGCACGTGCGCCTTCCCAGTAGCTCCCGCTACTGGGAAGGCGCACGAGTCCACAGCCCCTACAGGTCGGCGACGATGCGTTCGGCCAGTGGCCGCGACGACGCCGGGTTCTGGCCCGTGTAGAGCTTGCGGTCGACCACCACGTGCGGAGCCCAGGCATCTACCGCATCGAATGTCGCACCCTGTCCACGCAAACGGTCTTCGAGAAGCCAGGGGGCCTTCTCCGCGAGACCCGCCTGTGTCTCCTCCTCGTTAGTGAACCCGGTTAGCTCGTAACCGTCGAAAAGCCATGAACCGTCCGCCTTCTTGGCCGGCAACAATGCCGCAGGCGCGTGACAGACGGCGGAGATCAGTTTCCCGGCGTCGTGGAACTCGACGAGCAGATCGCCGAACGATTCGGACACCGCCAGATCCTCCATCGGACCGTGGCCACCCGGCACGAACACCAGGTCGAAGTCCTTCACGTCGGAGTCCTCGAGGACTGCCGGTGAGTCGAGCCGCGGCTTCAGTCGGGCGAGGTAGTCCTTCAACTCCGCGGCACGTTCCTCACCGCCGTTCAGCTCGGCTGCCAGGCTCGTCTGATCGACAACCGGCGCCTTACCTCCCGGGGTCGTGATCACGACGTCGTATCCCGCCTCCTCGAATACACGGTGGGACTCGACGAGTTCCTCCGCCCAGTACCCGGTCGGATGGGCCGTCCCGTCGGCCAACGTCCAATGGTCGGCGGCGGTGACAACGAACAACACACGTGTCATGAAGGATCCTTAATTCGACTATGCGGACTCGTGGTGCAACACGAGAGAGTCAGCGATATTCCCACGGCGCTGTGCGCCAGAACGACCCGGCGCTGTGCGCCAGAACGACCCAGCGGCGTGCGTCACCCTGCGGTTGGGTCGAGGACGAAGTCGCGAACTACTTCCGTCACCGTGTGGTGGATCTTCTCGTGGAGCAGGTCGTGCCCGGCATGCTCGAACTCACGGAGTTCGAGGTTGACGATCTCCGCCGCCCACACCCGGACGGGATCGATCGGTGCGATCCGGTCGTCCACGCCGTGGACCGCGAGCAGTGGCATCTTCAGTGCCCGCAATGCATCCGCCGTCTGCGGAACTGCCGCGTCCTTCGGGGTCCCGCACAGAACGGCGGACCGGAACCCGAGCCCATGCCGAAGGAGGAGTTCCATCGCGACCGCAGCGCCGAGGGAATGCCCCATGAGCACGAGTGGAACGTCCCGCGCGGGCTCCGCGGCAAGCTGTGTCAGCAGTGCCGCGTCCTCAGCCAGATCAGCCACGGGCCCGGGGTGATCCCCCTCCGAAAGACCGTGTCCCGCCTGATCGAGTCCCCACACCCCGATTCGTGCCGCGTTCGCCCCACGCGCAAACCGATGATAGTGACCTGTGTGCTGCCCCAGTCCGTGGAGAAACACCAACTGTGCGACCGGTTGCCCTACTGCTGTCCAGTGCCGGTAGTGGACTCGCCCCGAATGGCCGTCGAAGAATGGCATAGCTGCCATTCTCGACCTGTCGGACTGTGATGGCACAATCCCCCTGTGTTCCTCCTCGATGGCACCATCGTCTACAGCGCCAGCGACATCGCCGCCGCCGCCACCTGCGAGTTCGCTTTGCTACGCAAGCTGGACGCGGTGCTCGGACCAGCCGGGGCCGAGGCATCCGGTGACTCCACCGATCCGATGTTGAGGCGCGCGTCCGATCTCGGTGACGCCCATGAACGTCGCCGACTCGAACGGTTCCGCGCAGAGTACGGCGACGGCGTGGTCACCTTCGACCGCCCCGGGCGCACCTGGCGCGACCTGTTCGACGCGAACCTCGCCACGGTCGAGGCAATCCGAGGCGGCGCCGACGTCGTCTATCAAGGCACATTCTTCGACGGCCGCTTTCTCGGTTTCTGCGACTTCGT
Source organism: Rhodococcus marinonascens NBRC 14363 (assembly GCF_001894885.1). Classification (GTDB taxonomy): domain Bacteria; phylum Actinomycetota; class Actinomycetes; order Mycobacteriales; family Mycobacteriaceae; genus Rhodococcus_F; species Rhodococcus_F marinonascens. Next base: position 261,951 of record NZ_BCXB01000002.1, read on the forward strand.
GGTCCGCGACGGCGACACGTGGGCCGTGTACGACACCAAACTGTCGCGCCACGCCAGGGTCTCGGCACTGCTCCAACTCGCCGCGTACGCGGAAGCATTGGCCAAGAACGGAGTACCCACATCGCCATCGGTTCATCTCCTACTGGGCGATGACAGCGACTCTGTACACCCGCTCGGCGACATCTTGCCGGTGTACTCGGCGCGGCGGTCCGAACTCGAACGAATCCTCGACGAGCACCGCGGCGAGGAGGCAATCACCGAGTGGGGAGACCCCCGGTACACGGCGTGCGGCCGGTGCGACACCTGCGAACCGGAGGTCGAGAGCCACCGCGACCTCCTACTCGTGGCCGGAATGCGCTCGACCCAGCGGAGTCGACTGATAGCGGCCGGAATCGGCACCCTCGATGCGCTCGCGGCACACACCGGCAGCGTCGACGGTGTGGCCGAGAACACCCTCGCATCCCTTCGCGCGCAGGCGGCAATGCAGATTCGCCAAGAGTCTTCGGATCGCCCGGAGTTCGAGGTACACAGGGCGAAAGCACTGGGCGGGCTCCCGAAACCCGATGCCGGAGACATCTTCTTCGACTTCGAGGGGGACCCACTGTGGGCCGAGAACGGTTCCACGGACTGGGGTCTGGAATATCTCTTCGGTGTCGTCGAGGGCTCTGCCGACCACTCGGTGTTCCGGCCGTTGTGGGCCCACGACCGCGCCGAGGAACGGCGGGCTCTCGTCGACTTCCTCGGCTACGTCACCGAACGCCGCCGGCAGTACCCGAACATGCACATCTACCACTACGCCGCGTACGAGAAGTCGGCGCTGTTGCGACTGGCGGGACGACACGGGGTCAGCGAGGAGACCGTCGATTCCCTACTCCGCGAGAACGTTCTCGTCGATCTGTATCCGGTGGTGCGGGCGAGCCTGCGGATAGGTGCACGTTCCTACAGCATCAAGAAGCTCGAGCCCTTGTATATGCCCGAGCAACCGCGCGACGGCGACGTCACCAACGCCGCGGCGTCCCTTGTCGCCTACGCCGACTACTGCGAACACCGCGACAACGGCCGGAATGACGAGGCGCGCGCGCTACTGCGGGGTATCGCCGACTACAACAAGGACGACTGCGATTCCACGATGAAACTGCGCGACTGGCTGGTCGAACAGGCCGAGACACACGAGATCGGATTCCGTCCGCCGGGCGAGGCGCCGACCCTGGTGCCGGACGAATCGACCCCGGCCGAAACGGCGCTGCGCGAATTCGCCGGACCCGGCCCGAGTGAGTTCCGTGGGCACGACCAGCAAGCAGCAGCCCTCATGGCGGCGGCGGTCGGCTATCATCGACGCGAGCGGAAGCCGTTCTGGTGGGCACACTTCGATCGGCTCGGCGCGTCGCACGACGACCTTTCGGACGTCCGAGACGTCCTGCTGGTGTCCTCGGCCGTCGTCGAGGAGGACTGGCACAAGAGCACTCCACGCCAGCGTAAGCTTCGCCGACGCCTTGAGTTGACCGGTCGTTTCGGGACCGGCAGCACGGTCGGGCCCAAGACCACGATGTATGCGTTGTACGACGACCCCGTCCCCGAAGCAGCGGCGAGCGACGACCCGCAAGAACGCGGAACCTGCACGGTCAACGTTCTTGCGGTGGGAAAGGACAGCCGTCGCCGCGACGTCGTGACTGTCGAAGAACTCCTCAGCGGAGAGGAGTACGGACAGCTCCCGATGGCGATCACCCCCGGACCGCCGATCACCACCGATCGCATCGAATCCTCCATCGCGGCAGCGGCAACCGACATGTGTTCGGCGCTGCCGGAACTCCCACGCTGCTCGTCGGTTGACATCCTCCGCAGATCCGACCCGCGGACGAGGAGCGGCAATCCTCTACCCCCAGTCGACGGCACCGACTATGCGGGAGCGATTACTGCGGCACTGCTCGACCTCGACGACTCCTACGTCGCCGTGCAGGGACCGCCCGGTACCGGTAAGACCTACACCGGCGCTAGGGTGATCAAGGCGCTGGTCGAGAATCACCACTGGCGGATCGGCGTCGTCGCGCAGTCTCATTCGGTGATCGAGAACATGCTCGGCGGCGTCGTCAAAGCTGGACTACCTGCCGAACTCGTGGCGAAGAAGGATGGGCGGCATGGCGCCGCGACATGGACCGACATCAGCGCCAACGACTACGCCGGGTTCATCGACCGGACCGGGGGCACGGGGTGCGTGCTCGGCGGGACGGCCTGGGACTTCGCGAACACCGACCGCGTACCGCCGGGCAGTCTCGACCTCCTCGTCATCGACGAGGCAGGGCAATTCGCTCTGGCCAATACCATTGCAGTCGGCAGCGCGGCGCGCAATCTACTTCTCCTCGGCGATCCTCAACAACTCCCTCAGGTCAGCCAGGGCACCCACCCCGAACAGGTGGATGCGTCGGCTCTCGGTTGGCTGGCCGAGGGCCATGGGGCGCTGCCCGCGGGCCGCGGGTACTTCCTCGAACGCACCTGGCGGATGCATCCGCAGCTGTGCGAGCCTGTGTCGACTCTGTCGTACGAGGGAAGGCTCAGTTCACAGGACTCCACCACCGCTGCAAGAAGACTCGACGGCGTGGCCGCGGGCGTGCATACAGCCTTCGTCGACCACCAGGGCAACGCAACCCAATCCTCCGAGGAATCTCGGGAAGTGGTCAACCGGATCACGAAACTGCTCGGCTTCCGTTGGGCCGACCCCAGCGAATTCGAGGGAACCCGCCCCCTCGACGAGTCGGACATCTTGGTGGTGGCGCCCTACAACGCGCAGGTGAGACTGATCGAAGGCGACCTCGCCACGGCCGGATTCGAGAAGGTCGAGGTCGGGACCGTCGACAAGTTCCAGGGACGGGAAGCTGCCGTCGCGATCGTCTCGATGACAGCTTCCGCAATCGAGGATGTGCCGCGCGGCATGTCGTTCCTGCTCTCCCGCAACCGGATAAACGTTGCCATCTCACGCGGCAAGTGGGCTGCGATCATCGTCCGTTCGGAATCGCTGACGCAGTACACGCCGACCACTCCCGAGGGATTGATCGAACTGGGGGCCTTCATGCGGCTTACCGGTCAACCGAAGCACTGACCTTCGCCGCGATAGGTGGGCACCGCGGTGCGGGATCCGTCCGCATCCACTACGTGTACCTCGGCGAACCGTTCGCACAGTTCGCCCGCCTTCGCGTGCCGAAACCACACACGGTCGCCGATACCGAGAGTTGCTGCTGCCCTTCCGGTGACGGGGGTCTGCACTTCCCCCGCACCCTCGTTGCGCAGAAGCTTCAGCCTGGACGGCCGCATCGGCCTGGGCACACGACTGCCGCTCGCGGGACCGGAGGCGATGTAGCCGCCGCCGAACAAGGTCGCGATGTTCGGCGCAGGCCGCCGTGCCGTCGCCAGCGCGAAATAGAGGGCAGGATGCGGACGAAACGCTCGATAGTCGTCGAAGAGCGTCGGGACGTACAGACCCGAACCGGCCGTAACCTCGGTGACGACGGGGTCCGCGGAACTCACCTCGAGTGAACCGGTGCCACCGCTGTTTACGATCTCGAGTACCCCCACCTCGGACTGCACGGCGTTTACCACAGCACTGCGCCGGGTCGCGAGTTCCTTCGCCGACGCCCTCTTCATCCAACCGATCGGCGGGCTGGTGTCCGGCAGCCCCGCGATCTGCGCCTCGTAGAACATGACGCCGACGACGGCGAACCCCCTCTTGTCGGCCCGCTTGCCGAATGCCGCGACTGCCGCCGGTTCGCGCAGCGGCGATCGGCGGACACCGATGTGAACGGGACCGAGGCGCAGTGACGCGTCGACGTCGATGCACAACCGGGCACGCAGGGATGTGGTGCCGGCAGCATCGAGTATGAAGTCGAGTTGGTCTTCGCTGTCGACCATCAGTGTGATCCGGTCCAACAGTTCGGGATCGGAGGATAGTTCCGCGAGTGCTCCGCGGTCGGAGGTCGGGTAGCCCATCAGAATGTCGTTCGCGCCGTGTCGCGCGAGCCACATCGCCTCGCGCAACGAGTACGCCATGATCCCGCGGAAGCCGTCTGCGCCCGTCAGCTTCTCACCCAGGGCAACCTGCAGGACGGCGCGGCACCGGACGGACTTGCTGGCGACCCGGACGGGAGTACCGCCCGCACGCCGCACAAGATCGGCGGCATTGCCGCGCAACGTGGGAAGGTCGAGCGCCGCCAACGGCGGGTCCACCTCCGTCGTCGAGGCGATAAGACGGTCGAGCGTGGGAGTCACAGTTCTTCCAATCGTTTTCAATCCGTCGCGTCAGTCAACCATCAAGTTGGACGCTTGTATAGATCAATTATGGCCGGTCGGCGATCACGACTGTTCGACAGCCTTCGCCGCGATAGCGTGCACCGTCTCGTCCAGTGCCTCGATCATCGCCTCGCTATCCCTGTCGACCAGCCACCGCAGCACTACACCGTCCACGCAGGCCAACCCGAAACGCGCGATCTGCTCGACGGGAGGCCCCCAGTGCACTCCGGCAATGTTCGCACACGCCGAGAGGAAGTCGACGGCTTCCGCATCCATCTTTCTATACTGCTGACCTGCAATGTCTGCGGAACCCTCGGCCACAAATGCACGCTGCCGCAACGCTTGGGCCGTGATCTCGTACGTCAGTAGCTGGCGACCCGGCGTGGCCTCGATCATCGGCAGCATTCCACTGATCCCGATGTGGAGGAGTTCACGCAGCCCGGCGATTCCACGCAGATTCGGAGCATGCCGCACCTCACCGAACGCCAGGCGCGTCGACTCGCTCAACTGCGAAACCAGGCTCTCGCCCATCGCGGCGAGGAGTTCCTCCTTGCTTTCGAAGCAGTAGTGCACAACACCGAGGGAGACACCCGCCTCCTCCGCCACCGCACGCACGGTGACCGACGCGACGCCGCGCTGCTCCGCGATGGTCAACGCCGACTCGACGAGTTGGGCACGACGCTCATCCGCAGGAAGTCTCTTCAGCATTCTTCGATCGTAGAACCTGCCCGGTGTCCGAGTCGTCAACAACACGGAGCCCCGATGGGCTACCCCACAATTTTGCTTGGACAGGCGTCCATGTTCTCATGAACATATGACACAGGACACATGGCGCAACTGGGCGGGCACCGAGACGGCGAATCCGAAACGCTTCGCAACTCCGCGTTCAGTCCAGGAGTTGAGCGCTCTTGTTTCCGGCGCCGCGCGGCAGGGACAGCATGTCAAGGCCGTGGGGGCCGGACATTCGTTCACCGGAGTCGCCGTCACCGACGGGATCCTCGTGAGCCTCGACGCAATAACCGGGGTCGACTCCGTGACACCCGACGAGGCAGGCGGCGCCCTCGTCACCGTATTTGCCGGCACCCGACTTCGCGATCTCAACGAACAACTCTGGCAACACGGCCTCGCCATGACCAATCTGGGCGACATCGACGTGCAGTCGATCGCGGGCGCACTCTCCACCGGAACCCACGGCACCGGAGCTCGATTCGGAGGTCTCGCCACCCAGGTCCGCGCCCTGCAGATCGTACTGGCAGACGGTTCGGTGGCCGACTGTTCTCCCACGCAGAACCCCGAACTGTTCGAGGCGGCCCGACTGGGACTCGGCGCGATCGGGATCATGTCGAAGGTCACGATCCGGTGTGTTCCCAGATACGTGATGCACGCCGTCGAGGCGCCCGAGTCATTGGACGCCACACTGGATCGGCTCGACCACGACCGCAGCACCGTCGACCATTTCGAGTTCTACTGGTTCCCTCACACCCGCCGCGTGCTGACGAAACGCAACACCCGACTGTCCGGTGACACTCCGACGTCGCCAATTCACCCAATACGCTCCTACATCGACGACGAACTGCTCTCCAATGTCGTGTTCGAGGGCGTCAACCGGCTCGCCACCCGCATGCCTTCGGCGATCCCCAAGATCAATCGCCTCTCCTCCCGCGTCTTGAGCGCGCGCGAGTTCACCGATCGCAGCTATCGGGTCTTCGCATCGGAGCGGCGTGTGAAGTTCCGGGAGATGGAGTACGCCATTCCTGCCGAGGCACTTCCCGAGACGCTCGCGGCGATCGACCAGTGGGTGGAGAAGTCGGACTTCACAGTGGCATTCCCCGTCGAGGTCCGGTTCGCCGCCGCCGATGACGTGTGGCTCTCGACGGCGAACGGGCGCGAAACCGCGTACATCGCGGTCCACCAGTACCACCGCCGCGACCATGAGCGGTATTTCTCCGCGGTCGAGGCCATCGCCCGCGACGTGGACGGCCGGCCGCATTGGGGAAAGATGCACGGCCGCACCGCCGACGACTTGCGGCCTGCCTACCCGAACTTCGACGAGTTCGTGGCCGTGCGCGACAAGTACGACCCGCAACGCATGTTCGACAATGCATACCTACAGCAGGTCCTCGGTCGGTGACCTCGACTGACCGGATCGTCAGCCGCGTAGGAGTTCCGCCTTACGTGCGTCACTCGCGAACGAGGCCTTGATCGAGTTGCGTGCCAAGGTTTCCCGCTCGTCATCGGTCAAACCGATCTGGTGCCTCAGTGCGGAGAAATTGTCGTCCACATATCCGCCGAAATACGCGGGGTCGTCGGAATTGACTGTCACCAGCAGTCCGGCCTCCATCATGGTCCTCAGCGGGTGATCGGCCAGGGAGTCGACGACGCACAACCTCACGTTCGACAACGGGCACACGGTCAGCGGCACTTCCTCATCCACTAGCCGGGCTACCAGAGCCGGGTCTTCGAGAGCCCGAACCCCGTGGTCGATGCGCTCGGCGCCGAGGAGATCGAGCGCCTGCCAGATATAGTCCGGCGGGCCCTCCTCTCCCGCATGGGCCACTACATGCAACCCCTCGGCGCGCGCGCGAGCGAACACGTCCTCGAACAACGATGGGGGGTTGCCTACCTCGGCCGAGTCCAGGCCCAGCCCGACTATCGGAGTCTGCAATCGGATGATCTCCGAGAACACTTCTTCCGCCTCTCGCACCGGACGGTCCCGCAAAATAGCGGCGATGGCAGCACTACTCAGCCCGAACTCCCGTTCACTGGCCGCCACCGCGTCCATGATCCCGTCGAGTACCTCATGCAGCGGAACACCGCGATTGACGTGAGCTTGCGGATTGAAGAAGAACTCTACGTGGGCGACCCCGGCGGAAGATGCCCTCGCGAAGTACGCGCGCGTGAGGTCGGCGAAATCCTGGGCCGTCCGCAGAACCTGCATGTTGGCGAAGTAGAGGTCTAGGAAAGACTGCAGATCGGTGAACTCATATCGCGAGCGGAGATCATCTAGGTCCGCGTAGGGCAACCGCACGGAATTTCGTTCGGCCATCTCGAAGATCAGCTCGGGTTCGAGGGATCCCTCGATATGCATGTGCAACTCGGCGACGGGAGAACTCACGGGGTAATACCTGCCTTTCGCACCGCCTTGGCAGCGATGTCGCCATCGACGATACGGACGAATCCGTCGCCGTCGATAGTCGCGGTGTCGCCGGTGTGGAACCAGTCACCTGTGAAACTTTCCGCCGTGACCTCCGGGCTGTTCCAGTACCCGCGCATCACTCCCGGCCCACGACAGAGCAATTCGCCGAATCCACGGGCGGCGTCGGGACCGAACAGAGCCACTTCCATACCGCCGAAGGCAATTCCCACACTCCCCGCGTGCGAGAGGGCACATTCGTCAGGCAGCGCCAGACCTGTGCCGCAGGTCTCGGTCATTCCCCAGCAGAGAATGTGCTTCGCATCCGGGAACATCCTGCGCAGCAACCGCGCCTGTTCGGCGGGCAGACCGGCCCCGCTGTAGTCGATCCAGCGCACTGCGCGGCGGCCGAAGCTCGTCACCCGTGAGTTCTCCACTGCCCCCAGAAGAACGGCGGGTGACGCGGTGAGCACGTCGGCTCCAGTTCCACGCCACGACGCTGCATCGCTGCTCGCGGTCAACAGGACCGTCCCGCCGATTACCAGTGTCGACAGCAGTTCAACGAGCGATCCGACCGTATGCAGTTCAGGATCGACCAGCAGATTACGCAGCCCCTCGGAGCTGAAGCCGCGCGCATAAATCACGGATTCGATGGTCGACAGGAGATTCTCGTTGCTCAACTCCACACCCCTCGGGAAGTCCGAGGTGCCGGGAGCGTACGACAGCAGCACCAACTCTTCGGGGCCGGCACCGTCGTCGATGTACGAGACACCCTCCGGCAGTTCACCGTCGAGGGTCAGCACCGACGCGCTGTCGGCGATCACCATTCCGGTCTGCGTGTCGTCAAGCGCCGGACTGACTCCAACAGGCACACCACCGGCGAGCAGCACTCCGAGGAAGGCCTCCACCCAGCGCACTGCCACAGGCTGGCGAACGGCGACCCGGTCGCCGATCTCGACGCCTCTCTCCTTCAACCCGCCTGCCACCCGCGACGCCGACTTCCACAATTGCGAGAAGGTGACCGACCGACCGCCGTCTTCCTCAACGGCTACGCGGCCCGCGTAGCGGTGCACGGCAACGTCGAGCAGTTCTGTGAGCGACGGATTGAGTCCGCCATACCGGAGGATGCCGTCGTGAGCACGGACCACCCTGTCGTCGTGGAAGAAAGGGCCATTGCACGAGTACTCGACGAGAGATGACGGCATCTGTACCTCCGCTGATGACACTGGTGCGCGATCGGAACGGTGCCACAACTATATGAGACGTCGGTCACAAGGTGTGGGGAGTGCGCAGAAGAGGTCTAGCGGCCCTGGTACGTCGCCTTACCCGGTCCGACGTCGAGGAAACTGCGCACCGCACCGCGGAGGTCGTCGGTCGCGAACAACGCACCAGACACGTCGGGCGTGATCGAGTCGGCGTGCGCGACTCCACCCGACCGCCACGCGGAAATGATCTGCTTCGTGGCGTCGTGTGCGCGCGTCGGTCCGTCTGCGAGTCGTGCGGTGAGCGCACGTGCCGCGGAGTCGACGTCCTCGTGGACAGCGTTGACCACACCCCAACTCTGCAGTGTTGTGGCGTCGTAGAGGTCACCGGTCATGACTAACTCGCGGGCGCGGCTGGATCCCGCACGCTCGGCCAGGCGCTGCGGACCACCCATCGACGGTGTGAGGCCCACGACGGCCTCGACGAGGCCGAACTTCGCCCGCGGGGCGGCGAGGATGATGTCGCAGGCGAGCGCGATCTCGAAGGCTGCGGTCAGCGTCAATCCATGCGCTGCGTACACAACGGGGCACGGCAATACCTCGAGAGGATGACAGATCGCGGCGAACAACTCCTGCCACAGGTCGGCCGCCGACTCCGCAGTGAGCCCGGCGAAGAGTTTCACGTCCACCCCAGCCGAGACCACTTTCCCCTCGGCACGCAACAGCACCGCGCGCGGCGGACTCTCGGTGAGAGCCGCGACATCCGCCCGCAAAGCGTCGAACATCGACTGGTCGAAGAGGTTGAGCGGTCCGTGGGCGAAAGTCAGGATCGCCATCTCGGCGCCGGCGTCGGTGCGGACACGGTCGAGTCGGGTGGGATTCGCGGCTGCAGGCTCAGTCATCCCGCCAGACTGCCACATTAATCGCGCCTACGATCGGGTTGTGGACTCGCTGCGCTCGGCGCTGGCCGATGCCGTCGGAGAACGGTTCTTGACCTCCGACCGCGACGTGCTGGCCAGCCGCGCCACCGACCACACGGGTCGCTACAGTGGGAGGGCGAGCGCACTCGTCCGGCCCGCCGATACCGCGGAAGTCTCGGCGGTCCTGGGTATCTGCCGTCGGGCTGGGGTCAAGGTCACCGTGCAGGGTGGCCGCACCGGCCTCGAGGCGGGCACGGTCCCGGAACACGACGACGTGCTGCTGTCCACCGAGCGACTGACCTCGATCGGCGACGTCGACCGCGAGGAGTTGCGGGTCACCGTCGGGGCCGGTGTCACGCTGTCTGCTCTGCAGAGGACCGTAGCCGCGGCAGAACTTCTGTTCGGTGTCGACATCGCCTCCCGAGACTCCGCGACGATCGGAGGGATGGTGTCGACCGACGCGGGCGGGTTGCACACCGTGCGGTTCGGGCACATGGCTGCCCAGATGCTGGGTCTGGAGGTGGTGCTTCCCGACAGCGAGATCGTCCGGCGCCGTAGGCGTGTGAGTGCCGAGAACTGCGGATACGACTTGCCCGCATTGTTTGCGGGCAGCGAGGGCACGCTCGGCGTGATCACCGCCGCCGATCTCGCCCTCCACCCCGTCCCGGCGCATCGCGTAGCCGCTCTAGCCGGCTTCGCGCACCTGTCCCAGCTGATCGAGGCGGTGCGAGTTCTCCGCCGTCTCGACGGTGTGGATGCGGTGGAGATGCTCGACGGACGGGGCCTCGAATTGGCCTCCTCCCGCCTGGGATTCGCGGTTCCCACCAAACTGCCGTGGTATCTGCTGGTGGAACTGGCGGGAGCGTGGGACCGCACCGAGGAGTTGGCCGGGGCTCTGGAACGGTGCGATCCCGACGACGAACCCGCCGTCGGGATCGATTCCGCCGGCCGCGCCCGGGTGTGGGCGGCACGCGAGGCCTTCGCCGAGGTAGTCGGATTGTTCGGCGCCCCGGTCAAGTTCGACGCCGCACTCCCCCTCGACACCCTCGCTGCCTTCGTCGAGAACGCCGTCGCGCTGGTGTCGAATCGAGTACAAGGCGCCATTCCGGTGCTGTTCGGGCACGTTGCCGACGGCAACGTACACCTCAACGTGCTCCGCTGCCCCGACGAGTCCGTGCTCTACCACCCGGTGGCCGAGTTGGTCCGCGATCACGGGGGTGTGATCGCCTCCGAGCACGGTGTCGGTACCCACAAACGGAACTATCTCGACTTCGCGCGCAGCCGTGAGGACATCGCCGCAATGTGGGCGATCAAGCGCGCCTTCGATCCCGACGACTACCTCAACCCTGCAGTGATGTTTCCCGACTGGGTACGGCAGCCGAGCTGACCTCGGTCTCGCTCCGGCGCACCGGCCGCGCGAAGCACACCGAGGCGACGAATCCGACGAGCAGGATGGCCGCCGGCAGCCATACCGACTGTGACATGGCGGTGCTGAACGGCTCCTTCACAAACGCGGGCAGTTCGCCCACACCCCCCTCAGAACTTCCACCGCTCAACCCCTGGGCGGACAGGCGGGCGGTAATGAGAGCACCGATCGCGGCACTACCGAGCACCGCACCGACCTGACGTGTGGTGTTGTAGACGCCGGCGCCGGCACCTGCCTGATGTTGCGGAAGGTTATGGGTTGCGGTGGCAGCCAGCGGCGACCAGATGCACGCGTTGGCCAGGCCAATCAGCCCGATGGGCAGCATCAATTCCCAGATCGCGGCGTCGGGCGTCATGACCAGGGCCAACCATCCCAGTGCGACGGCGAACAGCAGGAAACCCGTGCCGGCGATGTACCGCGGATGCGTCCGGTCCACAAGTTTGCCAACGAAAGGCGCGAACACCCCGGTGAGGACGGCCATCGGCACCAACAACAGCGCCGACGCGGTCGGTGACAGTCCACGCACCGCCTGGGTATAGAACATCAGCGGCAGCACCATCGCGGTGATCGCGAAACCCATCGAGGTGATGGCCACGTTGGCGAGGGAGAAGTTTCGGTCGCGAAACAGCCCCAACGGCAGCAGCGGCTCCTTCTTGTTCCACGACTGATACCAGACGAAGACACCGAGGAGGATCAGTCCGGCGGCGATCGATGCCAGCACGGTCGACGACCAGTCCTGGGTGCTGCCTTCCTGGATTCCGAACACGAGAAAGAACATGCCGAGCGCGCTGAGGACGACGCCCGGAATATCGAACTTGTGCTTGTGGGTCTCGAGCGACGGAACCAGACGCCACGCCAGCACGAAGGCGATCACACCGATCGGCACGTTGACGATGAAGATCCACTCCCAGCCGAGGTTGTCGACGAGCACCCCGCCCGCAAGCGGTCCCACCAATGTGGCTACGCCTGCGACCGCGCCCCACAGACCCATCGCCGTGCCACGGCGGTCGGGCGGGAACGTGCGAGTGATGACGGCCATCGTCTGCGGCGTCATCAGCGCGGCGCCGAGTCCCTGGAACACCCGTGCCACGATGAGTGTGGTGACAGTGTCGGACAGACCGCACCACAGCGATGCCGCCGTGAACAGAATGAGCCCGATCATGTAAATGTTCTTCGGGCCGAACCGATCACCCAGGCGGCCGGTCACCAGAAGGGGAACCGCGAACGCCAGCAGGTAGGCACTGGTGACCCAGACGACGCTGTTGATGTCGGTATTCAGCGCGCTCATGATCGCGGGGTTCGCCACCGCCACGATGGTGCTGTCGACGAGGATCATGAAGAACCCGATGACCAGGGCCCACAGGGCCGGCCACGGATTTCGATGCTCGGGTGGTGAGGCATCGGGTGCGGTGCGCTCGGTATCCATTGTCAGTCCCTTTCCGAACCGGAACGAGGCCGGCGTGAGTTTGTCAGGCGGTCGAGGAGTTCCGGTGTGAGCCATGGCAGGTCACCGCAGTCGATTTCCGTCACCAACGCGCTGAGCCATTGGTGCTCGGCGCGGGCGAGGGTGAGGAGATACTCGTCGCCCAAGACGAAGATCCTGGGTGTCTCGACGGAATGGGCGACCGCGGTAGTGGTCTCGAGATTGCTGATCGCCTGTTCGAGGTGAACGAGGCGTTCGCGAAGCAGTTCCACCACCGTGCCGGCGTCGACATTGTGAGCCTCCGCCAGAGCCAGAGGGAACTGCGGGAACTCGTTTCCCAATGTCGCGAGCATGTCACTGACTCGATCCACCAGCGCCTTCCGGCCCGTTTCCGTGATCTCGTACATGGTGCGCTCAGGACGATTCCCCGTCCGATCGGTGCCGGTGGTGCGCACCAGTCCGTCACATTCGAGCCTGCCCACGGTGTGGTAGAGCGACCCCGGCCGGATCTTCACAAGACACCCCCGCCGGGCCGTGGCAAGTTGATACATCTCGTACGGGTGCATCGTCCGTTCACACAGCAAGCCGAGGATTGTGACGCCGAGCGGAGTGAGTGCCACGACCACCACCTCCTTCAATAGTCCGTGTCGAGTACTCCGTGCCGAATACACTGAGCCGAATACTCCGTGCCGAATACTCAATGTGGAACATATAGCACGGGCAGGGAAGGAACAAACGGCTACCGTGGGCGAGTGGACTCTCATCATCTCGACATCATCGAGCTCGCCTGGTCCCGCGAACTGGGGCTCCCAGACGACGCACTGTCCTCCCACCCGGATGCGGGCGGCCGCGCGATCCGGGTGGACGACGAGGCGGACAACATCCGATTCCTCCGTCTCGGTGAGGCATCGGCACTGGTAGGCCCCCGATGGGCGATCGAGCGTGCCGACGACCACACGCCGGATGAGCTGACGGAACCCGCGATTTTGCTCGCGCTCACCCATGACCGATCGGGACGCTGCGCGGGCCCGCTGGTCCTCTCCTTCGGCACCGAATACCAGGAACCGGTGACCGGCCGGCCACCCCTCGTCTCGTACGAACGAGACCACGTCCGGCAGGTCGAGGCAGCGTGCCCACCCGACGACGTGGCTGAGGCGCACCTCGGTGGCCGCGACCGGCGGTTCACGATCCTCGACGACGCAGAGCACCCGATGGCCTCCGCCTGCTACGCCGAGTTCCAGGGTTTCCTCGCCGACGTCGGGGCGCTGACGGCACCCGCGTTCCGGCGCCGCGGTCTCGGAGCACAGATCGCAGGCATCGCTACCGACGATGCCCTCGACAGCGGGTTGATCGCCCAATACCGTTCACCGCGAAACAATCTGGCCGCACGCACACTCGCCACACACGTGGGATACCGGGAACTCGGAACCTACGCCATGGTCACGATTTCGCGAAGTACGCTGTAAGAACACATCGAGCTGTGGGAACGAGTCGACCATGACAGAACAAACTGAAGATCGGACCGCCGAAGACGGCACCTACGTGGAAGCCGACGCCGAGTTCACCCGTGACACCCGCTACATCCCTACCCGCATCACGGTGGACGGCCGCGACGGCTATCGCGTCGAATCCGGTCGCTACCGCCTGGTGGTCGCTCGCGCCTGTCCGTGGGCCAACCGCGCGATCATAGTCCGCCGACTCCTCGGCCTCGAGGACGCGCTCTCGATGGGTCTGTGCGGACCCACCCATGACAAGCGCAGTTGGACCTTCGATCTCGACCCGGGCGGTATCGACCCCGTGCTGAAGATCCCACGCTTGCAGGACGCCTTTCTCGCACGCTTCCCTGACTATGCGCGCGGCATCACCGTTCCATCGATCGTCGATGTGCCCACCGGGCAGGTGGTGACCAACGATTATCCCCAAATAACCCTCGACCTGTCGTCGGAGTGGACGCAGTACCACCGCAACGGCGCGCCCGATCTCTACCCCGACAATCTCCGGGACGAGATCGACGAGGTGGCCGACCTCGTGTTCCACGATGTGAACAACGGCGTCTACCGGTGTGGTTTCGCCGGATCCCAGGAAGCGTACGAGTCCGCCTACTACAGCCTGTTCGCGCGGCTGGACTGGCTCGAGGATCGGCTCACGGATCGCCGGTTCCTCGTCGGCGACACGATCACTGAGGCGGACGTACGCCTGTTCACCACACTGGCGCGTTTCGACGCTGTGTATCACGGTCATTTCAAGTGCAATCGGAACAAGCTGAACGAGATGCCGGCTCTGTGGAACTACGCGCGGGACCTCTTCCAGACGCCCGGGTTCGGAGACACGATCGACTTCACTCAGATCAAGCAGCACTACTACATGGTCCACACCGACATCAACCCCACCCGCATCGTGCCGGTGGGGCCAGACCTGTCTGGTTGGCTCGCGCCGCACGGTCGCGAGCAACTCGGCGGCCGACCGTTCGGGGATGGCACGCCACCACCTCCACCGAAGCCGACCGAGGTCGTACCCGCAGGCCACGGCACATAATCAGACCTGCCTACGCGACGGTCAGGTGGTTGCGGTGACCAACCTGGCGGCGGTACGCGGGCCGTGCTCGTGCAGTGCCTGTTTGGCGGCGCAGTACGCGACATGCAACGTGGTACTGGTGACGAGGTCACCGAAGATGGTGGAGTTCCCGAGGAACGCGCCCGGTCGGTCACGGTCATGACGGGCGAATTCGAGCAACTGGTCACCGCGGCCGTCTATCAGGGGTACATCCAAGTCTTCGCTATCGATGACGGTGCACCATGCAGCGAGGACGAGAGCGATGTGATCGATCGATCCGCCGCGTTCGAGTTGCTCGCAGGCAACCGGTAACAGGAACTTCGGAATTCGGTCCGAGGCGTTGACAATCTGACGAGCAAGAGTGTCGCGAATGCTGTTGCTGGCGAATCGCTCCCGAAGTTGGGTGCGATATCGAGCGAGGTCGACTCCGGGAACGGGTCGCAACGTCGGGGTAGCCTCCCTGCGCATATACGACATAACGAACGCGTCCAGATCGGAGTCGTCGAAGACTTCGTGAACGTAGGTGTGCCCGGCCAGGATTCCGAGGTAGCTCATGACCTGATGCGATGCGTTGAGCAACCGCAGCTTCATCAGTTCGTAGGGTTCCACGTCGTCGACGATTTGCACACCGACCTGCTCGAAGGGTGGCCGGCCAAGAGTGAAGTGATCTTCGAGCACCCACTGCTCGAACGACTCGGATTGAACAGGCCACTGGTCTTCGACGCCGAAGGTCGCGGCGACGGTGCCGATGGTCTCGGTCGTGGTAACCGGAGTGATCCGGTCAACCATCGAACTGGGGAACGCCACGGTATCGCGGATCCAGGCTGCGAGCGCGGGATCCTTGCGCTCGGCAAACGCCGTTACGGCGGTGCGGGCGACCGACCCGTTGTGCTCGATGTTGTCGCACGACATGACCGTGAACGGGAAAATACCCAGGCTGCGGCGGCGAGCCAGCGCTGCGGTGATGAATCCGAGCACGCTACGCGGCAACTCGCCGCCACAAGTGAGATCGTGGAGGGTGTCGGGATCACTAGGGTCGAACCGACCGGTCGCATCATTGATGCTGTACCCGCCCTCGGTGATGGTGAGAGAAACGATGCGCGTGGTGGATGCAGCGAGTTGGTCCAGCACTGCTTGCGGATCGTCCGGGGCATAGAGGAAATCGGCGATAGAGCCGATGACGCGGGCATGGGTAGTGCCGTCGGTGTCTCGGGTGACGAGGGTGTACAGGTAGTCCTGACTCTCCAGGACATCGCGCATACGGGTGTCCCCGGCCATTACACCAACTCCGCAAATTCCCCAATCGGTATGGCCGGCGGCTAGTATCCGATCGACGTACATCGCTTCGTGCGATCGGTGGAACCCTCCGACACCGAAATGCACAATTCCGATCTGCACGTCATCCCGATAGGTCGGCGTCTCAACAGAAACGGGAAGCGTAGCGAGAGCACGCCGACTGAGACAGGTCATGACAGTCCTTGGTTGTTCATGAAACTTGCTGGTGCGGAGACTTTTTGCCGGCGAGGCAAGAGAGTGGTGGCGCCCCCGCCTCGCTGCAATTCTCAAAGCAGGATGGAGACACCACCATCGCTACAGGTCAACAAGACGACTTGTACACCCACTCGGCGCCGTCGGTGTCAAGATTTTCTGCGGTGATCACCTGGAAGCCGGTCTGGATGCTGGCGGTAACCGGCCTGCCGTCGAGTGCGGCCACGGCCTGTTCGACACCGTCCTTGCCGATCGTGGCGGGCTCCTGGGCTATGAGCGCCTGCACCGTGCCCTCCCTCAGTTGGTCGACCTGCGCCGGACCTGCATCAAAGCCGACGAGCTTGACCTGATCCTGCATGTTGGCCTGGCGTAGACCGGTGGCGGTGCCTTCTGAGGCGAAGAGGTTGGTAGCGAAGACACCGACGATGTCGGGATCCCGGGACAGTGCAGCGGTCATCAGCCTGGCCGCCTCGGCCGGATCGTTGTGGCTGTACTGCACGCCGAGATAGTCGAATGACGGATCCTGCGCGACCGCCTGCTCAAAGCCCTCCGCTCGTGCGTTGGTGGTGGAAACACCTGGGTAGAGGTCCATCGCGAGAACCTTTCCACCGTCCGGATTCATCTGCTGGATCGCGTGGAATGCCTCGGCGCCACCACCTATATTGTCCGATGCGACCTGGGACACGGCAAAGGACGGATCGTCGACGGTAGCGTCGACGAGCACAACCTCGATACCTTCCCTTGCCGCCGCGGCGAGGGGTGCCTGCATAGCCGTGGCATCGGTAGGCGCGATGAGAATGGCGTCGGGACGGGAAGCAATCACCGAATCGAGCACCGTCCTCTGCAAGGTCGGGTCGAACTGGGTAGGTCCCTGAGTGTTGACGGTGAACCCTTCGGCCGCGGCCTCTTGTTCAATGCTGCATTGCATGCTGATGTAGAACTCATCGCCAGCGACACCCTGGATGAAGGCGATCTCCTTGGTGTCGCTTCCCCCTGCGCCGGAGCACGCGGACAACACCAGCGCACCCGCGCCGCCGAGAGCGAATATCGTGGCGACCCTGCGTGACTTCTTCGTCATTGTTGACACACTCCTGTTTGGATGTAGGTGAGAGTTGGTGCATCCGTGCACATGTCGGGACTCACTACGGACCTCGGGACCATAGTTTGCGCAGGGCAGAGAGTTTCGACGACTCCGATCGTCCGCGTGAAGCGGCGGAACGGCGACGTTGGTCTATGTAGACCGCGATGATCAGTACTGCGCCGACGGCGACCTGCTGCCAGAACGGCTGCACACCGATGATCACGAATCCGTTCTGCAGAACCGCGGGAATGAAGAGTCCCACTATCGTCCCGAAGATTGTACCGATACCACCGAAGAGGCTGGTGCCACCGATCACGACAGCGGCGATCACGTTCAGGTTGGTCTGAGACTGCCCTGCGATTGCCGTGGTGCTGTACTGCGCCAGGGACAAGATGCCGGCGACGCCGGCAAGAGTACCCGACAATGCGTAGACCTTGATCAGATGCCGGTCGACCTTGACACCCACACGTCGTGCGGATTCTTCCTTCGACCCGATCGCGTAGGTATAGAGGCCGAACTTTGTGCGGTGCAGGATGATAGAGAACGAGACGATGAACACCAGTGCGATCACCGAGAGGAGCGGGATGGAGGTGGCGGGTAGGTTTCCGTAGCCGATAGTGTCGACCAGGACCGGTGGGACGTCACGAATGTCGACGCCGCCGGTTATCACCTGCGCCAGACCGAGTGCGCCGCCTAGGGTTCCGAGCGTGACAATCAGCGGTGGAACCTTCGCCTTGGCAACCAGGAATCCGTTGAGGGCGCCCCATGCCATACCAGACAGGACCGCGGCGATGATCCCGACGATGGCCGTGCCCCAGCCTTCTCCGCCGATCGCTTGCATTGTCTTGGCGGCGACGACGCCGGAGAAGACGAGGACAGATCCGATCGAAAGGTCGATCCCGCTGGTCACAATCACGAAGGTCATACCGACACCGAGGATCGCCAAGATCGACACGTTCTGGATAATCAACCGAATGTTGCCCCACGCGAGGAATGTGTCAGGCGCCATTGCACCGAACACCGCACAGATCAGCAACAGCACCAACAGGATCTGGAAGATCGGTATACGCAGCAGTTTGCCGGGGGTCCATCTGACACCGGCTGATTCCGCTGCGTCCGGATCACCGGTCGGCAGCGAGGCGGGAGGGGTCGCAGTTTGATTGGACATCGTTATGCCGCTCCGGTGATTGCGCCGGTCATCGCACCGACAAGTTCTTCCATTGAAGTGTTCTTCGCTTCGTAGGTAGCCACACGCCGCCCCAGACGCAGCACCTGGACCCGGTCTGCCACCTCGATCACGTGAGGCATGGAGTGACTGATGAAGACCACCGCCACGCCTGTGCTACTGATTCGCTGGATCGTTTCGAGGACGTTCTTGGTCTGTACGACGCCGAGCGCTGCAGTGGGTTCGTCGAGAAAGACCACCCCCTTGGCCCATGCCACGGCGCGCGCGATCGCTATCGCCTGCTGTTGACCGCCCGACATCGCGCCGACCGGATCGGTCAGGGTTCGTACGGTTGCCCCGAGATCGTCGAGGGCTTTGCGAGACTGCTCTCGCATGGTCTTGGTATCAAGGAAGCCGAGGCGGCCGAGCAATCCCTCCGCAGGCAGTTCACGACCGAGGAACATATTTTGCGCGGCATTGAGGTGTGGTGCGAGCGCAAGGTCCTGATATACGGTCTCAATTCCCATTTCGCTTGCCACACTGGGGCTGTTGAGGTCGACCGGCATGCCTGAGAACAGAATCTGCCCGGAATCGAGACTCAGGTTTCCCGACAACGCCTTTACGAGCGTCGACTTGCCGGCGCCGTTGTCACCGATCAGAGCAACGACCTCGCCGGAATAGATCTCGAAATCGGCGCCGTCCAGTGCTCGAACGTTCCCGAAACTGCGGGACAGCCCTCGCCCTTCCAGGATCGGCGTCGCAGTGGGCGCAACATTCGTCATGGGTACTCCTTGGGTGTGTACTTCAGTCGCGACTGCGCCGGTGCTTCTGTCCGGCAGGGATGCTGCGGTCACCACGGACTGTCCTCGAGGGCAAGGTCGTCAAGTACTTCGACCATCAGATCAGCGCGCGTACGCATCGCTTCGACGAGATCTGCGTTGCGCAGATCCACCTCGCGAGTCCATTCCCGGGCCTGAGCGAAGGTCTTCCCGAATGCCCGGTGCCGCTCGATCAACCGGCCTTCCCGCACATGGCGGGGGGCGTCGAGATACCAGACCTCGTCCAATGTGGGGCGCACATATTCCCAGCCGTCGCTGCCCATCAGTAGGTAGTTGCCCTCTGTCACGATCAAGGGAACATCCCTGCTGACCGGAACTGCGCTTCCGATGGGCTCCTCGAGTCCACGATCGAATGCGGGGGCATACACCACTGGGGACTCCTGATCGCGCAACCGTTTCAGCATTGCGATGTATCCGTCGACATCGAAAGTGTCGGGAGCCCCCTTGCGGTCCCTGCGTCCCAAACGGACCAACTCATCGTTGGCCAGGTGGAATCCGTCCATCCCGACCAGTGTGGCCTGATTCCCGAGTGCTCCCACGAGGGCCGCGCACAGTGTCGACTTTCCGGCGCCAGGCGAACCAGTGATACCGAGCAGTAGCCGTTCTCCACCCGCAATCATGGTGCGGGCGCGATCGGCGAGTTCGTCCACGGTCGTGGCGAGAATCATCGGGTCACGCTCATATTTGCCAGCCGTCGTACTCACGGCAGGGACCACAGCATCGTTGCATCCTTCGGCGCCTTCTCGAAATCGGGCGCTTGAAGCTTGCTGAAACATAACCGGCGGTCCTGTCGCTGACACCTCGTGGAGATCAATCGCCTCTAGTGTGACCCACGCAACTCCCGTTGTCACTACCTGCGGGCAAACTCGTGTCATCGGTGACATGACAAGCCTGCACAGGGTCGTGACATCGATGACATGACGGCTATGATGGGGCCATCCAGGGGCGGCCAGACGTCACGAATTCGATAGTCGCCGCTCCGTGAACCTGAAAGAGAGTGATCCTGGTGGCTGACTTCAGCGGCAGATCCATCCTGGTAACCGGCGCGAGCGGGGGCATCGGGGCAGCGACGGTGCGCCTGCTGACATCCCAGGGCGCCCAGGTTTTCGCCTCCGGTAGGTCCGCCGAGACCCTCGCGACGCTCCGGCAAGAAACCGGGGCGCAGCCGCTGCCGTTCGACCTCACCTCCGAGGACAGCATTCGCGACGCTCTCTCCGGGCTCGAACTGTGGGGCGTGGTCAACTGCGGCGGTTTCGGCGGCGAGATAGCTACCCCACAGGACACCGATATCGAGGTCTTCGACAAGGTAATCACCATCAACGCTCGGGGCGCGCTGCTGGTCATCAAGTACGCGGCACCCTCGATGGTGGCGAAGGGCAAGGGTGGCGCGATCGTCAATGTCTCGAGCCAAGCAAGCCTCGTTGCCCTCCCCGGCCACATTTCCTATGGCTCATCGAAGGCCGCACTCGACAACATCACCCGAGTCTCCGCCCTGGAACTGGGCAAGTACAACATCCGCGTCAACAGCGTCAACCCCACCGTGGTGATGACGGAAATGTCCGCCTCCTATTGGGGATGCCCCGAAATCGAGAAGCCGTTTCTCGAGCAGATGCCTCTAGGGCGCTGGGCTACCGAGGACGAGATCGCAGCCCCGATCAGCTTCCTACTCAGCGACGCCGCTTCCATGGTCTCCGGTGTCTGTCTCCCGATCGACGGCGGCTACACCTGCCGCTGATCTGAGGTGGCAAGTCGGTATGGTATGCCGCGCGAGCGGCCCACATCTGGCAGGATCGTTTGACTGGCAATGACTTACCGGCTGCGCACGTGACTGCGCTCCAGGCGAAGACCCCGAACTAGGCGAAAGCACGATGATGACCACGATGCAAGATGTTGCGGCGCTGGCGAACGTCAGCGCGAAGACGGTCTCCCGTGTCTACAACGACGATCCTCACGTGGATCCGGACACGCGAGCGCGCGTCGTGGCAGCACTCGAATCGCTGAACTACGTCCCGAACACGATGGCCACTACCTTCCGCACCGGTCGCCCCGCCGTGATCGGACTCGCCGTTCCCGATATCGCCGACCCCTTCTTCGCTGCGATCGCACACGCCGTAGAGAACCGTGCACACGAGCGGGATATGGCGGTAATCATGACGAGTATGGGAGACGACCGAGCGCAAGAACGCCCCATTGTCGAATCGCTGCTACGCCGCCGACTGAGCGGGCTCATATTGGCCCCGATCGGATCGGATCACAGCTACCTCAAACGATGGACCAGCCACTTTCCGACCATTTTCGTCGACCGGGCGGCGAAAGGGATCGCTGCCGACAGTTTCGTCCACGACGATCACGACGGAGGTGTCAAGGCCACCGAGCATCTCCTGAACTTGGGGCACCACCGGGTCGCCTTCATCGGCGATACCGCGGTGATTCCGACCACCGGGAACCGGTTGCTGGGGTACCGGCACGCCCTCGCCGCCAGGAACGTCCCCCCGGACGAGAACTTGATCGTGATGGGGGCGGGGACCCGAACCGGCGCCAGAGAAGTCCTCACGATGCTGATGGCCCTCGACCCCCCACCGACCGCCCTATTCTTGTCGAATGCCCGAATTTCGATGGTGGGTATCCCCGCGCTACAGCAACTGAACTTGCGCGACCTCTCTGTCGTCGGATTCGGTGATTTCCCCATGGCCGATGCGCTGCGCCCACCGCTTACAGTCATCGACCAGAGCCCATCCGAACTGGGCCGCCAGGCAATGGATCGGATCCTCGACCGCATCGACCATCCACGTCGCCGCTACCGCCGGAGCAATGTCTTTGCTGTACGACTCATCGAGCGAGGATCATGCTTTCCTGCAGTGCATTCAGAATGAGTGTGTTTGCGATGCCCCAGCTTCGGGGTTGACGCCGACTCTCCACACGCCCGCAGGGGCCCCGCAGATACCGGTCGCCACGTTCGCTCACCTACAGTTACTCCCAGCACACTGGAAGTACACAGCACACCGGAAGTACACAGCACACCTCAAGTACACAGGGGAGGGGAGCAGGCGATGATTGGCGATGGTGGATCGGTGGAGAAGGCACTGGCCTCGGTCCTCGACAATGGAAGTCGCCTGCAGGCTCCCGCGGTGGCCAAGTACGTCGAATGGGTCCGCCGCTCACATCCGGACGAATCACCGGCGCAGATCGTCGAGCGCATGGAGAAAATGTTCCTGCTTGCCGTGACGGGCAGCGGCAGCGCCGTCGGTGCCGCCGCCGCCATTCCGGGGGTCGGCACGGTCGCGTCCATCGCGGCGGTGGGTGCGGAATCGACGTTTTTCCTGGAGGCAGCCGCTCTACTGACCCTCGCTGTAGCGTCAGTGCACGGGGTCGACGCCGCCGACCATCAGCAGCGGCGCGCACTCGTTCTCTCGGTAGCCCTTGGCGAATCGGGTATGGAGATCGTCCAGAAGGCGACAGGTGTGACGGCGAAGAACTGGGCGACCGCCATCACCAACCGCGTTCCCGGCTCCACGATGATCGGCATGAACAACACCTTGGTGCGCAAGTTCATCACCAGGTACGCCGCCCGCCGCAGCGCACTGATCCTCGGCAAACTCGTGCCCGCCGGCATCGGTGCCGCCATCGGAGGCGCGGGCAACCGGGCCATCGGCCGGGGCCTCGTAGACAACGCACGCGAAGCCTTCGGCCCCGCCCCCGCCCACTGGCCGGACCAGCTACCCGCACTGGAGAGCTGATCGTCCATCAGGACGGCCTGCCCCCACGGTGTTCCCGGTCAGCGAGTAGCGGTCTGTGAGGTCAGCTCGGCGATCAGGGCCTCTACCTTGACCTTTATCTGGTCGCGGATCGGACGGACCGCGTCGATTCCCTGGCCGGCAGGATCGTCGAGGACCCAATCGCGGTAGCTCTTTCCTGGGAAGACCGGGCAGCTGTCGCCGCAACCCATGGTGATCACCACGTCGGAGGCCAGCACCGCGTCGACGGTAAGGATCTTCGGGCTCTCAGCGGAGATGTCGATACCGATCTCACCCATCGCCTCGATCGCGGCCGGGTTCACTTGACCGGCCGGCGAGGAGCCGGCCGAACGCACCTCGATCCGATCTCCGGCGAGCGCGGCAAGGAACCCGGCGGCCATCTGGGAGCGACCTGCGTTGTGGACGCAGACGAACAGCACCTTCGGCGTGGTGGACATGCACGGCCCTGCCAAGGCGTTCAGTCGGTGGTGGGGACGAGTTGGCCGAGCAGCTCGCGCACCCTGGAGTCGATGTCATCGCGGATCCGGCGAACGTCCTCGATCGGCTGTCCATCCGGGTCGTCGAGAGTCCAATCCAGGTAGCGCTTGCCGGGGTAAACCGGGCACGCTTCCCCGCAGCCCATCGACACCACGACGTCGGCAGCTGCGACGACGTCGTCGGTGAGCGGCTTGGGGAACTCGGAGCCGAGGTCGATCCCGAACTCACCCATCGCTTCGATGACGATCGGCGCGATGGCGTCGATCGGTGCCGAGCCGGCGGAACGGGAGTGGACCCGCCCGAGGCCGTGATGGGCGAGCAGCGCGGCGGCCATCTGGGAGCGGCCGGAGTTGTGCACGCAGATGAACAGCACCTCGGGCACGGTCTTCGGTACCGCCCCCTGCGATTGGGCGAGCGCGGTGAGCCGATCGGCTGCGAACCGCCCCGCCAGCGTCGGCAGGTGGGTGTGTACTTTCGCATGCAGCCTCAGCGCGGTGTAGGACTCGAAGACGTACCGCTCGACGGTTTGCGGCGAGAACACCCCGGCGTACTTGGAGGCCAGATCCGCGGCGGTGCGGGACAGGACTGCTTCTGGCATCAACAGTTCGGGCTGGTCCCGGCGATCATGGGTGCGCAGTTCCTCGTTGACATCGGACATCAGAACTCCTTGGACGACCCGCGGCGGCGGGTGAACGCGAGGGTAGAGGTGCGCTCGTACCCCAGCCGTGTGAAAAGGCCGAGTAAGTAGCCGCCACCCCACACTAGCGCGAAGTACACCGGCGGCGGGATCGTGATGCGAGCAGGCACGCCCCGCTGCCCCTCGAGGCGGGTCCTCACCCAGCACGTCGCACTGGATCAGGGCGCCGCTCATGTGCCCGTTCCCGGGCGGTAGCCGGCAGGATCGAGCGGGTTCGCAACAGGGTGGGCCTGCTGAGTGCCGTCGGCGACCCAGTAGCTCACCGCGTGCCCAACCGTGGCATGCGGGTTCATCGGATCGTTGATGTAGAACCAGTCCATTTGCGCCCCTTGTTCGTTCACCTCGAACACGCCGTAACCGTGGGAGTCGGGTTCGACGTACCGTATATGGTGGTTGGTCGATTTGATCGCCTGCTCGACGGCGACGGTCGCAGTGCGTGGAGGAACGCCGAGAATGTCGTCGATGTTGACAGAGGTCAACGACGACACCACCAACTCGGTGCCGACCGTGCCCGCGCCCGGATAGTCCGCTGCATTCACCGGCAGATCGCACGCCCACGAGGTGTGGATGTCGCCGGTGAGGAATACCGTGTTGTTTACCCCGTTTGCTGCGATCGCGTCGAAGAGTCTGCGACGGTCGGCGCTGTAGCCGTCCCACTGGTCGGTGTTGTAGGGGATGCCGGCGTCGGGCAATCCGACCGTCTCGGTGATCGCCCGCATCGTGCGGTGGTCGAGCGGCGGGAACACGACCGGCGAGATCATCACCGGGTTGCCGACGATCTTCCACTGCGCCGACGAGGTGACGATGCCGCTGGTCAGCCAATCCATCTGCGCGCGACCCGTGATCGACCGGTCAGAGGAGTCGATCTTGCGCCACCCGGCGCCTGTGGATGCCTGCTCGTCGCGGTAGGTACGCAGGTCGAGCATGGAGAGCTCGGCGAGATTGCCGAACTGGAACCGCCGGTAGACCGCTGCGTCCTTCCCTGTGCCGTCGCCCCGCACCGCCGCGGATCTGGCCTCCAAGTACGCCGGGTCGGTCTCGCCAAATCGGCCGATCGGGATATCGTGCAGGACAGACGAGATTTACCAGCATGCGCACCGGAGGATTCGATGAGCCCCGAACGCCCCTCAGGACCGGCCGAGCCCCGCACGGTCGAAGCCACACACGTCGACGTCCTCATCGTCGGGGCTGGACTGTCCGGGATCGGGGTCGCGGCACGCCTGCGCCGGGAACACTCTGAGCGGACGTTGCTGATCCTCGAGTCCCGCGCGGCTTCCGGCGGCACCTGGGATCTGTTCCGGTACCCGGGTATCCGCTCCGACTCCGATGTGCAGACCTACGGGTACGACTTCAAGCCGTGGAAGGGCCGCAAGGCCCTCGCACCGGCAGCCGACATCCTCGGCTACATCCGCGAGACGGCTCGCGAGTACGACATCGAAAACCGTATTCGCTACCACCACAGAGTGATTCACGCCGACTGGTCATCAGCCGACGCACGCTGGACGATCGCCGCCCGCGTGGGCGACAGCGACGAGACGGTGACGTTCACGGCGAGTTGGTTCTTCTGCGCCACCGGCTACTACAACTACGACAGCGGCTACACCCCCGAGTTCCCGGGCGCGGATCGGTTCACCGGACGGATCGTGCATCCCCAGCACTGGCCCGAGGACCTGGACTACGCCGGTAAACAGGTCGTCGTCATCGGGTCCGGGTCGACCGCCGTCACGCTGATCCCGGCGATGGCCGATGCGGCCGAACACGTCACGATGCTTCAGCGTTCGCCCACGTACATCATTCCGCTGCCCACCGAAGATGCACTCCACGGCGTGTTCCGTCGCCTCCTCGGCGACGAACGCGGGTACCGGCTCACCCGGAAGAAGAACATCGCGCAGAACGTCTGGATCTACAAACTGTGCCGCCGCTTCCCTCGGCAGGCGCGGGCCGTCATCCGATGGCTCAACAAGCGAATGCTACCGGCCGGCTTCGACGTCGACACCCACTTCAACCCCCGGTACGACCCGTGGGACCAACGCTTGTGCGTCGTCCCGGGCGGCGACCTGTTCAAGACGATCCGCAAAGGGAAGGCATCGGTCGTCACCGACACGATAGAGACGTTCACCGAGACTGGGATCGCGCTCACCTCCGGCAGGCACCTCGACGCCGACATCATCGTCACCGCAACCGGACTCGACCTGTTGGCGCTCGGCGGCGTCGACCTGAGCACCGACGGCGAGCCCGTCGACCTCACTACGCGGTTGGTGTTCAAGGGAACGATGCTCTCCGACATCCCGAACTTCTCGTTCGCCGTCGGCTACGTCAACGCCCCGTGGACGCTCAAGGTCAACCTCGTCGCGGACTTCCTGTGCCGGTTGCTGACCGAGATGGATCGTCGCGGCGCCACGGTCGCGGTCGCCGAGAACGACCGGCCCGACATGCCGACCCGGCCGCTGCTCGACTTCGCCGCCGGGTACATCCAGCGGTCCCTGGGCCTGTGGCCGCAGGCCGGCACCGAGGACCCGTGGAACCTGCAGATGGACTACTACAGAGACGTCGTCGTGCTGCGGGGCACCCCGGTCGACGACGGGACTCTGACGTTCTCGAACGCAGAGCCGGCGTCGACGCAAACGCCACGGCAGTGACACACACTCAGTGAGCGAAGTGCTGCCGCGCCGAATGTCCGCCGTTCTTCTCCTCCAACTCGGCGCACACCGCTTCGATGGCCTCGCTCACCAGCGTTCCGAGGTCGGCGCTGAACCCCTCACGAACGACGATGCGCAGCACCGCGACGTCTTCGGCGTCGGCGGGCATCGTGTAGGCGGGCACCTGCCACCCCCTTGCCCGCAACTCGTGCGACACATCGAAGACCGTGAATCCGGGGTCCCCCACCATTTCGAACGTCACTACCGGAATCTCGGAACCATCGCTGATCAAGGCGAAGTGCTCGATCTCGGCGATCCGCTGACCCACTCTGACGGCCGTGGAGCGCAGAGCCTCCATGATCGACCGGTAGCCGGCACGGCCGAGGCGCAGGAAGTTGTAGTACTGCCCCACCACCTGGTTGCCGGGGCGGGAAAAGTTCAGAGTGAACGTCGGCATGTCGCCGCCGAGGTAGTTGACCCGGAAAATCAGCCCCTCGGGCAGGTGTTCGCTTCCGCGCCACACCACGAACCCGATGCCTGGGTATGTCAACCCGTACTTGTGCCCACTGACATTGATGGAAACTACCCGGGGAACCCGGAAGTCCCACAACAATTCCGGGTACAGGAACGGAACGACGAATCCGCCGCTGGCCGCGTCCACATGAATCGGGACGTCGGGACCGCCGGACGCGGCGAGTTCATCGAGAGTGTCCGCGATATCGGCCACCGGTTCGAGTTCCCCCGTATAGGTGGTACCCATGATCGCGACAACTCCGATGGTGTTCTCGTCAACCGCGTCACGAACCTGCTCCGGGGTAATGACGTAGCGGCCCTTCTCCATCGGCAGATACTTGGGTTCGACGTCGAAGTACCGGCAGAACTTCTCCCACACCACCTGGACATTGCTGCCAAGTACGAGATTCGGGCGCGCGGTATCCTTACCCGCCTCTTCGCGCCGCGCTCGCCACCGCCACTTGAGCGCCAGCCCACCGAGCATGACGGCCTCGCTGGAGCCGATCGTCGAGACCCCGATGGCACTGGCCGGGTCGGTGGGCGACAAGTCGGGCGCGTGGAACAGGTCGGCCACCATGGACACGCACCGCGACTCGATCGCGGCGGTGGCCGGATACTCGTCCTTGTCGATCATGTTCTTGTCGAACGTCTCGGCCATCAACTTGTCGGCCTCGGGGTCCATCCAGGTGGTGACGAACGTGGCCAGATTCAGGCGGGAATTGCCGTCGAGCATCAACTCGTCGTGGATGAAGCGGTAGGTCGCCTCCGGATCGGCCGCCCGTTCCGGCAGTCGCAGCGTCGGGAACGGGTCGATCGACATGCGTCCGGTGTAGGCCGGAGCGAGGACGTCTCGTCCACGATCACGATGATGGTGATGCTTGCTCATCTGAATCCCCAATCGAGTGACAGCGTGCGCGGCGGGCAACGGCCCGGACGTCATGGGTCGAAGACCGTCATCGGCGGCCCAGTAGTCTCGAAACCGATTCCAATCGATTGTGTCAGGGGGACGGGTTGACCACTGCAATCCCAGGAAGTTTCGCGGCCCCGATCGAAGTCCGTGGGCTATCGAAGAGTTTCAAGAACGTTCAGGCTGTCTCTGATCTGAGCTTCTCGGTACCTCCGGGCTCGATCACCGGGTTCCTCGGCCCCAATGGTTCCGGCAAGACCACGACGCTGCGGATGATCCTCGGTCTGGTCCGGCCGACGTCGGGAACGTCCACCGTCGCGGGACTGCCGATTCACAAACTGGCCGATCCCGCCCGAACCGTAGGGGCCGTCCTCGACTCCCGGAGCCTGCACCCCAACCGCACCGCCCTTGACCACCTGATGGTGTACGCGGCCGCGATTGGCGTCCCCGAAGCGCGCGCGCGACAGGTGCTCTCGGTTGTCGGACTTGAGGACGTGGCGCAGCGTAAGGCCGGTGGATTTTCCCTCGGCATGCAGCAACGGCTCGCCCTGGCAACGGCGCTGCTCGGCGATCCACAGATCCTCGTCCTCGACGAACCGGCCAACGGACTCGATCCCGAGGGCATCGCCTGGCTACGCGAATTCCTCCAGGACTTCGCTGCATCCGGCCACACCGTCCTGATCTCGAGCCACATCCTGCGAGAAGTGGAACAGACCGTAGACACTCTGGTGATTGTCAGCCGCGGTGCACTCGTCTACCAGGGGCACATGGACGAATTGCGCAAGTCGCAGCAGAGCCGGCTGCTGGTCGCGTGCTCCAACCCGCCCGCACTGGCGACCGCACTGGCTGCGAACGGCTTCGTCGACACCCGGTCGCTGGCGGACGGACGCCTCGCAGTCGCCGGCGCCGGTGAGGACGTCGTCCGGGCGGTCGCCGACCGAACCGGTGTGGCGATCTTCGGCATCGTCGGTGATCACATTGATCTCGAACAACTCTTCCTCTCGATGACCACGGGTCACTACGTGGCCGGGGCGAGCGCTGCTGCGCCATCGGGTTACGGCCCACCTCAGATCCACGCACCCCAGCCCTGGTACGGCGCAGCTCCCGGCTACACCCCACCCCACCACCGTCCGATGCCCGGAGGCCCGCGATGACAGCGCTGCTCACTGCCGAGTTCCGCAAGGTCACCACATTGCGTTTCTGGTGGATGCTCGGTCTGGCACCCCTGATCGTAGGAATGTTCTCGAGCGCGATCACGCTTCCTGTGATGCGTGCGTTCACCGACACATTGGACACTGATCCACTCCACGCCAACCTCGCCGCGACCCTGTTCGGACTGGCGGTCGCCCTCTCCCTCGTGGTGCTGTTCTCCGCCCTCTTCGGGACGGTGAACGTGGGAACGGAGTTCCGATACGGGACGCTGACCACCACGTTCCTCACGGCGCGCGGCCGGGACGGCGTCATCGGAGCCAAACTCGCCGTCACCGCGGGCTTCGGATTGTTCTACGGCCTCGTCGTGGAGATGGTCAGCGTCGCCCTGCTGTTGACTTTCGGCGGCGACAGTTTCGAGATGGGTGGATCCCTGTTCGCCATGCTGGGCGCCGCTCTGATCTGCGCGGCGCTGTGGGCGCTCATCGGCGGGGGAACCTCGATGCTCACCGGCTCCTCCGTCGGGGCCTGCATCACCCTCGCGGTCGGGTACACGCTCGGCGAGGTGATCCTCCGCATGATTCTCAGCGGAATCGGCCTCGGTTCGGTCGGCGGATTCCTGCCGGTGTCGGCCACACTCGGCACGGTCGCCAACGCTGCTGCGGGCAACGAGATCGAAGCGTTGCCTCTCTGGCCGGCTGCACCTCTCACACTTCTGGCCTGGACAGTAGCCTTCGTCGTGGCCGGTTGGGCGCTCACACGGCAGCGCGACATCAGCTGACAGCGCGGGTCGTCGGAGCTCTTGCCACTCGCGCCACACCGTCTCAGGGAGTAGTACTTGATGGGATACCCACCGCGAGCGGAGAGCACCGGACACCATGGATTTCCTGCGACCAGAAGCTTGGGAAGACGCCCTCGCCATCATGGCCGAACGTCCCGGCGTCGTACCCATCCAGGGTGGCACCAGCGTGATGGTCGGGTTGAATTTCGATCTGAATCGACCTACGGCGCTCCTGGACCTCAATCCGGTCACCGAACTGGCCAGATGGGAGCAACTGGCAGACGGAACGCTGCGAGTTGGGGCAGGAGTGCCGTACGCGCGACTGATCTCGGAACTCGGCGACCGATTACCTGGACTCGCCCAGGCAGCCCGGACCGTCGGCTCGCGCCAGATCCGCAACCGCGGTACCGTCGGCGGAAATCTGGGCGCGACCACCGGTGACACCCACGCACCGCTGCTGGCGGCGGGTGCCGTGATCGAAGTCGAATCGTCTGCCCGCGGGGTGCGGATGATCCCTGCCGCAGAGTTCTACCCGAGCGCGCAGCGCAGCGCGCTCGCCCCTGATGAACTCATCCGCGCCTTCCACGTCTCGCCGGCCTCGGGCCCACAGTATTTCTCCAAGATCGGCACCCGGAACGCGATGGTAGCGGCAATATGTTCCTTCTCGATTGTGCTGTACCCGGAGGAGCGCCGAGTCGGCACGGGGCTCGGATCGGCCGCTCCCACCCCACGCCGAGCCCTGGCGGCCGAGGACTTTCTGGCCGCCGAACTCGATTGGGACGGTGAACTCGACAACGCTGTCGCCCGCCGGTTCGGCGATCTGGTCAGCGAAGCTGCGAACCCGGTCGATGACGTTCGGGGCACAGCCGACTACCGCAATCACGCTCTCGCGGTCATCGCCAGAAGAGCGCTCACCTGGGCATGGCAGGACCACTCGATCAACAGAAGGTCCGCCTGGACATGCGTGTGACATGCACTGTCAATGACAAGGAGCAGGTGGCGGACGGCGTGTGGGAAGGCGAGAGCCTCCTTTACCTCCTCCGCGAACGAATGGGACTCCCGGGCTCGAAGAACGCCTGCGAACAAGGCGAATGCGGTTCGTGCACGGTCTATCTCGACGACCTTCCTACGTGTGCCTGCCTGGTGGCTGCAGGTCAGGTGCAGGGACGCCGAATCCGCACAGTAGAAGGACTCGCCGACGGCGAGCAGCTCGATCCGATCCAAGAGGCGTTCGTCGAATGTGGAGCCATCCAGTGCGGGTTCTGCACCCCAGGTCTGGTGGTGCAGGCACATGACCTGGTCGAGCGAGTGGACAACCCGTCCGATGCGGATATTCGAGAGGCCCTCGCCGGCAACCTGTGCCGCTGCACCGGCTACGAGAAGATCCTCGACGCGGTGCGGCTCGCTGCCTCTCGCAAGGCGGAGTCACTGTGATCACACCGCTGCGGGCACCGAGCGAGATCGTCGCGCCGGGCCAGGGACGGGTCGGCGACAGTCCACTGCGGCCGGACGGGACCCTGAAGGTCAAGGGAGAATTCGCCTACTCGTCAGACCTCTCCATCGACGGAATGCTGTGGGGCGCAACCCTGCGCAGCCCACACCCGAGCGCGAGGATTCTGTCCGTAGAGATCGGCGAGGCTCTCGCGACACCCGGCGTGGAGGCGGTCCTTACTCACGAGGACGTCCCTGGTCGAAAGTGCTTCGGTGTGGCTCGCACATGGGACCAACCGGTACTAGCGTTCGACGAAGTCCGTCATGAGGGCGAACCGATCGCCCTGGTCGCTGCCAACCACCCAGAGACGGCACGGCGAGCAATGGAAAAGATCACCGTCAAGTACGACGTGCTCGAACCGCTCACCGATGCACGCCGCGCAGCACTGGACCCGAGCTATCCGAAGGTTCAGGAGCGCGGTGGCGTGGCCCGGCATCAGCCGGTCCGCGTCGGCGACGTCGCTTCCGCCCGCGCCGCGGCGGATGTCGTGGTCAGCGGCGAATTCACAACCGGAATCCAAGACCCGGCGTTTCTCGGACCAGAGTCCGGACTGGCGATTCCGGGCGAGGACGGCGGCATCGATCTGTACGTCGCCACCCAATGGATGCAGAACGACCTCGAACAGATCGGACCGTGCCTTGCCCTGCCACAAGAGAAGATCCGGATGACTCTTGCCGGTGTTGGCGGAGCATTCGGCGGTCGTGAAGATCTCTCGATGGAGATCCACGCGGCGATGCTGGCACTGCACACCGGCAGGCCAGTCAAGATCGTGTACAGCCGCTACGAGTCATTCTTCGGTCATGTTCACCGGCACCCGGCTCAGATGCGCTACGAGTACGGGGCGACGCGCGAGGGAAAGTTACTCTTCGCCGACGCGGAGATCATCCTCGACGGCGGCGCGTATACGTCGATGACCCCGGGCGTCGTCGGTACCGCGGCCTCGCTCGGCGTCGGTCCGTACGTGATCCCCAACATTGAAATCAACGCGTACGGTGTCTACACCAACAATCCGCCGTGTGGAGCAATGCGGGGTTTCGGCGCCCTGCAAACCTGCTTCGCATACGAGTCGATGATGGACAAGGTGGCCGAGGCTTGCGGGATCAGCAAAGTCCAGGTGCGCCGGATCAACGCGATCAAGCAGGGCTCGGTACTCGCCACCGGGCAGGTGATCGAGGCGCCCACACCACTCGCCGACATGCTCACGCGGGCCGAATCGTTGCCGATGCCCGCACACCTCGACCCAACCGATATCAGGAACCTGCCGGGATGCACCTCGCAGACCACCCATGGCGAGGGCGTGGTGCGAGGCGTCGGCTACGGAGTCGGCATCAAGAACATCTGCTTCTCCGAGTCCCATGATGACTACTCCACGGCACGAGTCAGACTCGAGGTGATAGGAGGGGAGGCCACCGCGCTGGTGCACACGGGTGCCGCCGAAGTGGGCCAGGGCCTGGTGACCCTGCAGGCGCAGATCGCCCGCACCGAACTGGGCGTCACCCGGATCACCATCCACCCAGCCGACAACCGGGTCGGTAGTGCCGGGTCGACGTCTGCGTCGCGCCAGTCGTACATGACCGGAGGCGCGGTGAAGACAGCCTGCGAAGCGATCCGCGAGGCCGTCTTCGCTCTGACAAGGCTCCATCTGGGCCGAATCGTCGAAGACCTGAGCCTGGTCGGTGGAAAGATCGTGTCGGCATCGGAAGGTCCACTTGCGAGCCTCGAAGACATTCTCGGCGATCGAGTCCTCGAGCAGACCCGGGAGTTTCACCACCGTCCTACCAGCGGAATGGACCCGGCCACCGGACAGGGCGCCACCCACACCCAGCATGCGTTGTGCGTACATCGCGCGGTCGTCGACGTCGATATCGAGCTCGGTCTGATCAAGGTCGTCGAGATGGTTGCCGTCCAAGATGTCGGCAAAATCCTCAACCAGTTGTCACTGGAGGGCCAGATCCAGGGCGGGTCGGCCCAGGGTCTCGGGCTGGCGGTAATGGAGGAGATCATCGTCAAGGATGGACTGGTCCAGAACCCATCGTTCACCGATTACCGCATCCCGACCATGGTCGACATGCCACCGATGCGCCTCGAGATCCTGGAGAACCCGGACCCGCTGGCCCCGTACGGTCTGCGCGGCGCAGGGGAACCCTCCACGTTGTCTTCCATACCCGCAATCGTGGGTGCGATCAGAGACGCCACCGGCTTGGCGCTCACCCGGGTGCCAGTGCGACCCGAACACATCACCGGTAGCAGTTGACCCACCAGGCGAAGTCCAATTCCGTCGGCAACGTAAGAATATGCCAGACGAGTGGGCCATCGAAAACGCGACCTGTTTCGGGGTATCGAGCACCATCGCCTCATTGGCGGAAGTGGGATGTATCACCCGCAGGCCAGGGCCGGCGGCGCGCCCGGAACTCGACGGCACCGCTTGCGCGCGGGCGTGGAACCGACCCCGGTGGCTACTGTTCGATGGTCGGCCCCCCCCCCCGATCCGGTCACCTAGCAGGTAGTCCTCGAGACGAGCAACCGGATTGGCCGTCATACCTTTGTTATCTTGGCGCGCCGCCGTGACCTGTTGGGAAGTAAACGTCATCGTCGCCCGGCGGCGGGTGGCCCAGACCGGATTCCATACCTCGCTGAGTATGCCGGTGACCACTATCGGGGTGCCACGAGATGCGGCGAAGACCGTGCCGGGGAATAATCGCGGGGCGAGAACCGTCATCGATGGTAACCCCGTCGATTGGCCGTGAGACGGCCCGCACGTGCTTGCCGGGCAAATTGCACGTCACATGTGGGGCTATTCTCATGATATATAGGCGCTCTGACCGGGTACCGAAATAGAAACGAGGCGAATACCTGCCGTGAGCAGCAGCTCTACATCCCAGTTCGGACAGAACCAATGGTTGGTTGACGAGATGTACCAGCGTTTCCAGGACGATCCGTCGTCCGTGGACGCCAGCTGGCACGAATTCCTGACAGATTACTCTCCCGACGCCGCCTCGAAAGCAGGCGCGGCCAACGGACACCGCACTACCGACGCCGTCGCACCTGCTGCTCCCTCTGCCACGACTTCGGCGCCTCGGGCTTCCGCGCCGCGGACCGCGCCTCAGCCCCAGACCAAGCAAGCCAACGGCGCCGCACCAAAGAGCGCCGCACCTAAGAATGTTGCCCCCAAAGCTGCAGCGCCCAAGACCGCCGCGCCCAAGACCGACGCGCCCAAGACCACTCCGAAGAGCGACGCCGCCGCCGCTAAAACCGTCAAGGAGGCGAAGGCGACTGCTCCTGCCTCCGACGAGTCGACGGTTCTTCGCGGCGCGGCTGCTGCCGTCGCGAGAAACATGTCGGCATCGCTGACAATTCCGACCGCCACCAGCGTGCGCGCCATCCCCGCGAAGCTGATGTTCGACAACCGGATCGTTATCAACAACCACCTCGCCCGTACCCGCGGCGGCAAGATCTCGTTCACGCACCTTCTCGGTTACGCCATCGTGCAGGCCGTCAAGGCGTTTCCGACCATGAACCGACACTTCGCCGAGATCGACGGCAAGCCCAACGCGGTCACCCCGGCACACACCAACCTCGGCCTCGCTATCGACCTACCTGGCAAGAACGGCAGCCGGTCCCTCGTCGTCGCGGCGATCAAGAAGACCGACACGTTCAATTTCACGCAGTTCTACAGCGCCTACGAGGACATCGTCCGGCGTGCACGTGACGGCAAGCTCACGGCCGAAGACTTCTCGGGTGTCACGATCTCTCTCACCAACCCCGGTGGGATCGGCACCGTGCACTCCGTACCACGCCTCATGAACAACCAGGGTGCCATCATCGGTGCCGGCGCCATGGAGTACCCCGCCGAGTTCCAGGGCGCGAGCGACGAGCGCATCGCCGAAATGGGCGTCGGCAAACTCATCACGCTCACCTCGACGTACGACCATCGCATCATTCAGGGTGCCGAGTCCGGCGATTTCCTTCGGACCATCCACAACCTGCTGATCAGCGACGAGTTCTACGACGAGATCTTCCACTCCCTGCACATCCCATACGAGCCGGTCCGTTGGCGGCAGGACGTCCCGGAAGGCGAGGTCGACAAGAGCACTCGTGTTCTCGAGTTGATTGCCGCCTACCGCAACCGGGGTCACTTGATGGCCGATACGGATCCGCTCCAGTTCGTCAAGGACAAGTTCCGCAGCCATCCGGACCTCGATGTCACAACGCACGACCTGACCCTGTGGGATCTCGACCGCGAGTTCAAGGTCGGCGGCTTCCACGGTAAGTCGAAGATGAAGCTGCGCGATGTCCTGAGCGTGCTTCGTGACGCTTATTGCCGCCACATCGGTGTCGAGTACGCGCACATCCTGGAACCGGAGCAGCAGCAGTGGCTGCAAGACCGGGTTGAGTCGCACCACGTCAAACTGACAGTCGCCCAGCAGAAGTACATCCTGAGCAAGCTCAACGCCGCCGAGGCCTTCGAGACGTTCCTGCAGACCAAGTACGTCGGCCAGAAGCGCTTCTCCCTGGAGGGCTCCGAGTCCGTCATCCCGATGATGGACGCAGTGATCGACCAGGCTGCAGAGCACGCGCTCGACGAGGTCGTGATTGGTATGCCGCACCGTGGTCGCCTGAACGTTCTGGCGAACATCGTCGGCAAGCCGTACTCCAAGATCTTCACGGAGTTCGAGGGCAACATGAACCCGGCGGCCGCTCACGGCTCCGGCGACGTGAAATACCACCTCGGTGCCGAGGGCACGTACATCCAGATGTTCGGTGACAACGACATCACCGTCTCCCTCACAGCCAACCCCTCACACCTCGAGGCGGTCGACCCGGTCCTCGAGGGCCTGGTCCGCGCCAAGCAGGACATCCTCGACAAGGGCGAGAACGGCTTCACCGTCCTGCCGCTGATGTTGCACGGCGACGCCGCGTTCGCCGGTCAGGGTGTGGTTGCGGAGACGTTGAACCTGGCACTGCTGCGGGGCTACCGCACCGGCGGCACCGTGCACATCGTGGTCAACAACCAGGTGGGCTTCACCACCGCCCCGGAACACTCCCGGTCCTCCGAGTACTGCACCGACGTGGCCAAAATGATCGGCGCGCCGATCTTCCACGTCAACGGTGACGACCCCGAGGCCTGCTTCTGGGTCGCCCAACTCGCAGTCGACTTCCGGGAAAAGTTCCAGAAGGACGTCGTCATCGACATGATCTGCTACCGCCGCCGCGGTCACAACGAGGGCGATGACCCGTCGATGACGCAGCCTGCAATGTATGACGTCATCGACACCAAGCGCAGCGTCCGTAAGAGCTACACCGAATCCCTGATCGGCCGCGGCGATATCTCACTGAAGGAAGCCGAAGACGCCCTACGCGACTACCAGGGTCAGCTCGAGCGGGTGTTCAACGAGGTACGCGAACTCGAGAAATACACACCCGGTCCCAGCGAGTCCGTCGAATTGGACCAGCCGCTGCCCACCAAGCTGAAGACGTCCGTCGACGTCTCGGTTCTGGAGCGGATCGGCGACGCGTTCGTCAATGTTCCCGACGGATTCACTGTGCATCCGCGCGTCAAACCGGTCATCGAGAAGCGTCGGGAGATGTCTCGCGAAGGCAAGGTCGACTGGGCGTTCGCAGAACTACTCGCCTTCGGTTCGCTGGTCGACCAAGGCAAGACAGTTCGCCTGTCAGGCCAGGACTCCAAGCGCGGCACGTTCACGCAGCGTCACTCGGTACTCATCGACCGCAAGACGGGCGAGGAGTACACCCCGCTGCAGAACCTCGGCAGCGAGAACCCCGGCAAGTTCATGGTCTACGATTCCGCACTCAGCGAGTTTGCCGCCGTCGGGTTCGAGTACGGCTACGCCGTAGGTAACCCGGGTGCGCTCGTGCTGTGGGAGGCGCAGTTCGGTGACTTCGTCAACGGCGCGCAGTCCATCATCGACGAGTTCATCTCATCGGGTGAAGCCAAGTGGGGCCAGCTTTCCGACGTCGTTCTGCTGCTGCCGCACGGTCACGAGGGTCAGGGGCCCGACCACACGTCCGGTCGTATCGAGCGCTTCCTGCTGTTGTGTGCAGAGAGTTCGATGACAGTCGCCGTGCCGTCCACCCCGGCTAGTTATTTCCACCTATTGCGTCGTCACTCGCTCGACGGAATTCGTCGCCCGCTTGTGGTCTTTACGCCGAAGTCGATGCTACGCAACAAGGCTGCTGTCTCAGAGGTCGAAGACTTCACCACCGGCAAGTTCCGCTCGGTGTTCGAGGAGCCTGCGTACGAGGACGCCGCCGCCGACCGCGGCAAGGTCCGCCGCATCCTCCTCGTCAGCGGAAAGCTGTACTGGGAGTTGCTGGCGAAGAAGCAGAAAGACAACCGCGAGGACATCGCGATCGTCCGGATCGAACAGTTGTACCCGGTTCCGAGCCGTCGCCTACGCGAAACGCTCGATCGCTATCCACATGCCCACGAGTTCCAGTGGGTTCAGGAGGAGCCGGCCAACCAGGGCGCGTGGCCGTTCTTCGGTCTCGCACTACCCGAGTTGCTCCCCGACAAACTGGCCGGGATCAAGCGCATCTCGCGTCGTTCGATGTCGGCGCCGTCGTCGGGCTCGAGCAAGGTGCACGCGGTGGAACAACAAGAGATCATCGATGAAGCGTTCAGCGAAAGAGCAGAAACCGCCAGGGCGTTCGGCGATTGAGCGTGAAACGGCTGAAGCGTTCAGCGCAAGAGTATGTAGCGGATGGAGCACTCGGGTGAGCCTGCGAGTGTGATGTCGATTCTTGCCCGCGAGCCGGGTCGAGTTCACGCAACCGCGTGGACTTCGACCCGGCTTTCGTGGTCTCCGGCCGGATCGTCAGCTCGCGGTGGCCTCCTGTAGCACGGCGGCCATCTCGGGCGCCGCGGCGACGGCGAGCGCGGGAAGGGCCTGGGCGGCGATGTCGATCAGTTCGTCGCGTGACAGCTGCGGGTTGTGCAACGGGTTGTGCAACCAGGTGATCGTGACCTCCTCCACGTAGGCGATCCATCCGCGCACGGAGAGCACGACCGCGGAGGTCGGCTCGATGGCAAGCATTCTGAGTTGTTCGAGGATCCGCTCACACATCACGACGCGCGTTTCTTCGAAGATTGCTCGCATGTCCGGGTTGCC
This sequence comes from Rhodococcus marinonascens NBRC 14363, assembly GCF_001894885.1. GTDB lineage: Bacteria > Actinomycetota > Actinomycetes > Mycobacteriales > Mycobacteriaceae > Rhodococcus_F > Rhodococcus_F marinonascens. Next base: position 300,999 of record NZ_BCXB01000002.1, read on the forward strand.
ACTCGCCGGTCCGCGCGACAGCGAAACGTAGCATGTGCGATTGTCGCAGGCGTAGTCGATGTAGGACGACAGCACCGAACGCAGAACCCGCATCGGATCGCCGGCTTTCACGACGGACGGATCAGCGGCCGTGTAAGCAATCATCTCCTCGTTTGCGTGCCGGACGATCGCAAGGTGGAAATCTTGCTTTGAGGCGAAGTAGTGGAACAGCAGACCGGGTGACACCCCGGCCCGCTCTGCGATTTCCTCTACTGAAATCTGCTCGAGTGGTCGATCTGCCAGCATTTCCGCGCCCAGATCGATCAATTGGGCGCGTCGTTGCTCCGGGCTGAGACGGGTCCGCTTCACAACAGCCATGAAACAAGACTACTAAACTCGAGTCAATAGCTATTGACCGATCATCAATAGCTACCTATTGTTGCGTGCATGAGTCTCCCAGACACAGATACTTACGAGCCCACCGCTGATGTCCGGCATGTCGACACCCTGATCATCGGCAGCGGGTTCGCCGGCCTCGGCGCGGCAATCAAGCTGACCCAGGCGGGCAAGACCGACTTCCTCGTGCTCGAACGCGGCAGCGACGTCGGCGGGACCTGGCGCGACAACACGTACCCGGGCGCGGCGTGCGACGTCCCCTCACAGTTGTACTCCTACTCATTCGCTGCCAACCCGAACTGGACGCGGTCGTTCTCGCCGCAACCCGAAATCCAGGAATACATCCAGTCGGTGTCCAAGAAGTTCAAGGTGCGCGACAAGCACCTCTTCGACTGCGAGGTGCAGTCCGCCCGCTGGAACGAGGCGACCGCACGATGGGAAATCAGCACCACGAAGGGGGACTTCGTCGCGAGAATCGTCGTCTCCGCGGTCGGTGCACTGTGCGAGCCTGCCCTGCCCGACATCGAAGGCATCGAAGGTTTCGAGGGGGAGATCTTCCACTCCGCCCGCTGGAATCACGACGCCGACCTGGCGGGAAAGCGCGTCGCAGTCATCGGCACAGGCGCGTCCGCCATCCAGATCATCCCGGCCATCGGCAAGAAGGTGTCCCACCTCGACGTGTACCAGCGCACGGCGCCGTGGGTCCTGCCGCGTGCGGACCGCGAGTACACCGCACTCGAGCGGGCCGCGTTCAAGTACCTCCCCGGCTTCCAGCAGCTCTATCGCACCGGGATCTACCTTCTGCGGGAGACTCAGGTCGTCGGGCTGGCGAAGGCACCGATATTCATGAAGCCTCTACAGATCGCGGCCGAGCTCCACCTGAAGAGCCAGATCGACGACGAGGACCTCCGAAAGAAGGTGTCACCGAACTTCCAGCTCGGTTGCAAGCGCATGCTTCTGTCGAACACCTACTACCCGACCCTCGCGCAGGACAACGTCGACCTCGTGACCGACGGCATCGAGAAGGTCACCGCCAGCTCGGTCGTATCCAAGGACGGCACCTCCCGCGAGGTCGACGCCATCGTCGTCGCCACCGGATTCCATGTCACCGACTCCCCCACCTTCGAAAGCATCTTCGGTAAGGACGGTCGCTCGCTCGCCGAGGTCTTCGACGAGGGCGGACAACGGGGTTACAAGGGCGCGACCATCGCGAATTTCCCCAACATGTTCTTCCTCGTGGGCCCCAACACCGGCCTGGGACACAGCTCGATGGTCTACATGATCGAGTCGCAGCTGAACTACCTCGTCGATGCAATGCGGACGCTGGACAAGTACGACATCGGAAGGATCGAGGTCCGCGAGGACGTCCAGGACCGATACAACGTGGACCTTCAGAAGAGGTTGTCGAACAGCGTCTGGAGCACGGGCGGCTGTGCGAGCTGGTACCTCGACAAGCACGGCAACAACACGACGCTGTGGCCGGGCTTCACCTTCGAGTTCCACAATGCGACACAGTATTTCGACCTCGACGCATACGACAGCGTGGCCACGGCCGACCTACCCACGGCCGACCTACCCACGGCCGACCTACCCACGGCCGCACCAGAGCCCTCACCTGCACCTGCACCTGCAAAGACGAAGGGGAAGAGAAAGAGAAACTCCGCGAACTCCACTGTCAGCTCGGCACAGATCGATCCCGATGACGAGAAGGTGACCGCACAGTGAGCGAGTTCGCCGGCAAGATTGTTGTGATCACCGGAGCCGGTTCCGGTATCGGTAGGGCACTAGCGCTGAATTTGGCGGGCCAGGGCGCCAAGCTGGCGATCTCGGACGTGGACGCGGCTGGCCTCGACGAGACTACGCGGCGAGCGACAGCGCTGGGCGCCGAGGTCAAGTCCGATTATCTGGACGTCACCGAGCGCGACGCAGTGCTGGCGTATGCGGACGATGTACTTATCCACTTCGGCAGGATCAACCAGGTCTACAACAATGCCGGAATCGCTTACCACGGCGATTTCGAGAAGTCCGCGTTCAAGGACATCGAGAAGATCATGGACGTGGACTTCTGGGGAGTGGTCAACGGCACCAAGGCTTTCCTGCCGCACCTGATCGCGTCGGGCGATGGCCACGTCGTCAACATCTCGAGCCTGTTCGGCCTGCTGGCCATGCCGAAGCAGAGTGCCTACAACGCGGCGAAGTTTGCGGTTCGCGGCTTCACCGAGGCACTGCGCCAGGAAATGATGATCGCAAAGCATCCCGTCAAGGTCACGTGTGTGCATCCCGGCGGAGTCAAAACTGCTATCGCCCGTAATGCCACGGCAGGGCCGGGCGAGGATCGGGACACCTCCGCCGCATTCTTCGATCAAAGGCTCGCGCGAACCACGGCGGAAGATGCGGCAAAGATCATCGTCAACGGCGTCCGCAAGGGGAAGCCCCGCATTCTGGTCGGCACGGATGCAAAGTTGCTCGACGCATTGGTGCGACTGGTCGGGCCCAACTACCAGCGTGCGGTCGCCACCATCGCCGGCCGCGTTCTACCCAAGTCGAAGTGAGGAAATGATGAGCTTGCACCTACCACTTCCCGTCGTCGCGGCCGCCCTCCGGCCGTTCTACCGGCTGAGCCTCAACGCGAGGCTTCCATACGACGTTCAGAGGGCGCTCCTCGAACTCGGTGCCCCACTGCAGAGGATGCCACCCGGTGCCGTCGTCCGGCCGACCTCGCTGGCAGGCCGTCCCGCGGAGCGAATCACCGTGGGGGCCACAGAACGCCGGACTGCAATCCTCTACCTCCACGGTGGGGCCTATACGATCGGTTCGCCGGCAACGCACCGTTCGCTGGCCGCCCACCTCGCCGAAGAATCCGGTGCCGCGGTCTACACCCTCGACTACCGGTTGGCTCCGGAACATCCGTTCCCTGCCGGCCTCGAGGACGCCGTAGCCGCATACCTGGAACTGAACACGGAACACGGTTACGAGACAGGGCAACTCACCATCGCGGGTGACTCTGCGGGTGGCGGGCTCACCGTTGCCACCGCGCGGCGTCTGATCGACCGGCACGGCGTGACTCCGGCCGCGCTGGCGCTCATCTCACCATGGGTCGATCCGGGGCGGCGCGACACCCCCAGCGACCGTGATCTCGTCGTCAACACGGCCTGGTCGGTCGACGCGGCCGAGAAGTATCTCGGTGACGGGGACGCGAGCGACCCCGGTTATGCGCCGATGCTGGGGGACCTGAAGGGGTTGCCGCCCATTCTGATTCATGTCGGCGTACAAGAGGTGCTCCACCCGCAGATCATGGAGTTCGTCGACAAACTGGAACAGTCGAACGTCGACGTCAGGCTCACCGAGTACGCCCGCCTGTGGCACGTCGCCCACCTGCAGGCGTCCTTGGTACGAGAGGCTGCGGACGCGGTTGCCGAACTCGGGCAATATCTGCGTTCACAGATGCGCCTCGCGCCACACGCGCGCCACACCGACTGAATCTGCACCACCGCGGACCTGGCCGATCATGTCGGCCAGGTCCGCTGTCGTCAGCTCACCCGCCACCACGTTCATCGCCTTCACCTGGGATTCGCCGAGACTTCCGGTTCGGTACAGCGGCACCACGTTCTGCGCGGTGAACACGTGGTCGGCGTCGGACAGCACGACGAGATCCGCACCTGCGACGTCGGGGGACGCGGTGGTCACACCGGCCACCCGGACGCCTTCGGCGGACTCCGGGGCCGCGAGTTCGGCGATGGCCGCAGCATCGTCGGCGACCGTACGAGTCTGGGCAAACGCGCATCCGCTCAGATCGGTCAGCGCGTCGGCCTCGAAGCTCGGAGCGAGATCAACGGTGCTCCTACTGCACCATGGAACGAGTTCGTCCAGGGTGGCGAGTGTCAGCCGGTCGGAGGTCCCCAGGGTGATCGCAAGTACCGACCTGTCCTCGGCGGAGGCGAAATCGGATACCGAAAGCCCCTGCGGCAGAGACTTACTCAATGCTTCAAAGACGTCATCCTGCTCGGTCTCCGTCGACGCGGGGTCATAATGGCGAAGCAGCCCGCCAGTGAACTCCGGCACCAACGTCACGTCCCCGGCGTCAAGTTTGCCGAGGTAGGCGGTGCGGTCGCCGAGTCCGGGATCGGTGCTGACCTGAGTGCCTGTCGAACGCAGCGCACCCGCATAAATTTCAGCCAAGATCCGGCTCTCTGCGGTGTCACCCGCCCCGACGATGATGTCGCCTGGCACCTGCCCCGCGAACCCGCCGGGAGTCGCATCCTTGACGCCGCAGGACGACATCGCTCCCACCAGCAGCAGAGCCGAGGCGGCGATCACCACCCGCGACCACACCAATGGACGACGTCGGCGCCCCGCCCACGATTCTTCGTTGCGTGTGTGTGCCACGTCGAGCCTTTCTCGAAATCGGGTCCAGCGAGACCCTGCTGTGTCCGCCCCCATCGTTACACTGGCCAACTGATGGCGCGTACACGCGCCCACCGGTCTCCGTCGGCAGGTCCGACGCCGGTGACAACGGAAAGGACGCTTGTGCGCACCTCACGACTTCCGTCAGGCCTCACCCGCCGCGCGGTGGGCAGTATTGCTCTCGCGACGGTCGCCGCAGTGTCGCTCGCAGCGTGTGGTGGCGGATCCGATCCGCTCTCCGCCGGCAGCGAAGGTTCCGGCGACAGCCCCGACTCGATCATCGTGGGATCGGCGAACTTCCCCGAATCCGAGACCGTCGCGAACATCTACACCGAGGCGCTCCGCGCCAACGGGTTCGACGTGACCACGAGGTTCAACATCGGCACCCGTGAGGCCTATATTCCGGCGCTGAAGGATGGGTCGATCGACGTCATTCCCGACTACACGGGAAACCTCCTGCAGTATCTCGATCCTGCCTCGACGGTGACGAGCGCCGTCGACGTCGACGAGGCGCTTCCGGCCGCATTGGGGTCGGAACTCACGATCACCACCCCCGCCCCCGCCGAGAACAAGGACGCGGTGGTCGTCACGAAGGAGACGGCGCAGCGCTGGAACCTGACGTCCATCGCAGATCTCGCAGAGCACTCGAGCGAGGTGAAGTTCGGTGCACCCGCCGAGTTCCAGGAGCGCCCAGGTGGCCTGCCGGGACTGAAGTCCAAGTATGGGCTCAACATCTCGGCCGACAATTTCGTTCCGATCGCCGACGGCGGTGGTCCGGCTACGGTCGGTGTCCTCGCATCGGGACAGATCACGGCGGCCAACATCTTCACCACGTCCCCGGCGATCGAGCAGAACGGCTTCGTGGTGCTCGCGGACCCGCAGAACAACTTCGCCGCACAGAACGTGGTCCCCGTGGTGCGCTCCACGAAGTCGTCCGACAAGCTGACCGAGGTGCTCGATGCGGTGTCGGCGAAGCTGAGCACCGAAGCGCTTCTGTCGCTCAACGAATCTGTCTCCGGTGACGCGAAGACCGAACCGGCGGCGGCGGCAAAGCAGTGGGTCACCGACCAGGGGCTCGACGAGCCGGTCTCGTAAGGGACGTGCCGTGATCACTTTCTCGGGAGTCACCAAGCAGTATCCGGACGGCACGACGGCAGTCGACAACCTCGATCTGCAGATCGAAGCCGGATCGTTCATGGTCTTCGTCGGCCCGTCCGGCTGCGGCAAGACCACGTCGATGCGGATGATCAACCGGATGATCACCCCCACCGAGGGAAGGATCACGGTCGGCGGACGCGATATTGCGGACACCGATCCGGTCAAGCTTCGCCTCGGCATCGGCTACGTCATCCAGAGCGCAGGACTGTTGCCGCACCGCACGGTGGTGGACAACGTCGCTACCGTGCCGGTATTGAGGGGTGATTCGCGACGCAGCGCCCGCAAGGCCGCGTTGGCGGTACTCGAACGTGTGGGCCTCGATCCGGCGCTGGCTTCCCGCTATCCCGGGCAACTCTCGGGCGGGCAGCAACAGCGGGTCGGAGTCGCTCGGGCGCTGGCCGCCAATCCACCGATCCTGCTGATGGACGAACCATTCAGCGCCGTCGATCCCGTTGTCCGCGAAGACCTGCAGGCAGAGATGCAGCGTCTGCAAGCCGAGATGCGCAAGACCATCGTGTTCGTGACCCACGACATCGACGAGGCCGTCAAATTGGGCGACCGGTTGGCGGTCTTCGGACCAGGCGGCCGACTGCAGCAGTACGACGCCCCGGACACGGTCCTGTCCGCGCCGGCCACCGATTTCGTCGCCTCGTTCGTCGGTCGGGACCGTGGCTACCGGGGTCTCTCCTTCCGCACCGCCGATCAAGTTCCGCTGCACATGATTCGGACCGCGACCGAGAAGGAGTTGCCCGGGCTGACGCTCCGGCAGGGTGAATGGGCCCTGGTCGTCACGGACGCGGGAGTTCCGAGAGGGTGGATCGACGTCACCGGCGTCGAGAGGGCACGCGCCGGCCACCCGGTCTCCGAATGCACTGCGGCAGGCGGATCACTCTTCACTCCGGGCGCCGATCTACGGCAGGCACTGGACGCGACCATATCCTCTCCTTCGGGAATCGGGGTGGCCGTCGACGGCGACGGCGCGGTGTCGGGCGGCATGCTCGGAGCCGAGGTGATCGCGAAACTGGCCGAGCAACGGGCGACCGAGGATCGCATGAGGGGTGAGCTCTACCTCGCTCCCGAAGCGACAAGCCCGGACGGGTCGTAGGCCGATGAGGTGGCTTCTCGACAACTTCTCCGTCGTCGTCGACTTGACGAAGACCCATTTGTATCTCGCCCTGGTTCCACTTCTGATCGGACTGATCATCGCCGTCCCTGTGGGGACCGCGATCCGGGGCGTGCCGTGGCTGCGCAAGATCACACTGATCGCGGCGGGCATTGCGTTCACGATCCCGTCGCTGGCGCTGTTCGTAACGATCCCCTCCGTTGTCGGACTGCAGATCCTGGACCCTCTCAATGTGCTGATCGCGCTGACGATCTACTCCACCGCCCTACTCGTCCGTGCGGTGCCCGAGGCCCTCGACTCGGTTCCCGCCGACGTCGTCGACTCCGCAACCGCGATGGGATTCACCCGCCTCGGCCGGGCCCTGACCGTCGACCTGCCCCTCGCAATACCCGTTCTCGTCGCAAGCGTGAGAGTGGTGGCCGTGACCAATATCTCGCTTGTATCGGTGGGTTCGGTGATCGGAATCGGTGGTCTCGGCACGCTGTTCACCCAGGGCTACCAACGTGACTACCCCGACCAAATCCTGGCAGGGATCATCGCCATCGTCGTGCTCGCCCTGACATTCGACCTGCTCCTGTTTCTCGTCGGGCGGGTTCTGACGCCGTGGACCCGGCAGAAGAAAGTCCGGCGCGCGACTGTCGGCGCATGGCAATCGACCGCGCCGACGACCGCGGAGACGTCATGAACATCTTCGGTGGCGCATGGGACTACATCGCCGATCCGTCCAACTGGCAAGGCAGCACTGGAATCGGTGCCCGCATCCTCGAGCACCTTTGGTACAGCTTTCTGGCGGTGATGCTCTCGGTGGCAGTGGCAGTACCGATCGGTCTGATCATCGGTCATCTACGCAAAGGCGACGTGGTTGTCGTTGGTCTCGTCAACGCACTCCGCTCGCTGCCGACGCTCGGCCTGCTGACGTTCCTGGTGCTTCTGCTCGGGCTCGGTCTGATCCCGCCGATCCTGGCCCTTGTGATCCTTGGAATCCCACCCGTGCTGGCGGGCACGTACGCGGGTGTCGCAAACGTCGACTGGACGGTTGTTGACGCCGCCCGGGCAATGGGTCTGACCGAATGGCAAGTCCTCACGCGCGTCGAAGCCCCGAATGCACTGCCGCTCATGCTCGGCGGACTCCGCAATGCCACCCTGCAGATCATCGCAACCGCAACGGTGGCCGCGTATGTCAATCTCGGCGGCCTTGGCCGCTACATCTTCGATGGACTTGCCTTGCGCCAGTACGACCGGGTCCTCGTCGGCGCGCTTCTCGTGACGATTCTCGCGCTCGTCGTGGACGGCCTGCTCGCGCTCGCAGTTTGGGCTTCCATTCCTGGCACGGGCAGACTACGGCGCAACTCGAACGCCGAACAGATCGCCGAACGCGCGCTATGACAAAGCCCACGCACAACGGCAAACACCCCGACACCGGAACCTTGGGTGCGGGTTTCGGATCGGGGTGCTTGCCGGATTCTCGCTAGCCGGTGACGCCTTCTGCGTGAGCAGCACCGGCGACCGCCTCCGCAACAGCGGGGGCCACGCGAGGATCGAGCGGGCTGGGAACGATCTTGTCTACAGCCAACTCGTCGCCGACCACCGAGAGGATTGCCTCGGCGGCGGCAAGCTTCATGCCTTCGGTGATACGGCGGGCGCCGGCGTCGAGCGCACCACGGAACACACCGGGGAAGGCGAGAACGTTGTTGATCTGGTTCGGGAAGTCACTGCGCCCCGTGGCAACGATCGCCGCGTGCTTGCGTGCGATGTCGGGGTGGATCTCCGGATCCGGGTTCGACAACGCGAACACTATCGAGTCCTTCGCCATGGTCGCGATGATCTCTTCGGGCACCGTGCCCGCGGACACACCGAGGAATACGTCTGCGCCGTCGAGGGCCTCGACGATGCCACCGTGGCGGCCGGCGGGGTTGGTCCGAGCCGCCAAATCGACCTTGACCTCGGTGAGGTCGTCGCGGTCCCGAGAGACGATGCCCTTCGAGTCGAGGACCGTCACGTCAGTGATACCGGCGGCGAGCAGAATGTTCGCGCACGCGACACCCGCGGCTCCGGCGCCCGAGATGACCACGCGCAACGTGTGGAGGGCACGGTCCTGTACCTTGGTCGCCCCCTTGAGTGCGGCGAGGACGACGATGGCGGTGCCGTGCTGATCGTCATGCATGACCGGGCAATCGAGCGCCTCGATCACACGCTTTTCGATCTCGAAGCAGCGCGGCGCCGAGATGTCCTCGAGGTTGACGGCGCCGAAGCTCGGACGCAACCGGATGAGAGTCTCGACGATCTCGTCGGGATCCTTGGTATCGAGCACCAACGGAATCGAGTTCAGGTCCGCGAATTTCTTGAACAGCGCGGACTTGCCCTCCATCACGGGAAGTGATGCGCGAGGTCCGATGTCACCGAGGCCGAGTACCGCGGAGCCGTCGGACACGACGACGACGAGGCGACTGGTCCATGTGTACCGGTTGACGAGCGTCTCGTCGGCGGCGATGGCGCGACTGACCTGTGCGACACCGGGCGTGTATGCGATGGACAGGTCGCGCTGCGTATCGAGGGCGGCCGTGGTCTGTACCGAGAGCTTCCCGCCGATGTGGCTGGCGAAGATTTCCTCGTCGGTCAGCTCGACCTTCTGCGGTGTTGTGGGTTCGGACACGATTGACACGATGGCACTCCTGCTAAGTCCAGGCTCACTCGGGGCCGGGTTACCGAGTAGTAACCATGCGGATCGACACTGAACCACTTGATTACTCCACGAAAGACAACTGAGATGACGCTTCCAGGATGCGCGATCACGATGGCCGCAGAACTTCCGAAGCGTCATGGCACCGGGCGGGTGAGCCCTGGCAACACTGCCATGATCCCCGCCGAAGGAGCGGTGGCACCGACGTCGGAGTATTGCAAGTCTGGCACGAGTAGCGACGCGCAATCAAATTGCACCGGAAGTCGGAAGTCCAACTTTATTGGACCCGCCACCTGTAAGAACACGTTCCCGGTGGCCAGTGCGCCAACCGGCTTCGTATACCTGCCCGAACGCCCGTCAATCCCACCACTGTGTGAACAGGAGAAGAGCCGCCGCCGCGAAGACGGCCACAGACGAGGTCACCGCCACCACTCCTTCGCGACGATCCGCGATCCGTTGGGCCGCGATCACGACGACGGCAGCGGCGACGTGCGCCGTGACGGAGACCGTTCCCGGGCCCGGCACCCCCTTGCCTCCACCGATATAGCCGGAAACGATCACGACGAGCAGCAGCATCACGACTCCGGCAGCGACTGCTCCGCTCAGAGCCCGGATTGCCCGGACCACCAGCGGACTGCGGCGCGGCGCAGGTGCGGGCAAGTCGCCGGGGGTGGCCGGGCCGTAGGAGTCGTACCCGTAGGAGTCGGGCTCGTGTGCACTCATGCCGAAATCACCTGCACTCCAGATGATTTTGATACAAGTCTGTCGAATTCATCTGCACTCGTTGAGAATTCTCCCAGCTTGGCCCTCTTGTCCGACCCGTGATAATCGGAGGAACCGGTGACAACCAGGCCGAGTTCGTCGGCCAGTTCATGCAGTAGCCGCGCGTCGGCCGCCGAATGATCGGGGTGGTGCACCTCGAGTCCGTGCAGACCTGCGCCCGCCAGGTCACGGACGTGCTCGAGTGAAAGCAGTCGCCCCCTCGTGCGCGCGCGTCCGTGTGCGAGGACGCTCACTCCCCCTGCCTCCGCCACGAGTTGCACCGCCTCATCGAGCGGTGTGTCCGACTTGTCCACGAAGTACCTACCGCCGGGCGCCAGCAGGTCGACGAACGCCTCACCGACGCTGCCGACGACCCCGGCGCGCATCAGCGCCCTGGCCAGATGCGGGCGGCCGGCGGCAGGCCCCGCCTCTGCGAGTACCTCATCGGCGTCGATTGGGAGTCCGTCCTCCATCATCCGTTCCGCCGTCGCCCGGATTCTGACGATCCGCTCGTTCCGCAGCCGCTGCCGTTCCCTTGCGAACGCCGCGTGCGCAGGGTCGAACAGATAGGCAAGGAGATGCACCGCGACGGGACGTCCGTCCTCACCCCGACCTTCGCAAGACATTTCCATGCCCCGAACCAGCGTGAGCCCTGCGGGCAGCGCGGCGACCGCTCCCGCCCAGCCTGCGGTGGTGTCGTGATCGGTGAGCGCGACGACGTCCAGGCCCGCCGCCCCCGCAGCGCGCACCAGGTCCTCCGGACTGTCCGTTCCATCGGAGGCCGTCGAATGAGCGTGGAGATCGATGAGCACCGGTCCAGTCTCTCAGTTGTCGGCCGCGGGGTCGGGCGCTCGGTCTTCGAAATCCGGCGTGTCGCGCGTTCGTGCGCGTCTTA
>NZ_BCXB01000003.1 GCF_001894885.1 Rhodococcus marinonascens NBRC 14363
TACGTTTCGGGGGATGCGGGATCGTTGCAGTCGGCACGTTCAGGCTCTCCAATTCAGCTGGCAAGCGGCTTCAGCCGCTGCGGTTCAGGGTTGTCCACGCGTCGGCGACGCGCAGAAATTCGTCCTCATCGGTGAGCCACCGCGGAGGTGCCTGTACCCCACCGTGATTCACCGGGTCAGTGGTCAGCCCGTAGCTTTCCAGGGCATCAGCGATCGCGGCTGCCCTCACGGCAGGTGATTCGTCAGGATCGAGACCGGGGGCCGGCAGCCACGGGAGCAAGCGGAGAAGCGCATCTTCACACTCGATGCGCATCCGATGCTCACGCTCGTTGCCGGCCAGATCCTCTGTCGACCCGAGCATCACGTCGGGAACGGCCGACGTGAGCACTCGCCACATCGGTTGTAGGCGGAGCGTAACACGCGGAATCGATCCGCAACGCACACAATGCAATTCTCCGTGCGGCGTTCGATTCAGGTCGGCTTCCCGACGAACTTGCTGATCCTGCGGGCGAGGGTCCGCTGAACCTGGACGAGATGTCTCGAGACGATCAAGCAGGGGAGGGTTTCGGCGATTTTCTTGTTGAGAATGGTCTCGCGCAGTACGTGACCGACTACGGTCAGTCCTACGCCGTTGATCTCGGCGAGCAAGGTGGTCGGGAGTGAGTTGTCGGCCAGGGATGCTGCGGCGACTGCCGATCTTCCTCCTCGTACTGTCGGCAGCCGTGGCGTGTGGGCAGAATGCGCCTGTCGACTCGGCTTCGCCCACCACGACACCGTTGCCGTCGTTTCCTTACCCGCCGCACCAGGATCGCACCGAGTTGGCAGTTTCACCTCGCGGAGCCGCTTCGGTCCGCGGCCGAGTTCGCATTGGACATGTCGGTGGACAATCTGTTGAAGAATGTTGATGAGAATATCGAGATTCAGAAGCGGTTCCGGTCTCGAATCGCCCGCGAAGAGGACTTCCTCTCCGATCCGGAGATGCCGGCTACCACGGTCGCGACAACGGGCGGATCCCTGTTTCGGGTGGTTGGCGCCGTGCAGCTCGATGACGGTCCGGTCGAGTTTTCGATTTGCACCTATGAGACTCCGGGTCTGTATTCGTTGACCAAGGATGGGCGAACGGTGGGTCCGCAGCCGAGGCAAGTTCCCTACTTTCTCGACAGACCCCGCGTGGAGTGGACGACGCGACCTGCTGCCGATGGGTCGACTCCCGAAGAGCCGCGATGGTTTTGGGTGGATGACGGGATCGATCTGCACCTGACGACGGAGGATGTTCCCTCGGTCTGTGAGCCGTTCAAGCCCGAGCCGTTCATCCAGCAGATTCCTGAGCCGATCACTCCGACTGCCCTACCTCCCAAGTAGGGTCGCTGCCCGCCGATGCGGTGGAACTGTCCTCACCATGCGGATGTTCGACAACCGGATGTTCGACAACCGGATGTTCGACAGCGAGACACGTACGCGGCGGATTCGAGGTACGCACCGAGTTCCCAGCCGCCTCCGCCTAGGCTGGCCGGGTGCCCATCACCGTTTTCATTGCCGACGACCAAGCTATGGTCCGGCAGGGCTTCGGGGCCCTCCTCGCCTCACAGTCCGACATCAGCGTCATCGGTGACGCTTCGAACGGTGCAGTGGCGGTGAGTGAGGTCAAGCGCCTACGCCCTGACGTCGTATTGATGGACGTCCGCATGCCGGAAATGAACGGGCTTGACGCCGCCCGCCTCATTCTGTCCGCGGGATTCGATCCACCGGTGCGTGTGCTGATGCTCACGACCTTCGACGTCGACGACTACGTCTACGAGGCGTTGAGTCTCGGGGCCAGCGGCTTCATGCTCAAGGATGCGCCTGCAGAGGAACTCATTCGCGCGGTTCGAGTGGTCGCGGATGGGGAGGCACTCCTCGCACCGACCGTCACCCGGCGGCTGATTGCCGATGTGACCAGTCGCCGGACTACGGCGCGTCGCAAACCGACCGCGATCTCCGCACTGACGCCACGTGAGCGCGAGGTACTCGAACTCATCGCTCGGGGCATGTCGAACACAGAAATCGCGGAGGCGCTGTTCGTCGCCGAGCAGACCGTCAAGACGCACGTCGGCAAGGTGTTGTCGAAACTGAACCTCCGAGACCGCGCGCAGGCAGTGGTACTTGCCTACGAAAGTGGTCTCGTCACACCCGGCTGACGTGTCGTCTTGCCGCCCAAGGTGCCGGAAACGCTGGGGGGCGGCAAGATGAACAGGACAGCCATCAACATCATCACAAGGCGAGGGGTGTCTGGATGCGGATCGGAATCCTCACTGGCGGCGGCGACTGCCCGGGACTCAACGCGGTTATCAGGGCGGTGGTGCGCACCGCCGAAGGTCGGTATCGCAGCTCGGTGGTGGGATTTCGAGATGGATGGCGGGGTCTGCTCGAAGACCGCAAGGTCGTGCTGTCCAACGACGACCGGATCGACCGAATTCTCACTCGCGGCGGTACCATCCTCGGCACCGCGCGGGTGAACCCGGACAAGCTCCAGGCAGGGCTCGACGACATCCGTCAGACGCTCGACAACAACGGAATCGACGTCCTCATTCCGATCGGGGGCGAGGGCACGCTCACCGCCGCGAGTTGGCTCGCCGAAAGCGGGGTGCCCGTGATCGGCGTACCGAAGACTATAGACAACGACATCGACTGCACCGACGTAACGTTCGGGTTCGACACCGCACTGTCCACCGCCACGGATGCGATAGACCGCCTGCACACCACCGCCGAATCACACCAGCGGGTGATGCTCGTGGAGGTGATGGGCAGGCACGCAGGATGGATTGCACTGAACGCGGGCCTCGCGAGCGGCGCGCATCTCACTCTCGTGCCCGAGGTCCCGTTCGATGTCGCCGAGGTGTGCTCTCTCGTGAAGGCGAGATTCCAGCGGGGCGATGCGCACTTCATCTGCGTCATTGCGGAAGGCGCTACCCCGACCCCCGAATCGATGACGCTACGCGAAGGTGGCATCGACGAGTTCGGTCACAAGCGGTTTACCGGCGTCGCGCAGCAGGTCGGCGATGAGATCGAACGCCGCATCGGCAAGGAGGTGCGGACGACGGTCCTCGGGCATGTCCAGCGCGGTGGCACTCCCACCGCGTTCGACCGAGTACTGGCGACCCGGTTCGGGGTGCATGCCACCGTCGCCGCGCATCGTGGCGACTTCGGTAACATGGTCGCCCTGCACGGCACCTCGGTCGACCTGGTCCCGCTCGCGGACGCCACTCGGCGGCTGAAGACGGTGCCGAGGGAGCGGTACGACGAAGTATCCGCGTTCTTCGGCTGACCGCGTTTTCGGGGTAGAGTCCGGCCGCATAAACTCTCGGGTATGACTGCTGTCGATGCTCCGGACCTCCTCGAGTACAACGATGTGCTGGCCAAGTACGAGCCGGTTCTCGGCATGGAAGTGCACGTGGAACTCGGCACCAGTACCAAGATGTTCTGTCCATGCCCCACGGAGTTCGGCGCTGAGCCGAATTCACAGGTTTGCCCGGTGTGCCTTGGCCTTCCTGGATCGATGCCGGTCGTGAACGTGGCCGCTGTCGAGTCCGCAATCCGCATCGGACTCGCCTTGAACTGCTCGATCACGTCCTGGGGCCGGTT
This sequence comes from Rhodococcus marinonascens NBRC 14363, assembly GCF_001894885.1. Classification (GTDB taxonomy): domain Bacteria; phylum Actinomycetota; class Actinomycetes; order Mycobacteriales; family Mycobacteriaceae; genus Rhodococcus_F; species Rhodococcus_F marinonascens. The sequence continues at coordinate 3,622 of NZ_BCXB01000003.1, forward strand.
CGCGCGGAAGAACTACTTCTACCCGGATCAGCCCAAGAACTATCAGATCTCCCAGTACGACGAGCCGATCGCCACAAACGGCTACCTCGATGTCGTCCTCGACGACGGCACCACGTGGCGGGTGGAGATCGAGCGCGCGCACATGGAGGAGGACACCGGCAAGTCGCTGCACGTCGGCGGTGCGACCGGACGCATCCACGGCGCCAGCCACTCACTGCTCGACTACAACCGTGCCGGTGTGCCGCTGGTCGAAATCGTGACCAAGACGATCAGCGGTGCCGGTGAGCGCGCTCCCGAGGTGGCTCGCGCCTACGTCACGGCGCTGCGCGATCTGCTGAAGTCGTTGAATGTGTCGGACGTCCGCATGGACCAAGGCTCGATGCGCTGCGACTCCAACGTGTCGCTGATGCCGATCGGTGCCTCCGAACTCGGCACTCGCTCCGAGACCAAGAACGTCAACTCGCTCAAGAGCGTCGAGGTGGCGGTCCGGTATGAGATGCGGCGCCAGGCCGCCGTGCTCGAAGCCGGTGGAGACGTGATTCAGGAGACCCGGCACTTCCAGGAAGCAGACGGCACCACGTCGCCGGGTCGCCGCAAGGAGACCGCCGAGGACTACCGCTACTTCCCCGAGCCCGATCTCGAACCGGTTGCTCCCAGTGCCGAGTGGGTCGAAGAACTACGGGCCACCCTCCCCGAGTTGCCGTGGGTCCGCCGTGCGCGGATTCAGGCCGATTGGGGCGTCTCCGACGAGGCCATGCGTGACCTGGTCAATGCCGGAGCCCTCGACCTGGTGATCGCTACGACCGAGTCCGGCGCCGGCCCCGAGGCCGCACGGTCGTGGTGGGTTTCGTACCTTGCGCAGCAAGCGAACACCCGCGGAGTGGAGTTGGTGGAGCTTCCGATATCGCCTGCTCAGGTTGCACAGGTGATTTCGTTGATCGACAGTGGGAAGCTGAACAACAAGGTTGCTCGACAGGTGGTGGACTACGTCCTCGCCGGAGAGGGTGATCCGCAGCAGGTCGTTGCGAACCGTCCCGAACTGGTCGTCGAGCGCGACGACACGAAGCTCAAAGCGGCCGTCGACGAGGCGCTGGCCGCGAACCCCGACATCGCCGAGAAGATTCGCGGCGGCAAGGTCGCGGCCGCAGGCAAGATCGTCGGCGACGTCATGAAGGCCACCCGAGGCCAGGCCGACCCGGCCCGCGTCAAGGAACTCGTCGTCGAAGCCTGCAGCTAGAAACCCTTCTGGGCCAACGGGGCCGTTCGCTCGGATCAACCCCGGCGAACGGCCCAGTTCGCCAACTTGCCGGTGACGTCAGTCGAATCCGCCGCCACCGGAGGGCAGGGGCATCTTGATGACGCGATCATCGTTGGGTCCAGGCTGGCCGGCGGTCTTGTTGACGGTGCTCACCCAGATGAGGCCGTCGGGTCCGAGAGCGGCGCCCCCGAGTTGGCCGTACCGGTCCTGCGCGATGACGCTGGGTGCGACGGTCACGGCACCCGTGCCCGGATCCGCAGCGAGCACCGACATGGCCTGCCCCGTACTCAAGGACACGGCGACGACGTCGCCTGCAGCCACGCAACCGCCGACGCCGGGGCGTTCGGGCCACGTCCAGGCCGGTGACGGTACCGATCCGTCGGCGCCGACGCGCTGCAACCGGTCTTCGAGTGGGGTGCGGTCGGTGACCCAGACCGCGACACCCGGGTCGACGCACACACCTCCCGCGGTGCCGATGCCCGACAGCATCACCTGCGGTCGCGGTCGCGCCGAGTTCGATGCCGGGGACAGTGCGGTGACCTTCAACAGTTTCCCCGCGAGTGACGCGGGGTCGGCGGCCGCGGCGGGATTGCCCGCGTTGCCGGTGAGGACCATCAAATCGTCTCCCGAGAATTCGAGTGAACCGGCGTTGCCGGTCGCGCCCCGCGGGATCCCGCCGAGTATCTCCTTTGCGGAGTCGCCCGGCGCGACCCGCACGACCCGGTTGTCGGTCGCCGTCGTGACGTAGGCGTAGATCAGGTTATCCTCGATGAAGGTCGGCGACAGCGCGATGTCGAGCAGACCGCCGTCGGAACTGCCGTCGACGTTCACACGCGCGATCTCGATGGGGGTCTGCCCCTCGGCGACCTGCATGATGCGCCCGGTGCGGCGCTCAGCGACCAGTGCGGTGGCCCCGTCGGGGAGGACGACCAGTCCGCCGGTGGTGCCGAGACAGGTGGCAATGACACTGGGGTCCGGATCCTGGCACGGTCCCAGCGGAGTCGGCGGTGGTGTCTGTGTGGTGGACGGCGGCGGGTTCTTCGGTTCGACCTCGCCGCCCACCGTGCCGGTCGGTTCAGGTGTGAACGGAGAGGAAGCGGAGTCGTCGAATGTCGCGCACCCCGCTGCGAGGACCGCGGTGACGCACACAGCGGACATCGCCATCACAGATCTGCCGGAGGTCTTCCGGCGCTGTCCACGCACCATCATGATGGAGACGTTACGGAAGAGTGCCGCCACGCCGCCACGCCGGTTCCGTTTACCCGCGATCTGGTGTTGACCGACCTACGCTGAACGGCGTGACTGACATGCGGAAAGACCCCAAGGAGTCGTCGGACCACGGTGACACGTCCGGCGACGGCAAGGTCGCGAGCCCTTACGACCTTCCCACCGAGCGCATTCCGTCGCCCGCGCCGCCGCACGGGCCTACTGGTCTGGTCATCCCCCGGACTGACGACGAACTCGACCCCGGCGCTTCGTTCGACGCGGACTTCCTCACCGAAGAGATCGCCGCGTACCCACCTGCGGGGACATCCGACCGGTCGGACCAGCCGACGCAGGTGATCGCTGCGCCGCCCGTGGCTGCGACTGATGACACGTCGGCCCGGATCGAACAGGGCGACGTCGAGATAGGGCGCGGCACCCTCGACCTCGGTCTGCTGGCGCTGCGTCTCGCGGTGGGCGGCACGGTTTTGGTACACGGTCTGCAGAAGCTGACAGGGGTGTGGGACGGCCCCGGCCTCGGCGGTTTCGAGGAGATGCTCGCGAACGCGGGTTTCCAACAGGCGAAGCTTCTCTCGATCCTGGGCGCTGTCGGTGAGGTCGCGGGTGGCGCATTGCTGATCCTCGGTTTGGTGACCCCGCTCGCGGCCGCGTCGGTGCTCGCCGTGATGATCAATGCGTGGGCGTTCCGCCAGGTCGGCGACCCGGGGCTCGAGTATTTCGCGCCAGTGGGCACCGAGTACGAGACACTGCTGGGAGTATGTGCCGGCGTGATCATCCTCACCGGTCCGGGCCGCATCTCACTAGACGGCCGGCGGGGTTGGGCGACGCGTCCGTTCATTGGTTCGCTCGTCGCTCTGCTCCTGGGTATCGCGGCCGGAGTGTGCGTATGGATCTTCTTGAACGGTGCCAACCCGCTCATTTGATCGCGTGCAGGCCTCCGCCCACGACTCTGCCCACGACTCCGCCGCACACCTGAAACAGGAGTGCGGCGGAGTCTCATTCTCTTGTGCTCAGTGCTGAACGAGTGCTCAGTGCTGAACGAGTGCTCAGTGCTGAACGAGTGCTCAGTGCTGAGCGAGTTCGGGGACATCCTCCTCTTCGTGCAGTTCGGGCTGAGCGGCCAGCCGCAGGCCGAGGACGGACTTGCGTCGACCGTAGGCGAGGTAGACCACGACACCGAGGGCCATCCAAACCAGGAATCGGATCCACGTCTCGACCGAGAGGTTCAGCATCAGCCATCCGCAGGCCAGCACGGCGAGGATCGGGACCAACGGGACCAGCGGAACCCGGAACCCTCGGGGCAGATCGGGACGCGTGCGGCGGAGAATGACAACGCCGATGCAGACCAGGATGAAGGCGAAGAGCGTGCCGATGTTCACCATCTCCTCCAGCGTCCCCATCGGGAACAGGGCGGCGAGGACGGCAACGACGCCACCGACGATCAGGGTGATGCGGACCGGCGTGCCCTTGTTGCCGGTCTTTGCAAGACCTCGGGGGAGGAGTCCATCTCGGGACATCGCGAACAGGACGCGGGTCTGACCGAGCATCATCACCATGACGACGGTGGTGAGTCCGGCGAGTCCACCGAAGTTGATCGCAGTTTGCGCCCAGGTGATGCCGTGGGCCTCGAAGGCGGTGGCAAGAGTCGCGGTGCTGTCACCCACGAGCGGGCTGCCGGATTTCAGGTCGGTGTACTTCACCATGCCGGTGAGAACGAGCGTCACAGCGACGTACAGAACGGTGACGATGGCAAGTGAGCCGAGAATGCCGCGCGGGAGCGCCTTCTGCGGATTCTTGGTCTCCTCGGCGGTGGTGGCGACGACGTCGAATCCGATGAAGGCGAAGAAGACGAGACTCGCTGCGGCGAGGAGGCCGTACCAGCCGTAGGTGCTGCCCTCGGCGCCGGTCAGGAAGGAGAACAGGCTCTGGTGGATGCCGCTCGCGCTGCTTTCGGAGCCCTCGGCCTGCGGAATGTAGGGGGAGTAGTTCTCCTTGTTGATGTAGAAGGCGCCCACAACGATGACGAGGAGGACGACGGCGATCTTGATGGCTGTGATGACTGCGGACACGCGCGAGGACACCTTGGTTCCGATGGCGAGCACGATGGTAATGCCGCCGACGAGAATCAGTGAGCCCCAGTCGAAGTCGATCGGCCCGAGATGGGCTGTGGTGGATCCGCTGAAGCCGAGCACGTTGCCGAGATAGAGGGACCAGCCCTTCGACACCACGGCCGCGGCGAGCGCGAATTCGAGTATGAGGTCCCAGCCGATGATCCAGGCGATGAACTCGCCAAAGGTGGCGTAGGAGAAAGTGTAAGCACTTCCCGCGACCGGAACGGTGGAGGCGAACTCGGCGTAACAGAGCGCGGCAAGCCCACACGCGATGGCGGCGAGGACGAATGCGAGGGAGATGGCAGGCCCCGCGACGTCGCCGGCGGTTCGGGCGGTGAGCGTGAAGATTCCGGCGCCAATTACGACGGCGACACCGAAGACTGTGAGGTCTTTCGCGGTTAGTTCCCTCCGCAGCCGGGTATCAGGATCGTCGGTGTCCGCTATCGATTGCTCAACGGATTTCGTTCGCCAAATGCCGACTCCGGGCATGTGTCGCTCCTAAGTTGTTTCGCTGTCGGTGGTCTCGCGTGCCGGAGACGCGATTTGTTAACAATGATTGTGATGGGAGTCTCAACGGCATGCTGAGAGAACCACTACCGACCGCCGTGCGCAAGAAGTATTGACTGAACTGATCAATTCGATCAGCTCGACCTGAACGGAAGCGTTGCCACCTGAGCGAGTTGATCAGGCTCCTACGGCTTTTGACACGTCTGACTCCGATCCCAGACGTGGCAGGCATCTGGACGGCAGGCATCTGAACGGCAAGGGTCTGGACGGCAAGGGTCTGGACGCAGAGCGACCACCCAACGGCACATACTCGTGCCTGTACCGCTGGGTGGGAGAAGGGAAACCTGGGTTCCGCGCGCGCGAACCCTCGATCAATCACCGATACGATCTCGATCGATCACACTCGAGGCGGAATCGGTGTGCGTGTGCGGACGCCGGCTACGGGACCTGACGGATCGCGCCCTTGTCGGCGGACGTCGCCAGCGCGGCGTAGGCGCGCAGTGCTGTGGTGACCGTGCGCTCACGATTGTGCGGCTGCCAAGGGCGCTCGGACGCCTCAATCTTGGCCCGGCGCTCGGCGAGTACGGCGTCGTCGACGAGGAGTTCGAGCTTGCGGGTCGCGATGTCGATGAGGATCTGGTCACCGTCCTCCACGAGGCCGATCGCGCCGCCGCTCGCGGCCTCGGGGGAGATATGGCCGATGGACAGGCCTGAGGAACCGCCGGAGAAACGGCCGTCCGTGATCAGTGCGCACTTCTTCCCGAGACCGGAACCCTTCAGGAATGCGGTGGGGTGCAGCATCTCCTGCATGCCGGGGCCGCCGGCGGGGCCCTCGTAGCGCACGACGAGCACGTCGCCGGGCTGAATCTTCTTGCCGAGGATGACGGACACCGCCTCCTCCTGCGACTCCACGACGCGCGCGGGTCCCTGGAAGTGGAACAGTTCCTCGTCGATGCCTGCGGTCTTGATGACCGCGCCGTTGACGGCTATGTTTCCACGGAGCACGGCCAGACCGCCCTCCGCCGTGTGCTTGTGCTCGAAGTCGCGGATGCATCCGTTCGCGGCGTCCGTGTCGAGGGACGACCACCGGTTGTTCGTCGAGAACGGCTCGGTGGTCCGGACACCGCCGGGAGCGGCGTGGAAGAGTTCGACGGCCTCGTCGGATGCCTTGCCGGAGCGAATGTCCCACGTGTCGAGCCACTCGTCCATGCTTTTCGTATGGACGGTGGAGACGTCGCTCTCGAGCAGACCCGCGCGGCGGAGTTCACCGAGGATCGCGGGAATTCCGCCTGCCCGGTGCACGTCCTCCATGTGGTAATCGGAGTTGGGCGAGACCTTCGACAGGCACGGCACCTTTCGGCTGATCTCGTCGATCTTGGCGAGATCGAAGTCGTAGACCTCACCCTCCTGCGCTGCGGCGAGGGTGTGTAGCACCGTATTGGTGGAACCGCCCATCGCGACGTCCAAGGCCATCGCGTTGCGGAACGCGGCAGGGGTGGCGATGTTACGGGGGAGGACCGAGTCGTCGTCGTCCTGGTAATACCGAAGGGCGGCCTCGACGACGGTAGTGCCCGCGCGGGTGAACAGCGCACGCCGGGCCTCGTGGGTGGCGAGCGTGGACCCGTTGCCGGGCAACGCCAGACCGAGCGCCTCGGTGAGGCAGTTCATCGAGTTGGCGGTGAACATGCCCGAGCACGACCCGCACGTCGGGCACGCGCTGCGCTCGACCTCGGAAAGCCCGTCCTCGTCGACCTCATCGTTGGCGCTCGCCGAGATCGCGGTGATGAGGTCGGTCGGTGCCTGCGCGACGCCGCTGACTACGACGGCCTTGCCCGCTTCCATCGGCCCGCCCGAGACGAACACGGTGGGAACATTCAAACGCATTGCAGCATTGAGCATTCCGGGCGTGATCTTGTCGCAGTTCGAGATGCACACGAGGGCGTCAGCGGTGTGCGCGTTGACCATGTACTCGACGGAGTCGGCGATGATCTCGCGGCTGGGAAGGGAATACAGCATGCCCCCGTGTCCCATCGCGATGCCGTCGTCAACCGCGATCGTGTGGAACTCCCGAGGTACACCACCAGCGGCGCTCACGGCGTCGGCGACGATGTCGCCGACGTTCTTGAGATGGACGTGCCCGGGAACGAACTGCGTGTACGAGTTCGCGATCGCGACAATCGGCTTTCCGAAGTCGGAGTCGGTCATTCCGGTGGCGCGCCAAAGTGCGCGGGCGCCTGCGGCATTTCGTCCTACGGTGGTGGTTCGGGACCTCAGCGGGGGCATGAGTGTGTTCCTTAGTCAGCGTTTGGAAGGCCGGACGAACGCTACTCGTGCGCTATTTGCCGTCAGTGTTCGGCTGGTTCCTCGCCGGACGCTCTCCATTAGATTCGGCATCGTGGGCAGCTTCCTCCGCCGCTGCGGCTGCCGCGTAGGGATCGGTGATGCGTCCGCCGCTAGCGGCGGCGATCTGGGGAAGTCTATCGAAGGTAACCACGGGCAGGGAGACTTCGCTGCCGTCGATCAACGTGGCCCGCGCCCAACCGTGTTTGGGGAACCGGAACCCCGTGATCTGAGACCACGACAGTGATCGGCCACCGATCAGTCTGCGCACAGCGAGTCCGTCGGGAGTGATGGTGGTGCGCACCCGCGCGACCCAGCCCACGGCAACGATCGGCGCGATGACGAGCCAGCCGAAGGCGGCAGGCCAACCGAAGATGGGAAACGACACGGCGAACAGGAGAAACGCGCATCCCAGGTATGCCAGCGGAGAAATTCGGATGACCTGACCGGGAGGGTTTGTCGTATGGGATGATGGTTGTGGTGGCACGGGTTGCTGTGAAGTCGACACCTCTACATCTTCGCACTGCAGCCGACATATCTTACATTCTGGGACGGACGACTCACCAAGTTGACTGTTCACGCATCACGCGCCTACCGTCGAGCGCGTGAGACAGAATGAGTTGCTCGTAATCGGCCGGCGCGTCGTCGCCTGAGTCGATTTCTTCAACTCGCCAGATTAACGACGCGCCACCCTCGTACAGCATCAGCTGACGGGGGTTTTTTTGTTGCCCGGAGCCAGAATCAGAGGATTTCCAGTGAGCGCACCAACCGCACGGCCTCAACCCACGCCGCGCAAGTCGGGACCAGCCAACCCGACTGCCGTGGCCGCCGCGACGCAGACCGGTAGCCGCCGGCAACTCGCTCCTGAGCGCGTTACCGGCGCACAGTCCGTAGTTCGAGCCCTCGAGGAACTCGAGGTCGAAACCGTGTTCGGCATTCCGGGTGGGGCAGTTCTTCCTCTTTACGACCCACTCTTCGACTCGACGAGGGTTCGGCACGTCCTCGTTCGTCACGAGCAGGGGGGCGGACACGCTGCCACCGGGTACGCCCAGGCGACGGGCAAGGTCGGCGTTTGCATGGCCACCTCCGGTCCGGGCGCTACCAACCTCGTGACGCCGCTCGCCGATGCGCAGATGGACTCCGTTCCGGTGGTGGCCATTACCGGTCAGGTCGGGCGCCGCCTGATCGGCACAGATGCGTTCCAGGAAGCTGACATCTCCGGCATCACGATGCCGATCACCAAGCACAACTTCCTGATCACCGATGCCATCGACATACCGCGGATCCTTGCGGAGGCTTTCTACCTCGCCTCCAGCGGCCGACCCGGCGCGGTGCTCGTCGACATCCCGAAGGACGTACTCCAGGCACAGACCACGTTCTCGTGGCCGCCGGAGATGCGGCTGCCCGGATACCGCCCCGTCACGAAGCCGCACGGCAAGCAGGTCCGCGAGGCCGCTCGCCTGATCGCCGATTCGCAGCACCCTGTGCTCTACGTCGGTGGTGGCGTGATCAAGTCGGGATCGTCCTCTGAGCTGCTGGAACTGGCTGAGCTCACAGGAATTCCGGTGGTCACCACCCTCATGGCGCGCGGTGCGTTTCCCGACAGCCACACGCTGAACTGCGGGATGCCGGGCATGCACGGCACCGTCGCAGCGGTGGCTGCACTGCAGCGCAGCGATCTGCTGATCACGCTGGGCGCGCGCTTCGATGACCGCGTCACCGGGCAGCTCGATTCGTTCGCGACCGGCGCCAAGGTAATTCACGCCGACATCGACCCCGCGGAGATCGGCAAGAACCGCTATGCGGACGTCCCGATCGTGGGCGACTGCAAAGAGGTCATCGTCGAGTTGATCGAGGCGATCAGGGCCGATCAGGCCACCGGGACCACGCTCGATCTCACCGAGTGGTGGGCCTACCTCGACGGGATCCGCCGGACGTACCCGCTGAGCTACGACCGTCCCTCGGACGGCACGATGTCGCCGGAGTTCGTGATCCAGTCGGTGGGCAGGCTCGCCGGCCCGGACGCGATCTACTGCGCCGGCGTCGGTCAGCACCAGATGTGGGCGGCGCAGTTCATCAACTACGAGAAGCCGCGCACGTGGCTGAACTCCGGCGGTCTCGGCACGATGGGCTACGCCGTGCCCGCCGCCATGGGTGCCAAGATGGGCAAACCAGACATCGAGGTGTGGGCCGTCGACGGCGACGGCTGCTTCCAGATGACCAACCAGGAATTAGCCACCTGCGCCGTCGAGGGCATCCCGATCAAGGTCGCCCTCATCAACAACGGCAACCTTGGCATGGTCCGCCAGTGGCAGACCCTGTTTTACGAGAAGCGTTACTCCAACACCAACCTAGGCACTCATGGTGCGGTGCGCATCCCAGATTTCGTCAAACTGGCAGAGGCGTTGGGCTGTCACGGCATTCGTGTCGAGCGCGAGGAGGACGTCGAGGCGGCCATCCTCGAGGCGCAGTCGATCAACGACAAGCCGGTGGTGATCGACTTCATCGTCGGCGCCGACGCGCAGGTGTGGCCGATGGTCGCCGCGGGCACCAGCAACGACGAGATCATGGCGGCACGGGGCATCCGGCCGCTGTTCGACGACGACGAGGCGGCAGCGGAGCCGGCCGTCATTAACCAAGCGATGGAGCGCGAGCAGCGTTCGGGCGAGGCCGCAGCGGCCGAGGAGGAAGATCAGTGAGCACCAGCCACACCCTCAGTGTTCTCGTCGAGGACAAGCCGGGCGTACTGGCCAGGGTTTCCGCGCTGTTTTCCCGTCGCGGGTTCAACATCGAGTCGCTCGCCGTCGGTGGCACCGAGCTTCCCGAGATCTCACGCATGACGATTGTGGTGACAGTCGACGAGTTCCCACTCGAGCAGGTGACCAAGCAGCTGAACAAGCTCGTGAACGTCATCAAGATCGTCGAGCAGGACGGTGAGGCGTCAGTGGCCCGCGAGTTGCTACTCATCAAGGTGCGTGCCGACGCGAGCGTGCGCACTCAGGTGATAGAGGCAGTGAATCTGTTCCGCGCCAAGGTGATCGACGTCTCCCCGGAGTCGGTCACGATAGAAGCGACTGGAACGCGATCCAAGTTGGATGCGCTGCTGAGAATGCTCGATCCGTACGGTATCCGGGAGATCGTGCAGTCTGGAGTCGTGGCGGTCGGGCGAGGACCGAAGTCCATCACCGCCACTCGCTAGTACTTTGGATGTAGAAGCCCCAAGAAAGAGGTTGAAATATGGCAATAGAAATGTTCTACGACGACGACGCCGATCTGTCGATCATCCAGGGTCGCAAGGTAGCCGTGATCGGTTATGGAAGCCAGGGTCACGCGCATTCGCTGAGCCTGCGTGACTCGGGCGTCGAAGTGCGCGTCGGACTCAAGGAGGGTTCGAAGTCCCGCGCGAAGGCGGAGGAGCAGGGCCTGACCGTCGGTACGCCCGCCGAGGTCTCCGCGTGGGCCGACGTGATCATGTTGCTGGCGCCCGACACCGCCCAGGCGTCGATCTTCACCAATGACATCGAGCCGAACTTGAAGGACGGCGACGCGCTGTTCTTCGGTCACGGCCTCAACATCCACTTCGACCTGATCAAGGCTCCGGCCTTCGTCACCGTCGGTATGGCCGCGCCGAAGGGTCCCGGTCACCTGGTGCGCCGTCAGTTCGTCGACGGCAAGGGTGTTCCCGCGCTGATCGCGATCGATCAGGACCCCAAGGGCGAGGGTGAAGCTCTCGCCCTCTCCTACGCCAAGGGTATCGGCGGCACCCGCGCGGGCGTCATCAAGACCACGTTCAAGGAAGAGACCGAGACCGACCTGTTCGGCGAGCAGGCCGTGCTGTGCGGCGGCACCGAGGAACTGGTCAAGACCGGTTTCGAGGTCATGGTCGAGGCGGGCTATGCCCCCGAGATGGCGTACTTCGAGGTGCTGCACGAGCTCAAGCTCATCGTCGACCTCATGTACGAGGGTGGCATCGCCCGCATGAACTACTCGGTGTCCGACACCGCGGAGTTCGGTGGCTACCTCTCCGGCCCGCGGGTCATCGACGCCGACACCAAGGAGCGCATGAAGGCGATCCTGGCCGACATCCAGTCGGGTGAGTTCACGCGCCGCCTCGTCGCCAATGTCGAGAACGGCAACAGCGAACTCGAGGCTCTGCGCAAGGCCAACGCCGAGCACCCCATCGAGGTCACCGGCAAGAAGCTGCGCGACCTGATGAGCTGGGTCGATCGTCCGATCACCGAAACCGCTTAGGTTTACCGCTTTACAGTTCCGTCACGCTGGCCCAATGTCGCATCGGTCTCTTCGGAGTGTACCGATGCGACGTTGGGCCGACGTTGTTTCGTGTCCTATTCCGATGTCGCGGGTGTTCACTATGTGGTATTGCAGACCAGGATGCGGTTTCGCTGTGAGGGCGGACTAAGCTGGGTGCGGTTGAAACACCCCCACCCCCACCTATTCAGGGAGTTTGCACGTGAGCCAGCCAGGCCGTCCCGTTGTTCTGATCGCCGACAAGCTTGCGGCGTCCACCGTCGAGGCATTGGGCGACGGTGTGGAGGTGCGTTGGGTCGACGGACCTGATCGTGCGGCCCTGCTCGCGGCCGTACCCGAGGCCGACGCGATCCTCGTCCGCTCCGCCACCACCGTCGATGCCGAGGTTTTGGCCGCCGGTACCAAGTTGAAGATCGTCGCCCGAGCCGGAGTCGGCCTCGACAACGTCGACGTCCCTGCCGCCACCGAACGCGGTGTCATGGTCGTCAACGCCCCAACATCCAACATTCACACGGCCGCCGAGCATGCCGTCGCGCTGATGCTCGCCACCGCCCGTCAGATCCCCGCCGCCGACTCCACCCTGCGTGACCGTGAGTGGAAGCGCAGCAAGTTCAACGGTGTCGAGATCTTCGGCAAGACCGTCGGCGTCGTCGGCCTCGGCCGGATCGGCCAGTTGTTCGCCCAGCGCCTCGCCGCGTTCGAGACTCACGTCATCGCGTACGACCCCTACGTGTCGGCCGCGCGCGCTGCGCAACTCGGCATCGAGCTGGTCAGCCTCGACGAACTGCTGGGGCGCGCCGACCTGATCTCGGTCCATCTCCCGAAGACTCCCGAGACCAAGGGGCTGCTCGGTACGGAGAATCTGGCGAAGACGAAGAAGGGTGTCGTCATCGTCAACGCCGCTCGCGGTGGGCTGATCGACGAGGCCGCGCTGGCCGAGTCGATCAAGGCCGGCCACGTGCGCGCTGCGGGTCTCGACGTGTTCGAGACAGAGCCCTGCATCGACAGCCCGCTGTTCGACCTGCCCGAGGTCGTCGTGACGCCGCACCTCGGGGCGTCGACCAGTGAGGCGCAGGACCGCGCCGGAACCGATGTCGCCAAGTCTGTGTTGCTTGCTCTGGCAGGCGATTTCGTTCCCGACGCCGTCAATGTATCCGGCGGCGCCGTGGGTGAGGAAGTTGCTCCGTGGCTCGGGATCGTCCGCAAGCAAGGCCTGCTCATCGGCGCGCTCTCGGGCGAACTGCCCGTCAGCCTCTCGGTGGACGTGCGCGGTGAACTCGCGTCCGAGGACGTCGAGGTGCTCGCGCTCTCGGCGCTGCGCGGGGTGTTCTCGGCCGTCATCGAGGACGCGGTGACGTTCGTCAACGCCCCGGCGCTTGCGGAGGAGCGGGGCATCACTGCCGAGGTTACCAAGGCCGCCGAAAGCCCCAACCATCGGAGTCTGGTCGATCTGCGCGCCGTGTTCGGAGACGGCAGTGTCATCAACGTCGCCGGCACGTTGACCGGCCCCCAGCAGGTCGAGAAGATCGTCAACATCAACGGCCGCAACTTCGAACTGCGCGCCGAGGGCCTCAATCTGGTGGTCAACTACACCGATCAGCCGGGGGCACTGGGCAAGATTGGTACGCAGCTCGGCAACGCCGGTATCGACATCCAGGCAGCACAGCTCAGCCAGGACGCCGAGGGCGAAGGTGCGACCATCCTCCTCCGCGTCGACCGCGATGTGTCGGGCGACGTGCGCGACGCGATTTCCACTGCAGTCGGCGCCACCAAGATCGAACTCGTCAACCTGGCCTAGTCCTCCTGTGCGCGTGCCACGACGTCTCGAAATCGTGGCACGCGCACAGCTCTACTTGAAGTGGGATGTCATGAAACTTGCGGTCATTGCTGGTGACGGCATCGGTGCCGAGGTCACGGCCGAGGCTCTGAAGGTGCTGCGAAAGCTCGTTCCCGATCTCGATACCACCGAGTACGACCTCGGTGCCCGTCGATACAACGCGACCGGGGAATTGCTCCCGGATGCCGATCTCGCGGCGATCCGCGGGCATGACGCGATCCTGTTGGGCGCCATCGGCGACCCGTCGGTCACGCCCGGCGTGCTCGAACGCGGACTGTTGCTGAACATGCGATTTGCGTTGGATCACCATGTGAATCTTCGCCCTTCGCAGCTCTATCCTGGATCGAAGTCGCCGCTGGCGGCTCGGCCCGACATCGACTTCGTGGTCGTCCGTGAGGGGACCGAAGGTCCGTACACCGGCAACGGTGGTGCGATCCGCGTGGGCACCCCGCACGAGATCGCGACCGAGGTGTCGATCAATACTTGGTTCGGGGCCGAACGAGTGGTGCGGTACGCGTTCGCCCTTGCGCAGACCAGGCGGCGGCACGTCACCCTCATCCACAAGACGAACGTCCTCTCCAACGCGGGTGCGATCTGGACGCGTGCGGTCGAGACGGTGTCGGCCGACTACCCCGACGTGGAGACGGCCTACTGCCACATCGACGCTGCCACCATCTACATGGTCACCGACCCTTCGCGTTTCGACGTGATCGTCACCGACAACCTGTTCGGAGATATCATCACTGATCTCGCGGGCGCGGTCACGGGAGGAATCGGACTCGCAGCTTCAGGAAACATCGATGCCTCGGGCATCAACCCGTCGATGTTCGAACCGGTGCACGGTAGCGCCCCGGACATCGCCGGCCAGGGGATCGCGGATCCGACGGCGGCCATTCTGTCTGCGGCGCTGCTCCTGCGCCATCTCGGCCGTGACGGCGACGCAGCGCGCGTCGAAGCTGCCGTCGAGGCAGATCTGGCCTCGCGCGGCGAGTCGAAGATCGTCACCTCGGAGGTTGGTGACCGGATCACCGCGGCTCTCTAGTGCCACGGTCGCGTTCAGGGGGAGCCGAGTAGGGGACAGGACGACCGTGCTGACTCTACGACTTGAGCGAGAGTGCCGAGATCTGATCGAAGCCAGCGAGATCCTGAAGTCTCCCTCACGTATGTCGGGAATTTCCGTATGTCCAGTTAGTTACCAAGCACCCGAGGCGTGAATGCGGGAACACGCTCGGGCGGGTTGCGGGTATCCCGAAGAGGACCGCTGAGTCAGGGCTGAATCTGAGAACGAATCCAGTCGACTTGATTGTCGACGCGTGCGGCGGTGTCGAGCTGGTTGTGCGGGCAGGGCGGCCCATCGTTTTCCACACCGACCAAGACGCCTTCGGACAGGCTCGTCGGAGTGAAGTAGGGGGCGCCGGAGTCGTACGCGCACGCACTTGTCGTCGACAGTGGGAGTAGGCCAGCTACTTGTATGGTCGTATCCGCAACCTCCGCGATGCGAAATCCCCCGAGACGCACATGTTGTGCTGGCATCGGATCGACCGACGTGTTCGCACCCCATCCGTCGATAGCAACCAAGTCCCCGGAGTTGGGCGGGCTGAGAGGTAGCGCGACTGGCGTCAAATCGGTGATCGGTTCCGACAACTTCGCCAATGCGAGGTCGTTCACTTCCGATTGGCGGACGTCTATAACACTCCTTGTGTGCCCGGGGTTGCCGAACAGTGTGGAAGACCCCGTGTCTTGCAGAGTGGTTTTCCCGACGGTTGCTTCTGTCTCGTACCGGGGTGGCCCATCGACACGAATGCCTGTTGTGTCGTGAAAGCAGTGCCCGGCGGTAATGATCCATTGGGGGGCTACGAGAGCGCCCGAGCATGCACTGTCGCGGGTTCCGCCGTCAGGGGTGGGAATTCCCGTCATGGTGAACTGTGTATTGAACCCGAAGGTTCCAGGGGGTGCATCGATGCCGTTCGCGACCGCACCGGCAATCCCAGACATGCTGAGGAGTGACGTGAGCGTCAGCGCGGATACAGTCAATGCCCTGATCGGTTTCATGCTGCGCGAAGTTACCAGAACATTCTGAGTGCACAACTATCGGACAATCCCGGTTTGGTGCTGCTCCTTTTTGCGCACCTACCTCGTCTTCTTCGAACCCGCCTCGTCCGGTGTCGCAGTACGTCCAGGGGCCCGGACCGATAGACTCGGCGGCATGCGTCTTGGTCGAGTGGCAAGTCCCGATGGTGTTGCGTTCGTGAGTATCGAAGGGGAGGGTGACTCGCGGACGGCGAAAGAGATCGCCGAGCATCCCTTCGGCAATCCCACCTTCACCGGGCGCAGTTGGCCGCTCGCCGATGTGCGACTCCTCGCCCCGATTCTTGCGAGCAAGGTTGTCTGCGTGGGAAAGAACTACGCCGCCCATGCGGCCGAGATGGGTGGCGATGCGCCTGTCGATCCGGTGATCTTCATCAAGCCGAACACCTCGATCGTCGGGCCCGATGCCCCGATCGTCCTGCCGAAGTCGTCCGACGAGGTTCACTACGAGGGTGAACTGGCAGTGGTCATCGGACGGCCCTGCAAAGACGTTCCTGCAGCGAAGGCGCTCGACGTCGTGCTCGGGTACACGGCGGCCAACGACGTGTCGGCGCGTGACCAGCAGCGCAAGGATGGGCAGTGGACGCGGGCCAAGGGGCACGACACGTTCTGTCCGCTGGGACCGTGGATCGAAACCCAGCTCGACCCGTCCGACATTGACATCACCACAGAGGTTGACGGGGAAGTGAAACAGCGAAGCAACACCTCGCTTCTGTTGCACGACATTCCGAAGATCATCGAATGGGTGTCCGCCGTCATGACGCTGCTTCCGGGCGATGTCATTCTCACCGGTACCCCCGAAGGAGTCGGTCCAATTGTCGACGGTCAGAGCGTGAGTGTGACCCTTGGGGGCATCGGCACCCTCACCAATCCGGTGACCGCCAAGCGTTGACGGCTGTCGTGCTGTCATCGGGAGCGGACTAGCCTGTAAGGAGTCCGTTTCCCAGCGTCGACCCAAGTGAGCCATGACCACAAGCGAAGTTCGCGTCCGTTTCTGCCCGTCGCCCACCGGAACCCCGCACGTCGGGCTTGTTCGGACGGCCCTGTTCAACTGGGCGTTTGCCCGACACAACGGCGGGTCGTTCGTATTCCGAATCGAAGACACCGACGCTGCTCGTGACAGTGAGGAGTCGTACCAGGCGATCCTGGACGCACTCCGCTGGCTCGGTTTGAACTGGGACGAGGGGCCGGAGGTCGGTGGGCCGCACGAGCCTTACCGGCAGTCGCAGCGACGAGACCTGCACCTGGACGTCGTCGCGAAACTGCTCGCTGCGGACGAGGCGTACGAATCGTTCTCGACGCCAGAGGAGGTCGAGGAACGGCACAAGACGGCTGGCCGCGATCCCAAGCTGGGGTACGACAACTTCGACCGCAATCTGACTCCTGGGCAGCGGCAGGCGTTCCGCGACGAAGGCCGCAAGCCCGTCGTGCGGTTGCGGATGCCCGATCACGACCTCACCTGGGTCGATCTCGTACGCGGCGAGACGATCTTCAAGGCGGGCACCGTCCCCGACTTCGTCCTCACACGGGGAAACGGAATTCCGCTCTACACCTTGGTCAACCCGGTCGACGATGCATTGATGAAGATCACACACGTCCTCCGGGGTGAGGACCTCCTGTCGTCCACGCCGCGGCAACTCGCGCTCTACGAGGCTATGCAGCGAATCGGAGTGGCGGAGTTCACGCCGCAGTTCGGCCATCTGCCGTTCGTAATGGGGCAGGGCAACAAGAAATTGTCCAAGCGCGACCCTGAGTCGAACCTTTTCATCCACCGCGACCGCGGGTTCGTCCCAGAGGGATTGTTGAACTACCTGGCACTGCTCGGCTGGGGGATTTCTGACGACCACGACGTGTTCTCGCTGGACGAGATGGTGGCGGCCTTCGATATCTCCAAGGTCAATTCCAATCCGGCCCGTTTCGACCAGAAGAAGGCCGACGCTATCAACGCCGAGCAGATCCGGATGCTCGAGCCCGCTGATTTCGCGGCGCGCTTGCGCGCCTTCCTGACAGCGCACGGCCATCTCGGGGAGACCTTGGACGAGACCGTCTTCGCGACTGCGGCCGAACTGGTCCAGACCCGCGTCGTGGTCCTGTCAGACGCGTGGGGCCTGCTGAAGTTCCTGTTCGTCGACGAGGCCGACTTCGAGATCGATCCGGCCGCTGCGGCCAAGAACCTCGGTCCTGACGCCGCGCCCGTTCTCGACGCCGCAATTGCCTCGCTGGACGCCGTCGACGTGTGGGACGCAGCCTCGCTGGAGGGGGCTCTCAAGACCGCTCTCGTGGACGTACTGGGCCTCAAGCCGCGTAAGGCATTCGCCCCCGTCCGGGTTGGCATCACGGGCTCGCACATCAGCCCGCCGCTTTACGAATCGATGGAACTGCTCGGGCGGGACGCATCGCTGTCACGGCTGCGTTCTGCACGCGCCGCCATCACGGCCTAGACGCGTGCCTCGGATCGGAGAAGGTGAAAAAACAGCCGTTGACCACACGATTTGGTGAATCCTGGCAGTAGGCTGGTAATCTCTTCTTCGGCCCGAGGCGGGCCGCGGAGCCTGAGAAGCTCGGCGGTTCGAGAACGGTCATTGGGGTATGGTGTAATTGGCAACACAGCGGTTTCTGGTACCGCCATTCTAGGTTCGAGTCCTGGTACCCCAGCGGAAGTTCGGTCGATTTTGACTCCGGACTTCGGCAAGCTATGCTTGCCGAGCTTCCATAGCAAAACTAAAGTTCCTGGCCCCGTCGTCTAGCGGCCTAGGACGCCGCCCTCTCAAGGCGGTAGCGCGGGTTCGAATCCCGTCGGGGCTACAACAAAGAAACACCCTCCAGCAAGTTGGAGGGTGTTTCTTTCATTGCCAGTTCCTTTGATTATCGGGACATTGATTAGTGGGATATCGTGTCGCTCATTCGCTCTTGCGGGCGCTACGCCGAGGACTCCGGCAATGCTTCCAGTCTATTTCGAGCCAGGGTCACAACGAGTTCGGGTCAGGCCCGTCGGTCTGCCGACGCCAGGAACTCCGCCGTGGTTCCGCCCACCGGCATGGCGGGCAGGCCGAGCTTCGCGTGATCCCAACTCCTGGTGCGCTGCGGAACGATCCGTACGACCACCCGATTGTGCAGCAACTGATCGATTGCGGGACGGAGATCGTCGGAGTAGGGGCCGGTATAGCGTTCCCAGACACTGACTCCGGCGGCGAACATTGTGTCCCGGTCTTCCACGATCTCCGCGCGGCCCTCGATCGAGATGCCGCGCAGGGTGTCGTAAGTGTCACCGTCCTCGATCAGGACGGTGACCCGGTCGTCGCGACGCAGGTTGACAGCCTTCTGCGATTTGGCCTTGGTTTCGAACCAGATCTTGCCGTCGATCACGGCGTACCACATGGCGACCAGGTGGGGTCTGCCGTCAGAGCCCACCGTTGCCAGGGTGGCGATCCGACTCCTGTCCACGAATTCGGTGATCTCCGAATCTGTCATCGTGATCTGTGCCCGCTGGTTCGTCCCCATCCGATTCTCCCTCTCGCAGTGTGCTGGTCGCGCGTCAGAGTCTCTTGTGTAGCGCTTCTGCCGCGGCGAGGAGATCGGCCGCCCACCGGGAACCAGGTCGTCTTCCCATTCTGTCGATGGGCCCGGATACCGAGATCGCCGCGAGGACAGCGCCGGCTGCATCGCGGACGGGTGCGGCCACGCTGGCGACACCGGGTTCGCGCTCGGCAGCGCTCTGCGCCCAACCGCGTCGGCGAACCTCGAGCAGCGCACGTTCGCCGAACGCGGCCTCGGGGAGCACCGCTCGCTGAGTCTGTGGGTCGGCCCAGGCGAGCAGAACCTTGGCGCCCGAACCGGCACTCATGGTCAGCCGTGCCCCGACGAGGACAGTATCGCGAAGTCCTGTGGGAGGTTCCATCGCGGCCACGCAGACGCGATGGATGCCTTCCCTGCGGTACAACTGCACGCTCTCGCCGGTGATTTCGCGCAGTCGTGGCAGTACGAGCGCCGCCGCCGAGACGAGTGGATCGCTGGCTGTCGCTGCGAGTTCGGCGAGTCCGGGGCCGGGGCACCACAGGCCATCAGGGTCGCGCGTGAGAAGGCGATGGACCTCGAGCCCGACGGCCAGTCGGTGGGCAGTGGCCCGGGGGAGTCCGGTCCGCGAGCACAGTTCGGCGAGGCTGCAGGGCTTCTCGGCCACGGCCCGTAGCACGCCTACCGCCTTGTCAAGGACGCCGATGCCGCTATGCTGTCTCATGGACCGATATCAGTTTCTCGCATCGTGAGATCATAGCATCTACGTCCAACGTCTAATGCGAGTCCGAAAACAAGGTACCGACGTCGAGCGCACGGCGGCCCGAAGAGCCCACGGTGCGAGGCTGACACACAGAGGTGGAGAAAATGGCGGAGAAAGCACGCACCTTGGCAGAGAAGGTGTGGGACGACCACGTCGTGGTCCGGGGAGAGGGAGACAATCCAGACCTCATCTACATCGATCTGCATCTCGTCCACGAAGTGACGAGTCCGCAGGCATTCGACGGACTTCGGCTGGCAGGGCGTGCTCTGCGCCGTCCGGATCTGACGATCGCCACCGAGGACCACAACGTTCCCACCGTCGACATCGACCAACCGATCGCGGACCCTGTTTCCAGGACCCAGGTGGACACGCTGCGGCGCAATTGTGAGGAATTCGGTGTGCGGTTGCACCGGATGGGAAACATAGATCAGGGCATCGTTCACGTCGTGGGTCCGCAGTTGGGGCTCACTCAGCCCGGCATGACGGTGGTGTGCGGAGACAGTCACACCTCCACGCACGGTGCCTTCGGTGCGCTTGCGATGGGCATCGGCACGAGTGAGGTCGAGCACGTCATGGCGACGCAGACACTTTCGTTGCGTCCGTTCAAGACTATGGCGGTCACGGTCGACGGTGAACTGCCCGAAGGCGTGACGAGCAAGGACCTCATTTTGGCGGTAATCGCCGAGATCGGTACGGGCGGCGGTCAGGGTTACGTTCTGGAGTACCGCGGCGAGGCGATCCGGAAGATGTCGATGGAAGGGCGGATGACTATCTGCAACATGTCCATCGAGGCGGGTGCCCGAGCCGGAATGATCGCTCCCGACGAGATCACCTACCAATTCATCAAGGGGCGTCCCCATGCGCCGAAGGACACGGACTGGGATGCCGCAGTGGCGGCGTGGGAGCGGTTGCAGACCGATGAATGTGCGGTATTCGACAACGAAGT
This sequence comes from Rhodococcus marinonascens NBRC 14363, assembly GCF_001894885.1. Lineage (GTDB taxonomy): Bacteria > Actinomycetota > Actinomycetes > Mycobacteriales > Mycobacteriaceae > Rhodococcus_F > Rhodococcus_F marinonascens. The sequence goes on from NZ_BCXB01000003.1 coordinate 24,478, forward strand.
CCACATCGATGCGAGTGCGCTGACGCCATTCGTTACGTGGGGCACGAACCCGGGGCAGGGACTGCCGCTCGGTGGATCGGTACCGAATCCAGTGGATATCGTCGACGAGAGCGAACGGCACAGCGCGGAGAAGGCGTTGGCCTACATGGGCCTCGAAGCCGGAACTCCGTTGCGTGAGGTGGCTATCGACACGGTCTTCGTGGGTTCGTGCACCAACGGCCGGATAGAGGATCTGAGAGCGGTAGCCGACGTGTTGCGCGACCGCCACGTCGCCGACGGGGTACGGATGCTGATTGTCCCGGGCTCGATGCGTGTTCGCGCAGAGGCCGAAAGGGAGGGCCTGGGAGAGATCTTCACCACTGCCGGTGCCGAATGGCGGCAGGCGGGGTGCTCGATGTGTCTCGGCATGAACCCGGACCAGCTCGCGCCCGGTGAACGCTCGGCCTCCACGTCCAACCGCAATTTTGAAGGCCGTCAAGGCAAGGGTGGCAGGACTCACCTGGTTTCGCCGCTCGTTGCCGCCGCGACCGCAGTCCGGGGAACACTGTCCGCACCGACAGATCTGGCCTAGGAATCAAGGAATTTGGGAGAATTTTCGATGGAATCCTTTAGCACGCACAAAGGTATCGGCGTTCCGCTGCGGCGGTCCAACGTGGACACGGACCAGATCATTCCGGCGGTGTATCTGAAACGAGTGACCCGCACCGGATTCGAGGACGGTCTGTTTGCCGCGTGGCGAGGCGATCCGAAATTCGTTCTCAACGCTGCCCCGTACGGCAACGGCAGCGTTCTGGTCGCCGGGCCCGACTTCGGCACCGGTAGTTCCCGGGAGCACGCGGTATGGGCGCTATCGGACTTCGGTTTTCGGGTCGTGATCGCGTCCCGGTTCGCGGACATCTTTCGGGGCAACGCAGGCAAGGCCGGTCTGCTGGCCGCTCAGGTTGATCAGCCTGAAGTCGAACTGCTCTGGAAACTGCTCGACGAGCAACCGGGTCTCGAACTGGTTGTCGACCTCCAGAACAAGACGGTGACGGCTGGAACCACCGTGGTGCCCTTCAACATTGATGACTACACAAGGTGGCGCCTACTCAAGGGTCTCGACGACATTGGATTGACATTGCGCCAGGTAGAAGCCATTTCCGAGTTCGAAAAGTCAAGGCAGTCTTGGAAACCTGTGACTCTTCCGGAGCCCGTTTCGACCGAGTAACGGAGGAGTCCGAGCCCACTCCGCCAGATAACGAGTTCCTGAGAATAGTGCCGCGTTGTTTGAGAATTGGCGTGGCACATAGACTCTTGCGGTATTCAGGTTTACCGTAGTTCTTAGTCGGTCCGATGGCGGACCATAATCCGCGGAGGAAATTCAATGAATAAGGCAGAGCTCATCGATGTTCTGACCGAGAAACTGGGTTCGGACAGGCGCACGGCAACAGAAGCTGTCGAGCATGTCGTGGACACGATCGTCCGGGCGGTGTACCGCGGCGACAGCGTGACCATTACCGGTTTCGGTGTCTTCGAGCAGCGTCGTCGCGCGGCACGTGTCGCACGTAATCCCCGTACCGGCGAGACAGTGAAGGTCAAGCCGACGTCGGTGCCTGCGTTCCGCCCAGGTGCGCAATTCAAGGCGGTTATCGCTGGTGGCCAGAAGCTTCCGGCCAGCGGTCCCGCAGTCAAGCGGGGTGCTTCGGCCCCGGCCACCAAGGCTGCGGCAAAGAAGGCTGCGGCCAAGAAGACCGTGGCCAAGAAGGCTGCGGCCAAGAAGGCTCCGGCGAAGACCGTGGCCGCCAAGAAGACCGTGGCCAAGAAGACCGTGGCCAAGAAGACCGTGGCCAAGAAGGCTCCGGCGAAGACCGTGGCCGCCAAGAAGACCGTGGCCAAGAAGGCTCCGGCGAAGACCGTGGCCGCCAAGAAGACCGTGGCCAAGAAGGCTCCGGCGAAGACCGTGGCCGCCAAGAAGACCGTGGCCAAGAAGGCTCCGGCGAAGACCGTGGCCGCAAAGAAGACCGTGGCCAAGAAGGCTCCGGCGAAGACCGTGGCCGCAAAGAAGACCGTGGCCAAGAAGGCTCCGGCGAAGCGCGGCAAGTAATACCAGCGCAAGCGGGTCTGCTCGAATACGGAGGGGTGCCGACCTAGAGGTCGGCACCCCTCCGTATGTCGATCCGGGCGAATTCGGTCCGAGTCCTCTCAGCCCTTGCGAGTGGGAGGTAGCGGACTGTCGATGTGATCGGCTTGCACGAGTTTGCCTCCCGACAGAGACAGTACCCACATGCTCGCTTTTCTGTTTCGCGCCGCCGGCAGTGGTATTCCGTCGCTATCGGCCCACAACTGGAGCAAGTCGGGAATGACGCCGCCCTGACTGCAGACCACCTGGACTCCACCGAGAGCGGCGATCTTGCGGGCTCGGGTACGGGTGCCTACGGGATCGGCTTTGTAGCTCTCTTCGGACATCAAGGGTTCTAACCGGATGTCCGTGTCCATTGCGAGCGCCAGTGGTTCGACAGTCTGCGTGCACCGTGTTCGATCGGCCGACGAAACCTCGGTAGCCCCGAACGCTTCGAGTTGCGCGACCAGTGCGTCCGCCTGTAGTCGACCGTTCGCGTCGAGTGGGCGGGTGTTGTCCTCGCCCGGGTAGCGTTTCCTGCTTCCAGCCTTTGCGTGGCGAACCAACAGCACCGTGGCGGTGTCAGGTGGTAGTGCGGTGAAGCGCCGGAGGATTCTGCGGTCCATCGGATACGACAGTTGATCAGCCACTTGGGGCACAGGCAGCCACAACAATTCGTCCACCTCATTGTTCGAGACGAATTTCCCGGTGCAGACCTCCGCGGCCCAGTATTCGACCCGTTTCAACCGTCGATGACCTGGAATGGGGTACGTCAATGCGCCGAGGTGCCGACCGAGGCGCCCTCGAAAGCCGGTCTCCTCCTCTACCTCGCGCAACGCGGCGACGACGGCGGTCTCGCCTGGGTCGAGTTTTCCTTTCGGGAATGACCAGTCCTCGTACTTGGGTCGGTGAATGAGCGCAATCTCGATCTCATCGGGATTGCGGGGAGACTTTCGCCATAGGAGTGCGCCCGCCGCAAAAATATTGGCTTTGACCGGCTTATCGGTTGAAGTGTTCAACGAGTTCCTTCCGTCTGCCGCGTATTCGCCGCGTTCAGGATCCGTTGCCCATTCGAGTTCGCATCATTGCCTCCTGGTGCTCGCGAACGTCTTCGCCGTGCGCCGGCGCGGCGGCCCATCGGCCGTCGGGTTGGAGCATCCAGCACCGTGTGGTCGGATCGAGCGCCGAATCCAGGATGTCGCTCATCTGGCCGGTGAGTCGCGGGTCCTTGACCTGCGCCATGACCTCCACGCGGCGGTCGAGATTGCGGTGCATCATGTCGGCGCTGCCGATCCAGTATTCGTCGGCACCGCGGAAGTGGAACACACGCGAATGTTCGAGGAACCGTCCGAGAATCGATCGCACAGCGATGTTCTCGCTCAGACCGGGCACACCCGGCTTCAGCGCGCAGATCCCGCGAACGACGATCTCGATGGAGACACCGGCCTTGGATGCGCGGTACAGGGCGTCGATCACCTGTTCGTCCACCAAGGCGTTGGCCTTCAAGCGGATCCCGGCATCGTGGCCCCGCAGGTGATGTGCCATCTCTGCGTCGATGCGCTCGATTATTCCCCTGCGAACCCCGTGCGGGGCCACGAGAAGGTTGCGGTAGTGCGTTTTCCGCGAGTAGCCGGTGAGGGAATTGAACAGATCCGTGAGGTCGGCGCCGATCTCGGGGGCAGCGGTCAGCAAGCCGATGTCTTCGTACAGCCGGGCCGTTTTCGGATTGTAGTTGCCGGTGCCGATATGGCAGTAGCGCCTGATCGTGGATCCTTCGCGGCGGACGACGAGGCAGGTCTTGCAGTGTGTCTTGAGACCGACGAGTCCGTAAACAACGTGGACGCCTGCATGTTCGAGTTTGCGGGCCCATTTGATGTTGGCCTGCTCGTCGAACCGGGCTTTGATCTCGACCAGGGCGACGACCTGCTTGCCTGCCTCGGCAGCGGCAATCAGTGCGTTGACTATGGGCGAGTCGCCCGAAGTGCGGTAGAGGGTTTGCTTGATCGCGAGAACCTGGGGATCGGCAGCGGCTTGTTCGATGAAACGCTGAACGCTGGTCGAGAACGAATCGTAGGGATGGTGGACGAGGATGTCGCCGTCGCGGAGAGTGGAGAAGACACTCTTGGGTGTTTCCCTCTCGCCGAACGCGGGGTGCGTTGCAGGAACGAATGGTGCGTCTTTGAGTGAGGGTCGGTCGACGGTGTACACCTGCCAGAGGCAGGACAGATCCAGAAGTCCCGGCACCTGGATGACGTCACTGGGATCGACGTCCATTTCGCGCAGGAGAAGTTCGAGCATGTGATCGGTCATGTCGTCCGCGACCTCGAGACGAACCGGGGAACCGAAGCGGCGGCGCGCGAGTTCCCGTTCCAACGCCTGCAGGAGATCCTCGTCGCGGTCTTCCTCGACCTCGAAATCGGCGTTGCGCGTGATCCGGAACGCGTGGTGCTCGACGATCTCCATGCCGGGGAACAACACGTCGAGGTGAGCGGAGATCAGGTCTTCCATCGGCAGAAACGCGTCGATCGAGAGCGGAGTCTCGTCGCGGCGGACGCGGACGAACCGTCCGACGTTGTCCGGAACCTTGACCCGCGCGAAGTGTTCTCCGCCAGTAGCCGCATCTTTGACCGTGACCGCGAGATTGAGGCTGAGGCCACTGATATACGGGAACGGATGCGCGTGGTCGACAGCGAGGGGAGTGAGAACCGGAAAGACCTGTTCCTGGAAGTGAACCGACAGTCGCGCGCGGTCCTCGTCGCTGAGATCGGACCATCCGATGATGGAGATACCTTCGGCGGCAAGAGCAGGGTGCACCGCGTCGAGGAACACACGAGCGTGCTTGTCCGAGATCTCCTGGGTGCGGGTCGCGATGAGTGCGAGTTGTTCACGAGGCGAGAGGCCGTCGGCAGACCGTACAGACAGTCCGGTCTCGTCGCGACGCTTGAGGCCCGCAACTCGGACCATGAAGAACTCGTCGAGGTTGGAGGCGAAGATCGCAAGGAACTTGGCCCGCTCGAGCAGTGGCAGCGACGGATCCTCGGCGAGCGCGAGGACACGCGAATTGAAATCCAGCCAACTGAGTTCGCGGTTGAGGTAGCGGTCGTCGGCCAGCCCGTCGGTGAGTGCCTTCGCGAAAGCACTCGTTGCGGCGGGCGGTGCCATCGGAATGGTCGTCGGACTCCGCGCTACATTGCCATCGCGCGCTCCGTTCCCGCCGTCGACGTCGGTCTGCTGATCGAGTGCTTCACCTTGGCTCACCACACGATCATCCCTCGAGAATTCCGTCGCAGACAATTGATGGGAAAAATTTCGCATTCCCGGATCGCCTAGCCGTTTCCGTAATGTGAGTGGGGAGTGGGTGTGAGGGCCTCGAGCGCTGCTCGAGTGGCCGGTCCGACACCGAGAGAGCGCGCCGCATCGAGGTCGTCGGCTGTGTCGACATCGGTCCGAAGCCCCGGCCAGTGCCCGTCGAGAGGGCGTGCCCCCGATTCGAGATGTCGCCTCGCCGAACCGGGTCCGAACCTCGGATCGAGTGGAATCGCCGGGTCGCAGGAGAACAACGCCGCAGTTCCGGTGCCGTGATGATCGATGACAACGGATCTGCCGCCCGATCGCGCAGCGGCGAGTGCCTCGTCGAATTCGACTCCGCGCAGCGAGGGGAGGTCGGCTTGCAAGGCGACGACGTCCACTCCCCGCTCTGCCCGACGGACGTATTCTGCTGCGGCCGACAGCGCCGTGTTCAGGCTCTCCTCGGCCTCGGTGACCTCAGGTCTGCGACCCACGAACTCCCGTGCTGGGTCGGCGTAGACGTCCGCGCCCACACTGCGTGCGAGGCGGGCCACCGCAAGATCCGGAGTGACTACCGTGACGCCGACAACTGTGTCCACGTTTCTCACCACGGCCAGGGTGTCGCGCAGCATCGACAGCACTAGATCGCTTCGGTCGGCGGCGTCGAAGACCCCGGACAGGCGAGTCTTGGCTGCATGGAGTTCCTTCACGGCGACCAGAATGTGTGCGCGCGATGCCCGGGAACGGATCGCTGTGCTCATGAGGACATCTTGCCAGTCCGCTCGTGACAGTGCCGCGATCGCCATTGCAGGGTGGACTGTCGCGCCGCCGCACGGCGCTTTGCCTCGGTGTCGACAAGCCTTTGGTGTCGATAATACTGTGGGGCGACTGTTGGGTGATGAACATGAGGGGGCTGTGTGAGTAAGGCTGCGGTATTGGGAGCGGGTTCGTGGGGGACGGCATTTGCGAAGGTTCTGGCGGATGCCGGGACCGATGTCACCGTGTGGGCGCGCCGCGCTGAAGTCGCCGAGTCCATCGGGTTGCGACACGAGAACGCCGACTACCTCCGTGGCATTACTCTGCCGCCGTCGTTGACGGCTACCGACGATGCCCGGGTTGCTCTCGACGGCGCCGGAATCGTCGTCCTGGCGATTCCGTCCCAGTCGCTGCGCGACAACCTCCAGGTGTGGAGCCCGATGATCTCCGAGGATGCGACGATGCTCAGCCTCGCGAAGGGAATCGAGACCGGCACCCTGATGCGGATGAGTCAGGTGATCGGTCAGGTCACAGGTGCCGACCCGGGCCGTGTAGCTGCCCTGTCGGGGCCCAATCTCGCCCGGGAGATCGCCCTCGGTCAGCCGGCGGCTACGGTCATTGCCTGCACGGATTCGACGCGAGCACTCGAACTGCAGAAGGCTTCGGCCACCGGGTACTTCCGTCCGTACACCAATTCGGACGTCATAGGCTGCGAAATCGGCGGCGCCTGCAAGAACGTGATCGCACTCGCGTGCGGGATGGCGTCGGGAACAGGATTGGGCGAGAACACTATTGCGAGCATAATCACCCGCGGGCTCGCCGAGATCATCCGTCTGGGAGTGGCACTGGGAGCCAATCCGGCCACTCTCTCAGGCCTCGCCGGAGTGGGTGATCTCGTGGCCACCTGCACGTCGCCCCTCTCGCGTAATCGATCGTTCGGTGAACGTCTCGGTCAGGGCGGTTCGATCGAGAGCGCTCAGGCAGCTGCCAACGGCCAGGTCGCCGAGGGCGTCAAGTCCTGCTCCTCGGTCCGGGCCCTCGCAGCCAGTTACGATGTCGAGATGCCACTGACCGACGCTGTGCACCGCGTGTGCCACGAAGGTCTTGCGGTGCAAGACGCAATCGGTCAGCTACTCGGCCGCCGCACGAAGCCGGAGTGAGATCGTGAATGGTGATTCGACTCGCTGTGTAAGAGCGGTTGCGGCAGAAAAGATTCCCGGTTCTCCGATGCAGAGGGGCCCGGTCTTCGCTGCGCCCTACCAGTTGAGTGCAGAAGAGGGGACAGAGACCGACACGTATGCGCGGGCCTCGAATCCGGGTTGGCGAGACCTCGAATCGGCGCTGGCGTCGCTCGAAGGCGCCTCGGGTGCGCTCGCGGTCGGCTCCGGGATGTCGGCCGTCACCGTGGCATTGCGGAGCCTGCTTACCGCAGGGGACACCGTGGTGGTGCCCTCGGACGGTTATTACCAGGTGCGCGCCTACGCGCGCGAACGTCTTGAGCCGATGGGCATCACCGTGCACGAACTGAAGACCACGGAAATGGCGAGTGAGGTGGCCGCCGGATTGCTGGCCACCGCAGCAGGTACCACCGTCGTCGTGGCAGAAACGCCGGCCAACCCCTCGCTCGACGTGGTGGATTTGCGCGCCGTGTCGGAGCGGTGCCGGAGCGTGGGCGCCGTTCTGGTGGTGGACAACACCACGGCCACGCCGCTCGGGCAGCAGCCGCTCGAATTGGGCGCGGACGTGGTAGTAGCAAGTGGAACAAAGACTTTGAGTGGTCACAGTGACCTCCTCATGGGATACATCGCCGCGTCGGACGCTGACCTCCTGGCCAGAATGGGGCGGGAGAGGGCGTTGTCCGGGACGGTCTTGGGTCCGTTCGAGACATGGCTGGCGCATCGGAGCCTCGGCACGGCGGGTCTCCGATTCGAGCGCCAGTGCGCCAACGCCCTGGCCCTGGCGGCCCTGCTCGAGTCGCATCCGGCCGCGGAACATGTGCGGTATCCGGGTCTGCCCGGTGATCCTGCGCACGATGTCGCCTCCGCTCAGATGCGCAGTTTCGGCGGTCTGGTGAGCTTCGAGTTCGGCTCGGCCGACCGGTTCCATCGATTCGTCGCGGGGAGTGAACTGCTTGTATCCGCGACCAGTTTCGGCGGTATCCACACCACGGCCGACCGCCGGGCGCGGTGGGGCGACCCGGTTCCCGACGGGTTCGTGCGGATCTCGTGCGGAATCGAGGACACCGACGACCTGATCGTCGATGTCGAACGGGCGCTGTCGGCGTTGTGAGGGCCGCGGATTGTGAGGGGTGCAGGGCTGTGAAAGGCCACGACGCAACCTGTGGCGCGGCGAGGTAGCCCGCGATGAGGCGGATGCGGTGAGAAGATCGCGGCGGCGGTACGGTTGGTCTCGTGAATAGACCACGCACCCGAGTGGCCGTCATTTTCGGCGGCCGCAGCAGCGAACACTCCGTGTCATGTGTGTCGGCGGGAAGTGTATTGCGGCACCTCGATCCGGAGAGGTACGAGGTGGTGCCGGTCGGCATCACCACCGAAGGCTCATGGGTACTCGGCTCGACCGATCTGGAGGCGCTGTCCATCCGTGGCCGTGTGCTGCCCAGCGTCGACCCGCATGGGTCCCGGCTGGCCCTCACGGCTGATCCGATGCGGTCCGGCGACCTCGTCGCCCTCGACAACGACATGGCAGGCAAGGTCCTGGCCTCGGTCGACGTTGTCTTTCCCGCCCTCCACGGCCCATATGGTGAGGACGGCACGATACAGGGCCTACTCGAACTCGCCGAAATTCCGTACGTCGGGTCCTCCGTGTTCGCGAGCGCGGCGAGTATGGACAAGGAATTCACCAAGAAGCTGCTCGCCGCGGAAGGCCTGCCCATCGGGTTCCAGGTGGTCCTGCGTCCGGGAACCGACACACTCACTGAGGAGCAGAGGTCGCAGCTGCGGTTACCAGTGTTCGTGAAGCCGGCTCGCGGCGGATCGTCGATCGGCATCACCCGGGTTGCCGATTGGGATGGCCTCGACGACGCCATCGCACAGGCCCGTCTGCATGATCCGAAGGTAATCGTCGAATCGGGGATCGCCGGGCGCGAAGCCGAATGCGGGGTCCTCGAGTTCCCGGACGGCGAGGTGCGAGCCAGCGTCATCGGCGAGATCCTCATGCCGAAAGCATCCGCCGACGACGAGGCATTCTTCGATTTCGAAAGCAAATACCTCGACGATGGGTGCGAATTCGACGTCCCCGCGAAACTTGACGATTCGGTCAGCGAGGAGATCCGCGCCCTCGCAGTGCGCACGTTCGCCGCTCTCGGCTGCCAGGGCCTCGCACGCGTCGACTTCTTCGTGACGGACGACGGCCCGGTCATAAATGAGATCAACACGATGCCGGGGTTCACGTCGGTCTCGATGTACCCGCTCCTGTGGAGAGAGTCGGGCCTTGGTTACGGCACGCTCCTGTCGACCCTGGTCGACACGGCCCTCGCGCGCGGTACGGGCCTCCGCTAGAGAACTGGCTGTTCCGCGCTCAGGGAACTGCCACCGGCGCCGGATCCAGAGGTTGCTCGGGTAGCGCCGCCGCCACCGCGTCGGATATGTCTTGGAGCGGCGTGGGGCCCACCCCGGTGGGCACCGTGAGGGCCACGTACACGCCGCGGTCGACGGCGAACCAACTGCTCGCTTCGATTCCGGCGCTCTCACCGGAGATCTCGAACCACTGCACTCCATTGATCACCTGCAGCGCCGCCGCCTGATCGAATTCCGCGGGGCGGTCCAGACCGCACCGCAGGACGAGCGGTTCCCCCTCAGCGGGTTGCCAGGCTGCCGTGGCTTCGGGTGCGGGCTCGGTGAGCTCGGCTCTGGTGTAGTCGCCCAGTGCGTCGGGCAGCCCTGCCATCAAGGTGGCGCAGTCCGCTGAGCCGGCAGACGGGGCGGGCACCGGGCCCAGCGACACCGATTCCTTCGCCGGACTCCGCCCGGCGATCATCGCGGCAACGATGATGCCGATCACCAGGGCCACGGGAAGTGCCACGGCGGTCGCGATGAGTGCCGGATTCTTACGTTCCGCAGGTGTCGTGTCGGACATCTCGGCGGACGTGTTCTGTTCGGGTTCGAAGTCGGGCATGCTCAGTTCTTGTTCGCAGACTCTTCGGGGATGTCACAGGTGAGGGTTCGGGTGATGCCGGAGACTCGGCGGATCCCCTGGACTACAGGATGAACCTCGCCGGCGGAGACCCGCACGACGACGACGTCGTACGGTCCGACAACGTCTTCCGCGGTGCGGACTCCGGCGATCGTCATGATCTCGGATGCGATCGCCGCAGCCTTGCCGACTTCGGTCTGGATCAGGATGAACGCTTGCACTCTCGTTCCGGCCCTTCCCTGCTCCGCGCAGCCCGGACCTCGGTAGAATTGCGGGTGCTCCGGCGTGCTGAACTCTCACGTGCCGGGCAGTCCCGGCAACAGCTAGAAGGTACCGCAGTCGCAGATTCCGTCGACCGGGCCCACAGGCGCTGTGCGGGTGACCCGACACTACGGCCCCGTGGAGGCACACCATCACACCGACGGATTCCCCGGACCCGAACGTCCCCGCCACGGTCGCCGAGGTCGGCGAATTTGCGATGATCGACCGGGCCGTGGCGGGTCGCGTGCAGCCGGAGACCACCGTGATCGGCCCAGGCGACGACGCGGCGCTTGTCCGGACCGTCGATGGCCGGGTTGCGGTATCGACCGACATGCTCGTGCAAGGCAGGCACTTTCGGCTCGACTGGTCGTCGCCCCGGGACGTGGGCCGAAAGGCGGTGGCGCAGAATACGGCCGACATCGCTGCGATGGGAGCGTGGCCCACGGCTTTTCTGGTATCCGTCGGTCTGCCGCCGGACACGCCGGCCGAGGTGGCGGACGGTATTTCCGCGGGGATCTGGGAGGCAGCCGAGGAACTAGGGGCCGGTGTGGTCGGCGGGGATCTGGTACAGGCCGGGCAGATCGTGATTTCCGTCACTGTCCTCGGGGATCTGGGCGGCAGGAATCCGATTCGGCGTTCGGGGGCACGGCCGGGTGACGTCGTCGCTGTGGCAGGTGCCCTCGGTCGATCGGCCGCCGGTCTCGCTCTACTGCTTGCCGGATCCTCGGACTTCCCGGACCTTCTCGCCGCTCATCGGGTCCCGGGCCCGCCGTATCATGCCGCGCGGGCTGCCGCCGACGGAGGTGCCCACTCGATGATCGACATTTCCGACGGACTCCTCGCCGATCTCGGTCACATCTGTGAGAGTTCCGGAGTCGGAATGTCCCTCGCCAGAGCCGACCTGACCGTTCCACCCGACCTCGTGGCTGCGGCGGCCGCAATCGGTGCAGACCACTGGGACTGGGTGCTCACCGGGGGTGAGGATCACAGCTTCGCCGCGACGTTCCCCGCCGGAGAGACGCTCCCGGCGGGGTGGACGGAGATCGGAACGGTTGACGACGGGTCAGGCGTTTCGGTCGACGGTGAGACCTGGCCGGGCGCCGGAGGCTGGCAGAGTTTCTCGGTATAGGTTGCAGGCATGGCCATCTACGCGCTCGGTGACCGCGAGCCTGACATTCATCCGGACGCCTACGTCCATCCCGACGCAGTGGTGATCGGCAGCGTCATACTGGCGGCAGGCGCCTCGGTGTGGCCTCAAGCCGTGCTTCGCGCCGACTACGGCACCATCACTATCGGCGCCGATACGAACATCCAAGACGGCACCGTGATCCATTGCACGCCGCTGGATCCGACGGTGATCGGCTCGGGTTGCGTGGTGGGGCACGCCGCGCACGTCGAGGGTGCCACGATCGGCGACCACTGCCTGATTGCCTCTGGTTCGGTCGTGCTCAACGGTTCGGTCGTCGGCGCGGGCTCGGTGGTCGGGGCGGGCGCCGTCGTGCCGTTCAAGTTTCAGGTGCCGCCGCGCAGAATGGCGCTCGGCGTTCCTGCCAAGATCAGGGAAGGCTACGAGGTCCCCGAGGGACATATCGAGATGAATGTGAAAATGTACGCGGCGAACGCGGGCTACTACCGCGAGGCTCTGCGCAGGCTCGACCGATGAAGGCGCCGTTGCAGGATCTTGTTGAAACAGGATGGGCCGACGCGCTCGCGCCGGTGTCCGGACATATCACGGAAATGGGTGCCTTCCTGCGCGCCGAAATCGCGGACGGGCGCGATTATCTGCCTGCCGGTGACAACATTCTGCGGGCGTTCACCCAGCCGTTCTCTGAGGTCAAGGTCCTGATCGTTGGGCAAGACCCGTATCCGACGTCGGGGCATGCCGTTGGTCTCAGTTTCTCGGTGGCTCCCCAAGTGCGTCCGGTGCCGCGCAGCCTGGGCAACATTTTCACCGAGTACAGCAAGGACCTCGGCTACCAGACGCCGTCCACCGGAGATCTCACAGCCTGGTCGCGGCAGGGTGTGTTGCTGTTGAACAGAGTCCTCACGGTGCAGCCGGGGCTCCCGGCTTCGCATCGGAAGAAGGGGTGGGAGGCGGTGACCGAGCAGGCTATTCGCGCGCTCGTGGCGCGCCCCGAACCCCTCGTCGCAATTCTGTGGGGCCGGGACGCGTCCACGTTGAAGCCGATGCTCGGCGATGTGCCGACTATCGAGTCGGCGCATCCGTCGCCACTGTCCGCCGGCCGGGGCTTTTTCGGTTCTCGCCCGTTCAGTCGAGCGAACGAACTCCTCGGCACCTTGGGCGCAGAACCGGTGAACTGGCAGTTACCGTAGCGCTTACGCCCCGGTTCCCTTCGTGAAAGAGAAATCGGCTCGCCGCTTCTCGACAAACGCGTTGACGCCTTCCCTGCCGGCCGGACTGTCGGCGGCGGCGGCGATCGACGCGGCCTCCGCGTCCAGTTGTTCGGTGAGCGTGCGCGACCTCGACGCGCGCAACAGCGACTTGGTCCGTGAGTACGGCGCCGTCGGTCCTGCTGCGAGGATTCGGGCAAGTCGAAAAGCCTCGTCTTGAATTACGTCGTCGCCGACGAGGCGACTGAGGATGCCCAACCGCACTGCCTCGTCGCCGCTCAGAACGGAATCGGTGAGCAGGATCTCGCGGGCACGGGCGTCGCCGACGATGCGGGGGAGGGTCCAGGAGATGCCGCCGTCCGGAGTGAAGCCGATGGACGGGTATGCCGGGCGCATCTTGGTGCCGGGGCCACCTAGCGCCACGTCTGCCAGGCAGACGAGGCTCATGCCTGCGCCCGCCGCCCACCCCTGCACACCGGCTATCACCGGAAGGTTGACGGCGTCGAGCGCACGGACGAAGCCGTGTAACACGCGGGCCACTCCGGCGACGTACTCACTGCGCACCGGGGCGGACGCGAAGGCGTGCACGTTGCCGCCTGCGCAGAAGTTCGGGCCGTCGCCGACGAGTAGCACACTGCCGATTCGATCCCCCACCGCCGCGAGTGCATGCGTGCCCTGCTCCAGGCCCTCGTCGTCGAGGGAGCTTCCATTCTCCGCAGTGGCGATCGTGACGCGGAGAACGTTGTCTTCTATCCGTACTTTGCTGAGTTGTTCGAGAGAGGTCACCGTTGCACCTTACGCGGGCCTGTCCGCAGCGATCGCACCCTGATGCGCTGCACTTGTGCCGACTCGGATGTGGTCGGTGAGACAAGACCAGGCCCCCGACACCGAAGTGTCGGGGGCCTGGTGACATCGCACGCAGCGTCGGGTCAGCCCCGAGCAACCTTTCCAGCTTTCAGGCAGGAGGTGCAGACGTTGACCTTCCGGGTGTTTCCGGGGGCAACCTCGGCACGAACAGACTGAATGTTCGGGTTCCAGCGACGGTTGGTACGCCGGTGCGAGTGCGAGACCGACTTACCGAAACCGGGCCCCTTGGCGCATACGTCGCAGACGGCAGCCATAGTCGCGAACTCCTTCAAAATAGTGACTTCAAGATAGTGAACTGTGAAATTTGCTGGCCTCGTGAAGACAGGACACAACAACCGCGCCCTGTAGGAGGCAACCGTGCAAGAGTAACCGCTCGAATGCGGATTGGCCAAACCCGGCCGCGAAAGGTCCGGAGGGCGGGTCCCGTCAGCCCCCCGACTATTCTGGCGACACCTTCACATTCCGCGGGCGGAGAGGATGACAGTGGCCACTGAGCTCCTGATGGACGGTCGAGTTCTCGAGTCGTGGGCGCGGACAGCTGTCGCGGGACTCGAAGCGCGCTGCGAGGAGATCAACAGCCTCAACGTGTTTCCGATTCCGGACGCCGACACGGGCACCAATCTGTTGTTCACGATGCGCGAGGCGCTGGCCGCGATCGACCAGTATGCGGGTCACGACCGCGGCACTCGGGAAGTTCGGCAGGTGGCGGTGGCGCTGGCGCGGGGCGCGGTCGTCGGCGCGCGCGGGAATTCCGGCGCGATCCTGTCCCAGGTCCTGCGTGGAGTCGCCGACGCGGCCGTCACCGGTGCGGTTGACACCCGGACCGTCCGCACCGGGTTGCTGATGGCCATCAACCTGGTGACCGATGCAATGAGCTGTGTGGTGGAGGGGACCATTGTCACTGTGCTGCGCTGCGCGGCGGTCGCGGTTGCGGAGTTCCCGGACGACGCCCCGATCGCGGATACGGCTCGCGCTGCGGCCGACGCTGCGGCCGCAGCGCTTGCCCGGACACCGTCGCAACTCGATGCGCTGGGCGCCGCCGGGGTCGTGGACGCCGGCGGCCTCGGTCTCGTGGTGATCCTCGACGCTTTCGTCACAGCCGTGACCGGTTCGCCGCCGGATCGTGCCCCGATCGCCCTGCACGTTCCGCGGCGGACACCGCCCGTACATGGAGGGGAACTCGTCGGCGTCGTCCGGCAGCGGCCTGCAGCTTGGGACGTGAGCATGCATCAGCCGAACGGAGCCCACTCCGACCAGGACTTCGAGGTGATGTACCTGGTGACCGATTCCGACGAGTCTCGACTATCGGTACTGCGTTCCAGCCTCGACGAGTTGGGCGATTCCGTCGTGATCGTCGGTGACGGCGACGGGGGCTGGTCGGTGCACGTGCACTGCATGAATGCCGGGGCCGCCGTGGAGGCCGGTCTCGCGGCGGGCGGCATCCACGGAATCAGGATCAGTAGCTTCCTGGTGGACGCTCGGGATCAGAGACTGCGCGCTTCGCGGGTCAGCATTCTGCCGGATCAAGTGAAGCGTGGAATCGTCGCAGTCGTGGCCGGCGACGGAGCCGCAGAACTGTTCGCGAGTGAGGGCGCCACCGTTCTGCGATGTGACGACGCCCCCGTGACCCGCGCCCAGTTGCTCGGCGTCATCAGACAGATGGGGCGAAGGGAGGTTCTCGTCCTCCCCAACGGCGCGCTGTCGGCGCAGGAACTCGTCGCTGTCAGTGCCGCTGCGAGGGACGCTGAGCACGAGGTTCTTTTGCTGGCAACATCCACGATGGTCCAGGGACTTGCGTCCCTGGCCGTGCACGATCCCGACCGCGAAGCGGCAGACGATGCGTTCGCGATGTCGGAGGCGGCCGCTGCCACCAGGTGGGGATCCCTGCGGATCGCTCACGAGCGCGCGCTCACGTACGTGGGTACCTGTGAACCGGGAGACGGCATCGGACTCATGGGCCATGAGGTGATCGTGATCGAACCGGACGTTGGAGCGGCCGGACGAAGACTCGCCGACCTGGTCCTCGGTACAGGCGGAGATCTGGTGACTCTCCTGATGGGTGCGGAGGCGCCGGCGGGGTTCGACACCGACCTGACCGATCACATCTCGCGGCGGCACCCCGGCGTCGAAGTGATGATCTACCAGGGCGGACAGCCTGGAGACCTGTTGCAACTCGGGGTGGAATGAGGGATTCGATGGCCATACTCACGGACCGGCTCGACCATCTGCTGGGGCGCAAGACTGCCGACGCGCTCGAGGCGGCGTTCGGCATCCGCACCGCCGAGGATCTGCTGCGGCACTACCCGCACCGGTACGCCTCACAGGGTCGCGAGCTGGCGGAGAAGGACCCGCCGGAGGGTGAGCACATCACGATCGTCGCCCGCGTAGCGTCCGCGGCAGTCGTGAAGATGAAGAACCGGCCGGGCAGCATGCTCAAAGTCGTTCTCTCGACCGACACTCAGAACGTCGACGTCACATTTTTCACTCCGCACAAGGTCAAGCACGCGATCAAGCCCGGTGTGCGCGCGATGTTCTCGGGGACGGTCAAGTACTTCCGGGGCAAGTGGAGTCTCACCCATCCCAGCTACCTGATCCTCCCCGCGCCGAGCGCGGGCAGCGAGGACCCCGTAGTGAACGTCGGTCGGATTCAAGGAGCCGGTGATCTCGCGGGCATCGCCCGGGCTTCGCAGGAAGGCGGTGACGGAGTCGACATGTCCGTCTTCGACCGCGCCCTGATCCCTCTGTATCCCGCCACTCGCGAGGTCGAAAGTTGGACGATCATGAGGTGCGTCCGCCAGGTTCTGGACCAACTCGGCCACGTCGACGACCCACTGCCTGAGAACATCCGTCGCGAACGGGCACTGATCGGTCTCGACGAAGCACTCCGGTCGGTCCATCTGCCCGACACTCGCGACGACGTCGAGAGCGCCCGAGACCGTCTGCGGTTCGACGAGGCGACGGCGCTGCAACTGGTGCTCGCTTGCCGCCGCCGCGACAACGCCGAGCGAGTTGCGCCGCAATGCCCGCCGGTGCCGGGTGGAATCGCGGACGTCTTCGAAAGCATGCTCCCGTTCCAGTTGACCGACGGCCAGCGCGCCGTCGCCGGCGAGATCTCCGCAGATCTCGCCCAGCCGCATCCGATGAGCAGGCTTCTGCAGGGTGAGGTGGGTTCGGGCAAGACGATCGTGGCCCTGCGAGCCATGCTCCAGGTGGTCGACGCGGGTTATCAGTGCGTGCTGCTCGCTCCGACCGAGGTGCTTGCGACGCAGCACGCACGGTCGCTGCGGGCGATGCTCGGCCCGCTCGCGACCGCGGGCGAACTCGGCGCGCACGAGAAGGCGACGCGGGTGGCCCTGCTGACGGGGTCGATGCCGGTCGCCGCGAAGCGGACGGCCCTGAACGAGGCGATCACCGGAGATGCCGGCATCGTCATCGGTACGCACGCGCTCATCCAGGACAACGTCGAATTCTTCAACCTCGGGATGGTGGTCGTCGACGAACAGCACCGCTTCGGTGTCGAGCAGCGCGACCGGTTGCGGTCAAGGGCGCGGGAGGGTCTGAGCCCGCATCTGCTTGTGATGACAGCGACGCCGATTCCCCGCACCATCGCGATGACCGTGCTCGGCGACCTCGAGGTGTCGACCCTGCGCCAGCTGCCCGACGGTCGCTCACCGATCAAGAGCAGTGTGGTGCCTGCGTCCCAGAAACCGCAATGGGTGAGGCGTGCGTGGGATCGGATTCGGGAGGACGTGGCCGAGGGGAGGCAGGCCTTCGTCGTGTGCTCACGCATCGGTGACGGCGATAACGGGGACGGTCAGGGCGCCTTCGACGAGAAACAGCCCGAGACGAAGTCTGCCGTCGAGGTGTTCGAGGAACTGAGCGGCAGCATCATGCCCGACCTTCGCGTCGGACTGCTGCACGGCAGGCTTCCTGCGGACGAGAAGGATGCGGTGATGCGCGACTTCACGGCGGGAGACGTCGACGTCCTCGTGTGCACCACCGTCGTGGAGGTCGGTGTCGATGTGCCGAACGCGACGATCATGGTGATCGTCGACGCGGATCGCTTCGGCGTGAGTCAACTGCACCAGTTGCGCGGCCGCGTCGGCCGCGGCAAGCACCAGGGACTGTGCATTCTGGTCACCGAGATGAATCCGGGCAGCCCTGCCCACGAAAGACTGTCGAATGTGGCCTCGACCAACGACGGCTTCGAACTCGCGCTACTCGACCTGGCCACCCGGCGAGAGGGTGACATCCTCGGGGCGGCGCAGTCGGGCACGACGTCCACGCTGCGGCTTTTGTCGCTTCTCGGTCACGAGGACGTCATCGCTTCGGCATCCGAGTTCGCTCGCTGCGTGATTGCGGACGATCCGTCTCTCGAGAACCACCCGGGACTTTCGGCCCTGATGACGTCGGCTCTGGACGCCGACCGCATCGAGTACCTGGAGAAGACGTGACGGTCGCGGATCCGAATGGAATTCGGCCATGTCGGCCAAATGGAATTCGGCCATGTCGGCCAAATGGAATTCGCACATTTCATTGACTGCTTCGTGACGGTTGCGGAAGTTCTTGAATCGTGGGATTCCATTTTTCCGTGGCCCTTTGAGACGGGGTAGTTTGCTTCAATGTTCTCCAAAGTTCTGGTCGCCAACCGTGGCGAAATTGCGATCCGCGCTTTCCGAGCCGCGTATGAACTGGGCGCTGGCACGGTCGCGGTGTTTCCGTACGAGGATCGGAACTCGGTCCACCGACTGAAGGCCGACGAGAGCTATCAGATTGGGGAGGAGGGGCACCCGGTTCGGGCTTATCTCTCCATCGACGAGATCGTTTCCGCGGCGCAGCAGTCCGGTGCCGACGCTATTTACCCCGGTTACGGCTTCCTCTCGGAAAACCCGGACCTGTCCGCGGCGTGTGCCGCGGCCGGCATCACCTTCGTGGGCCCGTCCCCCGAGGTGCTCGAGCTCACAGGCAACAAGGCGCGCGCGATTGCTGCTGCGAAAGCTGCCGGTCTTCCGGTACTGGCGTCGTCGCAGCCGTCCGCCGATGTGGGCGAATTGCTCGCGTCGGCCGAGGACATGGAGTTCCCGCTCTTCGTCAAGGCCGTCGCCGGCGGTGGTGGTCGGGGCATGCGCCGCGTCGCTGAGCGGGCTCAACTCGAGGAATCCATCCAGGCTGCTGCCCGCGAGGCGGAGTCGGCGTTCGGTGATCCGACGGTGTTCCTCGAGCAGGCCGTCGTCGATCCGCGTCACATCGAGGTACAGATCCTGGCAGACGGCCAGGGCAACGTCATCCACCTGTTCGAACGTGACTGCTCCCTGCAGCGCCGACACCAGAAGGTCATCGAACTCGCGCCGGCGCCGAACCTTCCGGAAGAGTTGCGAGCCAGGATCTGCGCCGATGCGGTGGCGTTCGCGAAGAAGATCAAATACTCCTGCGCCGGCACGGTCGAGTTTCTGCTCGACGCGGGCGGGAACCACGTCTTCATCGAGATGAACCCGCGCATCCAGGTCGAGCACACCGTGACCGAAGAGGTCACTGATGTCGACCTGGTGCAGTCCCAGCTGCGAATCGCGTCGGGGGAAAGCCTCGAAGATCTCGGCCTGAGCCAGGAGAAGATCACCCTGCGCGGGGCGGCTCTGCAGTGCCGCATCACCACTGAGGACGCGGCCAACGGGTTCCGTCCGGACACCGGTCGTATTACGGCGTACCGCTCCCCGGGTGGTGCCGGAATCCGCCTCGACGGGGGTGCCACCCTGGGGGCCGAGGTAGGTGCGTACTTCGACTCGATGCTGGTCAAACTCACCTGCCGTGGCCACGACCTCGAGACGGCCATCGGGAGGGCGCGCCGCGCGGTCACCGAGTTCCGTATCCGCGGCGTGTCGACGAACATCCCGTTCCTGCAAGCGGTACTCGACGACCCGGACTTCCGGGCAGGCCGCGTCACCACCTCGTTCATCGAGGAACGTCCCCAGCTGCTCACGCTGCGCAGTTCCGCAGACCGTGGCACGAAGATCTTGAACTACCTCGCCGATGTCACGATCAACAAGCCCCACGGTGAGCGGCCGTCCGCGGTGTACCCGCAGGACAAGCTGCCCCAGATCGACCTGTCCAACCCCCCGCCAGACGGCAGCCGTCAGAAACTCCTCGCTCTCGGACCGGAAGGATTTGCCGCGGCACTTCGTGGGCAGAAAGCCGTTGCGGTCACCGATACGACCTTCCGCGACGCCCACCAGTCGCTGCTCGCGACGCGGGTGCGTACCAGCGGACTGCTTGCGGTCGCCGGACACGTCGCGCGGATGACTCCCGAACTGCTCTCGATCGAGGCGTGGGGCGGTGCCACCTATGACGTCGCCCTGCGATTCCTACACGAGGACCCGTGGTACCGCTTGGACGCTCTGCGGGAGGCCGTGCCGAACATCTGCCTGCAGATGCTGCTGCGCGGACGCAACACCGTCGGGTACACGCCCTACCCGGAGAAGGTGACGCGGGCGTTCGTCGAGGAGGCCACGAACAGTGGTGTCGACATATTCCGCATCTTCGACGCCCTCAACAACGTCGACCAGATGCGGCCGGCCATCGACGCCGTCCGCGAGACCGGCACCGCCCTGGCCGAGGTCGCGCTGTCCTACACCGGTGACCTGTCGAACCCGAAGGAAGACCTCTACACCCTCGACTACTACCTGCGCCTGGCAGAGGAGATCGTGGAGGCGGGTGCGCACATCATCGCGATCAAGGACATGGCCGGGCTGCTGCGAGCCCCGGCCGCGACCACCCTGGTGACCGCGCTTCGGCAAAACTTCGACCTGCCGGTGCACGTGCACACCCACGACACACCTGGCGGACAGTTGGCGACGTACCTGGCTGCGTGGCAGGCCGGTGCGGACGCCGTCGACGGTGCCTCCGCTGCATTGGCCGGCACCACCAGCCAACCGGCTTTGTCGGCGATCGTGGCAGCGACCGCCCATTCTCCCCACGACACCGGGCTCGATCTGCAAGCGGTCTGCGACCTCGAGCCGTACTGGGAAGCGTTGCGCAAGGTCTACAAGCCGTTCGAGTCCGGGTTGCCCGCCCCAACCGGTCGCGTCTACACCCACGAAATTCCGGGCGGTCAGCTGTCGAACTTGCGCACCCAGGCCGTCGCTCTCGGACTGGGCGACCGTTTCGAGGACGTCGAGGCCAAGTACGCCGCCGCCGATCGCATGCTCGGCCGGTTGGTCAAGGTCACGCCGTCGTCGAAGGTGGTCGGCGACCTCGCCCTGCACCTCGTCGGATCCGGGGTGTCCGCCGAAGAGTTCGCCGAGGACCCGTCGACGTTCGACATCCCCGATTCGGTGGTCGGATTCCTGCGCGGCGAACTCGGCACCCCGCCCGGCGGCTGGCCGGAGCCGTTCCGCTCCAAGGCACTCGAAGGTCGAGGCGCCGCGAAGCCCGAGGTGCCGCTGTCGGGAACGGACGACAGTGCACTGTCCGGAGCGTCGGCGGAACGTCGCGCGACGTTGAACCGGCTGCTGTTCCCCGGACCGACGAGGGAGTATCTCGGGCACAGGAACAAGTTCGGCGACACCTCGCAACTCTCCGCCAACCAGTTCTTCTATGGCCTGCGCCGCGGCGACGAGCACCGCGTTCGGCTGGCACCGGGCGTCGAGTTGATCATCGGGCTCGAGGCCATCTCCGAAGCCGACGAGCGCGGATACCGCACTGTCATGTGCATTCTCAACGGACAGTTGCGTCCGGTGTCGGTGCGCGACCGGTCCGTGTCCAGTGAGGTACCCGCCGCTGAGAAGGCCGATAAGAACAACCCTGGCCACGTGCCGGCGCCATTCGCCGGCGTGGTGACGCTCGCCGTCGCCGAGGGCCAGAAAATCGATGCGGGTGACACTCTCGCCACGATCGAAGCCATGAAGATGGAAGCGGCGATTACGGCACCCCGTGGGGGTACCGTTTCCCGCCTGGCCATCGGGAACGTCGAGCAGGTCGAAGGCGGCGATCTCCTCGCCGTCGTATCCACCGGCGAATCAGCGGGCGAGTGACCCGGATCATTGCGGGACTGGCCGGCGGCCGGCGTCTGGCAGTCCCGCCGAGCGGGACCAGACCCACTTCGGACCGGGTTCGTGAGGCGTTGTTCAGTGCGCTCGGTAGCCGGATGGACCTCGACGGCGCTGCCGTACTCGATCTGTACGCGGGATCGGGTGCCCTGGGGCTCGAGGCGCTCTCACGCGGTGCCGACCGCGTCGTGCTCGTCGAGTCCGATTCCAAGGCCGCAGGCATCATCAGACACAACGTGACAACGGTCGGCCTGCCGGGTGCCCAGGTGCGGAGCGCCCCGGTCGCCGCAGTACTGGCCGCCGCCGCCGACCGTCCGTACGACTTGGTGATGGCGGATCCGCCGTACGAGGTAGGCGACGAAGCGGTGCAGATGGTGCTCGAGCACCTGAGGGCGCACGGTTGGGTCGCGGACGGCTCGATTGTGGTGCTCGAGCGCTCGTCCCGGTCGCCGGAGACATCGTGGCCCGAGGGCTTTGCACCCGTCAAGGCCAAGAAGTACGGTGAGGCCCGGATCGAGCTGGCAACCTGCTACGGTCTCAACTCATGACTGGTGCCGTCTGCCCCGGATCCTTCGACCCCGTGACCAACGGTCACCTCGACGTGATCGGCAGGGCTGCCGCACAGTTCGACGAGGTCGTCGTGACCGTCATGGTGAACCCGGGCAAGCGCGGCCTGTTCACCGTCGACGAACGCATCGAGATGCTCGAAGACTCGGTCAGCGAACTGCCGAACGTGCGGGTCTCCTCGTGGTACGGCCTGTTGGTGGATTACGCCAAGCAGCAGGGAATCACGGCGATCGTCAAGGGCCTGCGCGGTGCGAACGACTTCGACTACGAACTGCAGATGGCGCAGATGAACCAGAAGCTCAGTGGCGTCGACACACTCTTCATTCCCACCAACCCCGTCTACAGCTACCTGTCGAGTTCGCTCGTCAAGGAAGTGGCAACGTTCGGGGGAGATGTCTCGGACATGCTGCCCGGCAAGGTGCACTCGCGGCTTCTCGCCAGGATTGCCGAGCACGCTGCGGAAAGTAGCTGATCGCCGACACACCGGCCGCCGCGACACACCCGCGGCGTCCGATCCGGCAGACTTGAACGGGAGGCTGCGCCGACCCACCGAGGGTCGGGGAGGCTGCGCCGACCCACCGAGGGTCGGGGAGGCTGCGCCGACCCACCGAGGGTCGGGGAGGCTGCGCCGACCCACCGAGGGTCATGGATGATTGGGGTTGCGTGTGTACCGGGTATTCGAGGCGCTCGACGAACTTGTCGCAATTGTCGAAGAGGCACGCGGCGTACCGATGACCGCCGGCTGTGTGGTTCCACGCGGTGACGTTCTGGAACTGCTCGACGACGTGCGCGATGCGATCCCCGGTGAACTCGACGATGCCCAAGACGTCCTGGACCACAGGGACAAACTGGTGGGGGATGCGCGCTCCAATGCGGAGCAGACAGTCACCAGTGCGAACGCCGAGGCGAACTCCACGATCGAGAACGCCCGCGACGACGCGGACCGTATTCTCGCGGACGCGAAGGCCCAGGCCGATCGGATGGTCTCCGAAGCACGTGCACACGCCGGGCAGTTGGTGACCGAAGCCAGCGCGGAGGCGGAGTCCTCCATCTCGGAGGGGCAGCGCGAGTACGACTCGCTGACCGGCCGTGCCCGGTCGGAGGCCGATCGTATGATCGAGTCGGGTAAGACGTCCTACGAGCGGTCGGTAGCAGAGGGGGTCGCAGAGCAGGAACGACTCGTCTCCCAGACCGAGGTCGTCCAGACCGCGCATTCCGAATCGGCCCGGGTGATCGACTCGGCGCATGCCGAATCGGACCGTCTCCGCTCGGACTGCGACCTGTACGTCGACACCAAACTCGGGGAGTTCGAGGACTTCCTCAACGGCACCATCCGGTCAGTGGGACGGGGACGTCAGCAATTGCGGACGGGCTCGGGCATACCCGACTACGCCTCCGGCTACGGCGCGGACGATCACCGTGCCGAGCGTCGCCGCTGAGAGATCAGCCCGACGAGCATCCACCCCACCGGGCGCAGCTGATCCAATTTGGATCGGTCGCGCAGATTGCGTACCGTTGAGTGGTTGCCCCTTGTCGTTCCCTTTTCTCGAGAGTGAAGCCTGTTGTCTTCCCATCGCCACCGCTCATCGCGTTCCCGTCGGGACACGGATTTCGTGCTGGATACGGTCAAGCTCGGTCGTCGCCCCGGTTCGATGCGCACGGTGGAACGGGTGCTGAAGGCGCCACAGCGTCTCGGCCTCGACCTGATCGCCATCGAGGAAGGATCGGAGATCGACCTCGATCTCCGATTGGAGGCCGTATCCGAGGGGGTCCTGGTCACCGGTTCGCTACGAGCCGACACCGTCGGGGAGTGCTCGAGATGTCTCGAGCCGTTCTCCGACTCGGTGGAACTCACGCTCACGGAGCTGTTCGCCTACCCGGACAGCGCTACGGAGGAGACCACTGAGGAGGGCGAGGTGTATCACGTCGTGGACGACGAGATCGACCTCGAACCCGTCGTGATCGACGCGGTCGGCCTTGCCCTGCCGCTGCGGCCGCTCTGTAGTGACGACTGCCAAGGATTGTGCCCAGAATGCGGCGTTCGCCTGGCGATTGCTGAATCTGGCCATGGGCATGACATACTTGATCCTCGCTGGGCTGGTCTTGCGGCCAAATTTGCCGTGGATTCAGAGCCCCGCAAGAATCTTGTGAACACCAATCTTGTGAACACCGAAGCCGAGGAGAAGTAGAAGTGGCTGTCCCCAAGCGCAAAATGTCGCGATCCAACACGAGGTCGCGTCGCAGCCAGTGGAAGACCACTGTGCCCACCCTCGTGACCTGCCCCAACCGTGGCTGCGGTGAGAAGACGCTGCCCCACATCGCGTGCCCGTCGTGCGGCACGTACAAGGGCCGCCAGGTCACTGCCGCCGTCTAGTTCTCCGTAGAGAGACGTGATGACGAGCGACATCAGTAATACACCCGCCGGCGGCGGGGAGGATCATGCTTCCCTCCTCGCCGCTCTCGGCGTTGATATGGAGCCTTCGCTGTTGACTCTGGCGCTGACTCACCGCTCGTATGCATACGAGAACGGTGGTCTGCCGACCAACGAGCGCCTCGAGTTCCTCGGCGACTCGGTGCTCGGAGTCACCATTACCGAGACGCTCTACCTCGCGCACCCCGACAGACCGGAGGGTGACCTCGCGAAGATTCGGGCCAGCATCGTCAATATGCATGCGCTTGCAGGGGTGGCCCGCACACTCGGTGAGGGCGGCCTCGGTGCCCATCTCCTGCTCGGCAAGGGCGAGGAGATGACCGGTGGTCGCGACAAGTCGAGCATCCTGGCCGACGGTATGGAGTCGATTCTCGGCGCCATCCATGTGGAGCACGGCATCGAGACCGCGCGTCGCGTCGTGCTCGACCTCTTCAGCGACCTCCTCCACCGCGCGCCGAGCCTCGGTGCGGGTCTGGATTGGAAGACGAGCCTGCAGGAGTTGACCGCCGAGCGTGGCATCGGCGTCCCGGCGTACCAGATCACCGCGACCGGGCCGGACCACGACAAAGAGTTCACCGCCACCGTCATCGTGGCAGGAAAGCCTCTCGGCGTCGGCGTCGGCCGGTCCAAGAAAGATGCGGAGCAGAAGGCCGCGAGCACGGCGTGGACCGCGCTGTCCGATTCCGGACCAGACGTGGCCGACGACGACGTCAGTGCCTGAACTACCAGAAGTCGAGGTGGTCCGGCGCGGACTCGAACGCCACATCGTGGGGGCTTCGATCGATTCCGTCGAAATCTTGCACCCGCGCGCGATCCGGCGCCATCTGTCCGGCGCGGCCGATCTCAGCGGTCAGGTCACCGGTGAACGCATCACGAGAGCGGACCGTCGGGGGAAATACTTGTGGCTGGTTCTCGAACCCAGCACGGTGGCCCTCGTCGTGCATCTCGGAATGAGCGGGCAGATGCTGGTGCAGCAACCGGAAATCCCGACGGAGAAGCACCTGCGCATCCGGGCCCGACTTGATTCCGGGCTCGACCTACGGTTCGTCGACCAACGCACCTTCGGCGGTTGGGCGGTGGCGCCTCTCGTCGAGATTGACGGTTCGCTCGTCCCGGACTCCATAGCCCACATCGCGCTGGATCCGCTGGATCCGCGCTTCGACCTCCCGGCGACCGCCAAGGTGATGCGCGGCAAGCACACCGAGATCAAGCGCGCGCTCTTGGATCAGACCGTTGTCTCCGGGATCGGCAACATCTACGCAGACGAGGCGCTGTGGCGCGCACGAATACACGGAAACCGCAGGACCGACCGGGTCGGTGGCCCCAAGATTCGTGAATTGCTCACGTCTGCAGAGCATGTCATGCGAGAGGCGCTGACTCAGGGCGGCACGTCGTTCGATGCGCTGTACGTGAACGTTAACGGCGAATCAGGCTACTTCGATCGTTCGCTGTCCGCCTATGGGCAGGAGGATCGTCCGTGCCCACGGTGTGGCACCGCGATCCGACGGGAGAAGTTCATGAACCGATCGTCGTTCAGTTGCCCGAAATGCCAACCGGCCCAGCGGCGAGGTCCGGCGAACTGATCCGTGCGCGCTCGGCTGCCGCGGTCTCTTCGGTGAGCGGATTCTCTGGGGTGGCGGCATGGCGCGCTGTCGTCTTGGCGTCGAAGTAGTCGCCGCCCTTACGCTTGACGTCGTCGGTGCCCCATTCGCGATCCAGCGGCGCCGGCACCATCCTCGGAATATGTTTGCGGCAGTGAATGTATGCTTCCTCCACCTCGACGACCACCCACCGTTCCGGGGTTCGGCCTTTCGCGTGATTCGCCGGGAGATCCGGGACATCGGAGCGCATGACGTCGTCCTCCACGATCCGGGCGGAGCCATTGATGTGCAGTCCGATGAGGTCTTGGACGAAATCCACCAGAATGATGCCGACGTGCGGGTTCTCCAGGATGTTGCCGAGACTCGCCATGACACCGTTGCCGCGGTACTCCGGGTAGGCGAGGGTCTTCGAATCGATGACGTAAATGAATCCAGGCACTCCGGCGCGCAGACTGTTGTCGCACTCGCCGGACGAGTCGGAGGTGGCGATGAAGGCGATCTCTTGGAGGCCGACGAACTTGATCATTGCCGGATTGAGGTGGTCCAGCATTTGATCCGAGTAGAACTTTTCGGCGCGATCCGCGGTGCCGCGCTCGAGTTGAAGTCGACGCTCTCCCTCGCTACCCATCTGGCCCATCTACATTCCCCGCTATGTCTCGGCGTTATTGGTCGGTTCACCCTACGGCCCATCTCTGCCCGAAGCGAGAATCGGCGTGCACCATTCGACGGAGGTCGCTGCCGCCAACCCACCTGCCTGGCGTCGCGCTGTCCGGTGGCAGGATTGCGCTCATGGCGGAACAAGCTTCTGATGCGACGGCGGCCACCTCACTATGGGTCGAGCGAACGGGAACCCGGCTCTATACCGGCCGAAGTTCACGAGGTGCCGAGGTCCTGATCGGTTCCGAAGGGGTGGCAGGGGTGTTCACACCCGGGGAGCTCCTGAAGATCGCGCTCGCCGCCTGCAGTGGGATGAGTTCGGACTTCCCGCTGTCTCGGCGCCTCGGCGACAACTACGAGGCCACGATCCGGGTATCGGGTGCCGCGGACCGCGAGGAGGAGGTATACCCGCAGTTGGACGAGGTGCTGTCGCTGGATCTGAGCGAGTTGGACGCGGACGCGCGGGAGCGTCTGGTGGCGCTGGTGGAACGGTCGGTGGACAAGGTCTGCACGGTGGGACGAACTTTGAAGGCGGGCACGAAGGTGACGTTGACCGTGGAGGCGGACGTATGATGCGGCGTGAGCTTGCCGTGCTCGTCATAAGTGTGGCGCTCGGCGGGGGTTTGCTGGTGGCCGCGCCCGCGGTGGCGGTGCCGCCATTCCCGCAAGCGGCGGTGCCGCCATTCCCGCAAGCGGCCGGTTCGTGCACGCCCTGGGCGGTGTCGGAGGTGACATCTGGGGTGGGGGTTCTCGAGAACCTGGCGTTCGACGGCATGGGCACCATGCTGGTCGCACGGACGGACCTGGTGGGGGGTGGAGCGCTCGACGGAGTCAGCCCCGACGGAACCGTGACCCCGATCGTCCCTGAGGTCGTGGCACCGGGCGGAATCGCCGTGGACGGCGACGACGTCTACTTCGCGACGGGCAACTCGTTCACCGCCGGCATCATGGGTACGGACAACGGGACGGTGGAGGTGGTGAGTCTCGGCACGGGTGATGCACGCACTGTGGCAGAGGGGCTGGTCATGCCGAACGGTCTCGTCCGGCTGACAAACGGCGACATCCTTACCTCCCGAAATCTGGGCTCGGGGGCGGGAATCACCCGGCTCCCGGCGGCGGAACCCCACACCCCCGAGGTCGTGCGTACCGATCTGGGCACGGTCGACGGATTGGCCGTCCACGACGGGAACGTCTACACGGTGACGACTTTCGACGCAACGACCACGCTGCACATCCTGCGCGAGGACGACCTGGGCGGCACCGTCGTGTCGATCGAGTTGCCCGGCTTCGGCCCCCTCAACGCAGCCGACGACCTCACCGTCGGACCGGACGGGATCGTCTACGTCGCGTACAACGGCGCCGGCAAGGTGGTGCGCGTCGATCCCACGACGGGGGAGAGTTGCGACATCGCGTGGGGTCTGCCCCTGGTGTCCTCGGTAAGGTTCGGCGCCGGTCCGGGCTGGAACCCGGACGCGCTCTACGCCACGAGTTTCACCGGCACGATTTATCAGCTCGAACGGTCGTGACGGACCCGGAAAGAATGACCGCATGGGTGCACGGGTTCGTGCAGGGTGTGGGATTCCGGTGGTGGACTCGTGCGCGCGCACTCGAACTCGGACTCGTCGGGTACGCGGCCAACCAAAGGGACGGCCGGGTGCTGGTGATCGCAGAGGGACCGCGCGACAAGCTGGACACCTTGCTGGCGCTCTTGCGTTCCGGCGACACGCCGGGGGCTGTCGATCTCGTCGTCGAGCAGTGGGATCCGGCGCGCGGGGGCTTGTCTGGGTTCGTCGAACGGTGAACCGACGGTAAGGTCGTTCTTCATGCATCTGAAGAGTCTGACGCTGAAGGGATTCAAATCTTTTGCGTCGGCAACGACTCTACGATTCGAACCGGGGATCACCTGTGTGGTCGGGCCGAACGGGTCGGGCAAGTCCAACGTGGTCGACGCGCTCACCTGGGTCATGGGTGAGCAGGGTGCGAAGGCGCTACGCGGGGGCAAGATGGAGGACGTCATCTTCGCCGGCACCGCGGGACGGGCGCCCCTCGGCCGCGCCGAGGTGACGCTGACTATCGACAATTCCGACGGCGCCCTGCCGATCGACTATTCCGAGGTGTCCATCACCCGGCGGATGTTCCGTGACGGCGCCGGTGAATACGAGATCAACGGCAGTTCGTGTCGACTGATGGACGTGCAGGAGTTGCTCAGCGATTCCGGCATAGGTCGGGAGATGCACGTGATCGTGGGGCAGGGCCGATTGGCTGCCATTCTCGAATCGCGGCCGGAGGATCGGCGTGCGTTCATCGAGGAAGCCGCGGGTGTCCTCAAACATCGCAAACGCAAGGAAAAGGCGGTCCGCAAACTTGACGCGATGCAGGCCAACCTGGCACGCCTGAACGATCTGACTGCTGAACTGCGACGCCAGCTCAAACCGCTCGGTCGTCAGGCCGAGGTGGCGCGTCGCGCCCAGACCGTGCAGGCCGACCTCCGCGATGCGAAACTGCGGCTCGCCGCGGACGACCTGGTCACCCGGCGCGAGGAGTTCGCGACCCAGGCGCAGGACGAGAAGCTGGCCCGCGAGCAACACGATTACGTGACCGAGGCACTCGACGAGGCCAATCTCGAACTCGGCCGTCACGAGCAGGAACTGTCGAGGCTCACTCCGGGAGCCGAGGCCGCCGCGCAGACGTGGTTCCAGTTGTCCGCACTTGCGGAACGCGTCAACGCGACGATCCGCATCGCCCGCGAACGGGCACGCCATCTCGACTCCGAGCCCGCCGCGAACCGCGGTCAAGACCCTGACGAGATGGAGGCTCGCGCCGACCGGATAGCGGCGGAGGAAAGCGAACTCGTCGAAGCCGTCGAGATTGCGCGTGCGGCACTCGACGCAGCCAAGGAAGAGTTGGTGCAGGGAGAGCAGACCGCAGCAGAGGCGGAGCGGGCTCACATGGCGGCCGTGCGGGCGATCGCCGACCGCAGAGAGGGCCTCGCTCGATTGTCGGGACAGGTCGACACCTTGCGGAGCCGTGGCGATTCGGTTGACGCCGAGGTCGCCCGGTTGACCGCGGCGATCGAAGAGGCGCGCCATCGCGGCAACGCGGCCCAGTCCGAATTCGAGGTGGTCCAGGAAGAGATCGGTGACCTCGATGCCGGAGAACTCGGACTCGACTCCCACCATGAGCGCGCTGTCGAGGCACTGCGCCTGATCACCGAACGGGTGACCGAACTCCAGACCGACGAGCGGGCAGCCGGCCAGGAGGTGGCGTCGCTGCGAGCTCGAATCGACGCCCTGTCCATGGGACTCGAACGCAGGGACGGCGCAGGTTGGCTCGTCGAGAACCGCAGCGCGGACGGGATCCGAGGACCGATCGGTGGACTCATCACTGTCGAAAAGGGTTACGAGGCCGCCGTCGCGGCAGCCATGGGACCTGCCGCCGAGGCCGTCGTCGCGGAATCACTCGACGCCGCCCGCGGGGCGGTCAGTGCGTTGAAGGAGACCGACAGTGGCCGGGCGTCTCTGGTCATCGGGACCGATCAGCTACCGCCCGCCACGGGGCACCTGGACCCCGGCGCCCGGTGGGTCGTCGACGTGATCGACTGCTCGCCCGAACTACGGACCGGGCTGTCCGCACTTCTCGGCGGTGTCGTCGTGGTCGACTCCCTCGACGACGCCGTGGAGGCGGTCCGGCGCAGGCCGGACGTGCGCGCAGTCACCCGCGCCGGAGACCTTCTCGGTGCGGGCTGGATGAGTGGTGGCTCGGACCGTCAGCCCAGCACCCTCGAAGTCCAGGCGGCGGTCGACAATTCGGTGCAAGACCTGGCCCGTGCCGAACGCCGTGCCGAAGAGTTGTCTGCGGCATTGTCCGGCGCCGTAGCGGAACAGGCTGCCCGGCAGGAGAACGCCGAGCAGGCACTGGCCGCGCTGAACGAGTCGGACGCCGCGATGTCAGCCATCTACGAGCGACTGGGCCGCCTCGGCCAGGCAGCGCGGGCCGCACATGCCGAGTCGGAGCGTCTCATGGCCCAACGGGAGAGGGCCGAGAGTGGTCGCGAGGAGACGCTGACCGCGCTGGCCGAACTCGAAGAGCGGCTTCGCGTCGCAGAACAGGACGGGTCGTCGACCGGCGCCGAATCGGGTGGCTCCGATTCGACGAGTATCGATCGTGAAGTGGCCGCGGCAGCGCTTGCGGAAGTCCGTGCCGTGGAGATGGAAGCCCGACTGTCCGTACGCACGGCGGAGGAACGAGCCGAGTCGGTTCGCGGCAAGGCCGACTCGCTGCGCCGCGCCGCTCAGGTGGAACGCGATGCCCGCGTCCGGGCGGAGCGTGCGATGGCGGCCCGCCAGAACGCGGCCGCGGTCGGGGCGGCTGTGGCCGAATCAGGACAGCGGGTGGCCGAGCACCTCGGCGAGGTCGTCGATGCCGCAATGACCCACCGTGACGAACTCGCTCGCACCCGTACTGAACGGACGACCCAACTCGACCAAGTCAAGGAGCGGGTGCGTCAGCTGACCGGACAACTGGCATCGCTCACCGACGCCGTGCACCGCGACGAGTTGGTCCGAGCCCAGGCCGCGTTGCGCATCGAACAGCTCGAAGAGTCGATTCTCGGGCAGCACGGGATCGGCCTGGACGACCTCATCGCCGAATACGGTCCGGATGTTGCGCTGCCACCGTCTCCGCTGGAACTGGAGGAATACGAGCAGGCCAAGGAACGCGGTGAACAGGTCACAATGCCCGCGCCGATTCCCTACGACCGCGCAACCCAGGAACGTCGCGCGAAGCGCGCCGAGAAGGACTTGGCGACGCTCGGCAGGGTCAACCCGCTCGCTCTCGAGGAGTTTGCCGCACTCGAGGAACGCTACAACTTCCTCTCGACCCAACTCGAGGACGTGAAGACGGCACGCAAGGACCTACTCGGCGTCGTGGCGGACGTCGATGCCCGCATCCTGCAGGTATTCGCCGAGGCGTACTCCGACGTCGAACGCGAATTCGTGCAGGTGTTCGCGAAACTGTTTCCCGGCGGCGAGGGCAGACTGGTGCTGACCGACCCGTCCGACATGCTCACGACCGGCATCGAGGTGGAGGCCCGGCCACCGGGAAAGAAGATCAAACGATTGTCGCTGCTTTCCGGCGGCGAGAAGTCGCTGACGGCGGTGGCGATGCTGGTCGCGATCTTCCGCGCCAGGCCTTCCCCGTTCTATGTGATGGACGAGGTGGAGGCCGCACTCGACGACACGAACCTGCGGCGTCTCATCGGCTTGTTCGAGCAGTTGCGGGAGAAGTCGCAGCTGATCGTCATCACCCACCAGAAGCCGACGATGGAGGTCGCTGACGCCTTGTACGGCGTCAGCATGCGCGGTGATGGCATCACGACAGTCATTTCGCAGCGGCTTCGTGGTCAGGACATGGCGGCCGCGGAAGCCTGAGAGGCCGCCACTTCCAGGCGGTTGCCGGCCGCGTGTAACTTCCTCTGTCCGAGTGGTCGTTCTCAACACCTGGCCGAGTGAGCAGTTCATGATCGACTAATGGATGTGGCTGTCGATGCTGTAGCGAAGGTCAACGACATCTACTGGTACGGCGTCATCGTGCTGCTCGTAGGTTTGGGCCTGTATATCACCGTGTGGTCAGGGTTCGTGCAGATCCGGTTGCTGCCCGACATGCTGCGCTCGATCACCGAGCGCGCGGAGACACTCCCAGACGGCACCAAGGGGATCTCGGCGTTCCGGGCCTTCTCCATCTCGGCCGGCTCGCGTGTCGGTACCGGAAACATCGTCGGGGTCGGCATCGCCATCAGTATGGGCGGGCCGGGTGCCGTGTTCTGGATGTGGGCGATGGCAATCATCGGTGCGGCAACCGCGTTTGTGGAGTCCACCCTCGCGCAGGTGTACAAGGTGCGTGACCGGGACGGATTCCGCGGTGGCCCCGCGTACTACATGCAGTACGGATTGCGGCGACGCTGGATGGGTGTGATCTTCGCTGTCGTCATCACGCTCACCTACGGGTTCGTTTTCAACGCGGTGCAGACCAACTCGATCGTCGACGCGGCGTCGACGTCGATCGGGTTCGAGGGGCCCGGCCCGGCGGCACTCGTCGGGGTTGTGGTCGCGGTGCTGACCGCCGCCGTGATCTTCGGCGGTGTGCGCCGGATCTCGGGGGTCTCACAGATCGTCGTTCCAGTGGTCGCTGTTGCGTACCTCGTCCTCGGGTTGCTGGTCGTGGCGCTCAACCTTGGTGAGGTGCCGCATATGTTCGAGTTGATCGTCCAGAACGCGTTTGGCATTGAGGAGATCGTCGGCGGTGGTTTCGCCGCGGCGTTCATGAACGGTATCCGCCGGGGCCTGTTCTCCAACGAAGCCGGCATGGGTTCCGCGCCGAATGCTGCCGCCACCGCAGCAGTTTCGCATCCCGTCAAGCAGGGATTGGTGCAGAGCCTGGGCGTCTACTTCGACACACTGCTGGTCTGCTCGATCACGGCGTTCATCATCCTGCTGTCGAAGCCCGAATACGGCACCACAGCCGGCGCCTCGCTCACTCAGAACGCACTGGCCGCCCAACTCGGTGGCTGGACAGTACACTTCCTCGCGATCGCAATCTTCTTCCTGGCCTTCACCTCGGTTATCGGCAACTACTACTACGGCGAGGCCAACATCGAGTTCCTCACAGGTTCCCGGGGTGCACTGCAAGTGTTCCGCGCGCTGGTCGTGGTGTGCGTGTTCGCGGGCGCCGTCGGGTCACTTCCGCTCGTGTGGGGTCTGGCCGATCTCTTCATGGGTGTGATGGCGACGATCAACCTCATTGCACTGGTTCCGCTGTCGGGTGTCGCGTTCGCGTTGTTCGTGCACTACACGCGCCAGCGGATCCGGGGAATCGATCCGGTATTCCATCGCGCCGACCTGCCCGGGATACGCGGTGTGCAGGTATGGGAGGAGACGGACGCCGCGCACGGCGGGATGTCCGATCGTGGCTGAGCAGCTCGCGCAAGCCTGACAGGTCGCCGCGTCCCGTGGCCTGAAACAATGGCGTCGTGACTACCGGAGCCTGGATTGCCCTAGCGGCCATATTGGCCGTACTGCTCGTCGTCCTCGTCGTCGGCTCGGTGCTGTATCGGCGTCGGCGGATCTCGCTGAAAGCACCCGCGAAGCCGGAGCTCGGGACTCCCGAGAAGGACCGGTCGGGCGGCTATCAGGCCGGCGGAGGGTTCAACTTCAGCCAGGGGTCGACCGCCACGGCTCCGCCGCGTGAACCGGTGCTGCCGAAGCCGGTACCGGAACCCGAGCCACCAATCGAGCCCGAGCGTGAGGTCGAGGCACCGGAACCCCAGCGTGAGGTCGAGGCCCCCGAACCGGAGCCTGAGGTCGAGGCCCCCGAAGCTGAGCGTGAGGTGCCCGCGGGCCCACCCGAACCGGTGGTTACCTATGAACCCGTCGTCGCACCCGAGGTCGAGCCGGTACCTGAACCGGCTCCCGCCACCCCTGTACTGGACAAACCTGTACTGGACGAGATCGCTCCCACGGAGGGGCGTCTCGACCGCCTGCGTGGGCGCCTGTCTCGTTCACAGTCCGCGGTCGGTAAGAGCCTGCTCGGATTGTTGGGCGGAGGCGACCTCGACGAGGACTCCTGGGAAGAGGTGGAGGACACTCTCCTCATCGCCGATCTCGGCACAGCTACCACCACGAAGATTGTCACGTCACTCCGAGAGTTGATGGTATCGCGGAGCGTCCGGACCGAAGCCGACGCTCGCGCACTGCTGCGTGAGGTTCTGATCGCCGAGCTGCGACCCGAACTCGACCGTTCGATCCGGGCTGTCCCGCACGAGGATCACCCTGCGGTCCTGCTGGTCGTCGGTGTGAACGGCACGGGCAAGACCACTACCACCGGCAAGCTTGCCCGCGTTCTCGTAGCGGATGGCAGGCGTGTGCTGCTCGGCGCTGCAGACACGTTCCGCGCCGCCGCGGCGGACCAACTCCAGACGTGGGCCGAGCGGGTGGGCGCTGAAGTGGTCCGGGGTAAGGACGCGGCGGACCCGGCGGCCGTCGCGTTCGACGCGGTGGCGAAGGGAATCGAGAACGGCGTCGACGTCGTACTGATCGACACCGCAGGTCGCCTGCACACCAAGACGGGGCTGATGGACGAACTCGGCAAGGTCAAGCGGGTCGTCGAGAAGAAGGCGTCGGTCGACGACGTCCTCCTCGTCCTCGACGCGACCATCGGCCAGAACGGCCTGGCTCAGGCGCGGGTGTTCGCGGAGGTCGTCGACATCACCGGTGTCGTGCTGACCAAGTTGGACGGCACCGCGAAGGGCGGCATCGTCTTCCAGGTGCAGCACGAACTGGGGGTTCCGGTGAAGCTCGTCGGCCTCGGCGAGGGCGCTGACGATCTCGCGCCGTTCGAGCCGGAAGCCTTCATCGACGCGCTGCTTGGATAACCGGGCCACCGCTAGCCGGAACCGGGCTGACCAACCCCCTGGCGAAACCTGTACGAAACACAATTGGCCCCTGCGTTCACCTACGCGCAACAGTGGGGTGGCAAATCCGAAACACCGAGAATCCAAGCTACTCCCAACGGCGTGCAGACCAGCGCGCGACTAGGAGGTAGTAAGTGAGTCCCGAGGAAGTGTTGGCAAACTCCGGCAATGCCGCATGGATGCTGATGTCCGCATCCCTGGTCCTACTGATGACGCCAGGTGTGGCGTTCTTCTACGGCGGCATGTCCCGGTCCAAGTCCGTGCTGAACATGATGATGATGTCGTTCGGTGCGATGGCCGTCATCGCCACCGTGTATGTCCTGTGGGGTTGGTCGATGTCCTACGGCACCCAGGACATCGGCGGCATCTTCGCGAACCCCTTCGAATTCTTCGGACTGAAGGACACCATCACCGATGCGGACGGCAACTTCATCGCCGGCGCCTTCGGGTACCCCAACGTGATCGATGTGGCCTTCCAGGTGACGTTCGCGATCATCACCACCGCGCTGATCAGTGGTGCGCTCGCCGAGCGTGTGAAGTTCGGTACGTGGATGCTGTTCTCCGGCGTCTGGGTCACGATCGTGTACTTCCCGCTCGCCCACATGGTCTGGGGCGGTGGGTTACTGTCGGGATCGGAGGATGGCCTGGCGGCCAAGATATTCGGTACCACGGACGACGGTGACGGTGGTTTGGTTGCTTCGGTCGCCCCGATCGATTTCGCCGGCGGCACCGTGGTGCACATCAATGCCGGTATCGCTGCCTTCGTTCTCGCCGTGATCATCGGGAAGCGCGCCGGATTCGGTAAGACCGCGTACCGCCCGCACAACCTGCCCTTCGTGATGCTCGGTGCGGCCCTGCTGTGGTTCGGCTGGTTCGGCTTCAATGCTGGTTCGGCTTTCGCCGCCGACGGCAACGCCGGCCTGGCCTGGGTCAACACGACCTCTGCGACCGCCGCGGCGATCCTGGGCTGGCTGTTGACGGAGCGGATCCGGGACGGTCGCGCCACCAGCCTCGGTGCTGCTTCGGGCGCGGTGGCCGGTCTCGTCGCCATCACTCCTGCGGCCGGCGCCCTCAGTCCGGTCGGATCGCTCGCACTCGGCGCGGTCGCCGGCATTCTCTCGGCCCTCGCCGTAGGACTGAAGTTCAAGTTCGGCTACGACGATTCCCTCGACGTCGTGGGTGTGCACCTGGTGTCCGGACTGTGGGGCACCGTGGCCATCGGGTTCTTCGGAACGTCGACTGGTTTGTTCTACGGTGGTGACTACAAGCAGTTGGTCGTTCAGTTCGTCATCGCAGCGTTTGCGCTGGTCTTCACCGGAATCCTGACTGCGATCATTGCGTTCGCCCTGAAACCGATGGGCTGGAGGGTGTCCGCCGAAACGGAGGCCCAGGGCATCGACGAGGGCGAACATGCGGAGACCGCGTACGACCTCGTGTGATCCGCAGTGAAAGAGTGAGCACCGAGTACCGGAGAGTTTGGGAAGGGACAACGAAATGAAGCTGATCACCGCAATCGTCAAGCCATTCACCCTCGAGGACGTCAAGACGGGACTCGAGCAGGCGGGCGTGCTCGGCATGACCGTCAGCGAGGTCCAGGGTTACGGCCGCCAGAAGGGTCACACCGAGGTCTACCGAGGAGCCGAGTACTCGGTCGATTTCGTACCGAAGGTCAGGGTCGAGGTCGTTGTGGATGATGCGGCTGTGGACAAGGTCGTCGAGGTGATCGTGGAAGCCGCCCGCACCGGGAAGATCGGTGACGGCAAGGTCTGGGTCTCGCCGGTGGAGTCGGTCATCCGGGTGCGTACCGGGGAACGCGGCACGGATGCCCTCTGACCCCAACGGGTTCGGCAAATCCGGCCCTGGTCCCGCCGCCAAGGCGGCGGGACCAGGGCCGGTTGCGTCAGGCTGCTCTGACGAGGCGGCGTACCTGGCCCGCGCGCGTCGGCAACTGCTCACCGGTGTTTCCGAGTCCGGCCAGGACTCACCAAATCCTGCCGGTCGCGGACAGCAGCTCGATTCCGCTGCTCTGCGAGATGCTTTCGCCGACTTGCACGAGAACTGGTTGTCGACGAAGGGCGCCGAGATCGGCATCAGGCACGACAGCGGCTTCGCGCTCGTCGCCGTCGGTGGACTCGGCAGGCGGGAATTGCTGCCGTACTCGGATCTCGATCTCCTCCTGCTGCACGAGGACATGGATCCTGCGGTCGTCTCTCAGATAGCCGACCAGCTCTGGTATCCGTTGTGGGACGCGCACATCAAACTCGACCACAGCGTTCGCACCGTCCCCCAGGCCCTCCATGTGGCGGACACGGATATCACGGCGGCTCAGGGAATGCTCGAAGCCCGCCACATCGTCGGCGACGTCGAGTTGACCACTCTGCTCATCAATGGGATACGCCGGAAGTGGCGCACCGACATCCGCAACCGCTTCGACGAACTCATCGCACAGACGAAGTCGCGGTGGGAGCGCAGCGGTGAGGTCGCCCACCGTGCAGAGCCCGACCTGAAGAGCGGTCGTGGTGGGCTGCGGGACGTACAACTGCTGAACGCGCTGTCCATTGCACAGCTCACCGACGGCATGCCCGGGCTCGGTCCCGAATCGCCCGGTGGGGGACTGGCTCTCGCGCATCGTCGGCTGCTCGACGTTCGTACCGAACTGCACCGGGTGGCCGGCCGCTCCCGCGATCAGCTACACGCGCAGGACGCCGACGAAATCGGTGCGGCGCTCCGGATCGGTGATCGTTTCGACCTCGCACGCATGCTCAGCGAAGCCGCGCGCACCATCAGCTACTCGGTGGACGTCGGTGTGCGGACTGCGGGCAACGCCCTGCCGCGACGCGGCTTGGACAGGCTCCGTCGACCACCGGTGCGGCGCCCCCTCGACGAGGGTGTGGTCGAGCACGCCGGTGAAGTGGTGCTGGCGCGCAACGCACGACCGGGGAAGGATCCCGGGCTCGTCCTGCGGGTCGCGGCGGCGTCCGCGAGTACAGGCATGCCGATGTCGGCGTCCACACTGAATCGTCTGGCCGACAGTGCTCCGGAACTGCGTGAGCCGTGGCCGAAGGAAGCTGTGAACGACCTCCTGGTGCTGCTCGGGTCGGGCAGTCGTGCCGTCGCGCCGATCGAGGCGCTCGATCGGACCGGACTATGGGGCAGGTTGCTGCCCGAGTGGGGTGCCGTACGAGATCTGCCACCTCGGGACGCCGTGCATACGTGGACAGTGGACCGTCATCTCGTAGAGACCGCCGCCTACGCAAGCGGTTTCACGACCAGGGTCGCACGGCCCGACCTACTGATGCTGGCCGCCCTGTTGCACGACATCGGCAAGGGGCGCGGCGGCGACCACAGTGTGGTCGGTGCCGAACTGGCCACGCAGATCGGTAAGCGACTCGGGCTGTGGCCGTCCGATGTCGCGATGCTGACGGCCATCGTGCGCCATCACCTGCTGCTGCCGGACACCGCGACGCGTCGTGACGTCGACGATCCGGAGACGGTGAAGAGGGTTGTGGAGACGCTCGGCGGCGACGGCGTGCTGTTGGAGTTGTTGCACGCGCTGACGGAGGCCGATTCGCTGGCCACGGGTCCGGGCATGTGGGGGGGCTGGAAGTCCTCCTTGATCGGGGAACTCGTGCGGCGGTGCCGCTTGGTCATCGCAGGTGAGGTTCTGCCCGCACCTGATCCGCTCGATCCGGAACATCTCGCTCTGGCAGCGGCGGGCGGCATTCACGTCGTACTGCTTCCGGCGGACAGCCCGCACACCTATGTGGTGACCGTCATCGCTCCCGATCAACGAGGTCTGCTGTCTAAGGCGGCGGGTGTTCTTGCGCTGAACTCCCTGCGGGTCTACTCGGCGTCGCTGGGCAGTGCAGAGGGGTCGGCGGTCGACTCGTTCGTCGTGTCTCCGAGGTTCGGAGCGCCGCCGCAGGCGGGTCTGCTCCGGCAGGAACTGATCCGTGCGCTGGCAGGGGAGGTGAACCTGCTCGAGATGCTCGCGGCCAAGGAAGAGGAGGCTCGCGAGAACCGGCGTGTGGCAGCCATGGAGGAACGCGGCGAACCCGCGGTTCCAGTGCAGTACGCGCAGGCCCCGCCGCGGGTCATCTGGTTTGATACCACGTCCCCCGGTGAAAGCATTCTCGAACTCAGGGCCGAAGACAGGCTGGGTCTGCTGTCGCGTCTGGCCGACGCGTTCGACACCTGCGGAGCCGATGTTCTCTGGGCCCGCGTAAGCACCCTGGGATCATCGATGATCGACTCGTTCTGCCTCGCCCTCGGTGACGGTGACACCAGAAGAAGGAGGGGCGAGGTCGAGCGTGCGATTTTGGGCGTGGTTCCGCTGACGAAGCCGAAGACGCCGGAGGACGGTGGGGTGCAGTGATCGGCCGGGCGCGAGCGGCTACGCTGGTGCCCGAGAATGTCCATCGCATACTCGTATGACTTCAGGAGCCCACTCGGTGTTCGAATCCCTTTCCGACAGGTTGACCGGAGCCCTCAAGGATCTGCGTGGCAAGGGTCGCCTTTCCGGAGCCGACATCGATGCTACGTGCCGTGAGATCCGGTTGGCACTACTCGAGGCAGACGTCGCGCTGCCCGTGGTCCGCGCGTTCATCGCCAAGATCAAGGAGCGTGCCAAGGGCGTCGAGGTCTCGGGGGCACTCAACCCGGCGCAGCAGGTCGTCAAGATCGTCAACGAGGAACTCGTCGGGATCCTCGGCGGCGAGACGCGTCGACTGGCCTTCGCCAAGACGCCGCCGTCGGTCATCATGCTCGCTGGTTTGCAGGGTTCGGGTAAGACGACCCTCGCCGGCAAGCTCGCGAAATGGCTGCGCGACCAGGGGCACACCCCGCTGCTCGTGGCTTGCGACCTGCAACGGCCCGGCGCGGTCGCCCAGTTGCAGATCGTCGGTGAGCGTGCGGGAGCCACGGTTTTCGCCCCCCATCCGGGCACGTCCATCGGCGGCGGCGACAACGAGTTGGGTATCAGTGCGGCCGATCCAGTCGAGGTTGCCCGCGCCGGCGTCGAGGAAGCACGCAACAAGCAGTTCGATGTGGTCATCGTCGATACCGCCGGCCGTCTCGGAATCGACGCCGACCTGATGGCTCAGGCCGCGGGAATCCGTGACGCCGTGAACCCGGACGAGACGATCTTCGTTCTCGACTCGATGATCGGTCAGGACGCGGTCAGCACCGCAGAGGCGTTCCGCGAAGGTGTCGGATTCACCGGTGTCGTGCTCACCAAGCTCGACGGCGACGCACGCGGTGGCGCCGCGCTCAGCGTCCGTGAGGTCACCGGGCAGCCCATCCTGTTCGCGTCCACAGGCGAGAAGCTCGAAGACTTCGACGTCTTCCACCCAGACCGGATGGCCAGCCGCATCCTGGGCATGGGCGACATGCTCAGCCTCATCGAGCAGGCCGAGCAGGTTTTCGACCAGAAACAGGCCGAGGCTACCGCCCAGAAGATCGGTGCCGGCCAGCTCACCCTCGAGGACTTCCTCGAGCAGATGATGGCCGTCCGCAAGATGGGACCCATAGGCAATATCCTGGGGATGCTCCCGGGTGCCGGTCAGATGAAGGATGCCCTCGCGAATGTCGATGAGAAGCAACTCGATCGCGTGCAGGCCATCATCCGAGGCATGACCCCCGGCGAGCGCGAGGATCCGAAGATCATCAACGCGTCCCGCAGGCTGCGGATAGCGAACGGTTCAGGCGTGAAGGTGTCCGACGTCAACCAGCTCGTCGACCGTTTCTACGAGGCCCGCAAGATGATGGCCGCAATGGCCGGGCGCATGGGCATGCCGGGTGCGCGCAAGCCGCAGCGCAGCAAGAAGGGCAAGAAGGGAAAGAAGGGCGGCAGGGGACCGACGCCGCCGAAGGTCAGCGGAGGATTTCCCGGCGGAATGCCGGGCGGGTTCCCGGGCATGCCGCCCGGAGGTTTGCCCGCGGGCATGCCCGATCTGTCGAAAATGCCAAAGGGCCTGGACGAACTGCCGCCCGGGCTCGAGGGCATCGACCTGTCCGAGCTGAAGCTGCCTAAGAAGTAATCGGTGGGGGCGCTGCACTTTCGGGGGACCGGTCTTCCCGATGAGCGTCAGGTCGAGTATTGGGTGGACCAGGGTGTCATCTCGGCGGAGCCGATTCCCGGTGCCGAGACTGTGTGCGAATCGGGATGGATTGTTCCCGGACTGGTAGACGCACACTGTCACGTCGGCATAAAGTTCGGCTGCGGTGGAGGCGAGAGCGTGGGCGGGCTGATAGCCCAGGCGGAAACCGAGCGCGATGCCGGTGTCCTGCTGATCCGTGACGCCGGTTCTCCGGTCGATACCAGGTGGGTCGACGACCGCCCCGACCTGCCGCGCATCGTCCGGGCCGGACGGCACATCGCCGCCCCAAAGCGATATATCCGGGGACTCCCGGTCGATCTCGAGGACGAAGCGCAACTGCCGGCCGAGATGGTCAGGCAGGCCCGGGCTGGTGACGGGTGGGTCAAACTTGTCGGCGACTGGATAGACCGCTCCACCGGCGATCTGGCCCCGTTGTGGAGCGATGGCATCCTCGTCGAAGCTATCAAAGCAGCCCATCGCGAAGGCGCTCGCGTCACCGCACACGTTTTTGCCGAGGACGCGCTCCCCGGCCTGATCAATGCGGGAATCGACTGTATCGAGCACGGCACCGGGCTCACCGACGAGACGATCGAACTGATGGTTGCCCACGGCACCGCGCTCGTCCCGACCCTGATCAACATCGCGACCTTCCCGCAGATCGCCGACTCCGCCTCGCGGTTTCCGATCTACGCCGCTCACCTGCGCGATCTGCACTCACGGGCAAAGGACACGATCGGTGCTGCCCGGGAGGCGGGTATCCCGATTTACGCGGGAACCGACGCCGGTGGATCGATCGTCCATGGCCGCATCGCCGACGAGGTCGAGGAGCTGAAGGCGGTCGGGCTGTCACCCGTAGAGGCGCTCGGTGCCGCGTGCTGGGACGCGCGGACGTGGCTCGGGCACCCGGGACTCGAGGCGGGCGCAGCGGCGGATCTGCTGGTCTTCCGGAATGACCCCCGCGTGAGCAGCGATGCCCTCGCCGCGCCTGATGTCGTTGTGTTGCGAGGGAACGTCGTCAAAACCAGATGACCTGGTTTCACGCGCGAGGTGTTCGTCTGGCAGAATGGGGCGCTGTTCGTCGCATCCGGTTACGCACCGAGCGGCGGTCACAGGCTAGAGGCAAAACCGGACGCGCTATTCCTGCGCGTCGCTGAATTGCACGTGACACGTGGGCACACTTGTGTGCGCCCCGAAGGAGAAGTACAGCAGTGGCTGTCAAGATCAAGCTCACCCGGCTCGGCAAGATCCGGAACCCGCAGTACCGCATCGTCGTCGCCGATTCCCGCACCCGCCGCGACGGCCGTTCGATCGAGACGATCGGCAAGTACCACCCGAAGGAAGAGCCCTCTTTGATCGACATCAATTCCGAGCGCGCTCAGTACTGGCTCGGCGTCGGTGCACAGCCCACCGAGCCCGTCGAGGCGCTTCTCAAGATCACCGGTGACTGGCAGAAGTTCAAGGGGCTCCCGGGCGCCGAGGGCACCCTGCGTGTCAAGGAAGCCAAGCCGACCAAGCTCGAACTGTTCCAGGCGGCTCTCGCGCAGGCAGAAAGCGAGCCGGCTGCCGAGGCGATCACCCCCAAGAAGAAGAAGGCCAAGGCCGACGAGACCAAGGCCGCCGACGCCGAGGCTCCCGCCGAGGCGGCTACTGAGAACTCCGAGGCTGCACAGAAGTGAGTGCCGTCGTCGCCGATGCCGTGGAGCACCTCGTTCGTGGCATCGTCGCCAACCCCGACGACGTTCGTGTCGAGTTGATGACCGGGCGTCGGGGGCGC
The DNA here is from genome assembly GCF_001894885.1 of Rhodococcus marinonascens NBRC 14363. Classification (GTDB taxonomy): domain Bacteria; phylum Actinomycetota; class Actinomycetes; order Mycobacteriales; family Mycobacteriaceae; genus Rhodococcus_F; species Rhodococcus_F marinonascens. The sequence goes on from NZ_BCXB01000003.1 coordinate 67,889, forward strand.
ACCGTCGAGGTCCACGTCAATCCTGACGACCTCGGCAAGGTCATCGGCCGGGGTGGCCGTACCGCGACCGCCCTGCGCACACTGGTCTCTGGTATCGGTGGCCGCGGGATCCGTGTCGATGTCATCGACACGGATCAGTAGAGGCCGTCCCACAGTGGAGCTCGTCATAGGCCGGGTCGCCAAGTCGCACGGCATCAAGGGTGAGATCGTGGTCGAGGTTCGCACCGACGAACCCGAGGATCGATTCGCCGTCGGTGCCGTACTGCGGGGACGCAAGCCACGCGAGCAGAATCTGAGTACCTACACGGTGGAAGCCGCCCGGGACCATTCCGGGCGGCTTCTGCTGCGTCTCGAGGGTGTCTCGGGTCGCACAGAATCAGATGCGTTGCGGGGCACACTGTTCGTCATCGACAGTGCAGACCTCCAGCCGTCGGATGACCCCGACGAATTCTACGATCATGAACTCGAAGGTCTTTCGGTGCGTCTCGCCGACGGCACCGAGGTGGGCACGGTCATCGAGGTATTACATTCGGCCGCAGGTGAATTGCTTTCGATTCGCCGTGCCGGCGATCAGTCCGGCGACCTTCTCGTTCCTTTCGTCGCCGCGATCGTCACGTCGGTGTCCGTGGCAGACGGCGTCGTTGAAATCGATCCGCCGGAGGGGTTGCTCGATCCCGATTTCGGTGAATCCGCCTACGGGAAGTGAGTAGGTAGCCATGCGTGTCGACGTGGTCACCATCTTTCCCGAGTATCTGGAACCGCTGCGAGCGGCGCTGTTGGGCAAGGCAATCGACAACGGTCTGATTTCCGTTGACGTGCACGACCTGCGGAACTGGGCGCACGACTTCCACAAGGCCGTAGACGATTCTCCATACGGCGGCGGCCCCGGAATGGTGATGAAACCCACCGTGTGGGGCCCGGCCCTCGACGACATCCTCGACGAGGGTGGCAGCGACGTCGACACCCTTCTCGTCGTCCCCACTCCCGCAGGTGTCCCCTTCACGCAGGCGATCGCCGAGCGCTGGGCGGGAGAGAAGCATATCGTCTTCGCCTGCGGGCGTTACGAGGGAATCGACCAGCGCGTCTTCGATGACGCCGCCCGGCGCGTGCGCGTCGAAGAAGTGAGCATCGGCGACTACGTCCTCATCGGAGGTGAGGCGGCCGTACTGGTGATGACGGAGGCCTTGGTCCGGTTGATCCCGGGTGTCCTGGGCAATCAGCAATCGCACCAGGAGGATTCGTTTTCGGACGGTCTCCTGGAAGGCCCGAGTTACACGCGGCCTGCCACGTGGCGCGGACTCGACGTGCCTCCGGTCCTGTTGTCCGGGGATCACGGCAGGGTGGCCGCCTGGCGCCGCGAGCAGTCGCTGCGGCGTACCGCCGAACGGCGACCGGACCTGTTGCCCTGAACTAGTTTTGGGGCTTCGCCCAGTCGTCGACCACACCGCTGGGGAAGAGCGTCCTCACGACGTCGGTCACGGTGTCCCGGGCGTGCCGGGCGCTGGAGTCTCCCGTCACGTCCATGGACGCCGTATCGGGGTACCCCTCTTCGCCGTCGTCGTATGTGATGTTCTCCCGCGACGCGACGACCAGAACGTAGCGGTTGTCCTCGCCGATCACCCCGGTGGACAGGTGAATCCACCGGCTCGCCACGCAGCACATCCAGCCCTGCTTCACCCCGAGGACCTTCTCGCCCGATAGTCCATCAGGAATGCCGAACCTCTGGTCGTAGCCGTCGGTCCCCATCGGAGTCGCCGAGCGAAGGTAGCCCAGGAACTCGGCGCTGCGGTCGGGCCCGATGCCGTCGCGGTCGTGGAGAAGCCCGACATAGAACGTCACCAAATCTGCGGCCGTGGTCTCGGTGTTCCACCACATGCCGTCCCTGGGTGCGGTGGTGGAGGTGAGCCCGTAGCGGAATGCGACATCGGGCACGATGTCGCTGCCGCCGAGATCGCTCCAGAGTGTGTTGGCGGCGTTGTCGTCGGAGGACTCGAGCATCGGCGCCAAGAGGAGGCGGTCGTACTGGGAGATCGGCCGCTCGCCGAGGGCGTCGAGGTGGAACAGTTGGGCGGCGATGAACAGTTTGGACAGTGACGCCGTCTCGATCGGTTGACTGCCCGCCGACTCCAGGTAGCTTCCTGTGGCGCGGTCGAGCACGGCGATCGACACGTCGGCGCCGCGGGCCGCAGAGGCCGTCGCGACCGCCGCCGAGATGCGTTCGACGAGAGGTGCGACAGGGAAAACATTCGCGGCTGGAAGGGGTTCGAGGTTCGTCGCGGTGGAGGACCCGTCGGGGGTCTGGGTGGCGACCACGGTGTTCGTGTCCGTGGGGATCGTGCTGATGAGTGCCGCGCCGAGCAAGAGGGCAGCGACCGCCAGGTACCAGGCCGGCCTGGGCATAACCTTCTCCTGAGTTTTCAATGACGGCATCACCGCCGACGCCATTGTCTCAGCCTAGCGGTAGTGTCGATTTCTGTGATTCTCAGGACCGTGAACCAGCGTATTGCCGAGGAACTCGACGTTCGGGAAAGGCAGGTCGCCGCGGCCGTGGATCTTCTCGACGGCGGTGCGACCGTGCCCTTCATTGCCCGCTACCGCAAGGAGATCACCGGAACGCTGGACGACACTCAGCTCCGCCAACTCGAGGAACGTCTGCGGTACCTCCGGGAATTGGACGAGCGCCGGGTTGCTGTGCTCGAGTCGATCGACTCGCAGGGAAAACTCGACGATCAGTTGCGTGGGCAGATCATGGTCGCCGACACGAAGGCGCGCCTCGAGGACATCTATCTCCCTTTCAAGCCGAAGGTTCGTACGAAGGCGCAGATTGCGCGCGAAGCCGGCCACGAGCCCGTCGCCGACGCGTTGATCACCGATCCTTCGACCGATCCTGCGTCCTACACGGCGGAACAACTCGAGGGTGCACGCGCGATCCTGGTCGAGCGCTTCGCGGAAGACGCCGACCTGGTGGGCGAGCTTCGCGAGCTGATGTGGACCCGCGGGCAACTGGTCTCCGCGGTCCGTAAGGGCAAGGAGACCGAGGGCGCGAAGTTCGCCGACTATTTCGAGTTCTCCGAGCCGTTCGCCAAGCTTCCGTCCCACCGGATTCTCGCGGTGCTACGCGGTGAGAAGGAAGAGGTGCTCACGCTCACCGTGGCGCCTCAGACGGAGGAGTCGGTCCCGGGGGAGCCCACGATCTACGAAGGCCGGATCGCGGGACGTTTCGGCATCGCCGACCGCGGTCGTCCCGCCGACAGGTGGCTTTTGGACGCCGTGCGGTGGGCGTGGCGGACCAAGCTGATCGTCAAGCTGGGTATCGACACCCGGATGCGTCTGCGCCAGTCGGCGGAGAGGGACGCCGTCGACGTGTTTGCCACCAATCTGCGCGACCTGCTGCTGGCGGCACCCGCCGGTACCCGGGCCACGATGGGCCTGGACCCTGGCTTCCGGACCGGCACCAAGGTCGCCGTCGTGGACGCCACCGGCAAGGTTGTGGCCCACGAGACGATCTATCCTCATCAGCCGCATAACAAGTGGGATGCCTCCCTGGCCACTCTCGCCGGTCTTGTCGCTCGGCACGGCGTCGAGCTCATTGCCATCGGGAATGGAACCGCCTCCCGTGAGACGGACGCGCTCGCGACCGAGCTCATCGCCAAGTTGGGCGCCACGAACCTGACGAAGATCGTGGTGTCCGAAGCCGGGGCTTCCGTGTACTCGGCGTCGGCGTATGCATCTGCGGAGTTGCCCGACCTCGACGTGTCGATCCGCGGCGCCGTCTCCATCGCCCGTCGTCTGCAGGATCCCCTCGCGGAACTGGTGAAGATCGACCCGAAGTCGATCGGTGTCGGGCAGTACCAGCACGACGTATCGGAGACGCTGCTCGCTCGGTCGCTGGGCGCCGTCGTCGAGGACGCCGTGAACGCCGTCGGTGTCGACGTGAACACGGCGTCTGCGCCGTTGCTGTCCCGTGTATCCGGGATCGCCGGGTCACTGGCAGAGGGCATCGTCGCGCACCGTGACCTGAACGGCCCGTTCCGCACCCGCAAAGGACTCAGGGATGTCACGAGGCTCGGTCCCAAAGCCTTCGAGCAGTGCGCAGGCTTCCTCCGTATTCCCAACGGTGACGACCCGCTCGACGCATCGAGCGTCCACCCCGAGGCCTATCCGGTGGTACGCAAGATCGTTGCCGCGAGCGGCGGAGGCGTTCGCGAGATCATCGGCAATACATCGGCCCTGCGCAATCTGAATCCTGCGGATTTCGTTGACGACCGGTTCGGTCTCCCCACGGTCACCGACATCGTCGGAGAACTCGAGAAACCGGGGCGCGACCCCCGTCCGGAGTTCAAGACGGCCACGTTCGCTGTCGGCATCGAGAAGGTGTCCCATCTGAAGCCGGGAATGACGTTGGAGGGGGTCGTCACCAACGTGGCGGCATTCGGCGCATTCGTCGACGTCGGCGTGCACCAGGACGGACTCGTTCATGTTTCAGCGATGTCCCACAACTTCGTCAAGGATCCCCGTGATGTCGTGAAGTCGGGTGACGTGGTGAAGGTGAAGGTTCTCGAGGTGGACGAGGCCCGCCAGCGGATCGCGCTGACCCTACGGTTGGACGACGAGGTGGGAGCGGTCGGTCGCAAGAACGACGGCCCCCGGTCCGGCCAACGGCAGGAGCGTCGCGAGGGCGGGAAGCCACAGCAGGAGCGTCGCGAGGGCGGGAAGCCACAGCAGGAGCGTCCCGAGGGCGGGAAACCACAGCAGGGTGGACGCGAGTCCCGGTCCGCGCCGGGTGGGTCGATGGCCGACGCCTTGCGAAAGGCGGGTTTCGGCAAGTAATTCGGCCGCCGAGGTGACCATCGGCGATTCGGCATTGAAGATTCGGTGGAACCGCTAGTTCTTTACTGAAATAGTGGGTGCGATGCACGATTGGCTGGATAGGGAAATCATTGCGCAGGGACACCTGCCCCTGCTCTTCTTTCTGCTCGGATTCCTCGGGGCGTTCCTGTTCGTCCGGTTCAGCGTGCGGATGATTCGAGCCGAGGTCTCGTGGTGGCCTGGCAACGTGACGCCGGGCGGACACCACGTCCATCACGTTGTCTTCGGCGTGGTGGCCATGGTCGTGTCGGGGGTCTCCCTCATCGCTGTGTACGAAACCGGCACCCAGATCACCGGCGCGGTCCTCGCCGCGTTCTTCGGGGGCGGTGCTGCCCTAGTGCTCGACGAGTTCGCGCTGATTTTCTATCTGCAGGATGTCTATTGGGAGGAAGAGGGCCGGACCTCGGTCGACGCCGTATTCGTTGCGATCGCCGTAACGGGCCTGCTGCTACTCGGGCTCCAACCGCTCGAGGTAATGGACGTCACCAGTTTCCGCGACTCTCCGGATCTCGGGGTCCGAGTCGGGATCGTGCTGTTGTCCGTGGTCAATCTGCTCATCGCGGGAGTGGTGCTGCTGAAAGGGAAGATATGGACGGGGCTGCTGGGTCTGTTCGTCCTCCCGATCTTGTTGATCGGCGCGATCCGGTTGAGCCGGCCGGGCGCGCCCTGGGCCCGCTGGCGTTACACGTCCCGGCCCAAGCGGATGCTTCGGGCGCTCGAACGAGAGCGCAAGTGGCGGAGGCCTGTGACCAGGGCCAAGATCTTCGTCCAGGACTTCATCGCAGGCCCGCCCAGCGCGGAACACGTGAAGAAGGCCGCAGAGCATGCGAGGGTCGCGGCGGAAGCGGAACTCGACCAGGTTGTGTATCCGGCCCCACCACCGGTTTCATCTCGGTCGGTGGTGTCTGGCACAATTGACGGGTTGCCTGGACCAGGCAGCACTACTTGATCAGAGCACGAACCAGACGAGTACCGGTGTCCTTCGGGTCTATGCGTGCCGCTCGGTTCCTCTGCTCCTGCGAAACGCAAGGATGGAACACCCGATGAACACTCTCGATTTCCTGGACAAGAAGTCTCTCCGCGACGACATTCCCGATTTCCGCCCCGGTGACACCCTGAACGTGCACGTCAAGGTGATCGAGGGCTCGAAGGAGCGCGTGCAGGTCTTCAAGGGCGTCGTGATTCGCCGCCAGGGTGGTGGCGTCCGCGAGACCTTCACCGTCCGGAAGGTTTCCTTCGGTGTCGGCGTCGAGCGCACCTTCCCCGTGCACAGCCCCAACTTGGCGCAGATCGAGGTCGTCACCCGCGGTGACGTTCGTCGCGCCAAGCTGTACTACCTCCGTGATCTGCGTGGCAAGGCTGCCAAGATCAAGGAAAAGCGCTGACCTTTCTGATGAGCCCGGCACCGCGTACGCGTGGTGCCGGGCTAATCTGGCTCAAAGACAGATTCTTCGAAGGAGTTCGCATTGTCGTCGGAATCCGAGACCACCGGCGATTCGGCCGCCACCCCGAACGGTGACGGCAGTACCGCGAAGCCCGAGAAAAAGACCCGCTCCTTCTTCCGCGAGTTGCCGATCCTGATTCTGGTCGCGCTCGTCCTGAGTTTCGTGCTGCAGACGTTCATCGCCCGGGTGTACCTCATTCCGTCGGAATCGATGGAACCCACGTTGCACGGGTGCGAAGGTTGCACCGGCGACCGCATCGTCGTGGAGAAGATCGGCTATCACTTCGGTGACCCCCAACCTGGTGACGTCATCGTGTTCCGCGGCCCCGATTCGTGGTCGCAGAACTTCGAGTCCATTCGTTCCTCCAACACGGTGATTCGTGGCGCGCAGGAACTCGGTTCCCTCGTCGGACTCGTTCCGCCGGACGAGAACGACCTCGTGAAGCGCGTGATCGCCACCGGCGGACAGACCGTCGAATGCTGCGACGATCAGGGCCGCATCCTGGTTGACGGCCAACCACTCGACGAGCCGTATGTCGTCATGGACTTCCCCTTCGTCCCCGGCTCCCAGACCTGTGACACAGCACTGAAATCCGCGCGCTGCTTCGGGCCCGTCACCGTGCCCGGGGGGAATCTGTGGATGATGGGAGACAACCGGAGCAACTCCGCGGACTCGCGCTATCACGTCGGCGACGAACTGCAAGGCACCATCCCAATCGACAATGTGATCGGGAAGGCCGTGTTCATCGTGTTGCCGCCCACTCGGATGGGCACGATCAGTTCGCCCGACATCCAGGGCAAGTGACGTCCTGGCCTCCACGCATCGTCATTCGCAGGTCGTCCGGTCTGCGAACGATGGAGTCTGCCCTGATTCGCAGCGGACTCGGTCCGGTGGCCGGTGTCGACGAGGCCGGCCGCGGGGCGTGCGCGGGTCCGCTGGTGGTGGTGGCGTGCGTGCTGGCTCTCAGGCCCAATCCCGCGCTCGCCCGCCTGGACGATTCGAAGAAGCTCACCGAGCGCACACGAGAAGAACTCTTCCCGGCCATCACCAGGCTTGCGCAGGCATGGAGTGTCGTGTCGTTTCCTGCCCACGAAGTCGACCGGATGGGTGTGCACGTAGCCAACATCGAGGGGATGCGACGGGCGGTCGCGGGGCTTTCGACCACGCCCGGTTACGTCCTCACCGACGGCTTCCGGGTTCCCGGACTGCCGGTTCCGTCGCTGCCGGTGATCGGTGGCGACGGGGCCGCTGCGTGCATCGCGGCAGCGAGTGTGCTCGCCAAGGTGTCTCGTGACCGCGTGATGGTTGGGATGGACGACACCCACCCCGGGTACGGGTTCGCGATTCACAAAGGTTACGGCACGCCCGCTCATCTAACGGCGCTCGAGGAGCTGGGCCCGTGCCCTGAGCACCGCCGTTCGTGGTCGAATATCGCCGCACTGCTGGACCGAGTGGATAACATTTCCGAAAGTGCGAGATGATGACCATTCACACCAGAGCAGGAGGATTCCGAGACAGATGAGTGCCGAGGATCTCGAAAAGTACGAAACAGAGATGGAGCTGTCGCTCTACCGCGAGTATCGGGATATCGTCGGCCAGTTTTCCTATGTCGTGGAAACCGAGCGCCGGTTCTATCTGGCCAACTCGGTGGAACTGCTGCCGCACAACGCGGACGGGGAAATCTACTTCGAACTGCGGATGTCCGACGCCTGGGTGTGGGACATGTACCGTCCCGCCCGGTTCGTGAAATACGTCCGCGTCATCACATTCAAGGACGTCAACATAGAAGAGCTCGACAAGCCAGACCTCCGACTGCCGGACAACGGCCTGTCGTAGAGGGCTGACCGCTCGCACGCAGGCTTGACAGCTCCGACCTGGGGTTCTCGCTTGCGTATTTGCCACGGTGTGCCGGGTTGTCCACAACTCGTGACTCATGCACAGCCCAGTCCGTTTGCCCAGTTTGCGCAGATTTCTCGAAAGCTCCGGTGGGGCACGGTGGTGCGAGGCGCGGTCCGCATCGGCGGATCGCCGCGGACGGAGTGGGGGTTGCTGTGGCGCACAATCTCGCGCTCGGAGCACATGGTGAGGATCTGGCCGCCCGGTATCTCACCGAGGCGGGCATGGAGATTGTCGACCGCAACTGGCGGTCCCGATACGGTGAAGTCGATCTCATTGCAGCAGAGGGGGACTGGCTGGTCTTCATCGAGGTCAAGACCCGGCGCGGGCTTCGCTACGGCAGCCCGGCGCAGGCGGTGACGTTCTCGAAGCAGCGGAGAATCCGAATGCTGGCAGTGGAGTGGCTGCGGGACTCGGGCCGGCATTGGTCGCGGGTACGGTTCGACGTCGTTGCGATCATGGTCGGCCACGGCCCTAGGCCGCAGATCGACCACGTTCGGGACGCGTTCTGATGGCGCTGGGACGTGCGCACTCGGTGGCGGTGACGGGGGTGGACGGTCAATTAGTGGAGATCGAGGCCGACATCGGACGTGGTTTGCCCGCAGTCCATCTGGTGGGGCTGCCGGACACGGCGCTGCAGGAGGCGCGGGATCGGATTCGCGCAGCGGTGGCGAATTCCGGTGAGGAGTGGCCGGATTCGAAGGTGATACTCGCACTGTCACCGGCGACGCTGCCGAAAGTCGGGTCGGTTTACGATCTGGCATTGGTCGCTGCCGTTCTGGATGCAGCCAAACAGGTCAAGCGCCAGAAGCTTCGCGAGACCGTCTTGCTCGGGGAGCTGGCTCTCGATGGCCGACTCCGATCGGTCCGCGGCATCCTGCCCGCGGTGCTGGCCGCGAAGAATGCAGGGTGGGCCACGGTGGTGGTTCCGGTGCAGTCGATGCCAGAGGCAGGACTCGTGAGCGGTATCGAAGTGCTCGGCGCGCACGACCTGAAGGCGGTGATCGGATGGCTTCGGGAGGAACGTGAACTCGACTCTCCCGAACCGACGCCACGGATTGCGCAACCGGTGTGCGGGGATATGAGTGAAGTGGTGGGGCAAGCCGAGGCCCGATGGGCCATAGAGGTGGCGGCGGCGGGAGCGCACCACCTTATGCTGACCGGCCCACCAGGCGTCGGGAAGACAATGCTGGCACAGCGGCTTCCTGGCGTGCTGCCGATTCTCACCGAGAGCGAATCACTGGAGGTGACGGCAATCCACTCGGTGGCAGGGCTTCTCCCCCCGGAGCGACCTCTCGTTGATGTGCCGCCTTTCATCGCACCTCACCACACGGCGTCGGTGAGCGCGCTCGTCGGCGGCGGAAGCGGTGTGGCGAAGCCGGGCGCAGTCAGTCGCGCCCATCGTGGGGTGTTGTTTCTCGACGAGTGCGCCGAAATCGGAACCAAGGTACTCGAAGCCCTGCGAACGCCGCTCGAGGATGGTGAGGTGCGGATCGCGCGACGGGACGGGGTGGCCCGGTATCCGGCGCGGTTTCAGTTGATCCTCGCGGCCAATCCGTGTCCGTGCGCGCCGGCGCGGGAGGCGGATTGCGTCTGTGCTCCGACCGCACGGCGTCGCTATCTGGGGAAGTTGTCGGGACCGCTGATTGATCGGCTGGATCTGCGGGTTCGGATGCAGGCGGTGGCAACCGATGCGTTCATCGACGAGGTTGGGGAGAGCACGGAAATGGTCCGGCAACGAGTGTCCGAGGCGCGCGCTGCCGCCGGTGTGCGTTGGTGTGACTACGGGTGGCGCACGAATGCCGAGGTGCCGGGTCCGGCGTTGCGACAGAAGTTCCGGTTGTCGCGTCCGGCATTGGTGCCGGTAGAGCGAGCGCTGCGGAAGGGGCTCATCACGGCAAGGGGTGCAGACCGGGCGTTGCGCGTGGCCTGGACGGTGAGTGATCTGGCCGGATTGGACATGCCCGGCCCGGACCAGGTTGTGACTGCGCTCGGATTTCGTGAGCGGAGCTTTCAATGACGGTGGAGACTCGAAAGGACGCTGACGATGTACGCGGGCACGATCCGCGGCGGCTGGCGTGGGCGTATCTGTCGAAGGTGGTGCAGGGTCCGTGTCCGCCGCTTTCGAGGCTCGTCGAGGACGTGGGGCCGGAGGAGGCTGCCAGGGCGGTGCGCGAACGTGATCTGTCGGAGATGCTGGGGAAGAGGACTGTTGCCCGATCAGGTGTGGATACGGCGGTGCACGATCTCGACCTCGTGACGGGGATGGGTGGCCGTCTCGTGACACCGGACGATGACGAATGGCCGCGGTGGCGACTGCTCGGTTTCGAGAATCAGTCCCGGTCCCGTGACGAGGGCCCGCCGTTGGCGTTGTGGGTGCTCGGTTCACGTTCGGTGGTTGAACTCACCGACCGGGCGATCTCTATCGTGGGGACACGGGCCGCGAGCGGTTACGGCGAGCATGTGACTGCGGAAATTTCAGGTGACCTCGCCGTCGACGGGTGGACGATTGTCTCCGGTGCGGCGTTCGGGATCGATGGCGCCGCCCATCGGGCCGCGTTGGGCGTCGGGGGCCTCACCGTGGCGGTTCTGGCCTGTGGTGTGGATCGGGCCTATCCGGCGGGGCATGCCCGACTGCTGCGGCAGGTCGCCCAGAACGGCGCCGTGATCAGTGAGTATGCGCCGGGGGCGACACCCGCCAAGCACCGGTTCCTCGCACGGAATCGATTGGTGGCGAGTCTGTCCGACGGTGTGGTCGTGGTGGAGGCGGGCTGGCGCAGTGGCGCTCGGAATACGGCGAGTTGGGCGCGCAAACTGGGCCGGCCGGTGATGGCAGTGCCGGGGCCGGTGACATCGGCGTCGTCGACCGGGTGCCATCGGATGATCAGGGAAGGTGAGGCACGGCTTGTGGCGAATGCCGGCGACGTGGTGGAGGAGGCCGGTCCGATCGAATTGAGGGAAGTCGGCGACGCCGGGGTGAGGCGTGATCTCGACGCGCTGTCGGGTGATGCGCTTCTCGTGTATGAGGCGTTTCCGGCGGTCGGGTCGAGGGGGGTTCGGGAGTTGTCCGAGTTGTCCGGGGTTGCGGTCGCCCAGGTTCGGGCGGTGTTGCCGCTGTTGGAGATGGAGGGTTTCGTAACCTCGGACGACACCGGGTGGTCTCTTCAGAGGTGAGAATTGTCGGACTGCCGCAGCGGGGAAGCCCGAGAGTATCGTGGGGGTTCAGTCGATCAACAACGCGCCGCAACACCTGCTGTCGAAATGCTCAGACTTTTAATGCCCAGCGGCACAACAAAGTCGACGAACGAGAACAGAGGGTGGTGTGATTGTTGTGGGTCAGTACGTGGATGTAACCAAGCAGTCCGGCGAGTCGTTCACCGCCTATCTGACCGTGCCCGCGCAGGGATCAGGGCCGGGGCTGGTCTTACTCCAGGAGATCTTCGGGATCAACGACTACATGCGGGACATGGCCGATCGGTACGCCGAAGAGGGCTACGTGGTTCTGGTGCCCGACCTGTTCTGGCGCTCCGGCGCCCGGCACGAGCTCGGCTACGACGAGGAGGGATTCGCGCGTGGCCTAGCGCTCCGAGACGAGCTCAGCGAGGATCTGGTCGTGGAGGACATCGGCGACACGGTACGTGCCCTCCGCGCACGGGGTGACCACGCGGGCGGCGTGGGCGCCATCGGCTACTGTCTCGGCGGACTCCTCGCGTATCTGTCCGCGCTGCGGCTGGACATCGACTGCGCCGTCAGTTACTACGGCGTCGGCGTCCAAGACCACCTCGGCGAGGCGGGTTCACTGACGGTCCCCATGGTCTTCCATCTCGCAGAACTCGACAGGTACTGCCCGGACGCCGCCCGGAATGAAATCAAGGCGGCCTTCGAGGGCAACGACGTGGTCCGAATCTATGACTACCCCGGTGTGGATCATGCCTTCGCGACTCATGGCCGGGACGTGTACGACCCGCTTGCGGCGGGGTTGGCCTATTCGCGGACACTCGCGGTTCTCCGGGACACGATAGGTCCGCGTTACGACCTCTCGGCGCTGTGGGACAGCCACACGTACTACGAGTTCGAGGCCCGCGACGTGCCTGCCACGATGTCGACCATGGTCGACGAACCCTATGTCAACCACATTCCGACGATGACCGGCGGCGTCGGGCAGCGGGACGTCGCGCGCTTCTATGCGCATCACTTCGTTCCCGGCATTCCCGATGACACGAAGACCATCCCCATATCTCGCACGGTCGGTGCCGACCGGGTCGTCGACGAAATGCTCTTCTGTTTCACGCACGACCGCGAGATCGAGTGGATGCTGCCCGGGGTTGCGCCGACCGGCCGTTACGTCGAGATCCCGCTGGTCGCCGTGGTGACGCTGCGCGGCGACAAGTTATACAACGAGCACATCTACTGGGATCAGGCGAGCCTTCTGGTGCAGATCGGCCTACTCGATCCCGACGGTCTCCCGGTCACGGGTATCGAGCAGGCTCACAAGTTGGTGGACAAGTCGCTGCCGTCGAACGAACTCATGCAGAGTTGGCCCGACAGCGAAGGAAAACCGATCGAATAGCCACTTTATAGACAGCCCCCGTTGGCGTGGTGCGTTCGTCGCGGTCGAACTGCCGCACGAGGCGGCTCCGGGCCGAGACGCGTGCAGGGCGTGGGTGCCGCCGCGCCCAGGGGGAAGGAGTCTGGGTGCCGTCGGTGTCGGTCACCGCGCGTCTTCTTGCGAAGTGGCCTACGCTTGAAACGTTTCCTGCGAGGAGGCGCCTGTGGCGAATGTGGCTGCGGCACTCTGGCATCGACTTGATCGAGCATCGGCGTGATTGAGCACCGACTGATCGATCGGGCCGGCGTCGAATGATGCCCCGAGTGGACTTCGAGAACGATCAGGGCTGGGTGCGCGACCGTCCTCGCGGCGAGGGTCGACTCGTTCGAGTGTGCGCCGCGTGTTGTGACGTGTCGATTGGCAACGCGTGCACCCGAGCCGCCGGTTCCGGCGCGCGCGATCCGGAGGAGGTGCGACACCCTTCTCGCTCTGTCGGGGGCCTCCAACGGCAGGCTGTCCGTCGAGGGTTTCAAGCAACTCGAGAAGCGAACCGGACGACCCCTGGTACACCTGGCCGAAGGCAGTGAGGAACGCCGGATCACATACGCCGACACGCAGTCCCGTCCGGTTGCTGTAATTACCAGCCCAGAATGGTCCGGCAGCGAAACCGGTGGCCGCCAGTACGCGCCGTTCACGATGAACATCGAGGAACTCGTACCGTTCCACACCCTCACCGGGCGGATGCACTTCTTCCTCGACCACGACTGGATCGAGGAACTGGGAGAGCAGTTGCCGATCTACCGTCCGCCGCTCGACCTGACCAGGCTGTTCGAGGAATCGGCCCTCGGTACGAATCGGGCCGGCATCGGGCTGACCGTCCGCTATCTGACGCCGCACTCGAAGTGGTCGATCCACTCCGAATACCAGGACAACCTGTTCATGCTGTCGCTCTCCCGCGGAGGTCCGACCATGTGGATGAGTCCGAACGACGCTGCGAAGATCGATGTGCGCGACAACGACTGGATCGAGGCAGTGAATCGAAACGGCGTCATCGTCGCTCGTGCCGTCGTCTCGCACCGAATGCCCGACGGGGTCGTGTACGTCTATCACGCACAGGAGCGCACGATCGATGTGCCGCTCACCGAGAAGACGGGCAAGCGTGGTGGCATCCACAACTCGCTGACCAGGGTGCTGATCAAACCGACGCACCTGGCCGGGGGTTATGCCCAATTATCCTTTGCCTTCAACTATCTCGGTCCCACCGGGAATCAACGTGACGAGGTGACGGTCGTTCGGCGTCGATCACAGGAGGTGACGTACTGATGCGGGTCATGGCGCAGCTTGCGATGGTGATGAATCTCGACAAGTGCATCGGATGCCACACCTGTTCGGTGACGTGCAAGCAGGCATGGACCAATCGCTCCGGGACCGAGTACGTGTGGTTCAACAACGTGGAAACGCGTCCCGGACAGGGTTATCCGCGCACCTACGAGGACCAGGAGAAGTGGAACGGCGGGTGGGTGCGTGACAAGAAGGGGCGGCTTCGTCTGCGTGACGGCGGGCGCCTGAAGAAGCTGTCGCGGATCTTCTCGAATCCGAAGATGCCGTCCATCGACGACTACTAGCGGTCCGAGGACGGCATCGTGCTCGTCGACCAGGACAAATGCCGCGGCTGGCGGATGTGCGTGTCCGGATGCCCTTACAAGAAGGTGTATTTCAATCACAAGACCGGCAAGGCCGAGAAGTGCACGTTCTGCTATCCGCGTGTCGAGGTGGGACTGCCGACGGTGTGCGCGGAGACGTGCGTCGGCCGACTGCGCTACATCGGACTGATCTTCTACGACATGGACAAGGTGCTGGCTTCGGCATCAGTGGAGAAGGACACCGACCTCTACGCGGCGCAACTCGACGTGCTGCTCGACCCCCACGACCCGGAGGTCATTGCCGGCGCCCGCGCAGAGGGTATAGCCCAGGAGTGGATCGATGGCGCACAGCGCTCGCCCATCCACGCCCTGAGCAAGGAGTACCGGGTGGCGCTTCCCTTGCATCCGGAGTACCGGACGATGCCCATGGTCTGGTATGTGCCGCCGCTTTCGCCGGTGGTCGACGCCGTGAGCCGTGACGGCCACGACGGAGAGGACGTCGGCAACCTGTTCGGCGCGCTCGAGTCGTTGCGAATACCCGTGGAATACCTGGCGGGCCTGTTCACTGCGGGCGACACCGACGTCGTCGACGGTGTGCTGCGCCGTCTTGCCGCGATGCGGTCGTACATGCGCGACATCAACCTCGGCCGGGAACCGCAGGCCCGCATCCCGCAGGCGGTGGGGATGGCCGAGGAACAGATCTACGAAATGTACCGGCTGCTGGCGCTGGCGAAATACGAAGAGAGGTATGTGATTCCCACGGCGTACGCCACGGACGGACACCGTCTCGAGGAGGTTGCCACCGAGTGTGCTCTCGACTTCGAGGGTGGACCCGGCATGCATGAGTCGGGCCCCTTCGGCGAGGCCAGCGGCGGGCCCGTTCCGGTCGCCGTCGAGACGTTCCATGCTCTACGCGAGAGACAGACCACCGACGAGATGTCGGCGGACGCGAGCCGTCCGTCGCGGGTGAACCTGCTGAACTGGGACGGCAAGGGATCGCCAACCGGAATGTTCCCCGAACGGGGGGATCGGCCGTGACCCGTCTTCCCACACGGTTGGCACCTGCGGGCTTCGGCCGTCGCCGCCGGGACCGGGGCCAGGATCGCCTGGTCTGGCACACGGCGGCACTGTTGCTGGCCTATCCGGACGGGGACCAGGACGAGCGACTCGACATCGTCGCCGACTTTCTCGAGCACCTACCACCGGCGTCTCGGGCGGTGCTCGGTGAGACCCACCGATTCCTGGGCGAGACGGACATCTATCGCGCCGCGGCCCAGTACGTCGACACGTTCGATTTCCGGCGCCGCACCACCCTCTACCTGACCTACTGGACTGCAGGCGATACCCGCAACCGAGGGCGCGAGATCCTGGCCCTTGCCGACGCGTACCGGTCGTCCGGTGTCGAACCGCCGGGAGACGAGTCGGCCGATCACCTGGCCGTGGTGCTCGAGTTCGCCGCGCTCGTCGACGCCGCCGCGGGTGCGGAACTCCTGTCCGCGCACCGGGTTCCGCTCGACATGTTGCACGCGGTGCTCGGCGAGTCGCGCTCGCCGTACACACCCGTGTTGGGCGCCGTGTGCTCAACCCTGCCGCCTGCGACCGACCAGGATGTGGCGCGGGCCCGGCGCCTCGCCGTGGCAGGCCCGCCAGCCGAAGCCGTAGGGCTCGAGCCCTTCACCCTGACGGTCCCACCGCGACGCGAAGGAGTGAGGTGACATGTCCGCGGGTGAACTGTTCTGGGACGTCGTCCCGTACGTAACCCTGGCGGTCTTCGGGGTCGGCACGTGGTGGCGGCACCGATACGACAAATTCGGGTGGACCACCCGTTCTTCCCAGCTCTACGAACATCGGCTGCTGCGTATCGCCAGCCCGCTCTTCCACTTCGGTATCCTCGTCGTGATCGTCGGACATGTCATCGGACTCGTGATTCCCCAGTCGTGGACCGATGCCGTAGGGATGAGTGAGCAGGTCTATCACAACCAGGCGCTCGTACTTGGTGCCATTGCGGGTGTCGCGACGCTTACCGGCGCGCTGCTCCTGGTGTATAGGCGGCGCACCCGCGGCCCCGTATTCATGGCCACCACCTGGAACGACAAGCTGATGTACGCGGTACTGCTGGCCGCGATCATCGCGGGGCTCACGACGACGGTCCTCGGGGCCGGTGTCGTCGGCGAGGAGAGTAACTACCGCGAGACCGTGTCGCCGTGGTTCCGGTCGATCTGGATACTGCAGCCCCGTGGTGATCTCATGGCCCAGGCGTCACTCGCGTTCCACATCCATGTCGCGATCGCGCTCGCGCTGTTCGCGCTGTGGCCGTTTACACGCCTGGTACACGCATTCAGTGCTCCCGTGACCTATCTGTTCCGGCCCTACATCGTCTATCGCAGCCGCGACGTGGCCCGCAAGGATGAACTCGTCGGTTCCCCTCCGCGTCGGCGGGGATGGTAAAGCTCGGCGCGATGGGGAAGCGTCGGCGGACCGTCTGATTCGGTCGGTCAGGTCTTCGCTTCGATACGCAGGTGCCACACGGTCGCCACCAACAGGATCAGGCACAGCAGGGCCGCCGGCCACACCAACACCGAGCCGACCGGCTCGAGCCATGCGGTCGATGCCGCCGCCGCTACAGTGAGCGACGCCGCCGATGTCATCCCCATCGGAAACGTCGTCGACCACCGCCGGACGTCGTAGTGAAGTCGCGGCCAGCGCACCTCGCATGCCACCAGCACTGCATAGCAGGCCAAGACGCTCCCGATGATCACGACGCCCGCGATCTGCAGAGACCGATGCAGGGAGACGGGCCAGCCCAGCACCTCGGCAGCCATTGCGAGTTCGCCGGCAGCCAACGCGCTGATGGCCAACGCCCCGGCGAACACCCACTGGTCACCCGCGCCGACCCGCAGCTGGTTGAACGAGAACCGGGCGAGCACGATCAGATAGAAGCCGAGGCCGAGCACGAACATCCCCAACGCTGTGGCCGCGAGCCATTGCGCACTCTTTGCCGCGGCGAGGGTCGAACCGAGCACCGCGAGTCCCTGGGTGGCAACACACAGCAGGAAATGCGCCCCTACCGTCGGTGCGGTCCAGTGCCGCACCACCGCCGGCATCAACACGATCCACGCGATTGCCGCGATCACCAGCGCCGCTACTCCGACTGATTCCCACCCGATCAGCACACATCGGGCGCCGAGCACGCTCGTCGCCGCCACACCGGTCAATGCAGGCGGTGTGTCCGCCTCGTCTACCCAACGGGCACGGTCATCAGCCAGTCGCGCTACGAATACCAGGACCAGTACCGACCAGATGAGAACACCGATGACGAACCACAGCCGAGACAACAACTCGAATCCGGCGAGATGTAGAGCCACCGACACGATGCCCGTCGACATCGCGGCGGCCCCGGCACCCGGCGGGATCACCTCGAGCGTGCGGCCGGTGGACGACTTCGCTCGGTGCTCTCGAGACACGTCCCCATGTTGCGCGGCCAAGCCCCCGTCAGACACGCATGCTGCCGATGCTCGGCGCATTCAGCGCACGGGGTCGGGCCCGAACATCAGTCGTCTGCCGCTGATCTCGGTGGGGGTGATCTCCACATAGTTGTACTTGGGCGTCGGAACCCACGAGTGCAACGGCAGTTCGTCTGCCGCGGCGATTTCCTGGGACGTCTGCAGTCGCCGGGCCGTGCCGTGCATGACTACGCTCCACCCGGATTTCAGGTCCACGTGGTCGGCTTCGAATGCGACCTCGCGGTGGATGGTGAGTTCGACGAGTTTGGTGCCCTCGGCGGTGCGGAAGAGGACCTTGCCTTCGTGTGTAACGTAGTTGACCGGGAAAATGTCGACGCGACCGGAGGCACTGACGATCAGCCGGCCCAATTGTTCGGTGCCGAGCAGATCCCAGCTTTCCTCGGCTGTGAGTTCGGTTACAGGGTCGTCGGGACTGTCCTTCGCGGATGTGGTCATGTCCGATGATGGCACTGATGGGTCCCGGTTGTCACCGGTCCGGGTTCTCATCGGGCGCCCGGATCCAGCATGGTCAGCATCAGCGTCGAGGGTTCCAAGGCGGTGACGGCGTGGCGAAGCCGAGTCGTCATGTGCACCAGTCCCCCCGGTCGCAGATCGATGGTCTGATCGTCCGCGGTCACGCGGAGGTGCCCGGATAGCGCCTGCAGCAGGATCGGGAAGGCGGCGGAGTGCTCGCGCAACTCCTGGTCGGCGTCGAACGCGAAGATCACCACCCGGGCACCCTCGGCGACGAGCGCACGGTGCGAGCGCGGCCTGGCTGGGTCGGTCTCGACGAAGGTGCGTAGGTCGTGGTGACACCACATCCGCGCGGCGAGTCCGTCGGAGTGGTCGCAATCGTCGGTGACGCTTGTCGGGGTTGGCTGATCGGTCATGGGGACCTCCTATTTCGGACCTAGTTTATACAAACAAATGTTGTGTAAAATAGAGCGCGCGACCTACGCGGCGCCGACACCCCTCGTTATGGCCGCATTGCCCCCGCAGAGGTGAGGAAAATATTGTGCAACCCGGAAAGAGCGCTGCGGTTCGTAGCGGAGGCGGACTTGGTGATGCTCGATCGGGCCGCCGCGACGAGGTCCTCGCGGTTCTGCGATCCGCGGCAGGGCCGCTGAGCATCGTCGAGGCCGCGGACCTGATCGGGGTGCACCCGAACACTGTGCGGTTTCATCTCGACGTGTTGATCGACGCCGGACAGATCGAACAGTTGCCCGTAGCACCGGCGGGCAGAGGACGTCCGCCGCTTCGTTTCCGGGTCCGGCCGGGCATGGACCCGACCGGGCGCAGGAACTACCTGCTGCTGGCCGAGATCCTCACCGGAGATCTAGCAGCACACCGCGATGGCCGCACCCGCGCGATCGAGGCGGGGCGGGCGTGGGGTCGCGGCATCCTTGGTTCGCCGACCCGGCCGACGGGCACCGATGCGATCACCACGCTGACCGCTCTGCTTGCCGACCTCGGATTCTCTCCCGAGGCCCGCTCCACCGCCGACGGGCGGCAGATCGGGCTGCACCACTGCCCGTTCCTCGACCTCGTCGGGACCCGCGCGGACATCATCTGCCCACTGCACCTCGGCCTCATGCAGGGTGCGATGGCGACGCTCGAATCGCCCGTGACGGTTCAGCGCCTCGAGCCCTTCGTCGAACCGGACTTGTGCCTGGCGCACCTCTCACCCGACTCCGCAGACGCTGCCCCGCCCCAACCGGTCAACCCTTCGCGGCGGGGTGATCGTCGATGACCGTGGCACCGGCAGTGGGCACGGCGGTGACGTTCGTGTGGCTCGGTATGGTGCTGGCCATCTCTTTCGTGGAGGCCCCGCTCAAATTCCGCGCACCGGGTGTCACGGTGCAGATCGGGCTCGGAATCGGGCGACTCGTCTTCCGCGCACTCAACACCGTCGAAGCAATCCTGGCGATCGTGTTGGTCATCGCGGTCGTCGTCGCCGACAAACCCACCTGGATCATGGTCGCCGCACTCGTCGCGGTTGGGGCGCTTGCCGCACAACTATTCGCGGTCCGTCCGAGGCTGACCCGGCGTTCGGATCGGATCCTCGCCGGGGAGGACGCCCCGCGCTCACACGCTCACTTTGCCTACATCGCGCTGGAAGCGGTGAAGGTCCTCGCCCTTCTCGCCACCGGCGTTCTCCTGCTCGCTACCTGAACGCTCGCCACCTGAACCTCTGGGTGCAACGGGCGGTCCACGTTCGGCTCTGCCCACCCGCGGTTCGTCCCGCACCTCGAGTGCGACAACTGCTGTCCCGCGAGTGGGCCGGGTCGGTGAGTGCGAGTGACACCCAATCCGTGTACTACAGCGAAGACATGCCCATCGGTGGCATCATTCCCATCTGCTGCATCATCATGTTGCACATATCCATCATGTCCATTCCCATCATGTCCATTCCCATCACCTCCCTTCGGATCGACTCAACTGAGATAGTCGAGGCGGGTCATCATTCCTGAATCTTGGTGATAACCATTGTGGCAGTGCAGCATCCAGTCACCAGGATTGTCGGCGACGAGGTCCACCGCGAGCGAGCGCATGGGCAGCACGATGACGGTGTCCTTCCGGGGTCCGGGGGTGCCGTCGGGTTTGACGATCTGGAACGTGTGCCCGTGCAGGTGCATCGGATGCCACATCATGGTTCTGTTCGTGAAGGCCAGGCGGGCGCGTTGCCCCTGGTGGATGGTCAACGGTTCGGTCTGGTCGTAGGTGCGGCCGTTGATGGTCCACGTATAGCTCATCATGCCCCCACCGAGGTCCGCTGCAAGGTTCACATCGGTCCGGCCCCGGGGCAGCAGGACTTCGTCGGCGGCGGCGAAGGTGTCCACCGTTCCGACCCGGCCGCTCAGCTCACCGGGCACAAGCGTGGGATCCGGCTCGGACCCGGCACCGGTGCGCAGAAGCGCGCGGGCGTGCCCGTTCTTGCCTTCGGCCGCAGCGACGAGGGGGAAGACGCCGTCCTGGGCGGTGACGATGACGTCGTAGCGTTCGCCCATGCCGAGCAGGAGGGCGTCGACGTCGACGGGCACGACGGGGAATCCGTCGGTGTGGGTGACGGTCAAGGTGTGCTGGGCGAGGGCGACGCGGAAAGCAGTGTCGGCGCCGGCGTTGATGATGCGGATACGCACTCGTTGACCGGGTGCGGCGGTGAAGGTCGTCGGGGCTTCCGGGACACGCCCATTGACGAGGTAAACGGGGTAGTCGACATCGCCGGCGTCACCGCCGAGGAGGGTGCTGGCACCGACTCCGTGCGGGTCCGCGTTCACCGAGGCGGGGGTGCTGTTCTGATCGGGTCCGCGACCCGTGCCGCCCATTCCGGGCATGTTCCCCATGCCAGTTCCGCCCATCGATCCCATTCCGCCCGATTGCAGGTTCGAGAGAATCTGTTGCGGGCTCTGGCCGATTCCCTCGGTCCAGTCGTCGAGGACGACGATCCACTCGGCGTCGTAATTGCCGGGTTCGTCAGGGTCGTCGACGATAATGGGCAGGTAGAGGCCGTAGTCAGTGTCGAGTCCGACGTGTGGGTGTGCCCAGTACGTTCCCGAATGCGGCACCGAGAATCGGTAGGTGAAGCTTTGGCCTGCGTCGACGTTAGGGGTGGCGGGCGCGGCTCCGTCCATGTCGTTGCGCAGTGCAATGCCGTGCCAGTGAACCGAGGTCTCATGGTCGAGGCCGTTGGACACGGCGACCGCGACCTCGTCGCCGACGTTGGCCCGTACCGCGGCGCCAGGAATGCTGTTCCCGTAGGCCAGTGTGCGAACCGTCGGCCCGCCGAGGTCGATCTCGGCGCTCTGCGGGGTAAGCGATGCGTTGACGGTGCGGCCGGTGTGTGGTCGGGCTTCCTCCGCAAGGGAGATGGCGTTCTCGTCGACCGAAGTCACGTCGGGGGAGGATGGGCTTCGGTTGCAGGCGGCCAGCACGAGGCCACCCAGCCCTGCAGCGGTGGCGGTGGCGGTGGCGGTGAGGAAGGTGCGCCGGTTGAGTCCAGAGGCGTTGTCAGGCGAAGAAGTCATGGGGTCTGGTCTTGCCCGGCGCGTAGGTGGGCTCTGCGGATGCGGTACTCGTCGACGTCGATCTCCCCGCGCGCGAAGCGTTCGTCGAGGATGGTGTCCTCGCTACGGGTGTTGGTGTCGTTGGCCACGTAGGTCGGATTGGGGTTTGTGCGGATGTTGCGGAAGAGTGCCATCACCCCGAAGATGACCAATGTCCAGAAGGCGACCATCGCCAGGACCATCAGCACCCAGCCGCCCCAGCTCATTCCGTAGCCAATTCCGTCGTTCCACATCATGGTCGTTCACCTCACCTGATCGTTGTTCGGTCTTCATTGCTGTTGATCGTGGACCCCATCGTGGATTTTGGAACCAGGGGAATCGATGAGGGTTCTGTGTAATTTCGATGAAGATGTGGCCTGCCACGGTGACTGGCACACGACAGGAAGAACACAAGCTGCGACACGTCCACCGGCGGCTCCGCTCAGCGCGCCCGCAGGAGTCCTACTCCCGCGGGCGGGCCGCCACGAACCGCCGCGTTGCCGACAAACTGGGCAGCATGCCGTCGAAGCCACCGCGCCTGACAACCGCACAGAGCACTTCCTCGCGAAACCGGCCATGAACCTCCCCGGTGTGCGTAGCATCTAGACCATCTCGTTCGATTCCCTTCGGGAGGCAGACGTGCGCGGACTTGGCATCGATCTCGGAACCACGAACACTGTCGTCGGGACGCCCGAAGACGGGATCGTCCTGAACGAACCGTCTTTCATGCTGGTTCGGAACAAAGATCCGCACCGCGCCCTCGCGATCGGCCAGGAGGCGCGGAGCGTTGTCGGCCGAACGCCTGCAGGAATCAGTCAGGTTCGGCCCATGCGCGACGGCGTCATCGTGGATCTGGAGTCGGCCCGAGCATTCGTGACGGCCGTCATCGAGAAGGCCGCTCCGCGCAGATGGTACGGCCGGCGGCGCAAGGCCGTCATCACGGCTCCCGCCGGGGCCACCCCACTTGAGCGTCGCGCGCTGCTCGAGGTAGGGCATGAGGCAGGCCTGCGAAAGGTCGGTCTGATACCGGAACCGGTGGCGGGTGCTCTCGGGTGCGGTGTCAATCCACTCGAGCCTCGTACCCATCTCATCGTGAACGTCGGCGGCGGCAACTCGGAGGTCACCGCCATCTGTTTCGGTGGCGTGATCTCGCACCGCAGTTGTCCACTGGCGGGGGAGGAACTGACCGAGGCGTTGCACCACTACCTGCGTGAAGAGCACCAGATCATCGTCGGCGAGCTGACCGCCGAGCGCGCCAAGATAGGCGCACCCGACACCGCCGACGGGGAATCGCTCGTGGTGGAGGGGCTCGACGCCGTCACGGGTCGCGCACGGCTGATCTCACTCGACGTCGAGGAGATCGTGGAAGCGCTGCGGCCGACCACGACCGGAATCGTGCAGACGTTGACCGCCTGCCTGGAAGACCTTCCCCCGCAGGCGATCAGTGACGTGATGTCCGAAGGGGTCCTGGTGATCGGGGGCGGTTCAATGCTCCGCGGACTGTCTCACCTGTTCGAAGAGTCGTTCGGCCTGCCGGTGAAGACGGCCGAGCGGCCGCTGACGTGCGTCGCTGAGGGTGCGACGGCCTGTCTGGATCACCCGGAGATCGTTGCCGCCTACAGCAGCTGATCAGCGAGGCGGTGCCTCACTGGGAGTCCCCGAGGCGGTGCATAGTGCGGCGTGGGAGAAGCAATTAGACAGTACGGTTTGACATAATTCGGTATGCGAGTTGCTCCTCTGGCTTTGTGTGACGGCGATCGAGCGAGACTTGCGACGTTGGCGCGGTCCTCGTCGGTGCGTGCCGGGTTGGCGCAGCGGGCGCAGATCGTGTTGTTGGCGGCGGGCGGCGAGCCGAACACCGAAATTTTGCGGTTGGTGGGTGTCTGACCCGTCAGACAGTGATGTCGTGGTGTGCGCGCTACGACGCGTCCGGAATCGACGGCCCTGTCGGACGAGCAGCGGTCTGGCCGACCACGCACGATCGACCACAGCAAGATCGTGACCGCCACGCTGACGCCTCCACTGAAGAAGCTCGGGGTCACTCATTGGAGTACCCGGTTGCCGGCCGACAAGCTGAAGATCAGCAACAGCACCGTCGCTGATGCGTGGCGTGAGTATGGGATACAGCCTTGGTGTAGAGAGACATTCAAATTCCTCACCGATCCGGAGTTGGTCGGGAAAGTCACCGACGTTGTCGGGTTGTACCTGGATCCGCCGAAGAACGCGGTCGTGCTCTGCGTGGACGAGAAGTCCCAGATCCAGGCGCTGGACCGCACAGTGCCTACGTTGCCGATGCGGATCGGGATTCCTGAACGTCAGACCCATGACTATGTCCGGCACGGCACCACCACGCTGTTCGCCGCGTTGGAGGTGGCGACCGGGACTATGTCAGCCTCGGCACCGCCATCAGGAATTCCTTCGGTTCCTCAGGCATGTGACCCGCCCGTACCCCGACCAGGAGTTGCACTTGGTGATGGACAACTAGGCCACCCGCAAGAAGCAGGAAGTGCGTGATTGGCTGGCGGGGAATCCGCGGATCACAGTCCATGTCACACCCATCTCAGCGCCGTGGATGAACCTGGTCGAGGTGTGGTTCGGAGTCATCGAACGCCAAGCCATCCACCGCGGGACCCTCCACAGCGTCAAGCAACTCGTCGGAAGTATCCGCGACTTCATCAAGGGCTGGAATTCGCGGTCTCAGCCCTTCGTCTGGACAAGACCGCCGACCGGATCCTCACCAAGGCACACCGTCCAACAACTTCAAGAACGACGCACTAGCCCGGACGTTCCGCGAGGTAGCGCTCGAGGATCGACTTGACCACGGGGCCGGACGTTGCCGATCCGAATCCCCCGCCACGGACCATCACCGTGACGACGACTTCGGGAGACTCGAAGGGCGCCACCGCGGAGAACCAGGCGTCGAGACCATCGCCCGGCGCCGACGGATCCTCCGCCGTTCCGGTCTTGGCGCCGGCCGACACCGGCAAGGTGGCGAGCTGCCCGGCCGTACCGGCAGCGGCCGAAGCCCTCATCCCGGCCCGCACCGGATCAAGCAGATCGGCGAAGGGAAGCCGATCAGGCTCCGCCGTCGGAATCGACGCGCCCTCCCCGGTCCCGTAGGCGGCGGCGAGCTGTGGAGTGACCATTGCTCCGGTGCCGATGCCGGACGTCCACCCTGCCACTTGCAGCGGGGTCGCTGTCACGGTGCCCTGCCCGATACCCATCAACACCGTCGAGCCCGGATACCAGGTGGCCCCGATTTCACCGACCGACTCCGGTGTCCCCAGGAAACCTGCGGACTCACCGGGCAGATCGATCGCCGAGCGCCGGCCCACACCCAATTGGTCGGCGACCGTAGCGATCCGCTCGGGACCGAGGAGTAGGGCGAGCTTGTAGAAGTACACGTTGTCCGACCACTGGATCGCCTGCAACAGGTTACTCGGACCCATCGGCTGCCAATTCGCGAACGTGTGCCCTCCGTAGGTGAATGCGGCACCGGTCGCGATCGGCTGCTCCGGATCCAAAACCTGATCTTCCGCGTTCGCCGAGGCGACAACGATCTTGAACGTCGAGCCGGGTGGCGCGGCGGTCTGGTACGCGTGGTTGAGCATCCGGCTGGGCCCCGGACCCTCGGTTTGAGCGGCCAGCGCTACGGCATCGACCGGAGGACCGTAGACGTTGTTGTCGTACCCGGGGACGCTGGCGAGCGCCAGCACCGCGCCGGTCCGGGCGTCCATCACCACCGCGGCGCCCAGGTCACCCTTGCTGCCGCGGACTGCCTGGGTCAGTGCCTCCGTCGCCACATTCTGCAATCCGATGTCCAGGTGCAGCCGCAGGTCGTGGCCCGGCACCGGATCCACGCGCTCTCCCGGAGCGACCACATTTCCCATCGGGTCGACGTACAGGCACTGCTTGCCGTCGCTGCCGCGCAGCAGCGCGTCGTATTGCTTCTCGAGTCCCGCACTCCCGACCCGCGACCCGAGCGCGAGCTGCGGCCAGCGTTCCATGTCCTGCGGATCGCCGATGCCGACGTATCCGAGGACGGAGGCGAGCGAATCCCCGTACGGATAGTGCCGACGCCCGGAGGGAACGACGAGGACGCCGGGGACCTGCGCATCGATGATTTGGCGAGCCTGATCGGGTGCGACCCTGCCGACGACGGTCTCCATCTCCCCGACGCCGCGTTCATCCAGGGTGTTTGTCAGCTCGTCTTGAGAAATTCCGAGCAACGCGGCGAGTGAACCGGGGTCGTTCTCGTCGAACATTCGAGTGACCACCGAAATGGAGTATTCGGCAACATTGGTCGCCAAGGGCACGCCGTTCCGGTCGACGATCTGACCGCGCTCGGCAGGCAGACGGATGCAGCGATTCATCTGTTCATCGCTCAACGCGCGCAACTCAGAACCGCGATCGCCCTGCAACTGCCAGGTGAACACGGACATCGCGACGAGGAGTGCGGTGACCGCGGCGGTTCCCACCGTCATGCCCCGAGGCCGTCGCCGACGTGTCGGCGGCTGAGCCCACAGCGGCCGAGCGACACCGTCTCGGCGAACTGCGAGCACCAGCCCGATCGCAACGAATCCGACGAGTGCGACCGTGCCCCCGTAACTGAACATCGGGAGCGGCATTCCGGTATGGGGCAGCAGCGACAGGCTCGCACCGATCGACAACACTGCGTGGATCCCGAACAACCCGCCGATGCCCGCGGCTACGAGCGCAGCTTCTCTGGTCCTGGCCCTTCGTGCGGCGAGAGCGGCACGCCACGTGATCACCAAGCTGGCTGCCACGACTGCAAGGCCCGCGAACAGACCCCACCCGTACACGACGCTCGCGAACGCAAGGTCGTGCTCCGATTCGGGAAGGTATTGCGCCCTCAGTCCGTACATGGGCTCTCGCGCCAGGCCCCACAGCCCACCGCTGCCTACCGCGATGTCGGCCTGAAGCGATGCCCAGCCCGACCCACTCGGGTCAGCATCGCTCGACAGGAACACCTGGATCCGTTCGAGTTGGTACGGGCGGAGGAAAAGTCCGAGAATGGGCAGCGCGGCGATTACCAGTCCGAACAGCGGCAGTAGCGGCAACATCGGCACCCTGGCGAGGATCAGCATCAGCGCCGCTACCGACGCCAGCACCACGGCACTCGACAGGTCGGGCTGGACAGCGACCAGGGCAATCACGCCGCTCGCGATCAACAACATCGTCACCAACCGGCCGAACGTGTAGCCGCGGGCCAGGATGGTCGCCGACACCAGGACCACACCGAGCTTGGCGATTTCGGAGGGTTGAACGGAAAACAGGCCGAAATCGAGCCAGCGTTGTGCGCCCTTGACCGATACCCCGACGAACGGCACCGCTATCAGCATCGCGACGGATACTCCGAGAGTCACCCATCCGAATCGTTGCAGTTTGCTCACCCGCATGCGCGAGATGAGAAACATCACCCCGATGCCGACGACGGCAAAGCTCGCGTGGCGGACCGCTTGCGATGTGAGTCCGATCGACACCAAGTTGAGAAGGCCGAGAACGGTGAGAACGACCGCGGCCGTGACAATCCAGGGATCGGACTCCCGGTCTTGTCCCCGCACAGGAACACTGTCTCCGCTCATCAGCAGGTCGCTTCCTCGGCAGGCACGTACAGCGGCTCCGAAGCAGTAACTGCCGGGGAGCTCGTGACCGCAGCGACAGCCAGGGCGTAACCGGGCGGCACGAACGTCTTGCTCAGGCCGTATACCTCATCCCGACCCGGCTCGGCACGCATTGTGACGTCGCCGCCCGATTGCACCTCTCCGGTGCATCGGTCGTAGACATTCAGCTTCCAGGTGACCGTGTCAACGGTGGCGGCCGGGTCGAGCCGAACGTCCACTCGTACGGCACACGTCTGTCCGGCGCTACACGATCCGTCTGCGAAACTCGCTGTGACGCCAGTGATCTGACCCGCACTGGCCGGGGCGCCGGTCTGGACGGCCGCCGGCTCGACGCCGCCGGCATCCGTCGCGGCCACGGACGGGTCCGCAGGTACGGCCGGCGGCGGTGACACCGGGCGAAGGGTGTCTTCATCCGAGAGGGTCACCGGATTGACGACCGTGTTCCAGCCATTATTCAGCTCCGTCCACACACGGGGGCCCGTCGCTACGGCCCCGACGACAACGACGATCGCGAGCAGGGTGAACACTCCCTGACGCCAGGAGGGCCTTCTCCGACGACTGTGCCAGGCGTTTCGGACCGGCGGATACCAGCCGGCGGATGGCGCGAGGGACCCGGCCGGCACGTTGGCCCGATCTTCCATCGCCCGATCATCCGGAAGGGGCCGTTCCATCGTCGCCTTGACGAGTTCGCCGATCTGGCGTCTCCGCCGGGTCTCGTCGTCCGGGTCGAACTCGGGAGCGACTGCCCGGCGAACCCGGCGCACCAGATCCTCCAGATCTGTTGTTTCTGATACCGATTCGATTACAAGATCGCCGAACTCCGGCCCCCGGCAGTTCGTCGCGATAGCCCGAAGCAGGCCCGTGATCGCATCGTTCATCTCGATGCGTGATGCGGCGCTCGCGGGGCCATCGATCGTGATCTGTCCGCCGTCGGACACCATCACGGCGTCGTCCCGCAGGGCGATCGGACGACCACCCCCGCCGCCCGCCAGTTCGAGCTGGCCGGCCAAGTCCGTGACCAGTTGCGCAGCTTGCGCCGGTGTCAGCCTCGCGACCGCGAGCAGCGTCGGGAGTGCGACACGGACACAGTCTCCACCTGAATCGTCATCGATCAGTTCGGGTGGTTCCGATCGGGCCGCGGCGGGCGCGCCGCTGCTCGCGTGGACTCCCAAGGCTGCTTCGTTCATCGCGCACCCCGAAACGGTCTGCCTCCCGCGGGTGACACCGAACCGGAACGGGTGGGCGGTGGACTGGGCTGTGCTTGTTCCTGTCGAAACCCTTGCGCCTGCTCGAATCTATTTAACTCCGATCCGGTCCGTCGAGGGGAGAAATCGCGAAGATGAAAGGGCTCGAGCGCCCGCCCGGCGGGCGGGAGACGCCCACGGCCGGGGCGCCTGCCCCACTACCTGTCGGCCGCGACGGCGGCCCTCGGCGCATTCGCGGTGGTGTACGGGAAGGGCTGTGCCTATCGCGTGCGCTGGCGGGCGGTCACGTCGGCGCTTGGACGGCACGGGGCGGCACGGGGCGGCCCTCGACGCCGACGGTGAGAATCTGCGCCGACGGATCCCACGCACCACGCCCGACGATGCGGCTCCGGCTCGGGCGAGCGATGCACCTGCGCGGGTGGTCGCCGCTGATCGTCGTGCGACTGCTCGTCGCCTGCCCGATGCATGGCTGGCAGGTACGCGCACGGCAAGGTGACACCGCGCTTCCAAGCGCGGTGTCACCTATCAGTGTTCTTGCGCGGCGCGTAGGTGGTCTCTGCGGATGCGGTACTCGTCGACGTCGATCTCCCCGCGCGCGAAGCGTTCGTCGAGGATGGTGTCCGCGCTACGGGTGTTGGTGTCGTTGGCCACGTAGGTCGGATTGGGGTTTGTGCGGATGTTGCGGAAGAGTGCCATCACCCCGAAGATGACCAATGTCCAGAAGGCGACCATCGCCAGGACCATCAGCACCCAGCCGCCCCAGCTCATTCCGTAGCCAATTCCGTCGTTCCACATCATGGTCGTTCACCTCGCCTGATCGTTGTTCGGTCTTCATTGCTGTTGATCGTGGACCCCATCGTGGATTTTGGAACCAGTGGAATCGATGAGGGTTCTGTGTAATTTCGATGAAGATGTGGCCTGCCACGGTGACTGGCACACGACCGGAAGAGCGCAAGTGGCGACGCAGTGTGACGATGGAGGGCATGGACAAAATGCCAGCCCTCTCATCTGAGGGCACCGGATATCGGGCGTTGGTGGTCGACGATGAGCGCCCGTTGGCCGCGATCGTTGTCGGCTACCTCGAACGGGAGAACTTCGAGGTCGCGGTGTCCTACAACGGGGTGGATGCGCTTGCGCGCGCCCGGGAGATCGACCCCGATGTCGTGATCCTCGATCTGGGGTTGCCCGGCATGGACGGAATCGAGGTGTGCCGGGGGCTCCGGACGTTTTCCGACGCCTACGTGGTGATGCTGACCGCTCGAAACGCGGAAATGGACACAATCATCGGCCTGTCCGTCGGCGCTGACGATTACGTCACCAAACCGTTCAGTCCGCGGGAGCTGGTTGCCCGTATCCGTGCGATGTTGCGCCGGCCCCGGAATGGGTCGGCAGATGAGCCGCGGTCGCCTGAGCCGCGTGCTGGTGAGATTGCGCTGAGGGTGTTCGGTGCGCTGAGAATTGACGTCACCGGACGGGAGGTTCATCTCGGTGAGAGTCCGGTGATGTTGACCCGCACCGAGTTCGATGTTCTGGCGGCGTTGTCGTCTCGGCCGGGTATGGCCTTCAGTCGGCGTCAGTTGATCGAGGCGGTGTGGGGGGAGTCCTGGGTCGGTAACGAGCACCTCGTCGACGTGCATGTCGGGCACTTGCGCCGAAAACTTGGCGACGACGCCGCCGCGTCCCGGTACGTCAACACCATCCGCGGGATCGGGTACCGGATGGGTACCGGGCAATGACGGGGCCACGCTCAGCGCGCTCTCTCATCCCGCGCAGGGTGAGTGGCGGCCCCGGCCTCGGACTGCGTCTGCTGCTGGCGCAGTCGATGGTGCTCGTCGCAGGTGGTGCGACCTCGTGGGTGGTCGCGGGGTTGGTCGGTCCACCGCTGTTCCGCGAGCATCTGAACCGCGCCGAGGTACCGGCCTCGTCCGATGAGCAGTTCCATGCCGAGCTGGCATATCACTCCGCTACGGCGATTTCCTTGGCGGTGGCCATTGGGGCGGCCGTTCTGGCGGCGTTGGTCGTGACCTGGTATTTCAGTCGGCGCTTGCAGCGCTCGGTGACGGAAGTGTCGTCGGCCGCCACCGCGGTGGCCGACGGTTGCTATGGCATCCGGGTCTCGCCACCGCACCTGGGCGAGGATTTCAACGCACTCGCCGAAGCGTTCAACCGGATGGCCGTCCGGCTCGAGTCGGTGGAATCCACTCGCCGTCAACTGCTCGGTGATCTCGCCCACGAGATCCGCACACCGGTGTCGGTGCTCGAAGCGTACATGGAGGCACTCGAGGACGGTATCGAGACGTTGGACGCCGATACGATCGCGATGCTCCGCACCCAGACTCACAGGCTCGCCCGATTCTCGGAAGACGTCGGTTCACTCTCCCGTGCAGAGGAGACCGGAGCGTCGATCGAGCCCGCATGGGTGGCCCCCGGGGTGCTGATATCCACCGCGCTCACCGCCGCCGCCGACCGCTACGCGGCCAAAGAGGTGGCGTTGGCCGCGCATGTTCCCGCGGACCTCCCTCGGCTGTGGGCCGACCCGGAGCGGCTCGGGCAGGTGCTGGGCAATCTACTCGACAACGCATTGCGCCACACCCCGCTGGGTGGCCGGGTGGATGTGACCGCGGAACAGCGACTCGGGGTGCTCGCGATCTCGGTGACCGACCTCGGCGACGGAATCTCTGCCGGACACCTCCCGTACCTGTTCGAGAGGTTCTATCGGGTCGACGCGGCTCGCGACCGAGAGCACGGAGGAGCAGGGATCGGCCTTTCGATCGCCAAGGCGCTTGTCGAGGCGCAGGGCGGTCACATCACCGCGAGCAGCGACGGCCCGGGAACGGGAAGCACCTTCACCATCACCTTTCCCCTCCGCCGGCACCTGCGATGAGGAAGTACCGCCGACTGCGATCGCACGACATGGGCGCGGCCGCTTGATTTATCTCCCGCCCGGCGCAACTGTTACCAGGATGAGCACGGACCTCCCGGCGCCGCTGAAACGGGTACTCGACGAGTACGCGCGGCATCTCGAGCTCGAACGCGGCCGTTCACAGCACACAGTGAAGGCCTACGTCGGGGATGCGAAGTCGCTCCTTCAACACTGGTTGTCGACATCTCCCGAAGCTCATCTCGGCGAGCTCGACATCAAGGTGCTGAGGGCGTGGCTGGCTGGTCAGTCCGCGGCAGGTGTTGCCCGGACGACACTCGCTCGGCGAACGTCGTCAGTGCGCAACTTCACTGCCTGGTTGCTGCGGACGCGTCGTATCTTTGTCGATCCCGGAGCTCGTTTGGGTGCGGCGAAGGCTCACCGCACACTGCCCGCGGTCCTACGGCAGTCGCAGGCGGCCGATGTGATGGACGCCGCCGAATCGGGTGCGCAGCAGCAAGATCCGATTGCTCTGCGCGACCGCCTCGTCGTGGAACTGTTGTATGCGACGGGGATTCGGGTGGGGGAACTGTGCGGCCTCGATCTCGGATCGGTGGACCGTGAACGACGCCTCCTGCGCGTGATAGGTAAGGGAGACAAGGAACGTTCGGTGCCCTACGGAAAGCCTGCGGCAGAAGCGGTCGATCTGTGGTTGCACGTCGGCCGACCGACGGTCGCGACGGCCGCCTCCGGGCAGGCCCTTCTGCTGGGCAAACGAGGAAAGCGGCTGGACCAGCGGCAAGCACGCACAGTCGTGCATGACGTTCTGTCAGCGGTTCCGGGTGCTCCCGACCTCAGCCCACACGGCCTCCGTCACACCGCAGCCACACACCTCCTCGAAGGTGGCGCCGATCTGCGCGTGGTCCAGGAACTGTTGGGGCATGCGAGCCTCGCGACCACCCAGTTGTACACCCATGTTTCCGTCGAGAGGCTGCGTGCGGTCCACGATCAGGCGCACCCCCGGGCCTGACCCGTTCAATTGCGTCGCGTGACGAACCTTCAGTCAACCTCCGGGGGTACGGACGGGTTCGAGCCGCACCGGTGCGACACGGACGAGGCCGAGGGGGTTCAGGTACTTGCGGTCCCGGCGCAGGCCCCAGTGCAGGCACGCCGCGACGGGCGCGACGCAGCCCGGGTGGCCGGGTTCGAGGATGCCGAGCACGGTGCCGCGGCCGACCCGCATCCCGGCGGTGACGCGGGCGGTGACAGGCTCGTATGTGGTGCGCAGGCCGCCCGGATGGTCGATCGAAACCACCGGTTTACCCGCGACTGTGCCCGCGAACGCAACCACACCTGTGCCGGCAGAGAGCACGGCCCGATCGGGTGCGCCCTCCAGGTCCACCCCGCGATGCCCGGGCAACCAGTCGTGTTCGGGGTTGTCGTACGCCCGAACCACCCGTGGCCGCGGATGCAGCGGCCAGTCGAAAGCGCTGGTCGATGCGGCATCGGCGGGTGGTGCGAGAAGGGCGGCGCCGGTGAGGAGAGTGGCAGCAGTGGCTGCCGCCGTGAGCGCTCGCGCGATAGCTCCGCAGATCGTCATGCGTCGACGATGTCGCATCTCCGGGTGCAAAACGGGCGGCGGAAGAAACTGTGGATGGACGTTGAGCCGTCCACAGATTGTGCGGAACCCTTGTGCCGGCGGTCAGGACATGAAATGGGGGAGTGCGGTTAGGACATGAAATGGGGGAGTGCGGTTAGGGCCAGCGACATCGAGGCCGTACACTGATCAGGCGGTCTGTGCTCCCACAGTCCGACTTCGCGCATCCGTGCAAGTTATCGACCATCGGCTGGTCTCGTATCTTGATGCGAGTTCCGGTGGTTCGAGGGTGCCAGGGCGGAGCGTTACCGACGCTCCGCATCAACCGGTAATGAAAGAGAGATACACAGCTATGGCTGTCGTAACAATGAAGCAGCTGCTGGACAGCGGCACACACTTCGGTCACCAGACTCGCCGGTGGAACCCGAAGATGAAGCGATTCATCTTCACCGACCGCAACGGCATCTACATCATCGACTTGCAGCAGACACTGACGTACATCGACAAGGCGTACGAATTCGTCAAGGAGACCGTTGCCCACGGCGGCACCGTCCTTTTCGTCGGCACGAAGAAGCAGGCCCAGGAGTCCGTTGCGGCCGAGGCCGCTCGCGTCGGGATGCCCTATGTCAACCAGCGTTGGCTCGGCGGCATGCTCACCAACTTCACCACCGTCCACAAGCGTCTACTCCGCCTCAAGGAACTCGAGACGATGGAGCAGACCGGTGGATTCGAGGGTCGCACCAAGAAGGAAATTCTCATGCTCACGCGTGAGATGACCAAGCTGGATCGCACCCTCGGTGGTATCCGCGACATGGCCAAGGTTCCTTCCGCCGTGTGGATTGTCGATACCAACAAGGAGCACCTCGCAGTTGCCGAGGCTCGCAAGCTGAACATCCCGGTCATCGCGATCCTGGACACCAACTGCGATCCCGACCTGGTCGACTACCCGATCCCGGGTAACGACGACGCCATCCGTAGCGCCGCTCTGCTCACCAAGGTCGTCGCTTCCGCCGTCGCCGAAGGCGTGCAGGCGCGTGCCGGACTGAGCGTCGACAAGGACGCGAAGCCCGAGGCCGGCGCCGGTGAGCCCCTCGCCGAGTGGGAGCAGGAACTGCTGTCGCAGGCAGCTCCCGCCGCAGAGGTAGCGGCCACGGAGAGCACCGAGGTTGCTGAAGCCCCCGCAGCAGAGGCGACGGCCACTCCGGCTGCCGAAGCCCCCGCAGCAGAGGCCCCCGCGACCGAGGCCTGATCTATCGCACACGGCCCTGACCAGAGATCCTGTGGTCGGGGCCGTTTGCTGGTCTGCCCCCGCGTACTACCCTGACTTACGTCCGAACAGACATATGAGGAGGCTCGCTCACCATGGCGAACTACACTGCCG
Organism: Rhodococcus marinonascens NBRC 14363; assembly: GCF_001894885.1. GTDB lineage: Bacteria > Actinomycetota > Actinomycetes > Mycobacteriales > Mycobacteriaceae > Rhodococcus_F > Rhodococcus_F marinonascens. Next base: position 102,525 of record NZ_BCXB01000003.1, read on the forward strand.
CTGACGTCAAGCGGCTCCGCGAACTCACCGGCTCCGGAATGATGGCCTGCAAGAACGCTCTCGCCGAGGCTGACGGCGACTTCGACAAGGCCGTCGAGCAGCTGCGAATCAAGGGTGCCAAGGACGTCGGCAAGCGTGCCGAGCGCACCACGGCCGAGGGTCTGGTCGTCTCCAAGGACGGCGTTCTGCTCGAGATCAACTGCGAGACGGACTTCGTTGCGAAGAACGACGACTTCCTTAGGCTCGCCGAGTCGATCGCCGCGGTCGCCGCAGTCGCGAAGCCCACCGACATCGAGGCACTCAAGGCTCTCGAGCTCGACGGCAAGAGCGTTGACACGGTCGTTCAGGAGCAGTCCGCGAAGATCGGTGAGAAGCTCGAACTGAGCAAGATCGCCTCCTTCGACGGACCGGTTGCGGTCTACCTGCACAAGCGCAGCGCGGACCTCCCGCCAGCCGTCGGCGTCCTGATCGAGTACACCGGTGAGGGCCAGGGCGCTGCCGAGGCTGCCCGCGGTGCTGCAATGCAGGTCGCGGCCCTCAAGGCGAAGTACGTCACGCGCGACGAGGTCCCCGAGGACATCGTCGCGGGCGAGCGTCATATCGCCGAGGAAACCGCCCGGGCCGAGGGCAAGCCGGAGCAGGCTCTGCCGAAGATCATCGAAGGCCGCGTCAACGGCTACTTCAAGGATGTCGTGCTTACCGAGCAGTCTTCGGTGCAGGATTCGAAGAAGTCCGTAAAGGCAATTCTCGACGAGGCCGGCGTCACCATCAAGCGTTTCGTTCGCTTCGAGGTCGGCGCCTCGAGCTAGTCGCGTGAGTCGTAGGCCCCGTCGGACAAATGTGCTCGCCCGGCGGGGCCTACGTATGCCGCCACGGTCCTGATAAGGCAGGATGAAGACGGCGAGGGTCGAATGGGTATAGAGCGGTGCGTGGGTGCACTCGTCTGCCGTAGAGGAGTCGACGAGTGCTGTGGAGACCAGTGATGTGGAACTGAGGAGAGCGATGTCCGAACCAGTCAGCGAACGTGGGGGATTCCATCGAGTCCTTCTCAAGCTCGGCGGAGAAATGTTCGGTGGTGGGAAGGTTGGCCTCGACCCCGACGTGGTGACCAAGGTAGCGCAGCAGATCGCCGGAGTCGTACGGTCCGGAGTCCAGGTGGCAGTCGTCATCGGCGGCGGAAACTTCTTCCGTGGAGCGGAACTGCAGCAGCGAGGATTGGACCGGGCGCGTTCCGACTACATGGGCATGCTCGGGACCGTGATGAATTGCCTTGCGCTGCAGGATTTCCTGGAGAAGGAGGGTATCGACAGTCGTGTCCAGACGGCGATCACGATGGGCCAGGTCGCCGAGCCGTACATTCCACTGCGCGCCCAGCGGCATCTGGAGAAGGGTCGCGTTGTGATCTTCGGCGCAGGCATGGGCATGCCCTACTTTTCGACGGACACGACGGCGGCGCAGCGTGCACTCGAGATCGGCGCCGAGGTTGTCCTGATGGCCAAGGCCGTCGACGGCGTGTTCACTGCGGACCCGAACCTCGACCCGGACGCCTCGATGTACACGCAGATCACTCACCGGGAAGTGATCGAGCAGGGACTCAAAGTGGCCGACGCGACCGCTTTCAGCCTTTGTATGGACAACGAGATGCCGATCATGGTGTTCAATCTGCTGACCGAGGGGAATATCGCTCGAGCAGTGTCCGGTGAGAAGATCGGAACGCTCGTCAAGTCATGACGCGCGACACGCTCGACGCAGCGTCTTCTCGAAACAGGGCTCTCGCGAAACAGGGCTTTCTCGAAACAGAGGCAGTGACGAATCGATGCAGAACGACATGGAGGAACAGCTGTGATTGACGAAGCTCTCTTCGAAGCCGAGGAAAAGATGGAGAAGGCTGTCAGTGTGGCCAAGGACGATCTGGGATCCATCCGGACGGGCCGCGCGAATCCGAGCATGTTCAACCGCATCGGGATCGACTACTACGGGTCCTTCACCCCGATCACTCAGTTGGCCAGCATCAACGTGCCGGAAGCGCGGCTCGTGGTGGTCAAGCCCTACGAGGCTGCACAACTCGGCCCGATCGAGACCGCTATCCGCAATTCCGACCTCGGCGTCAACCCCACCAACGACGGAAACCTGATCCGCATCTCCGTTCCGCAGCTCACCGAGGAGCGTCGGCGCGAGTTGGTCAAACAGGCCAAGTCCAAGGCCGAGGACGCAAAGGTGTCGGTGCGCAGCGTACGCCGGAAGGCCATGGACGAACTGTCGCGGATCCAGAAGGACGGCGAGGCAGGCGAGGACGAGGTCGGGCGAGCAGAGAAGGAACTCGACAAGACGACGGCCCGTTACGTCGGGCAGATCGAAGAACTGGTGAAGCACAAGGAAGCCGAATTGCTGGAAGTTTAGCTATGAGACGAGGAGTGGATCGGGGACAGTGACCGTGCCAACAGAACACGGGACCCCACGCGGACCCACATCAGAAGGTGACTCCTCAGGACCTCGCTCCGAGGGCAAGCCTTCGCGAGAGGCGGCCACTACCACGAAGTCGAAGGCAGGCCGAAACCTGCCCGCGGCAATCGCGGTCGGTGTCGGACTTGGCGCCGCCCTCATCGCGGTTCTGATCTACCTGCCCCTGGTGTGGATCGGCGTTGTATCAGTTGGGATGGCGGTGGCCACCTGGGAGGTCACCAAGCGACTCCGGGAGTCGGACATCAGCGCGCCCCGGATTCCGTTGCTCCTCGGCGGTCAGGCGATTCTGTGGCTCGCGTGGCCCTTCGGCCCGGTGGGGGTGCTCAGTGCGTTCGCGGGCACGGTGCTGGTCTGCATGGTGTGGCGCCTGTTCGACCACGGTCTGAAGGCGACGCCGCGGAACTTCCTCCGAGACACCGCGATCACAGTGTTCGTGGCCTCGTGGATTCCGCTGTTGGCGTCGTTTGCTGTCCTGATGGTGTTGCAGGAAGACGGTGCCGGTCGCGTCTTCTGCCTGATGATCGGCGTCGTCTGCTCCGACGTCGGCGGCTATGCGGCGGGCGTTTTCTTCGGCAAACATCCGATGGTCCCCGCGATCAGCCCCAAAAAGTCGTGGGAGGGGTTCCTCGGGTCGCTGCTGTTCTGTGTGATCGGCAGCGTCCTTTCGGTCACTCTGATCCTCGACGCGAACTTGATGATCGGTGTGCTCCTCGGCGTCGTCCTGGTGGTCGTGGCAACGCTCGGAGATTTGATCGAATCCCAGGTCAAGAGGGAACTGGGCATCAAGGACATGGGCACGCTCCTGCCCGGGCACGGCGGCATCATGGACCGTCTCGACTCCCTTCTGCCGTCGGCGTTCGTGACGTGGCTCGTGTTGACGGCCCTCGTCTGACCGCCTGGTCGCGATGATTCCGAGCCCGAACATCTGGCATTGGCCGGATGTGTACGAAGTCGAGAACCGCGCCCAGGACGTCGACGGAGCGATTTTCCGGTACCTGCGAGCGACCTTCGATTGGACTGGCAACACCGTCGTCGACGTCGGTTGCGGGTCGGGATTCCACCTGCCCGTGTTCGCGGAATCCGCGCAGACGGTCATCGGTGTCGAGCCGCACACCCCGCTGCTGAACCTAGCCCGCCAACGTGTGGCCGACATGCGCAACGTCCGGGTGATGGACGCCTCCGCCGAACGGATACCCCTCGGCGATGCGAGCGTGGATCTCGTGCATGCGCGCACGGCCTACTTCTTCGGTCCGGGGTGTGGCCCCGGAATCGCTGAGGCGTTGCGTGTTCTCCGACCGGGCGGAGCGCTCGTGGTGGTAGATCTCGACGCCACCGCTCATCCGTACGGCACGTGGATGTGTTCGGACCTGCCGCAGTACCGTTCGGGGCCCGTAGAGACATTCTTCGCCGCACAGGGCTTCGACCTCGTGCGGGTGGAGACGAGGTGGGCGTTCTCCGATCGCGAATCGCTCCGCGGAGTTCTGAACATCGAATTCACGAAGCGGACGGCGGCGAGGGCGTTCGCACGGACACCGGGCCTGTCGCTCGATGTGCGCTATCGCATACACGCCCGCCGAAAGCCCGCCGTCCTCGAAACACTCTGATCGCCGCGTTGCTACTGCGGGGCGTTGTACCGCTACTGCGGGGGCCAATCTCTTGACGGCGGGGTCTTGACCGCGGGGTAATGTCTCGCTACCGCGGGGCAACGTCGAATAGTCGCGCGAGAGCGTTGATCTTCTTCGCCTTCGCGAGCTTGGGGGCATCGCTGCCGTCTCGGATACCCGATCCGTCCTCGCCGAGGTCGGCGATGACGTCGCGTGCCCACTCGGCCTCGGCCGGCGATGGGCTCAGCGCGTCGTTGACGGGCGCTGTCTGCGCAATCGTCATGCACAGTTTCCCGGTCATGCCCATCGACAGGGTCAGGGCCGCCGCCCGTGTCAGCGCGTCGACGTCGGTGCCCAGTGTGGGGCCGTCGATCGGGGCGGCGATGCGAGCCGCTCGACTCGTCACCGACAGCCTCGACCGCGGATACGCCATCGCCAACGGCGAGTCGTCCATGCCGGTATCGCGGCGGAAGTCGCCACTGCCGAACGCGAGCCGGAATGTGGCCTCGGTGCGCGCGATCTCGGGTGCAGCCTCGAGACCCACAGCGGATTCGATGAGGGCAAGAACCTTGGTGCCACCGCGGAGTCTGTCCGCGGTCGCGTCGACCTGCATGCCGCTCTCGGTCTTGGCGAGCATGACGCCTTCGAGGCCGGGCACATCACTGAGGGCGTCCAGGTCGTCGGCCCAGTAGGGGGTGGTGGCGTCGTTGATGCGTACCCACGCTCGACGGCGCTCGCTGAGCCACGCGACGACATCGGCCCGGGCCTGGGGTTTGCGGTCCGGGGTGACGGCGTCCTCGAGGTCGAGAATGACAGCGTCCGCGGCACTGGTGTGTGCCGCCTCGAAGTTCTCGGGTTTTCCAGCGGGAACCAGGAGCCAGGAACGCGCCTGTTCAGCAGCGATGCGCGGTGCGATAGTCGTCTCCATGTCGGCTGTCTCCATGTCGGCCTTCACAGTCGTGTCTCTTCGGTGATGTCCACGACAACAATCATGCTCGTTTAACGCCCCTACGATCCACTCGCGTAACTACTGTTCGGTCAGTTACTTGTGTTCAGCTTGCGCCGCAGGCGAGCCGCATGTCGAATCTGGACGGTTTCAGCGCCGACCGACGCCGGAACCGCGACCATCGGGGATCTTCGAAAGCGAGTTCGAGGAGTCGTCCGGTGTTGTCGGCATACATTGATCTTCGTCCACCCGGACCGGTTCCGTGTGTGCATCGGGCGAGTGGACGACGATGATCTGGCATGCATGCGAGAGCCACGGCGGAATCAATGGGACAATGGCAGAACTATGGTTGTTTCGCTTCCTCTCGTGTTCAACGCGCCCCGGCGTGGGATGCCCCCTCGGCATCTCGCGGACCTCGACTCCGCCGAACGTCGGGAGGTGGTGAAGGAACTAGGGCTCCCCGGATTCCGCGCCGACCAACTGGCCCGGCAGTACTATGGCAGGCTCGAAGCAGACGCCGAGAAGATGACCGACCTGCCGGCGGCGGTGCGAGACCAAGTGGGCTCGGAGCTGTTCCCGGTCCTGCTGACCCCGGTCAAGCACCTCGCGTGCGACGGCGGCGAGACGCGGAAGACGTTATGGAAGGCGAACGACGGCACGCTGCTCGAAAGCGTCCTCATGCGCTACCCGGACCGTGCGACCCTGTGCATCTCGAGCCAGGCAGGTTGCGGAATGGCTTGCCCGTTCTGCGCGACCGGCCAGGCCGGACTGCAACGCAATCTGTCAACGGCCGAGATCGTCGACCAAGTGCGTGCCGCGGCGGCGGCGCTGCGGGACGGCGAGGTGGCCGGTGGCCCGGGTCGACTGTCCAACGTCGTGTTCATGGGAATGGGCGAGCCGCTCGCCAACTACAAGCGGGTGGTGGCGGCCGTGCGCCGGATCACCTCACCGGCCCCGGACGGCCTCGGGTTGTCGCAGCGGTCGGTGACCGTCTCGACCGTAGGGCTGGCGCCTGCCATCCGCAAGCTGGCCGACGAGGATCTCAGCGTCACTCTGGCGGTGTCCCTGCACACGCCCGACGACGAACTGCGGGACACACTGGTTCCGGTCAACAACCGGTGGTCGGTCGCCGAGGTCCTCAAGGCTGCCCGGTACTACGCCGACAAGACCGGCAGGCGGGTTTCGATCGAGTACGCGATGATACGAGATGTCAATGATCAGCCGTGGCGCGCAGATCTGTTGGGCAAGAAGTTGCGCAAAGCCCTTGGCGCCTTGGTGCATGTGAACCTTATCCCGCTCAATCCCACTCCGGGCAGCGAATGGGACGCGAGTCCGAAGCCGGTCGAGAAGGAGTTCGTCCGGCGCGTGCTCGCGCAAGGCGTGTCCTGCACTGTGCGTGACACGCGCGGTCAGGAGATCGCAGCAGCCTGCGGTCAACTCGCGGCCGAAAACTGAAGTCGCGAAACGCAAGCAGAGTCCGATGAACCCATTCGTTCCCGACTGATCGGGACGAGCGGGTTCATCGTCAGTTCGCCTTCGAAATTGGCTTGGTTTTCGAAACTAGCGGGGCTTGCGCCGCACGACGATGTCGCGGATGAGGATGCCGACCAGCAGGGCTGCGGAGCCGATCAGCCACAGGTCCTCGACCCTGCCGGTGTGGTTGCCGATGATCAGGGTCAGCAGGAAGACCGCGAAGAACCACCCGAAGAAACGGAACGTCTTGGGGGCTTCACCACTCCAGCCCCAGGCTGCGGACGGAACCTCCGCGGTGTCGACGTGCGAGGCCACGATGGGGTCGCTGGACGAGGGCTCCAACTGGGTACCGGCCACGATCGATCCTCCTGCAGATTCGGTTGCGCTACTCGACATATCGTGGCATACGACCGCCTGTCGTACGTAGCGGGGCCATCCGTTGCCGGAAACCGCAGAGCCATCAGGAACAATGGTCGGGTGGATGAAACCAGGCCCACTCGTGTCCTACTGCTCGGCAGTACCGGTTCGATCGGCACCCAGGCGTTGGAGGTGGTTGCCGCCAACCCGGACAAGTTCGAAGTCGTGGGTTTGTCCGCGGGCGGGGGAAACGTCGATCTGCTGGCACAACAGATCCGGGACACGGGTGTGTCCTCCGTTGCAGTCGCAGACCGCGGGGCCGCCGGCGCACTGGGCCTGCCAGGTGTGCTGAGCGGTCCCGACGCGGCAACCGAACTGGTGCGGACCACCGAGGCGGACGTCGTCCTCAACGCTGTCGTCGGATCCTTGGGGCTCGAGCCGACCCTGGCGGCACTCGAGTCGGGGGCGCGCCTCGCGCTGGCGAACAAGGAGTCACTTGTTGCGGGTGGGCCACTCGTGACGGCCGCTGCGGCACCCGGCCAGATCGTGCCCGTGGACTCCGAACACTCCGCGCTGGCGCAGTGCCTGCGTGGGGGGCGCTCGGAGGAGGTGGACAGGCTCGTGCTCACCGCGTCCGGAGGGCCCTTCCGCGGCTGGAGTGCCGAAGATCTCGAGAGTGTGAGCCCGGCGCAGGCGCAGGCGCATCCCACATGGTCGATGGGTCCGATGAACACACTGAATTCCGCAACCCTGGTCAACAAGGGACTCGAGCTGATCGAGACCCACCTGCTGTTCGGTGTCGACTACGACCGGATCGACGTCACCGTCCATCCTCAGTCGGTTGTGCATTCGATGGTGACGTTCACCGACGGTTCGACGCTGGCACAGGCCAGCCCGCCCGACATGAAGCTACCCATCGCGCTTGCGCTGGGCTGGCCGGACCGGGTCGCGGGGGCCGCGGCCGCGTGCGACTTCACGGCGGCGTCCACCTGGGATTTCGAGCCGCTCGACGGTACGGTCTTTCCTGCTGTCGACCTCGCTCGGGACGCCGGCAAGAGAGGCGGATGTCTCACCGCCGTCTACAACGCTGCCAACGAGGTCGCCGCTCAGGCATTCTTGGACGGCATCATCCGGTTCCCCGCCATCGTCCGCACCGTCGCGGCGGTGCTTTCGGAGGCGGACGAGTGGTCGGCTCCACCGACTAACGTGGAAGACGTCCTGGCCGCAGACGGCTGGGCACGTGATCGGGCGCGTCAGCTCGTGAAGCAGGAAGGCTAGAACTGCATGGTGTTCGTAGTGGGCGTTGTTCTCTTCGCCCTGGGGATCGCACTGTCGATCGCGCTTCATGAAGCGGGCCACTTGTGGGTGGCAAAGGCCACCGGCATGAAGGTGCGCAGGTACTTCATCGGTTTCGGACCCAGGATCTTCTCGTTCCGTCGCGGGGAAACCGAGTACGGGCTCAAGGCGCTCCCACTCGGTGGGTTCTGCGACATCGCCGGTATGACGGCGATGGACGAACTCGAGCCGGACGAGCAAGACCGCGCCATGTACAAGAAGGCCACCTGGAAGCGGCTCGCGGTGATGTCGGGCGGCATCGGCATGAACTTCGTTCTCGGCCTGGTCCTGGTCTTCGTACTCGCCGTCGGGTGGGGGCTGCCCAACCTCAGTCCTCCACCCGCGACGGCGCTCGGCGATATGAGTTGTGCGCCCGCCACCCAGTCCGAGGATGGTCGGGTCGCAGCGTGCACGGGAGATGGACCTGCCCAGCAGGCCGGCCTCCAGCGGGGTGACGTGGTCACCGCCGTGGGTGACACCCCGGTCGACACGTGGGCGCAGTTCGTGTCCGCGACCCAGGCACAGACCGGTCCGGTGGACTTCACCGTCGAGCGTGGCGGCGAGACCCTTACGTTCGCCGTGGTGCCACAGGAAGTGCAGCGGTATGTGATCGACCCGCAGACCGACGAGAAGTCGTCGGAGACGGTGAGCGCGATCGGCGTCGGACCCGACTATTACCTTCCGACCCAGTACAACGCGCTGGCGGCGATCCCGGCATCCGTGGCCTTCACAGGTGACATGTTCACCATGACCGCGGAGCGCATGGTCGAGCTGCCTGGCAAGGTCGTGGATCTGTGGCATTCCGTGACCGGCGGGGAGCGTGACCTGGATACCCCGATCAGCGTCGTCGGCGCCAGCGTCATCGGTGGTGAGGTGGCCGAGCGCGGACTGTGGGAGGTGTTCATTCTCCTGCTGGCCAGCCTCAATTTCTTCCTGGGGATGTTCAACGTCCTCCCGCTGCTCCCGCTCGACGGCGGACACATGGCGGTGGCGGTGTACGAGCGCGTCCGGGACTTCTTCCGCGGCCGCCGGGGACTGGCGCACGGCGGACCGGTCGACTACATGAAACTGCTGCCCGTCACCTACGTTTTCATCGTCGTCGGCGGCGCGTACATGTTGCTGACTCTGACCGCCGACATCGTCAACCCGATCCAGCTCTTCCCGTGATCGCTAAACTCGACCTCGAGCTACGAAAGAAGGCCCCCACGTGACCAGCCCGGTCGGATTAGGAATGCCGGAAGGCCCGGCCGCGGTTCTCGCGCCCCGACGCAAGACCCGCCAACTCGAGGTCGGAGCGGTTGGTGTCGGCAGCGACTCTCCGGTGTCCGTGCAGTCGATGTGCACCACGAAGACCCACGACATCAACGCCACCCTGCAGCAGATCGCCGAACTCACCGCGTCCGGCTGCGACATCGTGCGTGTCGCCTGCCCGCGTCAAGAGGACGCCGACGCGCTCGCGATCATTGCGAAGAAAAGCCAGATCCCCGTCATCGCCGACATCCACTTCCAGCCGCGCTATATCTTCGCCGCCATCGATGCCGGCTGCGCGGCCGTACGCGTGAATCCCGGCAACATCAAGGAGTTCGACGGGCGAGTCGGGGAGGTCGCGAAGGCGGCCGGGGACGCCGGCATCCCGATTCGTATCGGTGTCAATGCGGGCTCGCTAGACCCGCGTCTGATGCAGAAGTACGGCAAGGCGACGCCCGAGGCGCTCGTGGAGTCGGCGCTGTGGGAGGCGAGCCTGTTCGAGGAACATGGCTTCGGCGACATCAAGATCTCAGTCAAACATAACGACCCGGTCATCATGGTCGAGGCGTACCGCCAACTGGCCGCTCAATGCAACTACCCGCTGCACCTCGGTGTAACCGAGGCAGGCCCTGCGTTCCAGGGCACCATCAAGTCCGCGGTCGCATTTGGCGCACTGCTCGCCGAGGGTATCGGCGACACGATCCGAGTGTCGTTGTCCGCGCCGCCCGCAGAAGAGATAAAGGTCGGCACGCAGATACTGCAGTCGCTGAACCTGCGCCCACGGAAGCTCGAGATTGTGTCCTGCCCGTCGTGTGGTCGCGCGCAGGTCGACGTGTACACGCTGGCGGACGAGGTCACCGCGGGACTCGAAGGCATGGATATCCCGCTGCGCGTGGCCGTGATGGGGTGTGTCGTCAATGGCCCCGGTGAGGCACGGGAGGCTGATCTAGGTGTTGCGTCGGGCAATGGCAAGGGGCAGATCTTCGTCAAAGGTAAAGTCATCAAGACTGTGCCCGAGGCGCAAATCGTCGAAACTCTCATTGAGGAAGCGATGCGGATCGCGGAGGAGATGGAAGGCGATTCGACGTCCGGTTCACCCGTCGTCACGGTCAGCTGACCGGAGGTCTACGGTGGCCGTCGAAACGACTCCCGTTTTCGGCAAGTTCGTGGCAATCTAGTGGGCACGACTACTAGCTGACAAGGTTGGGTAGATGCTCAAGCTCCTCGGTGCGAAACAGTTGAGCAGTCGAGACGCGGCACTCGCGCTCCGCGTGCTCGACGCCGATCCTGTCGCTGCCTGCATGGTCGCCGCCCGGGTGGAGCATGGCGGAACCGACCCCCGGATGATCCATGGAGAGTTGTGGAGTCGCGGCGGGCCACTCGAATCGCTGTGTTTCTCTGGCGCGAATTTCGTCCCGCTTCGCGGCAGCACCGATGATATGCGGGCGTTCGCAGATCGGGCCTGCCGGACACCGCGCATGTGTTCGTCCCTGGTCGGCCGGGCCGAGCTGACCCTGCCGCTGTGGGGGATGCTCGAACTGGACTGGGGGCCCGCCCGTGAGGTCCGCGCCGATCAGCCGTTGCTGGCCTTGGCAAGTACACCGCTGTGCCGACCAGATCCGCTGGTACGGCAGGTGCGGATGCGCGAACTCGACCAGTACCTTCCCGCCGCTGTCGCGATGTTCATCGAAGAGGTCGGCATCGACCCCCGCGCCAACGACGATGGTCGTGGCTACCGCCGGCGCGTCGCGAACCTCATCGCGGCGGGCCGGGCGTGGGCGCGGTTCGAGGACGGTCAGGTGGTCTTCAAGGCCGAGGTGGGATCGGTGTCCTCCCGGGTAGGGCAGATTCAGGGTGTCTGGGTACATCCGAGGTACCGGGGGCTTGGATTCGGAGCGGCCGGTACGGCGACGGTAGCTCAGGCGGTCATCGCCGACGGCCGGGTCGCCAGCCTGTACGTCAACAGTTTCAACACCATCGCCCGCAGTGTGTACGCGCGCATCGGCTTCAGCCAGGTTGCGACTCTCGCCACAATTCTCCTGGACTGACATCGCGCCCTGCCTACCCTGCCGACAGTGTTCGTCGACATAGCATGGGCGGCGATGAACCTTCGGCCCTTCCTTCACACACGCATTCTTCACGCACGTATCGTCCGGTCGATCGCCCTCGGTGGGGTCGCTGTGCTGATCGTGGGTGTGACGGCGTGCACGCCGCGACCGGACGGCCCGGAACCGGCGGCCCAGGCGTTTCTGGCAGCCTTCGCCGAACGGGATTCCGAGCGGGCCGCGGGCCTCTCGGACCGTCCCGACGCCGCCCGGCAGACCCTCGAGTCGACGTGGAAGTCACTGCAGGCCGAATCTCTCGAGGCTGAGACGACGGACGTCCGCGTAAGCGGTGACACGGCCACCGTGGGTTACACCTACGAATGGCATCTGACGAAGGATCGGGTGTGGACATATTCGGGCGAACTCCAGATGGGCCGACGCGGCGGCGACTGGGCTGTGCGCTGGAGTTCCACCAACGTCCATCCCCGACTGGGGGATCGTCAGACGATGTCGCTGCGTACCGTTGCGGCGCCCAGGGCGCGAGTCAACGAGCATTCCGGATCGGACGTGCTCGTGCCAGGTGTCGTATATCGCGTGAAGTTCGATGCGACGGAATCAGGCAATGTGATCAGGAGCGCGCAGTCATTGGCTTCGACGCTGGCGACGTTCGACAGCACCCTCACCGCGCAGTCGATCGCGGAATCCGCCACCGCGGTGAATGGTGACTACCTCGTCACCCGGCTGAGGTTGGAGGACTACGACCGGGTCGCGGGCGTGCTCGGTGGGATCCCCGGTGTGACGGTGTCCGACGAGGCCGACCTGGTGGCTACCGACCGGACGTTCGCCCCCGATCTCATCGGCCAGGTGAAGAAGACGGTGATCGACGAGGTCGACGGTGAGGCCGGTTGGAGCGTGGTCACCGTCAATCAGAACGGCGTCGACACCGATGTGCTCACCGAGACACCGCCCAAGCCCGTCCCGTCGTTCTCGATCAGTCTGGACCGGCCCATACAGATTGCCGCGCAGAATGCCGTGAACGCCCGACCTGACCAGACGATGATGGTGGTCGTTCAGCCCTCGACCGGCAACATCCTCGCCGTGGCTCAGAACGAGGCGGCCGACAGGGACGGACCAGTCGCCCTGACCGGCCTGTATCCGCCGGGTTCCACCTTCAAGATCATCACTGCGGGTGCGGCGATCTCTTCGGGTATCGCGACACCCGACACGATGGTGCCTTGCCCCGGTCGTATCGAGATCGGTGAGCGAAGCGTGCCGAACTACAACGAATTCGCGCTCGGCACGGTGTCGATGGCCACTGCGTTCGCCCGGTCGTGCAACACCTCGTTCGCGAAACTGGCGAGCGAGATGAAACCGAACGCGCTGACCGTCGCGGCTTCGCAGTTCGGAATCGGTGCCGACTACAAGGTCGTCGGTCTGCCAACCTACACAGGTTCGGTACCGGAAGCCGATGATCTGGTCCAACGAACGGAGGACGGTTTCGGACAGGGCAGGGTGGTGGTCAGCCCCTTCGGTATGGCGTTGGCAGCCGCGACCATCGCGCATGGTTCGACACCGCTGCCGGGGTTGATTGCCGGACGGGAAACGGCGACCGACGGCGACCCTCCGCCGATCAGTAGCGAGATGGTCGACGGTCTCCGCACAATGATGCGACTCGTGGTGACGAGCGGCACCGCCGGGCGGATCGCGGATCAGGGCGAGGTGTACGGCAAGACGGGTGAGGCCGAGGTCGAGGGCGGGTCGCACGCCTGGTTCGTCGGCTACCGCGGCGATCTCGCCTTCGCGACCCTTGTGGTGCGAGGAGGAAGTTCAGACAATGCCGTCGCCGTGACTCGCGACATGTTCGCGGCGCTGCCCGAGTGGTACTGACCTGCGTGGCAACGGATCGCTAGGGGAGTGGCCCGAGTTTGCGTGCGGTGACCACCGCCTCGTGGCGCGACCGCGAGTCGAGCTTGCTCATGGCGCTGCGTAGATGGCTCTTCACCGTCTCGGGGCCGACTGAAAGGCGTTGTGCTGCGTCGAGGTTCGTGCATCCGAGCGCAATGTGGGACAGCACGTCGATCTCGCGTGGCGAGAGGTGAACGCCGGTCTCCTCGACGTCGGAGTCGGCTCCAGGCCGGAGTGCGCCTGCGATCCGTTGCGATAAACCCGCGTAGCCGGGCCTGCAACGAAGGATCGGTGATCGTCTGTGCAACGCTCCGTAGTTCCGCGTGAATGTCACGCATTTCTTCGGCGCTTGCGCCGTCGACACCGTTGTCGTCGAGAGTGCCCATCATTTCGAGACGGCGATCGATCTCGTCGCGGATGGCGGCGTAGAGGACGGCACGTGAGGTGCCCCGCACAACGACGGGCACCGCGAGGACGGACCGAAGGCCCTCGCGGTGGACGTGCCGGTCGAAGTGGTGCGTGATGGTCGAGGAACTGCCGTAGTCGTCAACCGAGGCTGGGGCGCGCTGGGCAACCACCCGACCTCCCAGACCGGAGCGTGACGGTATGGCCAGCCCCTCGAGGTTGTTTGTGCGGGTACCGACGAACTCGCTGAGGTGCAGTGTGTCGTCCTGCACCTCCCTGCCGAACAGGACCGGTGCGAGGGCGTGAGCTGCGATCGAGCGCAGCTCACCACGCAATGCGTCCCCGTCACGAGGGCGCAGCAACGACGGTGCGTGAGCGTCCAAGTCGGGCACCCCATTCCGGGGTAGTCTTGGCGAGCTGTGAGCAGGATCATAACCGTAGCGAGTTCGAGTGAGAGCCGAACCTTCTGTACCGAGCACATGAGAGCGCAAGGAGTGCCGCATGACCACAGATCCCACCGCACGCGTGCGTGAGCTGCTGAACCAGTACGACACGCCGACGGCGTCCGCGGCGGAATTGCTCTGTGATCGGCACCCAGCAGATGACGTGGCGTTCACCGTCGTGGAGGCGGACCTGTCGTCGACGGACCTCACCTACGGATACCTACGCGAGCAGTCGACCAGGTTCTCGGCCGCACTCGCGGATCTCGGTGTCGAGCCCGGTGACCACGTCGCAACGTTGATGGGCAGGTCCGCGGAACTGGTTGTCGCACTGCTCGGCATCTGGCGCCGCGGCGCCGTCCACGTCCCGCTGTTCACCGCCTTCGCTCCACCGGCCATCGAGTTCCGGCTCGCTGCCAGCGGCGCGAAGGCCGTGATCTCGGACGCTGATCAGCTCGACAAGCTGCTTCCGGACAAGGACATTCCCGCGGACGCGTCGTGGAGGGTGGTGGTTGCGGGAGGAGACGGCACCGCCGCGCTCGATTTCGGCATGCTGGTGGAGGAGCACGATCCCGGCGACTCAGGGGGTGTCGCCGTGACTGTCGGCGGCAACGGACCTTTGGTCCAGCTGTTCACGAGCGGCACCACAGGAACTCCGAAAGGCGTGCCTGTGCCCCTGCGCGCGCTCGCCTCATTCCACGCGTACCAGGAATTCGGATTCGATGTACGTAAAGACGATGTGTTCTGGAACGCGGCGGACCCTGGCTGGGCGTACGGCCTGTACTACGCGCTGCTCGGGCCTCTCGCCGCCGGTAGCCGCAGCATCCTGCTTCACGCCGGGTTTTCCGCACCGCTCATGTGGAAGGTGATGGAGCGCTTCGGCGTCACCAACTTCGCGGCAGCGCCGACCGTGTATCGGAGTCTGCGCGCTGACCCGACACCAATCCCCGACACGGTGCGGTTGCGTCGCGCCTCTTCCGCGGGCGAACCGCTGACACCCGACGTGATCTCATGGTCGAAGGCCAACCTGAACGTGCTCGTGCGCGATCACTACGGCCAGACCGAACATGGCATGTTCATCGCCAACGCCTGGGTGGAAGGCCTGCGGGAAGTGGTCCGGGAAGGCTCCATGGGCAAGCCGCTGCCAGGCTGGACGTGTGCAGTTCTCGAGAACGACTCCGACACCATCGCCCCGCCTCGCACCCCCGGGCGGGTCGCGATCGATACCCTGAGCAGCCCATTGATGTGGTTCACCGGATACGCCGACGCTCCCGAGAAGACCGCGCAGCGGTTCACCGAGGACGGTCGTTGGTACCTCACCGGTGATGCAGGGCAGACCGACGAGGACGGCTTCTACTTCTTCTCCGCCCGCGACGACGACGTCATCATCATGGCCGGCTACCGGATCGGCCCCTTCGACGTCGAGAGTGTGCTGGTGATGCACGACCACGTCCTCGAGGCCGCGGTCGTCGGCATGCCCGACGAGTTGCGCGGCGAGGTTCTCGAGGCGTTCGTAGTGCTCCGCGACGGTATCGACGGCACCGACGAACTCGAGGTCGAACTGCAGACGCTGGTCAAGAAGAAGTTCGCTGCCCACGCCTACCCGCGCGCCGTGCATTTCGTCCCGAATCTGCCGAAGACTCCCAGCGGCAAGGTGCAGAGATATCTCCTACGTCAGAAGTAGCCTGGTTGTTCCTGGCGCCCAACTCCCGACGCCCGACGGGTGAGCGGCTCGGTGAGTTGTCTATGCCTCGCGTCGAAACAGGTAGTACTGTGCCGAACGCTTGAATGCCACTCCGCGTTGGCTGGTGAGGATCTCTTCGAATCTGTGGTCGGTTGGGCGTTTCGCTACCTGAAAGTCCGTGAGATCGCTGGTACGAAACGAGTGGGCAGTTGCGGTTTGGACGGCGATCAATCGGTAGCGGGGATCGAGCATCGCAATCGATGCATCACCGTGTGAATTGTTCGCCAAGAGGTACCCACCCACCTTTAGGTAGCGGGTGCAGAAATGCGATATCGGTCCTGCAAACAATGAGATGAGTACGTCAGCAGAATCGTCGTCGACCTCGGAAATCGGCTCCTGGTAGTCGGTAATGAGGAACCTCGCGCCCGGTGGCGTGTGGTCGAGGTTCCGCACCCGTTTTACGTAGTTTTTGTCCTTGTCGACGAAAGTCACCTCGGCCCACACGTTGAGTGGAGTCGCGTCGAGGAACGAGCCCGGATACAGTGCGACGCGACCACCGGCGAGCTCACGCGCTGCTTCGTATACCGCAGTGCGGTCACCGATCTTGGCCAGGTAATCCTCGAACATCGCTTCGACTCTAGACCAGTTGTGCGGTTGGCCGCGCGGCGTTTCCTGCCCGGCAGGAGAACTTTCCGAGGGAATGAGGATTGGGGCCCGTGGAGTGGTGTAAATCGTCGGGCGCGTGGTTCCGTGGTGTCGGCGACCATGCTGATCGCGCACCATCGGACTGGTGGGCTGGCTGAAGATGGTGCGGACCGCTGTGGTCAACCCTCCGGCTCGGCCTTACGTATGCTGGCGAGCATTTAGTATGCCTCAGTGATTACCGCGTGCCGGTCAGTTCGATGGAGGCAGACTGGTACAGCGCCGTCGCGCGGTCTCCCTTCAGAGTCTGCGAGGAAAATCGACGCAATCCGGCCTTCGAGAAGGGCGTTGAAATACATGAATGGTCATCCTGACGCAGTAGTTGTCGGCGCCGGTGTAATCGGCAGTTCGATCGCTTTGCAACTGGCAAAACGGGGAAACGACGTCCTGGTAGTCGACAAAGCCGGCGGCCCCGGCTATGGATCGACCAGCGCGTCGAGCGCCATCATCCGATACAATTACTCCACTCTCGACGGAGTTGTGACCGCTTGGGAATCAGGTCAATGCTGGACCAATTGGCGAAGCTACCTAGGTTTGGATCAGGATGTCGCGGTCGCCCAGTTTCACAGGACCGGAATGGTTTTTCTCGATGCCGACATAGCTCCCCGAGACCGCACCATCAAGCTGTTCAAGGGTGTCAACATCCCCTACGAGGAATGGGACACCGCTGAGCTGGTCCAACGCGTACCCGGAATCGACCCTGGCCGCTACTTCCCACCCAAACCGGTCCACTCCGACGAATTCTTCGATGATGCCACTTCCACGCTGGGTGCCCTCTTCACCCCCGACGCCGGATTCGTCAACGACCCCCGGCTCGCGGCCGCCAATCTCGCGCAAGCAGCCGCTGCTCACGGAGCCACCTTCAGGTACCGGGCAGCCATTGTCCAGATCGAGCAGACCACCGACGGACTGTGGCACCTACGTCTAGGCGACGGCACCACCATCGACACACCGGTCGTAGTCAACGCCGCCGGACCCTGGTCTGGGGCACTGAACAAGATTGCCGGCGTCGGAGCCGACTTCACAGTATCCGTCGCCCCTATGCGTCAAGAAGTCCACCATGTCAGTGCGCCCCCCGGATTCAACGCCGGAGGACAGCTCGGCCCGAGCATCGCCGATATGGACTTGGGAATCTACACACGACCCGAAACCGGGGGCGGCTTCCTCATCGGCGGAACCGAACCCGACTGTGACGCCCTCGAATGGATCGACGATCCCGATACCGTCAATCTCAGTAGAACCGCGGACCGCTTCGAATCCCAAGTGATGCGAGCTGCGCGACGGTTCCCCGATCTGACCGTGCCGTCTCAACCAAGTGGCATCGCCGGCGTCTATGACGTGGCGTCGGATTGGACGCCGATTTACGACAAGACAGATCGAGACGGGTTCTACGTGGCGATCGGAACCAGCGGCAATCAGTTCAAGAATGCTCCCCTCGCAGGCGAGTTCCTGGCCCAGATCATTACGGAAGTCGAGGCGGGTCACGACCACGACCACGACCCGGTCCAGTACATCGGGCGCACGACAGGGCTTACCGTCGACCTCGGGTCGTTTTCCCGGAAGCGCGCGCTGAATGCCGAATCTTCGGGAACTGTTCTCGGCTGACCATCTTGCGCACAACCTGAATCGCCGCTGGGCGGTTCGATAGATGTCAATGAGTTTCCAGAATCCGAACCGATGATTGCCAGATTGAAATGGTTCATCGGTTCGGCTCCACGGCGTTGTGGCCGTGAGTCAGGGCGAGCTACAGATCTACTTCGGGGAACGACTACGCCCGCGGCTTGTCGGATGTCAGGAAGAGGACTTGGCTTCGGTGAACTCCTCGAGGATGTTGCGGACCTGCTTCATGATCTCGGGGGAGTCCATGGTGTCGTGCGTTGCGGCCACCGTTCGCTCGGTGATGCTTCCTTCCACGAACTCTGCCCACTGAGGGCCTAGTGGTTCACTTGGCTTTCCGTCGTGAGTGGTATCAGCACGAACTATCAGCAGATCTCCTACGTAAATGGGGGACTGGTAGTCCCGTCGGAGTCTTGCGTTGTTGACAAAAATTTCGAGGAGCGAGTCCTCGAGGGCTGAGAATTCTGGAGAATTCGTGATATCGCCGTATCTGACTTCTGCGGCCGCGCGAAAATCCTTCTGAATTGCGGCCTCGTCTGTCATGACTTGCCTAGTTGGCTCGTGGTTGGCAGGAATGCTTGGTGCGCTATCCATCAGGACAAGCTGAGTCACTGATCGCCCCCGCCGATCAAGCTCGACTGCCATGGCGTGCGCGACGACACCACCAAACGACAAGCCGAGCAGTTCGATTGGGCCACTAGGTGAGAGGGCAACCACTTCGTCGACGTAGTCGTTCACCATTTCCGGTATCGAGCGTGCGAGTGGTGCAGTGCCGTCGAGGCCGTGGGCTTGGAGACCGTAGATCGGTTGGTCCGGAAGGTGCTGCGCCAGAGCCAGATAGCTCCAGGCAGACCCTGCACCTGGATGGATGCAGAAAAGGGGCGGCCTCGAACCGGAGGGACTAATGGTGAGGAGTGGGGCCAGGGGGTTCGTTGATTCGATCGTGAAGTCGCGGTGTAGCAGGGGGCTCAGTTCGGCGATGGTGGGTGTGTCGAACAGTGCCCGGATGGGGAGTTCGATGCCGAGTTCGGTGCGGGCCCGGCTCACGAAGCGGGTCGCGAGGAGGGAATGGCCGCCGAGGTCGAAGAAGGAGTCGTCGATCCCGACCCGGGGGATTCCGAGTATTTCGCTGAACAGTGCGGCCAGGGTGTGTTCCTCACCGGTGCGGGGGCCCGGTAGTGGCCGGTGTCGAAGTCGGGGGCGGGTAGGGCTTTGCGGTCGAGTTTGCCGTTGGCGGTCAACGGGAGTGCGTCCAGGACCACGATCGCGGCGGGCACCATGAAGTCGGGGAGTTTGTCGCCGACATACGCCCGGAGGTGGGAAACGAGGTCGGATACCTGGTCCTGGTCCTGGCCCTGCTGGTCGAGGACGATGTATCCGACGAGTTGGGTGTCGGCTGTGGTGGGTTCGTGGCCGGGGTCCGGGTTGGTGGGGCGGGCGATGACCACTGCGTGGGTGACGGCGGGGTGGGAGGTCAGGGCCGCTTCGACTTCGCCGGGTTCGACCCGGAATCCGCGGATCTTGACCTGTTGATCTGCTCGGCCGATGAACTCGAGGACACCGTGTGTGCTCCAGCGCACCAGGTCGCCGGTGCGGTACATGCGTGTGCCGCCGGTGTCGAACGGGTTGGCCAGGAATCGTCCCGAGGTCAGTGCGGGCTGTCGGGTGTAGCCGCGCCCGAGTTGGGCACCGGCAATGTACAACTCGCCTACAACCCCGACCGGGACGGGGTGCAGTCCGGTATCGAGGACGTAGACCTGCACATTCGCCACTGGTGTCCCGATCGGCACACTCGCCGTGTCAGCCGCGGAAACCCTGTGGAATGTCACATCCACCGCGGTTTCGGTGGGGCCGTACAGGTTGTGTAGTTGCGCTGAGGGGAGCGCGGTGCGGCAGTGCTGGGCGAGACCGTTCGAGAGGGCTTCCCCACCCGCGAAGAGGTGCCGCAGCGAGGTGCACAACGCGAAGTCTGGGTGGTTCACCACCGCGTCGAGTACGGAGGGCACGAAGTGGACCGCCGTCACGTCCTCTTCTCGAATTACTCGGAGAATCTGGGCCGGGTCTTGGTCGGCATCGGGGGGTGCCATCACCAGTCGGGCGCCGACCTGTAGTGGCCAGAAGAGCTCCCGGACCGACACATCGAACGAGATCGAGGTCTTCTGTAGCACGGAGTCGCCGCTGGTCAGTGGGTAGGAACGCTGCATCGAGTGCAGTCGGTTCGCTATCGCACGGTGGCTGATCGCGGCGCCTTTGGGGGTTCCGGTGGATCCGGAGGTGTAGATGAGGTAGGCGAGGTTGGCCGGGTGTAGTGGTGTGGTGCGGTCGGCGTCGGTGGGGTTCCCGGGTGCGACACCGGGTTCATCGGTATCAGCGGCACCGGGTTCATCTGTGTCGGTGAGCATGTGGGTCAGGGGTGTGGGGGGGAGTCCGGTGGCGGTGGTGGTGTCGGTGATCAGGAGTTCGGGGTGGGCGTCGGTGAGGATGAAGGTGGTGCGTTCGCTGGGGTAGTGCGGGTCGAGGGGGAGGTAGGCGGCACCGGTTTTGAGGACGGCGAGGAGTGCGATGATCAGGTCGGTGGAGCGGGGGAGTGCGACCGCGACGATGGATTCGGGGCCGATCCCGGCCCGGATCAGTCGCCATGCCCACCGGTTCGCTGCGGTGTTCAGTTGCGTATACGTCCACTGCCCGTTGCCGCAGGTGACGGCGATCCGGTCCGGGGATTGTCGTACCTGGTGTTCGAACAGGGTGGGCACGGTGGATCCCGGTACCTTGGCCGCGGTGTCGGCGGCGGTGGTGGTGTTGTTCCACACCTCGAGGATGTTGCGGCGTTCCTGGTCGTCGAGGAGGTCGAGGGACCCGAGCCGATCGATTCCGCCCACGGACACCTCGTGCACCAAGGCCTCGAGGCGCTCGAGTAATTTGTCGATATCCGAGCCGGTATAGCGTTCGGCGTCTGCTTCGATCTCGACACCGATGGCCTGGTCACGACCACCGTAAATGAAAATTATGGAGATATCGCGCACCGGACCGGTGCGAACCAGATGGTAGGAGGCATCGACTCGGCCGATTTTCAAGTTCGAGTTGAATTTCATGACGTTCAGAGACAAGCCGAAAAGCGGAGTGGAATGGTTTGCTCCCCTACCGATTCTCATCCACTCCATCCGAAACCTCTGGTGCGGCAGGGCGGACCTCAACGCGTCCGAGATGGCGGATACCACATCCCCGAAGCGGCCGAAATTATCGCCTTCAACAGCGATCGGGATCATATTGGAGACCGTTGTTGGAGCGCAGAGAGAATCGGGGTACGGCCGACCTGTCACCGGAAGCCCGAAAGGAAGTGTGGCACTACCGGACATTCGCTGACCGAACAGATATCCAAAAGCTATCAGAGTAGAGGTGAGAGAGAAATCCAGTCTGCTGCTCACATCGTGAACGGCTGAGGATACGGAACTGGAAAATTCTGTACGCCTACGTACTACCTTCTTGGCCAAGGTGGGCCACTGCCCAGACAGGGTCACGGGTGCAGGAAGGCTACGTACCCGGTTCTCCCAGTATTTTTGATCCATGGAGAATTCTTCGGAGCGTTGGTACTCGGAATCTATCTCCAGCATCCGGTCGAGAGGGACGAACCACCCGGGCGGCCGAGACACGGACTCCGTGATCGACCCGTACAGCTCGGCTATTCTCGAACAAATCAGTGACGCACCGTATCCGTCCAATGCGATGTGGTGGCAAAAGATGAACAGTAGCGAGCGGTCGCGACTTATCGTTATGAGGGCGCAGTTTGTGGCGAATTTGTGGGCTAGAAGACTTTGTTCATTCAGCTTACGTGACATCCAATCCTCGGCGGACTGAACTGGATCGACCTCCTCGGATACGTCGACGGTCTCGATATCGAACTCCCGCGTATCGTAGATGATCTGCTCGATCGAATTCATACCGACACGAAAACTGGACCGTAGGGCTTCAGACTCTGTGATAATGACACGTAGTGCCGCGCTGAGTGCATCTCGATCCACACACGACCGTATTTCCAAATATTCTCCGATATTGAATGTCGACGACTTCGGATCAAGAATTTCGGAAAATGAGATTTCAACCTGACCGCTCGTGAGCGGAAGAGTGCGGAAGCCGACGGTCTCTGACATTGAGTAATCCTGATTCTGTAAAGCTGGCCAGAAGGGTAAGTCAGCTAGTCCCTCGGTATCGGGCAAGAAATCTTCTCGAGTGAATTCTTCGGCGCGCCTCACCGGGTGACGGTTGCGCCCTCTACCGGTGGCCGATCAGTGCATCACGCAAGCTCTTCGGGCGAACGAAGGCCAGAGGGAACGCTGGTCTTCGGTATTCACCAGAACGTAGAATTGACTGTTGTCATCGTCAAACGGGTTGTCGTCTCGGTCCAAATCACCGTTGCACCAACGTGTCGTCATCGCGCAACACTCACGCGTTGATCGCCCGGCATGTTGATGGTCGGTTCTCGATGGGCTTTGGACTCGACCCTGTTTCTACAGATCGCCGATGGCTGTCCCATCTCGCCTGTCTTGCTGGGTCCCGTCGGGTGTGGCCGTCACCGAGTGTGGTGAGGTCACTCGACCGTACGCAGCGAAGATTCTCAGGCGGGGCTGATAATTCCCAACGTGGAACACGCCAGTGATCATGGTGGAAGCGTATCGACTTGTCAACCGCCGCAACGAGTTTAGTTTGGAGTGGCAAGAGTTGACGTTAACTTTACCCGCGCTTGAATGTTGTCGATGGAGGTCGGGAGATGGACGGATCGGTTGCCGGTCGTGATGTTGTAGACACCGGACGAGGGATGGGCTCAACGAAGGGGACGGGTCTCCCGTCGGCGAGTGCCGTCGACGACTCGTGCAGCGTTGCCGGTCTCGTCCCCCTCATATCGCCGCCGAAATAGGCATCTTTCGTGCCTGCGCCGACAAGTGGGTAGGCCGCTACCGTGACTTCGGCGAGTGGGTCTGCTCGACCGACCGAGTGTGCCGCGCCACCAGCCGACGGCCACACCAGCCGAGGTCGTGGACCCGATCGAGTGGTTGCCGTCGAGAGAAGAAGTGGTTGGCCCGCAGGATCGCCCTGGAACTGGTCGGTGAGAGTCTTGGTACGCACAATCTGCCGATACCTGGCCCATGTGGGATTGAACGGGGTGGGTTGCTCGACCCGACCGGTGAGAGCAACCGGGCGTCGCGACGAGTCGTCGCACACTGACCGGGACACATGGTTCACGTCGATGCGAAGAAGGCACGACGGGCACCCGACGAAGGTGCTGGCGGGTACACGGCCGCGGCAGAGAGCTGGCCAGGAAGGCTGGCCGCGCCGAGACCGCTGGTGCGCGATCCGGACACGCCTACTTGCATTCCGTTGTGGACGGGTTCTCCCGTCTGGCCTATCCCGCGTCAAGAAGTTCACCACGTCTGTGCTCCCTGGATTCGACACCGGAGTACGGCTCGGTCCGTGTATCGCCGACCTGGACGCGGGGATCTACGCTCGGTCCGACACCCGAAGCGGCCTCCTCATCGTGCGAGGTGCGCGGCGGTTCCCTGATCTGACCGAGCCGTCTCAACCACGTGGCATCGCCGGCGTCTACGACGTCGCGTCGGATTGGACGCCGATTTACGACAAGACAGATCGAGACGGGTTCTACGTGGCGATCGGAACCAGCGGCAATCAGTTCAAGAATGCTCCCCTCGCAGGCGAGTTCCTGGCCCAGATCATTACGGCAGTCGACGCGGGTCACGACCACGACCCGGTCCAGTACACCGGCACACGACAGGGCTCACCGTCGAGCTCGGGTCGTTTTCCCGCAAGCGCGCGCTGAATGCCGAATCATCGGGAACGGTTCTCGGCTGACCACCTGGCGCGGACCAGACGTGGTCACAACTTAGACCTCGAGCTCGGTGTTCAGGGCGGCGGAGAGATGGGCGTCGTGCTCGGCGGCCTGACTGAGAGCGGCACTGGCCAGCCCTGACAGCGAGCGCACCCCTTGCTGCTTGGTGTGCAGCGCGGTGATCAGAGAGAACGCGTCGTTGCAGATCCCGACCCAGTGCCGGTCGGTCTCCCCGCGGACGGAGGAAGGCTCCGCGGCCACCTCGGACGCGATATCTGGACGGCAGACCGGGCACGGCCGACGGTCTTCGACCCGCGAATTCGTCGGCCTTCATGTCGGCGACCGCGGGCAGGTTCTTCCCCGTGATCACCGAGCAGTCGGCTCGGTGCGCGACGCAGGAGACCCCCCACCCGGTGGGCGATGAACAGACCACCCTCTTTCCGGTAGATGCTCAGTTCGGTCCAGTGCAGCGAGTCCGGTCGCTCACTGGTGATGTGCGCGAGCAGGGTGCCGGTGAACGCCACGACCCGGATTCCGTCGCGGATTTCGATCCGCTGCATGGGTCCGTGGACCGTCGGGTCGACGTCCAGGTCGTCGTCCAGGAGGTGCGGGGTGTGCGGGTCCAGTTCGGCTCGGTCGCCGTCGATCTCGGAGTCGGGCAGGGGGTGATTGACATGTGAACACATCGTAGTGGTCTCTTTCCTGTCGGTGTTGCCGGAAGGATCACCCCGCATTCGCGAGGACCACGGCGTGTTCCGTTGGTGCACGCACCTGTGCCGGCACAACCCCCTTCATCCACGGGGAACACGCCCTTCGTTTCCAATGATGAACTCGAACATGGGATCACTCCCGCATTCGCGAGGACTACCGGCGTATCTGACTGCCTTCTGCGCCACCCACCGAAGTGACGCTGTGCCGCGCCCGGCGGGTCCGGAAACAATGGGTCCGTGCCCAGGTCTAACCTGGTAGTCATGTCTGTCCGCACCGCGCTGAGCCCTGGAACCGTGTCTCCCGTCCTCGCCGTACCGATGAGTATCGAGCGTCCCGAGTATGCATGGAGACCTACGGCGAACGAGGGCAACGAGCCCTGGGTGCAGACCCCGGAGACCATCGAGGCCATGCGGGTGGCGAGCAAGATCGCGGCACGGGCGCTGCAAGAGGCGGGTAAGGCTGTGGCGCCCGGTGTCACTACGGACGAACTTGACCGGATCGCCCACGAGTACATGATCGATCACGGCGCCTACCCGTCGACGCTCGGCTACAAGGGGTTTCCCAAGTCGTGCTGCACGTCGCTCAACGAGGTCATTTGCCACGGAATCCCCGACTCGACGGTGATCGAAGACGGGGACGTCGTGAACATCGACGTCACCGCGTACATAGGCGGAGTGCACGGCGACACCAACGCCACGTTCCTCGCGGGGGACGTCGCGGAGGAGAACCGCCTGCTGGTCGAGCGAACCCGTGAAGCGACGATGCGTGCGATCAAGGCGGTCAAGCCGGGTCGCGAACTCAACGTGATAGGCCGCGTCATCGAGTCGTATGCCAACCGTTTCGGCTACGGCGTCGTGCGTGATTTCACAGGCCACGGCATCGGCGAGACCTTCCACAACGGGCTCGTGATCCTCCACTACGACGAGCCTTCCGTGGATACGGTGATCGAACCGGGGATGGTGTTCACGATCGAACCGATGATCAACCTCGGCGACATCGGGTGGGAGATCTGGGAAGACGACTGGACCGTCGTCACCAAGGACCGCAAGTGGACGGCTCAGTTCGAGCACACCATCGTGGTCACCGAGACCGGCAACGAGATCCTCACCCTGCCTTGAGTGTCGAGCGGTGGAAGGGGGCCTTGCTCGTAGCCGGTACAACGTCGGACGCGGGCAAGAGCGTGCTCGTGGCGGGGCTGTGTCGGATGTTGGCTAGACGAGGGGTGCGGGTCGCGCCGTTCAAGGCCCAGAACATGTCGAACAACTCCGTCGTCACACTGGACGGCGGCGAGATCGGGCGCGCACAGGCGTTCCAGGCGGCCGCCTGCGGTCTCGAGCCGAGCGTCCGGTTCAACCCTATTCTGCTGAAACCGGGGAGTGACCGCACTTCCCAACTCGTGGTGCGTGGGCGAGCGGTGACGTCCGTCGGCGCCCGCGACTACATCGAACATCGTGAACATCTGCGTGCGGTGGTGACCGAGGAACTGAGCGCGCTGCGCGCTGACTTCGACGTCGTGATCTGCGAGGGAGCTGGTTCTCCGGCCGAGATCAATCTGCGTGCAACCGATCTGGCCAACCTCGGTCTCGCGCATGCAGCGGAGATCCCTGCAATCGTTGTCGGCGACATCGACCGCGGGGGAGTGCTGGCCCACCTGTTCGGCACAGTGGCGGTCCTGCAGCCGGAAGACCAGGCCGTCATCGCGGGGTTCGTGATCAACAAGTTCCGTGGCGAGGTCTCGCTGCTGACACCGGGGCTCGAGCAACTGACGGCGATGACGGGCAGGCCGACGCTCGGTGTGATTCCCTTCGCCGACGGCCTGTGGATGGATGCGGAGGACTCACTGGGGGTCGTCGCTGATGCGGCGGTGGGGCGACCCGCTCCGCCGATCGGCGAAGACTGGTTGCGCGTGGCGGCCGTTCGACTGCCCCGCATCTCCAATTCGACCGATGTCGAGGCACTCGCGTGCGAGCCCGGAGTGTCGGTGCGCTGGGTTACCGATCCTTCGCGCCTGCATGACGCTGATCTGATTGTGGTACCGGGTAGCAAAGCGACTATCGCCGACCTGGAATGGTTGCGTCGCAACGGTATTGCGGATGCGATTGTGGGTCACGCGAAGCGAGGGCGACCGGTGTTCGGCATCTGCGGCGGCTATCAGATGCTGGGGTCCGTCATTGTCGACGATATCGAGTCCGGCCGCGGCACGGTGGCCGGACTCGGACTGCTCGACCTGGAGGTGGAGTTCGAGGTGGACAAGGTACTCACGCAGGTTCGCGGCGATGCCCACGGAGTACCAGTGTCCGGCTACGAGATCCACCACGGCCGCGTGCGTCGCAGTGGCGATGACCCACTGCTGCATACGGGGGCCGGTGCGGCGGAGGGAAGCATTCGCGGCGCCGTGTACGGAACTCACTGGCACGGCCTGCTCGAGGCCGACGAATTTCGCCGACTGTTGCTTGACGATGTTGCCGTGCATGCGGGGAGAACCGGATTCGTGGCCGCCCCTGATACGGATGTCGCTGCCGTCCGGGGCGCGCAACTAGACGTGCTGGCGGATCTGGTCGAGCAGAACCTCGATCTCGACGCACTCGAAGTGCTGATCAGCGAGGGCGCACCGAAAGATCTTCCCGCGATTCGGTCGGGACTGACGCTCTAGGAGCTGCACCTTCGGTTCGAACCGAAGGTGCAGCCGACGTCAATGGGTCTGTAGCCAGCCGCTCGGCGAGCGATGAAACGGGGGTCCACAGCCTCGCTGGTGGACTCCCGTTTCAGTGAAGTGCGGGTCTATTGCATGTTGCCGCCGTCCCCGCCCGAAGATCCGAGGGACTCCAATAGCTTCTTCAAGATGTCTTCAACACTCTCCATGCTAACTCTCAATTCCATTGTGTCGATTTTGCATTGGGCCGCGCGCGTGCCCTGGAATGTACTCGTATGGGCGCGGAATAGTAACCCATCAGGCGCAGAAATGGATCTGAATCAGGAGAATAGCTCTATTGCTGTGGTGGCCAGGGTGATCGAGGTGGTGAGGTTTGCTCACACTTCTTCCGATACGGCCGAGGCCGCGCAGTCGGGGTAGGAACCTGGCCCCTCCGCCCAGCAGATCGCGGCCGGATGAGAGGGGCGGGATTTCAGCGCTCGGGCGAACGTTCGGCTGTACCGGCCTTCCTCCGGCGGTACTGTTGCCATACTGCGGTGACGATCACGGCCCCGATGAGTGATCCAAGGATACCGCTGGGGCGCAGTGATACTCCGTCACCTGCAACCATGCTCGCGAGCAGTCCGCCCACCAGTGATCCGGTGATGCCGGCGATGAAGGCAAAAGTCCAGTCCAGTCGTGCGACGGCCGTGCCCAGTATCAACTGGGCTCCTGCTCCCACGAGTATCCCGAAGAGAAGTATTCCAATGATGAGCATGAGTCGGTATGTCCTTTCGCGAGAGGGCGAGCGAGAACTACTCAGGTGACCTGAACATGCACTTCGAGTCATTCTGGCTGCATTTCTCGTCATGCGTTGGCGAACGCGCACGAAACAGATGGCCTGTCAGAAAGCCGTGCCGTCGCATCGAGTCCCGATCGCGTAGTTTTTAGCCATGGAACTGACCCACGTGGCGCTGGCAGAAGGCAATTGCGCGGTTCGGATTGACGGACCGTTGAGCAAACACACTGTTCTTCTCCTGCCAGGAGCTGGCGACAGCGCGGCGGTTTACGACGGCGTCTGTGAGCGCCTCCACAATTCGGATCTGCGCACGATCGTGCCCGAGGACATCACCGGTCTCGACGATCGGTCGATCATGGCTCTGCTCGATGAACTGAAGGTGGGGTGGGTCAACCTCGCAGGCAGTAGGGAAGGTGCCGGGTTGGCCTGGTCGTTGGCGGCCCGCCAGTTCGGCCGTTTCGCCAGCCTGGTGGTGGCCGATCGAGGTCACCCTGCGGCACCCGACTCGGAGGGCGTCGTGCGCGGATCCGACTGCCCACCGGTCGAACTCCCCACGACGGTAATGGTGGGCAGCCCCGACCGGCGGGCCGAAGCAGATGCGAGTGGGCGTTTCGTCTACTCCGATTTCCGCGTGGTCCAACTCGACGGCGTCGCCAACATTCCGGCGTCCGCTCCCGCCGAGTTGGCTACCGAGATCGTTCTGCGGACCAGTCCCTGGTAGGCCTCGGAATGCACACGACGATGCTCAGCGCGGGGCATACATGATCACTGCCATACCCAGCAGGCAGATCAGGGCGCCCGAAACGTCCCACCGATCCGGGCGGAATCCGTCGGCCACCATGCCCCAGATAAGGGAGCCCGCGACGAACACTCCGCCATAGGCCGCGAGGATTCGACCGAAGTTGGCGTCAGGTTGCATTGTCGCGACGAAGCCGTACGCTCCTAGCGCCGCTACACCGGCGCCGATCCAGATCCAGCCCCGGTGCTCGCGGATACCCTGCCAGACCAGCCAGGCACCCCCAATCTCGAACAGCGCCGCGACCACGAACAGCGCGGCAGACCTGGCGATCGTCACTTGAGTGGCACGTCGAGGCCGAGGAGAGCGTTCTCGACCACCTCGGGGAGTGCCGGGTGGATCCAGTACTGCCCCCGTGCCATCTGCTGCGCCGAGAGTCCGAAGCTCATCGCCTGGATCAGAGGCTGGATGACCGTGGGTGCCTGCACACCGATCACGTGGGCGCCCAGCAATTGCCCGGTGCCACGCTCGGCGATGATCTTGCAGAGTCCCTCGTCGTCCTCCATCGCCCACCCGTAGGCGACGTCGCCGTACGGTTGCACCTTGACCGTCACGTCCCAGCCCGCGTCGCGTGCCTGCCGCTCGGTGAGACCGACGTGCGCAATCTGCGGGTCGGTGAACACG
Organism: Rhodococcus marinonascens NBRC 14363; assembly: GCF_001894885.1. GTDB lineage: Bacteria > Actinomycetota > Actinomycetes > Mycobacteriales > Mycobacteriaceae > Rhodococcus_F > Rhodococcus_F marinonascens. Next base: position 132,150 of record NZ_BCXB01000003.1, read on the forward strand.
GCAGCGGGAACGAACCGGTGGTCGGACCGGCGCAAATCCGCCCCATCAGCCCACGCATCTTGCAGGAGGTTGTGTTGGACCACCCGGGCCTCGTGGTTGGCGACATGTTTGAGCTGATACTCCGACGAGACGTCTCCGAGCGCGAAGACTCCCTCGGCACTGGTCCGGTGGAACCCGTCGACGACCACGCGCCCGTCGTCGGCGACGGCGATCCCGCCGGCGGCTGCCCCGAGGGTGTCGCCATTGGATCGGCGTCCGGTGGCGACGAGGAGGGCGTCACCGGAGACGACAGTGCCGTCCTCGAGTTCGACTGCGACGCCGTCACCGCCTCGGCGCACGGCCGAGACGGCGTGGCCGCGGTGCACGTCCCATTTCTTCTCAGCCAGATCAGTAAACCGATGGGACACGTCGTCGTCAAGGTGTCGGAGCAGGTGAGGGCCACGCGCGATGATCGACACCCGCGTGCCGAGCGCGGAGAACACGTGCGCGAACTCGGCGGCGATAAACCCCGCACCGATGATCACAAGGTGTTCAGGGAGTTCGGGAAGCCGCATGATGTCGTCGTTCGTGTAGTACGGCACTCCCGAATCCTGGACGACCTCGGGAATGATCGGCCGCGATCCGGCCGCGATCACCACCTGATCGGCGCTGATGACTTGCCCGGTTCCGGTGTCGATGGTGCGTTCGCCGACGAATGTCGCGTGCCCGCGGAACAGCGTCGTATTCGGGCTGTCCTCGGCGCGGTAACGCTCACCGCCGGCGGAGATCGGGTCGATGCGGCCGAAGACCCGCTTGACGATGTCAGACCAACGCACACCCTCGAGTTGCGCATCGACACCGTATTTCCCGGAGTCGGTGACCGTACGCGCCACCTCGGCGGCGTACACGAACATCTTGGTGGGGATGCAACCCACGTTCAGGCACGTCCCGCCGTAAGTGCTCTCTTCCAGAATCGCGATCTTCTGATCCGCGAACCGGTCGTCGGGCAGCGAGTTTCCAGAACCTGAACCGATGATCGCCAGATCGAAATGAGTCATCGGTTCGCCTCCGCAGCGTTGTGGCCGTGCAACCAGTCCAGCCATAGATCCACCTCGGTGAACGCCTTGGCCCGAGGCTCGTCGGAAGATAGGAAAACGTCGTGCCGGGCGCCGGGAATGGGCACGATCGTGGTGCGGTCACCGAGACACCCGGCCCACCGCGCGATCTGCCGGACATCGAGCACGGCGTCGGCCGTGTCGACCGCGGGATCGTAACGCGGGGCGAAGTACGACGCCTTCGACCGCAGGATCAGGGCGGGGACCCCGATGTCGAGCCCGCGGTGCAACTGTGCGTGCCCGCGTCGCACGGCGCGCAGCCACCCGAACGTCACGGGGAAGCCGCCGAGCGGCTTCCAATCCAGGTTGTAGTTCCAGATGCCGTTGCCCTCGACGTGCAGACTCACGCCGTAGGTGTCGAGGTTGGTCTTCGGGATGACGGACTTTTGCTTGACCCGACCCAGTGCTCCGACGGCCATCGTGCCCACGTTCCGCATATACGAAGGCCCCTGCAAGTCGAACCACGGGCTGTTGAGAATTACCCCGCTGATACCGAGGGCCGCAGGGCCGCCGCCCTTGCGCTGCAGACGGTTCAGCCACAGCGGCAAGACCAGGCCGCCGGTCGAATGCGCGACCAGCAGGACCTCCCCGCCATCGGTTTGGTCACGGACCAGGCGCAGCGCCTCGTTCAGTTCGGCGTCGTAGAAGGAGAGGTCGGAGACGAAGTGCGCCGTCTGCCCCGGCTCGAGTGAACGACCGCACTTGCGCAGGTCGAGTGCGAAGAACGCGTAGCCCTGCTTCGCGAAGTGCTCGGCCATGTGCTTCTGGAAGAAATAGTCGGTGAATCCGTGGACATAGAGTACGGCGCGGCCGGTCCTCTTCGTCACTTGTGCTGGTTGATAGCGGATCAACGTCGCCTTCACCTCGCCCTCACCGTCGGGGTCGGTGCCGAGTGGAATGGTCAGCTGTTGATATCCGTCGCCGAGAACGTCGGCGGTCCATGTAGTCACAAATCACAATCTAATAGGCGCGTTGGCGGCGCGTGGAGGCGCACAATCAGGGGAGGTAATTCCTGCATCTACGCGCGGGTAACCTGATCGGCAAACACGGCAGGCGTATTCACGTACGGCTATGGACAAGGAAGTCGATATTCCAGTGTCAGATCAGAATGCGGTAGAGACGAAAACGGATGTAGTGCTCGTAGGTGCGGGCATCATGAGTGCGACGCTGGGAGCGATCCTGCGTCAGGTGCAGCCCGACTGGTCGATCACCACATTTGAGCGGCTCGATGCAGCGGCCGCCGAGAGCAGCGACCCGTGGAACAACGCTGGCACCGGCCACTCCGCACTGTGTGAGCTCAACTACACCCCGCAGAACTCCGACGGCAGCGTGGACGTGGCAAAGGCCGTCAACGTGAACGAGCAGTTTCAAGTTTCGCGGCAGTTCTGGGCACACGGCGTCGAGACCGGTGTGCTGACCGAGCCCAAGGATTTCATCAACCCCGTCCCGCACGTGAGCTTTGTGCACGGCGAGGCCAACGCGAAGTACTTGCGAGCCCGCTACGCCGCGCTCGTCGGTCATCCCCTGTTCGCGGGGATGGAGTACATCGGTGACCCCGACGAGTTCGCCCGCCGACTGCCGTTGATGGCAAAGGGCCGTGACTTCAGCGATCCGATTGCCCTCAACTGGAGCAAGGACGGCACCGACGTCGACTTCGGTGCCCTCACCAAGCAACTCCTCAGCTATATCGGATCCTCCGGCGGGGTTGTCCACTTCGGGCACGAGGTCACCGATCTCACGAAGCAGTCCGACGGTAGCTGGGTGGTGAAGATCACCAACCGGCGTAACGGTGCCAAGAAGGTCGTGCGCTCGAAGTTCGTGTTTGTCGGTGCCGGTGGCGGTGCACTGCACCTGCTGCAGAAGTCGGGGATCGCAGAGGCGAAGGGCTTCGGCGGATTCCCCGTCAGCGGTGCCTTCCTGCGCTGCACCAACCCCGAGCTCATCGACGAGCACCGTGCCAAGGTCTACGGCAAGGCCGCGGTAGGCGCGCCGCCCATGTCGGTGCCGCACCTCGACACCCGCGTCATCGGCAACAAGCCCGGCCTCTTGTTCGGCCCCTACGCCGGCTGGTCGCCCAAGTTCCTCAAAGAAGGCCGTGTCACCGATCTGCCCAGCTCAGTGAAGCCGAACAATCTGCTGTCCATGCTCGGTGTCGGCGTCACCGAACTCGGCCTCGTCAAGTACCTGATCAGCGAGCTCGCGATGTCCGAGGCCGGTCGGATCGAGACCCTCCGCGAATTCGTTCCGAAGGCGCTCGGCAAGGACTGGGAACTGATCACCGCGGGTCAGCGCGTGCAAATTGTCCGCCGCGCCAAGGGCAAGGGTGGCGTTCTCGAATTCGGCACCGCCGTGGTCAACGCAAGTGACGGAAGCCTCGCCGGACTGCTCGGCGCGTCTCCCGGTGCGTCGACCGCAGTGCCCGCCATGCTCGACGTGCTGCAGCGCTGCTTCCCGACCCGGTACGAGTCGTGGAAGCCGAAGCTCCAGGAGATGGTGCCCTCGCTGGGCGTCAAGCTGAGCGACGACAACGAAATGTTTTCGCAGGTTTGGGACTGGACGTCGAAGGTGCTGCAGCTAGACACCAGCCATGTCGAGGATGCGTCAGTCGCGGTCTGAATTCCTGGCCGATGCGGGCGTGCGGTCGCGTGCGCTACGGGGCGTTGTGGGATAGTTGCCTGTCATGACGGCAGTTGCGTTGAAGCGTTCGTGGGCGCTCGATCTCGACAACAAGACGCTCTACCAGTTGCTCGAGCTTCGTGTGCAGGTCTTCGTCGTCGAGCAGGCGTGCCCATACCCGGAACTGGACGGCCGCGATCTGCTTGTCGAAACGCGCCACTTCTGGCTCGAGCAGGACGGTCGGGCCGTCTGTAGCTTGCGCCTGCTCGAGGAACATGAAACCGGCTCAACGTCGTTCCGCATCGGGCGGCTGTGCACCGCCGCCCCTGCCCGGGGGCAGGGGCACGCCACGCGTCTCCTGCGCGCCGCGCTGGCCGAGGTGGGGGAGGCGCCGTGCCGGATCAAGGCGCAGACCTACCTCGTAGACATGTACGCACAGCACGGTTTCACGCCGGAAGGCGAAGAGTTCGTCGAGGACGGGATCCCGCACGTCCCCATGTGGCGCGGCGGCGGTGCCGCTCGTGTTGCCGGCGGCGGTGCCGCTCGTGTTGCCGGCGAGCTCGCCGAACCAGACCCGTCGTCTTCGGGTCGGTGACCGCCGACTAGGGTCGGCGAATGAATGTCCGTGGGGAAGTCCTGTTCGAATCAGGCGCGGTCCCGCCACTGTGATGGATCCCTGATCTGCCGCCACGCGGCAGTCTGTCCGGTTTCCTAGCCAGATTGCCGCGGCGTTCGCAACGGCCAAGCTTCCGGCGAGGAAACCGGGACGTGAAGGGATGCATCGTGCGCACGGATCGTGAAGTGGACCAGCCTCGACCGGACTTTTCAGCTCAACCTGATTTCTCACAGGGATTTCCGTTCAGTGCGGTCGTCGGCCAGGAACGGTTGCGACTTGCGCTCGTCCTCTGCGCGATCCATCCCGGAATCGGCGGCGTCCTCGTTCGAGGCGAGAAGGGCACGGCGAAGTCGACGGTGGTTCGCGCACTCACCGCCTTGTTACCCGCAGTCACCGACGAGGACGGGACGCGGCCCGCGCGGCTGATCGAATTGCCCGTCGGTGCCACCGAGGACCGCGTCGTCGGCTCCCTCGATCTAGAGAAGGTCCTTCGCGACGGGGAGCGCGCGTTTCAACCCGGTCTCCTGTCGGCGGCCCATCAGGGGGTCCTCTACGTCGACGAGGTCAACTTGTTGCACGACCACCTGGTCGACGTGCTCCTCGACGCGGCGGCGATGGGCCGCGTTCACGTCGAGCGGGACGGCATCTCGCACTCGCATGCCGCCCGTTTCGTGCTGGTCGGCACCATGAACCCGGAAGAGGGCGAACTGCGGCCGCAACTGCTCGACCGATTCGGATTGGCTGTCGACGTCGCGGCGTCGCGGGATGTGGACGTGCGTATGGAGGTGGTCCGGCGACGCCTCGACTTCGAGCGTGACCCCGAGCGGTTCGCCGAGCGCTATGCCGATCAGGATGCCGCTCTCGCGGCCACGATCCTCGTGGCCCGTGACCGGCTCGACTCAGTCGAACTCGACGACATCGAGTTGCGTCGGATCGCCTCTGTCTGTGCGTCGTTCGACGTGGACGGCATGCGTGCCGATCTCGTGCTCGCCCGGACCGCGACGGCTCACGCCGCCTGGCGGGGCGCTGAAGCGGTCACGGCGGAGGATGTCCGGGTGGCAGCGGAACTCGCCCTGCCACATCGTCGCCGGCGCGACCCTTTCGACGAACCCGGACTCGACCAGGAACAACTCGACGACGCGCTCCGACAGGCGGACGAGGACGCCTCGGTCGGCGCCGAGCAACCGCCAGAGCAGGAATCAGGGACTGGACCGGAGAGTTCGGGTGGCACGGACGCCGACCCGGACGACCCCGACGACCCGGACGACCCCGACGACCCAGACGACCCGGACGGACCGGGAGGCGGGACTCCGCCGCCCGCCCCACCTGAGCGTCCGGCCGGGCCGACCGGAACCCAGTTCACCACCAAGCTTCTCGAGGTGCCCGGAGTCGGCGAAGGAGCGCCGGGCCGGCGTTCCCGCGCGCGCTCCTCTCGTGGCCGTGCAGTGCGCTCCACCTCGGACCAGGGCCACGGCCTGCATCTGGTGGGCACACTCTTCGCGGCGGCCGGCCAACAGGTTGCCCGCGGCCGAACCGCCGGTCGGATGATCCTGGACTCTGCCGATCTGCGCGGTGCGATCCGCGAGGGTCGCGAGGGCAACCTCGTCGTGTTCGTCGTGGACGCGTCGGGGTCGATGGCCGCGCGCGATCGGCTTTCGGCCGTCACCGGGGCCGTCGTCTCACTTCTGCGTGACGCCTACCAGCGCCGGGACAAGGTCGCCGTGATCACCGTGCGGGGACGTTCGACTGAACTCGTCCTGCCGCCCACCTCGTCCGTCGATATCGCTGTCCGCCGCCTGCGAGGAATGAAGACAGGTGGAAAATCTCCTCTGGCAGAAGGCTTTCTGCGTGCCAGGGAGGTCGTGTTGCGGGAACGTTTGCGCGATCCGCAGCGCCGGGCTCTCGTCGTCGCCCTGACGGATGGGCGGGCGACGGGCGGCAAAGATGCGTTGCACCGTGCAAAGGTGGCCGCGGGACTTCTCGCCGACAGCGCCGTCGCCTCGGTGGTCGTCGACTGTGAGACGGGCATGGTCCGACTGGGACTGGCCTCGGAACTCGCTCGCTTGCTGCGAGGCGGATACGTCCGCCTCGGCGAACTGTCCGCCCAGCAGGTCGCGGGTGTCGTCCGAGCCGCGGCGTAATCCCAACGCGAACCGGCAGGAGAAGGCAAGACATGCCCAAGGGTGTTCCCGAGAACGTTCCGCAGGACGGACTCACCACGCGGCAGCGTCGCAATGCGCCCGTGTTCGCAGTTCACACCGGAGCAGGGAAAGGAAAGTCGACGGCGGCGTTCGGTATGGCGTTGCGTGCGTGGAACCAGGGCTTCGACGTCGGGGTGTTCCAATTCGTGAAGAGCGCCAAGTGGAAGGTGGGAGAGGAAGCCGCCTTCCGCGCCCTCGGGCAACTGCACGAGGACACCGGTGTCGGCGGCGCAGTGCAGTGGCACAAGATGGGTGAAGGCTGGTCGTGGACGCGCAAACACGGCAGCGAGGAAGATCACGCCGCCGCGGCCGCCGAGGGGTGGCGTGAGATCGCCCGCAGGCTGGCATCCGAGGAACACCGGTTCTATGTGCTCGACGAGTTCACGTATCCGCTGAAGTGGGGGTGGGTGGACGTCGACGAGGTAGTCGAGGTCCTGCGGAACCGCCCCGGCAACCAGCACGTGGTTATCACCGGCCGGGATGCGCCGCAGGCGCTGATCGACGCTGCGGATCTGGTGACGGAGATGACCAAGATCAAGCACCCAATGGATGCAGGCCGAAAAGGCCAGCGAGGGATCGAGTGGTGACTACGCTTGACGCGGTTCCGGCGGTGGTCATCGCGGCACCCGCATCGGGAAGTGGAAAGACCACTGTTGCAACAGGGTTGATCGGAGCGCTACGGGAGTCGGGCCGTGTGGTGGCGCCGTTCAAGATCGGCCCCGACTACATCGACCCCGGCTATCACGGACTTGCCGCGCGGCGGCCCGGCCGCAACCTCGATCCGGTGATGGTGGGCACATCGCGGATCGCCCCGCTGTTTCGTCATGGCAGTTCCGGCTGCGACATCGCGGTGGTCGAGGGCGTCATGGGATTGTTCGACGGGAAGATCGACGCGGGCTCGCACGAGCCCTCGGCCGAGGGCTCGACAGCCCAGGTAGCGGCGCTGCTCGGCGCACCCGTCGTACTGGTGGTCGATGCTCGCGGGCACAGCCAGAGCCTGGCGGCCGTGCTGCACGGCTTCTCGACCTTCGACTCCGGGGTGCGCATCGGCGGCGTGATCCTCAACCGGGTCGGGAGTCCCCGGCACGAGCAGGTGCTTAGGCAGGCGTGCGAACGCATCGGGCTACCCGTACTGGGCGTGGTCCCGCGCATGGCCGAACTGGCGGTCCCGTCCCGCCACCTCGGTCTGATCCCGGCTGCCGAACACGGCGCCGCCGCGGTGAACGCCGTCGACGCGATGACTCGCCTCGCTGCGCGCCACCTCGACCTTTCCGCGATCAGCACCCTCGCGTCCTCGACTGTCGACGGAGCAGCGTGGGATCCCGCTGCCGAGGTCGGACCGGTTGCGCCCGGTGACCGTCCGGTCGTGGCGATGGCGGGCGGCCGGGCCTTCACCTTCGGGTACGCCGAACATCGCGAACTCCTGGACGCGGCGGGCGCAGAAGTGGTCACGTTCGACCCGTTGCACGACGAGCTGCCGGTGGGCACGCGCGGCGTTGTACTTCCCGGTGGATTCCCCGAGGAATACGCCGTCACGCTTGCCGAGAACACCGCACTGCTGACGCAGATACGAGAGCGTGCGGCCGCGGGAGCGCCGATACACGCGGAGTGCGCAGGCCTGCTCTACCTCGCGCGCAGCCTGGACGGCCGCGCGATGGCCTCCGTGATCGGAGTCGATGCGTCGTTCGGGTCACACCTGACGCTGGGCTATCGCGAGGCCGTCGCGCTGACGGACTCGTCACTCTTCACCGTGGGTGAGCGGGTGGTCGGTCACGAGTTTCATCGCACATCTCTCGCCGACTCCGACGTCGACAGCGGGGCCGCAGGGTTCGCCCCTGCCTGGGGCTGGCGGCCCTGGGACGGCGCGCCTGCCCGCGAAGGTTTCGTGGGAGACGGAGTGCACGCGTCCTACCTGCACACCCACCCTGCGGGTCATCCGGGGGCGATCGCACGATTCGTGGCCGCGGCGCGGGCGTTCTCTGCTCATGGCTGACATCTGTGTCGGCATCGGTTTTCGCGCCGGAGCCGGCAGCGAGGACCTCCTCGCGGCGGTCCGGCATCTGCTGACCTCCGCGAATTTGGATTCGGACACGACCCTCTGTTGCTTCGGCACCCTCGCCCGCAAGGCGAGCGAACCCGCGGTACTCGGCGCTGCGTCTGTGTGGGGGGTTCCGGTCCTGGGATTCGGTGCCGGGGAACTCGCCGCCGTCACCGTTCCGAATCCGTCGAACCGGGTGTACTCGGAGACGGGATCGTCGAGCGTGGCGGAAGCGGCGGCCGTGCTCGGTGCAGGGGGTGGACCCCTGATCGTGACCAAGTCGTCCGAGAATGGCGTCGTCGTCGCGGCAGCCCGTAAAGTTTCGTAGGTTCGAAAGGACACTTGCAGAATTTTCAAGAGAAACGAGGAGAACGCGTGCCTGCTGCCACCGGAGACGAGACCAACTATCTGGTCGGACTCAACTTGGCCGATCGTCGTGTGGTCGTAGTCGGTGGCGGAACCGTGGCCCAACGCAGGCTGGGATCCTTGATCGCCTCGGGCGCGCGCGTTCATCTGATCAGTCGCGCGGTTACGCCCGCGGTCGAGGGGATGGCGACGGCTGGGCAGATCACGGTGGAACTGCGCGAGTACCGAGACGGTGACCTCGACGGTGCCTGGTATGCCATCGCCTGCACCAACGAGCCGGATACCAACGCGGCGATCGTCGCCGAAGCCGAGCGGTACCGGATTTTCTGCGTCCGTGCCGACAACGCCCGCCGAGGCACGGCCGTCACACCGGCAAGCGCACGTTACGACGGCATGAGCATCGGCGTCCTGGCGGGTGGTGATCATCGCCGGTCCGCGAAGGTGCGAACCGCACTGGTGGAGGGTCTGCAATCGGGTGCCGTCGCCGACACCGCCGAGGCGTTGTCCGCCGGTGTCGCGCTCGTCGGCGGCGGCCCGGGGGATCCCGACCTGATCACGGTGCGCGGCCGGCGTCTACTCGCCCGCGCGGACGTCGTCGTGGCCGACCGCCTGGCCCCGCCGGAGTTGCTCGCCGAACTGGGATCGGACGTCGAGGTGATCGACGCCGCGAAGATCCCCTACGGTCGCGCGATGGCCCAGGAGGCGATCAACGCCACCCTCATCGAGGGCGCGAGGGCAGGAAAGTTCGTGGTTCGACTCAAGGGCGGCGATCCGTACGTGTTCGGGCGCGGGTACGAGGAGCTCGAGGCGTGCGCCGCGGCGGGTGTGCCGGTCACCGTCGTTCCTGGAATCACCAGCGCAATCTCGGTGCCCTCTGCCGCCGGCATTCCGGTGACGCATCGAGGCGTCACGCACGAGTTCGTCGTCGTCAGCGGTCACGTCGCCCCCGACCACCCGGATTCTCTCGTCGACTGGACCGCACTGGCCCGGTTGAAGGGCACGATTGTGTTGCTGATGGCCGTCGAACGCATCGAAGCCTTCGCGGCGGTTCTCATGCAGGGCGGGCGGGCCGCTGATACCCCGGCCACGGTCATCCAGGAGGGCACGCTGCGAACGCAGCGCACGCTGCGCGCCGATCTGCAGACCGTCGCCGGGCGCGTCAAGGAGGAACAGATCCGTCCGCCCGCCATCGTGGTGATCGGACCGGTCGCCGGGTTTTCTGTGGACGCTGGGTAACGTGACCCCCCGTGTCTGACTCCCGAGTACCCGAAACCGAATCTGCGTCGGATGATTCTGCGCCGAAAGTCCCGGTGACCCCCGTCGTGGCCACCCGGGTGATGGGTCTGGCCATCATCGTGCTGAGCGGACTCCAGATGATGGTGGTTCTCGACGGCACCGTTGCCAACCTCGCGCTCGCACCTCTGCAGTCGGACCTCGGCCTCAGCGACAGTGGCCGCAACTGGGTGCTCACGTCGTACGCGCTGGCATTCGGCGGTCTCATGTTGCTCGGCGGACGACTCGGCGACGCGTTCGGCCGGAAGAAGATGTTCATCGGCGGTGTCGCTCTGTTCACTGTCGCATCGCTGCTGTGCGGCCTGGCCGTGGGCGAGTTCATGCTGGTCGTCGCCCGATTCCTTCAGGGCGTCGGGGCAGCGGTCGCATCACCGACAGCGTTGGCGCTGGTGGCAACCACGTTCGCCGCCGGTCCTGCGCGTAACCAGGCCATCGCGATCTTCGCTGCCATGACGGGAATCGGATCGATCGCAGGCCTGATCATCGGCGGCGCTCTCACCGAGGTGTCCTGGCGTCTGATCTTCCTGATCAATGTGCCGATCGGTGCGGTCATCGTGATGGGCGCGGTCATCGCGCTCGAGGAGACGGTAGGGGAGCGCCTGGTCCTCGATGTCCGGGGCGCCGTCCTGGCGACGGTCGCGGCGACCGGTGTGGTGTTCGCGCTCACCGAAGGTCCGGAACTTGGCTGGACCAGCCCGTTCGTGCTCGGTTCTCTGGTTGCGGGCCTGGTCTTGTTCGGCATCTTCCTCTACGTCGAGCGCACGGCCGACAACCCGTTGCTGCCGTTCTCGTTGTTCGCCGACAAAAATCGGGTCGCGACCCTGGTGGCGATCTTCTTCGCGGGCGCGGTGATGTTCACCGTCGCGGCGTTCGTCGCGCTGTTCGTCCAGGACATCCTCGGGTACAGCCCCCTGGAGGCGGGCCTGGCGTTCATTCCGTTCGCGTTCGGACTGGGAGCCGCGGCGGCGGTGGCATCCAGGCTCGCAGTGCGGGTTCAACCCCGGTGGCTGGTGGTCACGGGCGCCCTGATCATGGTGGTCGGGCTGCTCTACGGTTCCACGCTCGACGACTCCGCGACCTACCTTGCAGACCTGTTCCCATCCGTCATCGGAATCGGCTTCGGCGTCGGACTCGCTGTCGTTCCCCTCCCGCTGTGCGCGATTGCGGGTGTGCCGGAGACGGAGATCGGTCCGATCGCCGCCATCGCCCAGGTTGCGCAGACTCTCGGCGGGCCCCTGGCCCTTGCGGTCATCGGTGCGATGGCCACCTCGCGCACACTGTCGCTCGGCGGCATCTCCGGGAAGGTCGCCGACATGAACCCGGTCCAACTCGCTGCCCTCGGTGACGGGTACACGTTCGCGCTGTTGGGTAGCGCCGGTTGCGCCCTGATCGCCGGTCTGGCCGCATTGTTCATCCGCTTCACTCCGCAGCAGGTCGCCCAGGCGCAGGCTGCAGGGAAGTCCGCGTAGCAGGTGTGAGCGCCCCTACTTGGACGGGTCAGCCGGTGAGGATGATCAGCTCATTCTCCGACGCCACCTCGATGCACAGCCCGGCTTTCGACGCCACGCGTGCGACGCCGCGGACGTCCGTCGGTTCCGCTCGCGAAACGGCGAGGGCGCGGGCCAGCAGGCCCTTGTGATGTTTGTTGAAATGACTGACGACGCTGCGGGTGCCGTCCGGCTTCTCGGTGAGCACCGTCGCGACCACCGCCTCGGGGACCGGACCGAGTTGCTGGTACACACCCGACCGTAGATCGACGACGAGGCCGTCAGCTTCCGCGGTGATCGCACGGCTCAGTTCGGGCTTCCACAGTGACCGGAGGGTACCGAGGCAGGGAAGCTTCGACCCCCCGGACAGTCGGTAGGCGGGGATGGGATCGCTTGCGCGAACAGCGCCGAACAGCGCCGAACCGATCGCCAGCCGCGAGCGCGCCTTGGACTTCTGGGCCCTGGTGAACGACTTCGCGTCGAGGGCGTCGAACAGGACGCCGGTATAGCGGTCGAGTGCGGGCAGGGTGGGGGAGAGCCACAGCTTGGCGTTCCGCTCGATCTCACCGGCCTGGGTGGGGCCGAGGCCAAGTGCGATCTGCGAGGCCTCGACATCAGCGGCCAGCGCGACCAGCGTGTTGACCAGTGCTTCGCGGGTTTCGGTGAGCGTCGGCATGGACAGCTCGGCCAGGTCGAGGGGCAAGTCGGCTCCGCCGTCGGACTTGGTTTCGGACGGGGGGAGTAACACCAGCACGCACGAAACCCTACCGCCGCTCTGCGAGGCAGTGCCGACGGAGTCGGGTGACCTCACGGCAGTGCCGACGGAGTCGGGTGACCCCGGCAGTGCCGACGGAGCCGGGCGACCCCACGGCGACTATTCTGACTTCCCGTGATTACCCGCCTGTCCCACCTGTTCCTCCGCACTTTGCGTGACGACCCCGCCGACGCGGAGGTTCCCAGCCACAAGCTGCTGGTCCGTGCCGGTTATGTGCGGCGTGTCGCACCCGGCGTGTACTCGTGGTTGCCGCTGGGTCTGCGCGTACTGCGCGAGGTCGAGCGGGTGGTGCGCGAAGAAATGAACGCGATCGGGGCACAAGAGATTTCTCTGCCCGCGCTGCTTCCGCGGGAACCGTACGAGGCATCCAACCGGTGGACCGAATACGGCGACGGACTGTTCCGGCTGAAGGACCGCAAGGGCGGCGACTATCTGCTGGGTCCGACACACGAGGAGTTGTTCGCGCTCACAGTCAAGGGCGAGTACAACTCGTACAAGGATTTCCCGGTCACGCTCTACCAGGTGCAGACGAAGTACCGCGACGAGGAGCGTCCACGCGCCGGCATCCTCCGTGGCCGTGAGTTCGTGATGAAGGATTCGTACTCCTTCGACCTCACCGACGAGGGACTGAACGCGTCGTACCGGGCGCACCGCGATGCCTACGAGAAGATCTTCACCCGACTTGGCGTCAATTATGTGATCGTATCGGCCATATCCGGGGCAATGGGCGGCAGCGCCTCCGAGGAATTCCTCGCCGAGAGCGAGATCGGTGAGGACACCTACGTCCGCTGCCTCGAGTCCGGCTATGCCGCGAACGTCGAGGCTGTGAAGACGGTGGCTCCCGAACCCATCCCCTTCGACGGACAGGCCGCGGCACAGGTGTACGACACACCAGACACCCCCACGATCGCGACCCTCGTCGACTGGGCCAACAGCGCCGGTCTCGGCCAGACCGTGACGGCCGCCGACACCCTGAAGCACATTCTTGTCAAGACCCGGCATCCCGACGGCAAGTGGGAACTGCTCGGCATTGGTGTCCCCGGTGACCGCGAAGTGGATGACAAGCGACTCGCTGCCTCCCTCGAACCCGCCGAGTTCGAACTGCTCACCGAGGCTGATTTCGAGGCCAATCCCTTCCTCGTGAAGGGATACATCGGACCGAAGGCGCTGCAGGAAAACGGGGTTCGCTATCTCGTCGACCCGCGCGTCGTCGAGGGAACCAGCTGGATCACCGGTGCCGATGAGAAGGGCAGACACGTCGTCGGTCTCGTCGTCGGCCGCGACTTCACCCCGGACGGCACCATCGAGGCCGCCGAGGTGCGCGATGGCGACCCGTCGCCCGACGGTGCCGGCGCTCTCGTTGCCGCGCGTGGCATCGAGATCGGTCACGTCTTCCAGCTCGGGCGCAAGTACACAGACGTGTTCAGCGTCGACGTCCTCGGTGAGAACGGAAAGCCAGTTCGTCCCACCATGGGGTCCTACGGGGTTGGGGTGTCTCGACTCGTTGCGGTGATCGCCGAACAGCATCACGATGACAAGGGGCTCCGATGGCCGGCTGAGGTGTCACCGGCGGACGTCCACGTCGTCATCGCAAACAAGGACGATGCAGCTCGCGAAGGCGCCGAAGGGCTCGCCGCCGAACTGGACCGGGCAGGTCTCGAGGTAGTCCTCGACGACCGCAAGGCCTCGCCCGGGGTTAAGTTCAAGGATTCCGAACTGCTCGGTATCCCGCTCGTGGTGGTTGTCGGCCGCGGTTGGAGCGAGGGCATTGTGGAGGTACGCGACCGCTTCACGCGATCCAGCAGAGAGGTGGCCGTCGACGCTGCAGGCAGTGAGATCGTCAAGATCGTGAGGGGATGAGCCGAGAGATGGGCTTTATGCCCGAACTGCTAGCGTGGCTTGACAAATATCGACGAAAGGCACGCTGTGGCACACTCTCTGCTGTTCGATCCGAGCTCCTATGATCCCCAGCAATTCGATCCGGAGACGCGTAGGCAACTGCGGGCGCTGATCGAATGGTTTGAGGCGCGGGGCAAGGAGAAGCTGCTCGCGGACGACCTCGAGGCAGTGTGGCCCGCCGACTTCCTCGAGTTCGCGAAGCAAGAGAAGCTGTTCGCGACATTCTTGACACCAGCCGAATTTGCGGATGGCGATCCGAACAAGCGCTGGGACGCCGCGCGCAATGCGGCGCTCAGCGAGATCCTCGGATTCTACGGGCTCGGATACTGGTATGCGTGGCAGGTAACCATTCTCGGTCTCGGTCCGATCTGGATGAGTGAGAACCGCGCCGCCAAGGAACGCGCCGCGAAACTGCTCGACGACGGCGGAGTTCTCGCGTTCGGACTCTCGGAGAAGGAACACGGCGCCGACGTCTACTCGACGGACATGCTGCTGACCCAGGGGGATGCCGACTCGGGTCTCGCGTTCACCGCGACTGGCGACAAGTATTACATCGGCAACGGTAACGTCGCGGGGATGGTGTCGGTGTTCGGCCGGCGCACCGACGTGGACGGTAGCGAGGGCTACGTCTTCTTCGTCGTGGACAGTGCCCACCCGGCGTACCACCTGCAGGACAACGTCGTGCACGGTCAGATGTATGTCAGTGCGTTCCGGCTCGAGGACTACCCGGTTCGAGAGGAAGATATTCTGCACACGGGGGTCGCGGCGTTCGAGGCCGCGTTGAACACCGTCAACGTCGGCAAGTTCAACCTCAGCACGGGTTCGATCGGGATCTCCGAGCACGCCTTCTACGAGGCGATCACCCATGCGCGGCGCAGGATTCTGTACGGCAACCCCGTCACCGATTTCGGGCACGTACGCGGGAACTTCGTCGACGCCTACAGCCGCATGATCGGGATGAAACTGTTCAGCGCGCGCGCAGTCGACTACTTCCGCAGCGCGAGCCTCGAAGATCGCCGGTACCTGCTGTTCAATCCGATGACCAAGGCGAAGGTCACCTCGGAGGGCGAGAAGGTCGTGGCCCTGATGCACGATGTGGTCGCGGCGAAGGGCTACGAGAAGAACACCTACTTCCGTGTGGCGTCCCAGTTGATCGGCACACTGCCGAAGCTGGAGGGCACTGTGCACGTCAATGTCGCACTGATCCTCAAGTTCATGCCGAACTACCTGCTCAACCCCGCCGAGTACCCCGAGATCGGCACCAGGTTCGATGACTCCGACGATGCGTTCTTCTGGGCGCAGGGTCCGACCCGAGGCGCCGCCAAGATCCAATTCCACGACTGGACCGGGATCTACGAGAAGCACTCCGACATCCCGAACGTGGCGCGGTTCTATGAGCAGGCAGTCGCGCTGCGTGAACTTCTCGTCACGGCTCCGCCCAGCGCGGATCAGCAGAAGGACCTCGACTTCCTGCTCGACCTCGGGCACCTGTTCTCGCTCGTGGTGTACGGGCACCTCATTCTCGAGCAGGCCGAGATCACCGGTCTCGATCCTGCCCTGCTGGGTCAGATCTTCGACTTCCAGATCCGTGACTTTTCCGGCTATGCCGTTGCACTGCACGGTAAGTCGTCCGCTACCGAGGCTCAGCAGAAGTGGGCACTCGGAGCGATCCGCCGTCCGGTTGTAGATGCGGAGCGATTCGCCCGGGTGTGGGCACAGGTGGAGAGCCACGAGGGAACTTACGAAATGCGACCGTAGTCGCTGCTCTGCGACGCGAGGCCGCCCATTCGGTAGCTCCTGAGCTATCTGTTCTGCGGCCTTCCGAGTGCTAAGTATACGTGCAGAAGCCCCCTCGACGAGGGGGCTTCTGCACGTCGGTGTCCACCCACCCTGGTGTCTACCCACCCATGGTGTGGAAGAAGCAACACCTCCGGGTGGGCGTGCCACCACCGGGGATTCTGGTCGCTTCGGAGTATGCGCGGCAAGCTGGTTGACAAGCAAGGACGTAACGTCACACCGGCCGCGAGCGAAGAAACCGAGGAGGACAACATGTCGAACATCCCGGTTGCACACGAGAACGATGGCCGTCGCATCACGGTCAGGACCGACGACGGTGTCCCGCTAGTCGTTCGCGAGTTCGGTTCGCCCGATGCAGTGACCACGGTGGTGTTCGTCCACGGTCACTGCCTGCGCACGGAATCCTGGTGGGCGCTGCGCGAGCAGTTGGTCCGGTTCTGGCGCAACGACGTTCGTATGGTCTTCTACGACCACCGAGGGCATGGTGCGTCAGGCGAAGCACCTGCCGCCACCTACACGATAGATCAACTCGGTCGTGACCTGGGATCCGTCCTGAACGCCGTCGCACCGCGAGGCCCGGTCATTCTTGTCGGACACTCGATGGGCGGGATGGCCACACTGGCGTATGCGCGGCAGAATCCGCGCGCAATCGGATCACGCGTTGTGGGCACGGCCCTGATCTCCACGGCTTCATGCGATCTCGCAGAGGTCGGTCTCGGGCGCCATCTGCGCAGTCCGGCGGTGTCGCTGTTCCGCACCGCGGTGAGGCGGGCGCCCCGGGTCATGCACGGATCGAAGAGGCTGGGCCGCACGGTTTGCACGGCGATCGCCCGAGCGGCGGGTGCCCGCAATCGTGCCGTCGACCCTCGCCTTGCGGCGTTGGTCGCAGCGATGGCCAACACGACGTCCGTGGTAACGATGTCGAGCTTTCTCGAATCCCTGCTCGGATTCGACGAACGGCACTCCCTGGCCACGCTTGCGAACATCCCGTCGCTGATCCTGTGCGGTTCGGTGGACAACCTGACACCATTCCAGCATTCCGCCGCGATGGCCTCGATGCTTCCGGCTTCGGAACTCGTGAGCGTCGACGGAGCGGGACACTCGGTGATCCTCGAATACGCCACCGACGTCGCCATCGCCATAATCGGTCTCATCGAGCGGATCACGCACGGCGACTCCGGGGCCGTCTCCGACGAACTGATGGCCGTCGGCTGATCAGAGATCCCGTTCGTTGATGATCCCGCTGCGCATGGCCCGCTCGGCCAGGTTGACCCGCTTCTGATTCTGCGGGAGATCGCCGACGCCGAACTTCGCGAACAACGCCCGAAGGTGGGTCTTGATCGCGTCGACGCTGAGGAAGAGTTCTTGCGCAATCTGCTGATTCGAGGCGGGGTTCGCGAACGCCGCGCCGTGCTTGTACGGCCGGCACAGTGCCATGAGGATCGCACGCTGTGTGTCGGTCAGCGATCGAACCTCGGGCATATCCGCTCCGATCCGGGTGGCCTCGTCGAGTGCGCCGCCGAACTCGAGATACCGGATTTTGGTTCCGCCGATGCGGATGTTATCGCCCTGGCGGAGTCGGCGACGTCCGGCGAGCCGCTCGCCGTTGACGAATGTGCCGTTGCGGGAGAGTCCGTCATCGAGGATGGTCCAGTGAGAGCCGACACACTCGAGCACGGCATGCAGCCGCGAGACCTCGTCATCCTCGGCCAGGAGCAGGTCAGACCCCGGAGAGCGACCAATAGTGACACGCGCAGAATCGCAGGAGAGGTCCACAGTGTGGTGGTGACCTTCCCGGTCGGAATAGCTCAGTCGAGATTCGCTGGCTCGGTCCACGGCGACACCCCCTTCGGTCAATCGTGCCCCGTCACCTGGTCGGTGAGCAAGATCAAGAGCGCAAACTCCTGATGAGGAATCAGTTCTCGGCGTCGGCTCCCAGGAGGCTGTCGAAAGCGCACACGGCGAGTTCCTCGAGCGCGGGATCCTGTCCGGCATGCTCGGGTACCTGCATCGCGAGCAGGGTGTTGAGCAGCATCCCGTTGGCGATGAAGTTGCGGGCCTGATCCGGGCTGCAGTCGGTGCGCGATCGGATTTGCGTGTAAAGACTGGACATCCAGCCTCGGGCCCGCGCGCCGATCTCCGGGTTCGCGCCGGACGTGAAACCGTGCATCATTACGAGGAGTAGGTCGCGGTCCTCGAGTAGTTCGGTGTACGCGACGCCCAACGGGTGCCAGGAGTCGTCGTTGTCCGGGTCCGCGGCGACGTCGTCGAGGTAGGGCTCGAAGGTGTCCATGATTCGATGCATCGCACGGTCGAAGACGTCGGCGAACAGCCGCGCCTTCGAACCGAACATGCGCACCACATAGGGCTGGGACACCCCGGCCTCCCGGGCGACCGCGTCCGTGGTGGTGCCGTGGTACCCGTCCCTTGCGAAAGCGCGGGAGGCGGCGGCCAGCACGAGATCGCGGCGGTCGTTCGCGCTCATTCGAGTCTGTTTCACCGGCGAAGCCATTTTGACATGTTATCAGCCGATTACTAGTCTCCCAAATAGGTAATCATCCGATGCTTACTAAGCTTGGGCCTCCTCGCCCACACTCACGACTCAGATTTGAGGATCCGTCATGACGACACTCTCCGAACGCCTGGAAGACGAATCGGCGGCACCGCCACCAGGTCAGACAACGGCGCCGCCAGGGCAGACTCGCGGCCGAATCGTGCCTGTCTGGCTGGCAATCGTCGCTGCCTCGATGCCTATGTTCATGGCCACACTCGACAACCTGGTGTTGACCAGTGCCTTGCCCGTGATTCAGCGTGACCTCGGCGCGTCGGTGGGCCAACTGCAGTGGTTCATGAACGCTTTCACGCTCGCCTTTGCGACACTGATGCTGACGCTGTCGGCGCTTGGTGACCGGCTCGGCAGGCGTCGCGTATTCCTCTGGGGTATCGCACTGTTCGCACTGGCATCCATCGCATCAGCCTTGTCGACCACCTCGGAGATGCTGATTGCCGCGCGGGCCGTCCAGGGTGTCGGAGCTGCCGCGATCATGCCGCTCTCGTTGACCTTGCTCGCCGGCGCGGTGCCGCACGCCAAGCGTGCGCTCGCCATCGGTGTATGGGGTGGCGTCTCAGGGCTGGGTATCGCGCTCGGACCGGTCGTCGGGGGCGCCGTCGTCGACGGCGTGTCGTGGCAGGCCATCTTCTGGATCAACGTTCCGGTTGCGGCTGTGGCGATCCCGTTGGCGCTTTATGCACTCGGTGAGTCGAAGGGGAAACGGCAACCGCTGGATCTGCCCGGCGTACTCCTTGCCGGAGTCGCCGTGTTCGTCGGCGTCTGGGGAATCGTGCACGGCAACGAAGACGGGTGGACCAGTACCACAGTTCTCGGCGCGCTCATCGGCTCCGCCGCGTTGCTCGCGGCGTTCGTGGTCCGCGAGTTGCGCACGCCGTTCCCGCTGATCCCACTGCGACTGTTCCGGTCCCGGCAGTTCTCCCTCGCCAACGTAATCGGGCTGACGTTCACTCTCGGGATGATGGGTGCGGTCTTCCTCCTGTCGCAGTACCTCCAGATCGCCATGGGATATTCGCCGTTCGAGGCGGGGTTGCGGACCTTGCCCTGGACGGCCGCTCCGATGGTGGTCGCGCCGATCGCGGGGATCCTCGCACCGCGACTGGGGTTGCGTGCGCTCCTCGTTACCGGACTGGTCCTGCAGGGACTGTCCCTGCTCTGGATGGCGTCGCTCATCGTCCCCGGGGTCGCCTACAGCAGCATGATTCCCGCGTTCGTCATGGCCGGCGCGGGCATGGGCCTGACGTTCGCGCCCACCGCGACCGCCGTCCTCGCCGACATGCCCGAGGCCGACCACGGAACGGCGAGTTCGACCAACGCCACACTCCGTGAGATCGGTATCGCGCTGGGTATAGCGCTACTCACCGCGGTATTCCTCTCTGCGGGGGGAAGCCTCACACCCACTGGATACGTCGATGCACTCGCACCCGCCTTGAACGTGGGAGCCGGATTTGTTGCAATTGCGGTTGTCGCGGCAGCTTTGATGCCAGGCCGGACCAAGGCGGTCATGGCGTCGAGATAGCCGTCACGTCGTGTGGGCGTCCCGGCTGCCGGAAACCAAGCGTGGTCAGGGCTGGCCGGGGAACGGATCTGTGACGGGGTCCGTGCCGAGGGCGACGTGCCAGTCGGCTTCCCTGATCGCCGCGTCGGTGAGCGCCTTGACACCGAGCGAGCGAGTGTCCCCCGTCTCACCGTGTTCGACGACTGCTCGCCAGGCGACGGCGGTGTCTGCCTCCGCCTGCGCAGCCAATTGGGCTGCGGTGATCGGATCGACAACTGGGAACGGCAGTGTGTAGCCCGCCGCGGCGGCGGGGGCTGCCATGTCCGCTGCGGTCAGCATGTCGGTCAGGGAATCACGGCAGGCCCGGTGGCCCCCGGCGTCAGCAGCCACCTGCGTCGCCCGGGTCGGGTTGGAGAAAGCGGCGACCACTCCATAGGCGAACACCGCTGCATGTTCTGCGGTCAGGGCGTCAGCGAGGCTAGGACCCTCCCCCGCGGTAGGCGTGGTCATCGCAGCAACACCGCCAGATAGGTCGCACACGCGGCGCTGATCGATGCACACAGTCCCGCCCGGTATGCGGTGAGCGTCCGAGCCGAATCGGCCGCGTTGCGTTGCGATTCGGCCAGGCCTGCCCGTAATTGATCCAGGCCGGGGGGTGCGGTCGGACTCGTCGGGGGAGGCGACGTGGTGGGTGCGGTGCCGTCGGGATAGCTACCAGCGAACCTGGCGATTTCGGCGTCCAGAGCGTCGGCGTGTGCGGTGCGCTGAACGCGGACGAGTTCCAGTGCCGCAGCCCGATCGGGGACCAGTGCGATCGTCGCTGCCGCGCGTGCCGCGTCGCGGCGAGCCAATCGCGATTGGGCGATCAGGGAATCGGTCTCGGCGCCGGAGTCGTCGGCGGTGGCGCACCCCGTCAACAGGGGGATGCTCGTGACACCGAAGGCTGAGGCTGCCGCGAACCGGATAGCGGTGCGCCGGGACACGGTGGGACCGAGGTTTAGACGCCGGGAGGCGGGGGGCTTGAGCACCGTTCCATGGTGCCAGGTCGGGTCGCAATCCTGGGAATCGAGGACCGGGGCTGGTCACGGGCACACCGAATCGGCGTTACTCTTAGATGCTCGAACCAGTCGGGACGGGTGTGAGGTGCTGTGCGCGCAGCAAGGTGAACGCCCGACCCAGACGCCCCACCGATGACAATTGAAACGAGGAGCTTTCCCGATGCCGGTTCCATCCAAGGAGAGGGTGACGGAAGTCATCTCCGATCTGGTGCAACGCCAAGGCTACGACGTGGAGGACGTTGCCGTCACTCTCGCCGGTAGGCACAGCGCGGTCCGGATCATGGTGGACAGCGACTCCGGACTCCAGCTCGACGCGGTTGCGCAGTTGAGCCACGAGATCTCGGAAGTATTCGACTCGATCTCCGATTTCGGCGAGTCCCCGTACACGCTCGAGGTCACATCTCCGGGTATCGGCCGGCCACTCACACACGAGCGGCACTGGCGCCGGGCCCGTGGCCGCAGGGCCCGCATCGATCTCGCGCACGAGACGGTCGTGGGTCGGATCGGTGCGTTCGACGGCGAGTCGGTCTCTGTGGTGATCGGTTCGCGCGCAGGCCTGGATATTCGCCGTATCCATATCCGTGATGTCCACAAAGCTGTTGTGCAGGTGGAGTTCTCGAAGCCCGATCCACGAGAGTTGGAGTTGGCGGGCGGAATTCCCGAGGGCCGGGTGGCGCCTGCGGACGCCGAGGCGTCGGACGATGGAGAAGTAGAGGAGTTGGACAAGTGAATATCGACATCAAAGAGTTGCGCGCCATCGAGGCGGACAAAGGCATCTCGATCGAGACGGTCATCTCGACCCTTCAGACGGCATTGCTGACCGCCTATAGGCACACCGAAGGGCATCAGGCGCACGCGAGGATCGATGTGGACATCAAGAGTGGCGTCGTGCGGGTGATGGCACATGACGTCGACTCCGAGGGGAACATGATCGGCGAGGAGTGGGACGACACTCCGGAAGGGTTCGGGCGGATCGCCGCGACCACCGCGCGTCAGGTCATCCTGCAGCGTCTCCGCGACGCCGAGCACGAGCGCAGCTTCGGCGAGTACGCCACGCACGAGGGTGAGATCGTCGGTGGCGTCGTTCAGCGCGACACGCGGGCGAATTCTCGCGGGATGGTCGTGGTGCGGATCGGCAGCGAGGCGCACGGCACCGAAGGACTGATCCCGCCGGCAGAGCAAGTGCCCGGTGAAAATTACGAGCACGGAGAGCGACTCAAGTGTTACGTCGTCGGTGTCGCCCGCGGCCAGCGTGGACCGCAGATCACGTTGTCGCGCACACACCCGAACCTCGTCCGGAAACTGTTCGCGCTCGAGGTTCCGGAAATCGCGGACGGTTCGGTGGAGATCATCGCCGTCGCCCGCGAGGCCGGACACCGGTCGAAGATCGCCGTTCAGTCCCGAGTGCAGGGGTTGAATGCGAAGGGTGCGTGTATCGGCCCGGTCGGTCAGCGCGTGCGCAACGTGATGAGCGAACTTGCCGGCGAGAAGATCGACATCATCGACTTCGACGATGAGCCGGCCCAGTTCGTCGCCAACGCACTGTCGCCGTCGAAAGTGGTCTCCGTCACTGTTGTAGACGCGGAGGCGCGGGCTGCGCGTGTCGTCGTTCCAGACTTCCAGTTGTCGCTGGCAATAGGCAAAGAGGGGCAAAATGCCCGTCTTGCTGCGCGCTTGACGGGGTGGCGAATCGACATTCGTAGTGACGCGGCTCCCGCCCCGGATGCAGCAGATGGACCCGCGGCGAGCAGTCATTGACACGGGAATGCGGAGATCGGGGCGAGTCGGCGGTACAGTGGTCAATGGTTCAGCATGAGCTTCGCAATCCTGCGCGTGTTCGCTCCGGTTCACCGGTACGAACATGCATAGGATGTAGAGAGCGCGCGCTGGCTGTCGATCTACTCAGGGTCGTGGTAAGTGAGAACGGGCCGAAGGGCCACATACTCGCCCCGGACCCGAGGCGCAGGCTTCCCGGACGAGGTGCGTGGCTGCACCCCGAGCAGGCTTGTCTGAGTCTCGCGGAACGACGCCGAGCATTCGGCAGAGCACTGCGGTTGTCCGGCAGTGTCGACACGTCAGTAGTCGATCACTGGATGCTGGCAGGACACACACCCAGAGCAATACCTCTCGAACAGAACAGGCACAAGCACTCATGAGCACACCGTGAAGCACCAGCGATGATCGTCCATCGGAGATAACCCGAGGTCGTGCGGACCCCCCGCTGAGGGGACCCTCCTGCTCGACCTCATCAGTGAGGAGAGCAGTGGCAGGCAAGGCCCGCGTGCACGAGTTGGCTAAAGAACTCGGTGTCACAAGTAAAGAACTACTCGCAACGCTCAAGGAGCAGGGCGAGTTCGTGAAGTCGGCGTCCTCCACGGTGGAGGCGCCCGTTGCTCGTCGTCTGAGGGAATCGTTCCCATCTGAGACATCCACCGATTCAGTAGCCAAACCCGGTGCGCCCGCGCCGAGTGCCCCGGCGACCGCCTCGAAGCCGGGTGGACCACGGCCAGGGCCTAGGCCCGGCCCCCCGGCAGCGCCCGCGACTCCTGCGGCCGAGGCGCAAGCCCCGGCCGCACCCGAAGCACGCGCTGTCACCCCGGCGGCACCGACGACCAGTGCCCCCAAGCCCGGTCGTCCCACCTCGGTTGTACCCGCAGCCCCGGTTGTACCCGCAGCCCCGGTTGTACCCGCAGCCCCGGCCGCACCCGCAGCCCCGGCCGCACCCGCAGCCCCGGCCGCACCCGCAGCCCCGGCCGCTCCGGCGGCTAGCGCTCCGGCAGCCAGCGCTCCGGCTGCTCCGGCGGCTAGCGCTCCGGCAACTCCGTCGACGGGCGCGAAGCCGGGTGGCCCGCGTCCAGGTCCGAAG
This sequence comes from Rhodococcus marinonascens NBRC 14363, assembly GCF_001894885.1. Taxonomy (GTDB): domain Bacteria; phylum Actinomycetota; class Actinomycetes; order Mycobacteriales; family Mycobacteriaceae; genus Rhodococcus_F; species Rhodococcus_F marinonascens. The sequence goes on from NZ_BCXB01000003.1 coordinate 156,323, forward strand.
CCCCCGCGCATCGGTAACAACCCGTACTCGTCGGCTCCGGCCGAACGTCCGGCCCCGCGTCCGGCTCCGGGTCAGGGTGGTCCCCGTCCGGCTCCGGGTCAGGGTGGTCCCCGTCCGGCTCCGGGTCAGGGTGGTCCCCGTCCGGCTCCGGGTCAGGGTGGTCCCCGTCCGGCTCCGGGTCAGGGTGGTCCCCGTCCCAGCCCGGGCTCGATGCCTCCTCGCCCCAATCCGGGTGCGATGCCGGCCCGGTCGGCGCGGCCCGCTCCCAGCGGTCGTCCCGGTCGTCCCGGCGGAGCTCCGGGCGGTCGTCCCGGTGGCGGCGGCGGTGGCGGTGGCGGTGGCGGATACCGCGGTGGTGGCGGTGCTCCCGGTGCAGGCGCAGGTGCACCCGGTGGCGGCGCTCCCGCAGGTGGATTCCGCGGTCGTCCCGGTGGCGGCGGTCGCCCCGGTCAGCGTGGTGCCGCAGCCGGAGCGTTCGGTCGCCCCGGTGGCGCCCCACGTCGCGGTCGCAAGTCGAAGCGGCAGAAGCGGCAGGAATACGATTCCATGCAGGCGCCCGCCATCGGTGGCGTGCGGTTGCCCCGTGGCAACGGCGAATCCATTCGCCTCGCTCGTGGCGCCTCTCTCTCGGACTTCGCTGAGAAGATCGATGCGAACCCGGCAGCATTGGTGCAGGCACTGTTCAACCTCGGCGAGATGGTGACGGCAACCCAGTCGGTCAACGACGAGACACTTGAACTGCTCGGCGGCGAGATGAATTACGTCGTCCAGGTGGTGAGCCCAGAGGACGAAGACCGCGAACTGCTCGACAGCTTCGACCTCACCTACGGCGAGGACGAAGGCGGCGAAGAGGACCTCGAGTCCCGTCCGCCGGTGGTCACCGTCATGGGCCACGTCGACCACGGTAAGACCCGACTGCTGGACACGATCCGCAAGGCCAATGTTCGTGAAGCCGAGGCCGGCGGTATCACGCAGCACATCGGTGCCTACCAGGTACTCACGGAGCTCGACGGCAATGAACGTCTCGTGACGTTCATCGACACTCCCGGTCACGAGGCCTTTACGGCCATGCGTGCCCGCGGTGCCAAGGCCACCGACCTCGCGATCCTGGTCGTCGCCGCCGACGACGGCGTCATGCCGCAGACGGTGGAAGCGATCAACCACGCCCAGGCGGCCGACGTGCCGATCGTGGTCGCGGTGAACAAGATCGACAAGGAAGGCGCGAACCCGGACAAGATCCGGCAGCAGCTCACTGAATACGGACTGGTCGCCGAGGAGTACGGCGGAGAAACCATGTTCGTCGACATCTCGGCGAAACAGGGCACCAACATCGACGCACTGCTCGACGCTGTGCTGTTGACAGCGGATGCCGCCCTGGACCTGCGAGCAAACCCGGACATGGATGCTCAGGGTGTTGCCATCGAGGCGCACCTCGACCGTGGACGCGGCCCCGTCGCAACCGTGCTCATCCAGCGCGGAACGCTACGGGTCGGCGACTCGATCGTGGCCGGCGATGCATACGGTCGTGTGCGCCGCATGGTTGACGAGCACGGCGACGACGTGCTCGAGGCCCTGCCCTCGCGTCCCGTCCAGGTGGTTGGTTTCACGTCGGTTCCAGGGGCAGGCGACAACCTGCTCGTGGTCGACGAGGACCGTATCGCCCGTCAGATCGCGGATCGGCGCAATGCGCGTAAGCGCAACGCCCTGGCCGCAAAGAGCCGCAAGCGCATCAGCCTCGAGGACCTGGATTCGGCTCTCAAGGAGACCTCGCAGCTCAACCTCATCCTCAAGGGCGACAATTCGGGAACCGTGGAGGCTTTGGAAGAGGCCCTGCACGGCATCGTGATCGACGACGAGGTGCAGTTGCGCATCATCGACCGTGGTGTCGGTGGCGTCACCGAGACCAACGTCAACCTGGCCGCCGCGTCGAACGCGATCATCATCGGGTTCAACGTCCGCGCTGAGGGCAAGGCGACCGAGTTGGCGAACCGCGAGGGCGTCGACATCCGGTACTACTCGGTGATCTACCAGGCCATCGACGAGGTCGAGAAGGCGCTCAAGGGCATGCTCAAGCCGATCTACGAAGAGGTCGAATTGGGCAAGGCGGAGATCCGTGCGATGTTCCGTTCTTCCAAGGTTGGCAACATTGCCGGTTGCCTCATCACCTCTGGTGTCGTCCGTCGCAACGCGAAGGCCAGGCTGCTGCGTGACAGCGCGGTTGTCGCCGAGACCGTCACCATTTCCTCGCTCAAGCGGGAGAAGGAGGATGCGGTCGAGGTGCGCGAGGGTTACGAGTGCGGTTTGACTGTCACCTACTCGGACATCAAGGTCGGTGACGTCATCGAGGTCTACGAGCTTCGGGAAAAGCCGCGCGACTAGTCACCACCAGTGTGGGGTGGCGTGGAAGTGTCATCCGGTGTGAGTGCTTCCCCGGCCGATTGAATCGGTCGGGGAAGTGCACACCTGCCAAAGGAGGAAGGCTTGTACGTAGGTGCGCTCGAGCTCGACATTTTGCTCGGTGACGTGCGATCTCTGAAAGAGAAGCGTGCAATGGTCAAACCCGTTTTGGCCGAGCTGCGACGCTACGGCGTCTCGGCGGCGGAGACCGGAGAACAGGATCGGTTCCGGCGGTCGATGCTTGGCGTCTCGATGGCGAGTTCGGGAGTCGATCACATCCACGAGGTACTCGACACATGCGAGAGGCACGTCGCCGAGTTGCCTGAATTGCAACTCCTTGCCGTCCGGCGAAGGATTTTCGGCCCCGAGGACTGACCCGGTGCGCCCTGCCCGCCCCGCCGCCCGCGCGGCGCGGCGTGCAGAATGAACTACACAGCCGGACACGTAATCACAATTCATCGAGCGACCAGGGAGAGGAGTCTGATTGTCATGGTGGATCCCGCCCGGGCACGCAAACTCGCCAAGCGCATCGGCACTATCGTCGCTATGGCGATTGATCATGAAATTAAGGACCCTCGACTGGAGTTCGTCACCATCACCGACACCAAGGTGACAGCCGACCTCCACGACGCCACCGTGTACTACACCGTCATGGGGGCCGACCTTGAGTTCGAACCGGATCTGGTCACCGCGGCGGCCGGGTTGGAGAAGGCGAAGGGAGTTCTGCGCTCCAAGGTGGGCGCAGGAACCGGCGTCAGATTCACACCGACGCTGACGTTCGTCGCGGACACGGTCCCCGACACTGCCCGTCACATGGAGGAACTCCTGGCTCGTGCTCGCGCCGCCGATGTGGAGGTCGCGCGAGTCGCAGCCGACGCGACTCCGGCCGGAGACCCCGACCCGTACAAGGAACCCTCAGTCGATGTCGATGTCGATGTCGATGTCGATGTCGACGAGTCGTCCGGTTCGCGCCGGGCGCACTGACACGGAGCGACATGACCCATACTCAGGAGACGTCCCTGTCTGAACTGGATCGCCAAGAGGTGCACCTGCCGCAGGCGGTCGCGGTTCTCGAGAATGCAACGTCGGTGACGATTCTCTGTCACATCCAACCCGATGCCGACACGATCGGTAGCGGGCTCGCCCTGGCACTGGTGCTCGAGCGCAAGGGAATCCCGGTGCAGGTTGCCTTTGGCGCGCCGGACGAGTTGCCCGAGTCGATGCGTGAGCTTCCGGGCACTCACCTACTGGTGCCGGCAAGTCAGGTTCGCCGCAACGTCGATCTGTTGGTCACGGTGGACTGCGGCAGTGCGGGGCGTCTCGGGAGGCTTGCCGATCGCCTCGAGACCGCGGGTGAGACGCTCGTGATTGACCACCATCGGTCCAACACCCGATTCGGTCATATAAACCTGATCGAGGAGTCTGCGGAGTCGACGACCGCTGTCGTGGTACGGATGTTCGATCTATGGGGTGTGGACATCGACGCAGACGTCGCGCACTGCCTGTACGCGGGCTTGGTGACCGACACCGGTGCGTTCCGCTGGGTTCAGCCCGGCACCCACGCCCTGGCCGAGAGGCTCCTCGCCACCGGCATCGACGGCGCTCGCATAGCCCGGCGCCTGCTCGACACCCATCCGTTCGGTTGGCTGCCCATGCTCTCGGAGGTGCTCGCGTCGGCGAAACTCTTACCCGACGCGGCAGGGGGGCGCGGACTGGTCTATGCGGTCATCCGGCAGGCCAACGTCGGAGGCCTCCGTTCCGAGGAGATCGAGAGTGTCATAGATATCGTCCGGACCACCTCCGAGGCCGAGGTGGCCGCAGTCCTCAAGGAAGCCGCGGATGGTAGCTGGGCGGTGTCGTTGCGGTCGAAATCAGACGTGGACGTCTCCCTCGTGGCGGGGAATCTCGGCGGCGGCGGTCACCGGTTCGCCGCTGGCTACACCGCCACGGCAACCGCTGCTGAGATAGTGACGTCGCTGGTCGACTCGCTCGGCTGAGGCCCTCTTCTTGGCCGATGTCTCAGTAGTGACGGGCGACGTCAGCGCCCGCACGGTGTTCGGGCTGGCGCTACCCGCGCTCGGCGTGCTCGCCGCCGAACCGATCTATCTACTCTTCGACATCGCCGTCGTCGGACGACTGGGTGCGATGGCCCTCGCAGGGCTCGCCATCGGTGGTCTCATCCTGACTCAGGTCAGCACTCAGCTGACGTTCCTGTCCTACGGCACAACGGCACGAGCGTCCCGGATGCACGGCGCCGGTGACGAGCGCGGTGCCGTGCGGGAGGGTGTCCAGGCGACGTGGCTGGCGGCAGGTATCGGTGGTCTCGTAATCGCCCTGGTCCATCTGCTTGCACGGCCGATCACATCCGCGATCGCCGGGGAGCGCGCCATCGCGGTGGCCGCCGAGGATTGGCTGCGGATCGCGGTCTTCGGCGCCCCGCTGATCCTGATCACGATGGCGGGCAACGGGTGGATGCGCGGGGTTCAGGACAGTGTGCGACCTCTACGTTTCGTGATCGCGGGTCTCACCGTGTCGGCCGTGGCCTGCCCCCTGCTGGTGCACGGGGAGCCCCGCGACTGGGACTGGAGGGCTCGGCCGTGGCTAACGTCGCTGGGCAGAGCCTGTCGGCGAGTCTGTTCGTCGGCGCCTTGGTGACCTCGCGGGTGTCCCTACGTCCTCGGTGGCAAGTCATGCGTGCCCAGATGGTGCAAGGCAAGGACCTGATGCTTCGGAGCCTCGCATTCCAGGCGTGCTTCCTGTCGGCCGCCGCCGTCGCGTCCAGGTTCGGCGCAGCTGCGGTGGCGGCTCACCAGGTGGTGCTCCAGCTGTGGAATCTTGTTGCTCTCACGCTCGATTCTCTCGCGATCGCGGCCCAGGCGCTGGTGGGTGCCGCTCTCGGCGCCGGACGTGCTCGCGCAGCCACGCAACTGTCGTGGCGAATCACCTGGTGGTCGACCATCTTCGCCATGGGACTGGCCCTGATCTTCGCCGTCGGTCACGCACTCATACCCGGAATATTCACCTCCGATCGAGCGGTGCTCGGCGAAGTGGCGATCGCGTGGTGGTTCTTCATCGCGATCATGCCGGTCGCCGGCGTGGTGTTCGCCCTCGACGGAGTGCTCCTCGGGGCCGGCGACGTCGCCTTCCTGCGGAATGCCACGCTGGTGTGCGCACTTTTCGGCTTCCTCCCATTGATCTGGCTCTCGATGTTGCACGATTGGGGCCTGGCGGGAATCTGGACGGGACTGGCGTTGTTCTTAGTTCTTCGGATGCTTGCTGTGGTGTGGCGGGTCGGTGCGGGCCATTGGGCTGTGGTCGGGGCCGACCTACAGGCACAGCGCGGATCGCAGTGATCCGGTGGCGAAATATGATCGGAAAGGTGGTTGACGTGGCACCCAAATTGATGGCGGTGAGCGACATCCATGTGGGGCACAGGGGGAACCGGCCTGTCACAGAGGACATCTACCCCGATTCGCCCGAAGACTGGTTGATCGTCGCGGGCGACGTCTCGGAGAAGACAGACGACATTCGCTGGGCATTGGGACTCCTCCGTAGCCGCTTCGCCGAGGTCATCTGGGTACCCGGCAACCACGAATTGTGGACGACGGCGAAGGACCCGGTACAGATCTACGGCGCCGCCCGCTACGACTACCTCGTCACCATGTGCCGCGAGATCGGCGTCATCACTCCCGAGGATCCGTTCCCGGTGTGGGATGCAGACGACGGCCCTATCACGCTGGTCCCGATGTTCCTGCTGTATGACTACACGTTCCTGCCCGAGGGCGCCGCGACGAAAGAGGAAGGCCTCACGATCGCGCGCGACAAGAACGTGGTGGCCACCGACGAATTCCTGTTGTCGAGCGAACCGTACGGAACCCGCGACGCGTGGTGTCGCGACCGGGTCGAGACGACGCAGGCACGCTTGGATGCTTTGCCCGCCGGGACGCGCACCGTCCTGATCAACCACTTCCCACTGGTGCGTGAGCCGACTCAGGTGCTGTGGTACCCGGAATTCTCGCTTTGGTGCGGCACCGAAATGACAGCGGATTGGCACACCCGGTACAACGCCGTGTGCGCCGTGTACGGGCACCTACATATCCCGCGTACCACCTACTACGACGGGGTCCGGTTCGAAGAGGTGTCGCTGGGCTACCCCAGGGAGTGGCAGAAGCGGGGTCTCCCGGAGAGGCTTCTTCGGCAGATCCTGCCGGTACCCGAGTATCCGCCGGGAACGTTGAACAAGTGGGGAGGCCACTTCAAGGTGACTCCCGAGCAGGAAGCCGAAGTCGAGAAGATGCGGGCGAGGAGAGGCCTGTGATCGAGAAAATTCTGCCGGCCGGAGTGGCGTCCTCGGAATTGTTCGCGGACCCGCCGGGCCTCCGTCCGCATCCGCAGGAGGAGGCCCTGATCGGGAGGGCAGTGGAGAAACGGCGCCGAGAGTTCACGAGCGCGCGGCATTGCGCCCGCCTGGCGATGGCGAAGTTGGGTGTAGAACCCGCCCCGATTCTGCGTGGCGACAAGGGTTCCCCATTATGGCCACGCGGGGTGGTCGGAAGCCTTACGCACTGTGACGGCTATCGTGGCGCCGTGCTCGGGCACTCGATGCAGGTGCGGTCCCTGGGAATCGACGCCGAACCACACGAGGCGTTGCCCGATGGCGTGTTGGACGCGGTTAGCCTCGAGACCGAACGGGCGTGGCTTTCGGCTACAGATGTCTCGGCGCTCTGGCGTGCAGAGGGCGGCGGTCCGGTGCACCGCGACAGGCTGCTGTTCTGCGCCAAGGAAGCCACCTACAAGGCGTGGTTCCCGCTCACGCGGCGGTGGCTCGGGTTCGAGGACGCACACATTACGTTCGAGTCCTGCGGGGACGGCACGGGTACTTTCCACTCAGATATTCTCATCTCCGGGGAGACCGTCGCCGGGCCACCGTTGGCGTCGTTCGACGGACGGTGGCTGGTATCCGACGGGTTGATCATCACTGCGATCGTCGCGATGTAGCCGTTGCTGATTTCGCCAGCGGTGCCACAAGCTGGCAGAATCCGTACCCGTGTCTGCACGTGAAAAGCCCTCTTCCGGTCTCGTCGGTGCCGGACTGCTCATCGTCGACAAGGACGCGGGCATCACCAGCCACGACGTTGTGGCCCGTTGTCGGAAGCTGCTCGGCACGCGAAAGGTAGGGCACGCGGGCACTCTCGACCCGATGGCCACCGGTGTTCTGGTTCTTGGAGTGGAGCGGGCAACGAAGTTGCTCGGTCTTCTCGCGTTGACCACGAAGGCGTATACCGCCACGATTCGGTTGGGGCAGGCCACCACCACCGACGACGCCGAGGGTGAGATCGTCGCGGCCGCCGATGCCTCCGGCCTGACCGACGAGCAGATTGCCGCTCAGGTGGACGCCCAGACCGGGGACATCCGGCAGATCCCCTCGAGTGTCAGTGCCATAAAGGTAGACGGAAGACGAGCGCATGCGCTGATCCGAGCGGGCGAGGAGTTCGAACTCGACGCCCGTCCGGTCACGGTGTCGCGGTTCGACGTCGTCGCCAGGCGGACGCAGGGCACGTTCGTCGACCTCGACGTAGAGGTGGAATGCTCCTCCGGAACGTATATCCGGGCGCTCGCGCGTGATCTCGGCATCGCGCTGATCGGCGTCGGAGGACATCTCACCTCGCTGCGCCGAACCCGGGTGGGACCGTTCACGCTCGACCATGCGCGCACCCTTGAACGACTGGCCGAGGAGCCGGGGGTGAGCTTCGACATCGACGCCGCCGCGCAGACCGCGTTCCCGCACCGGCAGATCGACGCCGACGAGGCCGAATCGATCAGTCACGGCCGGTGGCTCGAACCCATCGGAATCGAGGGCGTCTACGCCGCCATCGACCCGAGCGGGCACACGATCGCACTGCTTCAGGAGCGCGGAAAGCGCGCCAGTTCCGTTATGGTGGTCCGGCCCGCGACCTTGAGATAGTCGCTCATACCAGCCAGATAGCCTGGGCTGCAGGGTTTCCGAGATCGATGGAATCCTCGTCGGCACCGAGCTGGATAGACGCGGTGCCCGCGTAGTCGCGCCGTTCCAACATCGTGACGGTGACGTCCAGCGCCACGCCGACCGAGTCGAAGTAGCGCAGCATCGCCGGGTCGGAGTCCGAGATTCGGGCGATGCGACCGCTCTCGCCGTTGGCGAAGTCGCTCAACTGGCGGGCTGGAGGAGCGGGCACCGAGCCGTCTACGGAAGGAATCGGGTCGCCGTGCGGGTCGCGCTCGGGATGACCGAGCTTGATATCCATCCGGGCGATCATGAGATCCGAGACGGCGTGCTCGAGCACCTCGGCCTCGTCGTGCACCTCGTCCCAGCCGTATCCGAGTTCCTGAACCAGGTACGACTCGATGAGACGGTGCCTGCGGACCATGCCGACAGCGGCGACTCGGCCCGCCTCGGTCAAGGCGATGGACCCGTAGCGGGCGTGATCGACAAGGCCCTGGTCGGACAGTTTCCGGATGGCCTCGGACACAGTGGATGCGGACACCCCGATCTTCTCGGACAGGAGTTTCGTGGACACCCGCTCCTGTGACCACTCCTGAACCGTCCAGATGACCTTGAGATAGTCCTGCGCCACTGCCGAGAGTGCCCCGGTCTCGGATGTGGAGCCCTCGGTCACGCGCTCATCATTCTTGTTCATCGCCACGCCCACGAGCTTAGGCAAGTCTTACTCCTGAGATACATCGGCACACCTGTTCCGTGACGCCAGGCCCGGCTCGGAGAGCGTGAACTGCGAGGTCGTGGCGCCTCCTCGACAAGCGACTCCGGCGCACACCCGGTCCGGGGATGGACATCAGCGTGCGGCACCGTAGGCTGCGAGTCGTGCTGAGATGGCGTGGTCTCGACGAGGTTCCTGCCGACTGGGGTCGTTGTGTACTCACGATCGGCGTATTTGACGGCGTGCACCGAGGTCACGCCCAACTGATCAGTCGAGCGGTGGCGGCTGCTCGACAACGTGGAATACCCAGCGTGCTCATGACTTTCGATCCTCACCCGATGGAAGTTGTTCGTCCGGGCAGTCATCCCGCCCAGCTCACGACCCTCGCCCGTCGCGCAGAGCTTGCGGAGGAATTGGGCATCGACGTCTTCTGCGTCATGCCGTTCACCGCCGAATTCATGAAGCTGACGCCGGAGCGCTATGCCCACGAGGTCCTGGTAGAGCGCCTGCACGTGGCCGAGGTCGTCGTCGGCGAGAACTTCACGTTCGGGAAGAAGGCCGCCGGGAACGTCGACCTCCTGCGTCAGATCGGTGACCGATTCGGGTTCGCGGTCGACGGCGTGACGCTAGTCGCCGAGCACGCAGTCACGTTCTCGTCCACCTACATTCGCTCATGCGTGGATGCCGGCGACATGAGTGCCGCGACGGAGGCGCTGGGCCGCCCACACCGGGTCGAGGGTGTCGTCGTCCACGGGGACGGGCGAGGTCGTCAGCTCGGTTATCCCACCGCCAACGTCGCGCCGCCCATGTTTGCCGCGATTCCCGCGGACGGCGTGTACGCGGCGTGGTTCACGGTGCTTGGGCATGGTGTCGATCTGGGGACAGTCACGTCCGGGGAGCGGTATATGGCCGCGGTTTCGGTCGGAACCAACCCCACGTTCTCTGGGCGCACTCGCACGGTCGAAGCATTCGTCCTCGATCGGGAAGCCGACCTGTACGGGCAGCATGTCGCCGTCGACCTCGTGGAGCGTCTGCGTGGCATGGAGAAGTTCGATTCCGTCGACGACCTCATCGTCGCGATGGGCAATGACGCGAAGCGCGCACGCGAGATCCTGACCACATCGGGTGACGTGGGGTAAAGCCGCTGCATTTCAGCTGGTAAAGTGGCTTGCTGGCGTGTGCTGCGGTTCGTGGTGGCCTCGCCGAGTTTCGACCCATGTGCGCGAACGTCATCACCAGGAGTGAACCAGTGGCACTGACCACCGAAGAGAAGAAGCAGGTTCTGAGCGAGTACGGCCTGCACGAGACCGACACCGGTTCGCCGGAGGCGCAGGTGGCCATGCTCACCAAGCGCATCGTCGATCTCACCGAACACCTCAAGATGCACAAGCACGACCACCACTCCCGCCGCGGCCTGCTGCTGCTGGTCGGACGTCGTCGTCGACTGCTCAAGTACGTCCAGAAGGTCGACATCGGGCGCTACCGCTCGCTGATCGAACGCCTCGGACTGCGTCGCTGAGTTCGAAGACACGGCGATTGTTCGATCGCCGATCACTCCGATAGCCGGCGAGGCCTTGCTTAGACTGGGCTTCGCTGGCTATCGGTGTAGAGCTGCCGAAGGCAGCGCTACCGTATGCACCTGAGAATGTGGTGTCGGTCTTCGGTAGTGGTTTTCCGGACACTGTCCGGGAGGCTTCGATCGACGGCCGCCTCCGCACAACGACATCCCGAGATATCGAGAGGGGGATGTTCCTCGAGTGCGCAGTTCTCGCCAGGAGGGTGAGAACGCCCGCGTGGGTACGGCGAAGACGAGAGGGAAGTGAAAAGAAGAGATGACAGAAAATTCCGCAGTAGAGGTCGATGAGGGCGTGTTCGAGTCCACCGCCGTGATCGACAACGGGTCCTTCGGTACCCGCACCATTCGATTCGAGACCGGGCGGATCGCCCAGCAGGCCGCCGGAGCCGTCGTCGCCTACCTCGACGACGAGACCATGATGCTGTCAGCGACGAGCGCCAGCAAGCACCCCAAGGAGCACTTCGACTTCTTCCCCCTGACGGTGGACGTCGAGGAGCGTATGTACGCAGCAGGCCGTATTCCCGGCTCGTTCTTCCGTCGTGAGGGCCGTCCCTCCACGGATGCCATCCTCACCTGCCGCCTGATCGACCGCCCGCTGCGCCCGACGTTCGTCGACGGTCTGCGCAACGAGATCCAGGTCGTCGTCACGGTGATGAGCCTGAACCCGCAGGACCTGTACGACGTGGTCGCCATCAACGCCGCGTCGGCTTCGACGCAGATCGCCGGACTGCCCTTCTCCGGACCCGTCGGTGGTGTGCGGGTCGCGCTCATCACGTCGGAGGAGAACAAGGCCGGTCAGTGGGTCGCATTCCCCACCGTCGATCAGCTCCAGAACGCCGTCTTCGACATGGTCGTCGCCGGTCGTATCGTTTCCGGCAGCGGTGACGACGCAGATGTTGCGATCATGATGGTCGAAGCCGAGGCCCCCGAAAATGTGATCTCCATGATCGAGGGTGGCGCCCAAGCCCCCACCGAAGCGATTGTGGCCGAAGGCCTCGAAGCCGCCAAGCCGTTCATCGCTCGTCTGTGCGCCGCACAGCAGCGTCTCGCGGACAAGGCGTCGAAGCCCACCGGCGAGTTCCCCGTCTTCCCGGCATACCAGGACGACGTCTTCGCAGCCGTCGAGGCCGCTGCTGCCGAGAAGCTGAGCGCAGCTCTGACGATCGCGGGCAAGCAGGAGCGCGACGAGAAGACCGACGAGGTCAAGGTCGAGGTCCTCGCGCAGGTCGCCCCGAACTTCGAGGGCCGCGAGAAGGAGATCGGCGCAGCGTTCCGCTCGCTGACCAAGAAGCTGGTGCGTCAGCGCATCCTCCGCGACCAGTTCCGCATCGACGGTCGCGGCATCACGGACATCCGCTCGCTCTCGGCCGAGGTTGCCCTCATTCCGCGCGCACACGGTTCGGCGCTGTTCGAGCGCGGCGAGACTCAGATCCTTGGTGTCACCACGCTCGACATGGTCAAGATGGCGCAGCAGATCGACTCGCTCGGCCCCGAGACCAGCAAGCGCTACATGCATCACTACAACTTCCCGCCGTATTCCACCGGTGAGACGGGCCGAGTCGGTTCGCCCAAGCGGCGTGAGATCGGTCACGGAGCACTGGCGGAGCGGGCGCTGATGCCCGTGCTGCCGAGCGTCGAGGAGTTCCCCTACGCCATCCGTCAGGTCTCGGAGGCTCTCAGCTCCAACGGATCCACCTCGATGGGCTCGGTGTGCGCGTCGACGCTCGCACTGCTCAACGCTGGTGTGCCGCTGAAGGCTCCGGTCGCCGGTATCGCAATGGGCCTGGTGTCCGATCAGGTCGACGGCGAGACCCGCTATGTCGCCCTGACCGACATCCTCGGCGCCGAAGACGCATTCGGCGACATGGACTTCAAGGTCGCGGGCACAAAGGACTTTGTCACCGCGCTGCAACTCGACACCAAGCTCGACGGAATTCCGTCGCAGGTCCTCGCCAGCGCGCTGTCGCAGGCCAAGGATGCTCGGGCGACGATCCTGGAGGTCATGGCCGAGGCCATCGACAGCCCGGACGAGATGAGCCCGTTCGCTCCGCGCGTGACGGCGATCAAGGTCCCGGTCGACAAGATCGGTGAGGTCATCGGCCCCAAGGGCAAGATGATCAACTCCATCACCGAGCAGACCGGCGCCAGCATCTCTATCGAAGATGACGGCACCGTGTTCGTCGGTGCGACGGACGGCCCGTCCGCGCAGGCTGCGATCGACATGATCAACGCCATCGCCAACCCGCAACTGCCGAAGGTCGGCGAGCGCTTCCTGGGCACGGTCGTCAAGACCACCGCCTTCGGTGCGTTCGTCTCGCTCCTTCCGGGCCGCGACGGATTGGTTCACATCTCGAAGTTGGGCAGCGGCAAGCGCATCGCCAAGGTCGAGGACGTCGTGAGCGTCGGCTCGAAGTTGCGCGTCGAGATCGCCGACATCGACAACCGCGGCAAGATCTCACTGATCCCTGTCGAAGAAGACGGTGCGGCTCCGGCTGAGCAGAGCGAAAAGGCGGCTGCCGAGAGTTAATCCTTCTCCCAGTCAGCATCCCGGCGGCCCCGCACTGTTCTCGTGCGGGGCCGCCGGTCTCTTTGGCCGTCCGCCGAGACGTACCATCGCCGCAGGCAAGTGCGTGCGTCCTCGACCGTCCCACCCAACTCATCGATGTTACATTCGATGGCGTGACTTCAGATGGTGTGTCGTGGCTTGTTCCGGTGGTGAGGCCCTATTCTGGCGCCGCGAACCCGTTGCGATACTCTGTGGCCCTGTAGCGTGCGTCGCGCTGGATCGGGGCCTTTTGGCTCGGACGGGGCCGGGGTAACAGTTCTGACGGAAGGTGTGCCCCGGTGACCCACAACGACCGGACCACCCGCCTCGGACAGGTAGATGTTCGGCGCAAAGCACGGCGTAGTCGGCTGGCCGGGTTGCGGGCGCCGGTAGCGACCCTTTCAGTGGCGCTGCTCGTCACAACCGGCGTCGGGTGGTGGGGACAGTCGAATCTTGCGAACGGGTTCGCCACCTCCAACGCGCTCGGCGCGGGCGCCCCTACCTCCACCGGAGGTTCGACGAATATTTTGTTGATGGGACTCGACTCGCGCAAGGACCAGCAGGGCAACGACCTGCCGCCACAAGTCCTCGACCAACTCCACGCCGGCGACAGCAGCGTCGGCGGCTACAACACAAATACCCTGATCCTCGTGCACGTACCCGGGGATGGCAGCAGTGCGACGGCGTTCTCGATTCCGCGCGACGACTACGTCGCGGTCAGCGGGATTCCGGGCAACGATCACGTCAAGATCAAAGAGGCGTACGGCCTGAAGAAGGCTGCTGTCGAAGAGGACCTGCGAGCCCAAGGTGTCACCGACAAGACCACCTTGGAGACCAGGGGCCGCGAGGCGGGCCGAGCCTCCACCCTGGCAACCGTTCGTAACCTTGTCGGCGTCCCGATCGACCGGTTCGCTGAGGTCAATTTGGCCGGCTTCTACGACCTCACCACGGCACTCGGTGGAGTGGACGTGTGCCTCAACCACGCGGTGCAGGATGACTTTTCCGGCGCCAACTTCCCCGCGGGGGACCAAAGGCTTGACGCGGCACAAGCATTGGCGTTTGTTCGGCAACGCCACGGTCTAGAGAATGGCGACCTCGATCGCACACGCCGCCAGCAGGCCTTCCTGGTGTCGGTGGTGCACGAGTTGGAGAAGTCGGGGACGTTCTCCAATATCGGCAAGCTCAAAGCCCTCGTTGAGGCGGCACAGACCAACATTGTGTTCTCCTCGGGCTGGAATCTCGTCGACTTCGCCCAGCAGGTCGGCAAGATCGCGGGGGATCTCGAATTCCAGACCCTGCCCGTGCTGCGGTACGACGTGATCGACGGACAGGACGTGAACATCGTCGACCCCGCCGAGATCAGGTCACTGGTACGCGCCGCCTTTGGCGACGAGGCGGCAACCCAGACATCAACCGCGAAACCATCGAGCACCGTCGACGTCCTGAACGCCGGTATCACAGACGGTCTCGCGAGCAAGGTGTCGTCGGCTCTCGGCGGCCTCGGGTACGCCCCCGGAGAGATCGGGAACGACGAGGACGGACCGAGCTTGATCTCCTCGATCTCGTATGGGGCCGGTGCTGAAGCCGACGCTGACGCCGTTGCTCAGCTGTTAGATCTGTCCGCGACCCCCGACGCGGACGTCTCGTCGGCACACATTCGAGTCGTTCTCGGATCCGACTTCACCATGCCGGACTCCTTCCAGCCGTCGTGGGGGAGGCAAGAGCTTGGGGCCGCTCAGAGCCCCCTCACATCGACACCCGACGCAGATGGTGTGGCGCCACCCGATCAAGGCAGCGTCTTCAGCGGAGACGGTGTGCCCTGCGTCAACTGACCGTGCGCGCCGTCGCCCATCGTGGCTACAAGTAGGGGCACGAGCACACTGTAGAGGCTGGTGAGCGACGGTCGGGTGCCACGTGTAAAGTTTTGCGTTCGAAGACTCCCAGCTTTCGAGGACTACTGAATCACTACATGGCCAAGACTGATCGCAATCGCGCTGCGTTGCTGACCCAAGCACCCAACCTGGCCGAACCGGACGCCGGAGTCAGGCGCACTGTGCTTCCCGGTGGGCTCCGGGTCGTCACCGAATTCGTCCCCGGCGTTCGATCCGCGTCCGTGGGTGTCTGGGTGGGCGTCGGCTCTCGCGACGAGCAACCGACGGTCGCGGGCGCCGCACATTTTCTCGAACACCTACTGTTCAAGGCCACCCCGTCGCGCACTGCCCTTGACATCGCACAGGTGATGGATGGTGTCGGCGGAGAACTCAATGCCTTCACGTCCAAGGAGCACACGTGTTTCTATGCGCACGTGCTCGATGACGACTTGGCCCTCGCCGTCGACCTGGTCAGCGACGTGGTCCTGCGGGGCCGTTGCCGGTCGTCCGACGTAGACGTGGAACGTCAGGTTGTCCTGGAAGAGATCGCGATGCGCGACGACGATCCGGAAGACCTGCTCGGCGACGCCTTCCTGACCGCGCTCTACGGTGACCACCCGGTGGGTCGTCCGGTGATCGGCAGCGTCGAGTCCATCGAGTCGATGACGAGAACGCAACTCCACTCCTTCCATGTGCGCCGCTACACGCCGCCGCGCATGGTGGTGGCCGTCGCAGGCAACGTGGAGCATGAACCAACGGTCGAGTTGGTGCGGCGTGCATTCGCCGGGCACATCGAGTCGGTGTCCGAACCTGTGCCGCGCCGCGCCGGAACGCTACGTCTGCGGACCGAGCCGACTCTCAGCTTGACCAATCGGGACAGCGAGCAGGTCCACCTCTCACTGGGGGTGCGCGCGTTCGGCCGGCACGAGTCGCACCGGTGGGCGCTGTCGGTGCTCAACGCCGCGGTCGGGGGCGGGCTCAGTTCCAGGCTTTTCCAGGAAGTTCGGGAGATCCGCGGTTTGGCATACTCGGTGTATTCGAGCATCGACACGTTTTCCGACACCGGTGCATTCTCCATCTACGCAGGGTGCCAGCCAGAGAACCTCGGGGAGGTCGCCGCGGTGATCCGCGAAGTACTGTCGAATGTCGCCTCCGAGGGCATCTCCGACGCAGAGTGCGCCCGCGCCAAGGGGTCGTTGCGGGGCGGTCTGGTTCTGGGACTGGAAGATTCGGGCTCCCGGATGCACCGCATCGGTCGGAGTGAACTGAACTACGGCAATCACCGCAGCATCACCGAGACCTTGGCCAAGATCGACGCGGTCACCACGGACGAGGTTCGCGACGTCGCGAGGGTGCTACTGCAACGTTCGTTCGGGGCCGCCGTGGTCGGACCGTATCGGCGCAAGCGAGACCTTCCGGCTTCGGTGCGGGGCATCGTCCGCTGACGAGTTCGCTGACCGAGGAGGAGAAGCCCGAGATGAAGATTCGTGGAGCGGTACTCGAGGAGATCGGCAGAGCGCGCCCCTTCTCCGAGTCAACACCCATTTCGATCGCAGAACTCGACCTCGAGGAACCCTGCGCGGGCGAGATCCTCGTCCGGATCGAGGCCGCCGGCCTGTGCCACTCGGACCTGTCTGTCGTCGACGGTAACCGGGTCCGGCCGGTACCGATGCTGCTCGGACACGAGGCGGCGGGGCGGATCGTGCAACTCGGCGCCGGTATCGACGACGTCGCGGTCGGTCAACGCGTGGTGATGACGTTCCTTCCGCGCTGCGGAGAGTGTGAAGGCTGCGCCACCGACGGCAGGAGGCCGTGCGTGCCCGGCAGCAAGGCCAACAATGATGGCACCCTGCTCGGTGGCGGATCACGACTGCGGCGCGGCGAAGATATTGTGCGCCATCATCTCGGCGTGTCCGGATTCGCGACGCACGCCGTTGTCAACAGACGGTCCGTCGTTCCCGTCGGCGACGACGTCCCGGCCGATGTGGCCGCGGTGCTCGGCTGCGCTGTTCTCACCGGCGGTGGCGCGGTACTCAACGAGGGAGATCCCGGACCAGGTCAGGCAGTCATGGTCATCGGACTCGGCGGCGTGGGAATGGCAGCGATCCTTACCGCGGTTTCACGCGGCGCAGGAGAGGTGATCGGCGTCGATGCCGTTCCCGAGAAACTCGAGACCGCACGGGAACTCGGTGCGACCTCGGTCTACACACCGGCCGAACTCGAACAGGCCGGGGTGCGGGCGCCCATCGTGATCGAGGCCGCAGGAAACGCCCGGGCATTCGAATCCGCGGTCCGCGCAACCGCTCCTGGTGGCAAGACGATCACAGTGGGATTGCCGGCGCCCGATGCGCGCTCGTCGATCTCGCCACTGACGTTGGTCGCCGAGGCTCGCACGATCATCGGTTGCTACCTCGGGTCTGCGGTTCCGTCGCGGGACATCCCGATCTACGAGGGACTCTGGCGCTCCGGAAAGCTTCCGGTGGAGAAACTCATCTCGTCACGTATTGCCCTCGACGACATCAACCAGGGCATGGACGAACTCGCCGACGGGAAGGCGATCCGTCAGATCATTACTTTCGACTGATCGCGCGCGACCGCTCCCGTGAGACGGACGGCTTGTGGGGCGGCACCCGGCATTGCGTAGGCTTTCGGACGAATCGTTGTGACTGGACGAATCGTTGTGACTGGACGGAGCGTGGAGAAGTGAGCGCAGCAGCACCCATTAGGGTCGGGGTTCTCGGGGCCAGGGGCAAGGTCGGCCGGGCGATCTGCGAGGCGGTGGAGCAGGCGCCCGATCTCGAACTCGTCGCCGCGGTGGACCACGGCGACCGGTTGGAGGCGTTCGTCGAGACCGGCACGCGGGTGGTCGTCGACTTCACCCATCCCGATGTGGTGATGGACAACCTGAAGTTCCTCGTCTCCAACGGTATTCATGCGGTGGTGGGCACCACTGGCTTCGATGACGCTCGACTGGACACGGTGCGGTCGTGGTTCGTGGACCGGACCGAGGTTGGTGTGCTGATCGCCCCCAACTTCGCGATCGGTGCGGTTCTCTCGATGCGCTTCGCGGAGTCGGCGGCACGGTTCTTCGACTCCGTCGAGGTCATCGAACTGCATCACCCGAACAAGGCGGACGCGCCGTCCGGCACGGCGTACCGCACCGCCGCGCTCATCTCTGAGGCGCGGCGCAAGGCCGGTGTGGGCCCCAGTCCCGATGCCACGACTACCGAACTGGATGGCGCGCGGGGCGCAGACGTGGGCGGGGTGCGCGTGCACTCGGTGCGACTGGCCGGACTTGTCGCCCACCAGGAGGTAATCCTTGGTACCCAGGGGGAGACCCTGACCATCCGGCACGATTCGATGGACCGCAACTCCTTCGCTCCCGGCGTCCTGCTCGGTGTGCGGGAGATCGGTTCCCGGCCGGGCCTCACCGTCGGTATCGACCCGCTTCTTGACCTGTGAAGGAAGACTCGACCAAGATCGTCTTCACGATCGGACTTTTGGTCGCGGCCCTGGCCTTCTATTTCGTCCTCCTCGGTCAACGCGGGATAGAACTGATCCAGGACGGAGGCGGCGCCGCGATCGGGCTCGGTATCGGCGTCCTGATCCTTCCGGTCCTGGGTGTATGGATCGTCTACGCCACGCTGCGTGCCGGATTCCAGCATCAGCATCTCTCCCGCCGGATCGCGGACGAGTCGCTGGAATTGGACGTCTCCGATCTGCCGAAGCGACCCTCCGGCCGCGTCGACCGCGACGCTGCAGACGCGTTGTTCCAACAGGTCAAGTTCGAATGGGAAGAAGACCCCGACAACTGGCGTCACTCGTACCGGCTCGCCCGCGCCTACGACTACGCCGGCGACCGCGGGCGCGCACGCGAGACGATGCGCAGAGCCGTCGAACTCGAGCGCGCCGAGCGCGAAGGCCGCGCGGGGAGTTGAACGCGGGCGTACGCTGATGTCCTCCAAACCGATGTCCTCCAAACCGATGTCCTCCAAACCGATGTTCACCAAGCTGATGGATTCCTGTTCGGGACACCAGCGAACTTTGGGAATATGTCAGGGGCGCTCGAGCACAATTAGGTCAACTAGCGGAATACTTGGATCAGATGCCACGACTGTTGATCGTTCACCACACTCCATCTCCATACACGCAGGAGATGTTCGAGGCGTTGCTCTCCGGCGCAACCGCTCCTGAGATCGAGGGCGTCGAGGTCGTGCGCCGACCGGCACTCACGGTCTCACCGGCCGACATGCTGGAGGCGGACGGCTACGTGCTCGGTACCCCGGCCAATCTCGGGTACATGAGCGGCGCACTGAAGCACGCGTTCGACATGTGCTACTACCCGTGCCTGGACTCGACGCGCGGGCGACCGTTCGGCCTGTATATCCACGGCAACGAGGGTACCGAGGGAGCCGCGAGGGGCGTCGATTCCATCACGACCGGGCTGGGTTGGGTGAAAGCCGCTGAGACCGTGGTGGTGTCGGGAAAACCGAGCACGGCCGACATCGAATCATGCTGGGAACTCGGCGCAACGGTCGCCGCACGACTGATGGGATGACGGTGCGGCAGAGACTCCCGCACTGTCCAGGCTCGGGTGCCGTTTCCCACCGATACGAGTTGCCACGCGCGACAACTTGTACGGGCCGATCGGTCTGCTCCAAATCGAGGCCCGCTTCCCGGCGTGGCTCGATGCAAACGGCGGTCCGGTGCTGCTCGCCGACCAGGATCGTGGACGAGGCACGAGCCGAATTCGAAGCAGCCGTCCGACTCACCGGCAACGGACGGGAGCAGGTGCTTTTGTGGCGCCGGGCCGCGGCACTCGCAGGCGGGTGAGCGCCCCGATGTAACACTGCAGCCCTGATCGGCGACATTCCCCCTGACGTGACGCGCGGTGCAGCGTTTGCCCGTGCGTCGACTGCCGGTCTGGTTTCGGGGAGTGGACATTGACTATCGACGGTTTCTTGGTGCGGCACCGGATTGCGACTCGGGTGTTCACCCGGGTCGCGTTGGGGGTGGTGCTGCTGGTGGGTTTGACGTGGGCCCTGTGGCCTGCATCGACGCGCACCGACGACGCCGCGTTGGTGGCGTCGACCACCGAATGCCACGACATGGTCACCGTCTCGATCGCCGGCCGCGGTGACACGCCCCGAGCGGGCACCACCAGGATGCTCGTCGACGAGAACGGCAACGAACTGCCCGCGGCGTCTGCGGACGATTACGAGAGCCCGTGGATCGATCAGGCGGCCAACGCACCGATTGGCGCCGTCGATCCTGACTCGTACGCCGCTATGTACATCGCGTACCCGGCGGACATGTCCAGCTACGAAGACGCGGTGAACACCGGTGTCGCGAACACCGAAGAGGTGATGAAAGCGATCCGCTTCTCGTGCCCGGACACCCAGTTCGCGATCGTCGGCTACAGCGAGGGGGCCGATGTGGCCCGCCGTGTCGCGATGAACGTCGGCCACCAGGAAGCCGGTGCGGACGGCGAATACGGGATCGTGAATCCGAGCGACGTCGTCGGTGTCGTCATCCTCGCCGACGCCGGACGCGCCGACGGTCAGGGTCCCTTCCCCGGCGCGGAGAACCCCTTCGCCAATCCAGACGGATTCGACCAGCAGTACCAGAGCGGCGATAACCCCGTTTCCGGCCAGGGTGCGCTGCCGGACACCGGCGGCTCGGATTTCGGCGACCTGAACGGCCGGATCGCCTCGTTCTGCTCCGAGGGCGACCTCACCTGCGCGGCACCACAGAACATTTCTCTGTTGCAGCTGGTCATCAACGTCGGCCGACAGCTCGACGTCGACGCACTCGAAACCGAACAGTTGACCCCGGCGACGGGCATCGACGTCGCGACTGTCGTGTCCCGGATCGCGCTCGACGCATTCGCGGACATCAAGTCGCAGCCCGACTGGATGCAGGGCGACGAGACTTTCCTGAACGTGCTGCTGAAGGTGTCGGATCCGTCGTACACCGGACCCGCTGAGACGCTGACGCCGACCACGGACCAGGCCGACGCCTCGGGCATTCCGGGTGCGACTCCGGTGTCGGGAGAGCTGGATTCGATCTCGGCAGAGGAGATGTCGCCGCTCGCATACCTACCGGAAAAGCTGTTCAATGAAGTCATCGGCCTGATTGTGACGAATCAGAACACGATCCCGGTGGTCATGAGCGACCCGTACCAGCTGACGCTCGGCCCCGACGTCGGGCACCACTTCGACTACTGGCGCGACGCCGATCCCGAGAACGGCAAGTCGTTGACCTCCGCCGACTACGCGGCGGCATGGTTGACCCACCTCGCAGAGCAGGCTCAAGCCGGTGAGCGGTTGGACCCGTCGGCGAAGCTCAGCCCGACCGAGCTGTCGGAGGCATTGGAGGAGGTGGCGGCCACCTCGGCTGCAGCGTCCTCAGCGGCATCGTCTGGCGCGTCGCCGTCGGCCACACCCACGGGTGCGTCGTCGTCGGCCGCGACCATCACGACTCCGGTTCCCACGTCGGCCGCGCTGTCCTCTGCAGCGTCGTCGTCGGCCGCTCCCGCCGAGGCCACGACGGGTAGTGCCCCTGCCGCCACAGCGGCACCAAGCAACACCGACGCGGCTACGCAGCAGCAGCCGACGACCACCGAGACCACGACGAAGACACCGGTGGCGAGCGAGTCGATCTCACCTACTACGACCTCGGCGCCGGTGGGGTAGCCGCGTCGGGACCTTCGGTGGCCTCACGTGTTTCCGCAAGCCGCGTCGGAGCCCGCGCAGGAGGTCCACCGCTACGCGACCGAACATCTCGGCGCAAGCCCGGTTCTTCTGGGGCGATGGGGGAAATCCTAGTGAGGGCTCCCTCTCGCAGCTTCTCGGCGGCGAGACCGCATCCCCTGGGTTAGAGCAGGTCATGGTCCTCGCCAAGTTCTTTCACGTGCCGCTGGACTACTTCGCAGGCGGTGACCCGTGTCAGGATTACCAGGGGTCGAGGAACCACTCGGGAAGAAAAGGGGTAAGCGGTCTCAGTAGAGTGCTGTCACCACTGTGTATGTCATCGGTGCCACGATCAAGCCCGTGGCTGTTCCGGCCAATACCTGTGTCAGCGTGTGATCGCGTAGATGCAGTCGCGCCCAGCCGATCACCGGAGTAAGCGCCAACAGCAGCCACCACCAGGGCGAGATGGCCAGACCGATTATTGCGACCGATCCGGACCAAACGGCGGTGTGTACTGAAGCCTTGATGTGAACGATCGAGGTCCACACCCCGATCGCCAGCAAAGTTGCCAGGCCCGCGATAGTTAGGCCGACGGTTTGTTCTGGAGCGCCGAACGCGAGCTGAAGCACCAGTGCGGCTGCCACGAGAACCAAAATCGCCACGATGACGCGATGTCTCTGGTCATGCTGGGTGACGTGATGATCGCCGACGCGATCGCGGCTCATCTCCCACAGGATCATCAGCATCGGTAAAACACCGGAGAACAACGCCACCACGGCACCCCACAGCCAGCTCCCGGCGTACACGCCGACTAGAAGTGACGCAGCAATGTTTACAGTCCACGGAGCGGCAATCTCGGTCAGCACCCGAGCCATGACATGGGCTGATCTGGCTCCTACCAAAGTGGTCACCGGCGTAGCCTTTCGTATTCGTGACCGATTTGTCGAACCCGGTGCATCTCAGTGGCTTGATCCGGCGAGCATGGGGAGCTGATATGACAGAGAGGGCATGAGGCCCAGTCTCCTTCTCGGAAACCGGGTGTTAACTGCGGCGTTCATGCAACAGAAAGAGAGCCCATGATCAGGCGTGAAATGACGGCTGCTGCGGCCCGGAGATCGGCGCTCTGGGCGCAGGGCTTCGGCGACAACAAGCCGGCCGCGGCGCCGACTCGAAGACACGTCCGGTCGATCCTCGATCGGGTGCGGCTGTTTCAGATCGACTCGGTCTCGGTGTTGGTGCGCGCCCACTACGTCCCGCTGTTCAGCCGTCTGGGCGAGTACGACCGCGGATTGGTCGACTCGGCGGCATGGTCGCACACCTCCCGAGCGCCGCGCATACTGACCGAGTACTGGGCGCACGAGGCCGCGTTCATCCCGATCGAGGACTGGCCGCTGATGCGCTGGCGAATGCACCGATACCGGCGGGGGCGGTACTCGGGCGAGGCCCGGGCGCTCGACCGAAATCCGGCCCTCGCCGCGGACGTTCTGGATGTGATCGGTGCGGTGGGTGCGTGCAGCGCCGGCGACCTCGAGAAGCGCCTCGGGGTCGACCGGATCGATCGCAAGGGTTCGTGGTGGGATCGCAGCGACACCAAAGTGGTGTGCGAGCAGTTGTTCGCTTCCGGCGCACTCGCGGTGGGCAAGAGGGTTGCGTTTACTCGCCACTACGACCTCACAGAGCGCGTCCTGCCGAAATCGATTCTTGCCGAGGAGGTTCCGGCGGACGATGCGATACGGGGTCTCGTACAGCGATCCGCGCGGGCTCTGGGCGTTGCCACCGAGTCGGACCTGCGCGACTATTACCGCCTATCCAAAGCGCAGACGGTGCCGGCCATCGAGGATCTCGTCGAGGATGGGGTGCTCGAACGGGTGAGGGTCCGTGGCTGGGACGCACCGGCATTCCTACACCGCGACGTACGCGTACCGCGCCAGATGGACGTGGCCGCGTTGCTGTGCCCATTCGATCCGCTGGTTTTCTGCCGTCCCAGAACGGAGCGGATCTTCGGTTTCCGCTATCGCCTGGAGATCTACACTCCCGCTCACAAACGAGTACACGGATACTACGTCTTTCCGTTCCTACTGAACGGCGAATTGGTGGCGAGGGTAGATCTCGCGGCGAACCGGGCTTCGGGGGTACTCGAAGTACGGTCTGCCTTCGTGGAATTCGATCAGTGCCCGGAGCGGGTGGTAGAAGCTCTACTTCCCGAACTGCAAAGGATGGCAACGTGGTTGGGGCTGGACGAGGTCAGGGTGAACGACCAGGGTGACCTCGGTGCCCTCCTCGCGGTCGAGGCGACCCGACCGCGAGGAGCCTAGTCGACGACCGCGAGGAGGGCAGAGAATTACAGGCTCTCGACGAACTTCGTCAGGCCCTTGCTGGCGGTCTCGAGTGCGGTCTTCTGCGCCTTCTTTACGAGGAATCCGGGCAGTGGGATCTTTGGATCGATCGTCAACTCGAACGTCACCTTCGTGCCCGTACCGGACTTGGTGAGGACGTACGAACCGTCCTGCGTGTTTTGCTGACCACTCTCGACGAGGTGCCACGACACGGTGTCGTCGCCATCGAACGTGTACTCGACCACCTGCTCGTCGTTGATGCCGAGGATCGAGACGCTCATCCGGACACGGTCGGGACGCCCGTCGTCGTGCGTGCTCTCGATGGTGACCGACTTATGGGGCGACGACCACTCGGGCAGGCGGTCTACAGCAGCAATCGCGGCCATTACCGTGGCCGGATCTGCCTTGATTTCGAATTCTTTGACGCCGGAAACGGCCATATTCTTCGCTCCTTCGAGCCCATGGCGACTCTCACCGTGTGGCTGATGCGACGTAATTACATCACCGTTGCCGTTGGGCGCGCGGAGTGAGTGCTCGCGTGCTCAGTATTCGTCCCTGCTGTTGCGGCGAATCTGATCATCGAGGGCGCCTTTGACCGCCTGCGAAACCCAGGAATTGAGTGACACGCCGTTTTGGGACGCGGCTTCCTCTGCCTTCGATTTGATCTGATCCATCAAACGCAGCGTGACGCGGCTGATGTCACCGGTGGCGTCATCGATGGCGGCGCCGATGTCCTCGGCCGTCGCATTCCGCTCGCCCCCGCCCTCGGGGTTGGCTTTGGGGTTGGCGCAGGTGCGGTGCACCTCGACTGCGACCTCGGTTCCGTCCGATCGCAAAGCGACGGTGCGATTGCCCAGTTCGGTAGACACCTCACCGGCGAACTCCGTGAGTACGGACAGGAGAATCAGTCGAGTCGCGGGCTCGACGGCAGCGGCGAGAGCCGTCGCCGTCGCCCGAGTCTGCTCGTCGCCGAGCGCGGCTGCAGAGTTCAAATCGTCTCGCAGCCGGGAGACGTAGTTGTCGAGGTCCATGACGTCAGTGTGACGCCATAGATGGCGTCAGTCAAGGAAGTCTTCGAGATCCCTTTGGCGGAGTCGTGGAGTCCCGCGACGCCAGTGAGGGCAGCGACTAGTGTCGATCCATCAGAAGGGACTTCCGATCAGGGAGTTGGGCAGGAGGACCAGAGCAGTGCCGCAGACCGTTCCGCTCAGGGTGCAACTCATCGCGAAGACGGAGTTCTTGCCGCCGGAAGACATTCCTTGGGAGACCGACGCGGATGGCGGTGAAGCGCTGGCCGAGTTTGCTGGCCGGGCGTGCTACCAGAGTTGGTCCAAACCCAACCCGCGTACCGCGACCAACGCCGGATACCTGCGCCACCTGCTCGAGGTCGGCCACGAATCGGTCCTCGAACACGGCAGTGTCAGCTTCTATATCACCGGCATTTCGAGGTCCTGCACTCATGAATTGATTCGACACCGCCACTTCTCCTACTCGCAACTGTCGCAGCGATTCGTGCGGGAGAACGACTCGAATGTCGTCGTCCCGCCCGCGATCGCCGGCGATCCTGAACTCGAACGACTCTTCGCCGAGGCCACCCACGCGAGTCGGACGGCATACGCTGATCTCCTCGAAGCTCTCGAATCGAAACTAGCGGACACGTCCAGCGTGCCGTTGCGTAACAAGCAGGCCAGGCAGGCGGCGAGGGCAGTCCTACCCAACGCAACCGAGACCCGGGTGGTGGTCACGGGCAATTTCCGGGCGTGGCGGCACTTCGTTTCAATGCGTGCCACTGAGCACGCCGACGTAGAGATTCGCCGGGTAGCGATCGAGTGCCTGAGGCAGTTGCAGGCGTCCGCCCCGAATGTCTTCGGCGACTTCGAGATAGTGGTCTCGGCCGACGGAACGGAAGTGGCGCGGAGCACATTCTCCGGGGACGCGTGAGTGGTGTGCGAAAGTACCTGAGGCACCGGGTAGCCTTCTGACCATGACCTACGGTGATTCCGCTTCTCCCGTCGAGCGTCCGTTCGGCACCGTGTCCACAGCGATGGTGACGCCGTTCACCTCGGACGGAAAGCTCGACGTCGATGCAGGTGTCCGCCTTTCCGCTCACCTCGTCGACAACGGGTGCGACGCCCTCGTCCTCGGCGGTACGACCGGTGAGTCGCCGACAACCACTGAGAACGAGAAGCTCGAGCTGCTCCGAGGGGTGATCGATGCGGTGGGTGACCGCGCGAAGATCATCGCCGGCGCCGGCAGCAATGACACTGCGCACAGCGTTGCGCTGGCACGTGATGCCGCCCGCGCAGGCGCGCACGGTCTCCTCGTCGTGACCCCCTACTATTCGCGGCCTCCGCAGGCGGGGTTGTACGCGCATTTCACCGCGGTTGCCGATGCCACCGATCTCCCGGTCATGCTCTACGACATTCCACCGCGATCGGTGGTCCCCATCGAGACGGAAACGATCCGGCTGCTGGCAGAGCATCCACGCATCGTCGCGGTCAAGGACGCCAAGGGTGATCTCAATGCCGGCGCCGAGCTGATCGGCACCACCGACCTCCAGTTCTACTCGGGCGACGATCCGCTCAACCTTCCATGGCTCGCGGTCGGCGCCATCGGATTCGTCAGCGTCATCGGACATCTCGTGCCCGCGCGGCTGCGAGAGCTGCTCGCTGCCTTCCACGCCGGTGACATGGCGCGCGCGCGTGCCATAAACCTGAGTCTGATCCCCGTGATCCGGTCGGTGGCACGCCTCGGCGGTGTCAGCGCGTCGAAGGCCGGTCTGCGGTTGATCGGCATCGACGTGGGGGAGCCTAGACTCCCACAGGTGGCGCCTACGCACGATCAGATCGACCTCCTCGCTGCAGACCTCCACGCTGCGGGGGTGCTCGCATGACCCGCACTCCTCGTCGCCGTGGCGCGAGCCGTCAGGCCGGCCCGCCGTCTCCCACTCCGACCCCGACCCCGACCCCGACCCCGACCCCGACTGCCACTCCGAGCCCGACTCCCGCTGCCGCCGAGTCGCAGAAGGCGGCACCCGAAGCCATTCCAGCGGCGACCGGGCGGCCGAGGTCGGCGCCGATCGTGGCAGATCAGCCGACGGCTCCCAGGTCGGCGGGGGCCAAGTCTGCGCCGGTGAAGGCTCCTTCCGCGAAGGGCGGCGCCGCCAACAAGTCGCCTTCGCGGCCTGGAAAGCGGGGCGGCGGCAACAACCGCCAGAACACCCGGGTGTCCGCAGCCGATCCGACTGCACGCCTCGGTGCCCCGCCGAAGGCGCCATTCAAGGGCCTTCGCGTGGTGGCGCTCGGTGGTATCGGCGAGATCGGTCGCAACATGACCGTGTTTGAGCACCAGGGCAAACTGCTCATCATCGACTGCGGCGTGCTGTTCCCGGAGGACCAGCAACCGGGTGTCGACCTGATCCTCCCGGACTTCCGCCACATCGAGGACCGGATGGCCGACGTCGAGGCGGTGATCCTCACGCACGGCCACGAGGACCACATCGGGGCCATCCCGTTCCTGCTGCGCCTGCGGCCGGACCTGCCCGTCGTGGGTTCGCGGTTCACGCTCGCTCTTGTCGCGGCCAAGTGCCGCGAACACCGCCAGCGGCCCAACCTCGTCGAGGTGGTCGAGGGCCAGCGCACAGGGCACGGGCCGTTCGAGTGCGAGTATTTCGCCGTCAACCATTCGATCCCCGACGCGCTCGCGGTCGCGATCCGCACCGATGCCGGAGTCGTGTTGCACACTGGCGACATCAAGCTCGACCAACTTCCGCTCGACGGCAGGCTCACCGACCTGGGCGGGTTCTCGCGCCTCGGCGATGAGGGCGTCGACCTGTTTCTCGTGGACTCCACCAATGCCGAGGTGCCGGGATTTGTCACGCCTGAACGCGAGATCGGCGGCGTGCTCGACAATGTCATCGGTAAGGCCCGGCAGCGCGTGATTGTGGCGTCCTTCGCCAGCCACGTCCACCGCATCCAACAGGTTGTCGATGTCGCACACCGATACAACCGCCGCGTTGCGTTCGTCGGCCGCTCCATGGTCCGCAACATGCAGATCGCACAGGATCTCGGATATCTGAGCGTTCCCGACGGCCTGGTCGTCGACATCGACACCGCGGCCAACCTGCCCGACGACCGACTCGTCCTTATCTCTACCGGTTCGCAGGGTGAGCCGCTCTCGGCGCTGTCGAGGATGGCGCGTGGCGAGCATCGGCAGATCAACATCCGGGAAAACGATCTCGTCGTCCTGGCGTCCTCGCTTATCCCGGGCAACGAGAACTCCGTATTCGCCGTCGTCAACGGGCTCGCCAAACGCGGCGCCACAGTCGTCACCCAGCAGAGCGCGAAGGTGCACGTCTCCGGTCATGCGTCCGCGGGTGAACTCTTGTACCTGTACAACGCCGTTCGGCCCACCAATGCGATGCCGGTGCACGGAGAATGGCGTCACCTGCGTGCCAACGCGGCTCTCGCGAAGGCCACCGGAGTGCCGGAGGAACGGATCCTGCTCGCGGAGGACGGCGTCGTCGTCGACATGGTCGACGGTCTCGCCGAGATCGTCGGGCAGGTGTCCGTCGGGCACGTCTACGTCGACGGACTGTCGGTCGGTGACGTAGGTGACTCCACGCTGTCGGATCGACTGGTCCTCGGCGAAGGTGGGTTCATCGCCATCAGCGTGGTCATCGACGAACACACGGGCCGCGTGGTCAGCACTCCCGAGGTGTCGGGACGAGGATTCTCCGATGATCCGACCGCACTGAAAGCCGCGGCGCAACTGGTCGAGGCGGAACTGCTGCAACTGGCGGCCGAAGGTGTCAACGACGTGCATCGCATCGCTCAGGTGATTCGGCGCGTCGTCGGCAGATGGGTTGCGGACAAGTACCGGCGCAGACCGATGATCGTGCCGACCGTCATCGCGGTGCCGTCGTCCGAGGGCGAGTAGTTCCCGGGCAGGTAGATTCGTCTGAATGACCTTCGCCCGAGATGAACGCCTCGCCCTTGTCGACTCGATGGCCGAATTCGGTCCCGATGCCCCGACCCTCTGCGGGACGTGGACCAATCGGGATCTCGCCGCCCATCTCATCGTGCGCGAACGACGCCTCGACACCGCTCCCGGCCTCGCCGTCAGCCGACTCGCCGGACATACGGAGCGGGTCCGGAACGAGACCGCGGCGCGTCCGTGGAGTCGTCTGCTGGACGAGGTCAGGTCCGGTCCGCCCGTGTGGTCGCCGATGTACTGGGTGGACGGCCAGGTGAACATGGGCGAGATGTTCGTCCACCACGAGGACGTCCGGCGCGCGCATGACGGATGGAAGCCGCGGATGCTCGCCGGTGAACGCCAGGACGCGCTGTGGGGTCTGGCGCGCAAGGTCGGCCGACTTGGCTACCGCCGCTCTCCGGTGTCTGTCGTACTCGAGCGGCCGTCCGGCGAGCAGGCCGCTGTCCGCAAGGCCGGCGACCGGCGGGTGATCTTGCGGGGTGAACCCGCGGAACTCGCCCTGCACGCCTTCGGCCGGGACCAGGTGCAGGTCGAGACCGACGGTTCGGCCACCGATATCGAGTCCGTGATGTCCCTCGAACGCGGCTTCTGACACCAGCCCGGACCAGGTCTCACCGTGTTATAGGTGTTGCGGATGGTCCGGAAGGTGCCGTAGCGACTAACCTGAGGGTCATGGCAGGAAAGGCGAGCGCCCGCGGTACGAGCACGACGAGGACGGGCGCGCGAGGGGCTTCGACGTCCTCCAAGCCGAAATCACGCACAACTCGCACGGTCAGCACCCCGCGGAAGTCCACGCCGCCCCGCCGCGGCGGCTCTCGTAACAGCACCAGGCGGCCGGTGGGGAAGAAGCCATCTACTTCCGGTCCACTGAAGTCGCTGGGGCGGGGGATCGGTGCCGGTTGGTCGCTGATGGCCAGGGGGGTCGGTGCTACCACCCGGACCGTCGGCAAGGCCACAGAGATCGAGCATGGGCACAGGCGCGACGGCATCGCGCTCGGACTCATCGCGATCAGCGTGGTCGTCGCGGGCAGGATCTGGTTCTCCGCGGGCGGGCCGATCGGCGAGTGGATCGAGACCGGCGTGCGTACCGTCTTCGGTGGGGCGGCGGGAGTGCTTCCCCTGATCGGTGTGGCCGTCGCCCTGATCCTCATGCGGACCGAGCCGAGACCGGAGATTCGGCCCAGGCTCGTCCTCGGCTCGCTCCTGGTGGGTCTGCCGGCGCTCGGACTCTGGCACATCGCCTCCGGGGCACCGACCGACACAGAGGGCCGCGCCCGGGGCGCAGGTTTCGTCGGTTACGCGGCCGGTGGTCCGTTGACCGATGGTCTGACCGTATGGCTCGCCGTCCCACTGTTGCTGATGGCCGGGCTGTTCGGTGTCCTGCTGCTGACCGGGACGACGATCCGCGAGGTGCCGGGCAAGTTGCAGTCGTACTTCGGGACCTCGCTCGGCCGCGAGTACTACGCCGACTACGACGACGGCTACGACGACGGCGGCGAAGGTGACCCCACACTGTTCGACGCGGACGGTTATCCGGTCGACGACTACCGGACCGGCGTCCGTGGGGCACCGGCCGACAACTATCCCACCGATGAATACGACGTCAGTGCCACCGCGAAGACGGAGGTGCTCGGGCTGTGGGACACCGAGCCGCCCGCAGAACCCGCCCCGGCACCTGCTCCGGTTCCGTCTCCGAGACGGGCGCGCACCAAGGCCACACCGATGGTCGCCCCAAAGCAGGAACCCGAATCCGAAACGGCGTCCGAAGTAGACAAGTTCGTCACGGATCGAGTCGTCGAGGGCGACTACATCCTGCCGCCCGCGTCGCTGCTCGTCGAGGGTGATCCGCCGAAGAAGCGCAGTCCAGCCAATGACAAAATGATCGAGTCGATCACCGAGGTGCTCGAGCAGT
Source organism: Rhodococcus marinonascens NBRC 14363 (assembly GCF_001894885.1). GTDB lineage: Bacteria > Actinomycetota > Actinomycetes > Mycobacteriales > Mycobacteriaceae > Rhodococcus_F > Rhodococcus_F marinonascens. The sequence continues at coordinate 187,342 of NZ_BCXB01000003.1, forward strand.
TCAAGATCGACGCGGCGGTCACCGGATTCACCCGTGGGCCCACCGTCACCCGCTATGAGGTCGAACTCGGGCCGGGCGTGAAGGTCGAGAAGATCACGGCTCTCGCCCGCAACATCGCCTACGCCGTCGCGACCGACAACGTGCGCCTGCTCGCGCCGATTCCCGGGAAGTCGGCGGTCGGCATCGAGGTGCCCAACTCCGACCGGGAGATGGTTCGCCTCGCAGACGTGCTCACCGCGCCGTCCACTCGCAAGGACCACCACCCGCTGGTGATCGGTCTGGGCAAGGGCATCGAGGGCGATTTCGTCAGCGCCAATCTCGCGAAGATGCCACACCTGCTTGTGGCGGGTTCGACCGGCTCCGGCAAGTCGAGCTTCGTGAACTCGATGCTGGTGTCGCTCCTGTCTCGGGCGACGCCCGAGGAAGTGCGGATGATCCTCATCGACCCCAAGATGGTGGAACTGACGCCTTACGAGGGCATTCCGCATCTCATCACGCCTATTATCACGCAGCCGAAGAAGGCTGCTGCCGCACTGGCCTGGCTGGTGGAGGAGATGGAGCAGCGCTACCAGGACATGCAGGTCAACCGGGTGCGCCACATCGACGACTTCAACTCCAAGGTGAAGTCCGGTGAGATCACAGCGCCGCTCGGCAGCGAACGCGTGTATCGGCCGTACCCGTATATCCTCGCCATCGTCGACGAGCTTGCCGACCTCATGATGACCGCGCCCCGCGACGTCGAGGACGCGATAGTGCGGATCACACAGAAGGCGCGTGCCGCCGGCATCCACCTCGTGCTGGCCACGCAGAGGCCCTCGGTGGACGTGGTGACGGGTCTGATCAAGACCAACGTGCCGTCGCGGCTGGCGTTCGCGACGTCGTCGCTGACCGACTCGCGGGTCATCCTGGACCAGCCCGGTGCGGAGAAGCTGATCGGCAAGGGTGACGGGCTGTTCCTGCCGATGGGCGCGGGCAGACCCACCCGCATGCAGGGCGCGTTCATCACCGACGAGGAGATTGCGGCCGTCGTCGACTTCGCGAAGAACCAGGCAGAACCGGAGTACACCGAGGGTGTCACCGCGGCGAAGGTCGGCGAGAAGAGGGACGTCGACGCCGACATCGGCGACGACATGGACGTGTTGTTGCAAGCGGTGGAACTCGTCGTCTCCAGTCAGTTCGGTTCGACATCGATGCTGCAACGCAAGCTGCGGGTGGGCTTCGCGAAGGCCGGTCGTTTGATGGACCTGATGGAGACCAGGGGAGTGGTGGGACCGAGCGAGGGATCCAAGGCGCGTGAGGTGCTCATCAAGCCCGACGAACTCGACGGACTGCTGTGGTCCATTCGTGGCGGCGATCCGAATGAGGCGCCGTCCGGCCAGGACTAGGCTCCCCGTGATTGCCTGAACTGGGTTGTTTGCGGGTTCGTTGCGGTTCGCTCGTTGTGGTTGAATGGTGAGCGAATTGGAGGGGAGTATCCCCACCTCTGTGGCAGCATCGTCAACACGACCGGCACCGTTGCCGCTCCGGCGCTGTCGGTCGTTCGGGCAGTTGGTTCCGATTCGGCGGGAGAGACCTCCGGTACCGACCAGGTTCGCCGGAGGTCCGCTTTATGCACGTGTCACCGCTCGTCTGGGTCATCACCTGTGTGGTGATTCTCGGACTGTTCGTGTTCGATTTCTTTGCGCACGTGCGCACGCCGCACGCACCTACGTTCCGCGAGTCGGCCTTCTGGTCGACGGTGTATATCACGATCGCCATCCTCTTCGGCCTGGTCGTGATGTGGCACTGGGGGGGGGGCCAGTACGGCGGCGAGTACTTCGCCGGTTATGTCACGGAGAAGGCGCTGTCGGTCGACAACTTGTTCGTGTTCGTCATCATCATGGGGACGTTCGCCGTGCCCCGGGAATATCAGCAGAAGGTGCTGCTGATCGGCATCGTGATGGCACTGGTGATGCGCGGAATCTTCATTGCGGTCGGTGCCGCGGCGATCAACGCCTACAGCTGGGTGTTCTACCTGTTCGGCGCCTTCCTCATCTACACCGCCTACACGCTGGTACGCGATCACGGACACGAGAAGGAGGCGGAGGAGGAACGCGATTCCAGGATTGTCGCCATCGCGAGGAAGATTCTCCCTACCACTGACTCCTACGACGGCGACAAACTCGTCACGCGGGTAGACGGCAAGCGTGTGGTGACCCCGTTGTTGCTCGCTCTCCTCGTCATCGGATTCACCGACCTTCTGTTCGCGCTCGACTCGATTCCCGCGATCTACGGACTCACACAGGAGCCGTACATGGTCTTCACAGCCAATGCGTTCGCACTGATGGGTCTGCGGCAGCTGTATTTCCTGATCGGCGGATTGCTCGACCGCCTGGTGTACCTTGCGTACGGCCTGTCGATCATCCTTGCGTTCATCGGCGTCAAGCTCGTCCTGCACGCTTTGCACGAGAACACGCTGGGCTTCGTGAATGGCGGTGAGCACGTCGCCGTGCCGGAGTTGTCGACGGCCGTGTCGCTCGGCGTCATCATCGGCGTGCTGGCGGTGACGACTGTCGCCAGCCTCTTGAAGACGCGGAACACCACGCCCGCGCGGTAAGTTGCCGTGTGCCATGCCCGAGGACGGCTACCCGGGTGGATCAGGAGCTGAATTCGCCGACTACCGGAATCCACTCGACGATCCGCGTGGCCGCGATGAGATCGTTGCGGGCGAACGGGTCGTGAGTGAAGAGCAATTCCACGGTCGTCGCGTCGGCGGCATCGACGACGATGAACGCTCCGCTGCCGTCGGCGAACGGGCCGGACGACACGACGGTCTTCCGCTCGGCCAGCCCACCGAGCCATTCCCGGTGGGCGGGGCGGTGCTCGTCGCGTCCGGCAACCGTCTCGGCCGAATACGTGTACTCCACTACGAACAGGGGCATGGTCTCGCTCTCTGGTGAGGTGTTTCCTCGAACACTAGAACTCGAACACTAGAAGAGGTCAGAGGGTGAGAAGCATTCGGGTGTTGCCGAGCGTGTTCGGTTTGACGTAGCTCAGGTCGAGGAACTCGGCGACACCGGTGTCGTACGAACGGCACATTTCGGCGTACACCTCCGCCGTCACGGGGGTGCCGTCGACTTCGACGAATCCGTGCTTGCCGAAGAAGTCGACTTCGAACGTCAGGACGAACAGTCGCTCGAGGTCGAGTTGCTTCGCGACCTCGATCAGCTTTGCGACCAGATCGTGGCCCACCCCCCGGCCCTTGACAGCGGGATCGACCGCGATCGTGCGTACTTCGCCGAGATCGGCCCAGAGCACATGCATTGCGCCACAACCGATCAGGTTGCCGTCGTGTTCGGCAACCCAGAACTCCTGCACGGACTCGTAGAGGGTGACGAGGTTCTTCTGGAGCAGGATCCTTCCGGCGTAGATGTCTATCAGACGCTTGATCTCGGGGACGTCGGAGGTTCGTGCTCGCCGCACGATCAACTGAGTGTCGGCAGCATCCGACGTCCGAGAAGTCATGTCGTGCACATTAGCGAACGGCCTTACCGATATTCTGGGGCACGTGCCGGTACGACCTACGAATCCACCCGACTCCCCGTTGCTCCCAGGGGTGCAGTTCGACGCTGGGGTGTGCCGATGAGTACGCAACGCGAGGATTGGGCGGCCGCCGACGACGCAGCGGCTTCTGATCAGGCCGCCGAGCCGGTAGGTGAGGCGACGGTACCGCTTCTGAACATTGCGAACATTCTCACGATCCTCCGGATCTTCCTGGTCCCGGTCTTCCTGGTGGTGCTGTTCGTCGACGACGGTCATACGACGACCTGGCGCCTGGTGGCCACCGGTGTGTTCGTAGTCGCCGCCATTACCGATCGGATCGACGGGCAACTCGCCCGCAAGTACGGCCTGGTCACCGATTTCGGCAAGCTCGCCGATCCCATCGCGGACAAGGCGCTGATCGGCGCGGCATTGGTGGGCCTGTCGATCCTCGGTGATCTGCCCTGGTGGGTGACGGCGGTGATCGCGGTGCGCGAACTGGGCATCACGCTGCTCCGGTTCGCGGTCTTGCGGCACGCCGTCATCCCCGCCGGTCACGGCGGCAAACTCAAGACGCTCGTACAGTCGGTCGCGATCGGCTTCTATCTGCTGCCGCTGCCGGACGGGTTCGAGATCGTGGGCTGGATTCTGATGGGTGCCGCCGTGCTGCTCACTGTGGTGACCGGGCTGGACTACGTGGTGCAGGCGGTGCGTCTGCGGGCCGGGGTGCACAAGGTCGAGGCGAACGCGAGTACGGGGGCGTGACCGACCCGCTGGTGGAGGGGACGCGGGTCGCCGAGTTGGTTGCCGTGCTCACCGAGCGCGGGGAGACAGTCGCCACCGCGGAATCGCTGACCGCGGGATTGCTTGCCGCGACCATCGCCTGTGTTCCGGGCGCCAGCGCTGTGCTCCGCGGTGGGCTGGTCGTCTACGCTACCGATCTCAAGTCGACGCTCGGTGGGGTCGACCGCAGGCAGTTGGCTCAGGACGGCCCCGTATCAGCCTCTACGGCACACGCACTCGCTGAGGGTGCTCGGGAGCGATGCGGTGCCGACTGGGGTATCGGGCTGACGGGTGTCGCGGGTCCGGACACGCAGGACGGACATCCGGTGGGGACAGTGTTCCTGAGCATTTCCGGGGCCTCCGGAACCTCGGTCCGGCACCTCGGATTGGCCGGCGACAGGTGGTCGATTCGCAAATCTACGGTTTCCGTTGCCGTGTCGGGCCTCCTCGATCGTGTGCAGGGAACATCCGCAGGCTAAGGTCGGGAACCAATCGGTCCTGTTCGCGCGTTGAGATAGGGCGAGACAGGTGACGGATGAAGGAGGAGCGAGATGGCGTTGCTATTGCGTCAGGCGATAGGTGACAGCCTTCGGCGCACGCGCGTTTCACAGAGCCGGACCCTGCGTGAGGTCTCCAACAGTGCGCGTGTGAGCCTCGGATATCTGTCCGAGGTCGAGCGGGGACGCAAGGAGGCTTCGAGCGAACTCCTGGCGGCGATTTGCGAGGCACTGGACGTTCCATTGTCCGATGTGCTGGTCGACGTCAGCGAATCGTTGACCGACAGGTCTTCGGCCAAGCGTGGGGACACCGAGCGGACCCTGCCCGCCGAGGCTCCTGCTGGGAGCGCACGAGCGGGTTCGACGAGCATTGCCCGCGACACGCGGGTGGTCATCCCCGCACGTCCGGCGCAGGCATTGGCTGCCGCGTAGCACCAACCGCGTTGAACCGATACATTTCTTGTTAACTGCCGATCTCTTCTCTCGGTGGATAGACGGTGGGGGCACGCAGCCCTTGTTCCGGTGCGTGACGGTCGCGCATCGGGTCGCGCAACGCGCGGCGCAACAGATGGAGGCAGGATCAAACCAATGGCTAATCCTTTCGTCAAGGGATGGAAGTACCTGATGGCCCTCTTCAATTCCAAGATCGATGAGAAGGCTGACCCCAAGGTTCAGATTCAGCAGGCGATTGAGGATGCGCAGCGTCAGCACCAGGCCCTGTCTCAACAGGCCGCATCTGTCATCGGTAACCAACGCCAGCTCGAGATGAAGCTCAGCCGCCAGCTCGACCAGGTGGAGAAGCTCAACGCCAACGCACGGCAGGCCGTCAACCTGGCCGATCAGGCGCAGGGTGCAGGCGATGCCGACAAAGCCGTCCAGTACACCAACGCTGCCGAGGCGTTTGCCGCGCAACTCGTCACCGCCGAGCAGGGCGTCGAAGACCTCAAGGCGCTGCATGACCAGTCACTTCAGGCCGCCGCACAGGCAAAGAAGGCAGTCGAGCAGAATGCGATGGCACTGCAGTCGAAAGTCGCCGAGCGCACTAAGCTGCTCAGCCAGCTCGAGCAGGCCAAGATGCAGGAACGCGTCAGCGAGTCTCTCCGCACAATGGACAGCACGCTATCCGCGCCGGGCAACACACCCAGCCTCGACGCCGTACGCGACAAGATCGAGCGCCGTTACGCTGACGCACTCGGCTCGGCCGAACTCGCGCAGAACTCGGTGTCGGGTCGCATGATGGAGGTTCAGCAGGCGAGTGTCCAGATGGCTGGTCACAGTCGGCTCGAACAGATCCGCGCCTCGATGAAGGGCGATGCGCTGCCGTCCGGCGGCGCCACCAGTGCGCCGGCCAAGCCGGCCAAGCCCTCACTCGACAAGCAGCCGCCCACCGCGGGCCAGACTGGCACCTCGGGTCAGTAGCCGAACAGCAATCGCATGAGTATCACCCGAGGTGGCCGACCCGGACGCGCAGTCCGGTCGGCCACTTTCGTGTCCGGCCTACTCGGCATCCAGGACACTCTCCGTGAGGCCGGGGAATCCGTCGCGGATGCGGTGCAACGATGGCGTGATCCGCGAGAACGTCTGCTGCGGAAGAAGAGACAGGCGAGGCGCCGCGCCAAGCGCTACGGCATCCTGTCGGGATCTTCGGCCGCCGGTGCCGCAGGTCTTGCCCTGATGTCCGCACCGGAGTGGTCGATGCTCATGGCAGGCGGGGGCGCAGTGGTATTCGCGGTTCCCGCGGTGATGGCCGTCCGCAGTTTCCGCAGGCTCGGTGCCGTTACGTTGCCACCGGGTCTTCCCGCACGTCGTGTGCTTCCGGATCCGGCCTCGGTTGCCAGGGAGCCGATGGAGCGACTCGCGCGCAGCGAGCGGGCTCTTCACGGCATCCTCGGTGTGCTGTCCCGCTCGGGAACGGTCAGTGCCGAGGACATCGAAGACACCGATTCGACGGCGCGCTCCGCCGCAACCGCACTCCAGGCGGTGTCCATCGACATCACATCCATGGAGGACGCCACCCGCGGCGGCAGGGCAGCGGCGGCAGCCCTGCATCGTGCAATCGCCTCCGCAGCGACGCAACTCGACGACGGCGTCGAACAGTTCGAGAAGTTCGTGGCTGCTGCCGCCGAAGTAGCTGTCCCGGGAACGGCGGGCGGCGTCGGTGGGCTCGCCCTTGTGCGTGCCGAACTGGTGTCGGCCACTGAGAAGCTCTCCGGACTGGCCGCGGCGCTCGACGAGATCGACGACATCGTCCGCCGGTACCGCTGAGGTCAGTCGTCGGCGCCGCGGGCGGCGAGTGCCTCACCCATTGCATCGGCTGTCATCAGCGTGCTCACGACCACGGGTGCTGCCAGGGCTCGCAGAGAGAAGCCCAACCCCCGCGACTTTCGGGCGTCTTCGACGCGCCGGACGATCCCGGACATCAGCGGAATGCAGCGGATCGTCATGGCAAGCACCAGCGCCACTCGGTCCGGGTTGACGCCGATCCGGCGCAGTGGCCGCATGGCCGCGGTGATTGCGTCCAGCATGTCGGTGACCCGCGTCGTCAGGCTCAGCAAGGCGGCGGCCGCCACCGACAGCAGGAGTGTCCCGCACACGATGAGGGCCCGCTCCCATCCGGTGAACACGACCTGGAATGCCCCGATGACGACGAGCATCCAGAGCAGAGGTCGGGGTTGTGACGCCGCCGCACGGACGGGGATCCGCGCGACCGCATATGCGCCCACCACGATCAGGGCTGCGGGCAGGAGATCCCATGGCTGGCGGACGAAGACGGTGATGGCAACGATGCCCCCGACGAGGGCGAGGACTTTCGGGCCGGCGGGAAGTCGGTGCACGACCGTATCGTCGGGGTGATACAGCCCGAGGGTGCTCATCGAACCAGGTTGCGGTAGAAGTCGATCGATGCGCTCGGCGCACCGTCAGCAGCGACCCGACCCTCGTCGACCACGAGAACCCGGTCGAACGAGTCGAGCAATTCGAGCTGGTGGGTCACGACGATCATTTGCTGAGGGAGTTGTTCGAACCTTTCTGCGACGATACGGGTATTGCGCAGGTCGAGCAGGGTGGTCGGTTCGTCGGCGACGAGTACCTCGGGTTCGGTGACGATCACCGCGGCCAGGGCGAGGAGTTGCTTCTGCCCACCCGACAGCAGGTGGGTGGGGTGGTCAGCGTGGTCGGCGAGCCCGAACTCTTCGAGAACCCGGGCGACACGGTCGGCGCGTCCGGTCTTGTCCAGGGAGGTCCGGCGCAGCGAAAATCCGATGTCCTCGGCCACCGTCGGCATGATGATCTGGTGGTTGGGGTCGGTGAAGACGAAGCCCACCTTCTTCCGCACCTGCCGGCCCCGTCGGGCGGTGTCGAGGTCGTCGACGGTCACCGTGCCGGCGGACGGCACGATGAGCCCGTTGATCATGCGGGCGAGCGTCGACTTGCCTCCACCGTTCGCCCCGACGATGCCGATGCGGTGCTCGCTCAGGGTCAGGTCGACATCCTCGAGGACGGGTCGCTCGCCGTAGGCGTGTCGGACGCCGCGGAACCGGATGTCGCTCATCGTCGCCGACCACTCATCGCCGCTGACCGATCACCGAGATCAGTGAACCTTTGCCTTGCCGAACGCCGTGGCGGAGTCTCTCGACAATGCAGGGTAGGCCCGATGCACCTGAGAGGCCACGAGTGCCGTGATGACCGCCTTGATCAAATCGCCGGGAAGGTACGTGGTGTTGGCTGTGACGGCCTGCCACAGCGTGAGGTCCGCACGCATCATCATCCCGGCCAGCCCGAAGGCGTACAGGACGATGATTCCGCCGAAAATGTTGATCACGATCCCGGGGGCGATCCGGTAACGGGGAAGGAGTCGGACTGTCAGCCAGCCGATGACGGCGACTGCGGGTATCCACCCGATGAGAAATCCCGCCGTGGGTCCGGCCAGCGACGTGAACGTGGTGCGCCCGCCTGCGAGCACCGGGAGCACGAGGCCCAGCGCTATCACGGTCAGTACCGAAAGCACCCCCTTGCGCGGGCCCAGTAGTGCACCGGCCAGCATGACGCCCAGCGTCTGCAGGGTGATCGGCACGCCGGAGCTACCGACGTTGATGGTGCCGGGCAAGCCCAGCGCCACGATCAGCGCGGCGAACACCGCGACGTGGGCAAGGCCACGTGCGGATAGTGGGGGTGTCGACGACACGGCCTGCGTGCTCCTCTCCGTGCTGGACTGAACTCGCCGAGTTTACGTCAGGGTGCCGGCGACATTTCGCGCGCGCGTCGCCAAGAGCCGTAAGGTGTGGGGGAGAACCCTGATCTTTTCCTGATTTTTCGGTGACCTGGCGATTTGCTCCAGTCGGTGTGCGAGGCTGGTGTGAGTACCCGACAACTGGAGCCGACGATGTGTCGGGCACAGCATTCGAAGGCGCAGCATTCGATCGCACAGGAATCGATCGGGGAGATGTCGAGGAGGCAGTCGTGTTCTGGAAGATTGTACTGGCGGTCGCGGTGATCTGGATCGCGCTTGCCGTGGTCGGTGCGCTCACCAAGGCCCTGTTTTCGATCCTTGTGATCAGCGCCGTGGTGTTCGGTCTGTATTTGCTGTTCAAGGCGATGTCCGGATCCGGCGACAAGTCGGACGTCACGCGTCGCTGACGGACATCCGATCCGCACTCGTGACCAGTGCGGGCTGGTAGCGCGGGTTTGCCCCTCGTTCACCGATTGGCGCGGTCGGCCATTGCGCCATCTTGCCTAGCAACCGCATCATTTCCCCTTGTCGCCAGACTCGGTGCGGGCCGCCCGTGAACGGGCATGAGACGAGCCGAAGGGGTGCGGTGTGATTCGCCCGCCGGTTCGGTACTTCGGGTTTGGGTATGCGTTACGGTGTTACACATAGTGTCTATTCGTAATCCTTTGTCGCGCGATCCTTTGCCGCGCGAAGGCAGCCCACCGAGCGTCGAAGACGTCATTCTCGATGCCGCACGTTCGTGCATCCTAGATTTCGGGCTTCGCCGAACCACGCTGGCCGAGGTTGCTCGTCGCGCGGGCGTCAGCAGGCCGACCGTATACCGGCGGTGGGCAGACACCAGGGCGGTGGTCGCCGACCTCATGACGCGCGAGATCACAGCCGTGATCCCCACTTTTTCGGCGGAGGAATCGATTCATCGCCAACTGGTGGATGCGGTGATCCACGTGTCCACCAACGTGCGCGAGCACTCGCTGTTCGTGAAGATTCTGCATTCGGATCGGGAACTGTTCACCCCCTACATCCTCGAGCGGCTGGGTACCAGCCAGAAGGCGATCATCGACCAGGTCGCGCTCGCGGTGTCGGCGGGTCAGCAGCAGGGATCGATACGCTCCGGCGACAGTCGCCATATCGCCGTCATGGTGCTGCTCATGGCACAGTCCGCGGTGCAGTCCGCGGCGATGGTGGCGAAGGAACTTCCCGGCCAATCGCTGACGCAGCAAGTCCGCAATGCCATCGGGGCCTACCTGGCACCCGACAACCACACGCCAACTCGAGGAGACCGGTGAACAACTCGAACACTCCATCCGTCAAAAGCTCGTCGGCGCTCAACGCCGCCCGCAGAGCGCGCGAACTCGACCAGTTGTCCAACGGCGAAACAGTGGATCTGCTGGTGATCGGTGGAGGAATCACCGGCGTCGGCGTTGCACTCGACGCGGCGTCCCGCGGGCTGACTGTCGTACTCGCCGAAAAGAGAGACCTCGCCTTCGGAACCAGCCGGTGGAGTTCGAAACTTGCCCACGGCGGACTGCGTTACCTGGCGACGGGCAACGTCGGCATCGCCCGGGAGAGCGCGGTCGAACGCGGAATCCTGATGACCCGCACGGCCCCGCACCTCGTCCGCGCGCTGCCGCAACTCGTCCCGGTCCTCGATTCCACCACTGCATTCAGCAAGTACCTCGTCCGCGCGGGCTTTTTGGCCGGTGACGTCCTCCGTGCGAGCGCCCGCACGTCGTCCTCGGTACTGCCGAGGTCTCGAACCGTCCGGTCCGACCGGGTGATCGAACTCGCGCCCGCGGTCCGGCGTGACGGGCTGCGCGGTGGATTGGTGGCGTTCGACGGTCAATTGATCGACGATGCGAGGCTCGTCGTGGCCATCGCTCGTACTGCCGCTTTGCACGGTGCGAAGGTTCTCACCCGCACCGGTGCCTATGATGTCACCGGGACGTCGGCAACGCTTCGCGACGAACTGACCGGCTCGGAGATGCGGATCAAGGCGCGTGCGGTGGTCAATGCGGCGGGTGTGTGGGCGGGCGAGGTCGATCCCGAGATCGCGCTCCGACCGAGCCGTGGAACTCATTTGGTACTCCCTGCCGAGAGGCTCGGCAACCCCACCGCAGCCCTTACGGTCCCCATCCCTGGTGAGACCAATCGTTTCGTCTTCGCGCTGCCCGCGCAGTTGGGCCGCGTGTATCTGGGACTTACCGACGAGGCGGCTCCGGGGCCCGTTCCGGACGTCCCGACCGCCTCGGACGAGGAGATCGACTTTCTTCTCGCCACAGTCAACACCGCGCTCGAGGTGCCGCTCGAGCGCTCGGACATTCTCGGCACCTTCGCGGGGTTGCGCCCGTTGCTCGATACCGGCGACGGGTCCACCGCGGACCTGTCCCGCAACCATGCGATTCTGCGTTCCGGCACTGGTCTCGTCAGCGTGGTCGGTGGCAAGCTGACCACCTACCGCAAGATGGCGGAGGACGCCGTCGACGCGGCTGTCGAGGGGTCGGGACTGGAAGCAGGCCCGTGCCGGACCCGGACACTCCCGCTGGTCGGCGCCGCGGCACCCGAGGCGCTGCGGAATGTGGCTGCGCCGCCGACGCTGCTGGCTCGCTACGGAACGGAAGCGGCGTTGCTGGCCGCCGCCGCCCCAGACCTTCTGGCGCCGATCGCAGAGGGACTGGATGTGAGCCGTGCCGAGTTCGAGTTCGCGGTGACGCACGAAGGTGCGCTCGACGTCGACGACGTGCTCGACCGGCGCACGCGGATCGGGCTCGTCCCCCCCGACCGTGAGCGCGCCTCGAGCGCTGCCGCATCGGTGTTCGAGATGGGGTGACGCCGACCGTGTGACACCCTGTGGTCGTGCGAGTCGCCGTCGTTGCCGGGCCTGATCCCGGACATGCCTTTCCTGCCATTGCGTTGTGCCTTGCGTTCAGCAAGGCCGGAGATGATTCGGTCCTGTTCACAGGTGCGCGCTGGGTCGAGGCGGCCCGGGCAGCCGGGGTTCCCGCCGAGTTGTTGAGGGGTCTGGCGCCCCGCCCGACGGACGACGACCTCGATGCCGGTGCCCGTATTCATGCACGGGCCGCGCACATCTCCACCGAGATGCTGCCCGACCTCCGTGCGATAGGACCGGACCTCGTGGTCTCCGACATCCTCACCGCGGGCGGAGGGATGGCTGCTGAACGGCTCAGGATTCCATGGGTCGAATTGTCCCCGCACCCGTTGTATTCGGCGTCGAAGGGATTGCCGCCCATCGGAAGTGGATTGGCTCCAGGGGAAGGTGTTCGCGGCCGACTCCGGGATACGCTGATGCGGGCGGCGACGGCACGGTCGATCCGGATGGGCGTGCGGCAACGCTCCGAGGCGCGCGTCGGTGTCGGACTGCCGGCGAATGACCCCGGGCCGGTGTGCCGGTTGATCGCGACACTTCCGGCGCTCGAGGTGCCGAGGCCTGACTGGCCTGCCGAAGCGCATGTGGTGGGGCCCTTGCTATGGGAGCCCACGAATGAGGTACTCGCGCCCCCGGACGGCGTCGATCCGCTGGTCATGGTCGCGCCCTCGACGGCGTTCACAGGCGCGGAGGGGATGCTCGAGACGACTTTGTCCGGGCTCGACGGGGCAGGTGTCCGGGTGATCGCGTCCGTTCTCGACGGAGCGTCGACGCCTGTTCCGCCGTGGGCGCGAGCAGGTCTCGGGCGTCAGGACGTGATGCTGCGCGAAGCCTCTGTAGTTGTCTGCGGCGGTGGGCACGGCATGTTGGCCAAGGCGTTGCTGGCAGGCGTTCCGGCCGTGGTGATTCCCGGCGGCGGCGACCAGTGGGAACTCGCGAACCGGGCCGCACGGCAGGGGAGCGCCGTGGTGGTGCGTCCCCCGAGCGCGGAGGCGCTCCGCACGGCGGTCGAACAGGTGCTTGCCGACGGCGCATATGCCGAGGCGGCGCAGCGGGCCGCGCGGACCGTCGAGAACGTCACAGATCCGGTGGACGTGTGCCGCGGTGCGCTGCGGTGAGAGTGCAGTTCGCGGTTCGGCTACCGTGGGCGTGTGCGACTGACCGAATTTCATCAACTCATCCGCGAGGAGTTCGGGCAGATGCGTGGTGATGCACTCCTCATCGACCACGTGCTGCTCAATCTGGGTGGGAAAACCGCAGCCCAAGCCATCGAGGACGGCCGGGAGCCTCGTGAGGTCTGGCGAGAACTCTGCATCGAGTTCGATGTCCCGCCGCTGCGCAGGTAGCAACACCGCGCAGGTAGCAACACCGCGCAGGGAGCAACACCGCGCAGGGAGAATTCGGCGTGTCGAACGGCCCGATACACAAATCGAACACATGTTCCCCTATGCTGGTGATGTTCGGTGGTCACGGTTCTTGTCGGTACCCGGATCTAACCTGACTGCAAGATCGCTGATGAGACTCGAGAATGGGGACGACGATGGCACCACAGGCACACGATCGTGACAAGGCGCTCGACCTCGCGCTGGCGCAGATCGACAAGAACTTCGGCAAGGGTTCGGTGATGCGCTTGGGCGAAGGTGTGCGTCAGCCGATCGCTGTCATCCCCACCGGTTCCATCGCGTTGGACGTGGCTCTCGGCATCGGAGGTCTGCCCCGCGGACGCGTCGTTGAGATCTACGGCCCGGAATCGTCGGGTAAGACCACCGTGGCTCTGCACGCGGTCGCCAACGCTCAGGCGAACGGCGGCATCGCAGCCTTCATCGATGCCGAACACGCCCTCGATCCCGACTACGCCCAGAAACTCGGCGTCGACACCGATGCCCTGCTGGTGTCGCAGCCTGACACGGGTGAGCAGGCGCTCGAGATCGCCGACATGCTGATCCGGTCCGGCGCCCTCGATATCCTCGTGATCGACTCGGTAGCCGCTCTCGTCCCGCGCGCCGAGATCGAGGGCGAGATGGGTGACAGCCACGTGGGCCTGCAGGCGCGGCTGATGAGTCAGGCGCTGCGCAAGATGACCGGTGCCCTCAGTAACACCGGAACCACTGCGATCTTCATCAACCAGTTGCGCGAGAAGATCGGTGTCATGTTCGGTTCCCCCGAAACCACCACAGGTGGTAAGGCGCTGAAGTTTTATTCGTCTGTGCGCCTGGATGTTCGGCGTATCGAGACCTTGAAGGACGGCACCGACGCAGTGGGTAACCGAACGCGTGTCAAGGTGGTCAAGAACAAGGTCGCCCCGCCGTTCAAGCAGGCGGAGTTCGACATTCTCTACGGTCACGGAATCAGCAAGGAAGGCTCGCTGATCGACATGGGGGTCGAGCACGGATTCATTCGTAAGTCCGGTTCCTGGTACACCTACGAAGGCGACCAGTTGGGGCAGGGCAAGGAGAACTCCCGTAAGTTCCTGTTGGAGAACACCGACATCCGGGACGAGATCGAGAAGAAGATCAAGGAAAAGCTCGGAATCGGTGCCGACGTCAGTGTTGCCACGGATGACGCAGCCCCGGCCGAATTCTAGGGTGCAGCCGTGCGTCCTACGGGCGGCGGTGGATCGGAGGCGCAGGCGAAGGACTTATGCCTGCGCCTGCTGACTGATCGCGCTCGAAGTAGAGCGGAACTAGCCGAGCGTTTGGTCCAGAAGGACTACTCGGCAGACGTCATCGACCGCGTCCTTGATCGTCTGACCGAGGTTGGACTGGTCAACGATGCGGACTTCGCCCTGCAGTGGGTGCATTCGCGGCACACATACTCCGGCAAGGGGAAACGTGCGCTTGCAATGGAATTGCGTCGCAAGGGCATCGGCCAAGAAGATGCCGCCGAGGCGCTCGCTCAGATCGACGGCGAAGATGAACGGCAACGTGCCTCGGAATTGGTTGCGAAGAAGTTGCGCACGATGTCGGTGGACGATCGCGATCGGGCGGTGCGCAGACTGATCTCCATGTTGGCGCGCCGCGGGTTTCCCCAAGGTGTGGCCTTCGAGGTGGTGAAGGAACAACTCGACCGCGCCGGTGCGGATACCGACGACATGTTCGAGGAGTTGTGACAACGCCCGGGCGGTGCTCTACGAGTACCGCCCGGACACTTCGTCTGGTTGCTATCGCTTGTCGGTGATGTCCATGCCCGGAACCGACACGTCGGCAAGGTCGGGACGATCTCCTCCCGCTGCTCCGGCCTTCTTGCCTGCTCGTAGTCGCTTCTCCACCCGGGTGGCCACCACGGTGAGTGTCGAGTTGATGATGATCATGATGATCGCCACGACGATCAGGGACGGCAGGTAGTTGCCGTAGAACGCGCCGAGTTGCTGACCCGACCGCACCACCTCGACGTAACCGATCAGGTAGCCGAGGGCGGAGTCCTTCAACGCCACCACCATCTGCGAGATGATCGCGGGAAGCATGGCCGTGACTGCCTGCGGCAGCAAGATGGTCCGCATGACCTGGCTCTTGCGCATGCCCAGCGCCATCGCGGCCTCACTCTGCCCCTTCGGGAGCGAGTTGATGCCGGCCCGCACGATCTCTGCGATTACCGCGCCGTTGTAGAGCGTGAGGCTCACGATGACTGCGGCGAGCGCAAGGTACGTCGACTTGAAGACTTCGTACTCTGCGAACAGTTGGTACGAAAAGATCATGAGAATCAGCACTGGGATGGCGCGGAATACTTCGACGAACGTCCCGGCGATCCACCGTACCGGTCGGTGATCCGACAACCTGCCGACGCCGAGGATCGCGCCCAAGATCAGCGCGAGCAGAATCGACGCGGCCGCCGCGATGAGGGTGCCGCGGATACCGGGGAGGAGATAGGTGGTCCACGAGGTGGACTCGACGAACGGACTCCACTTCTCCGACGTCAACTGGCCCTTGTCGTCGAGTGCCGCGTAGACGAGGTAGCCGACGCCCACCATGAGGGCGACGACGGCGACGGAAGCCAAGCGGTAGAGCCTCTTGGCCTTGGGTCCAGGCACGTCATAGAGGACGGTGGCCGAATTGCTCATCGTGCAACCTCGAATCGCTTGCTCAGGTACCCGAACAGAAGCCCCAACGGCATGGTGAGGACCACGAACCCGAGTGCGAAGATTCCACCGACGACGAAGATGGCGGCCTCGTTCTCGATCATTTCCTTCATCAGGAGGGAGGCCTCCGCGACGCCGATCACCGAGGCGATCGTCGTGTTCTTGGTCAGGGCGATGAGAACACTACCGAGGGGGGCGGTGACCGCACGGAAGGCCTGCGGCAGCACGATCAGCCGCAGATTCTGGGAGAACGTGAGCCCCAATGACCGGCCCGCCTCCGCCTGACCGACGTGCACGGTGTTGATACCGGCCCGGAGCGACTCGCACACGAACGCCGCGGTGTAGATGCTGAGTGCGAGCACGGCGAGCCGGAAGTTGTTCTGCTCGAAGAAGGTCGGCGACTGTCCGGGGGCGAGTTTGACGCCCAACGTCTGGAAGAGCCCGAACGAGCAGAAGATGACGATCAGCGTCAGCGGAGTGTTGCGGACGATGGTCACGTACCCGGCTCCGATCCCACGTGCGATAGGGATCGGCGACACTTGCATGGCAGCCAGGATGGTGCCGAGAACCAGGGCACCGACAGCGGAGAATGCGGTGAGTTGCACCGTCGTCCAGAACGCGTCGATCAACTGATCGCCGTACTTGCTCAGTAGGTCCACTTACCGTCTCCCCAGATCACTGGTGGTTCGTCTCGAGCCGGGCCGGGCGGCGCCCGCAGGGGAACCGTCCGACCCGGATGCGTGAGTTGCTCAGTACCGATCGACGGTCGGCGGCGCAGGGATCGGGTATCCCGATGCGCCGACGGTGTCGTTGAACGCGCGCTCCCACGAGCCGTCCGCGATCATCTCGTCGATGGCGTCGTTGATCTTGGCACGGGCCTCGTCGTCGCCCTTGGCGAGGCCGATTCCGTAGCGTTCCTCGGTGAAGGGCTGGCCGACAACCTTCAGTTCACCTGGGTATTGCGCGGCGAATCCGGCGAGGATGATGTCGTCGGTTGTCACGGCATCGACTGCGCCGTTACGCAGTGCCTCGACACATGCCGAGTACGTGTCGAACTCCTGGAGTTGGACGTCCTGCGCGTACCTGTCCTTGACCGTCTGCGCCGGTGTGGAACCGGTGACCGAGCACAGCTTCGTGCCGTCGTTGAGCGACTCGGGGCCGGTGATCTCTGTGTTGTCGGACTGCACCAGGAGTGACTGTCCTGCGATGAAATACGGCCCCGCGAAGTCGACCTTTTCCTTGCGCGCATCGGTGATCGAGTAGGTCGCGGCCACGAAGTCGACCTCGCCGTTCTCGATCAGCGTCTCGCGCTGAGCCGAGGGGGACTCCTTGAACGTGATGTTCTCGGGCGTGACTCCCAGTTTGCCGGCGACATACTCGGCAACCTCGACGTCGAAGCCGGTGAAGGATCCATCAGGGTTGCGCAACCCGAGGCCGGGCTGGTCGTACTTGATGCCGACGGTGAGCGTGCCCTCGGACGCGCTCTGTAGAGCACTCCTCTGCTCACCTCCGCCGCATGCGGATGCGACGACGGCGATCGCCATGACGCCGATTCCCATACGAATCGAGCGATTGATCTTCATACAGATCCTCCAATTGAAATACGGGTGTGGAGTGTCTAGCACAGTCGACCGCAGAGCACACGGCCGTCGACCGACAGGACACAGGATGGCGCTCTAACGGTCAGTGGCTGAGAATCTTGCCGAGGAAGTCTTTTGCCCGCTCGGAGGTGGGGGCGGTGAAGAAGGTGCTGGGATCGGAGTCCTCGACGATCTGGCCGTCGGCCATGAAAAGGACGCGGTCGCCGGCCTTACGGGCGAAGCCCATCTCGTGGGTGACCACGAGCATGGTCATGCCGTCCTTGGCGAGTGAGGTCATGACGTCGAGAACCTCGTTGACCATCTCCGGGTCGAGTGCGGATGTGGGCTCGTCGAACAGCATGACCTTGGGGTTCATTGCGAGCGCGCGTGCGATCGCGACTCGCTGCTGTTGTCCACCCGACAACTGGGCCGGGTACTTGTCCGCCTGGTTGGCGATGCCGACTCGTTCGAGCAGTCCGAGAGCCGCTGTCTTGGCGTCTTTGCTGCTCTTCTTCCGCACTTTGACGGGTGCGAGCATCACGTTCTCGAGGATTGTCTTGTGTGCGAAGAGGTTGAACGACTGGAATACCATTCCCACATCAGCGCGCAGTGCCGCCAGTGCTCTGCCCTCAGCGGGCAACACGTTCCCGTCCACCGCGATAACCCCGGAATCGATGGGCTCGAGACGGTTGATGGTTCGGCACAGCGTCGACTTTCCCGATCCCGAGGGTCCGAGGACGATCACGACCTGTCCGCGGGGAACTTCGAGGTCGATCTCCTGGAGCACGTGGAGGTCGCCGAAGTGTTTGTTCACCGATTTCATCGATATCATGGAGGGCACCTCGCCCGTGGACGGGGTCGGCGTCGCATCGTCGGCTTGCGTCATAATCGATGACCTTAGGTGTTGACGGCGGAGATGATCTACCTCGGCACCCAAAATTTCTTCATCAGCACCGAGAATTCGTGCCGATGCAGTGAAAATTGATGGACCCGGCCGCGATCATGTCTCCCGCGACGAGGCGATTTGGTGCGAGCCGTACCCTGGCACAGGTGGACACGATCGACCAGAACCTCATTCCGCGCGGCGGCCGGGACACCCAGCGCAGCTACGAAGTGCGTACGTACGGCTGCCAGATGAACGTGCATGACTCCGAGCGGCTGTCGGGTCTGCTCGAAGATGCCGGTTACACGAAGGCCGCTGCGGGACGGGATCCCGACCTCGTGGTCTTCAACACCTGCGCGGTGCGGGAGAACGCCGATAACAAGCTGTACGGCAACCTGAGTCATCTCGCACCGGCAAAGGAGCGCAATCCCGGCATGCAGATCGCGGTCGGTGGCTGCCTGGCGCAGAAGGATCGCGACGTCGTCGTCAAGAAGGCGCCGTGGGTCGACGTGGTGTTCGGTACCCACAACATCGGTTCGCTGCCCGCACTGCTCGATCGGGCTCGCCACAACCAGCGGGCCGAGGTCGAAATCCTCGACGCGCTCGAGGCATTTCCGTCGACGTTGCCCGCCAAGCGTGAGTCCGCGTACGCCGGGTGGGTGTCCATCTCGGTGGGATGCAACAACACATGCACGTTCTGCATCGTGCCTGCACTGCGCGGTAAGGAAATCGACCGGCGCCCCGGCGACATCCTGGCCGAGGTCCAGGCACTGGTGAACGAGGGTGTCCTCGAGGTCACGCTCCTCGGGCAGAACGTCAACGCGTACGGGGTGTCCTTCGCCGACCCCGAGCAACCCCGCGACCGCGGCGCGTTCGCCGCTCTCCTGCGCTCATGCGGGGACATCGACGGGCTCGAGCGCGTTCGGTTCACATCACCGCACCCGGCCGAGTTCACCGACGACGTCATCGAGGCGATGGCCGAGACACCCAACGTGTGCCCCCAGTTGCACATGCCCCTGCAGTCCGGTTCGGATCGAGTATTGAAAGCGATGCGCCGCTCATACCGGAAGTCGCGATTCCTCGCGATCATCGACAAGGTTCGCACCGCGATGCCACACGCGGCGATTACCACCGACATCATCGTGGGCTTCCCGGGTGAGACCGAGGAGGACTTCCAGGACACGCTCGACGTCGTCCGCCAGGCGCGTTTCACCAGTGCATTCACGTTCCAGTACTCCAAGCGGCCCGGCACCCCGGCGGCGGAGATGGACGACCAGGTGCCGAAGGCCGTCGTCCAGGAACGGTACGACCGTCTCATTGCGCTGCAGGAAGAGATCACGCTCGAGGAGAACCAGAAGTTCGTCGGTGCGGAGGTGGAACTACTCGTCGCCGCGGGAGAGGGGCGCAAGAACGCGGCGACCGCCCGCATGAGCGGACGTGCACGTGACGGCAGGCTCGTCCACTTCCGGCCGGAGGGAAACCTCGACGGAAACGTCCGGCCCGGCGATGTCGTCACCATTGTTGTCAGTGCCGCAGCCCCACACCACCTCGTCGCCGATACTCCCGTCCTGAGCCATCGACGCACCCGGGCGGGTGACTCCTTCGAGCTGGGCGTCACCCCGAAGACCCCGCCGATCGGTGTGGGTCTCGGACTTCCGCAGATCGGTGCGCCGGCGCCACTACCCGATCAGATGGGATGCAACGCATGACCTCCTCGCACAATTCCGATCGGGTCGGAAACAAAAATCCGAGTGGCGAGGGCGACCCGATCGACGGCTACCGGAAGGATTTCGACGCCGCCGAGAAGAAGGTGGCCGGCGAGATCGACCCCGGTGCGCGCGCGCTGGTCGTCGCGGTCGCGGTCGTCGTCCTGCTCGGCTCGTTGACGCTGCCACATTCCGGCATAGCCAACGGGTGGGAGGTACTGGTGAACAGCAACGAGGCCCGCGACGAGGCGATCGCACTTCCGTCGCGACTGTTCGTAGGGTTCGCGGTTGCGTTCGGTGTCGTCGCGTCGATGCTGGCGCTGATCACGCGCCGCTGGGTTCTGGCTTGGATCGCTCTCGCGGGAACTGCCTTGTCCGCCGTGCTCGGGATGCTCGCCATCTGGTCGCGGCAGACACCGCCACCGGGGGTCGTGGCCTCGGGCCCCGGCATCGGGCTGATCATCGGTTGGCTCACCGTTATCGTGCTCACGTTCCACTGGTTGAAGGTGGTCTGGGGCCGGACCGCGCTGCAGTTGGCGGCCGAAGAAGAACGCCGCGCCGCTGCCGCCGAAGCGGAGCAGCGCGGCGATTGGAACGTCGGCTGACGCCGAGCCCGATCGTAGGTCCGGGCCCTACGGGCCGCTGACCGCACCCTCCGCAGCCTCCGCCCATTCGCGCCACTGCTTGGCCTGCGCGAGGGCGCTCTCGGCATCTTTCGTCTTGCCTGCCGCGGTGGCCTTGGCGGCCTGTTCTTCGAACTGCGCGACGCGCTCGCGGAATTGTGCGGCCCGGGCAAGGGCCTCCGGATCGGTGCGCCGCCACTGTTCGTCGGCCGCGTCGTGGACTCGCTTCTCGATGGCCCGAAGCTTGCCCTCGAGTTCGTGGATCCGCTCGCGGGGCACCTTGCCGACGGCGTCCCACTTCTCCTGGACATCGCGCAGTGCGGCCCTTGCGGCGCCGATGTCCTTGGATGGATCGATGTTTTCGGCGCTCTTCAGCAGCGCCTCCTTGGCTACAGCATTTTCCTCGAACTCGGCGTCGCGCTCGGACGACGCCGAGTTACGGGCGGCGAAGAACACGTCCTGGGCGGTCTTGAATCGTTTCCACAGGGCGTCGTCGGCCTCGCGCGGAGCGCGCCCGGCCGCCTTCCACTCGGCGAGAAGGTCGCGGAACGCTCCGGCGGTGGGACCCCAGTCGGTGGAGTCGGA
Source organism: Rhodococcus marinonascens NBRC 14363 (assembly GCF_001894885.1). Taxonomy (GTDB): domain Bacteria; phylum Actinomycetota; class Actinomycetes; order Mycobacteriales; family Mycobacteriaceae; genus Rhodococcus_F; species Rhodococcus_F marinonascens. The sequence goes on from NZ_BCXB01000003.1 coordinate 208,705, forward strand.
CAGCGCCTCGGCCTGTGCGACGAGTTCTTCCTTCTTGGTCTTGGCCGCCGCACGCTCACGATCGAGTTCGGCGAAATGCGCTCCGCGGCGCCGATTGAACGCTTCCCGAGCCTTCGAATATCGCTTCCACAGCGTGTCGTCGACTTTGCGGTCGATCCCCCGAATCGTCTTCCACTCGTCCAGGATTTCTCGCAGCCGGTCGCCGGCGGCCTTCCACTGCGTCGACTCGGCACCGATCTGCTCGGCCTCGGCGGCCAGCTCTTCCTTGCGTTCGGTTTGCGCCTTCCGCGACAATTCCTTCTCATGTTTGGCGTGGGCGGCCGCCTCGTCCGATTCGGCGATGATGACATCGAGACGCGCTGCAAGTGAATCGATGTCGCCGATCACTGCGGCGGTCGGAAGGGATTCGGAGATTCCGACCGCCGCCGCCTTCGTCTTCTTCGCGTCGCCGGTGCCCGAACTCAACCGCGCCTCGAGAAGAGCTACCTCGGTCGCGATGTCCTCGAAGCGTCGGCCGAAGTGCGCGAGTCCCTCGGCTGCGTCGCCAGCCTGCCACGAGCCGATCTGCCGCTCGCCGTCCGCGGTTTTCACCCAGGCTGTGCCGTCGTCGTCGACGCGACCGAACTTGCTCGGGTCGCTACCGGTGGTGACAGGGGGAGCGGAGAGAGCGTGTGTCGGGGTGGGGTGGGGCTTGGGAACACCGGGCTTTGCCAGCCCTCCCGGTTTCGGGACGCTGGGCTTCGGCGTGTCGTGCTGACGAGAGGCAGGCTCAACACTGGGCTGCACGTCGCTGCTGTCGGTCATCGGTTCCTCATCTCTGCCGCGCGTCACGGCTGCCTGAACGCAATACTGGCTCCATACGACCCGGGGGCGGGTGCTGGTTTCCATTCAACCCGGTACGGGCCTTGTGAGCTATTGAATCAGGTAGGAGGGTCGACGTTGCTGCCGATCGGCGCCGACGCCCTATTCGGATGTCGGCTACACGAACCTGGTCGACTAGCGTGGCGGTGTGTTCAACGCCGCAATTCTCGTGCCGTCGCCACCTCTTCTGGTTCCCGAACTGGCCGGGTCGGCAGCGGGGGAGATGACTCCTCTGCGGGATGCGGTTGCCGCGGCCGCGAAGGCGCTGTATGCGCTCACGACCGATTGGATCGCAATCGGAGCGGCGTCCGACTCGGTCGACGTCAGGCCCGGCGCGCAGGGCACCTACCTCGGCTACGGCGTCGATGTGCAGGTCGCGCTGCGCCCCGCCCCGGCCGGCGAGCCCGACCCGGACCTGCCGCTTGCCGCGCTCACGGCCGGATGGATCCGGGGCACGTGGGCGCCGGCTGCCGTCGTCGACGCGCGGATACTTGCGTCCGACCTGTCCCCTGAGCAGTGCGCCGAGTACGGCGCGGAGCTGCGCTCCTTCCTCGACCGCGATCGCGAACCCCGCGGCCTCGTGATCGTCGCGGACGGGGCCAACACGCTCGACGCGAAGGCACCCGGAGCGTTCGATCCGCGCGCGAAGGGGGTGCAGGCGGGGATCGACGCTGCACTCGACGCCGGCGACCGCGACGCACTGCTCGCCCTCGACCCCTCGGAGTGCGCGTCACTCGGTATCGGAGGGCGCGTTCCGTGGCAAGTGCTGGCCGGCGTGTTCGACACGCCACCGATCTTCTGCCGGACGCTTTATGGCGCAGCACCCTATGGGGTGGGCTACCACGTGGGGGAGTGGCGTCCGTGACTCCGCCTGTGCCGATCGCCGTGGTCGGTCCGACCGGCACCGGCAAATCCGATCTCGCCCTGGACCTGGCCGTGCGACTCGGCGGCGAGATCGTCAACATCGACGCGATGCAGTTGTACCGGGGAATGGACATCGGTACCGCCAAACTCGCTCCCGACGAGTGGCGCGGAATACGATACCATCAACTCGACGTACTCGACGTGACACAGACGGCCTCCGTCGCGAATTACCAGCAGGCAGCGGTCCGTGACGTCGAGGCGATCGCAGTGCGTGGCGCCGTGCCGGTCATCGTCGGCGGATCAATGATGTACGTCCAGTCGCTGCTCGACGAGTGGAGTTTTCCCGCCACCGATGCGGCGGTGCGCGCGCGATGGGAGGCGGTCCTCGCCGCGAGGGGAGTCGCGGCGGTGCACGAAGAACTGAGCCGTGTCGACCCTGAGGCCGCGGCATCGATCCTCCCGACCGACGGCAGGCGCCTGGTCCGGGCACTCGAAGTGGTGGAGATCACTGGTCGGCCGTTTGCGGCGTCCGCGCCGCGCATAGGCGAGCCACGATGGGGAACCCGCATCGTCGGTGTCGACCGCGAGAGCGCCGAACTCGACGAGAGGATCCGGCTCCGCACTCGACTGATGTTCGAGCGAGGTCTCGTCGACGAGGTGCGGGGGCTGATCGAACTGGGTTTGCGCGAAGGTGTGACCGCACCACGTGCGATCGGCTACGCGCAGGTCCTCGCCTGGCTCGATGGCGAATACGATCTCGACGAGGCGCAGGAGCGCACGTTCATCGGCACTCGCCGGTACGTGCGCCGGCAGCGATCGTGGTTCCGACGGGATACCCGCATTCGGTGGGTGGACGGAAACGATCCGGACCTCGCGGACACCACGATCCGAATCCTCGACGACAGACGAATACTGGGAGAACCATGAGTCGCACGCCGCCTGGACGCAACCGTCCGGCACCGACCTTGCTCGTGACCGCCCGCAACGCCCGTTTCCAGCAATGGCAGTCGTATCTCACGAACCGCGCAAAACGAACGAAGGCGGGACGGTTCCTCATTCAGGGCGTACGTCCCCTCAACCTAGCGTTGGAGTACAACTGGCCCATCGAATCGCTTCTGCACCGCATCGACGGCCCGCCGCTGTCCGTATGGGCCCGTGAGGTTCTGGCGTCCCGCTCGCTCGAACAGATCGGTGTCAGCGCCGAACTGATGACGGAGTTGGGGGAGAAGACCTCCGCGGTGCCCGAGTTGATGGCCGTCGCGAAGACCCGCACACCGCGACTGAAGGACCTGCGGCAACAGTCCGCGCCGCTGATCGTTGTATTCGACCGTCCGAGTTCACCAGGCAATCTGGGCACACTCGTCCGTTCGGCCGACGCGTTCGGCGCCGACGCTGTCGTGGTGGTCGGGCACGGCGCCGACCCGTTCGACCCCCAGAGTGTTCGCGCCTCAACCGGATCCTTGTTCGCGATGCCGGTCGTCACCGTGTCGGCCGTGGAGGAGATCCTCGCCTTCCGGGAATCCCGGCGTGAGTCCGGAACCGATCTGCAAATCGTTGGGACGGACGAGAGCGGGTCCGTCACCGTCGACGCCCACGACTTCACCGGCGGAACAGTGCTGGTGATCGGCAACGAGACTCGCGGAATGAGCGCCGCGTGGCGCCAGGCCTGCGACACCGTGGTCACGATCCCCATCGGGGGAGCCGCGAGTTCTCTCGGCGCCCCCTCCGCGGGTGCGGTTGTGCTCTACGAAATAGCCCGGCAGCGTAGATGAGCGATTCGTTCGCGGCCGTTGGATAGAGTGGTGCGCATGGACTTCAGTAAGGGACACGGCACCGAGAACGACTTCGTGGTGCTCCCCGATCTCGACGTCCGCATCGACTTGTCCGCCCCGCGGGTGACGGCACTGTGTGATCGCCGACGAGGCATCGGAGCCGACGGAATCTTGCGCGTGGCCAAGGCCGGTGCGTTGGCGACGGCCGGTGTGCTGGCCGCACTGCCTGAAGGTGTGTCCGAAGACGACTGGTTCATGGACTACCGCAACGCGGACGGTTCGATCGCCGAGATGTGCGGCAACGGTGTCCGCGTCTTCGCGCACTACCTGCGGTCGGCGGGCCTCGAAGCGCGTGAGGAGTTCGTGGTTGGTAGTCGGGCGGGCGGCAAACCGGTGATCGTGCATTCAGCAGACCGCGCTCGCGGCGACGTGACTGTGGACATGGGCGCCGTCCGGGATCTGGGCACCAGCACGGCGACCATCGACGGCAAGGTGTTCAACGGCATCGGTATCGATGTCGGTAACCCGCATCTGGCCTGTGTGGATCCGCATCTCACGGCTGCCTCACTCTCGGCCCTCGACCTGTCGGCCGCTCCGGGGTTCGATCCAGGCTTCTTCCCTCACGGCGTAAACGTGGAGATCCTCACCCGTATCGATTCCGGCGCCGTCGACATGCGCGTGCACGAGCGTGGGGTCGGCGAGACCCGATCGTGCGGAACCGGCACGGTTGCCGCGGCAACCGCCGCGCTGCGCTTCGACGGATCCGACTCCGGTGAGGTGGACGTTCGCATTCCCGGTGGCCAGGTCACTGTGTTGCTGTCCGGTGGCCGGGCGACCCTACGCGGCCCGTCCATCCTGGTGGCGTCGGGGGATCTCGACGATGGCTGGTGGAACGGTGTCACCTGATCGCCCTCGGCGAAGCCTCACCTGATCGCCCTCGGCGAAATGCGTGTGCGCGCCCCGGGCATTCCGTGGGATCATGAGGGTGTATGAAGAAAACACATCGCACAGAAGAATCGCCGCTCCCCGACTCCGCTGAGTTCGCTGACTCCGCCTACGGCGACGCGCACCTTTCGGTCGGCGAAATGCAACTCGAGGACCGCAGTGCGCTGCGCCGGGTTGCCGGGCTGTCCACCGAGCTCACCGACGTCACCGAGGTCGAATACCGACAGTTGCGCCTCGAACGCGTGGTGCTGGTCGGTGTCTGGACGCAGGGCACCGCGGCGCAGGCAGAATCCAGCATGGCCGAACTTGCTGCGCTGGCCGAGACCGCCGGGTCCGAGGTCCTCGAAGGTCTCGTGCAGCGGCGGGACAAACCTGACGCGGCCACCTACATCGGTTCCGGTAAAGCCGAGGAACTCCGCGAGGTCGTCCTGTCGACCGGCGCCGACACCGTGGTCTGCGATGGTGAACTCACACCCGCGCAGTTGACCGCCCTCGAGAGGGTCGTCAAGGTCAAGGTCATCGACCGGACCGCGCTGATCCTCGACATCTTCGCCCAGCACGCGACGTCCAGGGAGGGCAAGGCCCAGGTCGCGCTCGCTCAGATGGAGTACATGCTGCCGCGACTGCGCGGCTGGGGTGAGTCGATGTCCAGGCAGGCGGGCGGTCGCGCAGGTAGCAATGGTGGCGTGGGTCTGCGTGGTCCCGGTGAGACCAAGATCGAAACGGACCGGCGCCGTATTCGTGAGCGAATGGCGAAACTGCGCCGCGAGATCAAGGGCATGAAGGCCGCCCGCGACACCAAGCGCACCCGTCGACTCCGCAGCGAGGCACCATCCATCGCGATCGTCGGTTATACGAACGCCGGCAAGTCGAGCCTCCTCAACGCGTTGACCGGATCCGGCGTGCTGGTGCAGAATGCGCTATTCGCCACCCTCGATCCGACTACCCGCCGGGCCGCGCTGGACGACGGCCGCGAGTACATCCTCACCGACACCGTCGGTTTCGTGCGGCATCTGCCCACGCAACTGATCGAGGCATTCCGGTCGACGCTCGAAGAAGTCACTGACGCGGACCTGTTGCTTCACATCGTCGACGGTTCCGATCCTCTGCCCACGGATCAGATCAAGGCCGTGCACGAGGTGATCACCGAGGTGATCAGGGAAAACGACGCGCCCGCGCCGCCCGAACTCATCGTGGTGAACAAGATCGATGCGGCCGACCCGATCACGTTGACCCAGTTGCGCGGACTGCTGCCCGGTGCGTCGTTCGTCTCCGCTCGGACCGGCGAAGGCATCGCCGAGTTGCGACAGCACCTGTCCGAAGTCCTGATCCGGCCGGAGATAGAGATCAATGTTTTGCTCCCGTACACGCGGGGAGACCTGATGGCACGGATTCATTCGGACGGCCAGATCCTCGACTCCTCGCACGGTGAGGACGGCACACGCGTTCATGCGCGGGTACCCGTGGCGTTGGCATCGGCGCTGGTTCAGTACGGCGGCAGTGCCTGACTGCCCACGGTGGTCCGCCGCAGCCACGGTTGTCGTGCTCGCGGGCTGCGCACCACTCGCGACGGTCACTGTCGGGTCCGCGCAATCGGTCTTTCTTGACCGGGCTTTCGTCGACGCGTCGGAATTCACCCCGGATTGCACCCCCGACGACTCCGGTGTCGGGGCACCGGAGGGGGCGTCTCTGGACGAATTGTCCGGGCTCGCCTCGACGGGAGGACTGCTCTACGCGGTCGGTGACAGCGGTTCCGATCGTGCCGTCGCCGTGATGGGCGCGGACTGCGTGGTGCATCGCTGGCTTCCCCTGCCCGTCGATCCCTACGATGTCGAGGACATGGCGGTCGGTCCGGACGGTCGCCTGTGGTTGGCCGACGTCGGGGACAACGGGCGTAGACGCGACACCGTGGCTCTGATTGCGATGGACCGGGACACCGGGGCGGGGGAGTTGCACCGTCTGACATATCCGGACGGCCCGCATGACGCCGAGACGATCCTGATCCAACGTGACGGCACCCCGCTGATCGTCACGAAGGAGTTGTTCGGGGCGGGCAGTGTGTACCGGCCCGTCGGCGGTGCGGAAGTGGGCGGCCTCGCCACTCCCGGGCCCACCCCGCTCGAGAAGGTGGGCGTGCTGGACGTCTCGGAGGCGAGCGGCGCGGACGCCGAAGGGGGCGGCACCACCGCGCAGGCGCTGCACTCGACGATGTTCACCGGCGGAGCGGTGTCCGCCGACGGGACCGTTGCCGCCGTGCGCAATTATTCCGACGTGTTCCTCTTTTCTGCACCGGACGGTGACCTGCTCGCGGCCTTCGCATCGGGTCCCGCCGTGCGTGCGCGCGTGCCGCAGCAACCCCAAGGAGAGGCGGTCGCGTTCACCGAGAACGGGGATTTGCTGATCGCCTCCGAAGCCCGTGGGGGACCGATTCCGCCGGTTCAGATGCTGCCCGGTGCGGTGTCGCTGGTGCAGGATCAGGCCCGCGCCCATACTGCTGCGGAGGAAGAATCGGCCGAGTCCGCCGGATCGCGGTGGGGGATCGGGATCGGCATCGGCATCGCCGCCGTTTCTGTGGTCGCGCTGACAACAGCCCTCGGCTACGTCGTCCGTCGCCGTGCCCGCTCAGAAATCCCCTAGGGCGACCGCACGCACAGGGGCACCGTCGAGGCCCACCAGGCGAATCGGGAATGCCGAGAAGAGGGGGTTTCGGGTCGTCACTGCGGCGAGGTTCGTCAGGTTCTCGAAGATCACGCCGCCGGCACCGAGGAAGATTTCGTGGAAGGGAAGGTTAGCGGCCTCAGTTTTGGCTTCGATGGGCGAGAAGTCCGGGCTCAGTAGATCGACACCGACCGTCCGAACCTGCTGGGAAACAAGGCAATCGGCAATCTTGGCATCAAGGAAGGGGTGTTCGAAGTACGTCGAGGTGTTGAAGTGCTCGGACCAGTCGGTCTGGAAGATCACGATCTCTCCCGGCGCGAGGCCCTCGAGTTGTGCGCTCACTTGATCGAACTCGATGCGCTGCTGCTTTTCGACGTCCTCGACCCGGACGATACGCGCCCTGCCGTGGAAGAAGGTCAAATCGACATCGTCGATCGCGGCGGCACCTTCGATGCTGTGCGACGGTGCGTCCACGTGGGTGCCGCTGTGAGTCCCCATGTGCAGTGCCGACACCCGGAACCCATCGGCCGGCACCGTCGCCACCGTCTCGAAGGCAACGGTCGGATCTCCGGGGAAGACTGACATCCCCGGCGTCAGAGGTTGGCTGAGGTCGGTAATGCGAACAGGCATAGTCGTTGCTCCTGTCAGTATGGACGAGCTCCTGTCAGTGCGGACGATGCTCCGAGTTCCGTGGAACTTCGGCGGCATCCCGGTAAGAATCAGGTGACGCTCACCTGATCATTGTGCGTGTCCAAACGATCGAACACCTCCCGACCACTTGGTGATGCCTACTTGTGCTGCGGGACGTCGGCGAGACGTCTGCCCGGTGTGGAAGCCGAGAGTTGGTTGCGCCGCGGCAGTGCCCATGTCAGGTAGAGCACGAAGCTGACGGCGAATGTCGGAATAGTGGCGCCGATCGGACTCGGATATACGAAAGTGAGAACGATCGAGGTGGATGCCCCGACCAACCAGGTGAACACGGCGAAAGTGTTGACACCGCCCGAGTACCAGAACTTCCCCCCCACGATCGCGCAGAATGGCCCGGTCGTAGTTGGCCCTGTGGAGGAAGTAGTAGTCATGCGTCGAGGTCTGCTGCCACCAGTTGCGCGACCCTCTCGACGGTGTCGGCGTCCTCGCTGGTAACCGTGACATCGGTGCCTTGAGTGGCGCCGAGCGTCATGATGAGCAGGGCGGACCCGGCGTCCACCGGTTCGCCGTCCGCCACGGCGAGCGTGACCGGCACTCCGGCGGTGGCGACCGCCTCGGCGATGACGGCGGCGGGGCGGGCGTGCAGGCCGATGGACGAACCGACGGCGACTGTGGTGCTGGGCATGTACTTTCTCCTCTTTCAGGGTGGGGATATTCGGTCGAGCGGATGGATCGGCTTTTCTTACGCGGCGACCGCCGCGACGTCGGGGTCGAGTTCGGCGTCCGACGTGCCGGGCCTGATGAATTCCTTGGCACCGATGACGCACAGCGTCGCCACAACCGCGCCGACCGCCAGTGACACGAGGAACCACAACAGATTCCCGACCGCGAAGAACACAAATATTCCGCCGTGCGGCGCGCTGAGGCTGACGTCGAACGCCATGATCAGGGCTCCGGTGACGGCACCGCCGGCCATCATCGAGGGAATGACGCGCAACGGATCGGCGGCGGCGAACGGAATGGCACCTTCCGAGATGAACGCCGAGCCCAGTAACCAGGCCGCCTTACCGTTCTCTCGTTCCGCCTCGCTGAACAGGCTGGGGCGCAGGAGGGTCGAGGCCAGTGCCATCGCCAGCGGTGGAACCATGCCGGCCGCCATCACGGCGGCCATGATGCGGAGCGTCGCGGGATCGTTGACATTCAGTCCGGCAACCGCGAACGCATACGCCGCCTTGTTCACCGGGCCTCCGAGATCGAAGCACATCATCAGTCCGAGGATGATGCCGAGGAAGACGGCGGAACTGCCCGACAGACCGTTGAGCCAGTCCGTCAGGCCCGAGGTGATCGCGGCGAGGGGACGACCGAGGACCAGGAACATCAGCGCGCCGACGATCAGGGTTGCCAACAACGGGATGACGACCACCGGCATCAGGCCGCGCAGCCACCGGGGAACCGCGATCCGGCTGATCCACAGTGCCACCACGCCGGCGATCAGGCCACCGACCAGACCTCCGATGAAGCCCGCGCCCACGAACACTGCCACGGCGCCCGCGGTGAATCCGGGTGCGAGACCGGGTCTGTCGGCGATCGCGAACGCGATGTAGCCGGCGAGAGCCGGAACCAGGAAGTCGAAGGCCAGTGACCCCAGTTGGAACAGCACCGCGCCCAGATATGTCGTCAGGCCACCGTCCGGCAGGTTGCCCAGGGAGTTGTTGAGGACGATGTCCGATGCGGGACCGTCGATCTCGTATCCGCCGAGCAGGAAGCCGAGTGCGATCAGAAGACCACCGGCGGCGACGAACGGAATCATGTAGCTGACACCGGTGAGCAGCACCTGCCGTAGGTGGGTGCCCCAGCCGATCGAACCGACCGGTTCTTCGGCGTCCGCGGCCCCGCTGCCTGTGCGCACGGTGGCGAGTGACTCGTTCGAGCCGGCGCGGAGGGCTTCGGCGATCATGGTGTCGGGTTCGTTGATCGCACGTTTCACGCCGGATGTGACCATCGGTTTGCCGGCGAAACGGTCCTTGCCCTTGACCCCGACGTCGGTGGCGAAGATGACGGCGGACGCCTCCGCGATCACCCTGGGCGCCAGCGGTGTGCTGCCGCTCGAACCCTGGGTCTCCACGTGGACGGTGATGCCCGCACGCTTGCCTGCGGCAACGAGTGAGTCGGCGGCCATGTAGGTGTGAGCGATGCCTGTGGGGCATGCCGTGACGGCAACGATGTGCCTCTGTGGCGTTTCGGTTTCGGCCTCCGGTTCGGTTTCGGCAGCGCCGGTTTCGGCGGCCCCGATCTCGGCAGTGACTGCCGCGGCCGACTGGGTCGATGGGGGTGCTGCGGGTGCGAGGACGCCCTCGACCAGGGTGACGATGTCGGCCGGTGTGTTCGCCTCACGTAGTGCACCGACGAAGTCGGGGCGTACCAGCGCCCGTGCGAGTGAGGACAGCAACTTCATGTGCTGGGCACCGGCACCCTCGGGTGCGGCGATGAGGAACACCAGGTCGGCGGGGCCGTCGGGTGCGCCGAAGTCGACCCTCGGGTCGAGTCGGGCGAATCCGAGGGAGGCAGCCCGGACGGTGGCTGCGCGGCAGTGAGGGATGGCAATTCCGCCGGGAAGACCTGTCGCCGACTGAGATTCGCGTTCCATCGCGGCTTCGCGGAGCGCACCCGCATCGGTGGCGCGTCCTGCGTCCGTCAGACGATTGGCGAGCGCGAAGATCACGTCGTCTCTGGAAGCCCCGAGGTCGGAATCCAGGGAGACCAGATCTTCGCTGATGATCGGTGAACCCGCTTCGCGGTCGGGTGGCGAGTCAGACATGGCGGTTCCTTCTGCTTTGGGCCGGATCAGGGGCTGGGGAGTTGAGAACTGTGACGGTGACGGCGCCGATGTCGACGTGTTCGGGAGTCGGCAATGCGGTGCCGGGGAGGGCCGCTGCCGCGCTGCCGTAGGCGACGGCGGAACGGAGACAGTCAGCGGGCGGTGCGCCGCCTATGTGTGCTGCCAGATATCCCGCCAGGGACGAGTCGCCCGCGCCCACGGTGCTGCGGGCAACGATCGGCGGTGGGGTCGCCCACCAGGCGCCGGCGTCCGTTACGAGAACGGCACCGGCGGCGCCGAGAGTGGCGAGGACCGCTCCGACTCCGCTGTCCACGAGTTGCCGGGCTGCGTGCGCGGTGACCGTCGGATCTCCGCGTAGCGCAGACTCTTCGAGTAGCGCGTCGTCGGCGCCAGTCAACTGAGCGAGTTCCTCGCTGTTGGGTTTGACGAGGTCGGGGCCGGCGGCGGGAAATCGTCTCGCTAGGGCGAGGAGTGGGGCGTCAGACGTGTCGATGGCGACTCGGCACGCGGACGGGCGCAACGCCTCCACGAGTGTCGCGTACCAGTCGGTGGGAATGCCCGGGGGGAGCGAACCGGACAGCACGACCCATTCCGCGTGGGACCCGCGTTCAATGATCTCGGTCTGTAGGTCCGCGAGGGATTGCTCGGACATCGTGACGCCCGGTTCGTTGATCTTGGTGGTGGTGCCGTCGGGTTCGGTGATCGTGATGTTCGTGCGGGCCGCGCCGGGCATCGCCACGCCGATGTGCTCGACTCTGCGCTCGGACAGGGCGGCCAGCAGCGGATCCCCGTCGTTGCCAGGCAGGACCGCCAGCGTGGCGACACCGGCCGACGTGAGTGCCCGCGCAACATTGACGCCTTTGCCGCCGGGATCGATGTGGGCTGCGGTTGCGCGCAGCACTCTTCCCCGTTCGAGGCGTCCCAGAAGGTCGACCGTGCGGTCGATGCTCGGATTGGCGGTCAACGTCACGATCATGCGATCACCACCTCGATTCCCTGGTCGCGGAACTTGGCCCGGTCCGTCGAACTGATCTCGTCGTCGGTCACGAGAATGTCGACACTGTGGACGGGCGCAAAGCTCACGAGGTGTTCGCGGCCCACCTTCGACGAGTCGGCGACGACCACCACGCAGTTGGCGCAGCAGACCATCGCGCGCTTTACCGCCGCCTCGTCAGTGTCCGGAGTGGACAGACCGTGTTCGACGCTGAGCGCGTTGGTGCCGATGAACGCGACGTCGACGCGGAGGACGTCGAGGACACGCAGGGCCTCCTCCCCGACAGTGGCCTGCGTGATTCCGCGGACGCGGCCGCCCAGCATGTGGAGTCTGACCGAGTTGATCCCGGCGAGGCGGGCCGCGATCGGAACGGAGTTGGTGATCACCGAGAGGTCGAGATCGGAGGGGAGTTCGGGGATGATGCGTCCCGTAGTGGTTCCCGCGTCGAACAGGACACTGCCTCCGGTTGGCGGGAGGTAGGAGCCCGCCTGCTTGGCAATCCGGTCCTTGTGCTCGGCGCGAGTGTGGTCGCGCTCCGCCAACCCCGGTTCCGTGACGGTGAGTGACGTGGCCGGCACGGCGCCGCCGTGTACTCGGCGGACGTGCCCGAGACGCTCGAGCAGAGCGAGGTCGCGGCGCACGGTTTCGGTGGTGACGCCGAATGTGGCGGACAAATCCGCAACCGACATACGCCCCCGCTGGGAGATCAGTGTGGCGACCGCTTGTCGGCGTTCTTCCGGATACACCGCTTCCTGTCCTCTTCTCGTCGATCAACGTTTTGGTGATGGCAGGGCTGAGGCCTACCCACCACATGGATGTTGTGTCATGTTGGTTTACGCCCGAAGATGTTGACATGTCAAGAGTGCTGAGTAATCTCCGGCACGTAGACAGAAGCGAGCCTGCCAGGAGGACCGATGACCGAAGATCGTGAAATCGTGCGAGGTACGCCGGTAGTTCCGGGTATCGCCTTTGCGCCCGTGATCTGGACGGCTCCGAGGCCTGAGGTCGTGCCCGGGATGCCCCGCATCGACGCATCGACGCGAGACGGTGAAAAGGTCCGCTTCGAGGAGGCAGCCGCTTTGGTCTCGCAGCGACTGCGTGATCGTGCGACGACGGTCTCCGGTGCCGCAGCCCAGGTATTGTTGGCCAATGCCACCATGGCGGTGGACCGCGGTTGGCTGGGGGCGGCGCAAAAACTGATTGCCGATGGAACCCCGGCGGAGGAAGCGGCGGTCGAGGCCACCGAACAGTTCGTCGCTCTGTTCACCAATATGGGTGGGCTGATGGCAGAGCGCGTGACCGATCTTCGCGACATCCGGGATCGAGTCGTCTCCGAACTCCTGGGCCTTCCGGAACCTGGAATCCTGGTGCCAGCGACGCCGTCGATCCTCTGTGCCCAGGACCTGGCGCCTGCCGACACGGCGGGTCTCGATCCCGAAATGATCATCGGTCTCGTCACCGTCCTCGGTGGACCGACCAGTCACACCGCGATCATCGCGCGGCAACTGGGAATCCCGTGCGTCGTAGCGGTGCACGGCCTCGAGTCCGTGACTTCCGGTACGTCTGCCTTGCTCAACGGTGAGGCGGGCGAACTGGTGGTGGAACCGGACCCCGGCGAGGCCCGCGCAGCGGTGGAGCAGGGCCGCGCCGACCGGATGCGCATCCAGGCGTGGAACGGTCCGGGTCGCACGAGTGACGGCGTGTCGGTCTCCATCTTGGCCAACGTTCAGGATGGCGCAGGCGCGCGGTCGGCCGGTACCACCGCTGCCGAAGGTGTCGGACTGTTCCGCACCGAATTGTGCTTTCTGGACCGCGATTCCGAGCCAAGCGTTGACGAGCAGGCCGAGATCTACAGTGAGGTGCTCGAGGCGTTCGCTGGGCGCAAGGTCGTGATTCGGACACTTGATGCAGGTTCGGACAAGCCACTTCTCTTTGCCCATCACGCCGACGAGGCGAACCCGGCACTCGGTGTTCGCGGCATCCGGATCGCGGCAGAGAACCCGGGCATCCTCAGCCGGCAGCTCGACGCCATCGCCATCGCGGCCAGGCAGACGAAGTCACAGCCCTGGGTGATGGCACCCATGATCGCGACCCCCTCTGAGGCGGAGTCCTTCGCAGCGCAGGTACGTGCTCGTGGCCTCGTGCCCGGCGTGATGGTGGAGGTCCCCTCCGCCGCACTCCTCGCGGACCGTCTCCTCGGGCACGTGGACTTCCTGTCCATCGGGACGAACGACCTCGCGCAATACACGATGGCCGCCGACCGGATGTCTTCCGATCTGGCGTCGTTCACCGACCCGTGGCAGCCTGCCGTGCTGGCGCTCGTGGCACGGACGGCGGGGGCAGGGATCGCCGTCGAAAAGCCTGTAGGCGTGTGCGGAGAGGCAGCAGCTGATCCATTGCTCGCCTGCGTGCTGATCGGACTTGGTATCACTTCGCTGTCCTGTGCAGGTGCTGCCGTGTCGGCGGTCGGAGCGAAGATCGGGACGGTGTCGCTCGCCGACTGCCGTCGAGCGGCCGAAGACGTGCTCACGGCCGACGATCCGGCGCACGCGCGCGCCGCGGCCGCGCGCGTGTTGGAGTGATCCACCCCCGCTGACCGGGTCCGGTCCGGATTCACCGAACTCCGAACCTTCCCCCTAGTATTGGCGAACTGTGACGATAGAAAACGACGCTTCCCGCCGCAAGGGCGACTCGCAGAGCACCGATGGAACCACTGACCAGACCACCCCCACCAAGGCTTTCGGATGGACGGTGCACGGCGACGGCCGACGGATCACCGAGGGCGAGGTGGTTGCCCCCGGAGAGCGTCTGACCTGGCCGCGCACCATCGGAATCGGCATGCAGCACGTCATTGCGATGTTCGGGGCGACCCTGCTCGTACCGACCATCACCGGGTTCCCGGTCACGACCACGCTGCTGTTCTCCGGCATCGGCACCGCGCTGTTCCTGCTGATTACCCGTGGCCGAATCCCCAGCTACCTCGGATCCTCGTTCGCCTTTATCGCGCCGCTCACGGCTTCGCAAGGGTCGGGTGCCGCAGCGCAACTCGGTGGCGTGGTCGCGGCGGGCGTGCTGCTGCTTCTGGTGGGTGTGGCGGTGAAGCTTACCGGCTCGCGGGTCATCGATGCCTGCATGCCGCCCGTCGTGACAGGTGCCGTAGTCGCGCTGATCGGTCTCAATCTCGCGCCCACGGCGGTGGATTCGTTTCAATCGCAGCCGCTGATCGCGGGTGTGACGCTCCTGTCGATCCTGCTCGTGACGGTCCTCGGCCCGGGACTACTGGGGCGCCTCGGCATTCTGGTTGGTGTTGCGGTCGGGTGGGTGTTCGCTGCTGTGATCGGCGGACTCGCCGACGAACGCGTGACGGCACTGCGGGACGCGGCCTGGTTCGGAGTGCCCGAACTGCGGGGGCCGACGTTCGAATGGTCGGTGATCGCCCTGACTCTGCCGGTGGTGATCGTGCTGGTCGCGGAGAACGTCGGCCACGTCAAGGCGGTGTCCGCGCTGACCGGGCGTTCGCTCGACGACGTCGCCGGTAACGCGCTCGTTGCGGACGGCCTGGCTACCACCCTCGCAGGTTTCGGCGGCGGATCCGGAACCACCACGTACGCGGAGAACATCGGAGTCATGGCCGCGACGCGCGTCTACTCCACTGCCGCATACTGGGTCGCGGCCGCGACCGCAGTGGTTCTGGCGTTCTCGCCGAAATTCGGTGCCCTCGTGTTCACGGTGCCGAGCGGTGTGATCGGCGGCGCCACCCTCGTGCTGTACGGACTGATCGGTGTGCTCGGCGTGCGGATCTGGATGGATGCGGGGGTGGACTTCACCGACCCGGTGAACTTGACCGTGGGCGCTGCGGCGCTGGTCGCGGGCATCGGGGACCTCACACTGGCCATCGGGTCCGTGGAACTGGGTGGGATCGCGTGGGGATCGGTGGGTATTCTCGTCGCGTACCCGGTCATGCGCTCGCTCGCGAGGTTCCGCAAGGCCTGACACCGTGTCCGGGAGTCACGAATCCAGATCGTCTGAGTCATTCACCACACCGTTCCGCACCTCTAACGTTGAAGGTGACGGACCGAGATAGTTGACATGAGGAGCCCGGCGTGGAGCGCACCCTGTTCGAACCGGAACACGAACTGTTCCGTGAGTCGTACCGAAAGTTTCTCGCACAGTACGCCGAGCCGAACCACGCCAAGTGGGAAGAACAAAACATCGTCGACCGCAGCCTGTGGATCGAGGCCGGCAAGCAGGGCTTCCTCGGTACGGCGGTGCCGGAGGAATTCGGTGGCGGCGGAGTACGTGACTTCCGGTACAACGCAATCGTCACCGAGGAGAACACCCGCGGCGGATACAGTGGCATCGGGTTCACGCTGCACAACGACGTCGTGGCGCCCTACCTGCTCGACCTGTGCAACGACGAGCAGAAGCAGCGCTGGTTGCCGGGCTTCTCCTCAGGTGAGTTGATCACCGCGATCGCGATGACCGAACCGGGCACCGGCAGCGACCTGCAGGGCATCAAGACGCGCGCGGTGCGCGACGGTGACGACTGGGTTCTCAACGGCTCCAAGACCTTCATCACGAACGGCATCAATGCAGACCTCGTGATCGTCGTCGCGTGTACCGATCCGGACAAGGGTGCGCAGGGATTCAGTCTCCTCGTCGTCGAACGGGGCATGCTGGGCTTCGAACGTGGCCGCAATCTCGACAAGATCGGGATGAAGGCGCAGGACACGGCCGAACTGAGCTTCACCGATGTCCGTGTCCCGGGCGCCAACCTCCTCGGCGAGGAAGGAAGGGGCTTCCTCTATCTGATGAAGAACCTCCCGCAGGAGCGGCTGTCGATCGCCGTCGTGGCCGCGGCAGCGATGGAGTCGGCGCTGGATATGACCATCCAGTACTGCCGTGACCGGAAGGCTTTCGGCAAGTCGATCGGCAGCTTTCAGAACACCCGGTTCGTGCTCGCCGAACTTGCCACCGAGACGACGGCGGTCCGTGTCCTCGTCGACAAGTTCATCGAGATGCTCAATGACGAAAAATTGTCGGTGCAGGAAGCCGCCATGGCGAAGTGGTGGACCACCGAGGCGCAGGTCCGGTTGATCGACCGGTGCCTGCAACTCCACGGTGGCTACGGCTACATGAAGGAATACCCGATCGCCAAGGCATACATGGACTCTCGTGTACAGACCATTTACGGCGGTACAACGGAGATCATGAAGGAGATTATCGGTCGCGGCCTCAATCTCTGAGGTGAGACATGCCGGATTTGCCGAGGCGAATCGCTAGATTTTGCGCATGACCGTTACGACCTTGCCGAGAATGGCGGCATTGTTACCGGAGATCGGCTCGAACAGTGGATTGTGCGGCGTCAGCCAGACTTCGTTCTTCGTGCGCTTGAATGTCTTGACCGTGGCCTCGCCGTCGATCATCGCGGCGACGATGTCGCCGTTCTCCGCCACGTTCTGCTGACGGACCACCACCCAATCGCCGTCGCAGATCGCAGCGTCGATCATGGACTCGCCCACCACCTTCAGGAGGAACAGCGAACCCTGACCTACGAGCTCACGCGGAAGAGGGAAGACGTCCTCGATGGCCTCCTCAGCCAGGATCGGACCGCCGGCGGCGATGCGGCCGAGGACGGGGACGAATGTGGGTTCTGGATGCGAGACGTCCTCCGTGCCGGATGCGACGGTGGCAGGACCGACCCTGACGGCCGAGCTGGCCGCGACGCCCGCTGCTGCCTCGTCGAGGCTGCGTATATCTACCGCGCGCGGACGATTGGGGTCTCGTCGGAGGACGCCCTTCCTCTCGAGCGTGCGGAGTTGGTGGGCGACAGAGGACGTGGACGTCAGACCGACGGCGTCGCCGATCTCCCGGATACTCGGCGGGTAGCCACGCTCGTTCACCGACATGCGGATCACCTCGAGGACGCGGCGCTGCCGGTCGGTCAACCCGACGGCGGAGCCACCGCTCACGCGTGGAGCGGAACCGTCGGTCGAGCTGTCGTCCGTCATGGCGAGGTGCCTCCGTCTGTATGTGAATGTTTTCCGTGTGTGTCGATTTTCCCGGTGTGGGTCTCGTGTGACTGCTGTGCCGGGTGACTCGAATCTATCCCGCTTTCGTCAGAGTTTCAAACGTTTGTTCGACACGGGTCGCGAGAAGTGGAGACATTGTCGGGGTGTCATGGTAAGAATCGAACATGTGTTCTTTCGAACGCATGATCGAATGCCTGGCATGATCGAACACTGGGCGGGATCGAACACCGGGCGGGATCGGAAGCCTGGTGGATCGGAAGCCTGGTGGATCGTGACGGAAACGAGCAGCGGAGGTACGGATGGGCAACGCAGTTCTCGACCGACAGTCAGTTCTCGACCGGCAGTCAGTTCCCCGCCGGCTCGCGCTCGTCCGAGGTGTCGTGCGGCCGCGAGCCGCAAGGACGTACCGGACCGAGCCTCGCCGCCACGCCGGCGATGGTGACCTCCGGCGTCCGGATTCTGGCGCCGTCTCGTATCGGTCTACTCGGGCCCGCGTCTCCCGCGCTGATCATGCGTGCGAAGAGGCTGAGGTCGGCTGGCGGATGGTGCTGGCGAGCGTCGTCATTACGGCGGGAGTGCTGTGCGGCCTCGTCGGCGTGGCTCAACTCGCTACGACGGGCAGCATCGGCGGAGCAGTCGTCACGCAGGTAGTTCAGGTGCAGACGGGAGAGAGCCTGGCTGCTATCGCGAAGCGCGTTTCGCCGGGATTTCCGGTGGCTGTGGTCATCGATCGCATCATGGAACTCAATGCGATGTCGAATTCGGTGTTGCGTCCAGGCCAGAGCCTGATCGTCCCGTCGTCGATCACCCTGTGACGGGCGCCGCTCTGCATGACTGTCACATCGAGCGGACGGGTAGTCTCGGATGCTGTCAGTTCCACCACTTCGTGTGGTCGCTTCGAGATCGTGCATCCGTTGAGTGAACCGGTGTTTGTCGGTTTGCAACCGGGGGAGGCGAATTGTTGCGGCCACGACGGCTACGACGAAGGAATCGCCATGCACTGCCCGTTCTGCCGGCACCCGGATTCACGTGTAGTCGATTCACGAGAAGCAGACGAGGGACAGGCCATTCGCCGTCGCCGGTCGTGTCCTGAGTGTGGTCGCCGATTTACCACCGTCGAGACCGCAGTCCTGTCGGTCGTGAAACGCAGTGGTGTCACCGAACCGTTCAGTCGGGAGAAGGTGGTGAGGGGTGTGCGCCGCGCCTGCCAGGGGCGTCAGGTCGACAACGATGCCCTGAATCTCCTTGCCCAGCAGGTCGAAGATGCCGTGCGGGCGTCGGGGTCAGCAGAGATCCCGAGCAATGAGGTCGGTCTGGCAATTCTGGGTCCGCTCAGGGATCTGGACGAAGTGGCGTACCTGCGGTTCGCTTCGGTGTACCGGTCGTTCAGCTCCGCAGAGGACTTCGCTCGTGAGATCAAAGAGCTACGTGCACAAAGGGAATCCAGCGACGACGCCTGAATCCGGTACGGCGCGTCAGCGCACCTTCCCCATAGTCCTGCGCGTCAGCGCACCTTCTCTATGGAATTGAGGACTCGCTTCTCTGAGACTGCGATCGGAGTTCCGAGACTCTGAGCGAACAGGCTTACCCGCAGTTCCTCTATCATCCAGTGAATCGCGTCGACCTCGGCCGAGTAGTGTCGCTCTTCCGGCAATGCCGAAAGTAGACGTTCGTACCCGGCGTACACACGATCGAGGACGTTCATTCCCTTCTGGTCACGGGGTGCGCTCCCAGGCAGGGCTTCGAGGCGTGCGGTCGCGGCGGCGAGATAGCGGGGTAGTTCACGGAGTCGGGCCGCGCCGAGGTCGGCAACGAAGCCGGGGAAGAGCAAGGACTGTCGCTGTTCGCCTACGTCGTCGGCAGCTTCGCCGCCGGTGCTCTCCAGGACCACTGCGAGACGGTGATCCGCTTCCAGAATCGGCGATACCAGTCGGAGCAGCACCGCCACGCTGCGTGCCATCTCCGCTCGTGCCGCGGTCACCAGGGTGTCGAACTCCTGCGGTGTGCGCACCGCCGCACCGCGTGCGGAGATCAACTGGTTTGCCACTGCGTTGCGGCAGTCGTCGATCAGTGCGTCGAGGCTTCCGTCGGGGTTTTGCCCCAGTGCGAGTCTCTGTGCGTTGCTTAGACCGGACGTGACGGTTTTTGGCTGCGTGGGCACAGCAGCGAGGAGCAGTTGTCGCGTGCCCGCGCGCATGGCTGCGCGTTGAGCAGCGGGCGTGCTGAGGACGCGCACGGCGACGCCGTCGCCCTCCGGGACCAGCGCGGGGTAGCCGGTGACCCTCTGCCCGCCGAGTTCTCGGGTCACGGTGGATTCGAGTGAGCCGAGGGTGGTGGGGGTCCAGGTGAGTGCGGGCGGCCGCTCCGAATTCGATGCCGCCCGCGCGACTTCCACCTGCACTCGGGGAGCGAGGGACTTCCGTAGCGAGGTGAGGTCTTTGCCCCGGCCCAGGACGGCACCCTTCTCGTCCACAACGACGAACGTCATCCGGAGGTGGTCGGGCAGTGCGGTGGAATCGAAGTTCTGGGGGTCTATGCGGCAGCCCCCGAGTCGCGACAACTCGCGTGCAATCGCCGTGACGAGTGGTTCGGATCGCGGTGTGACGGCTGCCAACGCGGCGGCCGCGAAGTCGGGAGCCGGAACCACCTGTCGTCGAAGGGTCTTCGGTAGCGTCTTGATGAGCGCGGTGACCAACTCGACCCTCATACCGGGGACGAGCCAGTCGAAGCCCACCGGACGCAGACTCGACAGCAGGGCGATCGGGATGTGTGCTGTGACGCCATCCTCCTCGTTGCCGGGTTCGAACTGGTAGGTGAGCGGGAACTGCATGCCGCCCTGACGCCACGCGTCGGGGTATTCGCCGCCGAGGACCGCAGCGGACTCGGCGTTGACGACGGTCGACTGGGTGAACGTGAGCAGGTCGGGTGTGGCGCGCCGCGCGACCTTCCACCAGGAGTCGAAATGGCGCGCCGACACGGCTTCCGGGCCGACGCGTTGATCGTAGAAGTCGTAGAGGGTGTCGTCGTCGACGAGGATGTCGCGCCTGCGGGCGCGGTGCTCGAGTTCTTCGACGTCCTCGAGAAGGGCCCGGTTGGCGTGGAAGAACTTGTGCTGAGTCTGCCATTCACCCTGGACCAGTGCGTGGCGGATGAACAGTTCCCGGGACATCTCGGGGTCGATGGTGCTGTAGTTGACGGCGCGCCGAGCGACGAGTGGGATCCCATACAGCGTCACCCGTTCCCAGGCGGCTGCGGAACCTCGCTTGGACGACCAGTGTGGTTCGGAGTACGTGCGTTTCACAAGATGTGGGGCAAGTTTCTCGGCCCACTCGGGTTCGATCCGGGCGGACATCCGCGCCCACAGTCGTGACGTCTCGACCAGTTCCGCAGCCATCACCCATCGTGGTGGGTTCTTGAACAGGCCTGACCCCGGAAAGATCGCGAACCGACTTCCGCGGGCGCCGAGGAAGTCGCGCTTGTCGCCCTCGCGAAGCCCGATGTGCGACAACAGTCCTGCCAGCACGGACTGATGGATTGCGCCCGTCGCAACGGTGGCGCCGTTGGTCTCCCAGCCGAGTCCGCGGGTGATCTGACGGAGTTGTCCGTGCAGGTCCTGCCATTCGCGGATGCGTAGCCAGTGCAGAAACTCGCTTCGGCACATCTTGCGGAACTGGTTGGACGACAGCTCGTTCCGCTGCTCGCGAAGGTACTTCCACAGCTGGAGATAGGCGAGGAAATCGGAGTTCTCCACGTTGAACCGGGCGTGTTTCTCGTCGGCAGCCTGCGCGAACTCGGCCGGACGTTCCCGCACGTCCTGAATGGAGAGGGCGGACACGATCACGAGCATCTCGGACAGGCACCCGTTCCGGTGTGCCTCGACGAGCATCCGGGCCATTCGTGGATCGACCGGTATCTGAGCCAGTTCGCGACCGACCGGGGTGAGGACGGGCAGTTCGCTCTTGGTGTTGTGCTCGATCGCTCCGAGTTCCTCGAGCAGACCGATACCGTCGCGGACGGCCCGCGGGTCGGGTGGCGCGACGAAGGGGAAGGCGGCAATGTCGCCAAGGCCGAGCGCCGTCATCTGAAGAATGACGGACGCGAGGTTGGTGCGCAGGATCTCCGGTTCGGTGAACGCGGGCCGGGCCTCGAAGTCTTCTTCCGAGTACAGCCGTATGCAGATGCCGTCGGCGACACGGCCGCAACGGCCGGAGCGCTGGCGGGCGGAAGCCTGGGAGATCGGTTCGATCGGCAGGCGCTGCACCTTCGTGCGCA
Source organism: Rhodococcus marinonascens NBRC 14363 (assembly GCF_001894885.1). Lineage (GTDB taxonomy): Bacteria > Actinomycetota > Actinomycetes > Mycobacteriales > Mycobacteriaceae > Rhodococcus_F > Rhodococcus_F marinonascens. The sequence goes on from NZ_BCXB01000003.1 coordinate 230,590, forward strand.
CCGAGTATCGGGAGATTCGTGCAGTACCGGGGTCGACGACATATCTGATGCCGGGCACGGTGAGGGACGTCTCGGCGACGTTCGTCGACAGCACCACCCGGCGCCCGGTGTGGGGCGTGAAGACTTTGTGCTGCTCCGCCGCCGATAGACGCGCGTACAGGGGGACGATCTCGGTTCCCCGCAGCCTCCGGTCGCGCAAGGCGTCGGCGGTGTCGCGGATCTCCCGTTCACCGGACAGGAAGACGAGGATATCGCCGTCGCCCTCGCCGGACAGTTCTTCCACCGCCTCGCACACGGCGTCGACCGGGTCGCGGTCGAACGTCTGCTCACCCACTTCGACCGTGAGTGGGCGGTACCGCATCTCGACGGGGAACGTTCTCCCCGATACCTCCACGATCGGTGCCGGTACTCCGTCGCGGGCGAAATGCCGCGCAAATCGCTCCGGATCGATGGTGGCCGATGTGATGATCACCTTGAGATCAGGTCTGCGGGGCAACAGTTGCCGCAGGTATCCGATGATGAAGTCGATGTTGAGGCTGCGTTCGTGAGCCTCGTCGATGATGAGTGTGTCGTACCGGCGCAGCATCTTGTCGCGTTGGATCTCGGCGAGCAAGATGCCGTCGGTCATCAGTTTGACCATGGTCCCGTCCGACACCTGGTCGGTAAATCGCACCGTGTATCCGACGGTCTCGCCCAGTTCACCGTGAAGCTCCTCGGCGATCCGCTCAGCGACGGTGCGGGCGGCGAGGCGCCGAGGCTGAGTGTGGCCGATGAGGCCGCGCACACCACGGCCCAGTTCGAGGCAGATCTTCGGGATCTGTGTCGTCTTGCCGGACCCTGTCTCGCCCGCCACGATGACCACCTGGTGCTCGGAGATCGCCTTCGCGATGTCGTCGCGCCGCCGGCTCACCGGCAGGGCATCGGGGTATTCGATGAGTGGCACGCCGGCAAGCCTTCGTGCCAGGCGTCCACGTGCCGCGGTGATCTCGTCCGACAGCGAGGCGAGCGCTTCGGGCGTGCGTGCACGATCCAGTCGGCGGCGAAGTCGGTGCTCGTCTCGCAAGGTAAGTTCGCCGAGGGTCTTCTTCAGTTCCGATCGGCTCGGTGATGTGGTGGACATGCTGGACACAGACTAACCAACCTTGTAGATCGGCCTCTGCGTCGCCCATCCCTGTGCCAGAATCGACCGTCCGTGACTGAGCAATGCGTGACTGAGCAATGGCTGGGAGAGTATGACCGACGAGTTTGCAGGCGAGACGTTCGACTTGCTCAGCCGCGACCGAGGTAGTGTCGTCGTCGCCGACGACGGCGTCCCACTCGCAGTGCGCGAGGTAGGGCCCGAATGTGCTCCTTTGACGACGGTGTTCGTCCACGGCTTCTGTAACCGGATGACCGGTTGGCATTTCCAGCGCTCCCATCTCGAGGGGATGTGGGGTCGTACGATCCGTATGGTGTTCTTCGATCTGCGAGGGCACGGGAACTCCGGCGTGCCGCGCCGCGACACGTGCACCATCCCTCATCTTGCGAGGGACCTGGACGCCGTGATCCGTGCCCTGGTGCCGGACGGCCCGATAGTGCTGGTCGGTCACTCAATGGGCGGCATGGCCATCCTCTCGTACGTCGGGCAGCATCCCGACCTGATCGGTTCGCGTGTGGTCGGGGTGGGGTTGATCGCGACCGCGGCGCAACCGTTGGGGGACGTCGGTCTGGCGAGGACCCTCAACACGCCCGTCGTCGCAGGCTTCAGCACGGCGGCACGCCGCCTTCCACGGGTTGTGCAGGGCGGTCGGGGAGCCGGTAAGAAGGTCCTGGCGCCGATTCTGAGATCGGCGTCGTTCGGTGACCGGAGGATCAGCCCGGCAATCATGTGGCACTCCGAACAGATGATCCACGACACGCCACTGAAGACACTCGTCGACTTCCTGCCGTCGTTCAAGAAGCACGACGAGGCGGCGGCTGTGCCGTTGCTCGCGGAGATCGAGACGCTGGTGGTGTGCGGTGATCGCGACGTCCTGACCCCGTTTCGGTATTCGAAGGCGATCGCGGAAGGATTGCCGGACACGGAGTTGGTGAAGGTTCCCGGCGCAGGTCACATGGTGCAATTGGAACGTGCCCAACTGGTCTCCGAGGCGATCGACCGGCTGGTGACTCGTACGGTCGAATCGCTCCCCGCGCCGAGTCAGTGGAGCGAGTGGGTCCGCGTTGCCACCGACTCCGTCGACCGTCGGCCGCGGCGGGCCGACCGCGCACGACGGCGGGTCCACGCTTGGGTGACCCGCGGCTTCCGTAGGAGCTTTCCCTTCTCTCCGGGCTCGTCATCGCACTGACCGTCGCGAACCAGACCCTGATCGGCTACCGCCTTCGTGAATCACCGCCCTTCGAGGCGGAGATGATTCGCCAGCCCTCACCGGCCGGTCGGTTCTGGCGCGCACCCGGCTGGCGAAGTCGGTGCAGGACCGCGGCCAGGACTACCCTCGCGACAGGACGTGCCGAGAGTCGAACTGCCCGTGGAGCCGACAGAAGTCCGGAATTCATTCCGGCAGACTGCGGTGAAGCAGGAACCGATCGATGTGCCGCATGATCGGCACGGCAGAAATCCCCACCCTTCAGGCCGGGGACGTCAAATGGCATAGTCGGTATGGGTGGGTTTCATGAAGGGAAATGAGTATGACGTCGGCACTGTGGCACGGATTCGCAGATATGGGCGCGGTGGAGCAGAAGGGTCCGTTCGTGGTGTCCCGCGGCGAGGGCGCGTACATCTGGGACGACCACGGTAACCGCTACCTCGACGCGACCGCGGGTCTGTGGTTCACCAATGTGGGGCACGGACGTTCGGAGATCGCGGACGCCGTCGCGCAGCAACTTCGGACCGTGGCGCACTTCTCGAACTTCGGTGACTTCGTGCCCGAGACCACAGCGAGGCTTGCCGAACGTCTCGCGGCCCTCGCGCCGGTGCCGGGCAGCAAGATCTTCTTCACTTCTGGGGGATCGGACTCCGTGGATACGGCGGCCAAGCTTGCACGTCGCTATTGGCACGAGATGGGCAAGCCCGGTAAGACGATCGTGGTCGGCCGGCAGAAGGCATATCACGGCATGCACGTGGCGGGCACTGCCCTGGCCGGTATCTCGGTCAACCGGGAGGGCTACGGCGAATTGATGGCCGATGCGGCAACGGTCGCCTGGAACGACGCCAAGAGTCTGCTCGAACTGATCGAGCGGATAGGCGCCGACAAGATCGCGGCGTTCTTCTGCGAACCCGTAATCGGTGCGGGCGGCGTGTACCTGCCGCCGGACGGGTATCTTGCCGAGGTGCGCGACATCTGCCGCGAGCACGACATCCTGTTCGTCGTCGACGAGGTCGTGACTGGATTCGGGCGTATCGGCGGTGAATGGTTCGCATCGACACGGTTTGACCTTCAACCCGACCTGATGACGACGGCGAAGGGCCTGACGTCCGGTTACGTCCCGATGGGTGCGGTGTTCATCGCCCCACGCGTCGCGGAACCCTTCTTCGCCGGCGGGGTCTGGTGGCGGCACGGGTACACGTACGGCGGACACGCGGGCGCCGCGGCGGCCGCTCTGGCCAACCTCGACATCATCGAACGTGAGAATCTGCTGGCGGAGTCGAAGCGGCTCGAATCCTCACTGCACGAGCACCTCGCGCCCCTCGCCGACCATCCGCGGGTCGAAGAGGTACGCAGCGGTCTCGGCGCCGTCGCAGCGGTGCAACTGGCCGATCCGGCCGAAGCCCTGCCATTCGTGAACACGCTGCGGGAGCACGGAGTCTCCGGTCGCGCCGCCGGCCAGGGGGCCATGCAGATCTCGCCGTCGTTCGTGATGACGGACGACCAGGTAGCTCAACTCTCCGACGGGTTCCGTCGAGCGCTGGGCTGATTCGTCCTGGCATCGCGCCTACGGAGGCGGCGCAGGGCGCCTGTGAGCCTGTCCCGCCAGGTCGGCGGGGCAGGCTCGATCCCTCTCCTCCCGTCGTCCGACGCGTAAACGCGGGTGTAGCGCTCATGGAGCCGCGCCCGGACCTCGTCAGGTGTGTACGCCTTGCGCTGCCGGTCCGCGCGTACGGCGACGACTCCGGTCGCGGCCACACCCACCGCCCCGGCGAGTCCGACGAGTTTCCACCATTGCCTGCCGCGGGGTCGCATCCTTCTAGGCTAGGGGTATGGACGCCCCGCGAGACATGGACGCACGACACAGCGGTTCGAGTATCGACCTCGACACCGCCGTCGAAGTCACCAGAACCGGTGATATCTGGATCTTCCGCGGACTATCTCCGGCCGACAGGGCCATTCAGACGCTGACCAACAGTCCGGTCAATCACGTAGGAATGTCGGTGGTGCTCGAGGATCTGCCGCCGCTGATGTGGCATGCAGAACTTGGACATTCGTTGCAGGACATGTGGACCGGTCGATTCCAGCGAGGTGTGCAACTCCACGATCTCCGCGCCGCGGTCCAGGTGTGGGGCGCGCGCTACGGGCAACGGGGATGGCTTCGGCAACTCGCCGACCCGGCCACCCCGCAGCAGGAAGACGCGCTACTGCGCATCATCGCACGACTCGACGGCACGCCCTTCCCGTCTACCGCGAAGCTTGCGTCACGCTGGTTCAGAGGCCGTCTGCCCCGTATCGGTCGTCGGCAGGGGGATGCTGTGGGTCTCGAAAGCGCCTACTGCGCCGAGGTGGCCGCGCAGACGTACGAGGCGATGGGGCTGATCACCGGGCGACACCGCGCCAGCTGGTTCGACCCTGGAAAGTTCTGGAGCGGGGACAAGCTCCCACTGGCGCCCGGCGTGACACTCGGCCGCGAGATCGAAGTGACCCTGGGCGAAGCCGACTTTGCCGCGGGGCGGAAGCAGCGTCCATCCTCAGAGGTTGTGTGACTTCTCGGGGCGGACGAGGCCGCCGACCTCGATCCACCCGGCCGAATCGTAGGTGGTGTGCAGCTGGGATCCGCGCCCCTGCGTGATGAGGAGGGCGTGGCGTAGGTGGTCGGTGATGTGGACAGCAGCCGCCCCGGTCGCCTCGTCCTCCTTGATTCCTATGTCCGGAGCAAACATTCGTGATCGGATGGAATGCTCGACCTTGTCCGTCCATGCCCACAGATAGTGATGGCCCGGACCGAACTTCTTCGGATCGGCAGTCTCCACGTCGCGCACGCTGTTCATCGGGTACAGCGAGAACTCGGGCGCCCATTCGGCCTTTGCGCGCACCCAAGTGATGGCTCCGGATCGTCGGGTCGCGACGGAACCTGCAGGAACCTCCAGCGTCCGGACAGGGGTGCCGCGCTCGTGCAACCACCAGGACAGCCCGACGGTGGGATGGCCGGCGAAGGGTAACTCGGTGGTGGGAGTGAAGATCTGGGCGCCTGCGTGCTCGGAGCCGGAGGCGGGAAGTTCGACGAAGATCGTCTCGCTGTACCCCAGTTTCGCGGCGACCGCCTGCCGGTTCTTCGCAGGAACGGTGGAGGAGTCGACGATCCCGAGCGGATTGCCGTGGTGTCCCTTTTCGTCGGTGAACACCCGGACGACGTCTACGTGGATGGGCATTACCGCACCTTATCGCCTCCGTCGCCGAACGGCCCCAGCGTGCGGTGAATGCCGCACTCTGGGGCCGTTCCGGTGACACTGGTTCCGTGTCAGACGCCCGCGGTGGCCAGAGTCTCGCTGGCTTCCACAGCCTGCGCGACGCCGGCGACGATGGAGCCGGCACGGATCGCTTCGAAGATCACTTCACGGTCGATACCCTCCTGGCGGAGGGTGTTCTCGTGGGCCTCGAGGCAGTGGTTGCAGCCGTTGATCGCGGACACCGCGAGCGACCACAACTCGAAGTCGGCCTTGTCCACGCCCGGGTTGCCGATGATGTTCATCCGCAGTCCCGCGCGCAGGTCGTCGTACTTACCGCCCAGGTAGCCCTTGGTGCGGTAGAAGACGTTGTTCATGCCCATGATGGATGCGGCACCGAGTGCGGCGTCGTAGGCCTCGGCCGATAGGGTGTCGGCGGCCTCTTCGGCGATCTGCTTCAACGTGGTCGCCGACTTGGTGGCGGCGGCGGTTGCGAGCAGCGTGCCCCACAACTGTTGCTCGTTCAGGACGGTGCTGCGCGCAATGGAACTCAGGTTGAGCTTGAGGTCCTTGGCGTACTCGGGCAGGGAATTCTTGAGATTCTCGACAGTCACAGCTCAGACGCTCGCATTCAGGAGTTCGCCTGCGTTGATCGTCGGGTCACCCTTCTTCCAGTTGCAGGCGCACAACTCGTCGGACTGCAGGGCGTCGAGGACACGCAACACCTCGTCGACGTTGCGGCCCACCGAACCGGCCGTGACGGAGACGAACTGGACCTCGTTGTTGGGGTCGACGATGAACGTCGCGCGGTCGGCGACACCGTCGGCGTTGAGGACTCCAGTGGCCTCGGCCAGCTCACGCTTGAGGTCCGAGAGGATCGGGAAGGGGAGGGTCTTCAGTTCCTCGTGCTGTGCACGCCACTGGAAGTGGACGAACTCGTTGTCGACCGAGGCTCCGAGCACCTGGGCGTCGCGGTCGGCGAACTCGTCGTTCAGCTTGCCGAACGCGGCGATCTCAGTGGGGCACACGAACGTGAAGTCCTTGGGCCAGAAGAACACTATGCGCCACTTGCCTGCGTGATCGTCGCTGGTGATCGTGGTGAAGTAGTCGTCGGGCTGCTGGGCGTCGACCTTGGAGAGGTCGCCACCGATGACGGCCTTCAGGTTGTATGCGGGAAACTGGTCGCCGATGGTGAGCAGAGCCATATCTCGTTCTCCTACTTGTCTTGTGAACATAGCGAGCGCCGTGCAACCACACCCGAGGTGTCGGTTGAGGGTTTAGACACCGAAAGCGGGTCATGGCACTTCGTCGAGCCAAGCTGTCGACCCAAGCTGCCGACCCAAGCTGCCGACCCAAGCGTTCTGGTGTGGCCTCATTCTGCACAAGCGTTGCCAAAAGGCAAAGTCGATAGATATGCCTACACTGATAGGTATGGCTGATCGGAGTTATCAACCCACGCTGTCACAGCTGCGTGCGTTCGTCGCGGTGGCCGAATACCGCCATTTCGGTACGGCAGCAGTACAATTGAGTGTGAGCCAACCCACACTGTCGCAGTCGCTCGCGACGCTGGAGAACGGGCTCGGCGTGCAACTCATCGAGCGCAGCACCAGGCGCGTCCTCGTCACGACGGCTGGAGAACGGCTCCTCGGTCAGGCCAAGTTCATCCTCGACGCCGCGGTCTGTTTCGTCGCAACCGCGGCGGGTGCGGGAGACCAACTGGCCGGACTCCTGCGGATCGGCCTGATCCCCACCGTGGCTCCGTACGTCCTGCCGGCCTTGCTGTCGGAGCTACGCAAGGAGATGCCCGCCCTGGAGCCTCAGATCATAGAGGACCAGACGGTCCGCCTGCTGGAGTCCTTGCGAGCCGGTGCGATCGACGTCGCGGTGCTGGCCCTGCCGTCGGAGGCCCCCGGCCTCATCGAGGTTTCCGTGTACAAGGAGGATTTCGTGGTCGTTCTGCCGAGGCATCATGCGCTCGCGGGCCGGGACGACCTAGCGCTCGACGTGCTCGGCGAACTGCCCTTACTGCTCCTCGACGAGGGGCACTGTCTGCGTGATCAAACGTTGGATCTGTGCCGTTCGGGCGAGGCGCACCCGCTGTCCGGGGACACCCGCGCGACGTCGCTGGCGACCGTCGTGCAGTGTGTGGCAGGGGGGCTGGGTGTGACGTTGGTCCCGGACTCGGCCGTCGGGGTCGAGACTCGCCGCGGTGATCTCTCCACTGCACGGTTCGCCGAGCCCGCACCGGGGCGGACGATCGGCTTGGTCTTCCGGGCGTCGAGCGGTCGTGCCGAAGGGTACCGGCAGTTGGCCTCGCTGCTGCGGAGTGCGGCGCCGGCAGGTGTTGTGGCTGTCGAGGGCTGACCGACCGAGCACCGCCTCGAGATCAGCGGCGTTTGCGTCTGCCAGGTTTAGACCCGGACCCGGACCCGGACCTGCCGCCGCTGCGGCGCGGATCCTGCTTTCGCGGCGCGGATCTCGCCTCTGTCTGCTTGCGGGGCTTGGGCGTCTTGGTCTTCGGTGTCTCATGCGGGCTGCGGCCGCGTGAACTGTTCGCGGTCCGCCCGCGAACGATTCCGATGAACTCGTCGATGAGATCGGTGGTGCGGTCCTCCACCCACGCCAGAGCGATACGGGACTCGGGTGCGCCGTCGACGGGGCGATAGGTGAGGTCCTTGCGGTGATTCAGGCGAGCAAGGGACATCGGTACCACGACGACGCCGACGCCGGCGGCGACGAGTTCGATCGCGTCACTGGTCGAGGCGGGGCGGTCCAAAGTGCGACGGCCCGGGAGGTGGTCCCACACGAGTGGGGTGTCCACCGGGTCGAGGACGAGTTCGTCGGCAAGATCAGCGAGGGCGATTCCCTCAGCAGCGGTGAACACGTGGTCACTGGGAACGACGACGACGGGTACCTCCGCGTACAGCGGGATGACGCTCAGTCCGTCGCGGTCGACCGGCAGGCGTAGGAGCGCCGCGTCGGCGCGGTCCTGACGAAGCGCCGCCGTAGCGTCGGCGGCATTGCCTGCCAGCAGTTCGAGCGGGGTGTCTGTGACGCGCTCGCCCCAGATCCGGACCCACTTCGCGGGTGTGACACCGGGGACGTACGTGAGCCGGAACGGTCGGGAGTCAGTCGCCTCGGTCACCCGATCAGGCTACTCGCCGGGTCTCGAGAGCCGCCGGTGCGGCCGACCGTCGCCTGCTCGTTACCCTTAACGCATGACGTCGCAGAAGACCCCCCAGACAATGAAGCCGGCTACCGCCGCCAAGAAGCTGGGCGTGTACCTCCAGGGCACCCCCGCGGAGTTCCAGTCCGGTGTGGTCTCGCGCGACGAACTGAACGAATGGCAGACGGATCCGCCGGAGTGGCTCGCTACTCTGCGCCGTGAGGGCCCACACCCGCGTTCCGTCGTCGCCACCAAGCTCGGTGTCTCCATCGCCGGTCTCGCCCGCGGTGGTGTGGCCGAGGCCCTCACCACCGCGCAGATCGACGCACTCCTCGCCGACCAGCCTGACTGGCTCGTCGGCGAGCGCGCCAACCTCCTCGAGGTCCACAAGGAGGAGAAACGGATTCGCGAGCAGCAGGCACTCAAGAGTGAGCAGTCCAACCGCACGCCGCGTAACGCGGGGCCGTTCAAGCCGTCGACCTAGTGTGCCCTCCTGCTCGTGACCCGACCGAGGCGTGGGGCGGACCTTGCGCACTTGGTTCGTCAAGGGTTGGCCGGGGTGCTCGCCACGCGCTGGCCGCCCCGCGGCCGGTGACTCAGGTCGGCCCGCGACTGAGGATGTGCAGCGCTGATGGGACCGCCTCGATCGTCACCGGTAGGGGCCCGACCCTGTCGCCGTCCGCGTAGGCGGGGATGTCGTCGCACTGCAACCGCACACTGCGCGAACGGTAGGTCTGCACGTCGGGCAGCTCCACATGCGTGCCCTTGTAGACCCGCGGGAACAGCCGAATCAGCCTCGATCGACGACCGTACTCGACGACGGTGACATCGAGCAGACCGTCGGTTCTGTCCGCGTTCGGGCAGATCTGCATCCCGCCACCGTACGAGCGGCCGTTGCCGACGGCGACGAGCGTGGCGTCGACCTTCACCGTCTCCTCGTCCAGTTCGATGCGGTGGCGAAGGGGTTTGACCCGCGAGAGTTCCACGAGCATCGCCAGGTTGTACCGCATCGGCCCCTTCGGCCACGACATCCGGTTGGCCCGATCCGCAACCAGCGAATCGAAACCGCTGGCAATGATGGTGCCCGCCCACACGACCGAACCATCGGTGAGCGTGATCCGGGCGAGGTCGGATTCCTGCACCTCACCGTCGGCGATCACATCCGCCGCAGCGGCGGGGTCATCGACGGGGATACCGAACTCACGCGCATGGTCGTTGCCCGTCCCTGCCGGGATCAGCCCGATCGGCACCCCGGACTGTGCGGCCGCCTGCAACCCGATGCTGATCGCACCGTCACCGCCCACCACGACGAGCGCGTCGGTGCCCTCATCGATGGCCCGCCGGGCCAGTGTGCGGGCATGATCGGCGTCCGTCCCGATGATTTCGGTGACCGCGACTCCCCGCTCACGCAGGCGCGCGACCGCCTTGCGACCGGCGGTCGGTCCGTTGCCGTGCCCGGCCAGCGGGTTGATCAGGACGGTGACCTTCTCGATCGCCTTCTGTTCGCTCATGGAATCAACTTGCCCGGGTTGAGGATTCCCGCAGGATCGACGGCGTTCTTGACCGCACGCAGGACCGTGACGCCCAGGTCGCCGATCTCGTCCCGCATCCACGGGCGGTGATCGACGCCGACCGCATGGTGGTGGGTGATCGTTCCGCCGGCGGCGATGATCGCGTCACCGGCGGCGGTCTTGGCCTTGCTCCACTGGGCGATCGGGTCGTCGTTCTGCGCGCACACGATGGTGAAGTACAGCGACGCACCCGTCGCGTACGTGTGCGAGATGTGGCACAACACCAGCGGCGGGGTCCCCTGCCCGGACAACGACTCGGTCAACGCCGTCGTGACCGCGGCACGCAACGTCGCGAGGTTGCCCCAGCGAGTTGCCGTTTCGAGGGTCTCGCACAGCACACCCGCATCGAGCAGGGCGTCGCGCAGGTAGGGGGCGTCGTAACGGCCGTGTTCCCAACCGTTCCCGGGTTCCTCGCCGAGCGAGGTCGCACCGTTGGCCTGCAGGACGGTGCGGGCCTCGGCCACCCGCTCCGCGGTGTGCTCAGCGGTGCCCTCGAACGTGGTGATCGCCAGGCAGCCGCCGGTGACAGCCTCCTCGCCGATCTTGTCGTGGGTGGCGAGGTTGACGCCCGTCTCGGCCTCGTCGGACAGTCGCAGCACGGTCGGCACCGCGCCTTCCTGTCGCAGCGCGCGCAGTGCTGCCGCGCCGGTCTCGAAATCGGGGAAGCGCCACCCCTCGCGGACAACGGACTCCGGGACCGGGTGCACCTGCACGCGGACCTGGGTGATGACGCCGAGGGTTCCCTCCGATCCGACGAACAACTCGCCGAGGTCCGGACCCGCGGCGGACGCCGGTGCACGCCCGGTGTCGAGAATGCCTGCGGGGGTCACCACCCGCAGACCCTGCACCATGTCTTCGAACCGGCCGTAACCTGCGGAAGCCTGGCCCGAGGAGCGGGTTGATGCGAATCCGCCGATGGTCGCGAACATGAAACTCTGCGGGAAATGCCCCAGCGAGAAGCCGCGTGCGCCGAGTAGTTCCTCGACTCTGGGACCGCGCAGGCCCGCGCCCAGGGTCGCGATCCCGGAGTCGATGTCGAGGTCGATCAGCGAATCGAACCGCCGTAGGTCCAGCGAGAGGACCGCGTCGAACTTCTCACGCACCGGGTCGAGTCCGCCCACGGCGCTGGTACCGCCGCCGAACGGCACGACGGCGATCGAGTTGTCGGCGCAGTATCCGAGGATCTCGGCGACTTCGTCCTCGGTACCCGGGGTGACCACGACGTCGGGGGCGTTCTGCGTTTCGGTGCTGCGACGACGCAGCATGTCGAGCGTGCTCTTACCGCCGGCCCTCAGTAGTCGATCGTCGTGTTCGGTGCTGCAGAATTGCTCGCCGACAATCCCGGCGAGCGCCGCAAGTTGCCCTTCGGATACCGCGCTCGGAGCCAGGACCACGTTTGCTGCTACGCGGTCGGGAGTCTCCCGAATCGTGACCCCGAGGGCTTGCCGTAGCAGGCCCTTGATGCCGTCCGAGAGAACCTTGCGCTTCTCCGGTGCGCCCCAGGCATCCCACTTCATCGGGGGTGCGGTCAGGACGGCTTGATCTTCGGATCGCTCATTGCTCATGCGTTGTAGTGTTACACATCGTGCAAGAGTGTAACTAGGCCCTCCAGCGACCGCTGCGTTCTCGCCACACCTGACGAATGGGCCGCAACACCACTCCCATCTGCTTGCGCACCTTCCTTCGCGTCACGAGCACCCCCTGAACGGCCGCTAGGTGCAGGGCGAATCGATGAACGCACTCGATCTCGGCCGGACGACTGGGGTGAATCGGAGTACGCGCGTGCGCCTTACGAGGTTCCAGCAACTGACCTAGCTTCTACGGATCCGCAACGAGATTGCCCATTCTCAACCGCTCGACGGCGAGCTGGACGGAAGAGCCGCCGCCCTTCCGCCGGTGGAAATCCGCCAGGCATCGCTGACGGGGTTCGAGGTGGCCAGGACTCAGCCCTCGGCCACCTCGAACTCGTCGAAGACCACCTCGCCGGCCGCGTCCGACTCGGCGAGATTGACCTCGCCCAGCAAGGCCCAGCCGTGGTCGCCCTGGGGGTCGTCGAGGACCTGCCGCACGCGCCACAACGTCGGCTCCGCGGTTACCTGGAAGAGCAGTGGTCCGCGGGCCGATGGGCCAGTGCGGATCTCGTTGTATTCGTCGAAGTACAGCTCCATGAGGTCGGCCCAGTCGTCGCCGTCGAGGCCGTCCCCGAGCTTGGCGAGTTCGTCCCAACGTTGGCGGGCGGCAAGTTCGACGCGGCGGAACATCGCGTTGCGGACCATCACCTTGAACGCGCGGGTGTTCGCGGTGATCGGTCGCGGCGCGTCGGCGCCGAACGCTATCTGCTGGTCGTCGGACTCGGCGCCCGGGTTGGTCAGTTGTTCCCACTCGTCGAGGAGACTCGAGTCGACCTGGCGGATCAGCTCACCGAGCCACTCGATGAGGTCATCGAGTTCCTCCGTGCGGAACTCCGTCGGAACTGTCTGCCGGAGAGCGCGATACGCGTCGGCGAGATACCTCAACACCAGGCCCTCGGAGCGTGCCAGCCCGTAGTGGCTGACGAGTTCGGCGAATGTCATCGCCCGCTCGACCATGTCGCGCACCACGGACTTGGGCGACAGCGCGAACTCCGAGATCCAAGGATGGCCACCGCGATACATCTCGAACGCAGGAAACAGCAGGTCGACCAACGGCTTCGGCCACGTGACCTCTTCGAGTAGCTCCATCCGCTCCTCGTACTCGATTCCGTCGGCCTTCATCTGCGCGACCGCCTCGCCGCGGGCGAAGTGTTGCTGCGCCATGAGGACCTGGCGCGGGTCGTCGAGGGTTGATTCGATCACCGACACCACATCCAGAACATACGAGTCGGATTCGGCATCGAGGAGTTCGAGTGCGGCCAGGGCGAAGGGGGATAGTGGCTGGTTCAGTGCGAAATCCCGCTGGAGATCCACGGTGAGCCGGGCCATCCGGCCGTACTGGTCGGGTTCGTCGAGACGTTGCACGATGTCGGCATCGATCAGCCCCCGATACAGCGAGAGCGCCTTGAGGATGTGCTTGCGCTGCGCGGGACGGGGTTCGTGGCTGTCCTCGAGCAGATGACGCATCGCCTCGAAGCAGTTGCCCGGACGCGCGATCACGTTGAGTAACATGGAGTTCGACACGGAGAAGCGTGAGACGAGCGGCTCCGGCGGCGCCCCTACCAGCCGATCGAACGTGGCCTCGCCCCAGGAGACGAAACCTTCCGGTGCCTTCTTTCGCTGCACCTTACGGCGTTTCTTCGGGTCGTCGCCGGCCTTGGCCAGCGCGCGAAGGTTCTCGACCTCGTGCTCGGGGGCCTGCACGACGACAGTGCCCAGAGTGTCGTAGCCTGCGCGTCCGGCCCGGCCTGCGATCTGATGGAACTCCCGGGCCCGGAGATGTCGTGTGCGGGTGCCGTCGTATTTGGTCAGTCCGGTGAGGAGCACCGTGCGGATCGGGACGTTGATCCCCACGCCGAGAGTGTCTGTTCCGCAGATCACCTTCAGGAGGCCGTCCTGCGCCAGCTTCTCGATGAGTCGGCGGTACTTCGGCAGCATGCCCGCGTGGTGGACACCGATGCCGTGCCGGACCAATCGCGACAGTGTCTTGCCGAACCCCGTAGAGAACCGGAATCCGCCGAGAGCGTCGGCGATGGCGTCCTTCTCGCCGCGGGAGCAAAAGTTTACGCTGGTCAGGGCCTGGGCTCGTTCCAGCGCGGCGGCCTGAGTGAAGTGCACGACATAGACGGGTGCCTGATTGGTCGTCACCAACTCCTCGATGGTCTCGCCCACCGGCGTCGTCGCGTACGAGAACATCAACGGCACTGGGCGTTCGGTGCCGGCCACCACGGTCGTCGCCCGGCCGGTGCGCCGGGTGAGGTCCTTCGAGAAGAAGTCGACTTCGCCGAGAGTGGCGGACATGAGAAGGAACTGCGCACGGGGGAGTTCGATCAGGGGGACCTGCCAGGCCCAACCGCGGTCGGGCTCGGAGTAGAAGTGGAATTCGTCCATGACGACCTGATCGATGTCGGAATCGGCGCCCTCACGCAGTGCCAGGTTCGCGACGATCTCAGCGGTCGCGCAGATGATGGGTGCCCGCGAATTGACCGCCGCGTCGCCCGTCATCATGCCGACGTTTTCCGCCCCGAATACCTCGCACAGTGCGAAGAACTTCTCGCTGACCAGGGCTTTGATCGGGGCCGTGTAGAACGTGCGCTTTCCGGTGGCCATCGCGTAGAAGTGCGCACCGACCGCCACCATCGACTTACCGGAGCCGGTGGGGGTGGCCAGGATTACGTTGGCCCCGGATACCAACTCCATGACGGACTCTTCCTGGGCAGGATAGAGCGTCAGGCCCCGATCTTCGGTCCACGAGGTGAAAGCGTCGAAGACGGAATCGGAATCCGCGTTGTCGGGGAGCAGGTCGGAGAGAAGCACCGCTACAGGCTAGCCGGACGGCTGCAAGTCGCCGCCGGGCCGGGCGGGGACCGGCTAGGTCATGCTTCGCTTGTCCGTTCCCATCGCGTCAACACCCACCGCGTCAATACCCATCGCATCCGTCCCCATCGCATCACGGGTCGCTGTGCCGATGTGTACACCGCCGGTGACGGTGCTCTCGTCGCCACGACTGTCGAGCATTTGTCGCCACCAGGCTTCGTCGAAATACGAGGGATGGGTTCCCGAGAGGAAATCTTCGAGGGTACGCAAAAAGCGCATCGGATCGTCTCGGAAGGGAAAGTGGCCTGCGCCGCGGAAGACTTCCAAATGAGAGCCCGAAATCGCAGCGTGGGCGAGGTGAGCATGACTGACCGGGATGACGGTATCCCGGTCGCCCCAAATGATTTGTACGGGGATATTTTCGACCAGATAGGACCGGTCGAGCATGGTGACGACCTGGCCACGCCAATCGACGACCGCGCGCAGAGTGCGCAGGAACGCCGCATGGGCGGCGGGGTCGTACAGTTCCGAGAGCACCCGCACGAGATCGGGTGTGTCGTGAAGGATTTTGCCGGAATGCAGTCGAATTCCGTTCAGTCGGCTCAACGCGTTCCCCATAAATCGCACGGTGGGAATGGCTCCGGGGATGCGCAACAACTTCAGCGCCTCGTTGAGTACCGGGATCGACGCGAGGCGAAGGAGCGGATGAACGTCTGTGGTGACCCCACCCGCTGCTACCAGGACCAGTCGGTCCACCATTTGCGGGAACTGGTAGGCGAATTGCATGGCAACGCCGCCGCCGAGTGAGTGGCCGACGACGGTAACCCTGTCGATGCCGACTGCGGACAGGAGGTCGCGCATGGCGTTGGCGTAGGCCGCGATGGAGTAATCAGCCCGCGGTTTGTCGGAGCACCCGTGGCCCAGAAGATCAGGCGCAATGACGGTGTAGTTCTCGGCAAGGTGCGGGATGATTTCGGTCCAGGTGGAGGAGTTGTCGCCGATTCCGTGGATCAGCAACAGTGCCGGGCCCTCACCTGCCATTCGGAACGCACGCCGGTGGCCGTGGATCGTGCGGAACATCAGGCGGGTTTCGGCGTCCGGAACAGGCCTGAGCGAGCGAATGCTGGTGTCGCTCATGTCGCGATCGGACCCACGGGCACCGTCGGAATGTTGATCCGGTTGACCGCTGCGGCCGCGGCGTCGGCGATGCGCGCCCGCACAGTCTGTTCCGGGTCAGGCTTCACCGGGTGATCCGCCCCGTTCCTCGGAGTCACCGTCCTGCATGGCCTGTTCGGCGAGGAAACGCTCGAATTCCGCGCCGAGTTCCTCGCCACTCGGAAGGTCCGCGTCGCTGGCCAGGAGAGTGGACTGCTGTTCTTGAGCGGTGACGTAGGCGTCGTATTGGCGTTCGAGTGCGTGGACGACGGTTTGCACTTCATCGTTGCCTGCGATGTGCTCGTCCACCTGCTCCCGTGTCCGTGCGGCCGCCTCGCCGAGAGCAGCTAGTGGCAGATCGAGTTTGGTGACATCGCTCACATTCTCGAGCAGGGTTTCGGCTGCTCCGGGGTAGTCCGTCTGAGCCAAGTAGTGGGGGACATGGACCGAGAATCCGATCGACTCGTGCCCATGCTGAGCCATCCGCAACTCGATCAGCGAGGAGGCGCTGCCGGGTACCTGCAACTCGCCCGACCAGCGCTGGTGGTCCTTGATCAGTTCCTTGTCGGTGGAATGCGCGGTTACGCCCAGCGGGCGGGTATGGGGGATGGCCATGGGAATGGCGTTGATCCCCACGGTCCGGCGCACACCGAGTTGTTCTGCCAGCAGGCGCACCGCGGTGGTGAAGCGCTCCCACCGGAAATCGGGTTCCATGCCGGCGAGCAAGAGGAACGGGGTGCCGGCGACATCTTTCAGCGCGTACAGATTCAATTCGGGCTGGTCGTAGTCCGAGAAGTGATCGGCCTTGAACGTCATTGTGGGCCGGCGTGAGCGGTAGTCGACGAGTTCGTCCACCGCGAACGAGGCAACCAACTCGCTCTCGAGGCTCTCGAGAAGGTGTTTGGTGGCAAGTTTCACGGCGTGGCCTGCGTCGGAGAAGCCCTCGAGCCCGTGGACCAGCACGGGTCCCAGCCCGTCCGCGGAGGACAACTGCGGTGCCGGGAATTCCAGTTCGTACATCTTCGACTGTTCGTCCATTGCAGACCTCTTCTCTTTCGTGCCTAGCCTCCAGTGTCCCCTATCGTCTTCGGCACCGGTACGTCGGACGTTCGTCTAGGAGGTTCTGCTCGGGGCAACACGATGGGGTGACCGATAATTCCCGAATGAGAGCCTTATCGTGCGGGTGGAGGATAACCAATCCCTGCGTTTCGAGAGGCAGATCGCCCGGGATTCCGAACCGCAGCGTCCTCGCTGACGGCGTGTCGGCGTGGCAGAGTGGCCGACAGGCTCCCGGCGGGAGCATCATGATTCCGACAGGGGAGGTCGATGGTGAGGTCTGGGCGCACATCGGTATGGACTGTCCTCGGCGTTCCAGTGGCCTTGATCGTCGCGGCGTCATCAATCCTCGCGGGGTGTTCCTCGGCGGTGCCGGGTACTGCAAAGCCGAGTGCAACGTCCGCGTCTGGTTCCGGGGCAGGGTCGCCGTCCGGCAAGGAACTCTCGACACTTCTTGTCGACCCGGCCGACTTCCCAGCCCGGTACGAGGCGATCGTACTGCCCGCGCGGGCCGTGGCGATGGCGGCACCCGACCTGACAGGAGTGTCACAGAGTGCGGTGGTCGACCCGGCCGATTGTGCGCCGCCGGAACAAGATTACGGCCCTATGGGCACAGTCATGGCTGTGGGGACGGACAATGCGAGCCGGTCGACGATCTCGGTCGAACTCACCAGGACCGACGCGCCCCTCGCTGAACTCGCGAAGCAGGTGGAGGAGTGCGGCGAGGTCACCGTAACCGACAACGGAGCCGAGTCGGCGGTCACCACTGAGACCACCCCTGCGCCTCCGATCCGAGCCGACGACACACTTGCGCTTCGTCGGACCGTCAAGTCCGGCAATGAGGGAGCGACGGTCACTCAGTCGATGGTCACCTTGATGGCCCAGGTGGGCGATGTACGTATCTCGGCCACCTTCATGTCCTTCGGCGACACGAAGGCCGATACTGTGGCGCTCGACGAGGTGTTTACCGCGGCAGTTCAGAAGGTGCACAACAGCTGAATGTGGACGCTAGCATTCGTCCTCGACGAATCTTGGATCGACGGCCGCGTCTGCTGAGCATGTCGGGGAGTTGTGCACAACCGACCGTTCATCCACAGTTGTCCCTGTCGTCCCCGGTCGCAATCCGTGCGCGGTGGTGACGACCGTCAGAGTCTGGAGCATGACGACGCCCGCATTTCCCTCCAGTTCCAACTTCTCCGACAATCCTGTGGGTGGACGGTCCCCGGACCAGTTCGCCGTACGGTTGTCCCACCCGGGCGAGCTCTTCGCTGCGGTTCCCGCTCTGCTGGGCTTCCGGCCCGAGCACTCGATCGTCGCCGTGTGCCTGTCAGGGAGGCCTACCTCGACGGTGGGAGCCGTCATGAGGCACGATCTGATCCTCGGTGGTGGCGCCGTACCGACCGAGCCGATGTCTGCAGTGTTGAAGCAATTCGGTGCGGTGTGCGAGCGGGAGAAGGCCACCGGCGTGCTCCTGCTGCTGGTCGACGACCGCTTTGACGATCAGCGCGCGACGTCGCGTGCCGAACTTGCCGCCATCGTCGAGGAATTCGAAGAGCTCCTCGAATCCGGGCCGACCGAACTAATCGACGTGCTCATCACCGCAGAGATCGCCAGTGGTTGCGAGTGGTTGAGCCTCCTCGCGGGCGGCGCTCACGGCGCGCAGACCGACCCCTCCTCCTCCCACGTCGCGGTCGCGCAGGTCCTGGGAGGTCGAGCGATCCGCTCCTCGCGCGGCGACCTCGAAGCGACCATCGAGTCGGGACCGGCGCTCGAGCGGATGCAGATCGCTGCCCTCATCGACGGCGCTCGCGAAACAACTGCTCTGAAAGGGGAACTCGCTGAGCGGGCGGCTGATCCGGGCCGCAGCCACCGGCGCGAACTCGAATCGGTTCTGTCGGCCATTGCGCGGCTGTCCTCGGGGGAGCGCCTCCTCGCCCCGGATTGCGCAGAATTGGCGCGCGCGTTGGACAACGTCAAGGTCCGGGACAGCGCTCTCGCACTCGCCGTCGGCGCCTGCGCCGACGAGGCCGAACAATTGTGGATTCTCCTCGCCCGCAATCTCCCAGACCCGGAACGTGCGAACGCCGCTGTGCTGCTCGGATACAGTGCCTACGTTCGAGGAGACGGACCGTTGGCCGGCATCGCACTCGGTGCCGCACTGGATTCGGATCCCGGCCACGTTCTGGCCACGTTGCTTGACGGCGCGCTGCAATCCGGACTCCGGCCGACCGCTGTGCGCGACCTGGCCGTAACCGGCTATGAATGCGCGAAGAAGATCGGTGTCGGGCTACCCCCGCCGATTGAGGTCTGAACGAGGGTCACCGCTGAGCCGCGTGTGACCTATCGCCGAGTTCCTGCAGGTACGACCATGCATCCGCGACGATCTCGTCGAGATCGGTGTGCTCGGGGCGCCACCCAAGTTCCGCGATCGCGCGATCGCTGGATGCGACGAGTACGGCAGGATCGCCTGCCCTGCGCGGAGCATCTTCGACCGCTATGGGTAGCCCGGTTACGCGCGCACATGCCGAGATAACCTCGCGCACACTGAATCCAGCACCGCTTCCAAGGTTGTAGATGCGGTGTCGACCCTCGATGGAGGACTCCAGCGCCAGGACGTGCGCCTCGGCGAGGTCGAGCACGTGGATGTAGTCGCGGATCGCTGTTCCGTCCGGGGTGGGCCAGTCGGTTCCGAAGACGGAGATCTTCTCCCGCTGTCCGAGAGCCACCTGGAGCACGAGAGGAATCAGATGCGTTTCGACGATGCGATTCTCGCCGGCCGACTTGTACGCTCCCGCGACGTTGAAATAGCGGAGGCTGGTCGGTGCGAGCGAATGCGCCACCGAGTACGACGTGATGGCATGGTCGATCGCGAGTTTGGTCGCCCCGTAGGGGTTGGTGGGGCGGGTGGGGTCCGCCTCCGTGATCGGCGAGTGCTCGGGCTCGCCGTAGGTGGCGGCGGTGGACGAGAACACGAGTTTCCGGGTCCCCGAATGCCGCAGCGCCTCTAGGAGTTCGAGCGTGGTGACGACATTGCCGCGCCAGTACTTCTCCGGGTACTCGACTGATTCGCCGACGAGCGATTGTGCCGCAAAGTGCAGGACGCCGTCGAAACGCGGCGTACTGCCGGTGCCGAGAACGTTCGCCACGACCTCCGCCACGTCGCCCTCGACAAAGTCGGCGCCGAGCGGCACGGCATCGGCGTTACCCGTGGACAGATCGTCGATGATGACGACCTCGTGCCCCCGCTCGAGCAGGACGGTGCTGCAGACGCTGCCGACATAGCCCGCACCGCCGGTAACAAGAAGTTTCATGGACTATTCCTATACCTGCTTCACCTGGACTGCGTGCGCCATCTCCTCGGACAGGTCGAATCCGTTGTGGCCGGGCACCGTGATCGTGACCGAACCGGGCTGGGTTTCGACGGTGACGCGGGCGTCCGGAACGACGCCGGCCGCGCGCAGTTGTCCGATGACGTCCGGGTCGGACTGCACGTACTCGGCGAGGCGGCGCACTACGACCGCGATCGGTCTACCAGGCGGGAGGTCCGTGAGACGGATGAGGTTCTCGGGGGGGTCGATCGGTCGGTCCAGACCGAGTTGGGCCAGTCCGGGAATCGGGTTGCCGTACGGGGAGGTTGTGGGGTTTTTGAGCACCTCCACCAGGCGGCGCTCGACTTCCTCGCTCATCACGTGTTCCCAACGGCACGCCTCGGCGTGTACCTCTTCCCACCTGAGTCCGATGATGTCGACGAGAAGTCGTTCGGCCAGGCGGTGCTTGCGCATCACCGAGACCGCGAGTTCGCGGCCCTTCTCCGTCAGTTCCAGATGGCGGTCACCGGCGACCAGGAGGAGACCGTCGCGCTCCATCCGAGCGACGGTCTGGCTGACCGTCGGGCCGCTCTGCTCGAGTCGTTCGGCAATACGTGCTCGAAGAGGTATGACGCCCTCTTCCTCCAAGTCGTAGATCGTGCGGAGATACATCTCCGTGGTGTCGACCAGATCCTTCACACTCACACCCCTTCGTCTTGGTTGATTCTACCGGTCGTTACCCGCCACCCGTGTGTGCGGCGTCTTGCTGCGCGTCTGCGTCGGTTGTAGCGGTGTCTGCTAGCACCCTCTCCAGAGGACCAGTAGCGTGAGTTCATGACCACGTCTTTCAATGCTGGGAAGGATTCGGCTGCAGTGGTATCGAACCGTGCAGTCGTGTGGAGTCCGGACTATCTCAGCTATCGGTGGAGTGCGGACCACCCGATGAACCCGACCCGGCTGGAGTTGACGATGTCGCTCGCAAGCGGTCTGGGCCTCTTGGAGGGCGCCGAATTGGTGCGGCCCGAAGCGGCTTCGGACGCAGATCTGTTGCGGATCCACACCCCCGGATACATCGAGGCCGTCAAACATGCCGGGCATTCGACCACGCCGGGTGTGCTCGGACCGGACTCCCCGCACGGGCTCGGCACAGAGGACAATCCCGTCTTCCCGCAGATGCATGAAGCGAGCGCGATCCTCGCCGGCGGTTCCCTCACTGCGGCGCGCGAGATCGCATCTGGTCGTACGCGAAGGGCAGTGAGCATTGGGGGTGGTATGCATCATGCGATGCCCGACTGGGCGTCCGGCTTCTGTGTGTACAACGATGTTGCGATTGCGATCTCGTGGCTGTTGGACAACGGCTTCGACCGGATCGCATATATCGACGTCGATGCACACCACGGTGACGGGGTCCAGCATGCGTTCGCCGACGATCCGCGGGTCCTGACGATCTCGCTGCATCAGCACCCGGCGACGCTCTGGCCCAACACAGGATGGTCGAGCGAAATCGGTCGGGGCTCGGGGGAAGGTACGACGATAAATCTCCCCGTCCTGCCCGGGACAGTTGATGCCCCGTGGCTCAGGGGTTTTCACGCCGTCGTCCCAGGCGCGATCGCAGCTTTCCGTCCCCAGATCGTGGTCAGCCAGTGCGGGGTCGACAGTCACCGCGAGGATCCTCTCGCCGACCTCGCGTTGACGATCGACGGACAGCGTGCTGCGTTCCTGGCGATGCGCGATCTTGCAGACCGACACGCGGAGGGGCGCTGGCTCGCTGTAGGCGGCGGCGGGTACGGACTCGTCCGGGTGGTACCGCGGGCGTGGACCCACCTCATTGCCGCAGCGCTCGATGTCGAGCTGCGTCCAGACCGTGCCGTGCCCGAGTCCTGGCGCGAGCGCGCGCACTCACTCGTGCCCAGTGTGGACCTCCCGGTCAGCATGAGTGATGGCGGTGACGTGGATTACCTGCCCTGGGACGGTCCGGGCGGCGCCCCAGAAACGGGAATCCCGGCCGTCGACAGGGCACTCACGCGTGTCGACTCCGCGGTCATCGCCACGCGCCGCGCTTGCTTCCCTCTCCTCGGCCTCGACCCGGAGGATCCCCGTGACTGAGTCGACGGACGGTACCGGTGCGGCTGGGGACACTGGGGCGCAGGAGGGCGCCGACACCAGAGGCAGGACACCGGACGCCGCGCACAACTACCCGCGGTACTGGGAGGTCGACGTGCTGGCGTCGGACGGCGGAGCGGTGGCGTTGCGGCCGATCGTGCCCGAGGACGCCGAGAAGCTCGTCGCCTTCCACTCGAAACTGTCGGAACGGACCCGCTATCTGCGGTATTTCGGCCCGTATCCGACCATGCCGGAGCGAGACATCGTCCACTTCACCACTGTCGATCATCACGCCCGGGTGGCGTTTGTGGTGGTGCTCGGGGACGAGATCATCGCAGTCGGCCGCTACGAGAGGCTCATCGGGGAGGGAGACGGAAACTCCGCTGAAGTCGCGTTTGTGGTCGCCGACGCGCATCAGGGGCGCGGGCTTGGGCCCGTCCTGCTCGAGCATTTGGCCGGCGCGGCTGCGGAGAATGGGATCACGATGTTCGTGGCCGAGGTTCTCGCGGAGAACGGGCGCATGGTGACGGTCTTCCGTGAGGCGGGCTACCAGGTGAGCCGCAGCTTCGACGGCGGAGTGGTCAGGCTCGAGTTCGCGATCGACGCTACCGAAGCGATGGTGTCCGTACGCAATTCCCGCGAGCGGGCGGCAGAGGCGCGCAGTATGCGCAATGTGCTCAGTCCACGGTCCGTCGCGGTGATCGGTGCGTCCACGGACACCGCGAAGGTCGGCAGCGCGGTGCTGGCCAATCTGCTGAGGGCAGGGTTCTCGGGCCCGGTGTACCCAGTCAATGCCGAGCACCGTTCGGTCCACGGCGTGCGGGCGTATCCGACCGTCCGCGACATCCCCGACGAGGTGGATCTCGCGGTGGTCGCCGTTCCTGCCGAATCGATCAACGCCGTGCTCGACGACTGTCTGGTCAAAGGCGTCAAGGCTCTCGTCGTCGTGTCGTCGGGGTTCAGTGAAACGGGCCTACGCGGAGAGCAGTCCGAGCGGCGACTCGTTCATGCCGCACGGGCTCACGGGATGCGTGTGATCGGACCCAACGCGTTGGGGGTGGCGAACAACGACCGGGCCGTATCCTTGAATGCGACTCTCGCTCCTGTACTGCCGAGCCCCGGCAACGTCGGATTCTTCTGCCAGTCCGGCGCTCTCGGTATCGCTATCCTCGACGAGGCCGCGCGCAGCCGCATCGGATTGTCTGCCTTCGTCTCCGCCGGAAACCGCGCCGACGTGTCCGGCAACGACCTTTTGCAGTACTGGGATTCGGATCCGGCCACCGAAGTGGTGTTGCTGTATTTGGAGAGCTTCGGTAATCCGCGCAAGTTCTCGCGTATCGCCCGCCGGGTGGCCCGGAACAAGCCCATCGTCGCCGTGAAGAGCGGTCGGCACGCTGTTCCGCCTGCCCTGGCGGCGGCGAGTGTCGAGATGGACGACTCGATCATCCGCGCGCTCTTCGAGCAGGCCGGCGTCGTGCAGGTGGGGTCGATCTCCCAACTCTTCGACTGTGCTCTGCTGTTCGGCTACCAACCGCTGCCCGCGGGCCCCCGACTCGCGGTGGTGGGAAACTCCACCGCGCTCGGTGTGCTGGCGGTCGATGCCGCTCGCAGCGAGGGCCTGCAGGCCGGGGACCCGGTCGACCTGGGTCCCCAGGCCGGGCCCGAGGAGTTCGCAAGCGCAGTGGGCGCAGCATTGGCGTCCGCTGACGTCGATTCGGTGATCGCCGTGTTCGTTCCGCCTGTCGCGGTTCCTGCAGAACCCTTCGCGCACGCCCTGCGGGAGGCGGTCCGCGATGCCGACAAGCCGGTGCTGACGACGTTCCTCGCCGCCGAGGGGGTGCCGGACGTGCTGGCGGTGCGGGGCCGGGACGGGCATCCGACCCGCGGATCGGTGCCGTCCTACCCCGGTCCGGAACGCGCGGCATTGGCATTGGCGCGGGCCTGGCGGTACTCGGCATGGAAGAACAAACCGTCTTCGAAGGTGTTGCGCCCCACCGGTATCGATCCGGATCGAGCGAAAGCGATGGTCCAGGGCTGGCTCTCGACCTCACCCGGACGGTGGCTGTCGGACTCCGAGTCCGCGCAGCTCCTCGGGTGCTACGGGGTGGACGTCGTGGAATTCCGTTCGGCTGCTCACGAAGACGAGGCCGTGAGTGCCGCCGAAGAATTGGGCTATCCGGTGGCGGTGAAGGCGACGGTGGAGCAGTGGCGGCACCGGCCGGACCTCGGAGGGGTGCGACTCGATTTGGTCGGAGCTGATTCGGTCCGATGGGCCTACCGCGACCTCGCGTCCGCGTCCGGCGAAGCGCTTCTCCATGTGCAACGGATGGCCACCAAGGGGATCGGCTGCGTGGTGGGGGTGCAGGAGGATCCGTCGTTCGGTTCGCTCATCTCGTTCGGTCTTGCGGGGGTGATCTCCGACCTTCTCGGCGACCGCGCCTATCGACTGTTGCCGCTGACCGAGGACGCTGCCGCGGAACTCATCGATGCACCGAAGGCCGCGCCGCTCCTGTCCGGGTACCGCAGCGCGGTACCCGTGAACAAACGGGCGCTGGTCGACCTAGTGCAGCGGATCTCTGCGCTCGCTGACGATCTGCCGGAGGTCCGGGCACTGGCCTGCGAACCTGTGCTCGCCTCGGCGGAAGGCGTTCAGATCACCGACTCCCGGGTGCGGATCGGGCCGGAACCGAGTTCGGTGGACCTGGGGCCACGCAGGCTGCGCTGACAGGGCACACAGGCTGACAGGGCACACAGGCTGACAGGGCACACAGGCAGCCTGGAGGCAGCGGAATCCAATATGGAGTTGAAGACAGCAAGCGCCGGTGCCGACAATTTCGATCGGCACCGGCGCAGCGCGGGGAGTGTCAGCTGGCGTAGGAACGAAGCCGCTCGGCGCGGTCACCCTGCCGCAGCTTGCCCATTACCTCGCGCTCGATCTGACGCACACGTTCTCGAGACAACCCGAAGAGTTTGCCGATCTGGTCCAAGGTGCGGGGCTGACCGTCGTCGAGTCCGTAGCGCAGGCGGATGACCTGTTGCTCACGTTCGTCGAGCGTGGCAAGCACGGTTCGCACGTCGGTGTGTAGGAGTCCGGCGATGACGGCGTTCTCTGCGGACGTGGCCTCGGAGTCCTCGATGAAGTCGCCCAAGGGAGCTTCTTCATCGTTTCCGACCGGCATGTCGAGGCTTACCGGGTCGCGGCTGTGGTCGAGCAGGTCCGCGATCTTGTGCGCCGGGATGCCCGACTCCTCGGCAAGTTCATCGTCGGAGGCTTCGCGGCCGAGTTGCTGGTGCAGTTCACG
This sequence comes from Rhodococcus marinonascens NBRC 14363, assembly GCF_001894885.1. Lineage (GTDB taxonomy): Bacteria > Actinomycetota > Actinomycetes > Mycobacteriales > Mycobacteriaceae > Rhodococcus_F > Rhodococcus_F marinonascens. Next base: position 256,274 of record NZ_BCXB01000003.1, read on the forward strand.
CTTGATGCGAGCAAGTTTGTTCACCTGCTCCACGAGGTGCACGGGCAGCCGGATCGTCCGGCTCTGATCGGCCATTCCGCGAGTGATCGCCTGACGAATCCACCAGGTGGCATACGTCGAAAACTTGAAGCCCTTCGCGTAGTCGAACTTCTCCATTGCGCGGATAAGCCCCAGGTTGCCTTCCTGGATGAGGTCGAGCAGAGGCATGCCGCGGCCGGTGTACCGCTTCGCGAGCGATACGACGAGCCTCAGGTTGGCCTCGAGGAGGTGCGCACGCGCGGACCGACCTTCGCGGACGATCGTGGCGAGGTCGCGCTTCTTGGCGGGGGAGAGGCGTTTCCCGGTATCCAAGATGTGCGCGGCATAGAGCCCAGCCTCGATTCGCTTGGACAGTTCCACCTCGTCTGCGGCTGTCAGCAGAGCAGTACGGCCGATTCCGTTCAAATAGACGCGGACCAGGTCCGCAGCGGGGCTCTGGGCGTCCAGGTCGGCGGCGCTGGGGCGAATGCGGCTAGTGGTGCTGGGGCTTGTCATGACTTGCCTCCTCATCGGTGGTGTCTCATATGGATCAACGCACCGGCGGTCCAGGAAAGTTCCCGGCCGACAATTCACAAAACGGCCGTGACCTGCGAAGTTAGCGATTCTGTCCTGAGAAGTTGCTGAGAACCCGTATAAGGGTGGCAATTCGGGGACCCGGGCACCTCGGCGGCCTGCTTCGTCAGATGGTGTGAAGGTGAGGCAAGGACACTGTCGGGCGAGCCCTCCTCGAATCCCGACGTGCGCCCAGGTCGAGGGTGGCAGAGGTCGCCGACAGCGCCTGGGTAACCATGGGCGACTTCAGCGGTCGCCGTGGCTGTCCGGGTATGTCCCAGGGATCAGGCCGGCTCGGCGGGCAGCACGAGTCCGTGCCGGACGAGCGAATGCACAAGCGGCACGGCTGTCTGTGCCAGCGCCTCGGCGTCCACGTCGTGGGCGGCCGCAAGGAGTTCGATCAGTTCGCCCAGTCCGAGGCTGCCGCTGCCCATGCCCGCGACGAGCGAAGCCAGGAGGTCGTCCACTTCGTGCTGCCACGCTGGGCCGCTTCCTCGATGCAACCGGGCGACCACCTGGTTCCATCCGTTGTCTCCGGGCAGGAACACCCGTTCGAGGGCGGTGCTCTCCTCGACGCGAAAACGCGCGGTGAGCACGTCGTGCTCGCGTAGCCACTGCACCCGATCGAAGTACGCGAGTGCCTCCGCGCCGAGCGGATCGCTGAAACCGTGGGTGAGGTCCTCCGCCATCAGGTCGGTCGGAGCGTCGGTCCGCCGCAGGTAGACGAACCCGAAGCCGACTCCCTCCACGTTCGCGCTCGCAAGGTGATCCAGCCAGTCGCCGGCGATCGCCGCCGATGCCGGATCGTGGATGTCGAGGTCTCCGTCTCGCATCCAGGTGCCGACGTACAGCTCCGGGTCGGCGCGGTCGCGCTGCACCACCCAGGCGTCGATGCCGTGCGCCGGTAGCCACGAGGCCACCCGGGAACGCCAATCCTCGCCCGCCACGTGAATCCAGGACGCCAGCAGTGCTGCGATGCCTCCCGGGGCGAGATGGTCCGCGACGCGGGAGATCATCAGTTTGCTCGAGCCGTCGAGGTCGAGACCGGAGTCACGGTAGGTGTGCCCTACCCGAGGGCGGCTGACGACGAACGGCGGATTGGCAACGATCTGATCGAACGTTCGGCCCTGGATCGGGTCGAACCACGACCCGACGAGCAGTTCCACCTCTTCCTCGTTGAGGGCCGCGCTGACGGCCGCGAGATCGACGGCCCGGACATTGATGTCGGTCGCGGTGACCGCGGCGGCGTAGGAGGCGCCGTGCAGGGCCTGGATTCCACATCCGGTCCCGACGTCGAGCAGGGTTCCGACCGGCGCGGTCGGTGTGGCCAGCAGCAGGGACAGCGATGCGTGCCCGACGCCGATCACGTGATCGACGGAAGTCTCGCGGGGCCGGAACGAGCCGTCGAGATCGGACACCACCCAACGGTTGCCGCCGCCGATGTCCATGGGGCGGAGATCGAGTGCTGCGCGAACGATGTCGCCGTCGGCGTCGAGCAGGCCCGCGGCAACCGCGTCCTCGACCGAGAGGGGAGCGAGGGCCGCCGCCACCTCGTCGGCCGGACAGTCGTCGGTGAGGAGGAATAGGCGGATCAGGGTGCCGAGTTCGCCGCAGCGTGTGCTGGCCCGGCGCACCGGGACCGGTTCGTTGCGGCTCAGAGCCGCATGAACCTCGGGGCCCAGCGCGTCGAGCAGGGTGTCCGTGTCGTAGTGGTTACGAATGAAAGCCTCGCGCAGAGGAAGGCAGATCGACAGCAATTTGTCACGGTTCACCTGTGCATTGTTGCAGTACGCCGGATCGGGGTCAGCCGTCGATCGTGTGGTGCGAAGGTGTGGGCAGACTTGTCGGCGACTCGCGGTGGTCGTATCGACTGGGCTCGTCCTTGGTGCGCGGAGGACGGTCGTTGGCGATGAGAACGGCGATCCACGGCAGCGGGATCGACAGGCCGATGATTGCCATCGAGATCCAGGCGTTCGCCCAGATGCCGTATGCCCCGGCCGCGAAGATCAGCGCTGGGAAGCGGAAAGACATGATGATCAGGTATTTACGGACACGGGCGCGGTGCTGCTCCTCGAGGGATTGTGCCGCCTCGGTGATGAGAATCGGATTGTCCGGTGAGCCCTCGTGCGAACCACCGAACCCTGCACCTCGTGCCATGACTCCATGGTTTCACGGTCGGACATCGAATGCACACGGGGGTGCGGCATTATTGAGGGGTGAGCACTGAAACCAAGGAACGGCCCGACGTCACAACCGACGAGTCTACCGACGACGACACTCCCAAATTTTTTCACTACGTCAAGAAGAACAAGATCGCGGAGAGCGCTGTCATGGGCACGCACGTCGTCGCATTGTGCGGCGAGGTGTTTCCGGTGACGAAATCCGCGAAGCCTGGTTCGCCTGTATGCCCGGACTGCAAGAAGGTCTATGAAGGATTACGCAAGGGCGAGTGAGGTTTCGCCTGCGGATTCAACACACTCGGTGGCGCGAGAGGTTCTCGGACCGGGCCGTCGGATAGCGGGCCGTCGGGTGTCGGGTCGTCCCGATATCGGGAATCGCCGCGGCCCGAGACGGCGCGGTCGCCAGCGATCTTGATCGGACCGGTGGCGATGCGCCGGGTGAGGTTGGTCACCGGGCCGGTGGACGGAGAATTGTCGGCCTGCGTGGCGAGCCACTCTCGCATCTGCGCCATGCGCGTCGCACGGGCGGGCCAGAACTCCTGGATGGTGGCGTTGAACTCCGCACCGAGTACCACCGCGAAGCCCAGGAAGAATGTGAACAGCAGAAACGCGATCGGCGCGGCCAAAGCGCCGTACGTGTACCCGGTTCCGGTCAACCACGTGAGGTACCACCGAAGGCTGATGCTGGCGCCGAGGAAGAAGGCTCCGGCGACGAGTGCGCCGCCGAGCAGTCGGTGCCAGGGCAGCGACCTGGGAAGAGCGACCTTGTAGAGAGTGGTCAGGCCGATGATCAACAACAGCCCCACGCCGGGGTAGTAGAACGTGGCGACCATCTCGGAACCGATTGCGCGCCACGCCTCGGGGAGGACCTTGATCACGAGAGTCGGCCCGAGCGCGACGAGGGGCAGAGTGAAGACCGCGAGGATCAGGAACATTACATAGAGCAGCAGCGCGAACAACCGCTGCCAGACGGGGTGCCGCGCCTCCTGCTGGCCGTGGGCTTCGACGATGGAGTCCACGAACGTGGAGATGGCGGATGAGCCGGCCCACAGTGACAGCAGGAAGCTCAGCGACACTATCTGAAGGCGTCCGCGTTCGAGTACATCGCTGAGAGTCGGCCGGATGATCTGCTCGACGACGCTTTCGCTGAAAACGGTTCCGCTGAAAGTGATGATCTTGGACTGGATGATGCCGACGGTGTCGGGCCCGAACCATCCGCCGACGTATCCGAGCATTCCCAGCAGACCAAGTAGCAGGGGAGGGAGGGACAGCGTCTGCCAGAACGCCGCGGTGGCCGATTTTCCGAAGATCGAGTCATCCCACGCCTTTCTCAGTGTGTGACCGATCACGCTCAGCGCACGACGAAGTGGGTGGCACCCCGGCGGGGGCCCGCCACTGCCGTTCTTCGGCGACCGCGCCGGGGATTTGCTCATGATGCTTCCAGCATCCACGACGACACGCCCGGTTGCCCACCGCAGTCGCGCCCGTGTCGCGAAGAATCTGCCCCTCTCGGGTGCATCGCGAATGCGGTTCACGTCCGGTACGGGCGTTACGCTCGTTGACGGACAGCGCCTTCGGGACTGGACCCGGCCGTGTCGATCGAATACCGAGGAGTGCGAACAAACTGTGCCATGCCATCGGAGGGCAACCCTTGAGTGCTGAGACAGTGGGCTCCCAGTCGGCGCCGAGAATAGAGACCGAGGCGGCGCAGATAGTCGGAACCGAGGCATATCTAGCTCAGACGGAACCGGCCAGGCCCGCGGGACCACTTCGCGCATGGCAGCGTCGTTCGCTGACGAGGTATCTGTCCAGCAGTCCCCAGGACTTCCTCGCGGTCGCGACACCTGGTGCGGGTAAGACCACCTTCGCGTTGCGGGTCGCGTCTGAGTTGCTGCGTGACCGCACCGTGGATCAGGTGACTGTGGTCGCCCCCACCGAGCACCTCAAGCATCAGTGGGCCGAGTCGGCGGCTCGCAGCGGCATCGCGCTGGATTCGTACTTCTCGAACTCGACAGGGCAGACGTCCAGCGACTATCAGGGTGTGGTGGTGACATACGCGCAGGTCGCGTCCCATCCCTTCAAACACCGTGTCCGCACCGACAGCAGGCGCACGCTGGTCATCCTGGACGAGATCCACCACGGTGGTGACGCAAAGAGTTGGGGTGAGGCCATCCGGGAGGCTTTCGGTGACGCCACCCGCCGCCTCGCACTGACCGGAACGCCGTTCCGCAGCGATGACAGTGCGATCCCGTTCGTGACCTACGAACCCGACCGCGAAGGTCTGATGCGATCGAAGGCCGACTATTCGTACGGCTATTCGGACGCTCTCGCGGACGGGGTCGTCCGGCCGGTTGTGTTCCTTGCATATTCGGGGGAGGCCCGCTGGCGGAACAATGCGGGCGAGGAGTTCTCTGCGCGCCTCGGCGAACCGCTCAGCGCCGAACAGACCGCTCGGGCGTGGCGAACGGCGTTGGATCCAGAGGGGGAATGGATTCCGGCGGTCCTACACGCAGCTGACACGAGACTCGGCCAGTTGCGGGCCGGCGGCATGCCCGACGCGGCTGGGCTGGTGATCGCAACGGATCAGACTGTGGCCCGCGCCTACGCAAAGACGCTCACCGAAGTCACCGGGGAAGAGCCGGCGGTGGTGCTGTCCGATGATCCGACCGCGTCGAAACGCATCGCGGAGTTCGGCGCGAGCACGCAGAAGTGGATGGTCGCGGTCCGTATGGTGTCGGAAGGTGTCGACGTTCCGCGGCTGGCCGTCGGCGTGTACGCCACCAGTGCGTCCACCCCGCTCTACTTCGCGCAGGCGATCGGGCGGTTCGTGCGGTCACGTCGCAAGGGTGAAACCGCGAGTGTGTTCCTTCCGTCCGTGCCCGTGCTGCTCGACCTGGCCAGCCAGCTCGAGGCGCAGCGCGACCACGTGCTGGGCAAACCGCATCGGGAGAAGGAGGGGTTCGACGACGACCTTCTCGCCGACGCGAACAAGCAGAAGGACGAGCTCGGCGAGGACGAGAAGGCGTTCACGTCGCTCGGTGCCGACGCCGAGCTCGACCAGGTGATCTACGACGGCTCGTCCTTCGGAACGGCCACGTTCTCGGGCTCGGACGAAGAGGCCGACTACCTGGGCCTGCCGGGCTTGCTCGACGCCGATCAAATGCGTGCGCTGCTGCGTCAGCGTCAGTCCGAGCAGCTCGTCAACCAGGAAGCCATGCCGGCTGAGCCGACCGTCGTCCCACAGGTGACCGATCGGGTCGCGGCCGCAGGCCAGCTCGCGCAGCTGCGTCGTGAACTGAACAGTCTCGTCGCGATGCAGCATCACAGGACGGGCAAGTCGCACGGCACCATCCACGGTGAACTGCGTCGCATGTGCGGGGGACCGCCCACCGCGATCGCTACGGTCGAGCAGCTGACCGAACGAATCTCCACGCTGCGACAGTGGTGACCACCACGTCGTCGATTCACATCACCTGGTCGATCCGACATAAGAGACCGGCGAGTGCGTGCACTCGCCGGTCTCTTATGTCGGAAAGAGGTGAGCCTGGGAAGGGTCACCCGGGCTGACGGGTCAGATTGCAGCTTCGGCTTCGGCTTCGATCGTGGCATTCATCTCGCGAAGTCGATCTGCGTGCTCGTTGGCGTGGTGACCGCAGAAGAGCAATTCTCCTCCGGTCGGAAGAACCGCGCGAACGCGGGCGCCTGCACCGCACCGGTCGCACCGGTCGGCTGCGGTCAACGCGGGGCTGGTCAGTGTTCCGGGCATGACTCCTCCGTACTGGCTCTCGGCTCGCGCCGAATGCCTGGGGCCTGGTCCGCCGCGTCGGGGGTGGCGCGGTGGATACACTCTGTCAGACGTTTGGGGTTTGCGGGTTGTTCCCATCGGCGTTTCTCAGTGGCACATCACACACGAAGTGCGCCGCAACCTGCGAACAGGCGCTGAAGAGGGCGTATTCGAACAGACCGGCCGGTCGGAGTTCGCTGACAGCTGATTGCATTTGGTGCGTGACGTTAGTCTCGCCCTGTGAATTCCGAACACGCGAACGCCGATGGAGCCGAGGTCCTCGTCCACATCTGTTCCCGTGGCGAATGGCGCGCGGCAGAGCGCGACGGCAGTCGTGTGCCTGACACGTTCTCCGCGGACGGTTTCATCCACCTGTCGACGCTCGCCCAGGTCCATCTGCCGGCAAACCGGCTGTTCACCGGGCGCACGGACCTCGTTCTGCTCCGAGTCGAACCCGGTGCTCTCGGTTCGCCGGTGAGGTGGGAACCCGGGATCCCGACTGACCCGGGGTCGATGCTATTTCCACACCTGTACGGACCGTTGCCTGTATCGGCGGTAGCCGGGGTCGAGATCTACCTTCCCGACGCCGAAGGCACGTTTCCTGCCCGCCAGTGAGATCGGACCGGGCCGGTTCCGCGAGTCTCCGCGGAGGGGTTCACAGGCGGGACTACCGTGGAGGGATGAACGTTGAAGTGACGGCATTGCCGGGCATCGGGGTGCGGAAGGACTTCGTACTGGCTTCGGGTCGTCGTATCGGCGTCATCAGTCATCGCGACGGTCGCACCGACCTGATCGTATCCAAGCCCGATGACCCTGACGCCTGCGCTGCCTCCTTGCCGCTGAGTACCGAGGAAGCCGCGGTGCTCAGCAATCTGTTGGGGGCTCCGCAGTTGGTGGCCCAGCTGGAGGAAGAACACCGGGACCTGCCAGGCATCCGGACCAAACAGTTGTACCTCAAGGAGGACTCCCGGTTCGACGGTCGGACGCTCGGCGACACGGCCATGCGTACACGGACCGGGGTCTCGATCGTCGCGGTCATGCGGGCGGGTCAGGTGAATCCGTCACCGAAACCTGGCTTCCTGCTCACATCCGGTGATCTGCTGGTCGCTGTCGGAACTGCAGAAGGACTGGACGCGGCAGCCAAGCTCTTGGCCAGCGGCTGACGGTCCTGTGGATACCACTACGCTCGCGCTCATCGAATTGGGCGCGGTGTTCTTCGCGCTCGGGCTACTGGGCCGTCTGGCGGCCCGGTTTGGTATGTCGCCGATCCCGTTCTATCTGATCGGTGGGCTGTGCTTCGGAAACGGTGGGTTCATCCAACTCGCCGACATCGACGAGTTCAGCCATCTTGCAAGTGAGATCGGGGTGGTTCTGCTCCTCCTGCTGCTGGGGTTGGAGTACACGGCGTCGGAGTTGGTCACCGGACTGCGCCGGTCGTGGATGGCCGGCGTGGTGGATATCGTCCTCAACGCTGCACCCGGTGCGATCGTGGCACTGATGCTGGGGTGGGGCGCCACTGGCGCCGTCGTTTTGGGTGGTGTCACCTATATATCATCTTCGGGCATCATCGCGAAGGTGCTGAGCGACCTGGGTCGACTCGGAAACCGCGAAACCCCGGTCGTGCTCTCGATCCTGGTGTTCGAGGATCTCGCTATGGCCGTCTACCTACCGATCTTGACCACGCTGCTCGTCGGTGTGAGTTTCTGGGGTGGCGTCGGGGCCGTGGGCATCTCGCTGATCGCCATCTCAGTGGTTCTGGTCGTTGCGTTGCGCTACGGACGCTATGTGTCCGCGCTACTTGACAGCCCGGACAGCGAGACCTTGCTGTTGAAACTACTGGGTGCCGCCCTGCTTGTCGCGGGCATCAGCTCCGCGCTGCAGGTCTCGGCCGCGGTCGGAGCATTCCTCCTGGGGATCGCGATCTCCGGATCGACCGCTCACAATGCCAGCCGCGTCCTCGAGCCCCTTCGGGACCTGTTCGCGGCGATGTTCTTCGTCGTGTTCGGACTCAATACCGATCCTTCGGAAATCCCACCGGTGCTCGGTTGGGCGATACTGCTTGCTGTTGTGACAGCACTCACCAAGATGGCCACCGGCGTCTGGGCGGCGAAGCAGCAGGGCGTCGCCCGGCTTGGTCGAGCCAGGGCCGGCGCCGCGCTGATCGCCCGCGGTGAGTTTTCCATCGTGATCGCCGGCCTGGCTGTCTCGGCGGGCGCGGTCGAAGGTCGGCTCGCGGCCCTCGCCACCGCTTATGTTCTCCTCATGGCAGTTATTGGTCCGGTGGCAGCCCGAGTAGTCGAACCGGTGGCCAACACATGGGTTCGGGTTCGGGCTCGGGCCAGCGCATAGCGCCACGGTCAACTCCTGCTTCAGGAGTGGCGCGAGCGGTGCCTTCGGGACTCAAAGAGTCCAATGCCTTCGGGACTCGGAGAGTCCAATGCCCCCGGACTCGGAGAGTCCGGGGGCATTGGACGAGTTCAGTGCACGAACGTCAGTCCAGGTAGTCTCGCAGCACCTGCGACCGGGACGGGTGGCGCAGTTTCGACATGGTCTTGGACTCGATCTGGCGGATGCGCTCGCGCGTGACCCCGTAGACCTGGCCGATCTCGTCCAGGGTGCGCGGCTGTCCGTCGGTCAGTCCGAAGCGCAGGCGCACCACGCCCGCCTCACGCTCGGACAGCGTATCCAGCACTTGCTGCAGCTGATCCTGCAGCAAGGTGAAGGACACAGCGTCGACGGCCACAACGGCTTCGGAGTCCTCGATGAAGTCGCCGAGTTGGCTGTCGCCCTCGTCGCCGATGGTCTGGTCCAGGGAGATGGGCTCGCGCGCGTACTGCTGGATCTCCAGCACCTTCTCGGGCGTGATGTCCATTTCCTTGGCGAGCTCTTCGGGAGTGGGCTCACGGCCCAGATCCTGCAACAGTTCGCGTTGGATGCGCCCGAGCTTGTTGATGACCTCCACCATGTGCACCGGAATGCGAATGGTGCGGGCCTGGTCAGCCATTGCGCGGGTGATGGCCTGACGGATCCACCACGTGGCGTAGGTCGAGAACTTGTATCCCTTGGTGTAGTCGAATTTCTCGACGGCCCGGATGAGGCCCAGATTGCCTTCCTGGATCAGGTCCAGGAAGGCCATGCCGCGTCCGGTGTAGCGCTTGGCCAGCGATACGACGAGGCGGAGGTTGGCTTCGAGTAGGTGGTTCTTGGCACGGTTTCCGTCACGGCAGATCCAACTCATGTCCCGGCGCTGGGTGGCGGGGAGCTTCTCACCGGAGGCCGAGACTTCCTGCATGATCTGGGTTGCGTAGAGCCCGGCCTCGATGCGTTTGGCGAGATCCACCTCCTCTTCGGCGTTGAGGAGTGCAACCTTGCCGATCTGCTTGAGGTATGCGCGAACCGAGTCGGCGGATGCCGTGAGCTCGGCATCCTTGCGTGCCTGACGTAGGGCCTCGGACTCTTCCTCGTCCCAAACGAAGTCACCGGAGGCCTTGTCCTTCTCGGACGGTTCCTCGGTTTCGTCGTCCGTGCCGACCGCGACCACCTCGACGACATCGGACTCGACCTCGGCCGAGTCGCCGTCGGTGACGTCGTTTTCTTCTATGTCAACGGAGCCTTCGTCGGGGCTGGCCTCGCCGTCCGCCGACTTACCGACCCCGGCTTTCTTGGCGGGAGCTTTCTTGGCGGGAGCTTTCTTTGCGGGAGCTTTCTTTGCCGCAGCTTTCTTTGCGGGAGCTTTCTTCGCCGCGGTCTTATTGGCGGGAACATCCTCGGTCGCCGAAGCAGTGCCGGCGGCTGTCGCTGCGACTGGCGCTCCCGGTCCTGACTCCGAAGTCGAATCAGTAGTCTGACGTGTATCGGTGGCTGCCACGTACGCCCTTTCGTGACGGTGTCGTGCGGCGTCACGCCAGAGTGATCATCCGGCGGAGAGGTCTACTGGTTTCGCCGGCGCGCAGCCGGGCTCTTTCATTGTAACGACCTATTCGAAATAGTTATGGAGCGATGCCCGTGTCGACCGCAATAGCTGCGCCCACTATCCCCGCTGTATTGAGAAGCGCAGCAGGTACAACGGGTGTCCTGCTTGTCAGATGAGGAATCCACTTCTCGTGTTTGCGGCTGATGCCGCCGCCCGCGATGAACAGATCCGGCCAGAGTAGGTCCTCGAACCGGGTCAGCACGCGGGACACCTCCGCCGCCCATTCCTTGTAGGACAGATCATTGGCGTCCTTCACCGAGGACGCCGCCAGATGCTCGGCTTCCTTGCAGTCAACTTCCATGTGCCCGAATTCGGTGTTGGGCAGCAGGACGCCGTTGTGAAGGATCGCCGAGCCGATGCCGGTGCCGAAGGTGAGCAGGATGACAACTCCACTCGCATCCTTGCCTGCGCCGAGCCTGTCCTCCGCTATCCCCGCAGCGTCGGCGTCGTTGAGCACCGTGACGGGGCGGCCGCCGAAAGCATCGCCGAACAGGGCGCGCGCGTCTGTTCCGATCCATTTCTTGTCGATGTTCGCCGCAGAGCGTGCCACTCCGCCGGTGACCACACTCGGCAGGGTGACACCGACCGGCCCGTCCCACCTCGCCAACCGGACGATCTCGGCGACGGTCTCCGCGACCGCGTTCGGAGTGGACGGCTGGGGAGTGGGGAGTTTGATGCGGTCTCCGATCAACTCGCCAGTCGTGAGATCGACGGTGCCCCCCTTGACGCCGCTGCCTCCCACGTCAACACCGAACCCGGTTTTGGTCATGGCGTGTGCTCCTCCGTGTCGAACTACGACGTGTTCTCCGTGCGCTTTCCGGCTGTCCGTCACAATAGTGCGTCGAGGCAGGTTCGGTGGGCTGAGGCGCCTCTGCACGCGGAGTGCCCCGGGGGTCGGCAACCGGAGCGCCAGCGGTGGTGCGAGGCAGTGGAAGTGTGTTCCGATGGGGGTGTGTATGCACCCCAGAGTCGAGAGACCGAGCAAGGCCGTATCGGCACCGATCCGCAACGACTGCTCGACGTGGCTGTGGCTGTGGCTGAGGAGGCTGCCGCCCACGTCCGGTCACGACGTCCCGAGGTGTTCGGAAGTGTCGGGAAAGGAGCAGCGTCCGGCAATTCCGTTGCGTCGAAGAGCACCCCCACGGACCCGGTCACCGTGGTCGACACCGAGAGCGAGCGAGTCATCCGCGACCGTCTCGCGATTCTGCGGCCTGACGATGCGATCCTCGGTGAGGAGGGTGGCGGGGAGGGAAATTCCCTCGCCGGGGTGCGGTGGGTCGTGGATCCGATCGACGGCACGGTGAATTTTCTGTACGGGGTGCCCGCCTACGCAGTCTCGGTGGCTGCGCAGATCGATGGAATGTCCGTTGCGGGGGCTGTGGTCGACGTGGCGGCCCGATCGACGTATTCCGCGGCACGGGGTTGCGGGGCGACTCTCACCGATGCTGAGGGGCGGGTGAGAGAGCTTCGGTGCAACCCGGTCACGGACGTGTCGATGGCCTTACTCGCAACCGGATTCGGGTACAGCGCGGCGCGGCGCAGGGTGCAGGGTGCCCTCATCGGCGAGATCCTCCCGCGGGTACGGGACATTCGCCGGATTGGATCGGCGGCCCTCGATCTGTGCATGGTCGCGTCCGGTCAGGTCGACGCGCACTTCGAACACGGGCTGAGCCCCTGGGACTGGGCCGCAGGATCACTTATCGCTACCGAAGCAGGGGCGCGCGTGCGTATCCCCGCCCCACACTCGTCGAGTGCGGACGGTGAATTGGTGGTGGCAGCAGCCCCTGGCATCGCCGACGAACTGGAGGCACTGTTCGCCGAGGTCGGAGTGGACGGCCCGATTCAGGAGACATGACCGGCGGTCAGCAACGGGCCGTGCGAGCCGCCTTCAACAGGTCAATGTCGAGAGGAGCGGACTGAGTTCCCGGCGGCGGATCCTTCAGGGACCGCAGCACCTCTTCGGCATCAGGGTTCGGTGAGATCTCGCGGAAGTAGGTTCCGAGCGCGAGATCGACGGTGTCGTCGGTGCGTGAATCCTCGATGAGTTCGGCGCACGGGGCGACGAGCCAGAGGGCACTTGCCGCGACGGTTCCGTTCGGCCCGAACCTCAGCTGTCCCTGGCACTGCATGTTCTGGTCGACGTAGATCGGGTCGTTTCCGGCCTGGACGTCGGGGGCGCTCGCGAAACCGTAGTCGCTCAACTGCGCAGCCACCTGCGCCGCCTGGCCGACCTCGCCGTTGGCGTTGAACACGCGCACCTTCGCGGCAGACAGTGCGGCGGGTTCCACGTCCAGCAGCGTCGAGGCGTCGACCCTCTCGCCTAGCGTGGGCTGCGGCGGTGGATTGCACGCGACGGTCGTGGCCGGCTCCTCGTCCTGACTGAGGATGCTTGTCCACAGCACAGCGCCGAGCAGGGCGAGGACCACGAACACGAGGAGTATCGGCATTGCTCGCCGCCTCCGGAACGGACGACCCTCGTCGTCGAGTGGGCTGCCGTCGGTGATCAGTGAAACCACAGTGTGCCTCGACCTTTCCTGCGAAACTGCACGTCGTATGTATCGCCCGCACAGCGCCGATACAGTGCCCGGCCACAGGTCGTGGCGCAGGTTCGGCACCCACTGTAGATCGCCGGAGTCCCGATACTTCGAACCCTCCCCGACTGCGGAATGTCACAGGTTGCTGTGACATTGGTGACGATTTGCAGACAATTTGCACGATCGGTCAATTCGGTTACGCCTTTCGAGTCGCGTTCGGCTACTGTCTGGCGGCCCGAGTCGTTCGGAGAGCGTGGAACGAGGGTGGGCAGATGAGGCGTACAACACGATTTGGGACCTGTTTCCGGCACTGATCCAAGCGCGCGGCATCGTTCGTCCGCGGGGTGTGATCTGCGGCGGAACGGGTGGCGCGTGGGAGGTTGACCACCAATGGGGTCGGCGTTCCTCGCAAGCCGGGATATATGGAAGAGGACGAGGGGAAAACGACATGGCAACTGACTACGACGCACCGCGGCGAACAGAGTCCGACGAGGTTTCGGAGGATTCGCTGGAGGAACTGAAAGCGCGACGCAACGAAGCACAATCGGCGGTCGTCGACATCGACGAGTCCGACACTGCGGAATCCTTCGAATTGCCCGGCGCGGATTTGTCGGGGGAAGAGCTCTCGGTGCGGGTCGTGCCCAAGCGGGCCGACGAGTTCACGTGTTCGAGTTGCTTCCTGGTACACCACCGAGGCCGACTCGCGAGCGACGCCGGTGGGGTGCTGGTCTGCAGGGACTGCGCGGCCTGAGAGCGCAGGCCGGAGCCAGTGGCGGACGGTGGTGGCAGGGCACCACCGTCCATTCAGCCTCCGCTCTGTCTACGGGCGGGCGCGGCTGATGGCGGCCAGCAATGCGGCCGGGCGCCGAGTGCTGACCAGCCAGTAGGGGGTCGGATCCTCGGGATCGTCGAGAACGATGAGGACCATCGACTTGACCCACACGCGGTGCTGAACGAACGCGGAGGGGTCCAGTTGGCGACCGAGGGCTGCGCTCTTGGCCGACCCGGGGACCTCGGCGACTCGCGTGATCACGTCCACAGGCAGATGTGCTCGCCCGACCTTCAGGTGGACGCCGTTCGGTTCGTCAACGACCTCGACTCGGAGTCGGCTGAGCCAGATAAGACCCCACACCGGGAGCGGGAGCAGCAGGACGTACGGCAACCAGGCGCGCAGACCCGGCGCCCCCATATGCACCTCCGCGGCCAACAGTCCGGCGACGAACAAGCCCACAGCCCACCACCAAATCGGCACCCACAGACGCTCCGAGTACAGCGTGGACTGGATGTTATCGGTGGGCGCGGCTTCGGGCCGGGACGTTTCTGACACCCAACTAGGATAGTCGTAGTGCGGGAGTAGGCTCTGTGCACGTGAGCGACCAATCTTCCGGCTTCCCTGTCGACGCGGCCTGCGCCCTTCCACCTGTCGCCCTCCAGCGGCTGGACCCAGATATTCCGATACCACAGCGGTCCCACGATGGTGACGCAGGTGTCGATCTCTGTAGCACCACTGACATCACCATCGAGCCGGGGCGACGTGTTCTCGTCGGGACAGGGGTGGCGATTGCTCTGCCTCTGGGCACCGTCGGACTCGTCCATCCACGGTCAGGACTGGCCACCAAGTCGGGTCTGTCTGTGGTCAACACCCCGGGCACCATCGATGCCGGATACCGAGGCGAGATCAAGGTGTGCCTAATCAATCACGACCTCGACACGCCGATCGAAATCTGCCGGGGCGACCGGATCGCCCAGTTGGTCGTGCAGCGTGTGGAATTGGTCTCATTCGTCGAGGTGGAGTTCCTGGACGACACCACTCGCGGCAGTGACGGACACGGGTCGAGCGGAGGCCACGCGAGCCTCTTCGGCAATGCCAGAGAAGGAGTCTGAACATGATTGGACGTCGGAAGAAGAAACCCGAGGACGACTCCCGCGGATTCGCCGAGGACACCAAGGCGGCAGTCGCGGCCGGTGAGGCGGAACTCGAGGTGGAGTCCGGCGAAGACTACGACGAGGTCGGTGAGGTCGACGGAGGCCCCCACGACGTCGAGGACCTGGACCCGGACGACGATCTCACCGTCGGCGAGACGGGCACTCGCCTCGATCTGGGGTCGGTCCTCGTCCCGATGCCACCGGGCGCCCAGTTGCAGGTCGAGATGGCGCCGAACGGTTCTCCGCAGGCCGTTCACCTCGTCACCCAGCACGGGAGAATCACCGTCGCGGCGTACGCCGCTCCGAAATCTCCCGGCCAGTGGCGGGAAGTCGCGGGCGACCTCGCCGAGTCCCTGCGCAACGATAATGCCGGGGTGAGCATCGAGAACGGGCCCTGGGGACGTGAGGTCGTCGCCGTCACCCCCAACGCAGACCTTCGTTTCATCGGCGTCGACGGCTATCGATGGATGGTCCGTTGCGTGGTGGCGGGGCCGAGCGGCGGCAACACCGCCGGCTCGGAACTCGTCGTGACCGCGAGGGCGATTCTGCGTGACAGTGTCGTCAAGCGAGGAACCGAACCGAACCCGGTACGGACGCCGCTTCCGGTGGTGCTGCCCGAGGCCCTCGTCAAGCAACTGGCTGCGGCTCACCAGCAGCAGTTGGCGCAGCAAGAGGGTGCAGTTCCGCAGGAGCCTGCCGAGCAGCAGACTGCGGCGGGGGGCGCATTGGATGGGTCTTCCGCGCCTGCCGCGCCGCCGCAGCGCCGCGGCGAATCCGGTTCGGCGATGCAGCAACTGGGCCGCTGACTGCGGTAGCAGCAATTGGGTGCTGACTGCGGTGAGCGGGGTGCCGCGCTTCAGGGCAGTAGCGAGTTCAGCGCCCTGAAACTTTCGCGCCCCAGGATCGCGGGGTCCGCACCGATTTGTTCGAGCGATACCGTGGCCAGACCAGCGTGAGGTAGCCGGTCGGCCCAGATGCGCGCCACCTCGAGTGGGTGAACGGGGTCGTCGGTGGCGGCGACGATCCCGACCGGCACAGCGATACGTTCGAGTTCCTCCACTGCGGGCGCCCGGTACTCGGCAGCCTCGTCGAGCGCGGCGGGAAGGTGCGGCCACTGTGATTGCCAGGATTTGGCCAGTTCCCTGCCGAGCCAGGACGGGCTCGAGGCGATCATCTCAGCGGTTACCTTCTCGATTCCGTCTGCTCTCAGTCTGGCTGCGGTGAACCGGGCGCCGGCCGCGGCAGGAGCCTCCCCGGCGGTGCCCGTCCACGCCGGCAGTGCCGCGAGGACGCCCACGACACGGTCGGGGTTGGTACCAGCCCATTGCAGCGCCACTGCGGCCCCGATGGATACCCCGCCGATGATGATGCGTTCGTGCAGAGCAGCGCAGTCGAGGGCGTCGAAGTAGCCGGCGACGACGCGGCGGGGGTCGGGTTCGACGGCCACCGTGGCTATCCCGTGGCTCGTCAGGGGGTCGGTGAATGCGCGATTGACGAAGTCGGCGTCGGATCCCGTACCAGGGAGTATCAAGGCCACTGTGGGCCGGAAATCGAAGGGCATGTCTCGATTTTGCCTTCCACGTCACAGCGACCTCACATAGTGCAGTCGCGGGGAACTAATGGGTCTACAGTGGCGAGTACACAGCCCTACAAGTGGCGCGAAGACGTCGCGCCGCACATGCTCCAGGAGCGCGAAATGGCACCCGCCACGGCAGGATATTTTCGTCGGATGACTCGCAGGCTAACCGAGGACCTCGAGCAGCTGGACGCCGAGGAAATGGCTGAGACGTCACAGGCATCCGGTGCACAGCGTGCCTGCGATTGCAGTCGCGGTGAGGAAGTCACGATGCTGGGACGGCTCCGCAGCGTCGAGGTGTGTCCGAAGTCCGCGAACGCCAGCATTGAAGCCGAGTTCTTCGACGGCACCGAACAGGTCACATTGGTGTGGATCGGCAGGCGGAGGATCCCGGGTATCGAACCGGGAAAGACGCTGCTGGTGCGTGGCCGGGTCGGCGAACGCGACGGCCAGAAGGTGATCTTCAACCCGTACTACGAGTTGCGCAGCGAGTCGTAGGGGTCCGCCTCGTGTGGCACTCTCATTGAGTGATCGAAACGAAACAGCAGTCCATTATCGAACAACTCGGCGGGATCGGCGGGTTGGTCTATTCGACACTGCCCATTCTGGTCTTCGTTCCCGTCAATGCGGTGTGGGGCTTGGCCCCGGCGATCTGGGCAGCCCTGGGAGTCGCGATCGCCGTTCTCGTCCGGCGCCTGATCCAACGCAGCCCCATCCAGCCTGCAGTATCGGGGTTCTTCGGCGTCGGTATCTCTGCGTTCATTGCGTACCGTACAGGCGATGCCAAGGGCTACTTCCTGTTCGGGATCGTCACCAGCCTTGTCTACGGGGCGGTGTTTCTCGGCTCGATTCTGGTGCGCTGGCCAATCATTGGCATCATCTGGGGATTCCTCAACGGCCACGGCAACCTCTGGCGCCGTCATCGCGGTGCGGTGCGTGCCTACGACCTGGCCACGGCGGCATGGGCGCTCGTGTTCGGTGCGCGGTATCTCGTGCAGTCGCAACTCTACGATGCGGACCAGACCGGCTGGCTCGCCTTCGCCCGCATCGCGATGGGATGGCCGATGGCCGGATTGGCGCTGTTGGTGACGATCTGGGCTGTTCGCCGGGCAGACCGGATTGTTGAACCGGGACCGTCCGAAGACGTTGTCGCGGAAACGGACGACGCGGAGACGGACGACGCGGAGGCGGTCGATTCCCGGGACGAGCCAGGGCACGGTTAGCTCTGCAGCGGTAACAGGTTGCGCCGGAAGCAGAGTCGACGAGATCCAGTGATGTGGTGGTGCTCGACTGATCCTTCGGGTCGGATCAATTCCGCTGAGGTAAATGGAGGCCCACGGCAGCTCGCAGGTCATCTTCGACATCCACCGATGCGACGAACAGCAGTTCGTCTCCGCCCTCGAGGGGATCGTCCGGCTGCGGCACGATCACTCGTCCGCCGCGCAGGATGGTGACCAGTGCGGCGTCACGGGGCACTTGGAGCTTGCGGACGGGCTTCCCGGCGAGCGCCGTGTTGTCCGGGAGGGTGACCTCGACGAGGTTGGCCTGACCCTGACGCAGCGTCATGAGCCGCACGAGGTCGCCAACCGAGACGGCCTCCTCCACCAGTGATGCGAGCATCCGCGGTGTGGACACCGCGACGTCGACGCCCCAGGACTCGTCGAACAGCCATTCGTTGCGCGGGTCGTTGACGCGCGCGACCACGCGACTGACCCCGAATTCGGTTTTCGCGAGAAGGCTGAGAACCAGGTTGGCCTTATCGTCACCGGTGGCTGCGATCACGGTCTCGTAGGATTCGAGCGAGGCCGCTTCGAGGCTGCTCAGTTCGCACGCATCGGCGTGCACCCAGGTTGCCTCGGGCACGGAGCCGTGTTCGATGTGTTCGAGTTTGCGCTCGATCAGCATTACGTCATGCTGGCTGCGGACCAGTTCGCGTGCGATAGAGCGTCCGACTGCGCCGGCTCCTGCGATTGCGACTCTCATCGATTGTTTCCGTTCGGGTGGTCGATCGTGAATATTCTCACTGTCGTGTCAGTCGTCTGCGGGTGGGGGATTGCCTGCGAGCGCGACGGCCTCGGCCACCGTTCCCGACACGGCCGCGATGTACACCTGGTCGTCGGCCTGAAGGATGGTCTTGCGATCGGGCAGGATGCCGGTGCCGAAGCGGATGATGAACGCGACACGCGAATTCGTGGCCGCCTCGAGTTCGTCGATCGGCCTACCGATCCAGTCTTCGTGCAGCGACAACTCGGTGACGGCCACCGTTCCCGACGGATCGCGCCACCTGGCCGTCTGGCTGTCGCGGGTGAGGGTGTGGAGGAAGCGGTCCGTCGACCACGGCACGGTGGCGACGGTAGGGATTCCGAGCCGCTCGTACACGGCGGCGCGCTTTGCGTCGTAGATTCGGGCGACGACGCGTTCCACACCGAACGTCTCGCGGGCGACCCGCGCGGCGATAATGTTGGAATTGTCACCAGACGACACCGCAGCGAACGCCTCGGCGCGCTCGATACCGGCCTCGACCAGGACGTCACGGTCGAAACCCATTCCGACGACGGTATGCCCGGGAAAGTCGCGTTCGAGTCTCAGGAATGCGGCCGGGTCGCGATCGATGACCGCGACCTCATGTCCGATCCGAGTCAGCGAGCCGGCGAGTGACGAACCGACCCGGCCGCACCCCATGATGACCACATACACCTTTTACTCCGTTCAGGGGTTCTGGCGTCACGCCTCGAGTGCGTGCGTACCGAATCGAACCGTACAGTGCCCACACGGGAGGGCAAGCAAGACGGAGATCGCAAAATGGACACATTGGATGGACACATTGGTGGGTGCGGGTCCAGGTTCATCTAGGACGGCATAGGCTTTGCCAGTGTCAAAGCTCTCGACCGCCACCAAGCGGCTACTGCTCGGCAGACCTTTCCGGAGCGATAAGCTCGGGCACACGCTGCTACCCAAGAGGATCGCCTTGCCGGTCTTCGCCTCGGACGCGATGTCCTCGGTCGCCTATGCACCCGAGGAAGTCTTCCTCGTACTGTCGATAGCGGGGATCTCCGCGTACGCGTACGCGCCTTGGATCGGGCTCGCTGTCGCTGCGGTGATGGTGATCGTCGTGGCCAGCTATCGGCAGAACGTGCACGCCTACCCGTCGGGTGGTGGTGACTACGAGGTGGCGACGGTCAACCTCGGTCCGACGGCAGGCTTGACGGTCGGCAGTGCGCTGCTCGTCGACTACGTGCTGACGGTGGCCGTGTCGATTTCTGCGGCCGCGTCGAATATCGGTTCTGCCATCCCGTTCGTCGCCCAACACAAGGTGTTGTTTGCGGTTGCGGCCATCGTTTTGCTCACGGCCATCAACCTGCGCGGTGTGCGCGAGTCGGGTATCGCGTTCGCGATACCGACCTACGCGTTCATCGTCGGGATGGCACTGATGCTGACGTGGGGGTTCTTTCAGATTTTCGTCCTCGGCAGGGATCTGCGGGCAGCGTCGTCGGGATTCGAGCTCCAAGCCGAGGATTCCCACTTGTACGGAATCGCGTTCGCCTTCCTTGTCGCGCGTGCGTTCTCCTCCGGTTGTGCGGCGCTGACCGGTGTCGAGGCGATCAGCAACGGTGTTCCTGCGTTCCGGAAGCCGAAGTCGCGTAACGCGGCCACGACCCTGCTCTTACTCGGGTCGATCGCGATCGTCCTGCTCATGGGCATCATCATCCTGGCTCAGAAGATCGGGATCGTCTATGCGGACGATCCGCAGGATCAGTTGACGGGTGTGCCGGCTGGATACAACCAGAAGACACTGATCACGCAAATTGCCGAGACCGTGTTCGGCGGATTCCCGATCGGCTTCTATTTCATAGCCGTCGTCACCGCTCTGATCTTGGTGCTGGCCGCGAACACCGCGTTCAACGGATTTCCAGTTCTCGGATCGGTCCTGGCGCAGGATCGTTACCTGCCCCGTCAACTGCATACTCGCGGCGACCGTCTGGCGTTCAGCAACGGCATCATGTTCCTGTCCGGGGCTGCCATCGCCTTCGTCGTCCTGTTCGATGCCGAGGTCACCAAACTCATCCAGCTCTACATCGTGGGGGTGTTCGTCTCGTTCGTGCTGAGCCAGACTGGCATGATCCGGCACTGGACCCGGCACCTGAGGTCCGAGAGGGATCCCGCCCAGCGTCGCCGGATGTACCGGTCGCGGGTGATCAACTCGATAGGCCTCGGCATGACCGGCGCGGTGCTGATCATCGTGGTGATCACCAAGTTCGCGGCTGGCGCGTGGATCGCTATCGTCGCAATGTTCGCGATCTTCATCGTGATGAAACTGATCCGCAAGCACTACGACAGCGTGGCCGTGGAACTCGAGGAGCAGGAGTGGGATGGCGTTCTGCCCAGCCGGACCCACTCGATCGTTCTCGTCTCGAAGTTGCATATGCCGACGATGCGTGCGCTGGCCTACGCCCGCGCCACCCGCCCCGACACGCTCGAGGCGATCACCGTCAACGTCGACGAACCCGACACCCGCGCACTCGTGCGGCGGTGGGAGAAGAGCGACATCACGGTGCCGCTGAAGGTGATCGAGTCGCCCTACCGTGAGATCACGAAACCCGTACTCGACTACGTGCGCCGCGTCCGCAAGGACTCACCGCGCGACGTGGTCACCGTGTTCATACCCGAATACGTTGTCGGACACTGGTGGGAGCAAGTCTTGCACAACCAGAGCGCTCTGCGGCTCAAGAGTCGGCTGCTGTTCCAGCCCGGTGTGATGGTCACCAGTGTTCCGTGGCAGTTGAGTTCGTCCGAGAAGGCGAAACCGATGAACATCGAATACACTGCCGGGGCGGCACGTCGCGGCTACGAATCCGAGGGAAACGACGGTGAGAAGCGTTGAGTGAGAGCTGGTTGGGCCGTCGAGTCGAACTCCGGTTGGGAAACCCCGGGCACGGTGGATTCGTCGTCGCCCGGCACGAGGGCCGCGTGGTTTTCGTGCGGCACGGACTGCCGGGAGAGCGCGTGACGGCCGCCGTCACCGAGGATCGAGGCGGATCTTATTGCCGGGCCGACGCGATCGAAATCCTCGATGCGTCTCCCGAGCGGGTCATGCCCATGTGCCCGGTGTCGGGGCCGGGCGGTGCAGGATGCTGCGACTTCTCACACGCAAGTCTGCGAGTGCAGCGGGAGATGAAGTCCCAGGTGGTATCCGAGCAGTTGGTGCGGCTCGCACGAGTGCAGCGAAACGTCGACGTCGAGGAACTGCCTGGCACGGGCGATGGAACCGGCTGGCGCACTCGGGTCCGGCTCGCCGTCGACGCAGACGGTCGACCCGGCTACCACCGGCACCGGAGTTCCGGAATCGTGACGGATCTCGCCTGCCCGCAAATCGAGCAGGGTGCCTATGATGGTGTGGCCGAGCATGATTGGAAACCTGGCAGCGAGGTGCAAATCGTCCTCGACGGGGCGGACGAGCGGCATGTCATCGAGATCGCCCCGCCAAAGGTGTCGAGGACGGGCCGTACCAGTTCTGGTCGGCGGGGCGCCATGGCGCGCAGGGCTGCCGGTGGTGCACCCCGGGCCGAGCGGGTGGTCCTCGGATCGGGGCGTCCGGTGGAACACGTGGGCGACCGTGAATGGCCGCTGGCCGGCACCGGGTTCTGGCAGGCGCATCGTGGCGCCGCCGAAACCTATTCGGAGGTGGTTGCCGAGTGGGCCGAGATGTCCGAGGGTGACGCGGCGTGGGACCTCTACAGCGGAGTCGGGGTTTTCGCTGCCGCCCTGGCCGGCACCGGCGGGCCATCCGTCCACGTGGATTCCGTCGAGTCCTCGCGGCAGGCAGTCTCCGACGGCAGGGCCGCACTCGCCGATCTGCCGCAGGTGTATTTCCATGCCGACCGCGTGGAACGAGCGATCTCTGCGCTGCCCACCCCACCGCGGGTCGTGGTGCTCGATCCACCCCGATCCGGAGCGGGTCGGGACGTGATAGAGGCGGTGACCGCTGCCGGCGCTGAACGCATCGTGCACGTCGGTTGCGACCCGGCGTCTTTCGCCCGCGACATCGGTCTCTACCTCGCGCAGGATTACCGGGTGCACGAAATCCGCGCATTTGACGCGTTTCCCCTCACACATCACGTGGAGTGCCTCGCGTTGCTTGTACGTGGCCACTAGGGTGGCATCGTTGTTTACCGAACGCAACGAAATGTATAGTCGATCCTGCAATGAGTGAGTGGTCGGAGGGCAACGCGATGTCGGTACGGGCAGATTCGGTACAGGCAGATACTGCGCAAGCGCTTGTCGACGGAGTGTTCGCGCTGGGGCGGTCGCTGCGGTCCGTCGTGTCCGCGAGCGGCGAGACCCAGATCGCTCCCGCGCTGACGAGCGTGCTCTTCGCGCTTGCCGCGCGAGGGGAGTGCCGCCAGAACCAGTTGGCCGCCGATCTGTGCGTGAGCCAGTCTTCGTTGAGCCGGCAAATCTCCGAACTTGTCGCCGGGGGATACGTCTCACGCGCCACCGACCCCCACGACAAACGCGCGTCGCGCATTCGGGTGTCGCCGAACGGAATCGAGATCCTACGAGAGACGACCGAACGGCGCGCCGAACGATTGCGCAGCATGCTCGAAAGCTGGTCGCAGGAACAAGCATTGGCGGCGGTGGCGTCGCTGACCCAGCTCAACGATACGTTCGGTGCCTCCGCTCAACGCCGGAATCCGCGCCCCGCGCCGTGCCCACCGCAGACTGGGAATTGACCGGTAGACGGGCAACATCGTTCCTGGGCTGGCCCGGTCCGACGACGGATTCACCGACTGCGGGACGTGTCGGGGATGCCAAGATCACGACTTGCGGTTGTACAGGCGCATCGTCAGGGGCCCGAAGATCACGACGAACCCGGCGCACCAACCGAAGACGACGGTGAGTTCCGCCACCTCCACGGACCCTGCCATGAGCCCGCGAAGTGCCGTCACCAACTTGCTGATGGGGTTGACTCCGACGAACGACTGGAGCCAGCCCGGCATGGTGGCGGGGTCCACGAAGATATTGCTGGCAAACGTCAGTGGGAACAGGATGAACATCGACACACCCAGGACCGCCTGCTCCGTGCGCATGAGCATGGCGAACATCGTCCAGATCCAGGACAGGCTGAACGAGAACAGCAACAGCAGTCCGATCGACGCCACGACCCCGACGAGACCTCCGTCCGGACGGAAGCCCAGGACCAGCCCGAGGATCAGGACGATGATCGAGGCGATTGTGTAACGGACGACGTCGCCGAGCAGCGCTCCGACGAGGGGTGAGGGGCGCCAGATCGGGAGCGAGCGGAACCGGTCGAAGACACCCTTCTCGATGTCCTTGTTGAGAGTCAGTCCCGTGTACATCGTGATCATGACGACCGTCTGTACGAGAATCCCCGGCAGAAGGAACTGGACGTAGGCGCTGGTCGATCCGGCTAGCGCGCCGCCGAACAGGTATGTGAACATCAGCGTAAACATGATCGGGAACATGGTCACGTCGAAGAGTTGTTCGGGGACGTGCTTGATCTTGAGTAGGGCCCGCCAGCCAAAAGACAACGAAGTGGACCACGCCGTCGGTCTCGGCGGCCTGGGCCCCGGCACCTTCAGGATGTCGGCGACGGCTGTGGCAGTGACGGCGGTCCGGTCGGTTGTGGATGTCATGACGCATGCTCCTCGGTGGGTCGACCGGTCAGGGAGAGGAAGACTTCGTCGAGGCTTGGTTGCCCCAATGCGAATGTGCTGACTGCGATTCCGGCGTCGTTGAGCGCGGGCAGTGCCCGCGAGACGCGGGTCGGGTCGTCGATGCGAGCGCTGAGGGCTGCCGGATCGGGCTCTTCGGTGATCGGTACCTCGAGCACCTCCCGCAGCAGCACTGCCGCAGCCGAACGGGTATCTATGTCGGCGACACGGACGTGCAGGGCACCCGATCCGACCGAGGACTTGAGTTCTCCGGTGGTGCCCTCCGCGATCACCTTGCCGTGATCGATGACGGCCACCCGGTCGGCGAGCTGATCGGCCTCGTCGAGATATTGCGTCGTCAGCAGCACCGTCGTCCCGCCGGCCACCAGGGCGCGGACGATCTCCCACACCTGATTGCGGCTGCGCGGGTCCAGTCCGGTGGTGGGTTCGTCGAGGAAGATCATCTCCGGTGTGACGATGATGCTCGCCGCGATATCGAGCCGTCGGCGCATGCCGCCGGAGTAGTTCTTCACCTGCCGCTTTCCGACTTCCTCGAGCCCGAACGCGGAGAGTAGTTGTTCGGATCGGGAGCGGGCGGCCGCACGGGAATACCCGAACAGGCGCCCGAGCAGCAGCAGGTTCTCGGTGCCCGTCAAGTCCTCGTCGAGCGAGGCGAACTGGCCCGTGAGCGAAACCTTGCTGCGCACCGCATCCGCTTCGGTCGCTACGTCGTGCCCCAGTACGGTGGCCGATCCGCCGTCGAGGGGAAGGAGTGTGGCCAACATGCGAATCGCAGTGGTCTTGCCCGCGCCGTTGGGTCCGAGTACGCCGTAGACACCCCCGAGCGGCACGGCGAGGTCGAGGCCGTCGACCGCACGAGTGGATCCGAACACCTTGACGAGCCCCGTCGTCTCGATGGCCAGCTTGGTCTCCATGAGTATTTGCACCTTGCTTTCGATTCGAACGCGGCCGATCCCGGGCACACACAGTGTCCGATACTTCCGGTTTCTGCAACAGGTTTTCGGGTGAACCGCTCAGCGGCTGCCGCCCTGCCCCAGTACGGACCGCAACATGACGTCGAGTTGTTCGTAGGCGCCGACTGCGAGTCTCTCGAGCAGTGCCAGCTTGAGTTCCGGTTCTGCTGCGGTCATTTCGGCGTATCGATCGGCGGTGAGCACCGCGACCGTCACCGGCGTGTCGGTTCGGACGTCGTTGAGGAAGCGGGAGTCGAGGATCACCGTCATCTCCCCGAAGCTCATTCCGGCAGAAAGCGTCACGATCCGGTGCACCGCCCCCGACTGGTCTGTGACTGTCGTGCTTACCTGACCGGACAGCAGCAGGAACAACCCGCATGCGCCGTCGCCGCGTCGGACGATGTATTCACCGCGAGCGTACGTTCGGGTCTCGAGATCGTCGGTGAACCACTCCAGTTGCCCGGGACTCAGCGAGGACAGCACCGGATGCTCGGAGACCGCAACCGAGCGGGACTGGCGGGCAGTGCTGCAGTACCGATCCAGCAGGATGTCCTCGCACCACTGCACTGCGGCGTCGAGATCGGCGTACACCCTGCCGGTGCTCCCCGACAGGTTGGAGTGGGTGTTGCCGAGCAGGCCGACTGGGTCGACGAAGGTGATCGCACACCCCCGTTCTGTCAGGTCGGCGCGCAGGGTCTCGATCATGCGGCGCGCGATCCCGCCGACCTCGTCGACGCGGCGGACGTCGACGACCACCACTTCGAGGCCCTCCTCGGAACCGCCGATCTCCCGGACCGCTGTCTCCGCACCCGCGAACAGCAGATCTCCATGGAGTTCGTAGATTCGGCCTCGGTTGCCGACGTCGTCGAGCGTGGCTCGTTCGGCGAGTGTCCGCCGCATCCGGGAGGGTGCGTCGGAGACGGAGTAGCGAGCGCGGATCGCCGACCGGGCTGCGCGGGTGACGTGGAGGAAGTGAAGTTCCAGTTCGGACGACAGGGCTCGGCACGCCTCCACGCCGCGCACGCTGTTGCCGTGGGAATCGAGTCGCGGCGAGTAAATCGCGATGCCGATCTGGCCCGGAAGCACAGCAATGACCCCGCCGCCGACGCCACTCTTGGCCGGCAACCCCACCTCGTACAACCACTTCCCCGCGCCGTCGTACATCCCGCACGTCGACATCACGCTCAGCACCCGCTCGACGAGAGCCGGATCCAGGACCGTGTCTTGGGTGAGGGGGTTGACTCCGTTGTTCGCCATCGTCGCGGCCATCAAGCTCAGATCTCGGCAGGTCACGTCGATCGAGCACTGGCGAAAGTACAGGTCGACCGCCTCGTCGGGGTTGCCGGCGATGATGCCGAACGAGCGCAGCATGTGCCCGATGGCGCGATTGCGGTGTCCGGTCCGAGACTCGGAGGCGTACACGGAGTCGTTGAACGTCAGTGCCCGGCCTGCGTACCGCGAATACGCCCTCCGGATCCGCTCGAACCTCGAGTCCACATCCGGTCCGGCAACCAGCGCCGCCGCAGTGATGGCGCCCGCGTTGATCATGGGATTGCGCGGCCGCTCGGTGTGCGGATCGAGGCTGATCTCGTTGAACGCTTCCCCGGACGGTTCGACATCGATCTTGGTGGCGATAGCGTCGGCCCCGCAGTCGGCGAGCGCGAGAGCGTAGGTGAAGGGTTTCGAGATGGACTGGATCGTGAAGGGCAGCCGGGTGTCGCCGACCTCGTACACATGGCCGTCGACCGTCGCAACGCAGATGCCGAACGAGTCGGGCGCTACAGCCGCGAGTTCGGGAATGTAGTCGGCAAGTGTGCCGTCACGGTTCTCCGCGGTTCGGTCGAAGATATTTGCGATCAGCGCGTCCACGACAGTGCTCATGAGACGACCCTAGGAGTCTGATCACCACGATGTCGGGGTTCGGATGAGCGGGACCGCGCGGCAATCGTGTGAAGCCAGTCACGGCAGCGGCGACGATACCCAAGGAGAATTGTCGGTATAGGGGACCTACCTGCCCTGCCGTGTTTCCGGCACGTCCTCGGCTCCGTACACTGGTTTCACTGTGACGTGACACGAAGCCACGTGGCATTGGCACGTAAGGCAGCGTGCATCACGGAGGGAGCGATCTCGTTGGGTGTTCTTGCCCGTATCCAGACGCCTGACGATCTTCGTCAGCTGAATCCGGCGGAGATGAGGCAGCTCGCCGGGGAGATCCGGCAGTTCCTTGTGCAGAAAGTCGCGGCGACCGGCGGGCATCTGGGTCCGAACCTCGGCGTCGTCGAGTTGACGCTCGCGGTACACCGCGTCTTCGAGTCACCGTCCGACCCGATCATCTTCGACACCGGTCACCAGGCGTATGTCCACAAGATCCTCACAGGCCGCAAGGACGACTTCGATTCGCTCCGAAAGCAGGGCGGGCTCTCCGGCTATCCGTGCCGGGCCGAGAGCGATCACGACTGGGTCGAGTCTTCGCACGCCTCGGCGTCACTGTCCTATGCGGACGGTCTCGCGAAGGCATTCGAGATCACCGGCCAGGCGCGCCATGTGGTCGCCGTCGTGGGCGACGGAGCCCTGACCGGCGGCATGTGCTGGGAGGCCCTGAACAACATCGCGTCAGGCAAGGACCGTTCGGTGGTGATCGTCGTCAACGACAACGGCCGCTCGTACGCTCCGACGATCGGTGGTCTCGCGGACCACCTCGCCACGCTGCGCCTCCAACCCTCCTACGAGCGGATCCTCGACAACGGTCGCAGGATCCTCAAGCAGATCCCGTGGGTCGGGCCGACCGCCTACTCGGTGCTGCACGGGATGAAGGCCGGCATCAAGGACGCCGTCGCTCCGCAGGTGATGTTTACCGATCTCGGCATCAAGTATCTCGGACCGGTCGATGGACACGACGAGGTGGCGCTCGAATCCGCGCTGCGGCGTGCGAAGGCTTTCGGCGGACCTGTCATCGTTCACGCCGTCACCCGCAAGGGTATGGGCTACGCGCCCGCCGAGAACCACGTGGCCGATCAGATGCACTCGACCGGCGTGATCGATCCGCTGACAGGGAAGTCGGCTGGGACTGCATCGGCCGACTGGACGTCGGTGTTCTCGGCCGAGTTGATCGAGCAGGCCGGTCTGCGGCAGGACATCGTGGCCATCACCGCTGCGATGGCGGGTCCCACCGGACTCGCCGCCTTCGGTGAAAGATTCCCCGACCGGATGTTCGACGTCGGGATCGCCGAGCAGCATGCCGTCACCTCCGCGGCGGGCCTTGCCCTCGGCGGACTGCATCCGGTGGTCGCGATCTACTCGACCTTCCTCAACCGCGCGTTCGACCAGTTGCTGATGGACGTGGCGTTGCTGAAGTTGCCCGTGACCTTCGTTCTCGATCGCGCAGGTATCACCGGCAGCGACGGCGCCAGCCACAACGGCATGTGGGACATGTCGCTGCTGGGCATCGTTCCCGGTATGCAGGTTGCGGCTCCACGTGACAGCGACACTCTCCGCGAGGAGTTGATTGAGGCCCTGGGTGTCAAAGGCCCTACCGCACTGCGCTTCCCGAAGGGTGCGGTATGCGACGTCGTGCCCGCGGTGAGCCGACTGGACGGCGTCGTCGACATCCTTCGCGCCCCATCCGGACCGAAACATGTCCTGATCGTGTCGGTCGGCGCGTTCGCCGGTCTCGCACTCACCTCCGCCGACCGGCTGGAGCAGCAGGGCATCTGCGCGACCGTTGTCGATCCGCGCTGGGTCCTCCCGGTCCCGGAGTCACTGGTGAAACTCGCCTCGGACTACAGCTTGGTGGTCACCGTCGAAGACAGCGGACTGCATGGTGGCATCGGTTCTACCGTCTCCTCGGCGCTGCGGTCGGCCGGCGTGGATGTGCCCTGCCGTGATCTCGGTGTTCCACAACAGTTCCTCGATCATGGGTCCCGCGCACAGATCCACGCCGAACTGGGCCTCACCGCGCAGGACGTCGCCCAGCAGATCACGGGATGGGTTGCCGGCCTGGGGAACCTGAACCCCACCGGGCGGGACGATATCGACGCGTATGAGCGCGCACAGCGCGTCGAGAGGAACGGCTGTCAAGGCTGACCTCTCGCCGACGGGATCCGGCCGAATCACAGGGTGATCCGGCCGGATCGGATCAGGCGCGCATTTCCTCGAGTTCCTTGCCCGTCGTCTCCGGGATGTTAGACCGAACGAAGAAGAACGAGAGCAGGGCGAAGAACGCGAACGTCCCATAAAGGAACCACAGGCCAACCGACTGGGTCAGTGGCGGGAAGGCCAGGGACACTGCGAAGTTGGCGAGCCAGTTGGCCGCCGTACTGATACCGAGGGCGACGGTGCGCATGTCGTTGGGGAACATTTCACCCAACAGCACCCACATGACCGGCCCCCACGTGGAGGCGAAGAAGACGACGAAGAGGTTGGCGCCGACGAGGGCGACCGGACCCCACGGGCCGGGAAGGTCGACGTTGTCGCCGCTTCCCGTCGCCTGTGAGAAGGCGATTGCGGCCATCAGCAGGCTCACGAACATGCCGATCGAGCCGATCATCAGTAGGATTCGACGGCCGACCCGGTCGACGAACAGGATCGCGACGAATGTCATGCCGACGTTGATGATCGAGGTGATCACCGACGTCGTGAAGGACTGGCTCTCGGTGAACCCCACAGACCTCCACAGCGTGGTGGAGTAGTAGAAGATCGCGTTGATACCGACGAACTGCTGCAAGATGGCCATTGTGATGCCGACCCAGACGATGGGCTGCAGCCCGAACTTCGGTCCGCGAATATCTGCGAACGAGGTGGCCGATTCGTGGTGCAGGCTTTGCCGGATCTCCCGGACTTTTCGCTGCGGGTCGTGTTCGCCGGTGATGGACTTGAGAATTCTGGCGGCCTCCTCGTCGAGGTGCCTTTCCACCAGATAGCGGGGAGACTCGGGAATGAGTAGGGCCAGAACGCTGTAGGCGATCGCGGGAATCACGCCGATGAGGAACATCCACCGCCAGGCCTCGAGGCCCAGCCACAGTTCGTTCGCCGCACCGTCCGCGGCGTTCGCCATCACCGCATTCGACAGCAGCGCGGCGAAGATGCCGATCGTGATGGCCAGTTGTTGGAGCGAGGCCAGTGCACCGCGGTGGCGGGCGGGCGCGATCTCCGCGATGTACGTCGGTGCGATGACGGATGCGATACCGATACCGACTCCACCGACCACGCGCCACAACAGCAGGTCGGGCACGCTGAACGCGAACCCGGACCCGATCGAGTTGATGATGAAGAGTGCCGAACCGAGCAGCATCACTTTCTTGCGGCCCCAGCGGTCTGCGAGGCGGCCCGCGAACCACGCGCCGACAGCACATCCGAGCAGGGCGATCGCCACCGAGAAGCCTAGGAGGACTGGTCCGAGCTGGAAGTGGCCCTCAAGGGCGTCGACCGCACCATTTATGACCGAGCTATCGAATCCGAAGAGAAACCCACCCACGGCGGCGGCGATGGTGACTCCGACAACCCTGACGGTATGTGAATCTGATGTCTGTGCTTCTATCATTGAAAACCTGATTTCGGCGAGCGTTCCTACTTAGGGACGCGAGCGATGTGATCCGCGATCACCTTACGCCCGAGTTGCCGATCCGCCGATAGCTAAATACCATCCATTATTCAAACTTTCCCATTTTCCCATTTTTCCTATTTCGCGGCCTCGCTAGAGAGTGGTGGATGGCGGAAAGGTCTTA
>NZ_BCXB01000004.1 GCF_001894885.1 Rhodococcus marinonascens NBRC 14363
TTCGGCCGGCGATTCGACCGGGCCCGACTCTGTCGAGGCGACGAATCAGTGTGGGCTGAGCATTGGCATTCGAGACATGACGGTGTGATCCCTTAGGGTGGCCAGGTGCGCCTAGTGATTGCCCGATGCCGAGTCGACTACGTAGGTCGATTGACGGCACACCTGCCCTTCGCTCGTCGACTACTACTGATCAAGGCCGACGGATCCGTGAGCATCCATGCTGACGACCGCGCCTACAAGCCGTTGAACTGGATGAGCCCGCCGTGCTGGCTCGTCGAAGAGTCGACGGACGACGGCGGAACCCTGTGGCTGGTCACCAACAAAGCCGGAGAGGAACTGCGGATCACCATCGACGGGATCGAGCACGACTCGAGTCACGAACTAGGGATCGATCCAGGGCTCGTCAAAGATGGCGTCGAGGCCCACCTTCAGGAATTGCTCGCCGAGCACGTTGAAACCCTCGGTAGCGGTTACACACTCGTACGGCGGGAGTACATGACCGCGATCGGGCCCGTAGATCTGCTGTGCAGGAACGCGGACGGCGCCTCTGTTGCCGTCGAGATCAAACGCCGAGGCGACATCGACGGCGTCGAGCAACTCACGCGTTATCTCGAACTGCTCAACCGGGATCCACTGCTGGGGCCGGTGAGCGGCGTCTTCGCCGCCCAGCAGATCAAGCCGCAGGCCAAGACCCTAGCTAGTGATCGAGGGATTCGGTGCCTGGTGCTCGACTACGAGGCGCTGCGCGGCACCGACAGCGCCGAGTTCCGGCTCTTCTGAGGAATAGGCTGGATCCGTGCCCCGCCGTAAACCGCAGCGGAAGAACTCGCGCCGCAGTGAGCCCCCGAAAACCTCCGAGGGCTCACTGTTCGGCAGTGCGCTGATTCGCCAGGAGTCGGGTCCGGCCGGTGCCTCGGATGAGAGGTACATCGTCCGTAGTGTTCCTGGGGCGCGAGCGACCAAGTCGTACCGGTGCCCGGGCTGCGACCACGAGATTCGACCGGGCGTGGCTCATCTCGTCGCCTGGCCTGCGGAATACGGCAGTGGTGAAGACCGTCGGCACTGGCACAGCGGGTGCTGGTCGGGACGTGGTACCCGGGGCCTGACGCGCAGGTGGTCCTAGTTTCCGGTCCTGGCGTTTCGCTGGTCGATCGACCGGTCGCCTGAACTCCTCTCGACCGTGGACGGGTTCGTGGTGTTTGCTTCGGAGGTGTACTCCACGTTCCCGCCGCGAGCGTTACCCGAACCAGGCCCCGCGTCCGCCGAGGCCGACGTGGAACCGTTGTTCGACTGCCCGCTCGTCGAGGAATGTGACGGTGTGTCGTCGTTCTGCGCGCCGAGAAGTTCGCTTTCGCGGTTGACCGAGGCCAACATGGCGGGAACAGAATCGAGCTGGCCTCGGATTCCCAGGAGCTGAGCCAGAATCCGACCGCGGAGCACACGAAGTTCTTCTGTGAGTTCTTTCGCGTGGGTGATCTTGCGCTCCGACTGGTCGGTCGCCGTCTGCAGCCTGCGTTCCGCCTCGTGCGTGGCTTCCGAGAGACGGCGATGCGCGTTGGCCTTGCTGGTGCTCTCGAGTTCGTTGACCTCGGCGATCGCCTTCTGGCGCCGATCGGACATCGTACGGTCGAAGTCGTCTTGCACCTGCGACCGTCGCAGTTCGGCCTCGGCGGTCAGGCGATCGCGCTCGGACTGAGCCGCCGCTACGATCCGCGCGGCCTCTGTGCGGGCTTTCGTCATAGTCTGCTCGTGCTGAACCTCGAGAGAGCTCCGGCGGTCTTCGAGTTCCGCGATCAGTGACTCGTAGTGGCCGCGGAGTTGGGCGGCTTCCTGCTCAGCGACGGAGATCGTCTCGGCCGCTTCGGTCTCAGCATTTGCGCGCACCTCGGAAGCTTCGTCGGATGCAAGACGGAGCATCCGGGAGATGCGGTCACTCATTCCCTCAGCGGTAGTCGGTGGGACGGACAGACGGTCGACGTCCTTGCGGAGATCGTCGATGTCGTCGCGCGAATCATCGAGCTGCTTGGCGAGATCCCGTGCCTGCGCCGCCGCGGCATCGCGGTCGGCAGCAGTGACGCGGAGTTCTGCGTCGAATCGCTCGAAGTAGTTGCGTACCTCGTCCCGGTCGAACCCCTTGCGCACGGTGGCGAAAGGAAGGGGGATCGAATCACGGTCCAGCTCGTTTGACATGGATGCAAATCTACCTGGCAAAAGTGGAGCGTGTCTCCATGCCTAGGGTGAGGCAGCCCGCCCCACCTTCACTGGGTTGCCGATGGCTCCACAAGTTCGATGAGAACGCCGCCGGCGTCCTTCGGGTGGATGAAGTTGATCCGTGAGTCGGCGGTCCCGCGGCGGGGAGCGTCGTACAGCAGCCGGACACCCCGACCACGAAGCTGAGCGGTGAGAGCGTCGATGTCCGCGACGCGGTATGCGAACTGCTGGAGTCCGGGGCCGCTGCGGCCGATGAACTTGGCGATGGTCGAGTTCTCGTTCAACGGTGCGAGCAGTTGCAGTGAGGTGCTGCCTTCAGGAGAGCCGGCAACGCTCAGCATCGCCTCGCGCACACCCTGCTCCTCGTTCACCTCCTCGTGCGTGGACACCATGCCGAGGTGTTCGGCGTACCACGAGACGGCGACGTCGAGGTCGGGCACGGCAATGCCCACGTGGTCTATGGCGATCACAAGGTCCGAACACAGGGGCGGCGGAATCTGAGCCGCGGAGGACTGGGTCATGCTTCTGACGCTAGTGCTATCGTTTCGATAAATCTCATCAGGATGTGACTTCGGCCGCTCCACGCTCTCCGGGCGCAGTACTGCCACCGGAGAAGTACCGCACCCGGAGAAGTAGCGTGTGGCGTATAGCACTCTAGTGAGGACTGTCTGCGGACGGTCGGGCACAATGGCTGCCATGGCGAACGCTTTTGATCTCGGTACCACGGCCAAGCGCTTCCGATTTGTCGCGATTCTGGAAGCATTCACCTGGCTGGGCCTTCTCGTCGGCATGGCCTTCAAGTACCTTCCAGCCGACGGCAACGAGATCGGTGTGAAGATCTTCGGACCCATCCATGGCTGTGTGTTCATTCTGTACGTGCTGATCGCGGTGTGGACCGCCCGCAAACTGGGCTGGAACCGGCTCACAAGCTTCTGGGCGCTCTTCGCGAGTATCCCGCCCTTCGGCACCGTCGTGTTCGAGGTCTGGGCCGCGCACAACGGCCGCATGGCAGAGCTTTCGGAGCCGCGCACCGAGAAGAGCGAACCCGTAGCGGTGTTGGTTGTCGCTGAGGGTGAGGCCGATGACGTTGACTTCGTCTGAAGACCTGTACCGAAGCTAGCCCTACTGCGCCCGATTGTCCGGCCCGCAATCCGGTGCGCGCGCGAATCGTGACAAACTGGTGAGCGTGACTCGACCAGGTTCTCGTCCCTCAGCGCGTTCCTCCTCAGTGGCCGCAGCCATGACCGGGGCAGTTGACCTCTCCGTACTCAAGGAGCGCGCGACCACCCCGCCACCGCCACCGCCTCCGGCACCCACCGGCGAGGGTGCCGCGCCGGCTACCCCGGACGGCACCGGGCTCCCTGTGGTCATCGAGGTCACCGAGGCGACGTTCGAAGCCGAGGTCCTCGTCCGCTCCCAGCAGATCCCTGTCGTTGTAGACCTCTGGGCCACCTGGTGCGAGCCGTGCAAGCAACTCTCGCCACTGCTCGAGAAGTTGGCGCTCGAGGCGGGCGGCACCTGGGTGCTCGCGAAAGTCGACGTGGACGCCAACCCGCGAATCGCGCAGGCATTCGGCGTCCAGTCCGTTCCGACTGTGGTCGCGATCGCCGCTGGACAACCTCTCGCCGACTTCCAGGGCGCACAACCCGAGCCGCAGTTGCGTCAGTGGCTTGCCGCGGTCCAGCAGGCAGTCGCCGGGAAGTTGTCCGGGCCGCCGGTCGGTGCGGGCGATCCGGACGAACCCGAGCCCGAAGACCCGCGTTTCGTGGCTGCCGAGGCCGCACTCGACGGCGGCGACTTGGCCGGTGCGGAGGCCGAGTTCCAAAAGATCCTCGACGAGGAGCCCACCAATGCGGAAGCGCTGGGTGCGATCCGCCAGGTGCGTTTCCTCGCCCGCGTGCAGTCCATCGATCCCGGCGCCGTTGGCGCTGCGGACGCTGCCCCGGAAGATCTCGAGGCACAACTGCGCGCGGCCGACGTCGAGGTCTACTCGCAGGCCCCCGATGCGGCCTTCACCCGGCTCATCGCCTTTGTCGCTCGCAGCGCCGGAGACGACAAGACCCTAGTACGGACTCGTCTGCTGGACCTGTTCGACCTGTTCGAT
Source organism: Rhodococcus marinonascens NBRC 14363 (assembly GCF_001894885.1). GTDB lineage: Bacteria > Actinomycetota > Actinomycetes > Mycobacteriales > Mycobacteriaceae > Rhodococcus_F > Rhodococcus_F marinonascens. The sequence goes on from NZ_BCXB01000004.1 coordinate 4,316, forward strand.
CCCGCCGAACCCGTCGTCATGACTGCACGCCGGAAGCTGGCCGCGGCGCTGTACTGAGGCGGAACCGGGGCTCAGGGGCAAGTCTGCACGCGCTCCACTCGTCCGACGAGGAAGATGTATGAGGCGATTCCGAGTGCGGTTACCACTGTCATGTACACGAATCCGGGCGCGAAACTCTCGTCGGTGACGAGCAGACCGATGACGATGGGCGTCGCGATCGACGACAGATTGCCGATGAAGTTGAACATTCCACCGGTAAGCCCGAGCAGTCGTTCCGGTGCGAGTGCCGACACCAGCGACCAGGTGATCGACGCGAGTCCGTTGCCGAAGAACGCGATGGACAGGAACACGATCACCATCGTCGTCGAGTCGGTGAAGTTTGCGCCGATCATGGCGACCGTCAGCAACAGTCCTACGATGATCGGACCTTTGCGAGCGACTCCCAGTGATACCCCGTGCCGAAGCAGGAAGTCGGAGAACACTCCCGAGAACAGCACGCCGACAAGTGCCGCGATGAATGGCAGCGAGGCCAGGAATCCGGACTCGATGTAGTCCATTCCCCGGTAGTCGACGAGGTACGTCGGGAACCAAGTGAGGAAAAACCACAGCGTCGATGTAAGGCAGAACTGCCCCAGATAGATCCCCCACAGCTTGCGCCTGCCGAGTACGGTGGCGACATCGCTCCGGGTCACGGCCGGGCGTTGGGGTTGCTGCTTCTGCTCGAGGTCCACGAGTCCGCCACCCTCGCGGATCAGTTCGATCTCGGCCTCGTTGGCCCGCGAGTCGGTCGGTTCGCGATAGAAGGCGTACCAGGCGACACCCCAAACCATCCCGATCACACCGGTCACGATGAATACCCAGTGCCAGGACAGAACGGACTGCAGCCAGGCCAGGAATGGAGTCAGCAGGGCCAGACCGATGAACTGCCCGGAGGTATAGAAGCCGATCACCGTGCCACGTTCGCGCTCGGGGTACCAGGAGGTCGCGACCCGGTTGTTGATGGGATACGCAGGCGCCTCGAACACGCCGACCAGCAGTCGCAGAGCAATGAGCGCCACGAAGCCGCCGAAGATCCCCATGAAGGCGGTCGCCACCGACCACATGATGAGGCACACGGGGTAGAGCACTCGCGGGGGTATGCGGTCGACGAGCCATCCCCCCGGAATCTGCAGCGCCGCATACGTCCAGCCGAAGGCGGACAGCAGCAGTCCCTGCTGGGCCGTGGAGAGATCCATTTCGTCGGTGATCGCGGGCAACGCGATCGATAGATTGGCCCGGTCCATGTAGTTGATCACCACGGTCACGAACAGCATCACTGCGATAAGTACTCGCGCCTTCGACGCCTGCGCGGCGACCGGGCTGGACCGATCGCCCTTCTGGATCTGCACCATCGCCCTCACCACTCCGCGAAGGATCCATCTTGGTGACGCCACACGGGGTTACGCCAACGGTGTCCTTCGGCCGCTCGTTCGACCACGTACTCCTCGTTCACCTCGATGCCCAGTCCGGGGCCGGTCGGGATTCGGACCTGGCCGTCCGCATAGGTGAATACGGAGGGGTCGACGAGGTAGTCGAGCAGATCGTTCGAGGTGTTGTAGTGAATGCCGAGGCTCTGTTCCTGGATCGTGGCGTTGTAGCAGCCGGCGTCGATCTGCAAGCAGGTAGCCAGGGCGATCGGTCCGAGGGGGCAGTGCAGAGCGAGTGCTACGTCATAGGCCTCGGCCATGTTCGCGATTTTCCGGGACTCCGTGAGGCCGCCACAGTGTGACGGATCCGGCTGGATGATGTCTACCGCCCCGGACGCGAGGACCGATTTGAAATCCCAACGGGAGTAAAGTCTTTCGCCCAGCGCGATCGGGATCGGCGACTGTCGCAGCACATCGACGAAACCGTCGACGTGCTCGGAGAGGACCGGCTCCTCCACGAACATCAGCCGGAACGGTTCGAGTTCGCGCAGCAACACCTTGGCCATCGGCTTGTGTACTCGGCCATGGAAGTCGACGCCGATGCCGATGTTCGGGCCGACTGCATCCCGCACCGCCGCGACATTGGCCAGAGACTGGTCGACCTTCTCCCAGGAGTCGAGGTACTGCAGTTCCTCGGTGCCGTTCATCTTCACCGCGGTGAACCCGCGGTCGACCACCTCGCGCGCTGCTTTCGCCGTCTCCGAGGGGCGATCACCGCCGATCCAGGAATAGATCTTGATCCGGTCCCGGACGCGGCCGCCCAGAAGTTCGTACGCCGGTACGCCGAGGGCCTTGCCCTTTATGTCCCACAGTGCCTGGTCGATGCCTGCCAGTGCGCTCATGTGGATGCCACCGCCACGATAGAAACCTGATCGGTACATGACCGTCCACAGGTCTTCGATCTGGTTCGGATCCTGCCCTATCAGGTAGTCGGACAGCTCCTCGACCGCGGCGGCGACCGAGGCCGCTCGACCTTCGAGGACCGGCTCGCCCCAGCCGACCACACCGTCGTCCGTCTCGATCCGCAGGAACAGCCACCTCGGTGGCACGGTGTAGGTGGTGAGTGATTTGATCTTCATTGGTCCTCCTGTGCGTGGCGAAGTTGTAGGCCCCGGTGGTCGTGTGGGTCGATTCAGGCGGTTTCGGCCGACCAGATGTTCATGAGGTCGAGTGCGCGGACGCGGACGGTGTCGGCACTGTCCCCGGGTCGGTACAGGCACGTTCCGAGTCCTGCGCCTCCGGCGCCTGCGGCGGCCCAGGTGGCCAGGTTGGTTCGGTCGACGCCGCCGACGGGAAGCAATTCGACTTCTGCGGGCAGGACGGCCTGCCACGCGTTCATCCCTGTTGGCCCGACGGAGTCGGATGGGAAGAGCTTGATGCTGCGCGCTCCCGCATCGACGGCACGAAATGCCTCGGTGGGTGTTGCTGCACCCGGATACGGACGCAGTTTTCGAGCGACGGCAGCGCCGATGACATCGGCGTCGGTGTTGGGCGAAACGATGATCCGGGACCCGGCGGCCTCGGATCGGATCACATCGTCGACACTCAGTACGGTCCCTGCGCCGACGACGCACACTTCGCCCACAGCAGTCGCCAACCGTTCGATCGATTCGAACGGTTCAGGAGAGTTCAGTGGGACCTCTATTGCAGTGAAGCCTGCCTCGACGAGGGCGGAACCGACCGCGACGATCTCCTGCGGAGTGACCCCGCGCAGAATTGCGATCAATCCGGTTTGCGTTGCAGTTGCCCTGACGCTCATGGGGTCTCTTTCTCGGCGTTCTTGTGTGGCGTCGGTCGGACCAGTCCCGCGGTGACCGCAACGTGCCACAATCCCTGTGCCGCAGCTTCTTCGGCGACAGTCTCGGTGGCTACACCGTGAACTTGCAGGCCCTTGGCGTAACGTCTGCAAAGATCGGCATTTCCGCACAACAGGATTCGCCCCTCGGCGGCATAGTCCGGCAGAAGATGCCGGACTTCGTCGGCAATGATCACTCCGGAGACGTAGTCGGGAAGCGAAGCCGGATCGAGCAGTCCGTCGAGCACGAGCACTCGTGCTCCGAACAGTTCTGCGAGTAATCCGCGAGACGGAACCGACGTTCCCGTGGCGAGTCCGCGCTCGAACGCGGCGTCGTTCCGCACACCAACGGTTGCCGTGCGGCCGAGGATGCCGTGCTGCATCATCAGGCCGTACATCTCGCCAGCCAACGATGTGACGAATGAGACGATCTTGTGGTTTTCGACTCGCGTCCACTTGCTGTGGGTTCCGGGGAGGACGATGGTCAGAGGGCGTTCGGTGGGGGGGCGCTCAGTCCGGGGGAGTAGGCCCAGCGCCCCGATGATCTGCGTCTCCTCGCCTCTCATGACGTCGCCGGCCACCGAGCCGTCGGCGGCGGGGGCGACGCGCAGGCCGGGTACGAGATGCAATACCCCGCGAGGGTGGGGGACCGCGGTCAGATCTGCGGCGCCGATGGCGAGATCCGTGGGGATGGTCAGGTAGCCCGCTTCACGCCAACCTTGAGCACTGCCGACCATGCCGCAGGCGATGGCCGGGAGATCAGGATCGGCCTCGAGCCAGTCGCCGCAGGCTTCGTCGAATGCGGCTTCGTAGCCGTGGGTTCGCGATCTGGGGTCGTCGCCGGTAGCGCCGAGTAAACCGAATTCCCTTCGGCGGAAGGCCAGAATGCGGCCTCCTTCGCCGAGGAGCCAGGCACGCTGCGACGACGTACCCCAGTCGAGGGCGACCAGACGCGGCGACGATTTGCCAGCGGTTTGCTGTTTCACCCAATCCACTATGTGTGAGAAATCCCATTGTGACGAACAGCGTCCCGATATGTGGGATTCGTATCGGGAGATGTGTTAAGGACGCCTCGTGTTCGATGGTCGGCGCGATCACTGTTGGAAAGGTGGAAGAACGCTATCGGTAGCGGCCCTCGCAGGTCTCCTCGCTGCCGAGCACCCCGGTGCGGAACGCATCGACCCGGGAGAACCCGCTCGGCACGGTCCGGCCGTTGACGTCGCTGGCCGCCAAACCGTCGGTGAGTAACCCTGACACCGCCTCGTCGAGGTCGCCAGGGGAGAGCCACACGCTGCCGGCCTCCAACGTGGAGGGGTTGTCCGGACTGAGAGCGGCGGTGATTACACCGGACAGGCAGGCGGCGCGTAGAGCGGTCTGCGGTGAGTGAAGGTCGTCCCCACGCGCACTCTGCAATGCGAGAGTGTATCGGGAAGCGAGCAGGACGTACGCGTTGTAATCGCCGGTGAGTTTGGTCTGGAAGAGTTCATTCCTGCCCGTATAGCCCGGTGTGCCGCGTTGGGCGAGGTCGTCGACACTGACCCCGATCGTGTTGGTGGCAGGGCAGTACGACACCGGTTCGGTGACATCCGCATCCGCGCAGGCGAGGTCGGCACCGTTCAGGTCCAGTTCGGGCGGGTTGCTCAGATCGAAGATCTGCCGGAACGAGCTGAAGAAGGCCTCGATGGACTCCTCGGTGACGGGAAGCTCGCCGTCGTCGGATTCGTCGGCGAACCGTTGAGGCAGATCTGCGCGACGCGCTTCGATCTCGCTCTCGTCGATGCGTGTACACGACGCGGGTCCATCCGTGAACCCGATCTGCGTGGCAGTGACCCGCTCGAACGCCGAGCCGTGCACGTTTTCCGGGTCGTTGGGGTCGGCGTCGCCGATCGCCACCGCCGACGCCAATACCTTGTTCAGGCCGTCCGAGGTGTTGAGCGTGAAGTGCGGCGACTTGTCCTCCGCGATGTGCCGCATGAACGATCCCGCGAAGCAGTCGGCCTGCTGTTCCCGCACGATGCCGCCACTCGTGTTCGCGTCGGCGATGCCGGCCTTGGTCTGGACCGCGTGCCCATACTCGTGTGCCAACACGAAGACGGCGGCCACGGTGCCGAACTTCTCGGCGACCTCCGGCACCAGCAGCGCCCGGTCCCAGCCGATCGTGTGGTCGATGCTGCAATAGCCTGCATTGAGAATTTCCGCGGTGCTGTCTCCGCAGAAGCGTGGGCCGTGGGAGTTGCGAGGATCCCAGGAGATGAGCTCCGCGACCGGTTCGAAGTCGCGGTGAAACAAGGCCGGAAACTCGATGCGCCAGTAGTCCTCGATGTCGCTGACCGCGTTCGCGACCATGCGGTCGATCTCACCGCCGTCGGTGCCGGTGACGGGAAGATCTGCGTCGGGCACCCCCTTCCGAGCGCCACTGGGCCCCGAGGTGACGTCCAGTCCCGCCACCTGGAACGGGTCGTTGTAGATGGACGTAGCCTCGCCATCGATCGAAAGGGTGCACCCCGACAGGACGACCGCAGTCGAGGCGAGAAGGGCCACACCTTCAGCCCACAGTCGATGTCCGGTCAGCAAGGTCCGTCCCCCATCAACGCTCCAGACTCATCCAGATCGCGCCGTTGGCCGGTAGCGCCACCTCTGCCGAGGCGGGACGGCCGTGCCACGGCTGCGACGTTGCCGTCACTGCACCGAGATTTCCCCAACCCGACCCGGAATAGATCGCCGCGTCGGTGTTGAGAATTTCACGCCATCTGCCGGGTTCTGGCAAGCCCACACGATAATTCGCGTGCGGGGAACCCGAGAAATTGAACAGGCACGCCACGATCGACCCGTCGGTGCCATAGCGCAGGAAGCTGAGCACGTTGTTCGCGGTGTCGTTGGCGTCGATCCAGGAATATCCGCCCGGCGATGTATCGAGGGTCCACAGCGCCGGGTGCTCACGGTAAGTGGTATTGAGGTCACCGACCAGTCGGAGAAGACCGCGGTGGAGGCCCCCGGTATGAGGATCGTTGAGGTGGTGCCAGTCGAGTCCACGTTCCTCGGACCACTCTCCGATCTGCCCGAATTCCTGGCCCATGAACAGCAGTTGCTTGCCGGGGTGCGACCACATGTACGCCAGCAGGGCGCGGACCCCTGCGGCCTTCATGTAGTCGTTTCCGGGCATCCGCGTCCACAGCGTGCCCTTGCCGTGGACCACCTCGTCGTGGCTGATGGGTAGCAGGTAGTTCTCACTCCACGCGTACATCAGCGAGAACGTGATCTCGTGATGGTGGTAGCTGCGGTGGACGGGGTCGTGGGCCAGGAATCCGAGGGTGTCGTGCATCCACCCCATGTTCCACTTCATGCTGAAACCGAGCCCCCCGACGCTGGTGGCACGGGTGACGCCCGGCCAAGCCGTCGACTCTTCGGCGATGGTGACTACTCCGCGGTGCTGCTTGTGCACGGTGGCGTTCATTTCCTGCAGGAACGCGACGGCCTCGAGGTTCTCCCGCCCGCCATGGATGTTGGGCGTCCAACCGCCCTCCGGTCGGGAATAGTCGAGATAGAGCATCGAGGCGACCGCGTCCACCCGCAGGCCGTCCACGTGAAATTCGTCGATCCAGAACAGGGCGTTGGCCACGAGGAAGTTGCGCACTTCCCGCCGACCGAAATCGAACACGTACGTTCCCCAGTCGAGTTGCTCGCCGCGTTGCGGGTCGCTGTGCTCGTACAGCGGTGTGCCGTCGAAGCGGGCTAGGGCCCACTCGTCCTTGGGGAAATGGGCGGGCACCCAATCTACGATCACTCCGATCCCGGCAGCGTGCAGATGGTCGACGAACCACCGGAAGTCGTCGGGGGAACCGAACCGCGAGGTGGGCGCGTAATACGAGGTGACCTGGTACCCCCATGACCCGCCGAACGGATGCTCGGCGACGGGGAGTAACTCGACGTGGGTGAACCCTGATCCGGAGACGTGGGTGGCGAGCTGTTCAGCGAGTTCGTGATAGTTCAGGCCGGGGCGCCACGAAGCGAGGTGGACCTCGTAAATGCTCATCGGGGACTGCGCAGGCTCGGTGGTCGCGCGTTGCTCGAGCCACTTGGCGTCCTGCCAGCGGTAGGTGCTGACCGACACCCGCGACGCGGTGGCGGGTGGTACCTCGGCGGCGAAAGCCATCGGATCGGCCTTGTCGCGCACGCTGCCGTTCGGACCGTGAACCCGGAACTTGTACACCTCGCCCACCTCGACACCGGGGATGAACAACTCCCAGACACCGCTGGAGCCGAGGACCCGCATAGGGAACCGGCGTCCGCTCCATGCGTCGAAATCGCCGATGACGCTCACGCCGCGTGCGGCGGGAGCCCAGACAGCGAAGGAGGTGCCGGTGACGGTTCCGTCCGGAGTTTCGTACCGCTGCCGGTGTGCGCCCAGGATCTCCCACAGGCGCTCGTGCCTGCCCTCGCCGAACAGGTGCAGGTCGAGTTCGCCGAGGGTCGGCAGGAAGCGGTATCCGTCTGCGAAGACTTCGTTGTGACCTCCAGGCCACGTTGTAGACAGTTGGTAGTCCGCCAGATCCTCGTAGGGGGCGAGGGTTCCCCACACACCGTGCGCGATGTGCTGCAACGAGAGGGTCGTCCGGCCGATGACGGCATCGACCGACTCGGCGTGGGGGCGCAGGGCGCGGATCACCGTTCCCCCTTGGTGAGGGTGAGCACCCAGGATCGAATGCGGGTTGTAGTGCACGCCTGCAGCCAGCAGGTTGAGGTCGGCGGCGTTGGGCGCGAGTGCGGCGGGTGGTTCAACGGTCACTATCTACCTCCGCGGTAGGCCAGCTTCGTTCTGGCGGGATAGGGGACAGACGGTAGTGCCAGGATGTGGGCCACGGCCCGCCATGGTTCGAGGCGCACGAAGTTTGTCTGCCCCCAGTGATATTGCTCGCCGGTGACCTCGTCGAGCACGGTGAGGTGATCTTGCCAGTCCCGTCCCAGTGCCGGCATGTCCAGCCACAGGTTGCCCTGCTCGGGGCCGTACGGGTTGAGGTTGATCACCATTAATACGGCATCGCCGGTGCTGGCGTCGAACTTGGAGTAAGCGATGAGCGCGTCGTTGTCTACTTGATGAAAATGGATGTTCCGCAGCTGCTGCAAGGCCGCATGCTGACGTCGGATGCGGTTGAGCGTGGTGATCCACGGTTCGAGCGATTCTCCGCGAGCGGCGGCGCCCTCGAAATCGCGGGGACGCAATTGGTACTTCTCCGAGTCGAGGTACTCCTCGCTGCCAGGCCGGACCGGAAGATGTTCGTAGAGTTCGTATCCTGAATACACTCCCCAGGTGGGCGACAGTGTCGCGGCCAATGCGGCGCGGAGCGCGAACATGCCCGGACCCCCGGTCTGCAGGCTCGCGTGCAGGATGTCCGGGGTGTTGACGAAGAGGTTGGGGCGCGCCTCGTCAGCCTTGGCTGCAATCTCGTTGCCGAACTCGGTCAGTTCCCACTTCGTGATTCGCCAGGTGAAATACGTGTACGACTGGCTGAATCCGCGCCGGGCGAGTCCGTACAACCGCGCGGGACGGGTGAAGGCCTCCGACAGAAAAAGCACGTCCGGGTTCGACTTCTCGACCTCGGCGATGAGCCACTCCCAGAAGTCCGGCGGCTTGGTGTGCGGGTTGTCGACCCGGAAGATCTTCACCCCCGCAGCCACCCAGTGGCGGACGACACGCAGGACCTCGACGTAGATTCCGTCCCGGTCCTCGTCGAAGTTGACCGGATAGATGTCCTGGTACTTCTTCGGCGGATTCTCCGCGTACGCGATGGTGCCATCAGGCAGGACGGTGAACCATTCGGGGTGCCCCTGCGCCCACGGGTGGTCTGGGGCGCACTGCAGCGCCAGGTCGATGGCCACCTCCAGGTTCAGCTTCCGGGCGGCGTCGACGAACGCCGTGAAATCACGCATAGTCCCGAGGTCGGGGTGGATTGCGTCGTGGCCGCCCTCGGCCGAGCCGATGGCCCACGGCGAACCGACGTCGTCGGGGCCGGGTGTCAGAGTGTTGTTGGGGCCCTTGCGGTTGACACTTCCGATCGGGTGGATCGGCGGCAGATAGACGACGTCGAATCCCATCGACGCGATCCGGGGGAGTGCGGCGGCGGCGGTGGCGAAGGTGCCGTGCCTGGGCTTGCCGTTCTCGTCCCAGCCGCCCGTGGACCGCGGAAAGAATTCATACCAGGAACCGAATAGTGCGCGGGTGCGGTCGACCAGGACGCTGTGCTGTTCGCTCTTCGTGACGAGGTCGCGTACGGGGTGTGCCCGCAACAGTTCAGTGACGTCGGAACCGAAGACCGGGGCGACCCGTTCGGTGAGATGGCGATCGGATCGCAGCGACGCTGCCACGCCGATCAGCCGCGGCTGATCCGCGCGGGGGACGCCGTTCGCGGCCCGTTCGAACAGGCGGGCCCCGATCTCGAGGTCGTTGGACAGTTCGGCCGCACCCTGCCCGACGCCCAACTTGGCCTCTACGGCGTGCTTCCAGGTGGTGACCGGGTCGCTCCAGGCCTCGATGCGGAATGTCCAGAGGCCTTCAGCGGTCGGGGTGAAGGAACCGTCGACGGTGTCCGGAAGAGGTCCTTCCACCATGGGTACACCGAACGTTGCAGAACCACCGGACCGGGCACTGCGAGGACCCCGGACTTCGAGGGTGGCGGCCACGGCGTCGTGACCTTCACGCCACACCGTTGCTCGGACTGGAAAAACCTCGCCGACAACCGCCTTTGCGGGAAATCGTCCGCCCCCGATGTCGGGTTCCACGTCGTCGATGCCGAGTCGACCTGTCACGCTGGGCTCCATTCCATAGCCGGAAGTTGCCGGCGGCTCCTGCACGGGCCACCGATTCAACCGTAATGGAGTGCCAGGCTTCCTGTCCGTATCGCAAGACTGTGTGGCGTCTCGCCTCGATCAATCGCAGTGGCGCACGTCGTGCGTTATCGTTCGGGAAGTGAAAGCCTTGCGTCGATTCACCGTCCGAGCCCACCTTCCGGAGCGGCTCGTGGCCCTCGGTCCGCTGTCCACCAATTTGCGGTGGTCGTGGCATCCGGCCACGCAGGAGTTGTTCTCACTACTCGACGAGGACCTGTGGCGGCGGGTGGAGTTCGACCCGGTCAGGATGCTGGGTGAAGTCGATCCGTCCAGGCTGGACGAACTGGCCGATGACGATCGGTTCCTCGGCCGCCTCGGTGCCGCGGCCGCAGATCTCGACGACTACCTGTCCCGGCCGCGCTGGTACCAAAATCAGCAGCGCAGGGGAGTGTCGTTAGGCGGCGGGATCGCCTATTTTTCAATGGAATTCGGGGTCAGTGAGGTGCTGCCCAACTACTCCGGTGGGCTGGGAATTCTAGCCGGAGATCATCTGAAGGCGGCCTCCGATCTGGGGTTGCCGCTGATCGGTGTCGGTCTGCTGTACCGCTCGGGCTACTTCCGGCAGTCGCTGACGGCTGACGGCTGGCAGTCCGAGCACTACCCTCCGCACGATCCACAAGGGCTGCCACTGCGGCTACTCACCGAATCCGGGCCGGAATCGGCCGGTAGTGCGCCTGTCCTCATCCACGTCGCGATGCCAGGTGGCCGGGTCCTGCGTGCCCGGGTGTGGATCGCACAGGTAGGCCGCGTCCCACTGCTGCTACTCGACTCTGACATCGCAGAGAACGACACGGAGTTGCGGGGCGTAACCGACCGCCTGTACGGGGGCGATCAGGATCACCGCATTAGGCAGGAAATCCTCGCAGGTATCGGCGGTGTCCGCGCTGTGCGCGCCTACACTCACGCCTTTGGGCTGCCCGATCCAGGCGTGTTCCACATGAATGAGGGACACGCCGGTTTCCTCGGTATCGAACGGATCCGCGAACTGGTGACAGCGGACGGACTCGACTTCGACGAGGCTCTGGCCGCGGTCCGCGCAGGCACGGTCTTCACCACGCACACCCCCGTTTCCGCCGGAATAGATCGGTTCCCGGTCGATCTCGTGCGGCACTACTTCGGCGGTGACAACGGGCAGAACGAATCTTCACTCCTTCCGGGACTGACGATGGACCGGATCCTCGGGCTCGGCCGTGAGCCGGATCCGTCGGTGTTCAACATGGCCCACATGGGCCTGCAGCTCGGTCAGCGGGCCAACGGCGTATCCAAGCTGCACGGGAGCGTGAGCCGCGACATGTTCCGGCCGCTGTGGCCGGGATTCGATGCAGATGAGGTGCCGATCGGATCGGTGACCAATGGTGTGCATGCGCCCACCTGGGCCGCACCGGAGTGGATCGATCTCGCCATCCGGATCATCGGTCCACAACTGGTGGAGGAAGCCCGCGGATGGGAGCGGCTGCAGGATCTTTCCGGGCACGAGTTGTGGTCCACCCGCAACGCGCTGCGCGCCAAGCTCGTGACTGAGGTGCGTAGGCGGGTGCGGGCGTCGTGGATCGAGCGCGGCGCGACCGCCGCGGAGCTGAGCTGGACGGACGAGGTGTTCGACCCTCGGATCCTGACCGTCGGCTTCGCCCGCCGAGTACCCACCTACAAGCGCCTCACCCTGATGCTGCGGGACCCCGACCGGTTGCGGGCGCTCCTCCTCGACGCGGAGCGCCCAGTGCAGTTGGTGGTCGCGGGTAAGAGCCACCCCGCCGATGATGGCGGCAAGGCACTCATCCAGCAGATCGTGCGTTTCTCCGACGCCGCGGACGTCCGGCGCCGGATTGTGTTTCTCCCGGACTACGACATGTCGATGGCTCGCTACCTGTACTGGGGCTGCGACGTGTGGCTCAACAACCCGCTTCGGCCTCTGGAAGCCTGCGGGACGTCGGGAATGAAGTCGTCGCTCAACGGGGGACTGAACCTGTCGATCCGCGATGGCTGGTGGGACGAGATGTTCGATGGCGAAAACGGCTGGGCCATCCCGACCGCGGACGGCGTCGTCGACGAGGCGCGCCGCGACGATCTCGAGGCGAGCGCCCTGTATGACCTGCTCGAGCGGTCCGTTCTGCCGCGGTTCTACGACCGCGACGATGACGGCCTACCGTTCCGTTGGGTGGAAATGGTGCGCCACACGCTGCAGAATCTCGGTCCCAAGGTGCTCGCTTCCCGGATGGTTCGCGACTACGCCGTCCAGTACTACGCGCCCGCAGCCGAATCTGCTCGCATGGTGGCGGTCGACAATTTCGCAGGTGCCCGCGAGCTGGCGGAGTTCCGTCGGCGCGTCGAGGCTGCGTGGCCGACGGTGTCGGTCCTGCAGGTCGACGGTGCGGGTTTGCCTGATACCCCGGAGATTGGGGCGACTTTGGCGCTTCGTGCGCGCATCAGGCTCGGCGATCTGACGGTTTCGGATGTCACCGTGCAGGCGGTGATCGGAAAAGTGGGTCCGGACGACGAACTCACCGATGTCGTCGCGGTTGACATGACGCACTCCGAATCGGACGAGTCGGGGGAACTGTTCGTGGCGGACACCGCTCTCCCGCTGTCGGGGTCGGTCGGATACACCGTGCGGGTGCTTCCGCGGCACACACTTCTCGTCGACCCGTCGGAACTGGGTCTGGTGGCTGTGCCGAACCCGTGAGGGACCTCGTCAGCTTTCGGGCATCGCCGAGGAGTGATGATTGACGATCAGCCAGTTGCCGTCGGTGCGTTCGTAGACGAACGCGAACCGGGCTTCGACCACCTCGGGGACACCGTCGTTCTGAATCGTGATCCGGTATCGGCCCGGGTCGATCGCATGGTCCGCATCGAGCATCTCGATCACGGATTCCTCGACGACCGCGCTTGGTTTGCCCGCGAGGAAATGCACGAAGTAGTCGACGATCCCGGCGCGATCCGTGCGGATCGCATCGGATACGGCCGGGACCAGCACGACATCCGGTGCGTAGAGTGCCGCGACCGCGTCGGGGTTCCCCGTTTTCAAGGCCGAATTCCATTCGGTCAGGAAGTGGGCAATCTCTGATTCAGTGGCAATCGCCGGAACACCCTCTGCAGCGTCGGAGGAACTGCAAGCACCGACGAGACCGATCGTCGCGGCGATGACAGCCGCAGACATGGCTTTTCCGCTAGGACGCATGGTCGATACGAGAATGCCCTGGGGTTCGAGTCGGTGTGACCGAACACCTATCGACTATCCCAGCCTTTCAGGGCCGTGAGTCGCGGATCCTCCCGAGTGCCTTGCGCACCACCTCCGGATCGGACGTCTCCCAGAACGGGGGCAGCGATGCGCGCAGGTAGCCGGCGTAGCGGGCGGTCGCGAGTCGTGGATCGAGAACTGCCACCACACCCTTGTCGTCGACGCTGCGCAGCAGGCGTCCCACCCCCTGCGAGAGCAGCAGCGCGGCGTGATTGGCTGCGATGGAAAGGAACCCGTTGCCACCGCGTGACTCGACCGCCTTCTGCCGGGCGACCAGCAGCGGGTCGTCGGGCCGAGGGAACGGGATGCGGTCGAGGATCACGAGGCTCAGCGACGCGCCCGGCACGTCGACCCCCTGCCACAGCGACAGAGTGCCGAACAGCGATGTCGACTCGTCGGCGGCGAAGGCCCGGACCAGGGCGCCGGTCGAATCGTCACCCTGGCACAGGACTGGGGTGTCGAGACGATCGCGCATGGCCTCGGACGCTGCCTTCGCGGCCCGCATCGACGAGAACAACCCGAGGGTGCGCCCGCCTGCAGCCTCGACGAGTTCGGCGATCTCGTCGAGGTACGAGGGGGCGAGACCGTCGCGACCCGGCGGGGGAAGATGCTTCGCGATATAGAAGATTCCGGCGCGGGCATGGTCGAAAGGGGACCCGACGTCCAGGGCGTTCCATTTGAGCGTGCCCGCGTCCGACGGCGGTTCGTGGCCGGTCGCCATCGTGGCGCGGGCGTCGCCGGGGGCGCCGGGCGGATCGATCACCGCGGAGGACTCGGCCGGAAGCCCCCAGTTGACCGCCAATCCGTCGAAGGCACCGCCGACGGTCAGCGTGGCGGACGTGAGGATCACCGTCGATTCCTCGAACAGTCGCGACCGGAGAAGTCCGCCCACTGACAACGGCGCCATCCGCACGACCCGCCGGACCGACCCGCGATTCTCGTCGGCGGCCAGCCATACGACGTCGTGCCGCTTGGCCGGATCAGGCTCGTCGAACGCACCGAGAACGCGGACCGCGGCGTCGTGAACGTCCTCGACAGAGGCGAGCGCCGTGTTACGTGCGGCCGCTGCCTCGGGGTCGCTCAGCGCCATGCCTGGACGGGACGGACCGATGGCCGTGCGCAGCGACCACGCGGCGTCGCGCAGGGTGGCGAGCGCGGGGGCCGCACCGGGCGGCAGCGCTTCCCACCGCTCGGGTCGCAGTTCCTCGAGTAGTGCGGCCCAGCCCTCGCCGGCGGCCTCGAGGCGGTCCGCATCCTGCTCTTCGACAAGTTTCGCGCAGCGCCGTGCAGCGGCACTGATCGCCGACGCGGCCAACTCCGCGGTGGCGACATTGGTGACTCGGTCGACCAGTTCGTGTGCCTCGTCGATGACCACGACATCGTGTTCGGGAAGGATCGCGATTCCCGTGATGGCGTCGATGGCGAGAAGGGCGTGGTTGGTGACGACTACGTCGACCTGCGATGCCTCCGCGCGGGCACGCTCGGCGAAACAGTCTTCACCGACCGGGCAGCGGGACTTGCCGAGGCACTCCCGGGCCGTCACGCTGACCTGGCGCCACGCCCTGTCACTGACTCCGGGGGTGAGGTCGTCGCGGTCGCCCGTCTCCGTGTCCGAGGACCACTCGGTGAGGCGCTGGACTTCACGTCCGAGCCGAGAGACCGCGAAAGGATCGAACAGTTCGTCCGTCGGCGGCTCCTCCGCTGCCCCGGTATGGATCTTGTTCAAGCACAGATAGTTGTTGCGACCCTTGAGGATCGCGAAGTGCGGCCGTCTTCCGAGCGAATCCTCGAGTGCGTCCGCGAGCCGAGGCATGTCGCGGTCGATCAGCTGACGTTGCAACGCGATGGTGGCCGTCGAGACGATGACCGTCTTCCCTGACTGGACCGCGTGCCGCACGCTCGGCACGAGGTAAGCGAGGGACTTGCCGGTGCCCGTCCCGGCTTGCACCGCGAGATGCTCCCCGGTGTCGATCGAATGCGCCACAGCCGAGGCCATCGTGAGTTGGTGCGGTCGCTCGGCGCCGCCCAGCGACCGCACCGCCGTGCGCAACAGTTCGGGGACGTTGGGGAGGTTTTCAGGCACCCGAGCAGGTTACTCGGGGCCCACGTCGGAAATCGTCACGCGGTCCGAGGGGGTGTCGGCGCTGCGTCCCAGAAGGTGCACGCCCGCGGCACGCATCCTGGTCATCGCGGCCTCGACCGTCGTGGGCGACACTCCGACGGTGAGCGGGAGGATGACCCTCGTCGGGAACCCTGCGCCTGCCGCGTCGAGCGCCGTCGCGAGCACGCAGTGGTCGGTGGCGATCCCGACGATGTCGACCTCGATGATTCCGGCCGCGCGCAACCAATTCTCCAGGCTCTGTCCGTTTGAGTCCTTGCCCTCGAAACCGGAGTACGCGGCAGAGAACTCTCCCTTGGAGAAGACCGATTCGATGCGGCTTCTCTCCAGAGCGGGGTGGAACGCAGCGCCCGGTGTTCCCGATATGCAGTGCTCAGGCCAACTGTCCACGTAGTTCGGCTCGTCGGAAAAGTGATCGCCGGGGTCGATGTGGTGATCGATGGTGGCCGCAACGGCGTCGTACTCACACGATTGCAGGAAGCGACTGATCGCAGCGGCGACCGAGGAACCGCCGTCGACGGCGAGGGATCCGCCCTCGCAGAAATCGTTCTGGACGTCGACTAAGAGCAGCGCCCGAGAATGGTCTGTCTTCTCGAGTTCCGTCATCAAGTCCTCCGGGAGCCTGAGTCGGTGAACCGCACCGGGATCGCCGGTTCGCCGCGGGAGAGCTTCAATCCCTCCCAGGGCAGACTCACGAAGCCCGCAGCGAGGAGGGATCTGCCGCCTTCCAGGTTAGTCGTCCCGGGGGCCGGCACGCCGCCACGAACCAGCGGGATCAGCAGTTCCCGCGCCTCGAGGCCGGCAGCGTCCGGCGGATCGGAGTGGGCCGAGTACACGACCTCTTCCACGAGGGTTCCGGTGTCGCGAGAGACCCGCACCGCTCGCTTGGCACCGCCCCGCGAAGCCTTGTTGCTGCTTCGTTTCTCGACGGGGATGCCGTCCACCTCGACGAGTTTGTAGACCATTCCTGCGGTGGGGGCGCCGGACCCGACGACCACTGATGTGCCGACGCCGTAGACGTCGACAGGTTCGGAGCGCAACGCGGCGATCGCGTACTCGTCGAGGTCGCCGGAGACGACAATCTTCGTCCGTGTCGCGCCGAGGTCGTCGAGTTGGCGGCGAACCTGCCGCGCCAGGACGCCTAGATCGCCCGAGTCGATTCGGACTCCACCGAGTTCAGGCCCCGCGATCTCGACGGCAGTCTTCACACCATCGGTGATGTCGTAGGTGTCGACGAGGAGCGTGGTTCCGACGCCGAGTGCCGCGACCTGACCGCGGAACGCCGCCGCCTCGTCCGGTCGGTCCGCGGTCGTGTGCAACAAGGTGAACGCATGCGCGGCGGTGCCCGCCCCGGGAACGCCGTGCCTGCGGACCGCCTCGAGATTGGACGTAGCGGTGAATCCGGCAAGATACGCAGCGCGGGATGCCGCTACCGCGGATTCCTCGTGGGTGCGCCGAGAGCCCATCTCTATCATGGGGCGTCCGTCGGCGGCGGTGACCATTCGCGCGGCCGCCGACGCGATTGCACTGTCGTGGTTGAGGATCGACAGGCTGAGCGTCTCGAGCAGGATGCATTCGGCAAACGTTCCCCGAACGGAGAGGATCGGCGAACCGGGGAAGTAGAAGTCGCCCTCGCGGTAACCGTCGATGTCACCGGTGAAGCGAAAATCGCGCAGCCATCCGATCGTCGCGTCGTCAAGGAAGCGTGAGACAACCTCGATCTCTGCGTCGCCGAAGCGGAAGTTCGACAGCGCGGACACCAACCGCGAAGCGCCGGCCACAACTCCATACCGGCGACCGTCGGGCAAACGACGCGCGAACACCTCGAAACTGCAGCGCCGGTGCGCCGAGTCGTCGGCGAGGGCCGCTCGCAGCATCGTCAGTTCGTACTGGTCGGTGAACAGTGCGCTGCTATCTGGGGACACTCGGTTACTCTAAGCCCGGTGTCTTTGGGTCCGGTGTCTCTAAGCCCCGGTGTCTCTAAGCCCCGGTGTCTCTAAGCCCCGGTGTCTCTAAGCCCCGGTGTCTCTAAGCCCCGGTGTCTCTAAGCCCCGGTGTCGTCCGGTGGCTGCGCGTCGTACCCTGGGGGCATGGCTTCTTGCTCGACGACAGCTCCACCGGTGGCCGCGATGCCGGCCTCGCCGCAGGTCACGCCTGCAGAGTCGGAGGTTGTCGAGGTCGGCGTGGTCGAGAACAGGCCGTGGGTAACTGTTGTATGGGACGATCCAGTTAATCTGATGCACTATGTGGCCTACATATTCCAGAAGCTCTTCGGATACAGCAAGGCCAAGGCCACGGAATTGATGATGCAGGTGCATTCCGAGGGGAAGGCCGTGGTGTCGAGCGGCTCTCGCGACAAGGTCGAGAACGATGTACGCAAACTGCACGCCGCTGGCCTATGGGCCACAATGCAGCGTGACGGCAACTAGCCTTGTCGTTCCGACAGTAAGGAACTCGGTACCTGACGTGCGAATGTGGACCAGGAAGAACTCGCTCGGCGGCGTGACGTTGCGTTCGGAGTTGGACGCGCACGAGGCCACGGTGCTGCGATCGCTGGTCGCCTCCGTCGTCGGTCTCCTTGAAGAGCGGGCCTCATCCGCGCCGGAGGACGAACTCGCGGCGCTCACCGGAATGCGCACCGGTAACACGAAGGCGCCGGAGGAGGAGGTTCTCGCCCGACTCCTGCCCGATTTCCACCGGACCGATCCGGGCGAATCGGGAGATGCCCGCGAATCGGGTGACGATGCCCGGGCGGAGTCGCAGGCCGACATCAACGGGGCTTTGCGCGGACTGCATGAACCGGAGATCATCGACGCGAAACTGGCGGCGGGAGCGGTCATTTTGCACACCATCCCCGAGACCGGCGGCAAGGTTCTTCTGACGCCCGAGCAGGCTGACGCCTGGCTCAACGGAATCAACGACGTCCGGTTGGCGCTCGGCACCAACCTGGGGATCGACGCCGACACTCCTGACGAATTGGACCCTTCGGATCCTCGCGCAGCCCAATTGGACATCTACCACTGGCTGACCTGGATACAGGATTCGCTCGTCCAGGTGCTCGCGCCGTGACGGCCACGACGCCGGGTCGCACGAACTCGCTCGTCGACGTGGCAGGCCTACGCGTCGGGCACCATCACGAACTCGACGACGACGCCACGTTCGGAGGCGGGGCCGCGACCGGATGCACGGTCGTCCTGGCGCCGAACGGCGTGACCGCCGCCGTCGACGTCCGCGGGGGAGGGCCGGGCACCCGGGAGACCGACCTCCTCGATCCCAGCCACAGTGTGCGGTGTGTTCATGCGATCCTGCTGACCGCAGGCAGCGCCTACGGCCTCGCCGCTGCGGACGGGGTGATGCGATGGCTGGAGGAACATGGCCACGGAATCCCGATGGGCACGCCGGGCCAGGTGGTCCCGATCGTTCCCGGTGCGGTGATATTCGACCTTCCGGTCGGAGACTGGTGCCGACGTCCCACCGCCGAATTTGGTTACCATGCTGCCGATTCCGCGTCGTCAAATGTGCTCTCGGGCTCGGTGGGAGCGGGAGTCGGCGCGCGTGCGGGGGCACTCAAAGGCGGTGTCGGTACGGCGAGCATAGTCATCGAGGACGGTCCCGCCCGCGGTGTGACGGTTGCGGCGTTGATGGTGGCGAACCCGGTGGGATCTGTGTTCGACCCGTCCACCGGACTGCCGTGGGGGGCCGCCGCCGAGAATGCCGCCGCGTTCGGGTTGTGCCGTCCCGAACCCGACGACCTGGCGGCAGCCAACGAGCTGGTAGCGAAGGCCACCGTCCTCAACACGACGATCGGCGTGGTTGCCACGGATGCTCCACTGAGCAAGGCGTCGTGTCGTCGGGTCGCCGTCGCCGGGCACGACGGCCTGGCCCGCGCGATCCGTCCGGCACATTCGCCTCTGGACGGCGACACGATCTTTGCCCTCGCGACGGGAAGTCGCGACATCGAAACCCCCGCAGGGGTTCCGGACGCGTTTGCCGCAGACCTGCCGATCCTGATGGCGGTGTGCACCGCTGCGGCCGACGTCGTAGAGAGGGCGATTGTCGATGCCGTCCTCGCGGCGACCTCGGTGGCGGGCATCCCCACCTACCGGGATCTGTTCCCGTCGGCATTCGAACCGGGCGGTCCTGACCGCTACCGGAGTTAGTGAGGGTGCCCCGTCCTTCAGGGTCGCGGCGTACACAGGGGGCAGACTATTAAGTTTCGGCAGAAGACCAGTTCTGGAAATGAACACATCGTGGACGAGGATCGGGTCCGGCGTTACATCAATTACACCCGTTGGGTGTGGTTTACAGGCTCGGCGATCGCACTCGTAGGCGCGTCGGTCATCCTGGCGACCGGTGCCGGGACCATTGTTGTGGTGATCGTCGCGCTGACGATGGTGCAGTGCGCTCTGGCGATTCCCGCGGCATGGCTGCTGCCGCAGCGCTTTCGGTGGGCACGACTCATGTTGATTGTGCTCGGCGCTCTCAGTTTCGGGGCACTGTATCAGGCATTCGTATCGCAGGCATGGGCGTCGTTGATCCTGAATCTGTTTCTGGCGTCGACTGTCTCGGTGCTCCAGAACCGCGACGTGAAGGAAGCCTTCGCAGCCGCAGCACGCGAGCGGAAATCGGCAAACCCACTCGATCTCACGCCGGTGACTTACTGAGGCGGCAGTTGGTCGTCGATGGAATATGGGGGCGTGAGGTGGCCGACCGGACCGCCCGCACCTAGGATGGCGCTCACGGAGGTGGATGGCGTGTTGGTGATCCGATCGAATCTCGTCGAGGCGATGGTTGCGCATGCGCGCGCCGACCACCCTGACGAGGCGTGCGGAATCATCGCCGGGCCGGAGGGCTCCGACCGCCCGGAACGGCACATTCCGATGCTGAACGCGGAACGTTCTCCGACGTTCTACCGATTCGACTCCGGTGAGCAGTTGAAAGTATGGCGTGCGATGGACGACGCCGACGAGGTTCCGGTGGTGATCTACCACTCGCATACCGCCACCGAGGCGTACCCCAGTCGGACCGATATCTCCTTCGCATCCGAACCGGGCGCCCATTACGTGCTGATCTCCACTAGGGACCCCGGCGCCCACGAACTGCGCAGTTACCGGATCGTCGACGGTGTCGTTACCGAAGAACCCGTCGACGTGGTCCAGAGCTATAAGTTCGCCCACACCTCCGTGGCAGACGTCCCCGACAAGTGACGCCGCCCGCCCTTCGTGGCGGGTTCCGTGCCGGATAGACACCCCACATCCACGAGGAGCCGACCATGGCTGTCACAGTTTCCATCCCCACAATCCTGCGCACCCACACCGGTGGTGAAAAGAGAGTGGAGGCAACGGGTCTTACCCTTTCCGCTGTCATCGACGACCTCGACGGCCGCTGCGTCGGCATCAAGGACCGGCTGATCAACGACGGCCGTCTGCACCGGTTCGTCAACGTGTACGTCAACGACGAGGACGTCCGCTTCTCGGGTGGACTCGACACCGAGGTGGCCGACGGTGATTCGGTGACGATCCTGCCCGCCGTCGCTGGAGGCTGATCGCTGCCGTGGCGCGGTTCGATTCGCTGCTCGACACCCTCGGAGACACCCCCCTCGTGGGGTTGCCGCGGTTGTCGCCGAGGTGGGACGGCGCGCTCCCCGTCCGGTTGTGGGCGAAACTCGAGGACCGCAACCCCACAGGTTCGGTGAAGGATCGACCCGCGCTACGCATGATCGAACAGGCAGAGGCGGACGGCGTCCTGACGCGTGGAGCGACGATCCTCGAACCGACCAGTGGTAATACCGGAATTTCGCTCGCGATGGCGGCGAGGCTGAAGGGATACCGACTGATCTGCGTAATGCCCGAGAACACGTCGGTGGAACGCCGTCAGTTGCTGACGATGTTCGGAGCGCAGATCGTCGACTCGCCTGCGAGAGGTGGCTCGAATCAGGCCGTGGCCATGGCCAAGGAACTGTCTGCGAACAATCCCGACTGGGTGATGCTCTATCAATATGGCAATCCCGCCAACGCTCTCGCCCACTACGAGACCACCGGCCCGGAGATCTTGCGCGACCTTCCGGAGATCACCCACTTCGTCGCCGGCCTCGGCACGACGGGGACGCTGATGGGTGTCGGACGCTATCTGCGCGAGCATGTCGACGGGATCGAGATTGTGGCGGCCGAACCGCGGTACGGGGAACTGGTGTACGGTCTCCGCAACATCGACGAGGGCTTCATTCCCGAGTTGTACGACGAAGCGGTGCTCACCTCGCGCTGGTCGGTCGGCTCAGCGGAGGCGGTTCGCCGAACCCGCGAACTGATCGACAACGAGGGGATCTTCGCGGGCATCTCCACGGGCGCCATCCTTCATGCGGCCCTCGGGGTCGCACGCAAGGCGGTCAAGGCGGAACGCGCGGCGGACATCGCGTTCGTCGTCGCCGACGGCGGCTGGAAATACCTGTCGACGGGCGCCTACGACGGTACCCTCGAAGAGGCGGAACAAGCGTTGGAAGGGCAACTGTGGGCATGACGAGAGCGGTGCGTGGATCTTGAGCTATTCGTTCGATTCTTCGCGATCTCATTCGCCGGTATCCAAGGGCGGCGCATTGCCCGCGCCTTCGCAGAAGTCGCGGCCGCTGTGGCTGAAATCCGCGGTCCTCGTCGGCGGATTCACGATGCTGCTGTATGTGATCGAAATCGTGGACCAGGTGTCGAACGACAGACTCCAGCGAGGCGGTGTCGAACCGCGCTCGCTCGACGGGTTGTGGGGGATTCTGTTCGCCCCGGTCCTGCACGGCGATTGGGCCCACCTCTTCGCGAACACCGTCCCACTGCTGGTGCTCGGATTCCTAGTCCTGCTGTCCGGAATTGCCAGAGGACTCGCGGCGACGGGAATAGTCTGGGTGGTCGGCGGTCTGGGCACGTGGCTGACCGGAGGGTCGTATACCAACCACATCGGCGCCTCCGTACTGATCTTCGGCTTGCTGGCCTACCTGCTGGTCCGGGGAGTCTTCACCCGAAACTTCGGTCAGATCCTCCTCGGCATCGTGGTGTTCGTCTTCTACGGTGGCCTGCTGTGGGGGGTTCTCCCGAGCACGCCGGGAGTGTCGTGGCAGGGACACTTGTTCGGAGCAGTGGGCGGCGTCGCCGCCGCCTGGCTTCTCTCCGCCGATGCCAGGAAACAGCGGAACCGGAAGTCGGTCGGTCCGCAATCGTTCGTCTGATATCGGAGATGAGGTCGACGCGCCGAATCCGGTGGGAGCTTTTTTCAAATCGGGTCGTCGTGGCAGCATGGCGGGTATGCGCATTACCGTCCTGGGGTGTTCAGGCAGCGTCTCCGGACCAGACTCGCCTGCATCGGGCTACTTGTTGACCGCGCCGGAAACGCCGCCGTTGGTACTCGACTTCGGCCCTGGTGTGCTCGGTGCGCTCCAACGATTCGCCGACCCCGGCAAGGTCTCCGTTCTCCTCAGCCATCTGCACGCCGACCACTGCCTGGATCTGCCCGGCCTGCTGGTGTGGCGGCGCTACCACCCCCGCCCGCCGACAGGCCGCGCCCTCGTCTACGGGCCCTCCGATACCGCCCGCCGGATAGGTGTGGCGTCCGCCGAGTGCGGAGCCGACATCGACGACATCTCCGACACGATCGACGTGCACAACTGGGCGGACGGCGAGCCCGTCAGGTTCGGTGACCTCACGATCATCGCGCGTCGGGTGAACCACCCCCCGGAGGCCTACGGTCTGCGCCTGACCGACGGAGCCGGGCGCGCCCTCGTCTACACAGGCGACACCGGTATGTGTGAAGAGATCGTCGAACTGTCTCGCGGTGCCGACGTTCTACTCGCGGAAGCGTCGTGGACGCACAGCCAGGACCGCCCCAAGGGAATCCATCTCTCGGGTACCGAGGCCGGTCAGGTCGCGCACCGGGCGGGTGCCGGCGAACTGTTGCTCACCCACATTCCGCCGTGGACGTCGCGTGAAGACGTCATCGCCGAGGCCAAGGCTGAGTTCTCCGGCCCCGTCCATGCGGTGTCCGCGGGCAGCGTTTACACCATCTGACGGCACGTGGTCGGACCTCGAGGAGGGCGACTAGGCTCTCGGAGGTGACCACACGAGAAGACGGTAGGGCGGACGACGAACTCCGCGAGGTCAAGATCACCAGGGGTTTCACCACGCACCCCGCGGGATCGGTGTTGGTGGAATTCGGAAAAACCAGGGTGATGTGCACGGCCAGCGTCGAAAGCGGTGTTCCCCGCTGGCGTCAGGGTTCCGGACTCGGCTGGCTGACAGCCGAATACGCCATGTTGCCAGCTGCGACCCACACCCGCAGCGGACGCGAATCGGTCAAGGGCAAGGTCGGCGGACGCACCCAGGAGATCAGTCGACTGGTCGGCCGTTCCTTGCGCGCCTGCATAGACCTTGCCGCGATCGGCGAAAATACGATCGCCCTCGATTGCGATGTCCTGCAGGCTGACGGCGGAACGCGAACCGCGGCCATCACCGGCGCGTATGTCGCCCTCGTGGACGCGGTGTCGTACCTGCGCGCCGCGGGCCGCCTCGCCGATCCTCAGCCGATCTCTTGCGGTATCGCCGCGGTGAGCGTCGGTGTGGTCGACGGTCGCGTGCGGCTCGACTTGCCGTACGAGGAGGATTCGCGGGCCGAGGTCGACATGAATGTGGTGGCCACCGACACGGGCACTCTCGTCGAGATCCAGGGCACCGGGGAGGGAGCGACGTTCCCGCGGAGCACGCTCGACAAACTCCTGGATTCGGCATTGACCGGCTGCGAGCGACTCTTCGAGATCCAGAAGGGAGCACTCGAGCTGCCCTACCCCGGTGGTCTGCCGGAACCGGAGGTCGCGGAGACATCGAAGAAGAAGTTCGGAGGTTAGGTCGGTGTCCAATGCCATGCGTGTGTTGGTTGCCAGTCGCAATGCGAAGAAACTCCACGAGTTGCATCGAGTGCTGGAGTCGGCCGGGGTCGACGGTATCGAACTGGTCGGGCTCGATTCGGTGCCGGAATATCCCGAGGCACCGGAGGCCGGCGCGACATTCGAGGAGAACGCTCTAGCCAAGGCACGTGATGGTGCGGAAGCCACCGGATTACCCTGCGTTGCAGATGATTCCGGACTTGAGGTGGACGCCCTGAACGGTATGCCGGGTGTCCTGTCCGCTCGGTGGTCGGGCGTGCACGGAGACGATCCCGCCAATACCTCCTTGGTCTTGGCGCAGATCAGAGATGTGCCGGACGGCAGGCGGGGAGCGACCTTCGTCTCGGCGTGCGCCCTCGTGGTGCCCGGCGGCGGCGAGTCGGTGGTCCGGGGTGAGTGGCGCGGCACGATCGCCCGTGAACCCGTGGGTGACAGCGGGTTCGGTTACGATCCGGTCTTCGTGCCGGAGGCTGATTCTCGATCAGCAGCCCAGCTTTCGCCGGAAGAGAAAGACGCGTCCTCCCATCGAGGACGCGCCCTGGTTCAACTCGTTTCCGCCCTCGCGGCGCTCGCCGAACGCTGACCCCCGCCGCGGGCGGAGACCGCAATCCCCCGCCGCGGGCGGCACTGAAGTCGTGGCCTCGGTCAGAGACCGAAAGCGGTTCGGACCTGCTTGGTTCGTTGGTGCTCTACGTAGAAGGACAGGAACGGGATGGTGCCTGCGAGGAGGGTTCCGACCGTTCGGCCTGCGGGCCAGCGCACTTTCACCGCCAGGTCCAGGGTCACCAGCAGGTAGACGAAGTACACCCAGCCGTGTACGACGGCGATCCAGGTGGGCAGATTGTCGACACCGAAGACGTACTTGGCGACCATCTCGGCCGTGAGGACCAACAGCCACACGCCGGTGGCGTAGGCGAGGACGCGGTAGCGGAGGAGCGCGGGGGCGACCTTCTGCTGCTTCGCGGTGTCCCCGACCGAACTGGCGGTCTTCTCGTCTTGGCCCGTGCTCACGTGGAACTCCTATCGCTCTCGCGAGCGGACAGCTCGGCGAGATACTGGTTGTACTGCGAAATCTGTCGGCTCTCGAGGTCGTCGGGATCCGCGTCTTCGACCACAGAGGGGCGAGGGGGGAGGAGGTCCGCCGGAATCTCGTGAGGTGCGGCCGAAGGATCAGCCGGGTTCCTTGGTTGCGAGTCCTCGAGGGTCGCGTCCTCGAGTTGCACGAAACGTCGGTACGCATAGACGAAAAATGCCGCGAACAATGGCCATTGGAAGGCGTAGCCGAGATTCTGTCCGGTTCCACCCACCGCCTCGAAGCGAGTCCACTGCCACCAGCCGAGTGCAAGGCACCCCGCAGCCCCGACCAACACAAGCAGAATCAGCGCGGGGCGACGTTGCTTGTGGTTTCCGGACACGTAGTGACGGTACCTGAGTCGCTGAATGCGCTGCTAGGAGCAAGTCGGCGCTATGGCGATGGTCACAGGGTCGGCGGGGCCTGCCGGACGGACGACAGATCGCGATGAAATGTGGTGCGGGTCGAACTCAGTCGGCCTAGGTACGTCGGAGTCAGGGACTCTGCATCGGCAAGGGCTGGAAGTGCGCGAGGGGGGACTCGAACCCCCACGTCCTTTCGGACACCAGGACCTAAACCTGGCGCGGCTGCCAATTACGCCACTCGCGCGCGAGAGACAGGTTACGCCATCGTCGAGGTCTGTCCGCACGCGGTCAACGGGCGGCGTTCATCCCCGTGGCAGTGTGAATGTCCGACAAGATCCGGGTCGGGAGAAACGGTACCCGCAACGAACTTCACCTCTACATGAGCCGGACGCATCATGAGCCGGACGCCTCGTCAAGTCGGTAACGAATCGATAACGATTAATGTGAGAATATCCTCAGGTTCTTGGACGTCCACGCACCGCCTGCGTCCTGCAGGGACGTGATCTACTCACCAGTCACTTCTGGTGGAATCTGTGAGTGACATCACGGTATATCCCTCCGATGTGCGGCCGCAGGGCCCGGCAGGCTCGCGAACATGAGTAAATCCTCATGATTCTGTGTCAATCTTGAACAGCCCTAGAGAGCTGATCAGAGCGGATACAGCCGGTACACGATGCCGAGGGCGGCAGACACAGCAATCCCCACCCCCGACCAGGGGGACCAGGAGAGGACACATGCGTGACGATTGACGACACGACACCCGCAGGAAGTGGAAGAGATTCGAAGGGTTCGCGGCGCGTCGGCGTAGAACGGGGCGACACTCGGTCGTCTGGTCGGGGAACCCTTGTGGATCGTCTGCACGCAGGTGAGCCCTACGCGCTGGCCTTCGGTGGGCAGGGAGCCCCCTGGCTGAACTCGCTCGAGGAACTGAGCCGCGACAACGGACTCGAGCCCGCACTAACCAAGATCGTCAACGACGCTGCCGCCTGCCTGGCCCCCGTCGCGCAGGAACTGCTGGTTGTACGGCCGGTCGGATTCGACCCCATTGCGTGGATCCTCGAACAGGAACTTGCAGACAGGGAAGACGGCGCTCCGGCTGCCGGCCCTTCCGGCGCGGCGCTCACCTCGGCAGCGGTGTCGCTCCCCGGTGTCTTCCTCACCCAGGTTGCTGCACTGCGTGCATTGGCAGCCCAGGGCCTCGACCCCGCGGTAACGGCTCCTGTGTCGGTGATCGGTCACTCACAGGGACTTCTCGCCGCGGAAGCTGTCGCTTACTCGGGTGACAAGGATGGCGAACTCCTTGCGCTCGCTCAGCTGATCGGTGCTGCCGCCGCGCTGGTCGGGCGTCGTCGTGGCGTGATCTCTGCTGCGGACTCCACCCCCATGCTGGCGGTCTCCAATATCGACCCGGAGCGCCTTCACCAGATCGTCGAGGAACTCGCGGAAGGCCTCGAGCCCGAGCGCGCAGCCGTCCTCAGTATCCGCAACGCCCGTCGACGTGTCGTGCTGTCCGGCCCGCCTGCCCAGTTGGCGCGTGTCCAGCAACGCTGCGAGCAGATCGCGGCCGCCGAGGCCCGCGAGCGCGATGTCAAGAAACGTGGCGGCTCAATCTTCTCGCCCGTCTTCGAGGCCCTCTCCGTGGAGATCGGCTTCCACCACCCAGCTCTCGCGGAGACGATCGACATCGTCGGTCAGTGGGCTGCGCGCTGTGGTCTCGACGAGGAGAAGGCCCGTGCCCTCACGAGCGGCACCCTGGTCGATCCCGTCGACTGGGTCGCCGCCGTGGACAGCACGATCGATGACGGTGCCGCGTGGATCCTGGATCTCGGCCCGGAGGACATCCTTACCCGAATGACCTCGGCAAGTATCCGCGGCCGGGGTGTCGGAATCGTCCCGGCCGCGACTCGCGGTGGTCACCGAAACCTGCTCACCCCCGGTGCGACCCCCGAGATCCCCGCAGCGTGGACCGAGTTCCTCCCGAAGCCGGTGACACTTCCCGGTGGCCGCATCGGAGTCGAGACCGCCTTCACGAAGCTGACCGGTCGTTCGCCGATCCTGCTTGCCGGTATGACTCCGACGACCGTCGATGCCAAGATTGTCGCCGCCGCCGCCAACGCAGGCCACTGGGCCGAGCTCGCCGGTGGAGGGCAGGTTACCGAGACAATCTTCGAAGACCGTGTCGCCGAACTGAAGACGCTGCTCGAGCCAGGTCGGGCCGTGCAGTTCAACTCGCTGTTCCTCGACCCCTACCTGTGGAAGCTGCAGCTCGGAGGCAAGCGCCTCGTTCAACGCGCGCGCGCTGCGGGTGCCCCGTTCGACGGCGTCGTCGTCAGCGCCGGTATTCCGGAACTCGAGGACGCGGTCGCGCTCATCGAGGAACTCGCCGAGCTCGGCATCACCAATATTGTGTTCAAACCGGGCACGGTCGCGCAGATCCGCTCGGTGATTCGCATCGCCAACGAGGTTCCCTCGTTCCCCGTCATCGTCCACATCGAGGGCGGCAGAGCCGGCGGTCACCACTCGTGGGAAGACCTCGACGACCTGCTGCTGGACACCTACTCGGAGCTGCGCGCGCGCCCCAACCTGGTGATCTGTGTCGGCGGCGGCATCGGCACCCCCGAACGGGCGGCCGAATACCTGACCGGTCGCTGGTCGATCGAAGCAGGGTTCCCGGCGATGCCCGTCGACGGCATCCTCGTCGGTACGGCTGCGATGGCCACCCTCGAGGCCACCACCTCTCCCGAGGTGAAGCGACTGCTCGTCGACACCCCCGGAACCCCGGACTGGGTCGCCGCGGGCACTGCAGAGGGCGGCATGGCTTCGGGCCGCAGCCAGCTTGGCGCCGACATCCACGAGATCGACAACGCTGCGTCGCGCACCGGTCGACTGCTCGACGAGGTCGCCGGCGATTCCGACGCTGTGGCCGAGCGCCGCGACGAGATCATTGCGGCACTGAACATCACGGCCAAGCCGTATTTCGGTGACATCGAGGCGATGACGTATGAGCAGTGGCTCCGCCGCTACCTCGAACTGGCTGTTGGAATCGACGCCGCAAAGGGATTCGACTGCGGCACCGACCTCCAGGACGCCATCAGCGAGGCCACCACCAGCCCGTGGCTCGATATCACGTGGCGCGACCGCTTCGGCGAGATGCTTCAGCGCACCGAGTCGCGTCTGCACCCGGTCGACCGGGGACCGATCCCCACCCTGTTCGCTGACACCGCGATTCTCGAGCGCCCCGAAGCTGCCATCTGCGCGCTGCAGGGGCAGTACCCCGATTTCGGTTCCACCGCACTACATCCCGCGGACGTGTCATTCTTCGTATCGCTGTGCAAGACGCCCGGCAAGCCGGTCAACTTCGTGCCCGTCGTGGACGGTGACGTCCGTCGCTGGTGGCGCTCCGACTCCCTGTGGCAGGCACATGACCCCCGCTACACCGCGGACCAGGTCTGCGTCATCCCGGGCACCGTCGCCGTTGCGGGTATCACCCGAGCCGACGAACCGGTCGGTGAGTTGCTCGACCGCTTCGAGAAGGCTACCTATGACGAACTGCTCGCCGAAGGCGTAGCGCCCGTCGCGCTGAGCGGCCGTCGTCATCAGGACGTCGCCGGCGGACTCATCGACACAGTTCTCTCGGCGCCCGACATCGCCTGGGCCACACGCCTGACTCAGAGCCCGGTCCGCCGCCTCGGCGACCTGGACAAGTGGTCGGTCGAGTCCGACGCGTTGGCGGTCCACGAAACTACCGGTGCCGAACTCTCCGTCATCGACGACGAGCACGTGCTGCTCGCTGTTCCAATGGTGGCAGGAAAGTCCGTGACCATCCCGATCACGGTGCCCGCGTCCGTCGCCGACGGTGGTGCCCCGGTAGTCACCGTGGCCGACGCGGAGCAGTCGATGACGGCTCTCCTCACGGTTGCGGCCGGCCATGAACTGCCCACCGTCAAGGACGGCGTCGCACGCCTCAACCTCGCCTGGATGCCCGACCTGGTCGCCGACCACGCCGGTGTCACCGGTTCGGGTCTGCCCGCGACGCTGAGCGTCAGTGGCAAGGCTGTCCCGGACGTGGTCGTCGGTGCTTGCTGGCCGGCCGTCTTCGCCGTGCTCGGCGGCGCGAAGACCGAAGATTCGTTGTCGGTCATCGAGGGAATGCTCGACCTGGTTCACCTGGACCACACGGTCGCGCTTGTCGGCGAACTACCTTCGGAGCCAAGCATTCTCGTAGTCAAGGCCGCGGTCGCCTCGGTTCTCGACACCGATCTGGGTCGCGTCGTCGAGATCAAGGTCGACGTCGGCGCCATGCTCGGTGAGGGCTTGGATGCGCCGGCTGTCGCTACCCTCTCGGAGCGATTTGCGATCCGTGGCCGCACCGGCAAGGGCGAACTGACCGACCCGGCCCGCGCAGGTGGCTCGCTCAGCGGCGAGGCCATTGACACTCCGCGCCGCCGTCGCCGCGACACCACGATCGCTGCTCCCCGCAACATGGGCTCGTTCGCACAGGTGTCGGGTGATCACAACCCGATCCACACCGCCGACAACGCGGCACTGCTCGCCGGCCTCGGTAGCCCGATCGTGCACGGTATGTGGCTGTCCGCCGCTGCCCAGCAGGTCGTCACCGCGGTGGACCGCGCCGAGACCAGGACGCCGCCGCGTCGTCTCACCGCCTGGACCGCTCGCTTCCTGGGCATGGTTCGGCCGGGCGCCGAGATCGAGGTCCGCGTCGACCGAGTCGCCGTCGACCGTGGCGCCGAGATCGTCGAGGTCGGTTGCCGTATCGACGGCGAACTGGTGATGGTTGCGACGGGTCGCACCGCCGCCCCGAAGACCGTCTACGCTTTCCCCGGACAGGGCATTCAGCAACCCGGCATGGGCCTCGACGCCCGCGCCCGGTCGAAGGCCGCACGCGAGATCTGGGACCGCGCCGACAAGCACACCCGCAAGGTTCTCGGTTTCTCGATCCTCGCTGTGGTCCGCGACAATCCCACGGTCGTCAGGGCCCGGGGCGTCGAGTACAAGCACCCCGAAGGTGTCCTGCATCTGACCCAGTTCACCCAGGCAGCCATGGCAACCCTCGGCGTGGCCCAGGTAGCTGAGTTGCGCGAGTCCGGTGCTTTCGTCGAAGGCGCGATGCTGGCAGGCCATTCGGTCGGTGAGTACAACGCTCTCGCCGCCGTCGCCGGTGTGCTGCCTCTCGAGGCTGTTCTCGAGGTCGTCTTCCAACGTGGATCCGCGATGCACGCACTCGTTCCCCGCGACGAGGCCGGCCGCTCCGACTACCGGATGGCCGCCATCCGTCCGTCTCAGATCGGACTGAGCGACGACGAAGTCGTGGCGTTCGTCGCCGGCATCGCCGAGCAGACCAGTGAGTTCCTGCAGGTCGTGAACCTGAACCTTCGCGGCTCACAGTACGTCATCGCAGGCACGGTCGACGGACTCGACTCGCTCGAGCAGGAAATCGACATCCGCCGGGAGGCTTTCGGCGGCAAGCGCGCTTACATCATGATCCCGGGTATCGATGTCCCGTTCCACTCGACGGTGCTGCGTAGAGGTGTCGACGATTTCCGCGGTCGCCTCGAGGGACTTCTTCCGCAGGACATCGACCCTGCCATCCTGATCGGGCGATACATCCCGAACCTGGTTCCCAAGCCATTCAGCTTGAAGAGGGAGTTCGTGCAGGAGATCGCCGACCTGGTTCCGTCGAAGCCTCTCAACAAGGTGCTCGAGGATTTTGACTCCTGGGCGAACAAGCCCGTGAATCTCACCCGTGTGGTCCTCATCGAACTCCTGGCCTGGCAGTTCGCCAGCCCGGTGCGGTGGATCGAGACGCAAGATCTGCTGTTCGCGGACGAGTCCGACGGCGGAATGGGTGTCGAGCGGTTCGTGGAGATCGGTTTGGGTGCTGTTCCGACGGTCGCGAATCTGGCGTCGCAGACGCTGAAATTGCCGGATCGCGTCGGTCACCCGGTCGAGGTTCTGAACATCGAGCGCGAAGCATCCATCGTCTACTCCACCGACGTCGATCCGGCGCCGATCGAGGACGACGAGCTCAGCGAAGCGTCGGACAACGGTGCCGCGCCGGAAACACCCGCCGCCCCGGTGCCCGCCGCAAGTGCTCCCCCAGCAGTGCCGTCCAGCGGGCCGCGTCCCGACGACATCGCGTTCAAGGCTGCCGACGCCACCCAGGTGCTGATCAGCCTGTGGACCAAGCTTCGTCCCGATCAGGTCGGCCCCGCCGACACTATCGAGGCGCTGTGCGACGGCGTGTCCTCGCGGCGTAACCAATTACTCGTCGACCTCGGCTCCGAACTCTCCCTCGGTGCCATCGACGGTGCCGCCGACGCCGACATGCGCTCGCTGGCCGGCACGGTCGACTCCTTGGCCCGCACCTACAAGCCGTTCGGCCCGGTGCTGTCCGATTCGATCACCGATCACCTCCGCAAGGTCTTCGGCCCTTCGGGTCGGCGGCCCATGGCCATCACGGACCGCGTGAAGAAGGTTTGGGAACTCGGCGACGGCTGGGCGCATCACGTGACCGCCGAGGTGGCGCTCGGAACTCGCGACGGCTCCAGCATCCGTGGCGGTGATCTCGGCGGCGTGGCAGGTGGCGGTCTCGCCGACGGCGCGGCAGTGGACGCCGTCATCGACAGTGCCGTGGCCGCGGTGGCCTCGCGTCGAGGGATCAGCGTCTCCCTCCCGTCCTCGGGCGGCGTTGCAGGTGGCACGGTGGACGCTGCTGCTCTCGACGAGTTCACCGAGCACATCACGGGCCGTGACGGCGTGCTGGCGTCGGCTGCCCGACTGGTGCTCGAGCAACTCGGTCTCGCCGACGACACAGCTACGGCAGTGCACCCCTCCGACACCGAACTCGTCGACCTGGTGTCCGCGGAACTCGGTTCCGACTGGCCGCGTCTGGTTGCTCCCGCGTTCGACAGCGCCAGGGCGGTGCTGCTCGACGACCGGTGGGCCAGCGCACGTGAAGATCTGGCTCGTCTGTGGGTCCGGTCGAGCGCAGCAAAGGGAGACGACGCCGCCTCGTCGGACTCGGATTCTCTCGGTGTCGAGAGCTTCGCCGGTGCAGGCAAGTCCGTCGCGGCACATGCCGAGTGGTGGCAGGCCCGCGCGACCGGCGAGGGCCGTGCGGCACTCGGCGAGAAGTACGGGCGCATCGCGCAGGTGGCGGTCGCCGTCGCCGATGAGACGAGCGAATGGGCCGACCAGGTTGCCGTCGTCACCGGTGCCAGCAAGGGTTCCATCGCGGCCGCGGTCGCTGGGAAACTTCTTGCGGGCGGTGCCACGGTCTTCGTGACCACGTCGCGACTCGACGACAAGCGTCTGAGCTTCTACCGTGACCTCTACCGCAGCAATGCGCGTGCCGGTGCCGCGCTCTGGGTGGTCCCCGCGAACATGGCCTCGTACACGGACATCGATGCGCTCATCGAGTGGATCGGCGGCGCCCAGTACGAAACTGCTGGTGGGTCGAAGAAGCTCGTCAAGGATGCCGTCACCCCGACGCTCCTGTTTCCGTTCGCCGCACCCCGTGTGGCAGGTGATCTCGCCGACGCCGGTGCTCGCGCCGAAATGGAAATGCGCGTTCTCCTGTGGTCGGTGGAACGCCTGATTAGTGGACTGTCGAAGATCGGTTACGACCGGGACGTCGACACCCACCTGCACGTGGTGCTGCCCGGTTCCCCGAACCGCGGTCTGTTCGGTGGTGACGGAGCGTACGGCGAGGCCAAGGCCGCGCTCGACGCCGTGGTCGGTCGCTGGAAGGTCGAGCGCAACTGGGCCGAACGCGTCACGCTGGTGCACGCTCTCATCGGCTGGGTCCGGGGAACCGGACTGATGGGCGGCAACGACCCACTGGTCGAGGCGGTCGAAAACGCAGGGGTGCGTACCTGGTCCACCCGGGAAATGGCAACCGAACTGTTGCAGTGGTGCGAGCCCGAGGCGCGTCGCCTCGCCTCCACCGAGCCGTTGGCGGCCGACCTGACCGGCGGGCTCGCCGAGGCGAATCTGGACTTGCCGGCTCTGGCGAAGCAAACTCAGGAAGCTGCCGGGGCAGACGACGTCGCCGACAGCGCCGCCGAGTTCGACACGATTTCGGCCCTGCCCGCGCCCCCGCGGATCGCCGAATCGGTGGCAACGCAGTGGTCGGGTGTCACGGCCGTCCCCGAGGACCTCGTCGTCGTCGTCGGCGCCGGTGAGCTCGGACCGTTCGGATCCGCGCGCACTCGCTTCGAGATGGAGGTCGACGAAGAACTTTCGGCCGCGGGCGTTCTCGAACTTGCCTGGAACACCGGGCTGGTCGTGTGGGAGACCACACCGTCCCCGGGTTGGTATGACGCCGAGACCGGGGAACTGGTTGCAGAGGCGGAGATAGCGGACCGCTACCACGACACGGTCGTCGAGCGCTGCGGCATCCGCCGCTACGAAGACGATGGCGCGATGATCGATAACACCGCGCCCCTCTTGACGTCGGTGTTCCTCGACAAGGATCTGAGCTTCGTCGTCAGTAGCGAGGCAGAAGCCCTGAGCTTTATCGAGGCCGACCCGGAGAACACGGTCGCGACTCCGGTGCCCGACAGCGGTGACTGGCAGGTCACGCGCCGTGCGGGCACCGAGATTCGCGTGCCGCGCAAGATGAAGCTCACGCGCAGCGTGGGTGGTCAGATCCCGACCGGATTCGACGTCACCAAGTGGGGTATTCCGGCCGATATGGCCGACTCCGTCGACCGGGTGGGCCTGTGGAACATCGTCGCCACCGTGGACGCATTCCTCACCGGAGGGTTCACACCCAGCGAATTGCTGCGGTGGGTGCACCCCTCGCTTGTTGCCAACACCCAGGGCACCGGCATGGGCGGCATGACCTCGATGAGGTCGCTGTATATCGACACGCTGCTCGGCGAGAACCGGCCGAATGACATCTTGCAGGAGGCGCTGCCAAATGTGATTGCGGCGCATGTTGTTCAGTCCTACGTCGGCGGTTACGGCGCCATGGTCCACCCGGTTGCGGCGTGTGCCACGGCCGCGGTCTCCGTGGAAGAGGGCGTCGACAAGATCACGCTCGGTAAGGCCCAACTCGTGGTCGCCGGCGGGTTCGACGATCTCGACATCGAGGGCATCATCGGATTCGGTGACATGTCCGCGACGGCCAAGACCGACGACATGCGGGCCAAGGGCATCGACGACCGCCGATTCTCGCGGGCCAACGACCGCCGCCGCGGCGGGTTCGTCGAGTCCCAGGGCGGCGGAACCATCTTGCTGGCCCGCGGTGACCTGGCGCTCGAGATGGGTCTGCCCGTCCTCGGTGTGGTCGCCTACGCCGGTTCGTTCGCGGACGGTGTCCACACGTCGATCCCGGCCCCCGGTATCGGTGCGCTCGGTGCCGGTCGAGGGGGAGCAGATTCTCGCCTCGCCCAGTCGCTCGGCAAGCTCGGGGTGAGCGCGGATGACATCTCGGTGATCTCAAAGCACGACACCTCCACCGCGGCAAACGACCCCAACGAGGCGGAGCTACACGAACGCCTGGCCGGGGCGCTCGGTCGCAGCGAGGGTGCCCCGCTGTTCGTCGTCTCGCAGAAGAGCCTCACCGGACACGCAAAGGGTGGAGCGGCGGCGTTCCAGCTGATCGGTCTCTGCCAGGTGCTCTCCCAGGGCGTCGTCCCGCCGAACCGCAGCCTGGACTGTGTCGACGAGAAAATGTCCGAGTTCGACCACCTCGTGTGGGCTCGGGAGCCGCTGCGCTTCGGCGAGCAGTTCCCGCTGCGGGCCGGTCTGCTGACCAGCCTCGGATTCGGGCACGTTTCCGGCATGATCGCGGTGGTACACGCGCAGGCGTTCGTCGAGTCGATCCCGGCCGACATGCGGGAGGGATACCTTGAGCAGGCCCGCAAGCGCACTGTCGAGGGTCAGCGTCGTCTGGCTCGCGCGATGTGCGGGGGCGGCAGCCTGTACGAGCGTCCGGCCGATCGCCGCTTCGGTGGCGACGGCGTCCCGGCCGCAGCGTCCCGTCAGCTCGAAGCGGATGTACTGCTCACCGAGGCCGCGCGCCTGGGAGCGGACGACGTATACAGCTCGGGCCTGCCCGGCTGAAAGTAGG
Organism: Rhodococcus marinonascens NBRC 14363; assembly: GCF_001894885.1. Lineage (GTDB taxonomy): Bacteria > Actinomycetota > Actinomycetes > Mycobacteriales > Mycobacteriaceae > Rhodococcus_F > Rhodococcus_F marinonascens. The sequence goes on from NZ_BCXB01000004.1 coordinate 40,269, forward strand.
CTGTGATGGGAGTTCTGGGGATCGGCTTCGACCTCGTGGCGGTGTCGGAGTTCGCCGAGCAGATGGACCGGCCAGGGACGGCCATGCTCGACAACTTCACACCGGGTGAGCGTCGAGACGCCGTGACCCGGAGTTCCGATCCGGCTAGACATTTCGCCGCCCGGTGGGCTGCGAAGGAGGCAGTGATAAAGGCTTGGTCCACTTCCCTCTTCGCCAGCCCACCGGTGCTGCCCGAGATGATCCACCACCTGATCGAGGTGGTGACCGACGCGTGGGGGCGACCCAGCATCCGCTTGCTCGGAGACGTCGCCAAGCATCTGACTGACGTGAAAATCCACATCTCCCTCACCCATGACGGAGACATGGCCGGCGCGTTCGCGGTCATCGAGTCATCCTGAAGTCGGCTACGACTTGGGTGCGGACGGCCGCGATTCCTTCTCGGCGACCAACAGGTACGCCACCATCAGCCGTTTGAGTTCGGCGACGGCGTCCGCGTGGCTCTGATTGTCCTGCACCGAGAAATTGAGCATCGAGTACACCACGTGGACCAGGACTTCCGCCATCATCGTGCGGCGCTCGCGCGACGTATGAGGAGTGAGCGGGGCAAGCATCCGAGAGACCTGTTCCGCGAACGCTTTTTCGTGGAGGGCCCCGGTGGCACGGGTCGAGGGCGTCGACTGCATCGCCAGCCAGACTTCTCGCCTCGACGGGTCGGATGTCCAAAGTCCCGCCATGTGGTCGACGAAGGAATTGAGGAACCGTAGCCAGTCGAGGGACGGGACTTCACCGTCGAACTGCGCGATCTCGTGTTGAACCCCAACGAGATCTTGCCTGTTGAGTTCGCACACGATCACGTACTTGTTCGCGAAGAACTGGTAGAGCGTGCCGATCGGGACGTCGGCCCGGGCCGCTACCTCCTCGCAGGTGAACGATTCGAATCCGACGTCCACCAGCAACTCCCGCGACGCCGCGAGCAGTGCGTCGAACTTGCGGCGACTACGTTCCTGGATCGGACGTTTGCGGGGCATTAACTCCTGCGGGTCCGACTGCACCTCCAACGCTGGGTCCACACGGCGTGGCACTTGCTTGCTGGCTGAAGACTCCACCGCCCCAGGCTATCTGTCTTCCGTCAGGATTCGGAAGTTCCCTCCCGGCGATGCGCGTCGTATTCACCTGGATCAGACGATGCGTCGGGTCGCCCTGCGCTGAGCGTGTGAGCGACCACAGATGGTTTTGGGCTGCCAGTGTGGTAGGCCACGAATTCGCGAGCAGCGTGAGTCGTCGACGGGCGTGCCCCCGGATGTGGGAGTCGATGCCCCGAGGGTGGCGACTTGATTAGATATCTGTCAATATTGATGAATGTCGAATCAGGAGTCGCTGGAGAGCGGCGCATGTTGTTCGCCGTTGGTGCGGGAACCGCTGACCGAAGATTGGGCTGGTGATCTGGCCCGGATGTTCAAGGCGCTAGGGGACCCGGTCCGACTGCGGTTGTTGAGCTTGGTTGCCAGCCACGCCGGCGGCGAAGCGTGTGTGTTCGATATTTCCGAGTCGTTCGATCTGTCCCAGCCGACGATCTCACACCACCTGAAGGTGCTGCGGGCGGCCGGATTACTGGACTGCGAACGCCGCGGAACCTGGGTGTACTACTGGGTGATTCCCTCGGCCCTGCAGCAACTCTGCGCGGTGCTGCTCACTGAGAGCGGCCCTGCGGTGCCGGCCGAGGCGTGCGCCGAGGTGTCGGCATGAGCGAGGCCACGACCACCGAGGGCCCTCCAGCCGTCGGCAAACTCTCCACCCTCGACCGGTTGTTGCCGGTATGGATCGGCGTCGCCATGGTCGCCGGTCTGCTTCTGGGCCGGATGGTCCCGGGACTCGGGGACGCCCTGAGCACCTTGGAGATCGACGGCATCTCGTTGCCGATCGCCCTCGGCCTGCTGATCATGATGTACCCGGTGCTCGCGAAGGTGCGCTACGACCGTCTCGACGCCGTCACCGGCGACCGCAGATTACTGATCGGGTCGCTGCTGCTGAACTGGGTCATGGGCCCAGCGCTGATGTTCGCACTGGCTTGGCTGCTGCTGCCGGACCTGCCCGAATACCGCACCGGTCTGATCATCGTCGGCCTCGCCCGGTGCATCGCGATGGTGATCATCTGGAACGACCTCGCCTGTGGCGACCGCGAGGCAGTCGCCGTCCTCGTGGCTTTGAACTCGATCTTCCAGGTGATCATGTTCGCCGTCCTCGGCTGGTTCTACCTGTCGATCCTGCCGGGTTGGCTCGGCCTCGAGCAGACTACCGTCGACACCTCGGCGTGGCAGATCGCGAAGTCGGTGCTCATCTTCCTCGGCATCCCACTGCTCGCCGGCTACTTGACCCGCCGCTACGGAGAAAGAGTCAAGGGCAGAACCTGGTACGAGTCGAAGTTCATTCCCAGAATCGGGCCGTGGGCGCTGTACGGGTTGCTCTTCACGATCGTGGTTCTCTTTGCGCTGCAGGGTGATCAGATCACTTCCCGGCCCTGGGACGTCGTCCGGATCTCGATCCCGCTGCTGGCGTACTTCGCAATCATGTGGGGCGGCGGCTACCTCCTCGGCGCCGTGATGGGACTCGGATACGAGCGCACCACCACCTTGGCGTTCACCGCCGCCGGCAACAACTTCGAACTGGCCATTGCCGTCGCGATCGCCACCTACGGCGCCTCCTCCGGGCAGGCACTGGCTGGGGTGGTGGGGCCGTTGATCGAGGTTCCCGTTCTGGTCGGCTTGGTCTACGTGTCCCTGGCGCTGCGCAAGCGCTTTGCCCACTCCGTCGGTTTCACGCCCGAATCTGCATCTCCCGTTCCTGCATCTGTGGCCAAGGAGCACTGATGCCAGAGCGCTCTGTTCGACGCGGACCTGCTGGTGCCCCCATCGAAAGGATTGCCATGTCCACGAACCCGAGCGTGTTGTTCGTGTGTGTCAAGAACGGCGGCAAGTCGCAAATGGCGGCCGGGTTGATGCGCAAGGCTGCCGGTGAGGCCGTCGACGTGTATTCGGCCGGTACCAAGCCCGGCGCCGCGGTCAACGGGCTGTCGGCCGATGTGCTGCTCGAGGTGGGCGTGGACATCACCGGCGAAGTCCCGACACTGATCGACCCTCAGATGATCCGTGATGTCGATCTGGTCGTCATACTCGGACGCGAGGCGCAGGTCGAACCAGTGCCGGGCACTCGGTTCGAGAACTGGGACACGGACGAACCATCAGACCGGGGCATCGGGGGTATCGAACGGATGCGCCTGGTCCGGGACGACATCGTCGCCCGCGTCAACCAAAGCGCCCTCGAGTTTCACACCACTTCCCAGTCCTGATCACCTCCTCGGCTTGCGCCCGCACCGGGCGTCCGCCGATGAGTTCGTGCGTGAAGCGCTGAGTCAGCTTTGTCGCGGCAATATCGAAATCGATTCTTTTGCAGTCGAATCCGATGAACACGTGCACCGAACCAGGTTTCGAGATTGATCGCGGCGTTGCAGCAGTCGTATATGGAGTTGATGGTCAGACGGAGAGATCCCGGCGCAGCTTTGCGACGTGGCCCGTGGCGCGGACGTTGTACTGGGTGACCTCGATCTTCCCGTCTTCGTCGACGAGAAATGTGGAGCGGATGACGCCCCGCACGGTCTTGCCATACATCTTTTTCTCGCCGAACGCGCCCCAAGCCTCGAGGGTCGCCTTCTCAGGGTCGGAGAGTAGCGGGAACGTCAGCTCCTCGGTATCGCGGAACTTTGCCAGCTTTGCCGGCTTGTCGGGGGAGATACCGATCACGTCCAGGCCGGCGCCGTTCAGGGCGGCGAGGTTGTCGCGGAAGTCACACGCTTGCTTGGTGCAACCCGGCGTGCTGGCCGCCGGGTAGAAGTACACGACGACCTTGCGTCCGCGGTAGTCGGCGAGTGACACGTCGTTGCCGTTGGCGTCGGGCAACGTGAAGTCGGGGGCGGTTTCTCCGGGGGCGAGTCTGCTGTTGTCGGTCACGAGAAGTCAGGCTACCGGGAATGGCTGGACGTCGGCCGAGTGCGATTGGGGGAGACGTAGTCGCAGGTCCTTTGCTCTCGTCTACGGTTGACGGAAGTGTGGGACCGCCGCGGTAGCGTCGTTCTTGCTGATCGAACAGTCGAACAAGTTGGAGGATACGTGCCCAGGGACACCGAGAGTATCGAGCGTGAGATCGAGAACGCGCGTAATCAGCTCGCGAGCACTCTCGACGAATTGACGGTCCGCACCAATCCGAAGGTTCTCCTGGAGAACACGAAGCGGACTCTGATCGCGAAGCTGAACGAGCCGGCAGTCAAATACGGACTGATTGTCGCTGGTGCGGTGGTGGGACTCATGGTGCTTCGCAAAGCGTTGCGCTGAACGGCCCTCGCATTGCCGCTGGGATGTGAAGTTCGCGGCGACCGAACATCCCGGCGGCCCGTTCGTTAGTCTGCGTGACCGCCGCCCGTGGTGGGATGGTGAGAAAGAGAAAGACCCTCATCTTCGTGAAAAGATGAGGGTCTTCTTACAAGTGCGCCCACAGGGACTCGAACCCCGGACCCAGTGATTAAGAGTCACTTGCTCTACCAACTGAGCTATAGGCGCTCGCTCTTGCGAGACAGAACACTAGCGGTTGGCTTCTCGAGAATGCAAATCGCCTGGTGACAGGTCCGAACGGCGTGCGATTCCACCACCTGACGGGAACAGCACCCCTACTGGTCACGATTGATATTCGAACGTTACTGGGAACTCCGACGCTTGTTTGGAACTGGCCTCCGACGGCTGGCATCATAAGGAATACACGGGCTCGACGTACCGATTCCTCCTGAAGGCGAAGGACTTGCCGGCGTGAACGTGAATTCGGAGAAAGAACGTGAACGGGGTGGTGTATGAGCGTTGGGCGCAGCCGCGCGCAAGCGGTGGGATCGGTCTCGAAGACGGCGACGATTGTGGCGACATCACTCGTATTTGCACTGTCGATCGTAGGATGCACCGTCTCTGGTGCTGGCAACGTCACGTCGGAAGGTGAAGCGCTGATCGACTCCAATCCGGTCACCGAACTCATCAAGCCGAAGTTGACGCCGTCGGCTACTGACGGTGCCGTGGGCATCTCGCCCGGACAGTCCGTGACGGTGACGGTGGCCGACGGCACGCTATCGCAGGTCACCATGGTCAATCCCGACGGCGAGCCGGTGGACGGCGCGTTCGCGCCCGACGGGTTGTCCTGGGTGAACACGGAACCGCTGGGCTACGACAGGAAGTACCGGCTCGAGGCGAAGGCGAATGGTTTGGGTGGCGCTACCACCTCGACGTCGGTATTCACAACCAGCGCGCCGGGTAACGTCACCAAGCCATATGTGTTGCCGTGGGAAGGTGACGTGGTCGGCATCGGTCAGCCCGTCGCAGTGCAGTTCGACGAGGACATTCCCGACCGTGAGGCGGCCGAGGACGCGATCACGGTGACGACGAATCCACCGGTTGAGGGTGCGTTCTATTGGGTGAACAATCGCGAGGTGCGCTGGCGTCCGCAGAACTTCTGGGCGCCCGGCACCACTGTGGACGTCAAGGTCGCCGCGTACGGACTGGATCTCGGTGACGGTCTGTTCGGCCAGGAGGACGGTCGCACGGCGTTCACGATCGGCGACGCAGTAATTGCCACGGTGGACGACAACACCAAGCAGGTGACCTTCGAGCGCAACGGCGAAGTGGTCATCACGATGCCCACGTCGATGGGTAAAGACGACGCACCGACCGACAACGGCTTCTACATCATCGGTGACCGCTTCGCGAAACTCGTTATGGACTCCTCGACGTACGGTGTGCCGATCAACTCTCCAGATGGGTACAAGACGCCGGTCGACTGGGCTACCCGAATGTCGTACAGCGGCATCTTCTTCCACTCGGCACCGTGGTCGGTGGCGCAGCAGGGCTACTCGAATGTGAGCCACGGCTGCCTGAACCTCAGCCCGTCCAACGCGAAGTGGGTTTATGACAACACGAAGCCCGGCGACATCGTCATCGTCAAGAACACGGTGGGCGGCACGCTTTCGGGTACCGATGGCCTCGGCGACTGGAACGTTCCGTGGGATGCCTGGAAGGCCGGCAACGCCATAGTTTGAGGGCGACAGTGAAGACCAATCGCACGAAATAGGAAAGCCCCCGGCCGAAGCCGGGGGCTTTCCTATTTGGGGTGAGTGACGGGACTCGAACTCCCGTTCCTGGGGAAACAATGAGCTACACAGAAGAGCTCGAAACAACCTCTGAGCTGCACATAGTCGATTCGCTGACCTATCGAACACACATTTGAATACACGTTCATGCAACAGTGGTATTGCATGAAACGTTGCATGGAACCTCTCGCACGTGCGCGGCATCTTGCCAACCAACGCGGCTGACAGAGGCAGACCGACCCGCGTTCACCATCCATCCCCCTTGTCTCTTCCCCTGACGCGCATGAGGGCGTGGGGTAGGTCCCAGCATCTCGGCTTCTCTGGGATGCGTGTGCCGCCTGGGGTGGTGAGGATCTTGCCCCGGTTGGGTCGGGGGTTGTCGGGTCGCCATGAGGTGAAGTTGCCTTCGACCGCGCACATGACCTGCATGAGTGCGTCGGCGAGGTCGTCATGTCCAGCGGCTTCGGGTACCTCGATGCGGACAGCCCCGGTGGGTGTCATCTCGTACGTGAGGGCGTGGAGCTGTTTGAGTAGTTCCGCGTGTCGGGGCAGGACGATCCTGCCCTGCTGAAGCAGGACCTTGAGTGCCCCGTATCCGCTGGTCTTGCGTCGGTTGTCGGTAGTGACCGGAGTGACGGGGGTCCATTGGCGCATGAGGTGGCATTGGTTCTCGATCCTCCGGAGGAGGACTTGAGAGGGCATCTGTCCGACACCGTTGGATTCGGAGATGAGGCGCACCAGGCCATACTCGCGGGCGACGGCGGCAATGCGGTCGATGAAGTCGGAGTAGGGCATTCGGTGGTGGGCTTCAAGCCAGGGCAGGAAGTAGACCAGTTCGTCGAGGTGCTTGCCCCGGTTGAGTTCCTGATCGTCGAGGACGCCGAGGAGAACGAGGGCGTTGCTGTCGTTGAATCCCCAGTCGATTCCGGCGACGGCGGTCTGTCCGTGCGCCTGCTCGGGCGGGATCAGCGCGTAGTCGGCGACGGCGTTGTCGAGTTCCTCCATCGTGAAGTACGCGCCGGTCTCGTCGGTCCATTCGGCCTCGATCTCGGTCTTGAACTTGATGGGGGACCAGGTGCGCCGCCACTCGTCTATCAGTTCGTGGTCGGCGATCGGTGACGCGGTGGAGGGCCAGTGCCATGACCGGACACGCGCCGAGGGTGAGCCCAGCCCTTCGAGGTACTTGCTGCGGAAGAAATGGCTGGACGATCCCCAGGGCGTCGAGGCGAGGATTACGCGGCTTTCAGTCCGGGCCAGGATCGACGGTTCGGCCGCCTGCCACAGGTTCATGCTGATGAATGCGGCTTCGTCGACGATCAGTAGGTCGATGCTGTTGCCGCGTGCCCTTGCCTCGGATGCGGGGATGGACTGGATGGTCGACCCGTTGGCGAAGGTCAGTAGTTGTTTCTGGTCGTCGAGTACCGAGCCGCGCAGGAGGGGACTTCGGCGGGCCATGCCTGCGCAGTCGTCGAGGACGCGTTTGGAGGAGTCTTCGCCGTTGGAGATGACGAGGACGTGGACGTTGCTCCGAATGAAGGCAGTATGCAGGGCGCACACGGCAAGGACTCGGGACTTGCCTACCTGTCGGCCGGCACACATGACGCGGTAGCGGGCGGGGCTGCGGGCGAAGTCGGTTTGATAGTCCCAGAGTGGTTCGCCGATGACCTTCTCGGCGAAGTAGGCCGGATCGTCGATGAGCTGATCGGGGTCGATCCCGGCGAGGGTGGCGCTCATGTATCGGTGCCTTTCTCGCGGCTTTCGTTGTGCTGGGACAGCAGGGTTGCGAGGTCGACCTCGGTGGCTGCGGCGTCGCGCTGGAGCTTGGCGCGGGCAACGGGGTCCATGCCGAGGGTGGCGCGCAGGCTCGCGGCGCGTCCCTCGTAGATGGGCAACAGTTTCGCGGCGGCGGTGGCCTGCCCCCCGTCGTCGATGATGCCGTGCGTGTCGATCCACTCGTGCAACAGGTCGCACTTGGCCTCGAATCGTGCCCACGCCAACAGGGCGGGCTCGTAGGAGGGGTCGTTGAGGTAGGCGCACTGTGCGAGTGCGGTTTCCACCCAGCGGGCGGCGATGGGGGCGATTTTGCGGTCTGAGTGTGCGCCGTGCCGTGTCGACAGTGTGTGACCCTTCTCGAAGGGTGGACGCTGCCAGGACGCTACGGGGGCGGGGGTGTGTTCCCCTGCCCCCGTAGCGTCCTTGCGGGCACGCGCTTTCGGGCGGCCCACCATGTCAGACCAGCTTTACGCCGCGCAGGATGACGATGCCCTGGGGGTTGACGGGGGTTGCGTCGTAGCGGCACACAACCCGGATGGCCTGCTGGTCGTAGTCGCCGAACGTTTGGTCGAGCAGTGTGACCGTGGGTGCCATGTCGCGGGCGACGGTGATCATGGACATGTCCGCGAGGACGATGGAACTCTCGTCGGTGTCGGTGCCTTCGTTGATGGGGATGCGGTTGGTGACGACCACCGGGTGCCCGAGGAGCTGGTAAGCGCCGGACTGGGTGATGTCGGGTTGCACGATGTAGCGGCCCGAGGTGTCCTTGATTTTGCGGATCGCCACGAAGTCGCGGGAGTGCATGAACCAGCGCAGCCGGGTCGGGTCGATCTCGGCACCGAGTGCGAGACCTTCCGCGTCGTGCAGGTCGTCGAGGGTGGGGACGCCAACGGCCGCGAGCTCCTGTGTGTCGGTGTAGTTGAGGATTCCCTTGGGCTGGGTACCGCCCGCGCCGGTTCCGGCGATGAGGGTGTCGTCGATCTTGCCCGCAACATCGGTGATCATGCGGGCCTGGATTCCGCTGATGGTTTCCGCGATGGACTGACGTGCCAACTCGTTCGAGTAGCGGTGCAACGACTTGATGGATTTGATTTTGGGATCCAGAAGCAGGACTTCACCGAAGGTGGGTTCCACCTCGTCGATGAGTTCGTTCTCACCGTGCCAGCTGGGGGAGGTGGACTCGGTGAACGTCGGAATCCTGACCGGGCCGTGCGCGTCGATGATGGTGGGGCCGGCGGCGAGGAAGACGGACGCCTTCTGCAAGGGGACGGTGATGATGTTGGTGATCTGTTCGGCGGAGAGAACGGATGCGGCGCCGGAAGTGGACAATGCCATGATGTGCTCCTGAAACGTGATGCCAGGAATTAGGGGAGACCCGGCGGGGAAAGGCGTTGAACGCCAGTGGGTTTGGGCTGCGAGCGTCAAGCTCAAGCGGGCCGTGAGGTGCCGGACCTCGGGTGGAACGGGTGACAGTGGGGCACCGGGCCGAACCGTCACGGTGACAATACACGACACCCCCGACAGGTTGGGGTACCTGCCGGGGGTTACGTACTTAGCTTGCGCCTTGCACCAGGCTCACGAAGTCGGCCGTGCCGTCCGCGATCTGCTGTGTCGGGTCGTTCGTCGACGGCGGGCGAGGGGCTGGACCGCCGATCTCGTTGCCGGACCTGCCGATCGACTTACCGAGGTGGGGTCGTTCGCCGACGAGTGCGCGAGCGGCCTCGGCGTACTTGTCGGCGTCAGGCTTGCCGTCGTCCCCGACGAGTTCGGTGGTGTCCACGTACCGGCCCAGGTCCTCGGGGTCCGCGAGGACACCCGTCAGGCCGTCGAGCGCGGTCTTGGTGTGGATGCTGGACAGTTCGTCGCGAAGGCCGTCACGTTCGGTCTCCGCGGACTTCGTGGACTGACGGTGCTCGGCGGCTTCGCTGCGCAGGTCGCCAATCATCTTCTGAGCCCACTCAGGCAGGGATGCAACAGTGTTGGTATCGGTCATGGTCAGTGCTCCTCGTTGTCGTTGCGGATCCTTTTGGACTTGCGGGCGAACTCGTCCAACAGGCTGGACATCAATGCCAGCTGTGTCGGGGTGAACGTTTCCGTCCGTCTACCCAGGCCCATCAGGCGGTGACGCATGCCCGTGCGGGCCAGGTCGAGGAGATCCTTCTCGGGGTTGTTCGTCATTGCCTTCTCCTATTCTTCGGTGATGCGGGGAAGTCCGAGGTGAACGGGGACGCCATAGTGGTCACGCAACCGGATTGCCAGGTTCCGGAGCATCCTGTCGGCTTGGAGTGCCGGCACACGGTCATCGGATGTGATGAATGCCCACTTCGAGTCCCCGTAGTGGGTTGTGGGCACGAATAGTTCGCGGAGCTTGACCTCTTCGACCCGCAACTCGTCTACACCGAGAACGTCCCGTTGTAGCGGCCCAGGTACTGAGAGGACCGCGCCCCGGACATCGACCCGACCCGACACGATCACCGGCCTCTGCGGGAACCGGAAGTCGGTAGCAGCACGGATATTGTGTAGGGCCGTTTGAGCGCCGATCAGGAACAGGAAGTCATCCAGCGACGGCACCACGGCGAACCCGCACAGGCACTTGGGGTTCGGTGCCCGATGGGTGGTGCCCGGCTCGTGGCAGACTGCGCGTGCTTGCGACGCAGGCCAGGACAGTGGATGCAGGAACGGGGAGAACAGTTCCTCGCTGTGGTCCGGGAACGCGAACCAGAACCGCCAAAGTCCCTGCCTGTTCACTGAGTCAGTCGGTGGGGTGCCCTCAATGCCGGTCATCGGTTCTCTCCTGGTGTTGAAAGTGTGGAAAGTGTTGAATTGGTGGAATCGTCAGTGGTGGGAGTGTCGGTATTGAGCTGGGCATTTACCGCGCTTTCAACACTTTCCACACTTTCCACACGTCCTACGTAGATGCCGCGACCGGACTTCTCGATGTTCCCGGCGTCATACAAGCGACCCAGCAGAGTTCCGGCGGTCTTGGAATCGATACCGAGGTGCTCCGCGACTTCGCCGGGTGTCGTCTGACTGCGACTCTCGACGAACCGCAGAATCTCGATGGACCTGTCACCCAAGGCCGTTTTCTGCTGCCTGTGTTCGACTGTTGCGGCAGCATCGGTGAGGTCCATACCGTCGAGCGACCACCGACCATCCGAGGTCGTCAGGGCGTACTCGTTCTCAGGCACGTCCCTACCTGTCACCGCGAGCACCGCATCATCGGATTTCCGCTTGCGTGCCAACACGAGAATGAAGTCAGCGGACCCGGCGATGCCCTGCGTACCGGACACCGCATCCACGAAGTCCGACGACTCAGCCTTACGGGTGTGGTGCACCACCAGCAGGCTCGAACCGGACACCGCATCCACGAGGTCTTTCAGCTTGGTTCCGATCGCGTAGTCGGCGGTGTACGAGTCCTCTCCGGCACGCTTGGGCGGTTTCACCTTCCCGAGCGTGTCCAGGATGATCAGCGGAGCCTTGGCGGAATGAAGATCCAGAAACTCGGAGATCATCGCCACCACCTCGAGCGGGCGGGCCCGGACGATCAGATGAATATCCTTCGGGATCGGAATACCCTCACCGAGGATCTGACGGAACCGGCCCTGCAAGCGTCGGTGCCCGTCCTCCAGCGCCATGTACAGCACAGGGCGGCGTGACACCGATATCTTCCCGAGTGCGAGACCACCTGTGGCGCAAGCGAGTCCGATACCCGCCACGAACCAAGACTTACCGGCTTTCGGCGGGGCGACAATGAGACCGAAGCCTTCGGGGACGATGCCTTGCACGCTCCACTGCAACGGCGGGAAGCTTTGCGCGTCAAGCCAAGCGCCGTCCGCCATTCCGTCGAGGACGTGCGGTTCCCGATCGGCGTACTTTTGGCTGATCGCGATCACCTCTGCAGGTGAATTGATAACTGTCATACGTTGATGCCTCCGCATCTGTTGATGAGTTCCGCAAGGTGTGCGTCGCCGCCACCACGCCGCCACAGGGACCGCACAGCACCGATGTCGTAGCCGGTGCCAGGCATGCCTATGGCTGAGACGAGATGACGGGCGGCGGCTGCGACGACATCGGCGTCTGGGGCTGGCTTCGTGTCGCTGCACGAGCAAATCCAGGGGTCACGGTGACCGCACGGGAAGGGTTCGAGCCGCTGGGAAGCGGTAGCCCGCCTGCGGAGATATTTGGTTGTGGACATTCGGTCACCCCGCCACTGCGTCGCGGGCCGCGAGGAGCGCGGTGATCATTACGGGAACGTCTTCGGCGCTGATCTCCGCATCATTGACCAGAATTAGTCGGTCGACCTCGCCGTTGTCGTGCTGGAACAGGTGCGCCGCCACCTGAACCTCGGAATGCCCGAACGTGAACTTGGGGCCGATGTTGCGGAAGAACGGCTCGGGTGCGATGCTGTGAGACATTGGAATCTCCTTGGTGGGTGATTTCTGCAGTGGCCCTCGGCGCCCTGATCGGTGCAAACGATCAGGGAATACGTCGGGGGCTTCACTCATTTGCGCCGAAGAGCGCGAGAAACGGCAGCCTCGGGATGAGTACGCGCCGAACGAGTTTGACGCTGGGAATGGTGCCGTTCTCGATGCCTGCCGTGATGGTGCGGGGGTCGACCCTCAGCGCCTTGGCTGCTTCCGCCCGTGTGATTGTGATCGAATCTGAGTGCTGTAAGTCGCTAAGCGTGACCTGGGTGGTACTCATTGCTACTCCTGTCGTAACCCTTTGACGGTGGGTTACGACTAGCAAAGCACAGGCATATTGGTACGTCAACCCGGCGTCAAAAGGTACCGATATGCCTAGACGCGGATAGCTACATTCAGGTACGTTGCAGGCATGACGGAAGTGAAGATTCACGCAGTCGACAAAGACTTCGAAGTGATTCCAGGTCTCACGATCTGCAGGAACGCACGTGTTCAGCTCATCGACTACCGCGGATACGACGTCGACGCCATGCTCACCGTGACGGAGGCAGGGAAGCCTGAGGTTCGATCTCTGACAGTCGTGCAACGCGACGGCGGACCGCCGGTGACTGGCACCGCATTGCGCTCAATCGCGATCCAATCCGTGGTCCGCCAGTTCGTGAAGCAACAAATCGAAATCGAGCACGGCATCGAGGCGGGTGCCGAGGTCGTAGCGCTTGGCCTCCTATCGACTTCAGAGGCGCGCCAGCTGAAGAAACTTGGACCTCAGCCGGAAACGATCGAACAAGTTGCCCGCGTCTACCGCCTCGCAGAGTTCATGAGTGATGCCCCCACTAAGGCGATCGAGGATGCTTTCGAGGTGTCTCGGAGCACTGCAGGTGCCTGGATCGGGCGGGCGCGGGCCGCAGGGCTGATCGCGCCCACCCCGATCGCAGAGGAGCAATCCGATGCCACGACGTAACCGCAGAGCGGGCAAAGGATCCATCACCAGCTACACCACCAAGGCCGGCACCCGCTGGCGCTACCAACTCTGGGTGCCCGTCGATCCCGAACACCCCGACGCCGGCCTACGTCAGATCGGCGGGGCCGGATACGCCACGGCGGCTAGCGCTGACGAAGCCCTCACCAAAGCCAAGAACGACACCACAGCAGGCCTACGCCCCAACACCACCAAGACCACCCTCGGCGACTACGCCCAAACGTGGCTCGACGGACACCGCATCGCCAAAACGACCCGCGAGCAATACCAACGACACATCACCCTCCACATCACACCCCACCTCGGCACCATTACAATCCGAGCCATCACCGCAACCCGCATCGCCAAGTTCTACCGCGAGCTCGAGGCGGCAGGGCTGGGCACCAACACCATCCGCAAAATCCACGTCACCCTCACCCAAATCCTCGACGCCGCAGTATCCGACCGGCACATCACCACTAACAGAGCCCGCGACAAGGCAGCAAAACCCCCCACCGGGAAACAAGTTCGAGAAGACACCCACGAACTCGAAGCATGGAACGCCCAGCAGCTCTCAGCGTTCCTCTCCTGGGACCGCGACACCTACCAAGACGAACTACACCCCCTATGGCACAGCCTCGCAGCAACAGGAATGCGCCGAGGCGAAGCCCTCGCACTGCGCTGGACCGACCTAGACCTCAAGGACGGGCGCATCACCATCCGTCGAGCACTGGACTCCTCACAGGCAGGCAAGGGGGAAGTGAAGGGCACCAAGACAGGCCGGACCCGGGTAGTGGACATCGACCCAGCAACCGTCGACGTACTCAAAGCACACCGGGCCGTGCGGGGCAGCCTGTCACTGTCGCTCGCTCGCGGGGATGCCCTCGTATTCGGCAACGACGCCGGAGAGCCGCGCAACGTGCGGTCGGTATCCAACTCCTGGGCGCACCGCGTTCGCAAGGCACAGGGCAAGCTGGGGGTCGAAATTGTGCCGACACTGAAGCTGCATGGTCTACGTCACACTCACGCAACCCTGTTGATCGGTGCGGGGGAGTCGATCAAGGTGGTGCAGGAACGTCTCGGTCACGCCTCCATTGCGGTGACGATGGACGTGTACGCGCACGTGCTACCGGGGGCACAGAAGGGTGCGGCGGACAGGTTCGCGGCCCTGCTCGGGTAGATCGGTATTGCATATTCTGTTGCATGAAGGCAAAAAGAAACCCCCTGTGTTGCTGGTTATCCCAGCTCACAGGGGGTTTCTCTTGGGGTGAGTGACGGGACTCGAACCCGCGACAGCCAGGATCACAACCTGGTGCTCTACCAACTGAACTACACCCACCATGCGCTCCGGTCACCGCCCGAGGGCAGTAACTTCGGCAAGGAAGATACTAGCGCGTCCGGTGCCCGAGACGCCAATCGATATCTCAGGCGGGTCCGAGTTCTGCGACGACTGCAGCGATGTCGCTGGTAGACGGACCAGGATCGGTTACGAAAGCGGTCTTCCGATAGTACTTCAATTCGCGGATCGACTCTTGAATGTCGGCCAAGGCGCGGTGAGCGAGACCCTTTTCGGGCTGACCGAAGTAGATTCGCGGGTACCAGCGGCGGCACAGTTCCTTGATGGAGCTGACGTCGATCATCCGGTAGTGCAGGTAGGTGTCGAGGTCGGGCATGTCACGGGTGATGAACCCGCGGTCCGTCGCGATCGAGTTGCCGGCCAGGGGAGCGGTGCCTGCCACCGGAACGTGCTTGCGAATATAAGCGAGCACTTGCTGCTCGGCCTCGGCGAGAGTGACCGTGGACTTCCGAACCTCCTCCGTCAGTCCAGAATTCTCATGCATCTTGGTCACCACATCCGGCATGGCGGCTAGCGATTCGTCGTCGGCATGAATGACGATGTCGACACCTTCACCCAGCACATTCAGTTCGCTGTCCGTAACCAGAGCGGCGATCTCGATCAGTTTGTCGGAACCGAGCCGAAGGCCGGTCATTTCACAGTCGATCCACACAAGTTTGTCCTGCACCAGGAACACAGTAGTCACGTCGATAGCGGACTAGGTCTGCGGTGGACACTTTCTTCCGACGTGCGTGATTGTAGGAGAAGCTTTTCGATCGAGAAGTCCCTGTGTGGTTGCGAAAGGCCATGCCGCACAGTGGCGCGCATGCGTACCACTGTGCGGCATGGCCAAGGCCGGTATTCGCGGGATCTGTTTGCGGCACGTTTGACGATGCGCAAGCAGATGTCGAAACCTGCAGTCAGCCGCGATTCAAAGGCGGCCGTGTGCCCTTCGTCGACCCCTCGTGATTGCGTCGAAGGAGACCGCGGCAACCAGCACAGCGCCGGTTACCATGAACTTCACCGAGGACTCCAGTGCGAGCAAGTCCATGCCGTTGGAAATCGAGCCGATGACCAGCGCGCCGAGCAACGCCGCCCACACCGATCCGCGCCCGCCGAAAAGGCTTACGCCGCCGATGACCGCGCTCGCGATAGTCAGGAGGAGTAGGTCGCTTGCGCCGGAGTTCTGGTTAACGGCCATGAGCCGGGAGGCGAGGAGGATGCCGCCGCCCGCCGCCAAGGTGGAGGCAAGCATGAACACCAGAATGCGGACGCGGTTCACCCGGATGCCCGCGCGTAGGGCGGCTTCGGCGTTGCCGCCGACCGCGTAGACGTGACGACCGAAGGTCGACCACCGCAGCAATCCGTTGACGAGCAGCACCAGTCCGATCAGGATCAGCAGCGACAGCGGCACGCCGCGCTCCGAGCCCAGAACGGCAGTTCCGGCGACGACGGCGGCTGCGATGGCGCCCACACGGACCGCCAGCAAGGCAGGCCGGTCGACTTCGAGGTTCTCGGCGCGGCGCCGGCGGCGCCGAAGCAGTTCCCCACCGGCGACGACGGCAATGGCCAGGACCGCCAGCGTCCATCCGAATGTCGGACTCAGGAACGTGCCGGCCAACGCGGTGATGGCCGGGTCTGTGATGTTGACGGTTCCGTTGGCGCCCAGCACGGCGAGCAGGGCGCCTTGCCAGGCAAGCAGGCCGGCGAGGGTGATGACGAACGATGGAATCTGCAGGCGGGTAGCGATCGTGCCCTGTATCAGGCCGATCACTGCGCCAGCCGCGAGCGCAGCGAGAATCGCCATCCAGGCGGGCCATCCGCGCAGCACCGACGTGGTGGCCATGATGCCGCCGGCGAGGCCGCTGACGGCTCCGACGGACAGGTCGATTTCGCCGAGCAGCAGTACGAGAACCACGCCGATCGCGATCGTGCCCATTCCGGCAATCTGCAGCGCCAGGTTGGTCAGGTTGGCCGGGGACAGAAAGCGGTCGTTGGCGATGGAGAAGACGATCCAGATGAACACCAGCACGAGGAGGACGCGGACGGATCCGAGTTCTCCCTCGGCGATCTTGCGGGCCGCCGCGCGCAGGTCGAAGCTGCTTTTCGGTTGTGGTGCCGGATCGTCTGGTTTAACCGTGAGTCGTTGGGCGGGAAGGATGCTCACGATTGGTGCTCCTCGGTACTTTCGGAAGGTCTGTCGGATTGTGCACCGGTGATGGCGCCTACGACCACCTCTCGGCTGACGGAGTCGGTGCGGAAGGACCCGGCGTTGCGGCCCAGACGCAGGACGGTGATGCGGTCGGCGACCTGGAAGACGTCGGCAAGGTTGTGAGAAATGAGGACCACGCCCAGGCCACGCTCACGCAGTCGCGTGATCAGGGCAAGGACCTGCTCGGTCTGCGCGACGCCGAGTGCGGCGGTGGGCTCGTCCAGCAGCACCACCTTTGGATTGCCGAGCATCGCCCGTGCGATGGCCACGGTTTGGCGCTGGCCGCCTGAGAGACCACCGACCTCGGATCGCACCGATCGCAGAGTGCGTACGGCCAGGATGTCCAGTAACTCCCGGGAGCGGCGTTCCATCCCGATCTCATCGAGTGGGAACCCCACCCGGCCGGTCTCTTCGCGTCCGAGGAACAGGTTCGCGACGACGTCGAGGTTGTCGCACAGGGCGAGATCCTGATAGACGACCGCGATGTCGAGTTCGGCCGAGTCGTGTGGGCTGGAGATGCGAACGGGTTTGCCGTCGAAGGAGATATCCCCGGAGTCGGGCGGGCCGACGCCGGACATCACCTTGATCAAGGTCGACTTGCCGGCCCCATTGTCGCCGACCAGGGCGACCACCTCACCTGGGTGGACCTCGAAGTCGACGTCCGACAGGGCCTGCACCTGACCGAACGACTTCGTGACTCCCTTCAGTGACAGCAATGGGCAACCGGACCTGGGGTGGGCGGCGATGGGGTCTTCGGTGGTGACGGTCATGATGCAGACTCCTGGACGGGTGCCGGCATGGCGTGTGGATGCATGTGGTTCGTTCCTCTCTCGGTGCGGTAACGCAGCAGGATCAGCTGGACGCTGCCGGAGCGCCGTCGGCGCTGTCCTGCTGCCTTACCGTGGCCTACCGGACCGTTTTGCCAGTCTTCGGTCAGCCGATTCCGGCGGTCTGGCATGCCTCGACATAGAAGTCGGTGCAGATGTCTGCCGCGCTCCACCAGGCGTCGCCGATGATTTCCGTGGCGACGGCGTCATCGGTGACCGCGACCATCGGGGTGTAGATGGTGGGGATCGATCCGGCACCGTTGTCGACGGAGGCGTTCACCAGCCCGCTGGGCGGCTCCTGGCCTTGGGCGAGCGCGGCCGCGAGTTCGGCGGCGGCCTCGGCCTGTGGGGTGATCTTCTTGTAGACGGTCATGTGCTGCTCACCTGCGACGATGCGCTGGATTCCCGCGAGTTCGGCGTCCTGACCGCTGACGGGCTTCGTGGCCGGATCGATACCGGCCGCCTTCAGCGCCGCGATCGCGCCGCCGGCGGTTCCGTCGTTGGCGGCGTAAACCGCGTCGAAGCCGTCCTTGCCGACCTTCGTGATCGCCTGCTCCATCTGCGTCTGGGCCTTGTCCGGGCTCCAGTCCGGAGTGTCGTATTCGGCGACGATCTCGATACCGTTGGCGTCGAAAACATTGTGCGCGCCTGCCTTGAAATCGCCGGCGTTCGAGTCCTGTGGCGACCCATTGATCATGACGATGCGCGCAGGCTGAGGATTGGGGCTCAGCTCGTCGAGCAGCGCCTGCGCCTGCATCTCGCCGACCTTCTCGTTGTCGGTGGAAACGAAGTAGTCAATCGGCGCGTTGCTGATCATGCGGTCATACGAGATGACCTTGATCCCGGCCTGGTTGGCGCGGTTGGCCAACGCGGCAGCTGACTTTCCGTCGACGGGGTCGAGTACGAGAACTGACGCGCCCTGGGTGATAGCGGCCTCGACCTGTTGCTGCTGCTTGGACGGGTCCTGGTCGGCGTTGTAGTACAGCAACTCACAGTCGCCGCACAGTTCCTGAAACTTCTCGGTGAATGCCGGACGGTCCTTGGCCTCGTACCGTGCCGTTTTCGTCTCGGGCAGCAAGAGTGCAACCGTCGTCTGGTCGCTGTCTCCACCTCCCGAACCGCAGGCCGCGAGCGTGGGGATCGTCGCCGCTGCCACCGCGAGCAACGCTGATTTCTTCTGGAAACGCATGGTTCGCTCTCCTTCATGAGACGCATGTCGAGCGGGGCAAAGCCCAGCCGAAACGAGTCGAGCTAGTTAGCTAGCTGTATAGACGGAAGGAGTGTTGACCGTCACACGTGGTCTTGTCAAGGAATTCCTATACTCGCGTAAAGAATATGGAATACGTCCAGTTCAATGACTGCTCGACAGCCCACGGCGCCTAGTGGCTTTCGGCGGTGATTTTGCACCAAGGGGTACGGCCTCCGTCAAGGGCTGTCTAGCTGACTATGATCTAAGTCACATGAAGGGTGTGAGAATGGTAGGGGCGCGATCACCTCGCTATGTGGAAATTGCAGCCGAGTTGCGCCGCCGGTTGGGCTCTGCGGGCGCCGGTGATCCCCTGCCGAGTGAAGCCGAGCTTTCGGAAAGGTACGGCGTGAGCCGGATGACGGCCCGTCAAGCGGTCAAGTCTCTCGAGGCGGAAGGCCTGGTCTACCGGGTGCCGGGAAGCGGCACCTATGCCTCCGGTAACGAAGCTGATCGGACCATGGGAATCTTGCGTTCGTTCACCGATGACATGGCCGAACGCGGCATCGCGGTCATTTCCGACGTGCTCTTTTCGGATTGGGTCGACCTGTCGCCGGAAACTGCAGCGGAACTGGTTGCGACTCCGGGCAGTCGCGCGGTTCGCGTGATGAGGGTCCGACTGGGTGATGGACTGCCGTTAGCGCTCGAGACGGTGACCCTGCCGCCGCGCTGCTCCTTCGTTCTCGACTACGACCTCGGGACGATCTCGCTGCACCGGTTGCTCGAGGATCACGGCCTCATCCTCACCGAGGCCCGTGGAACGGTCGCCGCGACCATCGCCGACGACAACGACGCCGCACATCTCCGTGTTGCGATCGGATCGCCGTTGTTGGTCGAAAACCTGCGCGTCGAGGACCAAAACGGTGAGCGTGTCGAAGCAACTGAGACGAGATATGTTGGTAGCAAATATATTTTGGATGTGCAGTTCCGCCGTCAGAACAGATTCCCCTGAGTGCATCCTCGGAAGCACCACCGTGAGAGTTGCTAGCTGCCCAGCTTCCTGTAGAAAGTGCCCACGATGGGGGCGACGACGGCACGTGGGCTGTACTGCCCGGCAACGGACATCACCTTGCTGATGACGCCGGGCACGACCCGCATCTTGTTGTCGGCCAAGCCGTCGAGCGACACTTTGGCGGTGTGCCGGCTGGAAATCCACAGGAAGTCGGGCACCAATTTATCCACGATCGACGCGCCGGCTGGATCGGGTTCCTCGGTGCGGACCGGTCCAGGCGCGAGGAGCGTGACACTCACGCCCGATCCCTTGAGTTCGCCGCGAAGTGACTCGGAGAAGGTGTTGACGAAGGCCTTGGTGGCTGCGTACGTGGCGTTGTGGGGGATTGGCATGTTCCCGGCCGCAGAGCCCACCATCAGGATCGCGCCGGACTTGCGTTCGAGCATGCCGGGCAGCACCGCGAGCGTGAGGTCGTGCACAGCAACCGTATTCAGTTCCACCTGGGCACGCTCGTAGGAGGGGTCTAGTTCGGAGATGGAGCCGAACGTGGCGATTCCGGCGTTGTTGCACAGGACGCTGATCTCACGGCCGGTGAGTTCGGCGACCAGCGTGGCGCGCGCGTCCCGGTCCGACAGGTCGCATGCGCGCACCTCGACCTCCACGCCGTGTTCGGCGCAAAGAGTTTCGGCCAGCGACTCCATGATCTCACCGCGGCGTGCGACGAGGATCAAGGAGTGGCCACGGGAGGCCAGATCCGCGGCCAGCGCCTCGCCGATTCCGGACGAGGCGCCGGTGACGACGGCGCGGGCTGTGGGGGTGGGGTTAGGCAGGCTCACGGTCAGTCAGCCTAGTGCTTGACTTCCCCCCGGCCCTGAACGGCCGGGATTCCTACGCGGGAACACATGATGTGTTCTCCGTTCGGTGGGTTCCTGCTTCATTACTGACTGCGCACTGGCCAAACGTTTCTCCGCAGCACGCAGGTGCCGGGGTGCGGGCATCTTCTCCCGAGTGCCCGTCCGAGCGGGCAATGACCGCCAGATCCGTCAACCCCAAATCGATTCCGGCCACGGTCGGTGCCTGCGGTAACGGCTGTTCGTCTCGTTCGACGACGAACGAGACGTAGCAGCGGCCGTCCGCCTCCCGAATCACCGTCACCGACGACGGCTCCGACGGCAGATCCCGGGACCACACCAGTTCGACATCCCCGATCTTCGCCAACCGCACACCCCGAGAGGTGACCGTGAACCCGTTACGGGTCAACCGGAATGCCTGCCGGTTGTCCTTACGGGACCGCAGCCGGGGCGCCCCCACCCTGCGGCCCTTGCGTTTCCCGGACAGGGAATCGAAAAAGTTGCGGTACGCCCGCCGCTCATCCTGGCAGGCCTGCACCAGTGCCACCGAGGTCACCTCGGCCAACCATCCCCGTTCGGGGGTCGTCTTCGCCGAGGTGACCACCAGCTTCTGCACCTCGGCGTCGGAGATCTTCTCCCCCGCGACGCGGGCATCCTGTCGGCATCGGATCGCATCGTTGAATACCACCCGCACACACCCGAACGAGCGGGCCAGCATGCGCTGCTGCTCCCCCGTCGGTACCGGTAGCCGGCGATCACCCACCCAACATGCTCATGACCTACGACACACACTGATGAGTTACCCAGGCGCGGTACAACATGCGCTTTCGGTGTACACGCGCATGTGCTCTTTGTGACGAAGTACCGCCGTCACGTGTTCGCCGCCGAGCACTGTCAGTGACGGTCCAAAAGTCGGCCGATCATGCGCGGGATGTGCGCGCCGACTTCGGTGCCACCCTAGATCGAGTTCAACGGGGAAGACGACCACGTACATCTGCTGCTCGAGTACCCACCCACCGCGCAACTCTCGAAGCTGGTGAACTCACTCGAAGGGGTGTCCTCCCGGAAGTTGCGCCGGCCCCGCACCCACCGGAACCCTCTGTGCTCGCCGTCGTACTTCGCCGCATCCTGCGGTGGTGCACCCCTGTCGATCATCCGGCAGTACATGGAACAGCAGCGGAAACCGGATCAGAGCAGGGATCGGCTATCGGAGGACCTGAAGGACCGGGCCTGCACCGAAAAATCGTTGGGTCAGATTCGCGCCGCGAGACGGGTGCCCTGCTCGATCGCGCGCTTGGCGTCGAGTTCGGCGGCGACGTCGGCACCACCGATGACGTGGGTGGTGACACCGGCGACGGTCAACTCGTCAACGAGGTCACGCACAGACTCCTGACCTGCGCAGATGACGACGTTGTCGACGGGGAGGGTACGCGCGTTCTCACGCTTCTCGCCGAACGTGATGTGCAGGCCGTCGTCGTCGATCCGCTCATAGTTGACGCCGGAGAGTTCCTGCACGCCCTTGTTCTTCAGTGCGGCGCGGTGGACCCAACCGGTGGTCTTCGCGAGGCCTGCCCCGATCCGGCCGGCCTTGCGCTGCAACAGGTACACCTCGCGCGGGGACGGTGAGGGTTTGGGTGTGGTGAGGGCACCCGCTGCGGCTTCGGGATCGGTGACACCCCACTCCTGCTTCCACTCCTTCAGGTCGAGGGTGGGGGAGTGCTCGTGAGTGAGGAACTCGCTGACGTCGACGCCGATACCACCGGCACCGATCACCGCGACCGACTTTCCGACGGGCCTGCCACCCCTCACGACCTCCGGATATGTCAGGACCTTCGGGTGGTCGATACCCGGGATGGTCGGGACGCGCGGCGTCACGCCGGTTGCGACGATCACCTCGTCGAAGTTGCCGACGAGTTCGGCTGCGCCGACACGAGTGTCGAGGCGGACGTCGACGCCGGCGAGAGGAAGTTGGCGGTTGTAGTAGCGGATCGTCTCTGCGAACTCCTCCTTGCCGGGAATCTTGCGGGCGATCCCGAACTGGCCGCCGATCTGCGAGTCCGCCTCGAAGAGCGTCACCGAGTGGCCTCGCTGGGCCAGGCCCAGGGCGGCGGATAGCCCGGCGGGGCCGGCTCCGACGACGGCGACACTCTTGGTGGTTCTGGTGGGGGAGAGGATGAGTTCCGTTTCGCGGCCCGCGCGTGGATTGAGTAGGCAGGACACGTGCTTGCGGGCGAAGGCGTGGTCGAGGCAGGCCTGGTTGCAGGCGATGCACGTGTTGATCTCGTCTGGGTGTCCAGCCTCGGCCTTGCGAACCCAGTCGGGGTCGGCAAGCATCGGACGGGCCATCGAGATCAGTTGGGCGTCACCGCGGGTGAGGATTTCTTCCGCGACCTCGGGCATGTTGATCCGGTTCGAAGCCGCCACCGGGATGCTCACGTGCTTCTCGAGCTTGCCGGTGATGTCGGCGAACGCGGCCCGGGGCACCGACGTCACGATCGTGGGAATACGGGCCTCGTGCCAGCCGATGTCGGTATTGATGATGGTGGCGCCGGCGGACTCGACTTCCTTTGCCAGCGCGACGATCTCGTCCCACGTCTGGCCACCCTCGACGAGGTCTGCCATCGACAGGCGGAAAATGATGATGAAGTTCGGGCCGACTGCGGCACGGGTGCGGCGGACGATTTCGACAGCCATCCGACGACGGTTCTCAGAGGTGCCACCCCACTTGTCCGTGCGCTTGTTGGTGCGCTCGCACAGGAACTGGTTGATGAAGTAGCCTTCGCCGCCCATGATCTCGACGCCGTCGTAGTTTGCCTTCTGTGCTAACCGCGCGCAGCGCACATAGTTGCGGATTTGCCAGCGCACACCCCGGTCGGTGAGTCTACGAGGGCGGATCGGGTTGATTGGGGCTTTGATCGACGAGGCGGAGACGCTGAACGGCTGATAGCTGTAGCGGCCGGCGTGCAGGACCTGCAGGGCGATCTTGCCGCCCTCGTCGTGCACCGCTTTGGTGATCGCGAGGTGCCGTCGGGCCTCGAAGCGGTTGCTGAGCTTGGCGCCGAACGGTGCCAGCCAGCCCGTGCGGTTGGGAGCGTATCCGCCGGTGACGATCAATGCGACACCGCCGCGGGCGCGCTCGGCGAAGTATTCGGCCAGCCGTGGGACGTCCTTGGCGCGGTCTTCGAGACCCGTGTGCATCGAGCCCATGATCACTCGGTTCTTCAATGTCGTGAAGCCGAGGTCCAGGGGGGCGAGGAGTTGGGGGAACTGTGTCATTGCGGCGTGTCCTTACTGTGAGAGCGCGTCGAGTACTTCTTGACACCAGTCGGCGAACCCCTCTTCTACGCGGATCCCACCGCGTAGGACGAGGTACTGGTGGAGGGTCGGCCCGGAAAGCTGGTTTGGGCTGGGAAAGTCGCGCTTTTCGATCATGCGGTAGACCTCGAGCCGGGCCGCGTGGCCGTCACGGTGGCGGGCGACCTCGGCGGTGAGCGCGGCGAGGTCACCGTGCCGGGCTGCGCGAATCTTTACGGCCAGTTCGTTGCGCAGGTGGTTGGGTTCTGTCGGCTCGGCGATCCAGCGTTCGAGTTCCGCATTCCCGGCGGCACTGACCCGATACACCTTCTTGTCCGGTCTGCTGTCCTGCGCCACGACCTCGGCGTCCACCCATCCGGACTCGTCCATACGCTTGAGCACGCGATAGATCTGCTGGTGGGTGGCGGTCTGGAAGAAGCCGATGGACTTGTCGAACCGGCGCGCCAATTCGTAGCCCGACCCGGAATGTTCGGTCAGGGAGACGAGCAGCGCATGTTCGAGTGCCACGAGCAGAAGTATGTATGCAACGAGGTGAGTATGCAACCCGGTGCACAGGTTTTGGGATTCGCCGGACGGTCGAAGCTTCAGATCTGCCCGAACGTCCCTTCCGCTCGCCTAGGCTCGCGGGCATGAGCACCGACGTTCGTCCGCCGGCCGGCATCGGCGAGGTCGCGACGCGCCGGCAGGTTGTCGCCTGGGGCTTGTGGGACTGGGGTTCGGCCGCGTTCAACGCCGTGATTCTGACGTTCGTCTTTTCCGTCTACCTCACCGACTCCGTGGGGAAGGATCTGCCGGGATCCATCTCCGCGAGCGCCTGGCTCGGGTGGTCGCTCGGGATCGCGGGATTCTTCATCGCCGTGCTCGCGCCCGTCACGGGACAGCGATTCGATGCTGCAGGACGACGAAAGTGGGCGCTCGGCGCCCTCACGTTCGCGACGGTCGCCTCCATGGCGGCGATGTTCTTCGTGCGCGACTCCTATCAGTACCTGTGGCTCGGTTTGGTGCTACTCGCCGTGGGTTCGGTGATCTTCGAACTGGCCAACGTTCCCTACAACGCGATGCTCCGCCAGGTGTCGACGCCGGCGAATATCGGCCGGGTATCCGGGTTCGGCTGGTCGATGGGTTACTTCGGTGGCATCGTGCTCCTGCTGCTGTGCTATTTCGGATTCATCGCCGGCGACGGCGATCACCGGGGGTTTCTGGGGCTGACCACCGACGGCGGGATGAACATCCGGATGGTGGCGTTGCTGGCCGCCGTCTGGCTCGCGGTGTTCGCGATTCCGGTGCTGCTGAAGGTTCCCGAGTTGCCCCGTCCGCAGGCCGATCCCGGCGCAGACAAGGCGGGTTTCGTCGAGTCGTACCGGGTGCTGGGCCGAGATCTGCGCGAGCTCTGGTCCGCCGACCGGCGCACCGTCTATTTCCTGGTGGCCAGTGCGCTGTTTCGGGACGGGTTGGCGGGTGTCTTCACGTTCGGTGCAGTTCTGGCCGTCAACGTGTACGGCATCGGCGTCGCCGACGTGCTGCTGTTCGGCGTCGCGGCCAACGTGGTCGCCGCCATCGGCGCCCTGACGGCGGGGCGCTTCGACGACAAGGTCGGGCCCAAGACGGTGATCGTGACCTCGCTGATCGCGATGCTAGTTGTCGGCGTCGTCCTGATGCTGGTGTCGGGCCCCGCAATGTTCTGGCTCTTCGGACTGCTTCTGTGCGTGTTTGTCGGTCCGGCGCAGTCATCGTCACGCACGTTCCTGGCCAGGATCACGCCGTCCGGCCGCGAGGGGCAGATGTTCGGTCTCTATGCGACGACCGGGCGTGCGGTCTCGTTCCTGTCGCCGAGCCTGTTCGGGCTGTTTGCATACTGGTTCGCGGCGGACCGCGGCGGCATCCTCGGCTTGCTGGTCGTGATCGCGATCGGACTCGCCGCGCTGTTGGTAGTGCAGGCGCCGGGCCGCGACTAGCGCTTCGCCCGGTCGTCGTCGATGCGCAGTTTGTCCGGGAAGAGTCGCCGTTGCGTAAACCAGCCTGCGGTCGCCAGCGCGATCCAGATCAGCGTCGTGAACACCTGCTCGGCGCCCTCGTTCGGGTCGTCAAGGAAACTCAAGGGGCTGATGGCCAGGCCGAGTCCTGACGCCACCATGCTGGCTCCACCGAGCGCGGTCAGCCACAACAGCGCTCGCGCGCGGTACCGGTCGGCGGTGAAACCGCAGGCAACGGCCAGCGCGACGATTACGACTCCGCTCAGAAGCCAACTGGCGTCATCCGGTTGAAGGACGCGACTCAGCTTCGCGCCGATCACGGCACCGGTGATGATCCCGATAAAGAATGCGGCGAATTTGAAGATCAGCGTGGTGGCCGCCCACGCCACGACCGCACCGATCAACCCGACCAAGAACGTCGTCCCGATCGACAGCGACAACAGGTCAGCCAGGAGCCAGCCGAGTCCGAAACCGGAGGCGAGAACCGCGATGTGCAGTGAACCGATACCGGCGAAGCACAGAACTGCTCCGACCAACAAGATTGCGATACCACTCATGATTCCCTCCCCGGGTGCGCGAGACGCGTACTGACATCAAACCAGAAGGAACGCCCTGGAGTGGGAACGTCGGACTTCAGTCGGGTGTGGTCCCGGTGCGCTTCAGGATCGCCTTCGCGAGTTCGTCCGGTCGCTGCTCGGGAATCCAGTGCGTAGCGTCTTCCAGCACGATGAATTCGTACGGTGCATCGACGAACTCGCCACACATCTCGGCTCCCGCGCGCCCCAGTGCCGTGTCGCCGGTGCTCCAGAGGTAGGTGGTGGGGACTGTGACGGCGGGGGTCTGGTCGAGGTCGCGCGACATGGCGCGGTAATAGTTCAGCGCGCCGGTCAGGGCGCCCGGTTGGGTGAGCAGTGCGACGTGCTCGTCGACCAACCTCGGTGCGACGGCGTCACCGAACATCGCGCGCAGGCGACGTGCGTTCTCGTCGAGGAGGACCTGCTCGGCCTTGCCTTCCATTCTCAGGAGACCTATGTAGCTCGAGCGCTCCTGCTGGTCCTTGTCCTCACGCAAAGCCCGGCCGAATGCGGCGAGATGCGGTACGGAGACGGCGGTGAGGGATTTGACGCGGTCGGGGTGCCGGGCGGCGACGGCCCAGGCGACGGTGGCACCCCAGTCGTGGCCGACGAGATGAGCGGTGTCGAGATCGAGGGCGTCGAGGAGTCCGATGACGTCGGCGACGAGATGGTCGATCCGGTACGCGTCGACGCCCTCGGGCCGCGCACCGGCCGAGTACCCGCGCTGGTTCGGCGCGTAGGTCCGAAGACCGGATCCGCCCAGCAGTTCGGTGACCGGTTCCCACGCCGCGGCACTTTCCGGAAACCCGTGCAGGAGAACGACGGCGTCACCGTCAGCCGGACCGTTGATGACGACATCGAATGTCAGGTCGCCGACGGCGATCTGGGCGTGTTCAGAGGTTGACAGCATGCCGACACCTTACGACGTTGGTGCTGGGGTCGGTCGCGATTCCAGCGGGCCGCGCCGAGGACGGTCCGCCTCCGTGGACATGTTCGATGTGTGGTCAATCAGTTGGCTCCGCCACAGGCTCCGCCGCCGGTTTCGTTCCGGGGGTGGGCCATAGGGCCATGCGGTCGAGGATGCGGTCGCGGATCACGAGGGTGTGGAACAAGATCGCGCACATGTGGGCGGTGAATGTCGCGAACAGCAGGTACGCCAGGGTTGCGTGGGAATACCACAGCACGGCGTACACGCTCGTGTTGTGCGGTGCGATTCCCGGAAGGTGCAGTTGTCCGAAGAGCACGATCGGAACTCCCGCGCTCGAGAGCATGGCCCATCCGACCAGCGGCTGTACGACCAGCAGTGCGTAGAGCAGCTGTTCCGACCGTGTCGCCACACGACGTTCCCAGGGGCGCATCGTGGACAGGAATGGGGGTGGCTTGTGCAACAGCCGGTTCCCGATGCGGACCACGACGAAGATCAGGATCGCGATCCCCAGCGGCCGGTGGATGGCCTGCAGCAGGTTGTAGTTGGCCAGCGAGGCCACCATGGTGACGCCGATGAAGAGCTGGGCGATGACCATGACCGCCATGGCCCAGTGCAGCAGTCGGGAAGGGAGAGCGAACCGTGGGGTTCGGCCGATCGGCTTATCGTTCATCGAGCACCCTCTCGACGTTGACTTCGCTGGGCTGTTTGGGCTCACTGGACCTGCGCAAGAAGGATCTGGCGTAGACCGCCGACCGTGCGCTGAGCAGTGGATCGTCCGACCGCGCGATGCCGTCCGGAAGAATGAGCGGGTCGAAGTTGATATCCCGCGCGTTGCCCTGCTCTTCGGTCTGTACCGAGTCGATTGTCACTCTGCCGGCGTCGATGGAGTGCCGGTGTGGCGGCCATGGCGCGGTGGCGTCGTTGGTCGGGTCGCCGGGTTGGCCGATCGTGAGAATCAGGCGCCAGTGCAGGGGTGTGTTCGCGACCGTGCGGATCAGGGCGTCGAAGAGGTAATCCCTGCCGGGCGGTGGTACCGGGTCCGCGGGCACGAACGGTTGCTCGGGGACGACCATCCAGCGCACCGGACGGATGGCCCCGGCGCTGTCGGTGAAGCGGAACGCGTTGAGCCCATGGAAGGTGCTGTTGTCGAATCCGGAGCTGCGCGGTTGTTGTCCGATGATTTCCATCGCTGCGGCGGTCTCGGGATGCCTGGCCAAGAACGCCGCCATTTTCTCCGGATCGGGTCTTCCGGTGTCCGGATCGGTCTTGGATGCGAGTATTCGCTCGAAGAACCCTTCCGGGGTGTTGTCTAGGAAGACCGGGATGTTGACCATCGCGGTGCGCCACTGTTCACCGTTGGGCAACGTGAACAGCAAGCCCAGACCTCGTACGGTGGCATTCGCGTCAGCCACGTCGGGAACGCCGCCGGACAGCGAGAACCGGCCCTCCACCGGGAACTGGCCGGGCCGGAAGACCACCGCCTTGGATATCTCGGCCCCGGCCCCGTTGCTGGTGAAGTATCCGGAGGCGCTCAGTCCCTTGGCATGATTGCGCCGGAACCCGTCGTGCTTGCCGAATACCTGCTCGAATCGATCGGTGAATCGTGGCGGAGTCAACCTACCGGGCGTCAACCAGCCTCCCGCGTACAGGAAACCGCCTACATCCACTGCGGCGATTCCGCCTAGAGCAGCGAGACCGATCAGGACGCTGCGGCGACCGAGTGCCGAGGGCGCATTTCGTTTACTGTCATCGCTCATGGATTCTCCCTGCCACTCTCGCGGCGGTGACAGTCACCGCGAGCCCTGCACACCGGATCATGTCGCGATATCTGCTCACGTCAATTCTCCCTCAGTCGACCGACCGGCGTAGGCGATATCGTCTTGCCAGCCGGAGGTGGTCGGCGCCGACTGCCCGGGAAAATCTAGCCTACGTGCCGGTCTCCGGCGATGGCTTCGCCGCCTGCTTGACCAGGTGAGATGTGCTCGGCAACCGCCGCTGACGGTGAGCACCGAGATTGCGATGCCATCCCTGCCGGATTCGTAGGCGATTCGGTGGGCTTGCGGGACCAGCCAATAAGGCGAGGCTGCGCTAATCTCGTAGGCGGCGATGAGGCGTGATGTCCAGCCGCCTAAGTCACGGCTCCCCTCATCACGGGCCTTCGTTGCCGTCCGCTTCTGGTCCACCCGACGCGCATAAGGATGACGCAGTGGCAGTTTCGAATCCGAGCACCACGCCACCGACGGTCGACGTGGGACCTCTGATCGAACAGCAGAAACCCGGCCGCTTCTGGTTGTCGCTGTTCGTGGTTTCCTGGGTCATCACATTCCTGGTCGGGTTCGATTCGCAGATCACCTCGTTCGCCGGAAGGTACATCAAGGCTTCGTTCGAACTGAGCGACTCCGAGCTCGGGATGCTGGGGACGGTGGGACTGCTCGGCACGCTCATCGGTTGTCTGTCGCGGGGGTACCTCGGTGACCTGATCGGTCGGCGGCCCTCGATCATGGTGTCGATCGTGGGCTTCGGCGCCTTCGTGCTGCTGCTGGCCCTGTCCCAGAACTACGCCCAGTTGGTGACCCTGAGGTTCGCCGCCGGTTTCTTCCTCGGCGGCGTCCTGCCACTCATCTGGGCGCTGAACACCGAGTTCGCCCCGTCACGCTTCCGGTCTACCTCGGTGGGGATCATCATGCTCGGCTACAGCCTCGGCAGCGCCACCGGTGCCCCGGTGTCGAATCTGCTGATCCCGCGCTTCGGTTGGCAGTCGGTGTTCGTCGCCGGGGGGATCGTGTCGCTTCTGGCGGTGATCCCGGTGGCGCTGATGCTTCCCGAGTCGGTGAAGTTCCTGGCGCAGCGGGGGATGAGTCAGCGGCGGATCGCCGAGATCATGACCCGGGTGCTACCCGGGTCCCGCTTTCCGGAGGGCACCAGGTTCGTGGTGGGCTCCGGCGAAGTGGACGACGGGCGGTTCACTCCCGCGCAGCTGTTTCGGGGTCCGCTGGCCCGGATCACCTCGCTGATGTGGATCGCGTACGCCTGCTCCGCGGCGGTCATCTTCTACCTTGCCTTCTGGGGACCGATTCTCAATGAGCGGCTGGGCTATTCCATCGGTGCGGCGGCGACGATCGCTGCGGCGACCGCCATCTCCGGCGCCGTCGGTCAGCTGGTGATCAGCAGGTTCCTCGACAACAAGGGCATCGGCACGATTGCGGTCGTGCCGATGCTGGCGGTGCCCTGCCTGCTGCTGATCGGGCTGCTTCCGCTGGGGCCGACGGCGTACATCGTCGTCTTGCTGGTGGCGAACTTTCTGGTAATCGGGGCGCACGGCGGTATGCACAGTCTCTCGGTGATCTTCTATCGGCCGTCGCTGCGTGCGAACGGAGGCGCCTGGGCGCTGTCGGTCTCCAAGGTGGGGGCGATGCTCGGCCCCTGGCTCGCCGGCGCCATCATGGACTGGGGGTTCAGTGCTCAGTCGACGTTCTTCGTGTTCGCGCTGTTCCCAATAGTCATGTCCGTGATGCTGTTCGCGCTCGGGCGGTTACAGCGAACGCTGCCGCCCGACGCCGAGGGAGCGTTGGTGACCTCGTCCTACGCCACTGAACCCTGTGACCTCACTGTTCGGTGCCCCCGGCAGGATTCGAACCTGCGACCAAGAGATTAGAAGGCTCTTGCTCTATCCCCTGAGCTACGGAGGCGCGGAACAAATATTACCTGCCGCCCCGAGCGCTCCGATCGGGCTGTGCCGTGTGTGTCGTCAGCCGATGGTCGGCGCAGGCAGTAGTAGTTCCAATGAGCATCGGAAAGAAAGCCATGTCAGCCTCGCTTTCCCCGTGGACGGCTACACATCCAGGTTAGCTCGCACACTCGCGTCTCCGACGTGTTGTCGTAGGTCCTACCCTTGTTGCATGGCTACACCCCTGCTCGCGAAGTCCGATGCGGAATCACTGCCCCCGAACCGGGGCGATTCGTCCGCCCTGTTCGTTGTCGGCGGACTCATCGCCGGCCTGGTCGCGGCTATCGTGGTCGGTCTTTCCGCTGCGCAGGCGCTCGTACTGCTGGGGATTCCGGACCCTGGCCCGATCACCACCTATGGGCTGCCGGCGATGCGGGCAGTGTCGGAGATTGCCGCCGTCATCACGATCGGGTCCCTGCTACTTGCGGCGTTTTTCGTGCCACCGCAGAAGTCGGGGGTCCTGGACGTGGACGGCTACCGTGCGGTCCGGACGGCGTCGCACGCCGCGATCGTGTGGGCTGCGACCGCTCTGGTCCTGGTCCCGCTTTCGCTGTCGGATACGTCCGGACAACCCTTCTCCGAGGCGGCCAAGCCGAGCAACGTCTTCAGGTCGATCGATCAGGTCGAACTCGCGAGTGTGTGGCGCTGGACCGCGATCATCGCCATCGTCGTCGCGATCGCGTCGCGGCTGGTGCTGCGCTGGTGGTGGACGCCGATTCTCCTGGCAGTCGCGATCCTCGGCCTGATGCCGCTGGCGTTGACCGGGCACTCGTCTGCGGGCGGTTCGCACGATATGGCGACGAACAGCTTGATTCTCCACCTCGTCGCGGCGTCGCTGTGGGCAGGCGGACTTTTCGCGCTCCTGGCCCATGCGCGGCGAGGTGGTGCGTACACCGAAGTCGCGGCGCGACGGTTTTCTGCGGTCGCCGGTATCTGCTTCGTCGTCATGGCCGTCAGCGGAGTGGTGAACGCGCTCGTTCGCGTCCCGATCGGTGACTTCTTCGACACGACGTACGGCCGCCTCGTGGTGGCCAAGGCTGTGGCCCTCGTCATCCTTGGCATATTCGGCTGGGCGCAGCGCCGTCGGGCTCTGCCCGCGCTCCAGAAGGATCCGACGAGCCGAGGCAACCTGATCCGGTTCGCGGGCGCCGAGGCCATGGTTTTCGGCGCGACGATCGGTCTCGCCGTCGGGCTCGGCCGCACACCTCCACCCGCACCCAGTGCCGTGCCTACCCTCGCCGAGGTCGAACTCGGCTACAACCTGCCAGGGCCGCCGACGTTCGGGCGCCTGATGCTGGACTGGCGATTCGACCTCCTCTACGGCACTGCGGCGATTGTGCTCGCCCTCGTCTACGTGCTCGGATTGCGGAAACTCCGCCGCCGCGGCGACAGTTGGCCGGTTGGTCGGACCGTGGCGTGGATGTGCGGGTGCGCGGTGCTGCTCGTCGCGACCTCGTCCGGTGTGGGTCGCTACGCACCTGCGGTGTTCAGCGTGCACATGGGTTCGCACATGGCGTTGTCAATGCTGGCACCGGTTCTGCTGGTCCTCGGAGCGCCGATCACGCTTGCCTTACGTTCGCTCGATCCGGCAGGTAAGAACGGTGTGCCTGGTCTGCGTGAATGGATCCTGACGGCTCTGCACAGCACGTTCTCCCGGTTCATCACCCATCCCGTGGTCGCCGCCTCGCTGTTCGTGGGCGGCTTCTACGCGCTGTACCTCGGGGGGATCTTCGGCGCCACCGTGGACTCGCACACCGCGCACGTCCTGATGAACCTTCACTTCCTCCTGAGCGGGTATCTATTCTACTGGGTCGCTGTCGGCATCGACCCGTCACCACGCAAGTTGATGCCGGTGACGAAACTCGCGATGGTGTTCGGATCTCTGCCGTTCCACGCATTCTTCGGCGTCGCGCTGATGAGCATGAATACGGTCATGGGCGAGTCGTTCTACCGTTCACTCGGCCTCGGCTGGAACTCCGACCTATTGGGTAACCAGCAACTCGGCGGCAGCATCGCATGGGCGACGGGCGAGATTCCCCTGATGTTGGTGATGATGGCGCTGCTCATTCAATGGTCCCGCAGCGACGGTCGCACCGCACGGCGCGTCGACCGGGCTGCCGATCGCGACGACGACGCGGATCTGGCTGCGCACAACGCGATGTTCGCCGAGTTGGCGCGCCGCGATCGAGAGTCGTGACTGGACCCCGTAGCACGCGCTTGCGACAGGTTTCGAGTTTCTGCGACGTTCGTCGGCGGGTTGTGCACACCCCGCCGACTTCTCCACAGATTCCGGGCGACGGTCGAAACGGCGGGTGGCGGAAGGCACGCTGTGAGAGAAGGTAACCAGCCACACTCACAGGGGGATTCGCATGTACGAAACCCACGGCACCGTCGTCGGAACGGTCATCACCGGCCCTGTCGCACGGGCGAACACGGCGGGCGAAGAGTTCCTGAGCTTCCGGATGGTGAGTACGGTCCGGCGGCGCGACTTCACGACGGGGGAGTGGCGCGACGGCAGCACGCTGTACCTCGCAGTGACCTGCCGGCGGCGGCTGATGGCAGGTGTCGTCCGGTCGATCGCGAAAGGTGATCCCGTGATCGTCACTGGTGAACTGCGCACCACGGAGTACACGACGCGTGACGGTATCGCCCGATCCGGCCTCGAGCTCAGCGCAACCGCCATCGGACCCGACCTCTCGCGGTGCGTCGCCGTCGTCGAACGGGAGCGCCGAAAGGGTTCCGCCGACGCCGCTCAGCTTGATACCGCACCCGACGACACCGCACCCGACGACACCGCACCCGACGACACCGCACCCGACGACACCGCACCTGGCGACACCGCACCTGACGACACCGCACCTGACGACACCGCTCACCACGACACCGCCCCTGAAGACACCGCGGTCACGGACGCGGAAACTTCGGCGAGCGAGTCGCTCGTCGCATAGCCTGCGCGAGGGTGCCGGCGTCTCCCGCGACGTCCGGGGCGCCGGTGCTTACCCGGGAAGTGCCTGATCATGTCGTCGACCCTCCGCGATGCGGGATCGCTGCGCCACACCACTAGGCTGGCCCCATGGCTGAGTTCATTTACACGATGAAGAAGGTGCGCAAGGCGCACGGTGACAAGGTCATCCTCGATGACGTCACGATGAGCTTCTACCCCGGCGCCAAGATCGGTGTGGTCGGACCGAACGGCGCGGGTAAGTCCAGCATCCTCAAGATCATGGCGGGGCTGGATCAGCCGGGCAACGGTGAAGCATTCCTCGCTCCGGGTGCGTCCGTCGGGATCCTCATGCAGGAGCCGCAACTGGACGAGACCAAGACGGTTCGTGAGAACGTCGAGGAGGGCATGGGCGAGACAATGGTCCAGCTCAAGCGGTACAACGAGATCGCCGAGCTGATGGCCACCGACTACTCCGACGAACTGATGGAGGAGATGGGCGAGCTTCAGGAGAAGCTCGACCACGCCGACGCCTGGGAGATCGACTCCCAACTCGAGCAGGCGATGGACGCGCTGCGTTGTCCGCCGCCGGAAGAGATGACCACTCACCTCTCCGGTGGTGAGAAACGCCGCGTCGCACTCTGCAAGTTACTTCTCAGCAAGCCCGATCTGCTCCTGCTCGACGAGCCCACCAACCACCTCGACGCGGAGAGCGTCCTGTGGCTCGAGCAGCACCTGGCGGCGTACCCCGGCGCGATCCTGGCCGTCACGCACGATCGGTACTTCCTCGACCACGTCGCGCAGTGGATCTGCGAGGTCGACCGCGGCCGCCTGTTTCCGTACGAGGGCAACTACTCCACCTACCTGGAGCAGAAGTCTGCCCGCCTCGAAGTCCAGGGCAAGAAGGACCAGAAGCTACAGAAGCGACTCAAGGATGAGCTCGCATGGGTCCGGTCGGGCGCGAAGGCACGCCAGGCCAAGAACAAGGCCCGCCTCGACCGCTACGAGGAAATGGCCAACGAAGCGGAGAAGACCCGCAAGCTCGACTTCGACGAAATTCAGATCCCTGCACCGCCGCGCCTGGGCGACGTGGTGGTCGAGGTCTCGAATCTCGACAAGGGCTTCGACGGCCGGGTCCTGATCAAGGATCTGTCGTTCACCCTGCCCCGCAACGGCATCGTCGGCGTGATCGGTCCCAACGGTGTGGGTAAGACCACGCTGTTCAAGACGATCGTCGGCCTCGAGGAGCCCGACGGCGGCGAGGTGAAGGTCGGGCAGACCGTGAAGCTGAGCTACGTCGATCAGAACCGTGCGGGCATCGATCCGACCAAGTCGGTGTGGGAGGTCGTGTCCGACGGTCTCGACCACATTGTCGTCGGTCAGACGGAGATGCCCTCGCGCGCGTACATCAGCTCGTTCGGTTTCAAAGGTCACGACCAGCAGAAGCCGGCGGGTGTGCTCTCCGGTGGTGAACGCAACCGCCTGAATCTTGCGATGACGCTCAAGCAGGGCGGCAACCTGATCCTGCTCGACGAGCCGACCAACGACCTCGACGTCGAGACTCTCGGCTCGCTCGAGAACGCGCTGGAACTGTTCCCGGGCTGTGCCGTCGTGATCTCCCACGACCGCTGGTTCCTCGACCGCACATGCACGCACATCCTCGCGTGGGAAGGTGGCTTCGGTGATAACGAGGCTGCCTGGTACTGGTACGAGGGCAACTTCGAGGGCTACGAGGCCAACAAGGTCGAGCGTCTCGGACCGGACGCAGCGCGTCCGCATCGCGTCACCCACCGGAAGCTGACGAGGGACTGACCCAGTGAAATCAGACCCGGTGAAAAAGAGGGTCTTCACGTATGAGATCCAGGTCCGGTGGGGCGACTCCGACCGGCTGGGTCATGTCAACAACACTCGATTCGTGGAGTATATGCAGGAAGCGCGGGCGCACTTCCTGTCGTCGGAACTGGCGGCCGTCGGCGCCCGTGCCGGGGCCATGGTGGTGCGCAAGATGGACGTGGATTTTCTGCGCCCGATCAGCGACGACTCCGGGCCGCTGAAGGTGGACGTCACGGTGGTGGATGTCGGTACGTCGTCGTACACGATCCACCACGTCATCACGAACAGGCACGGCGCCGTCTGTGGGACGGGAGACGCTCTCTTGGTCGCGTTCGACGTGAAGAAGGAACGTTCGCGCCCACTGTCGGATGCGGAGCGGGCCGGACTCGAGCGTTACCTCGCGCCGGTCCGCGTCTGCTGACGCAAGGCGGCGGCCGACACCCGATGTCCACTGTTCGTTCCGTTTGCGGAGGCTACCCTCGTGGAGAGTTGCCCTCTGCAAACGGAACGAAGAGAAAGTGAGCATTGATGACGGACTCGGTAGCACTGAGCGATGCGCAATGGGCACGGGATCTGCCCGACGGGCTGAGGTCTCAGGTGCCGACGCTCGCCGCCATGTACTTTCGTCATGTCGACCGCGGCGACAGCGACAGTGCACTCAACGGCACCTCTGACGCCGTACTCGCTGCGCATCTCAAGCTTGCTCTGCAGCGTCACCCGGGACAAGCGGTGACCCGGGTCTACCGTCCGGGCGACGGGCACGATCTGGGTGCATCCGTGCAGATCGTCACAGACGACATGCCATTGCTTGTGGAATCGATTACCACGCTGCTCAATCGACTCGGCATCGGCATCAGTGAATTCGTCCACCCCATCATCTCCGTGCAACGCGAACCGGATGGGGGACTTCACGGAATTCTGTTGGGCGACAGGGGTAAGGGTGCAGGTGAGGGCAGCACCACCGAATCGTGGATTCATGTGCAGCTCGATCCGCGAACCGAATCCGCAGTTCTCGACAGCCTCGACAAGGAAATCGGCACCATCCTCGAAGACGTGCGTCAGGTGGTTCTCGACACCGACACCATGCGCAAACTCGAACGCGATCTTGCCGACGACCTCGAGCGGTCCGCGCCGCGTCCCGGGACGACGAAAGAGGACCTCGAGGACTGTGCCGACCTTCTCCGGTGGATGTCGCAAGGCAATTACGCGGCGCTGGGATACCGACGATTCGAGCTCGGTGAGCCGGACAGTTCCGGGGAGCGGCGCCTGCATGTCGTGCCGGGCAGCGGACTCGGATTGTTGCGCTCCGACTCGGTTACCGAGGGACCGATGAGCCTCCCCCCGGCCGCCCAGATTCCTGACCGTCCACTGCTGGTGCTGACCCAGGGTTCGTTCCCCGCCACCGTCCATCGTGCGGTCTACCCGTTCTTCGTGGGTGTGAGCATCCTCGGCGAGGAGGGGGCCATCGTCGGTGAGCACCGCTTCCTCGGTGTCTTCACCGTGACCGCCTTCCATGAGAACGTTCTCGACATTCCGGTGATCGCACGTCGCGTGCGCACGGTGATCGAGCGTGCCGGATTCCAGTTGAACTCGTTCTCGGGGCAGGCCATGCTCGAGGTGATCCAGTCGTTCCCGCGCACCGAACTTTTCTCGAGCAGCGCGGACACACTGTTCGACACGGTCACCGCCGTGCACAGCATCGGATTGCGGCGGCAGGTCCGACTGTTCCTGCGGGAGGACTTCCTCGGCCGCTTCGTCTCGTGTCTGATCTACCTGCCGCGTGACCGCTACACCACACGGGTCAGATTGGCCATGCAGGATATTCTGTTGCAGGAATTCGGTCCCGGCACATTGGAATACACTGCGCGCGTTACCGAATCCGATCTGGCACTTCTGCACGTCACTATCCGTAAGAGCGCCGGCGAGGAGGGGGACAAGCTCGACCTTTCGCACGCCGACCGGGAACGGGTTCAGGGATTGCTCGAGGAGGCGAGCCGGAGCTGGGACGAACATCTGGAGGATCTCCTGAAGGTCACTCCTGATGTGAATCCCGTTCTAGCGCAACGCTATGCCGAGGTGTTCCCGGAGAGCTACAAGGAGGATTTCGAAGCGTCGCGCGCACTGGCCGACCTCGCTCGGTTGGAGGCACTCACCGCCGGGGCGATCGATCTGCTCCTCTACCGCGACCCGGACGCCCGAGTCGGGCACTGGCGTCTGACCTTGTACGTGGGCGGCGACGGAATCTCGCTCAGTCAGGTCCTTCCGGTGTTGCAGAGCCTGGGGCTGGAGGTCCTCGACGAACGCCCCTATTCGATTCCTCGACCAGACGGCATGACCTGCTGGATCTACGATTTCGGACTGTCGGTGCCGGCGGAACTGCTCCGGTTGTCGGTAGGGGAGGATCTGGATGCCGAGTTGGCGGCGGAGGGAGAGACGGCGGCACCGCGACTGCAGCAAAGGGTGACCGAGGCGTTCGCCGCCGTGTGGTTCGGGCGGGCCGAAGCCGACCGCTTCAACGAACTGATTCTGCGTGCTGGAATGGACTGGCGCCAGGCAGTGATCCTGCGCACGTACGCAAAGTATTTGCGCCAAGCGGGGTTTCTCTACAGCCAGTTCCACATCGAGGGCGTCGCCCTGTCCGATCCTCGTTCGGCGCTCACCCTCGTCGAGTTGTTCGAGGCCATGTTCGACCCCGAGACGCCGTCATCCGATCGGGTGGCCGAACTCGAGGATCGGATGAAGAAGTACATCGACGCCGTCGTCAGCCTGGACGCCGACCGCATCCTGCGCGGTCTGTTCGGATTGATCAAATCCACGCTACGCACCAACTACTTCGTCACAGACGAGGCGGGTGAGCGGCG
Source organism: Rhodococcus marinonascens NBRC 14363 (assembly GCF_001894885.1). GTDB lineage: Bacteria > Actinomycetota > Actinomycetes > Mycobacteriales > Mycobacteriaceae > Rhodococcus_F > Rhodococcus_F marinonascens. The sequence continues at coordinate 79,176 of NZ_BCXB01000004.1, forward strand.
CAAGTACCTCTCCTTCAAGCTCGATCCGACCGCGATCCCGGAGTTACCGAAACCCCGGCCGAAGTATGAGATTTTCGTCTACTCACCCCAAGTCGAGGGCGTGCACCTGCGGTTCGGGTCCGTCGCACGGGGCGGTCTTCGTTGGTCCGACCGGCGAGAAGACTTCCGCACCGAAATTCTGGGACTGGCGAAGGCGCAGGCAGTGAAGAACGCCGTCATCGTTCCGGTCGGCGCGAAAGGCGGTTTCGTCGTCAAGAATCCGCCGTCGGAGTCGGGCGATCCGGCCACGGACCGGGTGGCGGCACTGCAGGCGGGTCAGGACTGCTACCGGACGTTCATCTCGGGACTGCTCGACCTCACCGACAACGTCGATCACGCCACCGGTGCCGTGGTCCCACCCGATCGGGTCGTGCGCCGCGACGGCGACGACCGCTATCTCGTCGTCGCCGCGGACAAGGGCACCGCAACGTTCTCGGACCTCGCCAATTCCGTTGCCGAACGATACAACTTTTGGCTGGGCGACGCATTCGCGTCCGGCGGGTCGGCGGGCTACGACCACAAGAAAATGGGCATCACCGCGCGCGGTGCCTGGGAAAGCGTAAAACGGCACTTCCGTGAGATGAGTCTGGATACCGAGACGCAGGAATTCACCGTGGTCGGTGTCGGCGACATGAGCGGCGACGTGTTCGGAAACGGCATGCTGCTGAGCAGGCATATCCGACTGGTCGCCGCATTCGACCATCGGCACATCTTCCTCGACCCCGATCCCGACGCCGAAAGGTCCTTCGCGGAACGCTCCCGGATGTTCGTCCTACCGCGCTCTTCCTGGGCCGACTACGACAAGAGCGTCATCAGTGAGGGCGGGGGAGTGTGGGACCGGACTCGCAAGTCGGTCCCGATCAGCGCTTCCGCGAGAGCGGCGCTCGGGCTCGACACCACCATCACCGAACTCTCGCCCCCGGAACTCGTCCGGGCGATCCTACAAGCTCCGGTGGACCTGCTGTGGAACGGCGGGATCGGTACTTACGTCAAGGCGTCGACCGAGACCAACGCGGCGGTGGGAGACAAGAGCAACGACTCCGTGCGCGTCGACGGTATCGACGTTCGGGCCAAGGTGGTGGGAGAGGGCGGCAACCTCGGATTGACCTCCCTCGGGCGGATCGAGTACAGCCAGAACGGCGGACGGATCAACACTGACGCGATCGACAACTCGGCGGGCGTCGATTGCTCCGACCACGAGGTGAACATCAAGATCTTGCTGGACTCGTTGGTCAGCAGCGGCGAACTGCGCGAGGACGAACGTAATCCTCTGCTGGCGTCGATGACCGACGAGGTCGCCGACCTGGTGCTTGCCAACAACATCGCCCAGAACGATCTCCTCGGTGTCGCCCGCGCCCACGCGGTTACGAGGCTCAGTGTCAATCGACGCCAGATCGAGCACCTGGCGTCGCAGCGCGGACTTGACCGGAAACTCGAGGCTTTGCCCACCGATGAGGACATCGCCCGCCGAAAACAGGCAGGGCAGGGACTGACGTCCCCGGAACTCGCCACTCTCACTGCGCACGTGAAACTCACGCTTGAGGATGATCTCCTGGCGACGGATCTACCCGACAGCGAGACGTTCGCGCCCCGGCTCCCGCGGTACTTTCCGACCGTACTGCGAGAGCGTTTCCGCACTGCGATCAAGGCGCATCCCCTGCGCAGGCAGATCGTGGCCACGATGCTCGCGAACGAGACCATCAACAATGGCGGTATCACCTACGCGTACCGACTGGCCGACGAGGCCGGCGCGAGCAGCACCGACGCTATCCGCGCCTACGCCGCGGTCACCGAGATCTTCGCTCTGCCCGCCGTGTGGGGCAGGATCCGTGCGGCGAACATGCCGGCCGACATCGAGGACGAGTTGATCATCGAGTCCAGCCGGGTTCTCGACCGCGCGTCGCGCTGGTTCTTGACCAACCGCCCGCAGCCCCTTGCGGTCGGGGCGGAAATCGCCCGGTACTCGGCAAATTTCCGAGCGCTCGCACAGAAGGTGCCCAAGCTGGTGAAGGGGCACCAGCTCGTGGATCTGGAGGCACGTTCGGGGCCTCTCATCGTCCGTGGAGCGCCGGAGAACATCGCATTCGAGGTGTTCCGGCTGCTGGACCTCTTCTGCCTGCTCGACATCAGCGATATCGCGGACATCGCCGAGCGCGACATCGACGAGGTGGCCGAGCTGTACTACGAACTCGACGCCCACCTCGGGATCGACTGGCTGCTCACCGCCGTGTCCAAGCTCGCCCGCGGGGACCGCTGGCATTCGCTGGCCCGCCTGGCGTTGCGCGATGACCTCTACGGTTCGCTCCGCCAGCTCACCATGGAAGTGCTCATGGGCGGCGAACCCCACGAGACCCCGCAGGAAAAGATCGACGACTGGGAATCGACGAACGCGTCACGGCTGGGCAGGGCTAGGTCCGCCCTCACCGAAATTTTCGAGTCTGGAACCCTTGACCTCGCGACGCTCTCGGTGGCGGCGCGTCAGGTACGCAGCATGGTGCGAGGTGTGGGCACCCGATCGGAGGTACGACGTTGAGCGAGGGTTATCACGCTGAGGGCTATCACGCTGAGGTTGAGGTTCGCTGGTCGGACATGGACGTCTTTCAGCACATCAACCACGCTCGAATGGTGACGTTGCTGGAAGAGGCACGGATTCCGTGGCTGTTCGAGGACGATCGTCCGACTGTCACCTTGCGTGACGGTGCGGTCGTCGCGGATCTACACGTGCGGTACCGCGGGCAACTTCGGCACAGCGATTCGCCGCTCGACGTGCTGATGTGGGTGGAGAAGGTTCGGGCCGTCGACTTCACGATCTGTTACGAGGTCCGTCCCAAAGGCGTCGGCATCTCGGTTCCTCCATCGATCATCGCTTCCACGCAGATCGCGGCGTTCGACGTCGACACTCAGCGGTTGCGCAGGCTCACCGACGGCGAACGCGGATACCTGAAGAGTTGGCAGCGTGTATGAGCGCGTTCTGTCGATCCCGGATCCCGCGGAGCGCGGTGATCTCGCCACGTTCGTGGGACGGGTCGTCAGGTTGGATGAATCGGCGGTAGTCCGGCTCTGTCAGCGTGGCCCCGGCCGACTGACCGTGTGGGCGGCAACCGGTTTCGACGCACTCGTGGTGCGCACCGTGGGCGGGACGATCATCCCGGACGACACGTCCGCGGCGGGCGATCAACTGCTCGCAGCTCTCGAATCCGCGGTGGGTCGCGATATCGATCCGGGATTCTCGATGGATTCGGCATGGCGGGGCACCCTCCCACCGGCAGAAGGGTTCGTCCACGTCGACGATGTCCCGGCCCGGGTTCTGGTGGACCTCGCGCAGCGTGGGGCCGCGCTGGCCCAGGAGCACGGCAGCAGCCACGGACCACCTGCGTCTCTACTCGATCAGGAGGTGCTGCAGGTAGAGGGCGCAAACCAGAAGGCCGGCATTCCGATGCGGGTGGTGTTCGCGCTCACCGCGATGGGGTTCATCCCGCACGCGGGTTCGGACCGGTTGACGGCCGACATCGAACTCGAGCGCATCGCCGCCGCCGAACTGGTGCGAGTTCGAGCGACGCCGTCGTGGCTGAGGGTGGACGCCAGGTTCGGGTCGGTATATCGCCGCCGGGGCGGTGGGATCCCGCTGTCGGTGAAGCGTTAGGGCGGGGTCAGGTCGTCCGGAGCGTGCTGGTTGCGAGGACGGCCGGCGACACGACGTCAGCCGTGACGGCGGGGCTGCGCGTCAGATCAGCCACGCCGCCGCGTTCGGCGGAAGTTGTTCGTCGACGAGGGGCGAGCTGCTCAGTAGTACTCCACCGGGAGGCAGTGAGACGGGCGCTTCGCTGGCGTTGAGGGCGCAGATCAGTCCACCGTCCCTGCGATAGGCGAAGCAACCCGACGGGCTCCCGTACCAGTCGACTCCGGGGCCGGAGAACTCAGGATGGAACGACCGAAACTCCAGCGCGGCCCGGTAGAGGGAGAGTACCGAGTCGACGTCCTCGAGTTGTGCCTCAGCCGTGAGAGCCGACCACTCGGGGGGCATCGGGAGCCAGCTCGCCTTCCCCGTACTGAACCCGAACGGGGGCTCGGTACCTTCCCACGGAATCGGCACGCGGCACCCATCGCGGCCGCGTTCGGTATGGCCGGACCTCTCCCACACCGGGTCCTGTAGCGCGGACTGGGGCAGTTCGACATTCGGCAGACCCAGTTCGGCGCCGTTGTAGAGGAACACGGCACCCGGCAACGCGAGTTCGACGAGCGCCATGGCGCGCGCCCGAGCGATGCCGATATCGCCACCGCCGTAGCGGGTGACTTCCCGTTCGACATCGTGATTCGACAGGGTCCAGGTCGGGGTGCCGCCCACCTGTTCGACCGCGTCGAGCGAGTTCTCGATGGCTTCCCTGACTCGTTCCGCCGAGAACTCGGCCTCGGCGAGCCGGAAGTTGAACCCGAGATGCAGTTCGTCGGGGCGGATGTAGTCGGCGAAACGCTTGTTGTCGCGAACCCAGATTTCACCCACGGCCATGGTGCCCGGGTATTCGTCGAGAACCTTGCGGATGCCGCGGTGGATGTCATGGACGGCGGGGTTGTCGAACCGGGGATCGTCGTCGGTGTTCTGCAGCAGTTTGTTGGACGACCAGTCGTGGTCCGGCAGCCCGTCGGGCTTGGCCATTCCGTGCGCGACGTCGATGCGGAACCCGTCGATTCCCCGGTCCAGCCAGAACCGGAGAGTCTCCGCAAGGTCGTCGGCGACCTCCGGGTTGTCCCAGTTCAGGTCCGGCTGCTCTTTCGCGAAGATGTGGAGGTACCACTGGCCGGGCTGTCCGTCGGGCTCGGTAATCTGCGTCCATGCCGGGCCACCGAAGATGCTCGGCCAGTTGTTGGGCGGCTCCGATCCAGACTCGCCGCGGCCGTCGCGGAAGATGTATCGATTGCGTTCGGGACTGTCCGGAGACGACCGTAGAGCGGCCCGAAACCACTCGTGCTCGACGCTGGTGTGGTTGGGCACCAGATCCATCGTCACTTTGATCTGACGGGCGTGTGCGGCCTCGATCAGTGCGTCCATCGCTGCGAGGTCGCCGAACAGTGGATCGATGTCGCGGGGATCGGACACGTCGTAGCCGTGGTCGGCCATCGGTGAACGCATCACCGGGCTCAGCCAGAGTGCGTCGACACCGAGCAGTTCGAGGTATCCCAGTTTGTCCCGCACTCCTTCGAGGTCGCCGACACCGTCACCGTTCGCGTCGGCGAACGAGCGGGGATACACCTGATAGAAGACAGCTTCAGACCACCAGGGCGCCGACAGCGTGCCGTCGGCGGGCAATTCGACGGGAGTGCTCACAAGTGCCCATCGTGCCAAAGGTTTCGCACCATTACGACTCGACCGTGGATCGGTGTGGGCTGATTTGGTGTGGCCTGGATCGGCGTGGGGCACATCAGAAGGCCGAGTTCACCATGGACGCCGCAGCCATGTCCATGTACTCGGTGAGGGCTCGGCGGTGAGCGTCGTCGAGAGTGTCGGAGTCGATCGACGCGATGGCCGTGTGCATGCACCGAAGCCACGCGTCACGCTCGAGCGGGCCGATCTTGAACGGCTGGTGGCGCATCCGTAAACGCGGATGGCCACGCTCTTCGGAGTAGGTGTGCGGCCCGCCCCAATACTGCTCGAGGAACATCCGCATCCGGCGTTCGGCCGGGCCCAGATCTCTCTCCGGGTACAGCGGACGCACGATGTCGTCCTTGGCGACTTCTTGGTAGAACCGCTCGGTGAGTCTGCGGAACGTCTCGGCTCCGCCGACTGCCTCGTAGAAGGTTTGCTGCACATCAGTCATGTCGCCAACCATTGTGCACGTGGGCGGGTGAACGGTCTCTCCGGCCGTCCGTTCACCAAAATGTCCTGCATTTTTGTCCGTAATGGACGTGCGCGAGCAGGAATTTCGTGGTCCACTAGGTGGCAATCTCCTGGAGGTCGCATGAAGAACCGACACAGTGCTCGCACGCACCGACAACTTGTGCCCACTGATACCCGGAGTGCCGGGTCTTCAGGGGCGTTTGCTTTACAAGTGATCACCGAAGGCTCCGCGCAGTGCGCCGGGCCTTCTTTTCCTGGCGGCGGCGGCGCGGTTCCACTCTGGATCAAACGTCGGGTGCTTCTCCTGAACGTCACCTATGAACCGCTTACCGCCCTTCCCGCTCGACGCGCCGTGGTCCTGATGACCTGCGGAAAGGCCGACACCGTCCACGAGGACCCCCAGGCCCCCGTCGTTCACTCGGAGCAATGGTCGGTTCAGGTGCCGTCCGTGATCCGCCTGCGAAATTACGTCCGCGTCCCATATCGCGCACGCATCCCGATGACTCGCGCAGCCCTCATGCACCGCGACCGGTTCAGGTGCGGATATTGCGGTGTAAAGGCCGAGACGGTCGATCACGTCGTACCGCGCAGTCGTGGTGGTGAGCATTCGTGGGAGAACTGCGTGGCATGCTGCGGACCTTGCAATCATCGCAAGGCCGACAAGATGCTCAGCGAACTCGGGTGGACGCTACGGACTGCCCTGGTACCGCCGTCGGGTCCGCACTGGAGACTGCTCGCATCCAACAGGGACCTCCATCCGTCCTGGATGCCGTATCTCGGTGAAGGTGCCGCCTGAGCGTCCCGTTGGTTCGGTACTCGAACTTTGGCCCTGACGCTTTCCTCCGCACCGTTCTGGGCTACCGTTTGCTTCGTGAGCATTCTCGAGACAGTGCTGATATTTGTAGGACTTCCGGCGTTGATCACCGCCTTCTTCGCGGCGACGTCGTACGTCGGTAAGAAGACGTCGGGTGCCGTGCCGCCCCCGTTCCGCCTCGGCGAGGAATGGACGCACGCACCGGTGCTGTGGAGCGCAGTCGACGAGGTGACCACACACGGTCATCACGGCGGGCACCACGCGGCCCCGGCCGACTCGGCAGATCTGATTGGAGGCTCGGCAAGTGGCAAGTGGTGACCTGATTTCTGCATCCGCAACATCCGACGAAAGCCTGGCCGCCGGCAGGGTGGAAAGCCTTCCTGTCGGCAGCGTCGTGACCGCGAGTGGCCGCATCTCGGGTGTGCACCGCGCCGGCGAGCCGTTCGTCGACGACCTGCCGTTCACGTCGGACGAGCTCGTCCGCCTCGACGTTGCGCTCACCGAGTGCACCCGCAAGACCAAGGTGCGGTTCAACGTCTACATCGGCGATCTCGGTGACGACACCGCGGCCGGAGCCGACGCGATGTTCTCCACGACACCCGAGGCGGAGCGTTCCGTTCTCATCGCGGTCTCGCCCAACCAGCGCACGATCGAGATCCGCAGTGGTCGCGCCGTGGCCGGCCGGGTCACCGATCGCGTGGCCCAACTCGGCACCGCAGCTGCCGTCTCGTCGTTCGGGGACGGCGATCTCATCGACGGTCTGGTGAGTGCCACCCGCGTGATGAGCGCGGCGATCACCAGGCCGTAGCCCGTGCTCGAACCGACGGGAATCTGGCGGTGCGGGTTCCCCTCGGTGCAGTGATTCCCGACCTCTGCCGGACAGGGCAGAGGTCGGCGACGGATCAGCTCGCGTCGAACTTTCGCGCTGCGAGCGACCGGACGATTCCCGCGCGGCCTTCGAGGACGAGCCGGCGCAGGGCCGGCGGGTGGTCACCTGCGAGGAACTTGTCTGCGGCTGCGGCGGACTGGTCGCTGATCGACCACGACGGGTACAGCCCGACCACGACGGTCTGAGCGACCTCGCTCGACCGCCGGTCCCACACCGCCGGGATGTCGGCGAAGTAGCGGGTCACATACGGTTCGAGGATTTCGGACTGCCCGTGACCGGCAAATCCACCGATGATCGAGCGGGCGGTGATGTTCGGTAGGGAATCATCGCCCACCACCCGGTTCCACGCCTGTTCCTTCACCGCGGCCTGTGGTCGGAGCGCGGCTGCCGCGGCGGCCAAACGGGCGCCGGCCGCGGTCGGGTCGCGTTCGGCTTCGGTGTCGATGAACGGAGTCTCGATACCGTCGGCGTCGATCTCACCGGCCCCGGCGAGTGCGGCGACGATGCGCCAGCGCAGATCGGTGTCCACGACCAGCCCCGGCAGCCCGACCGTCTCGGGTGCGGCGTCGAGCAGTTCCTCTAGCACCTCAGTGTGCCACGCGGACAACTGGGCACCGGTGAGCGCGTTCATGAACGCCAGCTGATGGTCCGATCCGGCGTCGGCTTCCCGGGCTAATTCGAGCAGCCGGTTCGCGTAATCGGGCCAGCCGTGTTCGGTGGCCCAGCCGGGTTCGGCGTAGCTGTGCAGCGCGGTCTGTGCCTGCATCAGCAGGCGCGTGACCACACCCACCTCGGTTTCCGCGTCGATACCCCTCTGAACAAGTGCGACGAAGTCGCGTGCCTTGAACTCCGACTGACGCGTCATCTCCCAGGCCGCCGACCACACCAGGGTACGGGGGAGGGATTCGGCGATGTCGCCGATCCGTTCGATGGCGGTTGCGAGTGACTCGGGATCGAGTCGCACCGAGCAATAGGTGAGGTCGTCGTCGTTGACGAGGATCAGCGGGCCGCGATCGACTCCGACGAGTTCGGCCACCTCGGTGCTCTCGGCGGCGTCGAGGTCGAGTTCTACCCGCTTCGCGCGAACGAGCTTGCCGTCGCGGTCCTCGTACACGCCGATCGCCACACGGTGCACCCGTCGTTCCCCTGCGCCCGGCGCGGCGCCGTCCTGCAGTACCGCGAACCGGGTGAATTTTCCGTCCGCGTCGACGTCGAAATCGGGGCGCAGGATGTTGAGCCCGGTGGTCTTGAGCCACTGGGCGCCCCAGCCCGACAGGTCGCGGCCTGAAGACTTCTCGAGTGCGCCGAGCAGGTCGTCGAACGTCGCGTTATCGAATGCGTGCTCACGGAAGTACTCGCGCAGTCCGGAAAGGAAGGGCTCGAGCCCGACGTACGCAACGAGTTGCTTGAGGACGGACGCACCCTTGGCGTACGTGATGCCGTCGAAGTTCACTTCGACGGCGGCGAGGTCGGGGATGTCTGCGGCGATGGGGTGCGTCGACGGCAACTGATCCTGCCGGTACGCCCACGACTTCTCGATGTTGGCGAACGTGGTCCAAGCGCCGGTGTATTCGGTGGCCTCGCTCTGGCAGAGCACGGAGGCGAACGTGGCGAAGGACTCGTTGAGCCAGAGGTCGTCCCACCAGCGCATGGTGACGAGGTCGCCGAACCACATGTGCGCCATCTCGTGCAACACGGTCTCGGCGCGACGTTCGTACGACGCCCGTGTCACCTTGGACCGGAATACATAATCCTCGAGGAACGTCACCGCCCCGGCGTTCTCCATCGCGCCCGCGTTGAATTCCGGGACGAACAGTTGGTCGTATTTTCCGAACGCATAGGGAATGCCGAAGTTGCGGTGGTAGAACTCGAAGCCCTGCTTGGTCTCTGTGAACAGGCGCTCGGCATCCATGTGCTCACCGAGGGATGCGCGGCAGTAGATCCCGAGGGGGATGTCGCCGTGCTCGTCGGAGTAGGTGTCGGTCCACTCCGCGTACGGACCTGCGACGAGGGCGACGAGGTAGGTGCTCAACTTCGGGGTTGTGCGGAAGATGTGCCGGCCAGGGTCGGCCGCAACCCTGTCGACGGTCGGCGAGTTGGAGATCATCTTCCAATCGGCCGGAGATGTGACGTGCACGTCGAACGTCGCCTTCAGGTCGGGTTGGTCGAAGCAGGCGAACATGCGTTTGGCGTCAGCAGTTTCGAACTGCGAGTACAGGTAGACCGCGTCGTCCGTCGGATCGACGAAGCGGTGCAGCCCCTCACCGGTGTGCGAGTATTCGCAGTCCGCCTCGACGACCAGTTCGTTGCGCTCTGCGAGTTCGGTGAGCGTGATGCCGGTGGACTCGTCGTAGTTCGAGACGTCGACGGGCGCGCCGTTCAGCGTGGCCGAATGTACATGGGCCGCGACGATGTCGACGAAACTGGACGCGCCGGGTTCGGCGGCGAACGTGATGGTGGTCCGCGAAGAGAACGTTTCCGTTCCGGGTTGACCTGTTCCGTCGGTGAGGTCGAGTTCGATGAGGTAGTTGTCGACGGTCAGCAGCCCGGCTCGTTCGGCTGCCTGTTCGCGGGTCAGGTTCGGTGGGGCCACGGAGGTCTCCTCGTGATCGGCGGCGGTGCTCGTACCATCCCATCACGAGTGGGGCGGAGGCGTTAGCCTGGCAGGTCGGTCAGCGGCACCGCTGGGTCGGCCAGGCGGTCGGGGTCGATCGGCGCAGAGGAAGACACCAGTTGCCGGATCTGATCGGTGGCGTCCCAGATATTGACGTTCATGCCCGCGAGGACGTGGTTGTCTGCGTCGAGCCAGAACGCGAGGAATTCCCGTCCGGGAAGATCACCGCGCACGACCACCCGTTCGTAGGAATCGGGTGGCGCATAGCCCGTGTACTCCATGCCCAGGTCGAACTGATCCGTGAAGAAGTACGGCAATTTCGCATACTCGGCCTTGCTTCCCAGCATGGTGGCTGCGGCCACCGCCGGCTGGTTGAGCGCGTTCGCCCAGTGTTCGACCCGGATCCGAGAATCCAGTTGCGGATGGAGTTGCGCGGCGATGTCGCCCACCGCGACAACGTCTGGGTCGCTTGTCTGCAGCCCCGCGTCGACGAGGACTCCGCCGTCGACCTCGAGTCCTGCTCGCTCCGCGAGTTCGATGTTCGGGGCGGCGCCAACGGCCACCAGGACGGCGTCGGCGGGGAGGACGGTTGCATCACCCAGTCGCACGCCGATCGCCCGCCCGTCCTCGACCACGATCTCGTCGACCTTCGCACCGAGATGCAGCTGAACGCCGTGTTCATGGTGCAAATCCGCGAATACCTTGCCCATCTCGCGGCCCAGCGAGCCGCTGAGCGGAGTTTCGGCGGCTTCCACCACCGTCACCTCGGCACCCTTCTGGCGCGCAGAGGCCCCCACCTCGAGGCCGATCCAGCCCGCACCGATCACCACCAGTCGTGCGCCGCCGGCGACGGCCTCGATCAGACGGTCCGATTCGTCGACGCTGCGGAGATAGTGGACGCCCTTGGCGTCGGAACCGGTGATCGATGGTCGGCGCGACCGCGAACCCGTGGCGAGAGCGAGCTTGTCGTACCCCAGCGTGGAACCGTCCGGCAGCGTGACGGTGTGGGCGGCGAGGTTCAGGTCGGTCGCGGTGGTGCCGAGCCGCAGATCCACGTGGTGATCCCGATACCAGTCCCCGTGGTGGACGGTGAAATCACCGAGAGACTTCTTGCCCGCGAAGTACTCCTTGGAGAGGGGAGGCCGCTCGTAGGGGAGATGCTCCTCTTCCGAAAGCAGGACGATTGAACCGTCGAAATCTTTGTCACGCAATGCTTCCGCTGTCTTGGCCCCGGCGAGGCCACCGCCGACGACGACGAACGTGCGAGTGGACGTCATGTGAGAGCGCTCCCTTCTGGTCGACCGCTTTCGACAGTACTGCCGCGTGCGAGGTCCGCGGGAAGGGTTCTCGTCGGGGAGGTGTTGACACTGTAGGAACTGTTTACATTACCTATAGGGAGCAATTACGTGAGTGCTGGTACGAAGGTTGGGACTTTCGAGTCTGGAACTGTCAAGGACACTGCGGACTTCTGGTTCGACCCGGTGTGCCCGTGGTGCTGGATCACGTCGCGATGGATTCTCGAGGCCGCCGAGGTGCGGGACATCGAGGCGAGGTTCCAGGTGATGAGCTTGGCCGTGCTGAACGAAGGTCGTGACCTGTCCGAGGAGTACCTCGAGCTGCTGGAGAAGGCATGGGGGCCGGTGCGCGTGTTGATCGCGGCCGCGCAGAAGCACGGTGACGAGGTCCTGTCGCCGCTGTACACGGCGATGGGCACCCTCATCCACGACGATGGAAACAAGGATCTCTCATATGTCATCGAGAAGTCGCTCGCCGAGGTCGGACTTCCGCCCGAACTGGCGGCGGCCGCCGAATCGACTGAGTACGACGCCGCGTTGCGCGAGAGCCACGCCGCAGGGATGGACGCAGTCGGACCGGACGTCGGAACCCCGACCATCCACGTCAATGGTGTCGCGTTCTTCGGGCCTGTCCTGTCGCGCATCCCGCGGGGTGAGGACGCAGGCAAGGTATGGGACGGCGTGGTCGCGCTGGCCGGTTACCCGCACTTCTTCGAACTCAAGCGCACCCGAACCGAGGATCCCCAGTTCGACTGAGCGGGCAAGATCGATCGAGAGGGACTCACCGTAGCGCGGGCCCGACCGGATCTGCCGTGTACTGCAGTTGCTGCGGGTCGCGATAGATCTGGTCGGGTTTCGTGAACAGGTGTCCGTGCCGGTTCTGTTACGCGGGGCTGCGGCGCGCCAGGTCGGTACCGGGTGCTCAACCCGACTGCTCCGCTCTGCGACCGCGCCTGACAGAATCACCTGTCATGCGCGTATACCTCGGTGCCGACCATGCCGGATTCGAACGTAAGAACGAGATCATCGAACACCTCACCGCTGCCGGACACGAGGCGGTCGACTGCGGCGCTCACGTCTACGACGCAGTCGACGACTACCCCGCCTTCTGCATCGAGGCGGCCCGCCGCGTCGTCGCGGACGAGGGCAGCCTCGGCATCGTGCTTGGCGGCAGCGGCAATGGTGAGCAGATCGCGGCCAACAAGGTGCCCGGTGCGCGGTGCGCGCTGGCGTGGAGCGTGGAGACCGCGCAACTCGCGCGCCAGCACAACAACGCCCAGCTGATCGGCATCGGCGGACGCATGCACACGCTGGAGGAGTCCCTCGCGATCGTGGACGCCTTCCTCGCCGCCGAGTGGTCGGGCGAGGAGCGCCATCAGCGCAGGATCGACATCCTGTCCGATTACGAGAAGACCGGCGTCGCGCCGGCGCTGCCGGAGGCCTGATCACACGTGCCTGAGGGGCACACACTGCACCGACTGGCACGCCTGCACCAACGCAGATTCGCCGGCGCACCCGTGCGGGTGCTCAGTCCACAGGGCAGATTCGCAGGCGATGCGAAGCTCGTCGACGGACGCGTTCTCGTGAAGTCGGAGGCCTGGGGTAAGCACCTGTGGCACCACTACGAGTCGGGGCTCGTGGTGCACGTTCACCTCGGCCTGTACGGAGCGTTCACGGAGTCGGCGGTTCCGATGGAGCCGCCGGTCGGGCAGGTCAGGATGCGGATGATGGGTGCCGAATTCGGTACCGACCTGCGCGGCCCGACAGCCTGCGAGGTCCTTCATCCGCCGCAGGTCGCCGCCATCGAGGCGCGGCTCGGACCGGACCCGCTACGTAGGGACGCAGACCCCGAAAGGGCCTGGAAGCGCATCTCGGCATCCAGTGCCCCGATCGGGGCACTGCTGATGGATCAGGCGGTCATCGCGGGAATCGGCAACGTGTATCGGGCGGAGTTGCTGTTCCGGCATTCGATCAACCCCGAGCGGCCCGGACGTGCGCTGTCTCGCGCCGAGTGGGAAGAACTGTGGGCCGATCTCGTCGCCCTGATGAAGGTCGGGGTGCGTCGCGGCAAGATGCACGTCGTGCGGCCGGAAGACGACCACGGCGAGCCGGCGTACGCAATGGACCGTCCCCGGACCTACGTCTACCGGCGCGCGGGCTCACCCTGCAGGATCTGCGGCACTGCCGTAGTGCACGCCGTCCTGAAGGGGCGCAATCTCTTCTGGTGCCCGGTCTGCCAGCCATCCTGACCGGGCCTGCCCCTCAGAAGTCCAAACCGTCGAAGAGACCCCCGCCGCCGTCGTCCATACCGCCGGCGTCGCCGAAGCCGCCGCCGCCGTCGATACCGCCGCCGCCGTCGATACCGCCGGCGTCGCCGAAGCCGCCGCCGTCCATGTCACCACTTTCGCCGGCTCCGCTCTCGAACGCCTGGGCGTCGTATCCGACTCCGGACATTCCGGAAAACATTGCAGAGAACAGGAACATCGACCCCATTCCCCAGGCACCGGCCACGAGGGCAGGCTTCCACCACGGCTCGGAGTACCAACCGGCTGGGACCGGGCGTCCGGCGACGCGGCCGCCCGGGTAGTAGTTGGGGGTCGTCGACGAGGGGTTGGGTGACGCCGCGACCTGCCGTCCCTCGAACTCGACCTCGCGGTCCTCGGTGACCTGGCCCGCGGATTTCTGGCCGTCGATCGAGGGAATCTCCGGGCCGGGGTCCATTCCCATCGCAGTTCGGGCGGCGCGGATGTAATACAGGCCCTCCAGTGCGGTCTGCTTGGCGAGCCGGGCCTGTACGGGGGTGCTTGCCTGATCGATCTGCGAGCCGGCAGCCGTGTAGCGCTCGGAAGCGTCCGCCAGGGCCTGTTGCGAGGCGGCGTCGGACCCGACGAGTTGGTAGACCTGGCCGCCGAGACGCTCGATGGGCTGACGGGCGTCCGCCTTGGCGTCGTCGAGCTGGTTGGCCGCGTGTCCGGCCCGGTTGTTGCGGCTCTTGACCACCAGGAAGGCCGCCGCTGCCACGATCACGACGATGAGGATGAGTTCCACGTGGCGCCTCCAGAGCTTCGCTAGCCGTGAGTCCGGGACGAATCGGACATTCGCCAGAGTACCGACCCGCTGCGGTGTTACGCGCTAGGCGAACATCCTGTGACCGCACGGGAGTGGCAGTCGGGACCTGTAACAGCTCAGCTGTGACGCATGTCATGCGGGAATATCGGTGCGACCGGTCGCTTGCGGTGAAAGAAAAAGGAGCGCCCCATGAAAAGAGGACGCTCCAGTTGAGGGGATGACGGGAATCGAACCCGCGTAATCAGTTTGGAAGACTGAGGCTCTACCATTGAGCTACATCCCCGCGCATATGACTAGCTGGATTACAAGCATGTCGTCTGCGATGTCAGACTGTACCCAACCTCGCTTTGGATTTCATAATCGGGGGGCCGTAGGATTCTTCCTCGGGTCCTCGCGAGGTTGGCGAGATCCGGCTTCGACCGGGGTGTAGCGCAGCTTGGTAGCGCATCCGCTTTGGGAGCGGAGGGTCGCAGGTTCAAATCCTGTCACCCCGACCAGAACCACAGGGCAGGAAACTGCCGCACAGTAGAAGCACGACCACACGAAGGAGCCAGTCCGTGAAGAGCACCGTCGAGCAGCTCAGCCCGACGCGAGTCCGTATCAACGTTGAGGTGCCCTTCGAGGAGCTCAAGCCTGATTTCGACAAGGCCTACAAGGCCCTCGCGCAACAGATCCGTCTCCCAGGCTTCCGCCCAGGTAAGGCACCGGCCAAGTTGCTCGAAGCTCGTGTCGGTCGCGGCGCCGTCCTGGAGCAGGTCGTCAATGACGCACTCCCGTCCCGTTACTCCGACGCTGTCGCCAGCGCTGCGGTAAAGGCCATCGGTCAGCCCGAGATCGAGGTCACGAAGATCGAGGACGGCGAACTCCTCGAGTTCACCGCCGAGGTCGACGTGCGTCCCGAGATCGCGCTGCCCGACTACAGCACGCTGAGCGTTACCGTCGATCCGATCGAGATCACCGAAGAGGCCGTCGAGGAGCAGCTGCTGTCGCTGCGCCAGCGTTTCGGCACCCTCACCGGCGTCGATCGCGCCGTCCAGGACGGAGACTTCATCTCCATCGACTTGGCGGCCACCGTCGATGGTGAGGCAGTTCCCGAGGCCACCGCCAGCGGGCTGTCGCACGAGGTCGGTTCCGGTCAGCTCATCGAGGGCCTCGATGAGGCCGTCGTCGGCGTCAAGGCCGGTGAGTCCAAGGAGTTCACCTCCACGCTGGTCGCCGGTGACCACGCCGGTACGGAGGCGGTGGTTACCGTCACCGTCGGTACCGTCAAGGAGCGCGAGTTGCCTGCCGAGGACGACGAGTTCGCTCAGCTGGCGAGCGAGTTCGACACCCTGGACGAGTTGAAGGCTGACCTGCGTGAGCGTGTCGGACGTGTCCGCAAGGTCGAGCAGGCCGGTGAGATTCGTGACAAGGTCCTCGACAGCCTGCTCGGGACCGTCGAGGTACCGCTGCCCGAAGCTGTCGTCAAAGCCGAGGTCGACGCCGCGCTGCACGACGCCGTTCACGGTCTCGATCACGACGAGGAGGCGCTGAACAAGCTCCTCGAAGATCAGGGCACCAGCCGCGAGGAGTTCGACAAGGACGCGAAGGAGAGCGCCGAGCGCTCGGTAAAGACCCAGTTGCTGCTGGACGCCATCGCCGACGCCACCGACGTCACCGTCGGTCAGGACGAACTCACCGAGCGCATCCTGTTCCAGGCGCAGCGTTACGGCATGGCGCCCGAGCAGTTCATCCAGCAGATCCAGCAGGCCGGTCAGCTCGGCGCCATCTTCGCCGACGTGCGTCGGGGCAAGGCTCTCGCCGGTGTCGTCGAGCAGGCGACCGTCACTGACACCTCGGGTGCCGCAGTCGACACCGCCGAGTTGTTCGGCAAGGGTGAGGCCGAGACCGCCGAGTCTGCGTTGGATTCAGCCGAGGGCGAAGACCAGAAATAGTGCTGGTCGCGGGGGATTTCCCGCGTATTCGGTAGCGGATCGTTTTCCGCTTTCAGCGAAGTAGGGCGGCACCGGGACTCCGGTGCCGCCCTACTTGGTTAGTGTCTGTGTCAGCAATCAACGATATACGGAGAAGGCAGGTACCGTGACTTCCAATCACCTGGAGACTTTGCAGAGTCCCGCCATGACTTCAGCCACCGCTGGGTTGAACCTCAGCGATTCGGTGTACGAGCGCCTGCTGCGAGAGCGCATCATTTTCCTCGGTACCCAGGTCGATGACGACATCGCGAACAAGCTGTGCGCTCAGATCCTGCTGCTGTCGGCAGAAGATGCCGACAGGGACATCTCTCTCTACATCAACTCGCCGGGCGGTTCGGTCAGCGCCGGCATGGCGATCTACGACACGATGCAGTTCGCCGAGTGCGACGTCGCCACCTTCGGAATGGGTCTGGCCGCCTCGATGGGTCAGTTCCTGCTCTCGGCCGGTGCGAAGGGCAAGCGCTACGCCCTCCCACATGCCCGGATCATGATGCATCAGCCGTCCGCCGGAATTGGTGGTACCGCCAGCGACATCGCGATCATGGCCGAGCAGTTCGCGCACACCAAGCGTGAGATGGCCGAGTTGATCGCTGAGCACACCGGTCAGACGGTCGAGCAGATCACCACCGATTCCGATCGTGACCGCTGGTTCACCGCGGCGCAGGCTCTCGAGTACGGCTTCGTCGACCACGTCGTCTCCCGCGCGGCGCAGGCGGGCGGAACCGGGCTGTAGTCCGGCCTGCCCACTTCCGCTCCCACAATCCTTTGGAGAACTGATGACCAACCTGTTCGATCCTCGCAGCCTGGGAGGCCAGGCGCCCGCCACTCCGCAGTCGCGCTACATCCTGCCGTCCTTCATCGAGCACTCCAGCTACGGGGTCAAGGAGTCCAACCCGTACAACAAACTGTTCGAGGAGCGCATCATTTTCCTCGGCGTGCAGGTGGACGACGCGTCGGCGAACGACGTGATGGCTCAGCTGCTCGTCCTCGAGTCGCTGGATCCCGATCGCGACATCACCATGTACATCAACTCACCGGGTGGTTCGTTCACCTCGTTGATGGCGATCTACGACACGATGCAATATGTGCGCGCCGACATCACGACGGTGTGCCTGGGTCAGGCGGCCTCGGCTGCCGCCGTGCTGCTCGCCGCCGGCAGTCCCGGCAAGCGGCTGGCCTTGCCTAATGCGCGCGTTCTCATCCACCAACCCGCGACGGCTGGCATCCAGGGGCAGGTCTCCGATCTCGAGATTCAGGCCGCCGAGATCGAGCGGATGCGTCGCCTGATGGAAACCACCCTGTCGAAGCACACCGGCAAGACCGCCGAGGTGATCCGCAAGGACACCGACCGCGACAAGATCCTCACCGCCGCCGGTGCCAAGGAATACGGGATCATCGACGACGTGCTCGAGTACCGCAAACTCAGCGCCCAGAAGTGATTCCCGGCCCCCGGCCCGGGCGACACGCCGTGAGTGCGTGGCAGCCAGGAGCCGGGGTCTGCCCGGTCGGGTCGACGTTCGGCGGAAGATCGGTGAGCGAATCGCCGACAACCAGTCGACCTTGCTCACAATGTGCGGGTACGGTCACATGACGGGCATTCGTTCGATTGGTGTATGTACCGCGTGGGATCGGTTCGATGGTTGCACGGAGACGTAGGTCGATAGTTGCACGGAGACGATGGAAGTAGGGACCTGAAGAGATGGCACGCATAGGTGACGGCGGGGATCTGCTCAAGTGCTCTTTCTGCGGTAAGAGCCAGAAGCAGGTCAAAAAGCTCATTGCGGGGCCCGGGGTTTACATCTGCGACGAGTGCATCGACCTGTGCAACGAGATCATCGAGGAGGAGCTGGCAGAGTCCAGCGAGGTGAAGCTCGACGAGCTGCCGAAGCCGGCCGAGATCCGGGATTTCCTCGAAAACTACGTGATAGGACAGGACTCGGCGAAGCGGACGCTCGCCGTCGCCGTCTACAACCATTACAAGCGCATTCAGGCGGGCGACAAGGCTCGCGACGCGCATGGTGAGACGGTCGAACTGGCCAAGTCGAACATCCTGATGCTCGGGCCTACTGGCTGTGGCAAGACGTATCTGGCACAGACGTTGGCGAAAATGCTCAACGTCCCCTTCGCGATCGCCGACGCGACGGCGCTGACGGAAGCCGGCTATGTGGGCGAAGACGTCGAGAACATCCTCCTCAAGCTGATCCAGTCCGCGGACTACGACGTCAAACGTGCCGAGACGGGCATCATCTACATCGACGAGGTCGACAAGATCGCCCGCAAGAGCGAGAATCCGTCGATCACACGGGACGTGTCAGGCGAGGGTGTACAGCAGGCGTTGCTGAAGATCCTCGAAGGGACGCAGGCCAGCGTGCCGCCGCAGGGTGGACGCAAACACCCGCATCAAGAATTCATTCAAATCGACACCACAAATGTGCTGTTCATCGTGGCCGGCGCATTCGCCGGACTCGAGCGGATCGTGTCCGATCGTGTCGGCAAACGCGGTATCGGCTTCGGTGCCGAGGTGCGGTCCAAGGCCGAGATCGACACTCAAGATCATTTCGCTGAGGTCATGCCGGAAGACCTGATCAAGTTCGGGTTGATCCCCGAATTCATCGGTCGCCTGCCCGTCGTGGCGTCGGTGACCAATCTCGACAAGGAATCGCTCGTTCAGATCCTGTCGGAGCCGAAGAACGCTTTGGTCAAGCAGTACACCCGACTGTTCGACATGGACGGTGTGCAGTTGGAGTTCACCGCTGATGCACTCGAAGCTATCGCTGACCAGGCGATCCTGCGTGGTACCGGTGCTCGTGGACTGCGTGCGATCATGGAAGAGGTTCTTCTTCCCGTCATGTATGACATTCCGAGTCGCGACGATGTCGAGAAAGTCGTGGTCAGCGGCGAGACCGTTAACGATAATGTGCTTCCGACCATCGTTCCGCGCAAGCCGGAGCGTGGTGAGCGTCGCGACAAGTCCGCCTGACGGAAGGTTAAGCGCGCGATGACCGCTCCCGGACCGATCTTTGTTCTCAACGGCCCCAACCTGAATCTGCTGGGTCAACGGCAGCCTGACGTGTACGGGCACGAGACGCTTGCAGACGTGGTGGAGTTGTGTCGAACCGCCGCCTCCCGGGCTGGACGTGAAATCGTCCCGCGGCAGTCGAATCACGAGGGCGCCCTCATCGACTGGGTGCACGAGGCGCGAACGACGGCATCGGGGGTGGTGATCAACCCTGGTGGATTCACCCACACGTCGGTGGCGCTGCGTGATGCACTGGTGACGCTGGCGGTGCCGCTCGTCGAGGTTCACATCAGCAACGTTCACGCTCGCGAGGAATTCCGGCAGCACTCGTACGTCTCCGGTGTCGCGACCGGAGTGATTGCCGGATTGGGCATCCTCGGTTACGGTCTCGCTGTCGAGTTCATCTGCCATAAGGGCTGAAGGCATCGTGACGCAGGCGCCGTGTGGTTGCGTGAAGGTGCATAGGTTAGGTGCAGATGCCGGGAATCAGACTCGCTCGAACACCGCTGCAAGGCCCTGCCCGCCACCGATGCACATGGTCTCGAGTCCGTAGCGGGATTCGCGACGCTCCATCTCCCGCAGGAGGGTGGCGAGAATTCGGGCGCCGGTGGCCCCCACCGGGTGGCCGAGGGAGATACCGGAGCCGTTGGGGTTGAGACGCTCGTCGGCAGGGTCGAGATCCCAACTGCGAAGGACGGCAAGGGTCTGCGCGGCGAAGGCCTCGTTCAGTTCGATGACGCCCATGTCGGACAATGACAGCCCCAGTTGACCGAGCGCCCTTTCCGTCGCGGGCACCGGGCCGATGCCCATGGTGCGCGGCGCGACACCTGCCACGGCCCACGACGCCACCCGTGCAAGGGGTTCGAGTCCCAGTTCCTTCGCCCTCTCTGCTGTTGTGACGATGCAGACGGCGGCGCCGTCGTTCTGTCCGCTCGCGTTACCGGCGGTCACGGTGGAGGCGGAGTCGATCTTGGAGCGGATGGCGCGGAGCCTCGACAACGATTCCATTGTGGTGTCGCCGCGCGGGTGCTCGTCCTTGTTGACGACGATTGGGTCCGATTTCCGTTGCGGTACAGTCACTCCGACGATCTCCTCGGCGAAGCGCCCCGATTCCTGCGCCGCGACGGCCCGCTGGTGTGACTGCACGGCGAGCGCGTCCTGGTCTTCGCGGCTGATGTCGAACTCGGCACGGAGGTTTTCGGCGGTCTCGATCATGCCGCCCCGCACGGGGAAGTTTTCCCCGCCGGCGGTGACGCGGGCGCGTGCGAGACGGTCTGCAAGTTGCACGCCTTCCCCTTTGACACCCCAGCGGATGTTCGGGTTCGTGTAAAACTCGGCCTGGCTCATCGATTCGGCACCACCGGCGAGTACTAGATCGTTGCCGCCGGACGCCACCTGCAACACCGCGGTGATGACTGCCTGCAGCCCCGATCCGCAGCGGCGATCCACCTGCATGCCGGGGACGTCGATACCGAGTCCTGCGTCGAGCGCGGCGATCCGGCCGATGGCCGGAGCCTCCCCGCCGGGCGTCGACTGGCCCAGGATGACGTCGTCGATTTGGCTGCCCCCGATGCCGGTTTGGTCGACGAGCGCCGAAATCGCAGTGGCGGCGAGGCTCTGGGGCGTGATGTCCTTGAACACTCCTCCGAAGCGCCCGACCGGCGTTCGCAGAGGCTCGCAGATGACGACGTCACGCATGAAAAGACCTTTCCTGAAGATTCCTCGGGTACTGCATCATCGATTGACGATGGCGAGGTCCTGTTCGATATCGGCGGCGGTGACTCGCAGCGGCGGGATGAGATCGGAATGCAGATTCGCGAGGCTGTATCGCGCCGCCGGAGTGGAGATGTTCACTGCCGCGACGGTGAGCCCGGCGGCATTGCGGATGGGGGCGGCGATCGACCGCAGTCCTGCCTCGAGTTCCTGGTCGAGCACACAAATCACGTTTTCACGCGCGCTGACAATGGCGGCGCGTAGATTGTCGCGCGCGGTGATCGTGTGCTCGGTGAGACGCTGGATGTCGAGCTTTTCCAGGTAGGCGTCGAGTTCGTCATCGGACAGGCCCGCCAACAGCACCCGGCCCATGGACGTAGCGTAAGCGGGGAGGCGTGTGCCGATGGTGATGCCCACCGTCATGATCCGGCTGACGGCGACACGGGCGACGTACACGATGTCCGCCCCGTCGAGGATCGATACGGAAGACGATTCGTGGACCTTGTGACTCAGCTTCTCGAGGTGGGGTTGCGCGACTTCCGGCAGCGACAGGCTCGACAGGTAGCTGTATCCGAGTTCGAGAACCCGCGGGGTGAGCCAGAACGTGGAACCGTCCGTGGCGACGTACCCGACCTCGGCGAGTGTGAGCAGGAACCGTCGCGCTGTGGCGCGGGAGAGTTCGGTGGCGCGGGCGACGTCACTGAGCGTGCGGCGCTGATTCTGCTGGTCAAAGCACCGGATCACGGCGAGCCCCCGGGCCAGCGACTGCACGTACTCGGGGGACGGGAGGATCTTCTCGGTCGGCTCGGTCGGCTCGGTCGGCTCGGTTGCGGTCATGTACGGAAATCCTCCTCCGTGTCGGAGACGCGCTTGTGGCCGGTGTCGGAGACGCGCGTGTGGCCGGTGTCGGTCGAGGACAGGTCGGCGAGGGCCCTTTTCCCGAGGGCGAACCCGAGATTACTGTTGGGCACGCCGGCGTAGACGGCGGTGTGGAGGAGCACCTCGCCGATCGTGTCGGAGTCGACACCTGCACGCAGGGCGGCCCGGATGTGCATGTCGAGTTCGTGCTCGTTCCCGACCGCGGTGAGGACGGCGATCGTCAGCAGTCGCCGCATCTCGCGGTCGAGTCCGGGGCGTGACCAGATGTCGCCCCATGCGGTGCGGGTGATGAAGTCCTGGAAGGGTGCCGTGAACTCTGTGACCTCCTCGACTGAGCGATCGACATGGCCGTTACCGAGGACCGAGCGGCGCACCTTCATGCCCGCGGCATGTGCGGCCAGGCGTCCGGGTGCATATACCCCGCCGACGATGTGTTCGCGCAGCAGTGCCGTAACGGCTCCCGCCTGTTCGAGATTCGCGAGGTGGGCGGCGCCCGGCAGCACCTCGAACCGGGCGCCGGTGATGCCGTCCGCCAGGATCTGCATGACAGAGGGCGTCGTGGACGGATCCTGTTCGCCCGCGATGACCAGCGCCGGCGCCGTGATGCGCGACAGATCCGCGGTGAAGTCCCAGTCGCCGAGGGCGTCGCAGCAGGCGGCGTATCCCTCGGCGGGGGTTGATGCGATCATGGCGCGATACCGAGCGACGAACTCCGGATCGCGTTCGGCCAATTCCTCGCTGAACCACCGTGCGACAACAGAATCGGCGAGCGATGCGGGACCGTCGGAGCGCGAGGCAGCGGCCTGTTCGATCCAGGCCTGCGGCTCCCCGAATTTCGCAGCCGTACACAGCAGCGACAGCGACAGCACCCGGCGGGGAGCGTTCACGCCCAGCCATTGACCGATCGCACCCCCCATCGACAGCCCTACGATATGCGCGGCGTCGACTCGGAGGGAGTCGAGGAGGGCAAGCACGTCCTCGGACAGTTCGCGCACTGAGTACGGGCCGTCTGGAACCGGCGACTCTCCGTGGCCGCGCTGATCTACTGCGACGACCCGGCATTCATCCGACAGTGCGGCGACCTGCGGGTCCCACATGGATCGGTTTGAGCCCAGCGATCCGAGCAAGACCACTACGGGGGCGTTCGCCGACCCGTTCCGAGGTCCGGAGATTTCGTGTGCGAGTGCGATTGTCATCGCGTTCCTTTCGGACCGCGAGCCACTGTGTCCAGTGCACGGTCGACGATGTCTTGAGCGTGACCGAGATAGCCGGCCGGGTCGAGTAGGGCGCGGATCTCTTCCGCCTGCAGGTATTCGAGGAGTCTCGGATCCTCGTCGAGAGGGTGTTCACTCCTACATGCGGCGGTGACGAGATCGCGCGCGGAGTCGGTGTGGGCGGACAGGTGGCCGGTGACCCGTTCGGCGAGAATTGAGCCGCCAGTGATGTCGAGATTGCGGGCCATGGCCTCGGGGTGGACGGTCAGCCCGCCGAGTGAGTCGGCGATGCGCGCCACCGCACCGCCGGTGAGGCGCAGGAGATCCGTGAGCGTTTCCCATTCGGCGTGCCAGGCACCCGAGGCGCGCTGCTGCTCGTGATCCATCGAGCCGAGGATCGTGGCGACGAGTCCGGGGATGCGCCGCGCCGCCGCGCGGGCCGAGATCGCGGCCACCGAATTGCGTTTGTGCGGCATCGCGGAGGACCCGCCGGGCAATCCCTCGCTGATCTCGCCGACCTCGGTCGACGAGAGGAATACGATGTCGGCGGCAATTTTAGACACTGCTCCGGCCACCGTTCCGAGCGCCGACGCGAGCAGCGCGATGCGGGTGCGGTCGGTGTGCCAGGGCACGTCCTGACGGGGCAGTCCCAGTTCGTCGGCGAGCGCGTCGGCCACGTCGAACCCGTGGGGATATAGCGCGGCGGAAGTTCCCGCCGCGCCGCCGAGTTGCACGGGCAGGGCGACGAGTGCATCGAACAGTGCCCGAGAAGCCCTGTGCAGCGCGGTCATCCATCCGGCTGCGAGCACCCCGAACGTGGTTGGAACGGCCTGCTGGCCGAGTGTGCGACCGGCGATCGGGGTGGTGCGCTGGGCCCGCGCGAGCGCCTCGGCGCAGAGGACGGCCTCATCCAGCGACGCGAGGATGTGCGCACCCGACCGACGGCACAGCAGCACCAGCGCAGTATCGAGAATGTCCTGACTCGTCGCGCCCTTGTGCAGGTGATCGGCAGGCACACCGGGGTAGGCTGCGGCGACGGCGCTGCGGAGCAACTTCACGAGGGGGATGACGGGATTGCCGCCCGCTGCGGCTGCCACGCCGAGGGCGCCGATGTCGACGGTGTCGGCCGAGACGATCCTTCCGAGGACCGAGGAGATGGTGTCGGCGGACGCCACGGGGATGACATCGCATTTCGCCTCCGCGCGGGCCAGTGCCGCCTCGACCTCGACCATCGCGGTCACCCAGGCCCGGTCGGAGAGCAGGGACGACAACTCGCCGGCACCGAACGTTGGATCGAACAGGGCGCCACGAGATGGTTCCGGGGGGTTCATGCGCGTCGCCTTCCTCTGGTTTCGACCGGCTACAGGGCGAAGAACGGGGTCTCCCGGCCGTTCGTATTCTGTACGTGGATCGTCAGGTGGTATCCACGATCGGTCTTCTCCGCGATCAGCTTCGAGCGATCGGCTTCCGGGACGGCGGCGAGCACCGGGTCCGACGCGTGCGCGTCGGTGTCCTCGGGGAAGTAGATCCGCGTGTAGAGGCGCTCGAGCATGCCGCGCGCGAACAATCCGACGTTGATGTGCGGGGCTTCTGTGTTGCCGTCCTCGGCAGGGAGGGCGTCGGGCTTGACTGTGTGCACCACGATCGTGCCGTTGTCGTCGGCGAACACCCGCGCCAGGCTGCGGAATCCGGCGGGGGTTGCCTCGGCCTCGCCTCGCGGATCGGCGGGACTGTTGAACCGGCCCTCGGCGTCGGCCTGCCAGGTCTCGATCATGGCGTCGGCAATAGGTTGGCCGGCGCCGTCGATGACTGTGAAGGACACGTCAATTCGTCCGGGCGCGTCCTCAGGGAGGGCGGCGGCGCTGTTTTCCCACGCGGGGTACAGGCCGATGTGGACGTACGGGCCGACGGTCTGGGACGGGGTGACGCCGAACGGCACCTCGTCCTGGCTCCTGGCGAAGACCGGGTACCGGGGTGCGTCGGGGTTCTGGGTGTCGATCATCAGTGGCCCTTGCGGTCGTTGAACGGCGTGTCCTCGAACGGGGTTGGGTCCTGACCGCGTAGGACGATGTCGAACTTGAATCCAACGGCCCAGTTCTCACGGGTCTGGTCGTAGTCGAACGCGGCGATCATCCGTTCGCGGGCAGCCTCGGGTACCGAGTTGTAGATCGGGTCCTGGAAGAAGAACGGATCGTCCGGAAAGTACATCTGCGTGACGAGGCGTTGGGTGAATGCCTGACCGAACAGGGAGTAGTGGATGTGGGCTGGGCGCCATGCGTTGTGGTGGTTGCCCCACGGGTACGCACCCGGCTTGATAGTGGTGAATTCGTAATGCCCTTGTCGGTCCGTCATGCAGCGCGCAACTCCGTTGAAGTACGGGTCGAGCGGCGCCGGCCAGGAATCGTTCTTGTGGCGGTAGCGGCCGCCAGCGTTGGCCTGCCAGACCTCGATGAGGGTGTCGGGAATGGGTCTCCCGACACTGTCGAGGACCCGGCCGTGAACGACGATGCGCTGGCCTTGCGCCTCGCCTCCGTTGGCCCGGGTCATATCGTTCTCACCCTTGGTGACGTCGGCTTCGCCGAAGACCGGACCGGTGATCTCACCGAGGCGTTGGGGGATCATGATCAGGTCGTTCTTGGGGCTGCGCAGGCGAGTCGTCTTGTACTCGGCGAAGAGCAGCGGGGCATCGGCTTCGTGCCCAGCTTGGTAGTGGACTGGCAGTTGCAGCATGAAACAAGTCCTCACGTTCTTGATGTGAACAGTTGGCCGCTAGTCGCACATAGTAGCCCTAGCTTTGTGATCTGGCCAACAGAAGAAGGCGATATGTTCGCGATGTGGAACTCTGTTCACTTGTCGAACATAATGGGGTAGCGTGGCGCGCATGGTCAACAAAGTCCTCGCAACGGCGGCCGAGGCCGTTGCCGACGTCCCGGATGGCGCCACCCTCGCAGTGGGCGGTTTCGGCCTCGTGGGTATCCCCTCGGTCCTCATCGAAGCTCTCCTCGAACAGGGTGCGACCGATCTCGAGACGGTCAGTAACAACTGTGGTACCGACGGCTTCGGTCTGGGTCTGTTACTCGAGAAGCACCGGATTCGCCGCACGATCAGCTCGTACGTCGGTGCCAACCAGGAGTTCGCGCGTCAGTACCTCGGCGGCGAACTCGAGGTTGAGCTGACTCCGCAGGGAACCCTTGCCGAGCGCATGCGTGCGGGCGGCGCCGGTATTCCAGCCTTCTACACTCCGGCCGGCGTCGGAACACAGGTGGCCGACGGTGGCCTGCCGATCCGATACGACGGCCGGGGCGGAGTCGCCGTCGCGAGCAGTCCCAAGGAGACCCGCGAGTTCGACGGTGAGGTCTACGTCCTCGAGCGGGCCATCCGCACGGACTACGCACTCGTACACGCATGGAAGGGTGACCGTTTCGGCAATCTCGTCTACCGGGAGACGGCCCGCAACTTCAATCCGGACGCAGCGGGCGCCGGACGCGTCACCATCGCACAGGTCGAGTACCTCGTGGAACCCGGCGAGATCGACCCCGCCGAGGTGCACACCCCCGGTATCTTCGTTCAGCGCGTGGTCGAGATCGGCAAGCAGGAAACGGGAATCGAGAACAGGACGGTGCAGGCATGAGTTGGACGCGAGACGAGATGGCGGCCCGGGTCGCTGCCGAACTCGAGGCCGGGCAGTACGTCAATCTGGGCATCGGAATGCCGACCTTGATCCCCGGCCATATTCCGCCCGGCATGGACGTAATCCTGCACTCGGAGAACGGCATTCTCGGCGTGGGGCCGTACCCTGCCGACGGCGAGTTGGACCCCGAACTGATCAACGCGGGTAAGGAGACCATCACCGTGGTTCCGGGTGGCGCTTTCTTCTCGTCCTCCGACTCGTTCGGGATGATCCGCGGCGGCAGCGTCGACGTCGCAGTCCTCGGTGCCATGCAGGTCAGCAGCCGCGGCGACCTGTCCAACTGGATGGTCCCGGGCGCCATGGTCAAAGGTATGGGCGGTGCGATGGACCTCGTCCACGGCGCCGGCAAGGTCATCGTGATGATGGATCATGTCACCAGGAAGGGTGAGCACAAGATCCTCGAGGAATGCACGTTGCCGTACACCGGCAAGTGCTGCGTCCAGACGATCGTCACCGACCTTGCCGTCATCGACGTCACCCCCGAAGGCTTGAGGCTCGTCGAGACCGCCCCCGGCCACAGCAGCTCGGAGGTCCAGGCGGCCACCGGAGCGACATTGTTGGTCGACGTCACCGTCTAGTCGAAGCCCGTTCATCAGACTCCTTAGGATAGGCTCGCCAAGCTTTGACGAATGGAAACGTACACCGGGCAGACGAGAGGTCGACGCATGAACAAGGGTGAACAGGGGATCGGTCTGACTCGGCGTGGTTTCCTCGTGGGCGCCGGGGGAGCGCTGCTGGCGTTCGCCGCGGCCTGCAGCAGTTCGGACGGCGACGAGACCGTCGTAGAGGCAGGCGGACCCCTCGTCGCGCACAAGTACGGCGAGACCCGAGTGCCGGTCGATCCGCAGCGCATCGTGAGCGTCGGTTACAACGACCAGGACACCATCCTCGCTCTCGGTGGCACCCTGGTCGGCACGTTCGACTGGTACGGCGACTACCCCTACGGTGTGTGGCCGTGGGCTCAGGATCTCCTGGGTGACTCGGAACCGGAGATCGTCGGTGCGGCGTCCACCGGAATCAACTTCGAGAAAGTTGCGGCGGCCAACCCCGATCTGGTGGTCGGCACCTATTCCGGTCTCACCCAGGCGCAGTACGACACTCTGACCGCGATCGCGCCGACGGTGGCGCAGCCCAAGGGCTTCGCCGACTACGGTGTCCCGTGGCAGGACCAGACGACGATGCTCGGCGACACCCTTGGCAAGAGGGAAAAGGCCGCCGAGTTGGTGTCCGCCGTCGAGAGGCAGTTCGCGGACGTCCAGGCCGCCAACCCGGCGTTCGCCGGCAAGACTGTCCTCGTGGGCGCTCTCAAGGGTCCGGGTCAGTTCGGCGTGTACGGTTCCGAGGACCCGAAGGTCCGCTTCTTCACGGAACTCGGATTTGTCAATCCTGCTGTGACGGAACAGATCACCGGAAACTTTGCGGAGATCAGCACCGAGCAGTTGTCGCTGGCGGATGTCGACCTCCTCGTGTGGTACGCAGGCGGAGGATTTGGTGACAAACTCCGAGCGGAACTCGACAAGACGCCGATCTATCAGGAGTTGGACGTGGTCAAGGCCGGCCGCACCATCGTCCTCGAGGACGATGCCGCCGAGGCGATGGCATGGAGCACAGTGCTGAGCCTGCCCTACGCGTTGAACGAGATCCCGCCGCGGGTGGCGCCCCTGCTTCCCTGAGTCCCTGCTCCTCTCAGGCTCGGATGCTCTCGCGGTGTCGACCCCCGTGTCGTAGCCTCGGATCATGAGAATTTCCGTACGGCCGGGACGCAGATCCGACGTCAATGCGTTGTCGACTGTGCTGAGCGATGCTTTCGACGACGACCCGGTGATTTCCTGGCTGTACCCGGACGAGAAGGAGCGCCGGGTCGGTCTACCGCGACTCTTTGCCGCGTTCACTCGACATCACCACCTTGCCGGTGGCGGCGTCGAAGTGGCTGTCGGCGACGACGGCGCTATCGGTGGCGCGACTCTGTGGGATCCGCCCGCTGGCTGGCAGCATTCGCGGCTCTCGAACTGGATGATGACGCCGGCGCTGATCCGCGCTCTGCGTGGGCGCCGGCAAGTCGGCGAAGACATCGACACCGCTCTCCACACGGCTCATCCGGCCGAACTCCACTGGTATCTCGCGACAATCGGTACGGGGACCGCGGTCCGTGGGCGTGGATACGGGCAGGCGCTGCTGGCCTCGCGGCTCGAACGTTGTGACCGCGAACTCGTCCCGGCCTACCTCGAATCCAGCAAGGCGAGCAACATCCCCTATTACGAGCGGTTCGGCTTCGAGGTCACCGGTGAGATCGTGATCCCTGGCGGCGGTCCCACCCTGTACGCGATGTGGCGCGACCCTCGGTGATGTCCGACACCGCGCGACGGTTCGTGATACGAACGACTCGTGACCGCGATTCCTGAACTTCACGCCGGAACCCCATTCGACGACCTCGATGACTATCTCGCGCTCGGCCGAGTCAGCGGGCTCGCGCTGTCTCCGGACGGGCAACGACTCGTCGTCGCGCAGGCGACGCTCGACAAGAAATTGACCAAATACGTCACCGCCCTCTGGGAGATCGACCCTGGTGGAGAGGTTGCGGCGCGCCGGTTGACACGGGGCCGAACCGGGGAGTCCAACGCGACGTTCACCAGCGACGGCGATCTCCTCTTCACAGCTTCCCGTCCGGCGCAGGACGAGGACGCGGCGCCCGACGCTCTGTGGCGACTGCCCGCCGACGGGGGTGAGGCGGTGATCATCGCCTGCCGCGGCGGAGGAATTGCCGGTGTCCGCGCAGCGCGCGGCGCCTCCCGGTTCGTCGTCACCACCGGCATGTTGGGGCCATCGGGCGAGGTTGCCGACGACGAACGGGTGCGCGCCGAACGCAAAGACAAGAAAGTGTCGGCGATCCTGCACTCGGGATTCCCGATCCGCTACCGGGACCACGATCTCGGCCCGGATGTGCCTCATCTGCTGTCTGCCTCACTGGACAAGTTTGATGAGACCGGGGACGAGTCCGAATTGACCGACCTGACTCCGATGCCGGGTTCGGCCCTGCGGGAGGCGAACTATGCGCTGAGTGATGACGGCACCTTCGTCGTCACCTCGTGGGCGGTTCCAGGTCCGGCGGCGTCGATTCGGAACACCCTGGTGCGCATAGACACCGAGACGGGCGCCCGCATCGTCCTCGTCGACGACGACGCAGCAGACGTGTCGGACCCGGCGATCTCGCCCGACGGACGGCACGTCGTGTTCACGAGGGAATCGCATGCGACGGCGGACTCCGCGCCTCGATTCACCCTGCACCGGTACAGCTTCGACACCGGTTCGGTAAGCGAGGTCGCGTCGGGGTGGGATCGGTGGGCTACCTCCGTTTCCTGGCTGCCGGACGGGTCCGGGCTCGTGGTGACGGCCGACGATCATGGTCGTGGTCCGATCTTCGTGATCCTCGAGGGTTCGGATCCCACCCCGGTGACGGCCGACGACTTCAGCTACACCGATCTTCAGGTAGCTCCCGACGGCTCCACCGTATTTGCGCTTCGGGCTTCCTACGTGGCGCCACCGCACCCAGTTCGTATCGACATCGGCACCGGCACGGTGTCGCTACTCGAAGCGCCGGCAGAATTTCCGGAACTGCCGGGTACGTTGAGCGAGATCGAGACCGTCGCCCCCGACGGCGCCACCATCCGGGCATGGGTGGCGATGCCGACCGGAGCCGCAGCGCACGCGCCGGTTCCCTTGGTGCTGTGGGTGCACGGCGGGCCACTGGGGTCGTGGAACACGTGGGCCTGGCGGTGGAACCCGTGGTTGCTGGTGGCGCGCGGATACGCGATCTTACTGCCTGATCCGGCTCTGTCCACCGGTTACGGGCAGGAGTTCGTCGAGCGGGGTTGGGGTAAATGGGGGAGAGCCCCGTTCACGGATCTCATGGCGATCACTGATGCGGCGGTAGCGTTGCCGGAAATCGACGACAAGCGCACCGCTGCGATGGGCGGGTCGTTCGGTGGGTACATGGCCAACTGGATTGCCGGCCACACCGATCGGTTCAAAGCGATCGTCACACACGCGAGCCTATGGGCGCTGGACCAGTTCGCTCCCACTACCGACGCCGCGTGGTATTGGCAGAGGGAGATGACACCCGAGATGGCGGTGGAGAACTCGCCACACCTGTATGTTGCGGATATTATCACTCCGATGCTGGTGATTCACGGCGACAAGGACTTTCGAGTACCGATCAGCGACGGGCTGAGGCTGTGGTTCGAGTTG
Organism: Rhodococcus marinonascens NBRC 14363; assembly: GCF_001894885.1. Taxonomy (GTDB): domain Bacteria; phylum Actinomycetota; class Actinomycetes; order Mycobacteriales; family Mycobacteriaceae; genus Rhodococcus_F; species Rhodococcus_F marinonascens. The sequence continues at coordinate 110,463 of NZ_BCXB01000004.1, forward strand.
CTGTCCGAGTCGGGGTTGCCTGCCGACGACGAGGGCCGCACCGACCACCGCTTTCTTTACTTCCCGGACGAGAACCACTGGATCCTCAGCCCGCAGAACGCGAAAGTTTGGTACCAGGTCGTGCTCGCGTTCCTGTCGGAGCATGTGCTGGGGGAGGACGCGGCGCTACCCGAGGTCCTCGGGTAGCAGCCTGGCGCGGTCGCGCTCGACACCGTGGATTTCCCGACAATCCGACACTCCGATACGGCACGGGGGCCCGACGATCTCTCGACAATTGTGGTCAGATTGGACTGTGGCCGGAGCGCTGTCGAATCGAACGGGATGTGCGACACGTCCCAAGGATGCAGTGAAGAAGCGGTTCTCTCGCTACGGTGTTCGATACGTACCCCGAATGTGTTCGATACGTACCCCGAATGAAGGAGAAATCGTGGCACTTCCTCAGCTCACTGACGAACAGCGGGCCGCTGCTCTCGAGAAGGCCGCAGCCGCTCGACGTGCACGCGCAGAACTCAAGGACAAGCTCAAGTCCGGTGACATCACTCTCAAGCAGGTCCTTTCCAAGGCGGCTGTCGATGACATCATCGGAAAGACCAAGGTCAGTGCCATTCTCGAGGCTCTTCCGAAGATCGGCAAAGTGAAGGCGCAAGAGATCATGGCGAACCTCGAGATCGCTCCTACGCGCAGGCTCCGCGGTCTCGGCGACCGTCAGCGCGACGCCCTGTTGGCTCACTTCAGCTGATGCTCTCACGGGTGCCCGCACGCGTCATGACGCAAATGTGCGGGCACCCGGTTTGTTTCCCGGCACTCGGCGATGCCGGTGCAATCTGGCGCCAACGCAGATCCGGAGTGGCTTCGTCGCCGCAGTGAAGACCGCTGCAGTGAAGGTTGACGTGCCGCATAGCGCGTCGTTCCCCGAGTCCGCCGCCGAAGACTGCTCGGGCCTTTCGATCACCGCAGTAGTCGCGTGAGGCAGTCTGGAATCGCAGACCACTCACACGGCAATGCCCGCGCTCGGCAATGCCCGCGCACTTCAATGCGACAGCACAAGTGGACCGTCGGGCATCGGACCCGCCTCCCGTCGGTCTGTCGGGGACGCCGGGTCGCTGCGGATCGGCAGCAAGTTTCCATGCACACTCCACATTCTCGAGTGGTTGCCGCTACAGACGCGGCAGACGAACCGGAGGAACCCTTGAACGACCACAACCCGCAGCTCTTCTCTGAGTTGCACACGATTGTAGGATCCCCAGCGGGCGGAGAAAGCGAAGCCGAGTCGCAAGATCCTGTCGTTCGCGAATGCCGCACTGCTACCGAGGTGCACCGAACGTTGTTCAGCGACCCGTGATGACCTCGCAGCCCTGAGAATCCCTTCCGCCACTTCTTTGCGGATATACCGCGTGGCGAGTTACTCGACGGCGGCGCAGTCATGGTAGCGGCGTCGTCGGCCTACTGCGCGTTCATTAGACTCGACGGGTGACCCGTGCAGCTCCCGAAAATCCCCAGAACCCCGCCGATGCCCTCCCGAGGAGCTGGGACCCCAGTTCCGTCGAGGCCGATCTGTATCAGGGCTGGGTAGACGCCGGTTACTTCCGCGCGGATCCCCACAGCAGCAAACCTGGATACTCCATTGTCCTGCCTCCGCCTAACGTGACCGGCAGCCTGCACATGGGTCACGCACTCGACCACACCCTGATGGATACTCTGAGCCGTCGCAAGCGGATGCAGGGTTTCGAGGTGCTGTGGTTGCCTGGCATGGACCACGCGGGTATTGCGACCCAGACCGTGGTGGAGAAGCAACTCGCCGCCGACGGCAAGAGGAAAGAGGACCTCGGTCGCGAACTCTTCATCGATAAGGTGTGGGACTGGAAGCATGAGTCGGGCGGCACCATCGGCGGGCAGATGCGCCGCATCGGCGACAGCGTCGACTGGAGCCGTGACCGCTTCACCATGGACGACGGGCTCTCTCGTGCCGTGCATACCGTCTTCAAACGGATGTACGACGACGGGCTGATCTACCGTGCGGAGCGGCTGGTCAACTGGTCCCCGGTGCTGCAGACTGCGATCTCCGACATCGAGGTGAAGTTCGAGGATGTCGAGGGTGAACTGGTTTCGCTGCGGTATGGGTCGCTGAACGACGACGAGCCGCACGTAGTGGTCGCCACAACCCGTGTCGAGACGATGCTCGGCGACACCGCAGTGGCCGTGCATCCCGACGACGAGCGATACAAGCACCTGCTCGGGACGACCCTGGAGCACCCGATCACCGGACGGGACATTCCGATCATCGCGGACGAGTACGTCGATCCTGAGTTCGGCAGCGGTGCCGTCAAGATCACCCCGGCGCACGACCCCAACGACTTCGAGATGGGGCTGCGGCACAACCTGCCGATGCCGACCATCATGGATGAGGCGGGCAAGATCGCAGACACCGGAACGCAATTCGACGGACTCGACCGCTTCGAGGCGCGTGTCAAGGTGAGAGAAACGCTGGCAGCGCAGGGGCGAGTCGTCGCTGAGAAGCGACCCTATCTGCACAGCGTCGGACATTCGGAGCGAAGCGGAGAATCCATCGAGCCGCGCCTGTCGTTGCAGTGGTGGGTGAGGGTGGAGACCCTTGCGAAGGCTGCCGGTGATGCGGTGCGCAATGGCGACACCGTGATCCACCCGACCAGTCAGGAACCGCGCTGGTTCGCCTGGGTCGACAACATGCACGACTGGTGCATCTCGCGTCAATTGTGGTGGGGTCATCGAATCCCTGTCTGGTATGGCCCCGACGGTGAGGTGGCCTGCTTCGGCCCGGACGAGACGGCACCCGAGGGTTGGGTGCAGGACCCCGACGTCCTCGACACCTGGTTCTCCGCCGGTCTGTGGCCGTTCTCCACCATGGGCTGGCCCGACAAGACCCCGGAGCTCGAGAAGTTCTATCCCACAAGTGTTCTCGTCACCGGCTATGACATTCTCTTCTTCTGGGTGGCGCGGATGATGATGTTCGGCACCTACGTGTCGGAGGATGACGCGATTACGGGGCGGGGCGAGCGAAGCGAAGGAATATTCAGCGAAGGCAAGTCTGGACCGCAGGTGCCGTTCGACGACGTCTTCCTGCACGGGCTCGTGCGGGACCAGTTCGGCAAGAAGATGTCGAAGTCGCGCGGCAACGGTATCGACCCGCTCGACTGGGTCGACCGCTTCGGTGCCGATGCGTTGCGCTTCACCCTGGCCCGCGGCGCCAACCCCGGTAGCGACCTGTCGGTGGGCGAGGACCACGCGCAGTCTTCGCGGAACTTCGCTACCAAACTATTCAATGCCACCAAGTTCGCGTTGATGAACGGCGCCGCGCCGGCCCCACTGCCCGGCCGCGGGGAACTCTCGGACGCTGATCTGTGGATTCTCGACCGCCTCGAGCAGGTCCGAAGTGACGTCGACTCCGCCTTCGACCGCTACGAGTTCAGCAAGGCATGCGAGACGCTGTTCCACTTTGCGTGGGACGAGGTCTGCGACTGGTACCTGGAGTTGGCCAAGGTGCAGTTCGCCCAGGAGGACACGGTCGCGGCGAATACGAGGACAGTGCTCGGCAACGTCCTCGACGCTCTACTGCGCCTGCTCCACCCGGTGATCCCATTCGTGACGGAGACCCTGTGGAAGGCACTGACCGGCGGTGAATCTGTTGTGGTGGCACAGTGGCCCGAGGCCAGCGGTGCGGCGGCGGATCCCGTTGCGGCCCAGCGGGTCGAGGACATGCAGCGGCTGGTGACCGAGGTGCGTCGCTTCCGCAGCGACCAGGGGCTCAAGCCGTCGCAACGGGTGCCCGCGCGCGTCAGCGGCATCGCGGCAGCGGATCTGGATACTCAACTCGCCGCAGTCACATCGCTGGCGCGTCTGACGGACCCGGCGGAGGACTTCACTGTGTCCGCCTCGGTGGAGGTGCGCCTGAGTAAGGCAACTGTCACCGTCGATCTCGACACGTCCGGGAACGTCGACCTCGGCGCCGAGCGTGCGCGGTTGGACAAGGACCTTTCGGCCGCGCGGAAAGACCTTGCCGGTACCACCGCCAAGCTGTCCAACGAGGCGTTCCTGGCCAAGGCTCCCGACGCCGTCAAGGAGAAGATCCGTACTCGTCGACAGATAGCGGCCGAAGAAATCGAACGCATCACCAAGCGAGTGAAGGAGCTGGAAGGCGCGTGACCTCGCCCGATTTTCCGCCGAAGGAAGTCAGCCCGGTCGACCTCGCAGAACTGGCATTGGTCGAAGCGGAACTCGACGAGCGGTGGCCTGAGACCAAAATCGAACCGTCGCTGAACCGGATCTCAGCGTTGATGGACGTGCTCGGATCGCCGCAGCAGGGCTATCCGGCCATCCATGTCACGGGCACCAACGGCAAGACGTCGGTGACGCGGATGATCGACTCGCTGCTGACGGCACTGCACAGGCGAACCGGCCGCATCACCAGCCCACACCTGCAACTCGCGACCGAGCGCATCAGTATCGACGGCCGCCCGGTGTCACCACGTCGGTACGTCGACACCTACCGCGAGATCGAGCCGTACATCCAGATGATCGATCAGCAGTCGCAGGCGGCCGGCGGGCCGGCGATGAGCAAGTTCGAGGTGCTGACCGCGATGGCTTACTCGGCGTTCGCGGAGGCGCCCGTTGACGTGGCGGTGGTCGAGGTGGGTCTCGGCGGACGTTGGGACGCAACCAATGTCATCGACGGCGAGGTCGCCGTGATCACCTCGATCGGTCTCGATCATGCGGACTATCTCGGCGACGATCTCGCGGGTATCGCCGCGGAGAAGGCCGGCATCATCAAGAAGGGGCGAGAGGATGCGCTGATGCCACGCGACGCCGTCGCGATCATCGCTGAGCAGACGCCGGAGGTTATGGATGTTCTGCTGCGCCGTGCCGTGGAGGTAGATGCGGCAGTAGCACGTGAAGGCGCCGAGTTCACGGTACTGGCTCGTCAAGTCGCCGTCGGTGGTCAGCAACTGGAACTCCAGGGTCTCGGCGGGGTGTACACCGACATCTTCCTGCCCCTTCACGGAGAGCATCAGGCGCGCAACGCTTCCCTTGCTCTGGCTGCCGTGGAGGCGTTCTTCGGTGCGGGCCCGGAGAAGCAACTCGATCAGGATGCGGTTCGCCAGGCGTTCGCGTCGGTCGTTAGTCCGGGACGCATGGAACGGGTCCGCACTGCCCCGACCGTCTTCGTCGACGCCGCGCATAACCCCGACGGGGCTCGTGCGCTTGCCGCCGCGCTGACCGACGAGTTCGACTTCCGCAAACTTGTCGGCGTCGTGAGTGTGATGGCAGACAAGGACGTAGAGGGCATCCTCTCGGCGCTGGAGTCTGTGTTCGACGAGTTGGTGGTGACGAACAACGGGGCACCTCGGGCGATGGACGTCGACGATCTCGCCGGCCTGGCGGTCGCGAAGTTCGGTGATGAGCGCGTTGTGGTGGTGCCTACTCTGACGGACGCGCTGGAGACGGCGATCGCGCTGGCAGAAGAAGTCGCCGAACCTGGTGAGGCGGTATCGGGGGCGGGTGTCGTGGTCACCGGATCCGTGGTGACCGCCGGTGCTGCCCGCACTCTCTTCGGAAAGGACCCAGTGTGAGCGAGTCGAACTCGAACTCGAATGCTTCGGAACCGGAGTACGGTCCTCCGACCAAGGACCCCTGGAAGGGCTTCCGCGGAGTGGTCGCCGGATCGCTGATCCTGGAAGCGATCGTGGTGCTTCTCGCCCTGCCGGTCGTTGCGAACGTCGGGGGTGGACTGACCTGGCTGTCCGGAACGTATCTCGTGGGGTTGGCGGTACTGATGATCCTCGGGGCGGGGCTGCAGGGCCGCTCATGGGCGATGGCGTACAACCTGTTGCTGCAGGTGGCGTTGATACTCGGGTTCTTCGTGAACGTATCGATCGGCGTGGTCGGCGTGGTTTTCGCGATCCTTTGGGGTTACATTCTCTACTTCCGCAGGAACGTCCGCCAGAGAATGGAGCGGGGCCTGCTTCCAGGTCAGCGCGACTGACCATTTAGGCTGTGCGCCGTGACTGAGCGCACCCTTGTACTGATCAAGCCCGATGCCGTTGCCCGCGGATATGTTGGAGAAATCCTCGGCCGTATCGAGCGGAAGGGGCTGACCATCTCCGCGCTCGACTTGCGCACCGCACCCGGCGACATCGCGGCCGCCCACTACGCCGAACACGAAGGCCGCCCGTTTTACCCGAGCCTGCTCGAATTCATCACGGGTGGCCCTCTCGTGGCCGCGGTACTTGAAGGACCGCGCGCGATCGCGGCGTTCCGGCAACTCGCCGGTGGCACCGATCCGGTGGAAAAGGCGCTTCCGGGAACGATCCGCGGTGATTTCGCGCTCGAACCCCAGCAGAACTTGGTCCACGGTTCGGACTCGGTCGAGGCGGCTGAGCGCGAGATTGCCCTTTGGTTCCCTGACCTCGCCGGGAATTAGCTCACCCACCTATCCATGCCCCACCTATCCATGCCCCACCCATCCATGACGATGGGTGCACCCGGTGCTTCTTCCGCATGGATGGGTGCGCCGCTGGCACGTTCTGTTGCAGACGTATGGGATACTGGGAGGGTCGGACCGCAATAGTGCTTCACGTGGCTTCGACCGGATGGCACCACGGCTCCATGCCCTTCATCGCTGCCCCTGCGTCAACAGGAAATACCTGGGCGTTTCGGCACGCTGGATGATCAGGCGCTTGCACCGCGGAGGATCGCCATTCGAAGGCGCCACACGGGTACGCAGTGAAAACGGCACTGCATGCGATGTGTGGAGCGAGACCAAACAATCTTGCGCTCACATCGGGTGCGAGTACACACACAGCGTCCCCGAGTGGCCGCGTGACATGCCTAGATAAGGGATGGACGCGCCCGGGGGCTGAGGAGATTACGTGGCCGATCAAGCGCCGCCCACAAATTCAGAGCCAAACGAGATGGCTACCGCGCAAAGTGCGGTTCCCGCTCTTCCTGAGAAGATTCGCGTACACGCGCTCGCGAAAATGCTGGGCGTCACGAGTAAACAGGTACTCGCCGAGGCAGCGGCCCTCGGAACCGAATTGCGCAGCGCGCAGTCGAGCCTGCAACGCGACATCGCCGAGCGCGTTCACACAACTTTCGCTCTCGCGGAGCCTGCTCCGACGGCTGTGCCTACCGAGGCCGAACCGCCTGCGCCCACCGAGGCCGAACCGCCTGCGCCCACCGAGGCCGAACCGCCTGCGCCCACCGCGGAGCCCGTCGTGGAGGCAGCTCGGGAATCGGTCGCCGAGCACACGGCGGCCTTCGAGTCGGACCTCGGCTCCAGCCTCTTCACCACCAGTGCCTACGAAGTCGTGGCTCCTGTCGCCGAGCAGACGCCTGCGGCTGCGCCTGCAGTCGCTGAGGTTCCGTTGTTCCTGCAACCCGACCTCGCCGCGGTCGAGACCGCGCCGCGCCGCCGACGCGGACGCCGGGACGCCGGGGCATCCGACGCGAACGCCGAACAACCAGTCGTCGCAGAGACGGGTGACAAGGCCGCCGAATCCCGGGACACCGAATCCCGGGACACCGAATCCCGGGACACCGAATCCAGGGGCGACGGACCCGGGGAGACCGAACGCAGGGAGACCGAACGCAGGGACACCGAACGCAGGGACACTGGGTCGGCTGACAGCGGGGTGGCCGAGACCGAGTCGGAGGAGTCCGATGTCGACGGCGATCAGCCGCGTCGTCGCCGCCGTGGGCGCCGTGGGCGCGGAAGGGGACGGGGCGAACAGCAGAATGAGCAGGGCGCCGAGTCGGGAACCGACGGCGAGTCAGACCGTGCGGAGGCCCAGGACTCTGCCCGAGACGAGAAGGGCGAATCCGCGCCCGGCAAGAAGGGCGTGGACGAATCTGACGAGAAACCCGAAAAGGAGTCCGAGGGGAGGTCCTCGGACGTCGAACAGTCGGAATCCGACCAGACCGTATCCGACCAGGCCGAATCCGACCAAACCGGGGACGAGGAGTCGGGCGACGGAGACGCCGACGGTTCGAGCCGTCGCCGTCGCCGTCGCCGTCGCCGCAAGTCCGCTGGTGAGGCCACCGGTGACGCCAACTCCGAGGATGATCCGCCGAACACGGTGGTTCACGAACGGGAGCCCCGGAACAAGAGCCGCTCCAAGGACGAGGTTCAGGGCATCACCGGTTCCACGCGGCTCGAGGCAAAGCGTCAGCGTCGCCGCGACGGGCGTGACGCTGGCCGCCGTCGCCCGCCGATTCTGACCGAATCGGAGTTCCTGGCCCGCCGTGAGGCCGTCGACCGCGTCATGATCGTGCGCGACCGAATCGCCGCCGGCCAGCCACACGCGACCACCCAGGTTGCGGTACTCGAGGACGGCGTCCTCGTCGAACACTTCGTGACGACATCGGCGTCAGCGTCCATGGTCGGTAACGTCTACCTCGGGCGCGTCCAGAACGTCCTGCCGAGCATGGAAGCGGCGTTCATCGACATCGGCCGCGGACGAAACGGCGTGCTGTACGCCGGTGAGGTCAATTGGGAGGCCGCCGGACTCGGCGGCAACTCCCGCAAGATCGAGCAGGCGCTCAAGCCAGGCGATCAGGTGCTTGTCCAGGTCAGCAAGGATCCGGTCGGACACAAGGGTGCACGACTGACCACGCAGATCAGCCTCGCCGGCCGATTCCTCGTTTACGTGCCGGGTGGTACGTCCACGGGTATCAGCCGCAAACTGCCCGACACCGAACGCAAACGACTCAAGGACATCCTGCGCGATATCGTTCCCTCGGACGCCGGAGTCATCATCCGGACGGCCTCGGAGGGCGTGAGTGAGCAGGAACTTGCTCGAGATGTCACGCGTTTGCGGGAACAGTGGGCCGGGATCGAGGAACAGGTCGGCAAGGCGAAGTCCGGCAAGTCCGGGAACCCTGAGGCGCTCTACGAGGAACCTGACCTTCTGGTCAAGGTCATCCGCGACCTGTTCAACGAGGACTTCTCCAAGCTGGTCATCGAGGGTGAAAAGGCTTGGACGACGGTCGAGTCGTACATCACGTCCGTTGCTCCTGACCTGCTGCCGCGGCTCGAGCAGCACACCGTTGCCAACGGCGGCATCGATGTCTTCGAGGCACACCGCATCGATGAGCAGTTGGCCAAGGCGCTCGACCGCAAGGTGTGGTTGCCGTCCGGGGGCACACTCGTCATCGACCGCACCGAGGCGATGACGGTGGTCGACGTCAACACGGGCAAGTTCACCGGTGCGGGCGGAAACCTCGAAGAAACCGTCACTCGGAACAACCTCGAGGCCGCCGAGGAGACAGTCCGACAGATGCGCTTGCGCGACATCGGCGGCATGATCGTCGTCGACTTCATCGACATGGTACTCGAGTCGAACCGCGACCTCGTGCTGCGTCGCCTGACCGAGGCCCTTGGCCGCGATCGAACCCGCCACCAAGTCTCCGAGGTCACCTCGCTCGGCCTGGTTCAAATGACGCGCAAGAAGTTGGGCACCGGATTGGTCGAGGCGTTCTCGACGAATTGCGAGCACTGTCACGGTCGGGGAATTATCGTGCATGCGGAGCCGATCGAGACGAAGTCCTCCGCGGACGACGGTTCGCGCGGGTCCTCGCGGGCTGAATCAGGGGGGAGCCGGAAGAAGCGCGGACGCGACAAGTCGTCCGGTGGTGAGTCGCCACCTACCCCCGTGCCCGAGGAAGCCCTGGCGGTGGATGCGACCGTCAAGCGGGCGCACCCGGTCGCCCTTGCGATGGCGCATCACCATCACGAGGAAGAAGCCGCACCCGCCGACGCGAAGCATGACGAGTCGGCTCAGCCGGACGATGTCGCCGCCATGGAGACTCCCGAGCAGCTCGCGGACGCTCCAGGGCCGGTGCAATCGACCGTGATGACGCGTGCTGTCGACCTGACAGAGTCCGAAAAGGCCGTGGTCGAGGCGCGGGAAGCGGTCGTCGAGCCCGAACCCGTGGCCCCGCCGCGTCGCCGGAGTCGCCGGGTGTCTCGGGCGGCGGCAGCGCCGATGGCCGAAACCCCAAGTGCCGGAACGGTGTTCGTGATTCCCACACCGGAGGGTGAGACAGAATCCGCTCCGGAACCGGAGCCGGCTACGTCTGCAAACTCGGTAAGCGACCCACCCTCATCCGCGCAAAATGGTGTGGAAGAGCAGGCCGCGCCGCGAAAGGCACGCCGCCGTGCGGCGGGCCGGCCGGCGGGCCCGCCGGCGGACGCCGATCACTGACGAAGAACGTGGGGAAGGCGATCGCTGCCGGTTTGTACGGAGCGGTTGCCTTCCTGTAACCTTGACCAGTCGCTACTCGGCGATGAAGGTTTGCTGTGCCCTTACATTTGAGGGCTGCGCGACCTCGACCGAGCTAGCCGTCACACCAGACCAGTCGTGCACTCCGTTGTGCGAGCAAGTTCGAAGAAGCAAGGGGTAGCCCTCCGATGGCAACGTACGCGATCGTCAAGACCGGCGGAAAGCAGTACAAGGTCTCTGTTGGGGACCTCGTCAAGGTCGAGAAGATCGAGGGTGAGCCCGGCACTGCTGTCTCGCTTGCTCCCGTTCTCGTCGTCGACGGATCCGATCTGACGACCGACGCTGACAAGCTGGCCAAGATTTCGGTCACCGGCGAGGTCGTCGAGCATACCAAGGGCCCGAAGATCCGGATCCACAAGTTCAAGAACAAGACCGGATACCACAAGCGCCAGGGCCACAGGCAGAAGCTGACGGTCCTCAAGGTCACCGGTATCAAGTAGCTAGAGCTTCAGAGCTGATCTCACCCGAGGAGGGTCAAGAACATGGCACATAAGAAGGGTGCATCCAGCTCCCGTAACGGTCGCGATTCAAATTCTCAGCGACTCGGAGTGAAGCGTTTCGGCGGCCAGTCCGTCAGCGCCGGCGAGATCCTGGTCCGTCAGCGCGGAACCCACTTCCACCCCGGTGTCAACGTCGGGCGTGGCGGCGACGACACGCTCTTCGCACTGTCGGCCGGTGCTGTCGAGTTCGGCACCAAGCGTGGACGCAAGACCGTGAACATCGTTCCGGCCGCGGCAGAGGCCTAGTCCTGCCGACAGCATGCATCGTCCCGTAACGGGACCTGCCAAGCTCCCAATAGGGGCGGACCTGGGTCTAGATACCCGGTCCGCCCCTATTGCTTTTTTACAGGTGATTTCTCGCAAGTGAGATCAACACAATTGGCTGAGGAAGGATCCGGCAGTCATGTCCCGATTCATTGACCGCGTCGTGCTGCACGTCAACGCAGGAAAAGGCGGCAATGGCTGCGCCTCCGTACACAGGGAGAAGTTCAAGCCCCTCGGTGGCCCGGACGGCGGTAATGGCGGGCGTGGCGGTGACGTCGTTCTCGAAGTGGACGGCAGTATTCACACCCTCCTCGACTTCCATTTTCATCCCCATGCGAAGGCAACCAACGGCAAGCAGGGGATGGGTAGTAACCGTGACGGCGCCCAGGGCGATGACCTGATACTCAAGGTCCCCGACGGCACCGTCGTTCTCGACAAGAACGGCCGGATCCTCGCGGACCTGATAGGGGTCGGCACGCGATTCGAGGCAGCTCAGGGTGGTCGTGGCGGACTCGGAAACGCTGCCCTGTCCTCGAAGGCGCGAAAAGCGCCGGGCTTCGCGCTGCTCGGTGAGGATGGGATCGAGCGCGAACTGGTCCTCGAACTGAAGTCAGTCGCCGATGTCGGGCTCGTCGGATTCCCGTCGGCGGGCAAGTCGTCGCTGGTGTCGGTGCTCTCGGCCGCGAAGCCGAAGATTGCTGACTACCCTTTCACCACTCTCGTCCCGAATCTGGGGGTCGTCTCGAGCGGCGACACCACGTTCACAGTGGCCGACGTGCCCGGGCTGATCCCCGGTGCGAGCGCCGGACGCGGACTGGGACTGGACTTCCTGCGTCACCTCGAGCGGTGCGCAGTGCTGGCCCACGTGGTCGATTGCGCGACGCTGGACCCCGGTCGCGACCCGATCTCCGACATCGATGCGTTGGAGGCTGAACTCGCCGCGTACAACGGCGCGCTCACCGGTGACACCGGACTCGGTGACCTCGCGGATCGTCCCCGCATCGTGATCCTCAACAAGGCGGACGTGCCGGAGGCCGCCGAACTCGCGGAAATGGTCACCCCTGATCTCGAGACCCGCGGGTGGCCGGTTTTCACGATTTCCGCTGTCAGCAGAGAAGGTTTGCGCCCGTTGACGTTCGCGCTGGCGAAGTTGGTGAAAGAATATCGTGAGGCGAATCCGAAGGCTGTGCCGAAGCGTCAGGTGATCCGACCCGTCGCGTCCAACGAGAACAGTTTCAGCGTCATCGCCGATCCGGAGGTACCCGGTGGGTTCATTGTCCGAGGCACCCGGCCGGAGCGCTGGGTGCGGCAGACCCAGTTTGCCAACGACGAGGCAGTCGGTTACCTCGCCGACCGACTGGCGCGGCTCGGTGTGGAGGACGCGCTGGTCAAGCAGGGTGCCAAGCCGGGCGCTTCCGTGACTATCGGCGACGTGAGTTTCGACTGGGAGCCCCAGACGCCGGCCGGTATCGACCTCACCAGAACCGGGCGCGGTACCGACCCACGCCTCGAGCAGGTGGAGCGCATCGGCGCGACAGAGCGCAAGCACGCATCCAGGATTCGTCGCGGGCTCGAGGGCCTCGACCCTGAAGACCAGTGAGCGTCACCCGGCGGACGATCGCGTCTGCGGGCAGCATCGTTGTGAAGATTGGCTCAACAGCGCTCACCAGCCTGGTCGGTGGCCTGGACACGAGCCGACTCGACGCACTCACTGACGCGATCGAGGCACGCATGCGCGCCGGTTCCGACGTGGTGGTCGTGTCCTCCGGGGCCGTGGGCGCCGGATTGGCACCGCTGGGTCTGACCAAACGGCCACGCGATCTGGCGACAAAGCAGGCCGCCGCAAGCGTCGGTCAACTCGCGCTGGCTCACGCCTGGGGTACGTCGTTCGCCCGTCACGGCCGCACGGTGGGACAGGTTCTGCTCACCGCCGACGACATCGCGCGCCGAGCGCAGCACCGGAACGCTCAACGTACCCTCGACAGGCTGCGGGCTCTGCATGCCGTCGCGGTCGTCAACGAAAACGACACCGTCGCCACCGCGGAACTACGATTCGGCGACAACGACCGGCTTGCGGCACTCGTCGCCCACCTGGTCGGCGCCGACGCTCTCTTGCTGCTCTCGGACGTCGACGGTCTCTACGACGGGGATCCCCGCAAGGGCGGCGCCACCCTGATTCCTGAGGTGAACGGCCCTGAAGATCTCGACGGAGTGGTCGCCGGTTCCGGTGGAGCGCTCGGTACCGGTGGAATGGCGTCCAAGCTTTCGGCCGCACGCCTCGCTGCCGATGCGGGTGTGCCCGTGTTGCTCGCCGCCGCTTCCGAAGCCGATGCAGCGCTGAAGGATGCGGGCGTAGGGACGGCGTTCGCCGGCCGGCCGGCGCGGCTGTCGGCTCGTAAGTTCTGGGTCCGCCACGCCGCGGACGAGCAGGGAATCCTGCACCTCGACGAGGGTGCAGTCCGTGCGGTCGTCACCAAGCGGCGTTCACTGTTGCCCGCCGGGATCACTGCGGTGTCGGGACGATTCTACGGTGGCGACGTCGTCTCCCTTCTCGGTCCAGAGGAACGCCCGGTAGCCAGGGGAGTGGTTGCCTACGACTCCGCCGAGATCACCGACATCCTCGGCAAGTCGACGCAGGAGTTACCCGCGGACCTGCAGCGCCCGGTGATCCATGCCGACGACCTGGTGCCGCTGTAGTGTTCACGTAGGAACCGCGCGCCGTGCGGTGAGCAGTGCGGTGAGTGCCTCCGAACACCCGGCGGCCAGGGTGAGGGTTGCGAACTCGTCGCCTCGCGTCGCACCTCTGTTGACGATAACGATAGGGATCCCGCGTCTGGCAGCGTGCCGGACGAACCTCAGTCCCGACATTACGGTGAGCGACGAGCCTGCCACCAGCAGTGCCTCGGCCTCGTCCACTAGAGCGTAGGCAGCCGCGACCCGCTGCTTGGGTACCGACTCACCGAAATAGACGATGTCGGGCTTGAGTAGGCCGCCGCAGACCTCACAGTCCAGCGTCCGGAAATGGTCGGTGCTGGTGATTTCGGCGTCCGCATCCGGTGCGATTTGCACACCCTCAGCGGCGATCAGGGTGTCGGCGAAACCGGGGTTCGCATGTTTGAGTCGGTCGTCGAGTGTTGCGCGGGAGATCAGCGCCTCGCAGTTCAGACACCGGACCTGGGCGTAGGTTCCATGCAGATCGATCACGCGGCGACTGCCCGCCTTGGTGTGCAGGAGGTCGACGTTCTGCGTGATGACCGCGCCCACGACACCGCTCCGTTCGAGTCCGGCGAGAGCGCGATGTCCGGTGTTGGGACGTGCTGCGTCCATATGCCGCCAACCGAGGTGGTTCCGCGCCCAGTAGCGGCGGCGAAAATCGGGGTCTCCGATGAACTGCTGGAAAGTCATCGGGTGACGCGGCGGAGAATTCGGGCCCCGGTAGTCGGGGATGCCGGAGTCCGTGGAGACGCCGGCGCCAGTGAGTACGCACAGGCGCCGATCACCGAGTGCATCGATCAGTCGGGCGAACACGAACTCCAGCGTAGCGCCGGCTCAGTATCCGACTGCGGGATCGATCAGTGCGGTGAGTTTCTCACCTGACACGAAGCGGGTGACGTTCAATGCCACGTGGTCCGCGAATGCCTGGGGACGGACCGACGGTGGGTTGGAATCGTGCGGTGTGATGATCACGTTGGGCAGTTCCCAGAGCGGGTGGCCGTCGGGCAGGGGCTCGGGATCGGTCACATCCAGCCCGGCACCTCCGATGGTGTTATCCCGCAGCGCTTTCACCAGTGCGGTCGTGTGAATGAGGGAGCCGCGGGCGACGTTGATCACCCACGCGGTCGGCTTCATTTGAGCGAGCTCCGCTGCTCCGACGAGGTGGTGGGTGGCGTCGGTGGCAGGTGCCCCGATCACGAAGTGGTCCGCACGGGCCCACACCTCACCGACGCGGGTTGTGGGCAGTGTCTCGATCGCGCCCGGTACCGGACTGCCGGAGCGATTCACCGCGATGACGTCGGTCCCGACCCCGGCGAGCATCGGAATCAAAGCGCGGCCGATGCCGCCCGCACCCACTATTGCAACCGTGGCGCCGCGCAAGGTGCCGACCTTCGAGAAGAACTCCTGCTGGCGCCACGTCTTCGCTTCGAGGTGCTCGGGCAGCGCGCGAACCCCAGCCAGAAGTAGCGCCAGTGCGTGCTCGGCCACGGTGGCGGCGAAGGCGCCGGCTGCCGACGTCCATACTATCGAGGTATCCGGGGTGATCACCCTCTCGGAGAACCACTCCTCGATACCCGCGGCGCCGAGTTGCACCCAGCGGATGTTCTCGGGAAGCGGGTCTGGGAAACCGACCGGGTTCGCGGTCCACACGAGGGCGTTGGCGGACTCGAGGGGTGCCGAACGCGCGCCACCCCGGCGCACCGCCTCCTCGAGAAGCGGGTCCGGGGTGGGTCCGATGGCAATAGCTGGGGCATCGTCGGCCATAGATCGAACCTACGCGGGAACCTCGACCAATGGGTAGACGCCGTTCTCGTCGTGCACCTCACGCCCGGTGACGGGAGGGTTGAATACGCACAGCATCCGCATGTCGGTGTCCGGTTCGACACGATGGCGTTCGTGACCATTGAGCAAGTACATCGAACCGGGGCCGAGTTCGTAGACCTTGTCGTTGTCGAGGTCGACCAATTTTCCGGTCCCCTCGACCAGCCAAACCGCTTCGATGTGGTTGGCGTAGTGGAATTCGTTGATCGATCCCGCTTTGATCGTGGTCTCGTGGAACGAGAAGCCCACTTTGTCGCCGCCGAGGATGATGCGCTTGCTGCGCCAATTGCCGTCCTCGCTGGTGACGTCGCAGTCTGTGTCGGTTATCTCGGCGGTTGTGCGAACGATCATGTTTGCTCCAGTCCTTCCTCTAGCTTCAGTCCTTCCTCTAGCTGCAATCCCTCTAGCTGCAAACCTTGGCGGTGGCGTCGGCGAGAATTGCGAGGCCGTGGTCCAACTCGTCATCGGTGATCGTGAGCGCAGGTAGGAGCTTGACCACCTCATCGGACGGTCCAGAGGTCTCCGCGAGCAGTCCTTCGTCGAACGCCAGTTTGCATACTTTTGCAGCAAGGTCCGACTCTTCGAACACGAGGCCCTGAACGAGTCCGCGACCGCGGGTGGAGAGGGAGCCCTCGAATCGTTTCGTCAGTTCGGTGAACGCCTGGTGGATCTTCTCACCTTTGCTTGCCGTCGACTTGTGAAGCTTGTCGTCGGACCAGAAATGCTCCAGCGCCACCTTCGACGTGACGAATGCCGGGTTGTTGCCGCGGAACGTGCCGTTGTGCTCGCCCGGCCCCCAGACGTCGAGTTCACGCTTGAACAACGTCAAGGCCATCGGGAGTCCGTAGCCGCTGATCGACTTCGACAGGCAGACGATGTCCGGTGTGATGCCGGCCACTTCGAACGAGAAGAACGGGCCGGTACGTCCGCAGCCCATCTGGACGTCGTCGACGATCAGCAGGATGTCACGCTCGGCGCACAGGTCCGCGAGGGCGCGTAGCCACTCGGGGCGAGCGACGTTGACGCCGCCCTCTCCCTGCACGGTCTCCACGATCACGGCGGCCGGACGGTTCAGGCCGCTACCCGAGTCATCGAGCACACGCGAGAACCAGTGGAAGTCCTCGGTGACGCCGTCGAAGTAGTTGTCGAATGGCATCGGGGTGGCGTGCACCAGTGGGATTCCTGCGCCGGCGCGTTTCATCGAATTGCCGGTCACCGACAGGGCGCCCAGCGTCATGCCGTGGAAAGCATTGGTGAAGTTGATGATCGACGAACGACCGGTCACCTTGCGGGCAAGTTTCAGTGCGGCCTCGACGGTGTTGGTGCCGGTCGGCCCGGGGAACTGGACCTTGTAGTCGAGTCCACGCGGCTTCAGGATGGTGTCCTGGAACGTCTGAAGGAAGTCGCGTTTGGCCACGGTCGACATGTCGAGACCGTGCGTGATGCCGTCGCCGACGATGTAATCGACCAGGGCCGACTTGAGCACCGGGTTGTTGTGGCCGTAGTTCAGTGAACCGGCACCGGCGAAGAAGTCGAGGTAGTCGCGGCCGTCCTCGTCGCGGATCCACGATCCGGATGCGGACTCGAACACGGTCGGCCACGCGCGGCTGTAGCTACGGACCTCGGACTCAAGGATGTCGAAGATGTTCGTATCCATGTTTGTCATGTTTTTCCATTCCTCCGGGGCATGTTCTCAGCCGATCGTGTATAGATCTTCGGCTTCGTGTCCATCGGGAAAATTATTGGGGGAGAATAGTTCCTGCTTGGTGATCGCCGTATCTCGGCGACGCGCCAATGCGGTGAACAGCGCGATCGAGGCCTCGTTGTCGGGGCTGATCGTCGTTTCGAGGCGGGTAATCCCGTCGGATGCAAGTCGATCGAGCAATGCGCTCAGCATTCGCCCTGCAATTCCTTTGCCCCGCTGGTCTGCGTCTAAGGCAACTTGCCAGACAAACAGTGTTGCCGGGGATTCGGGGCGGATGAAGCCCGAAACAAATCCCACAGTACGCCCATCGACGACTGCGACGACCGATGAGTGGCTGAAATCTCTACACCACAACAGATATGCGTAACTCGAATTGAGATCGAGTACTTCCGTGTTCGCGGCGATCTCCCAGAGCCGGACTCCGTCGGCTATCTCTGGACTTCTGAACAACACCGCGTCCGGCGCGGTGGTCGGGATGGCACTCTTCTGGACAGGCTTCATTGGAGCATCGAACCTAACAACGATCCCCGTCGATTTCACGTGCCTCGAGCAATTGGTCGGTTCAGGTGGCAGGGTTTCGCAGGTGAGACGTATAAAGTGATGCTCGTCACATTGCATGGATTCTGAATGAGCTGTATTTGGCAGGCTTGCCTATTTGAGACCCGCCAGTGCGAAAGGAAGGACCGACGTGACACCAGAGGCGCGGAGCGTGCGAGTAGCCATGGTCAAGGTCCAGCCGGTGTCTGTGAGGCTGTCGACGAGAAGCACCGGTCCGGTTCCGTTCGGAACGGAGGGAGGCTCCCACGCGTCCACGAGACCGGCCACCCGGTACGCGGAGTTGGCCGCGGACACCGGCGGGCGCCCGGGCCGAAGTCTCAGAACACCCAGGTGATGTAGGTGACCGACGTCTGCGAGCCGATCGGCGAGCGATGCCGAGAGGATGGGGTGGGTGGCTGAATCGACGGCCATCACGGAGGTGGGCCGCTCGGCCCAGTCCCAGGACGCGAGAACCTCGATGCAGGCCTTCAGGACTCCGTCGGGGACGGGGCCGTCCGGTTCGTCGAGCAGCGCTCGGAGGCGCTGACCCCAGCCGAGGTCGGACAGTCGGCCCAGGGTGCGCCCGGGTACAGGGCCGTCCGTGATTTTCCCGGACAGTTTCACGCCGAGCTTGGCGAGCCCGGTGGGCCACTGCTTGCGGGGGGCCAGGTCGACGCCTGGCCGCTCGAGACGTGATCTGGTCTGCCGTACCGCCTCGGCATCGACGGTTGTGTCGTGGCGGACGCCGGTGCAGTTGTCGCACCGGCCGCAGTCCGAGGTGCCCGACACCAGATCCGGATCGTCGAGTTGTTCGCGTAGGAACGCCATCCTGCAGGTCGTGATCCGTTGGTAGTCGATCATCGCCTGTTGCTCCGACTCGCGGGCGCGCTCGAGACGTTCGTAGCGGTCTGTGTCGTACGTCCACGGTTCCCCGGTGCCTACCCACCCGCCGCGCACGCGTCGCACGGCGCCGTCGACGTCGAGGACCTTCAGCACCATCTCGAGGCGGGTACGGCCCAGCTCCACCAGCGGTTCGAGTGCCGGGGTGGACTGAGGCCGATCCAGGTCGAGGACCTCGATCACCCTGCGCACCACGTGCTCCCGAGGAAACGCCACAGACGCGAAGTAGCTCCAGATTTGTTTGTCCTCCGAACCTGGGAGCAAGATCACGTCGGCGCGATCGGTGGAGCGTCCGGCGCGCCCGACCTGCTGGTAGTAGGAAATCGGGGAGGACGGCGCGCCGAGATGCACGACAAATCCCAGGTCGGGCTTGTCGAATCCCATGCCGAGAGCGGACGTCGCCACGAGAGCCTTGACGCGGTTGCCGAGGAGGTCCTGCTCAAGTGCCTCCCGTTCCGCGGCATCGGTTTGCCCGGTGTAGGCGGAAACGGCGTGACCCCGCTCGGACAGCAGGCTCGCCACGTCCCGTGCGGCCGACACGGTCAGCGCGTAGATGATCCCCGAACCCGGGAGGCTGTCGAGTTGCTCGGCGAGCCAGGCGGCGCGGGCGGTGGCTTCGGGGATCTGCACGACCGAGAGGTGCAAGGATTCGCGCTCGAGGCCGCCGCGCAGGACGAGCGCCTCCGCTCCACCCACACCGAGTTGGGTGGAGACGTCCGAGACCACCCGGTCGTTTGCCGTGGCGGTGGTGGCGAGCACCGGTATGCCCTCGCCGAGTTCGGCGATCAGCGTACGAATCCTCCGGTAGTCGGGACGGAAGTCGTGACCCCAGTCGGAGACGCAGTGAGCCTCGTCGACGACGACCAACCCCGCGTCTGCGGCCAGTGAAGGAAGAACCTGATCGCGGAAGTCGGGATTGTTGAGACGCTCGGGGCTTACCAACAGCACGTCCAGTTCGTTTTCGGCTACTCGCGCGTGGATCTCCTCCCACTCGGTGACGTTCCCGGAGTTGATTGTGGCGGCCCGGACGCCCGCCCGCTCCGCCGACGCGACCTGGTTGCGCATGAGGGCGAGGAGGGGCGACACGATGATCGTGGGACCGTGCCCGTGTGCCCGCAGGAGTTTCGCGGCAATGAAGTAGACCGCCGACTTGCCCCAGCCTGTCCGTTGGACGACCAGTGCCCGTCTGCGGTGTACCACCAGAGCCTCGATAGCCGTCCACTGATCGTTCCGCAGGGCGGCGTGCTCACCTGCCAGTTCGCGCAGCAGCCGTTCGGCTTCGTCCCGGAGTGCGGGCTCGGTGGCGTTCGTCATGGCCCTATGGTGCACGACTGTGGTGACACCGAGGGGGCCGCGATCAGGAAGGTGCTGCACACCGGGCGAGTGCGGCTTCGATTTCGACGAGGGTGGGGGACGACGTTGCGCCTCGACGGGTGGTCGCGAGGGCGCCCGCTGCGCATGCGAACGAGAGGGCGGCGGCCGACCCTCGTAGCCACGACACGGCCAGAGCGCCCGCGAATGCATCTCCGGCACCCGTCGTGTCCACTACAGAGACCTTGGGGGATTCGGCGTGCAGAACGGTGCCGTCAGAGGCCGCGCAGTCGGCGCCTGAGCCGCCGAGCGTGGTCACGACGTGGGGGACGGCGGACGCGACGCCGGCCCCAACTGCGCATATTCGGTCTCGTTGACGAGGAGTACATCCACCGACGCCAACAAGCCCCAGGTAGCGGCTGTGCCGGTGACGGATTCAGTATGACCATGGTGTCGTTGGCCGCCCCGTGCGCAGCCGCCGCCACTACGGTGCCCAGGGGAATCTCGAGTTGGCAGAGCAGGACATCGGCGCCCGCGACGACCGCGAGTTCGGGGGGAGTGAGATCCACCACGGTGCTGTTCGCCCCCGGAACCACGACGATACTGTTCTGGCCCCCGGCGTCGACGGTGATCGTCGCGATCCCGCTCGGTCCGTCGACCTCGCGCAGATACCGGGCGTCCACGTCGGCCTCCGCCAGTGCCCGCCGCAGTTCGAGGGCGAATGTGTCGGAACCGACGGAACCGATGAACGTCACGTCGCCACCAGCCCTCGCGGCGGCGATCGCCTGGTTCGCGCCTTTGCCGCCAGGGATGGTGGAAAACTTGGTGCCCAGGATCGTCTCTCCCGGTCCGGGGAGTCGCTCGGTCGTCGTCAGTAGGTCCATGTTGACGCTTCCGACCACGGCGATCTTGCTGGCGGGCAAAGCCCGAGACTAGCCCGCGCCGCCAGACCTCGTCTCCTGTCCGGAGGCCGTGGAAGCGTCGACCCTGCGGCGAAGACTGGTCAGGATGAGGCGGGCCTCGTCGTCTGTGGTGACGGAGGGTGGCGAACCCTCGAGTGGTTTCCCAGCGGTTTCGGCGATGAGTAGAACCGTGAGTCCTCCGACGACCGCCGCGACCATCATGTACATGGGCGCGACGAGATCACTGCCCGTCGCGCTTTGCAGCGCGGTGAGAACCAGCGGTGTCGTGCCACCGAAGATGGACACGGCGAGGTTGTATCCGATCGACATGCCGCCGTACCGGATTCCTGTGGGGAACAGCGAGGGGAGCACCGCCGGAAAGACGCCGACGAGCAGCAGCAGGAGACCGCCGAGTATCGCGAGTCCGAGGAATACAGTGACGTAGTGGCCGACACCGATCAGGAGATACGCGGGCAGCGACAACGCGAAGAATCCGGCGAAACCTGTCAGCAGCAAGGGTTTACGGCCGACTCGGTCGGAGAGTTTTCCGACGAAGCTGATCAACATAATCATGATGAGCATTACGAGGATCATCAGGAAGAGACCATGCGACTCGTCGTAGCCCAGGGTGACCGACAGATACGTCGGCATGTAACTGAGCAGGCCGTAGTACACGATGTTGTAGGAGGCGACCAGGATGACGCACAACACCAGCGGCCGCCAGTTCACCATCAGGGTCTCGCGTAGTTTGCCTTTCGTGGACTCGGCTGCCAGCGAATGTTCTTCGGCCCGTTTCATCTGCTCGAATGCGGGCGTCTCCTCGAGTCTCAGCCGCAGGTAGAGGCCGATCAGGCCCAGCGGACCCGCGAGTAGGAACGGAATTCGCCACGCCCAGTCGACGAGAGCGTCGGCGCTGACGACGCTGGTGATGATGGTGACCAGGCCTGCGGCCGCGACGTACCCGGCGAGGGTTCCGAACTCGAGGAAGCTCGCGAAGAAGCCGCGGCGTTTGTCCGGCGCGTACTCGGCAACGAACGTGCTGGCCCCGCCGTACTCGCCGCCGGTCGAGAATCCCTGCGCGAGCCGAAAGAGCACCAATAGAACGGGTGCTGCGATGCCGATCGATCCGTAACTCGGGATCAGGCCGATGGCGAAGGTGCTCCCCGCCATCAGAATGATCGTCGTGGCGAGCACCTTCTTGCGGCCGATCCGATCACCCAGCGGGCCGAAGAACAGTCCACCGAGAGGCCGGACGATGAAGGCCGCGGCGAAGATCGCGAACGTCGACAGTAGCTGTGCGGTACCGCTGGCTTCGGGAAAGAAAACCTTGCCGATGGTGGTCGCCAGGTATGCGTACACGCCGAAGTCGAACCATTCCATGGCGTTGCCGAGCATGGTGGCTTTGACTGCCCGACTGACGGAGGCCTGGTCGGTGACGGTGACATCAGGTGAGTCGGCCAACTCGGCCGAGGTGATCGAGTGGTCTGGTGCATTCATGTCGTGCGCTCCGCAGCGCGGTTATCGTCCGCGCGGGGCGCGTACCTGATGTACGCATCTTTTCGTCGCCCGCACAACGATCGCTGGTTGAGTGAGACAGCACGTGGCCCTTTGCCGCGATGGCGCCCCCGCCGATCGGCTCTGGCTCAGGGCTTGGCCCCGCTCCACCCTCCGAGGCGCGGGACTACCAGCAATAGAAGTAATCACCGTAGCAAAGAATACGGGAGTTCGTCGGCCCGAGCTCGAAACCATTGGTTTGACAGCGGGTACGCTGCTCTCCGACTTCGGCGACTACTCGATCAGGTCCACCTGCATCGCCGACGGATCCGTAGGTCGACTGGTGTCGGCCTACGTGCTCATCGACTGAATCCTTCTCTTCGTCGTGCCGCTGTCCGCCGGCGGATGGTCGAATCCAATGAAACGGCCTGCACCCCGAGCGTCTCGGCGTTGTGGTTGCCGTTGCCGTAGGGAATCACGCGCGATCTCAGTCTCAGACTGAGACGGTTGTGGCGTGGATCACGGGGTTGAATCGATCTCACATCGTCCCCGAAGACGGCAAGAGGCCGACTCTCGATCCAGGAGGCACCGTGAGCAGACAGAGTTTGACCAAGGCTCACAAGAAGATCACCGAATTGTCGTGGGAGCCGACGTTCGCTACTCCGGCCACCCGGTTCGGAACCGACTACACGTTCGAGAGAGCCCCGAAGAAGGATCCTCTCAAGCAGATCATGCGGTCCTATTTCCCCATGGAGGAGGAGAAGGACAACAGGGTCTACGGCGCCATGGATGGGGCGATCCGCGGAAACATGTTCCGTCAGGTGCAGCAGCGTTGGTTGGAATGGCAGAAGCTGTTTCTGTCGATCATCCCGTTTCCGGAGATTTCGGCTGCCAGGGCGATGCCGATGGCCATCGACGCGGTGCCCAACCCGGAGATCCACAACGGGCTTGCGGTGCAGATGATCGACGAGGTTCGGCACTCGACGATCCAGATGAACCTCAAGAAGCTCTACATGAACAACTACATCGATCCTGCCGGATTCGACATGACGGAGAAGGCGTCCGCGAACAACTACGCGGGCACCATCGGCCGGCAGTTCGGTGAAGGATTCATCACCGGTGACGCGATCACCGCGGCCAACATCTACTTGACCGTCGTGGCGGAGACCGTATTCACGAACACTCTGTTCGTGGCCATGCCCGACGAGGCGGCAGCCAATGGCGACTACCTGCTGCCCACGGTGTTTCACTCGGTGCAGTCCGACGAGTCGCGGCACATCTCCAACGGATACTCGATCCTGCTGATGGCGCTCGCCGACGAGCGCAACCGTCCGCTGCTCGAGCGGGATCTGCGCTACGCCTGGTGGAACAACCACTGTGTGGTCGATGCCGCGATCGGCACTTTCATCGAGTACGGCACCAAGGATCGACGCAAGGACCGGGAGAGCTACGCCGAGATGTGGCGGCGGTGGATTTACGACGACTATTACCGCAGCTACCTGATCCCGCTGGAGAAGTACGGCCTGACCATTCCGCACGATCTGGTCGAGGAGGCGTGGAAGCGCATCGTCGACAAGGGCTACGTCCACGAGGTGGCTCGGTTCTTCGCCACCGGTTGGCCGGTCAACTATTGGCGGATCGATGCCATGACCGACAAGGACTTCGAATGGTTCGAGTACAAGTATCCCGGCTGGTACTCCAAGTTCGGCAAGTGGTGGGAGGAGTACAACCGCCTTGCCTACCCCGGCCGGAACAAGCCGATCGCATTCGAGGAGGTCGGGTACCAGTACCCGCACCGATGCTGGACCTGCATGGTGCCCGCGCTGATCCGCGATGACATGGTCGTGGAGAAGGTGGACGACCAATGGCGGACCTACTGCTCGGAGACCTGTTACTGGACCGACGCCGTCGCGTTCCGTGAGGAATACCAGGGAAGGCCTACTCCGAACATGGGACGGCTCACGGGGTTCCGTGAATGGGAGACCCTGCACCACGACAAGGACCTCGCCGACATCGTGAAGGATCTCGGATACGTCCGCGACGACGGGAAGACCCTCGTCGGGCAGCCGCACCTGCAGTTGGACGACCCGAAGAAGCTGTGGACCCTCGACGACGTCCGGGGCAACACGTTCCAGAGCCCTAATGTGCTCTTGAACCAGATGTCTGATGACGAGCGCGAGGCGCACATAGCGGCGTACCGGGTCGGCGCCACTTCGAGGTGACTCAGGCACGGTGGGTGGCGCCGTGGAATCGCCGGCGCCACCCAACGCTTCCAGCGCAATCCTCACCTGCAGCGTAGCCCTAACCTCCAGCGCAGTCCTCACCCAGTCCAGGAGTCACTCGTGGCCGACATTCATCGAATCAATTTCGAGCCCGTCGACATCGAGATGGAGGTCGGCGAAGAGGAGAGCATCCTCGATGCTGCCTTCCGGCAAGGCATTCACCTGATGCACGGCTGCCGCGAAGGACGATGCTCAGCCTGCAAGTCCTACATCCTCGACGGCGATATCCAGATGGTGAACTACTCGACGTTCGCGTGCAACGACGCCGAGGCCGAGGAAGGGTATGTACTGCTCTGCCGTTCACATGCCTTCAGCGACTGCACGATCGAACTGCTCAACTTCGACGAGGACGAACTTCTCGGGGGCATACCCATCCAGAATGTGCGCACCCGTGTGACCGCACTCGAGCCGATGACCAAGGACATCGTCTCTTTGCTCCTGCAACCCGTCGAACCCGAGATATTCGAATTCAAACCAGGCCAGTACGCCGACCTGCAGATTCCGGGCACCGACGAGCATCGCTCCTTCTCGATGGCGACGACGCAATCTACTCCGGGGCAGGTGGAGTTCCTGATCAAGAAGTACCCCGGCGGAAAATTATCCGGCCTGTTGGAGAGCGAGATTTCGGTCGGCGACGAACTCTCACTGGCCGGCCCGTACGGGTCGTCCACCCTCAAGGAGGGCCACGTCATTCCGGTCGTCTGCATCGGCGGCGGGGCGGGAATGGCGCCGATCCTCTCATTGCTTCGGCACCTGAGCGAAACAGGAAGTGCCCGGCAGGTGCATTTCTACTACGGGGCACGCACGTCGCAGGACCTGTTCTATCTCGACGACATCATCGAGCTGGGCAAGAACCTGAGGGATTTCGCGTTCGTCACCTGCCTCTCGGAAGCGATGGACCAGCAGTAATCGGGCCCGATCATCGTCGAAGAGGGCAACGTCACCGATGTTGTAGATCGCCGAGAATCGGCGATCTACAAGTCCGACGTCTACATGTGCGGCCCCCCGCCCATGGTCGATGCCGCGCTCGCATTGCTCGAGGCCAACGCCGTACCGAAGGACCAAGTCTTCTACGACAAGTTCACCAGCCCGGCGTTCGACTAATCGATGCAGGTATTCCCCCATTACATCTCCACCGACAGGAACCGAGAGAAGATGACCGCAACCAAAGGGGCCAGGCAACGCAGCTTCCCCAAGATCGAATTCACCGACTCCGAGGCCGGTGCCCTCGAATTCCCGAGCTCGAAGAGCAGGAGCTACAACTATTACGAGGCGGCGAAACTGCGGGCGACGATGTACGAGGACGTGACCGTCGACGTGCAGCCGGACCCCGAGCGTCACCTGTCGCAGGGCTGGATTTACGGCTTCGGCAACGGTCCCGGTGGATACCCACAGGATTGGACGGCGGTGAAGTCGTCGAACTGGCATGCCTTCCTCGACCCCAACGAGGAGTGGGAGCAGACCATCTACCGCAACAACACCAGGGTGGTGAACCAGGTCCAGCTGTGCCTGTCCAATGCCAAGCGTGCACGGGCCTACGACGGATGGAATTCGCCGTGGATGAAGTTCATCGAACGCAACCTCGGTGCGTGGATGCACGCCGAGAACGGTCTGGCATTGCACGTGTTCACCGCGATCCAGCGTTCCGGCCCGACGAACATGATCAATACCGCTGTCGTCGTCAATGCCGCCCACAAAATGCGGTTCGCGCAGGATCTCGCCCTGTTCAATCTCGACCTGTCCGAGACATCCGAGACATCCGGGACCTTCGATGGTTCCGCACACAAGGAGGTATGGCAGTCGGCGCCGGAATGGCAGCCCATCCGTGAGGTCGTCGAACGACTGACTGAGGTTCCGGACTGGTGTGAGCTGCTCTTCGCTACCAACATCGTGTTCGAACAGTTGGTGGGCTCGCTGTTCCGCAGCGAACTCGTCATGCAGATCGCCGCCCGCAACGGTGACTACATCACCCCGACGATCGTGGGCACCGGGGAGTACGACTACGACCGCGACCTCGCCTACACGCGGAATCTCTTCCAGTTGCTGGCCCGTGACCCCGAGCATGGGGCGTCCAACAAGGAACTGTTCGGCACGTGGCTGACCACTTGGGTGCCGCGGTGCATCCATGCGGCGCGCGCTCTGCAACCGATCTGGTCGCAGCCGGCAGACAAGGCGGTCACCTTCGCCGGCAGTTTCGACGCAGCCGCGGCGAAGTTCCGTTCGCTGCTCGAGGACCTGGGCTCGACATCCCCGAGGAGTTGGACAAGTGAGCATGCAATTCGGATCGTCCGTCGAGTTCTCCAACATGTGTGGCGTCACCCTGATGAACACTCCGACAGGCCGCGTCGTCGCGGAGGTGATGGGCGCCAAGGACGGTGTGGAGCTGACTGAGTATCCATCGATGATCCGCGTCGATGCCCACCGTCTCCTCAGCTTCGACTACGACGAACTCACCGACGCCCTCGGCTCGGAGTTCGACGGCTCCATCTTCGAGGAGATCAGCTCCACCCACTACGGGCGCATGGTCCACCTCGACGACAAGACGATCTTGTTCGCCAGTCCTGAGGACGCCGCCGAATACATCGGCTTCGATCTCACGGCGAATTGACGGCGACCAGCCCCTGTAGGTGACCCACCTGCAGGAACAAACCCGAGCGAGGGAATTGATGTATCAGAAAGATGGGCAGAAGTACTTCATCGTGGACGGGCACGTGCACCTTTGGGACGGCCGCGAGTCGAACCACAAAAACGTGCATGGCAAGCAGTTCATCGACTGCTTCTACGACTACCACAAGAACCTCAGCCCCGAAGAGTACGTCTGGGACTACGACACCTACACCTACTACGGCGAAGAGCGCCTGCTCCGGGACCTCTTCGTAGACGGATACGTCGACCACGCAATCTTCCAGGCCACCTTGCTGAGCGACTTCTACGTCACTGGATTCGGGCAGACCGAGGACGCCTTGAGTCTTACCCGCAAGCATTCCGACAAGCTGACCTACAATCACGCCTACGACCCTCGTCACGAGAAAGCCGGTCTCGAGCAACTGCGTAGGGACGCGGCTCGGATGAACCTGCAGGGTGTCAAGCTGTACACGGCTGAGTGGCATGGCGACTCTCGCGGCTACGAACTCGACGATCCGTGGTCACGGCGGTACCTCGAAGAGTGCATCGAGCTGGGCATCAGGAATATTCACGTTCACAAAGGACCGACGATCCGGCCGCTGGACCGCGATGCCTTCGACGTCGCGGACGTCGACAAGGTCGCCACCGACTACCTGGACCTGCGTTTCATCGTCGAGCACGTTGGCCTGCCGCGGCTCGAGGACTTCTGCTGGATCGCGACCCAGGAGTCGAACGTCTACGGCGGCCTGTCGGTGGCACTGCCCTTCATCCACACCCGCCCAAGGTATTTCGCGCAGATCATCGGGGAGCTTCTCTACTGGCTCGGTGAGGACAAGATCGTGTTCGGGAGCGACTATGCGCTGTGGACCCCGTAGTGGCTGATCGAGAAATTCGTCGACTTCGAGATCCCCGAGGACATGCTGACCGACTATGCCCCGATCACCGTCGAGCAGAAGAAGAAGATCCTCGGACTTACCGCGGCCGGCCTGTACGACATCGACGTTCCCGCGGATCTGCGCCTGCCCGCGCAGGCGGGGCAAGATGGTGTCGAGATCGCGTTGGGGCGAAGGAGGTCGCATCGTCATGACCGCGCCCGCCGTCTGCTCGGAGGCGGACGTCCTAGAAGCGCTCGCGACGGTTGCCGACCCTGAGTTGGACGAGCCGATCGGGGATGTTCGAGTCGATGCACCAGGTGAGAAACGTGTGCAGCCGATTCCGGGTCAGGCCCGGATCACCACCGGTACGCACCGAGGAGAGCAGCGTACGTAGTTCCTCCTTCGCGATGTACGCCGAGAGGATCTGCGCGCTCGGGTCCTCGTCGACGATGGCATTTCACATACGCGCGAAGTTCTTGTTCGACCGGTGTTCCCGTGCGGTGATCAACCGGCGACGGTTGGCCCATTCCGGGTCGATCGTGCCGCCGCGCCGGTCTTTGAGTTCCCAGGTGACCCGGCGGCGGACCTTGGTGACTGTGTCGTTGGCGAGCGTGACGAGGTGGAAGTGATCGACCACCAGGGTGGCACCCGGCAACAATCCTTCGGTGCGGATCGCCGCCGCATACACCGCCGCGGGATCGATCGCCACGTATTCGAATTCCCTCCCGGAACTCGGGGGTGCGCTCACGCAGCCATTCCACGACTGCCGCGGTGGTCCGTCCTTCCCTCTGGCCCAGCAAACCTTGGTCACCGCCGAGGTCGACGAACCCGGTGTCCCACGGGTCGACCCGCACCCACCTTCCGGTGTCCCGGCACCGCTCCCACCGGGGCTTCCCGCGTCGGGTTTCGTCGATGCCGAGGACCGCACCGGGGCCGGCTCGATCAGCAGTGCTTCGGCGCGGGCGATGAACGCCCGGTGCGCGGTCGGCCAGGACACACTGTGGGTGGCGGCGACCTCGGCCACCGAGCGGGCGGCGTCACCGATCGCCGCCCCGATCTGGGTGCGCAGCCGGCCGGTGGTGCGGGCACGGCGTGGGATCTGTTCGATCACCTCGGTGAACGATCCGCGGGTGCAGTATTCCTCTCGGCATCGCCACCGGGTCTTGCTCCAGTGAACAATGATTCGGTCGGAACCGTACGGGATGTCCTTGGGAAACGTGATCACGCGTTCCTTGGTGGAAGTAGAGAACACTCCGCACCCCGGGCACGCCGATGCACGCTCGTCATCGGTGACCACATCGACGATCCTGGTTCCATCTGGTTTTCGGGACACGTTCGTCACCCGCAGTCCGGGTAGCCCGAACAACAGTGTCGTACTCTCGACCACGCCCTTGGTTCTCCTTCGGTCCGAATGCTTCGCAACACTCAGACTTCAGGAGGTCAAGGGCTTCGTACTGGTAGGCGCGCCGAACACCCTCAAACCGTAGGTTGCCCGCTCAAGATCGAAGAACCATCATCATGCGGTAGCACTCGATTCCAATGGAAATCGCCTCTACGACAAAGAGTTTCCTCAGGACGAGACGCGACTCCGGGAGCCGTTCACCGATCTGGGCCAGCATGGCCCCGTCATGGTGATCGCCGACCAACCCCATAGCATCGGCGCACTGCCGGTCTCGGTCGCCCGCAATGCGGGATTGGTGGTGACCTACCTCCCGGGTCTGGCGATGCGACGGATCGCGGACCTGCACCCGGCAACGCCAAAACCGATGCCCGCGACGCGTTCGTCATCGCCGAGGCCGCACGCACCCTACCGTCGACCCTGCGACTGAACAGCACTGACGACGAAGAGATCGCCGACCTGAGGATGCTCGCCGGCTTCGACGACGACCTCGCGGTCGAGGCCACTCGGTTGACCAACCGGATCCGCGGACTACCGGTCGACGTCCACCCCGCACTCGAACCAGCCATCGGCCCCTACCTCGACAAAACAGTCGGCCCGGATACTCGCTCGCTGCTCGCCGCTCGGGCAGAAACGGTACTTGTACGCCCGCTTCACCACCCTGGATGCAACAGGTGAAAAGTAACCCATGACATGCTCACACGTTGCCAGATCGGCTATCCCGGACCCGAAGTGCCGGGTTCGCGCCGAAGATTCCGGGGTCATGTGTGTGAAGCACGATGTAGGTGTGAAACGCCCCTACTTCGGGATCGCCTCGTAGGCGGCAACAGCGTTCTGGAGCCGTGTGAGGGCCGCTCCATAAGCCGTGAAGTCACCACTACTCTGAGCGGCGGTCAGCGCATCCAACGATGCGTTGAGTTCAGTGATCGCAGCCGCAGCATCAACCGTTGGCACTGCCGCGGGAACCGGTTCCGCCGCCTCCGCGGGTGGCGGCGGCGCACCCGCCTCGGTTTCAGACAGAACCGCCTCATCGCTGGGCTCCGTCGCCACAGAGGCAGTACCGGCACCGAACACCTGACTGAGCGCCTCCGCCAACGTCGGCGCGTAGCCGACCCGGATACCGTTGGTGTCGCTGAAGCTCACCAGGACACGTGCGAGTTGCGGGAAGGCGTTCGCGGAGTTCCGCTGGGTATACAGCGGCTCCACGTAGAGGATGCCGCCATTGGCAATAGGTAGCGTGAGCAGGTTTCCGAATTGAATCCTGTTCGACTGCCGCAACAGCGACAACTCGCTGGCAACCGTCGAATTGGAGGTCATCGCACTCTGTGCCTGCTGCGGCCCCTGAGTCTGCGTATCCGTCGGTAGCTCGAACACGGTGAACTTGCCGTAATCCTCCGGATCGGCGACTACCGAAATGTATGCGGACAGCAGCTCACGGTTGTAACCCACCATCGGGCTCGTCAGACGGAACTCGGGCTCTGCCGTGTCCTTATCGCCGACCAGGACGTAGTAGGGAGGCTGATTGGCGCTCGTATCGATCGTGGGATCACTCGGTACCGACCAGAACGCGTTGTTCGTGAAGAACTCATTCGGATTGTCCACGTGATACTTGGCCAGCATCTCCCGCTGAACCTTGAACAGGTCTTCGGGGTAGCGGAAGTGCGCCTGGAGGTCCGCGCTGATCTCACTCTTCGGCTTGACGGTGTCGGGAAACACACCCATCCACGCCTTCAGCACGGGGTCGTTCTCGTCCACCTGATACAGCGTCACCGTGCCGTCGTACGCATCGACTGTGGCCTTCACCGAGTTACGAATGTAGGACACCTCCTTGCGCGGAATCAATCGGCCGGTGTTCTGATCGATGCTGTCCTCGACCAACCCGTCGAGTGAACTGCGCTGTGCATAGGGGTAGTTCTCGAGCGTCGTATAGCCGTCGACGATCCATTGGACCTTGCCGTCGACCACGGCCGGGTACACGGAGCCGTCGGTGGTCAGCCACGGCGCCACCTGACTCACCCGGTCGCGAGGGTCACGGTTGTAGATGATCTTCGAATCCGACCCGATCGCCCCGGAGAACAGGATGTTTCGCTCGGTGAACTTGGCTGCGAAGGCCAATCGGTTGAACCAATTGCCTATCGGCACTCCGCCGGAACCGGTGTAGGTGTAGTTGGAGGTGTCGGTGTCGTATTCTCGCGGAGCCTCTCCCTGCGCGGCCCCGACGATGGCGTAGTCGGGATCGGATTCGGCGATCAACTCGCCGTAATAGATTCGGGGATTGTCCACCTGAAGGGCCGGATCGGCGGGCTGCGAATTGAGATCGCTCACGTTGTAGAGCGGGTATCCGCCGGTGTTATCGCCCTCCGCCGCAGTCACCTGGTTGGCTTGCGCAGCGATGAACCCGTTGCCGTGGGTGTAAACGGTATGGCGGTTGATCCAGTCCGTCTGGTTTCCGGTCAGGTTGGCCGGCGCGAGTTCGCGCGCCGCAACAACGTAGTCGCGCAGTTGACCGTCTGTCTCATACCGGTCGACGTTGAGCGTCGTGGGGAACCCGTAGAAGTTCTTCAACTGCTGCTGGGCGGTAAAAGTGGGTGACAGGATATTCGGGTCCAGCAAACGCGCGTTGGCGATGGTCGTCACGTCCGCAGGCACGTCCTGAGGCTGTTCGGTGCCGACACCAGGGTAGTCCGCGTACTCGACGTTGTCGGAGGTAATCCCGTACGCCTGCCGGGTCGCCTGGATGTTCCGCTCGATGTACGGGCTCTCCTTCTGGGCTGCGTTCGGCTTGACCGAGAACTGTTCCACCACCAGTGGCCACACCGCGCCAACCAGAACCGACGAGAGGACGAGAAGCGCTGTCGCCATCGCCGGGATCCGCAGATCACGCAGAAATATCGTGGCGAAGAATGCAACCGCACAGATCACCGCGATGGCCAGCAGGATCATTTTGGCCTGCAGCACCGCATTCATGTCGGTGTAGCTGCCGCCGCTGAACGTAGGTTCCTTCCTGCTGCTCGAAAGCAGGGAGTACCGGTCGAACCAATAGGCGACAGCCTTGAGGAGGATGAACGTTCCCGCCAGCACTGCCAACTGAACACGCGCCGCATTGGTGAGTGTGCCTCCCCGACCGGCCAATTTCAGCCCGCCGAAGATGTAGTGCGTCACCAGGCTGGCGAAGAACGCCAGCAGAACCGCCACGAACAGCCAGTTGAGAACGAACCGGTAAAACGGCAGGTCGAAGGTATAGAAACCGACGTCCAGACCGAATTCCGGATCGGTGACGCCGAATGCGCCACCATTGAAGAACAGCTGCACCGTCACCCAACTGGACTGGGCGATCAGTCCGGCGAACAGTCCGATCACGATCGGAATTACCAGACCGAACAGGCGCAGGCGCGTCATCACCGTGGTGCGGTAGCGCGCGACCGGATCATTCGGTCCGGACACCGGGACGAAGACCGGCCGCGACCGGTAGGCGAGCAATAGTGCCAGCCAGACGATCAGGCCGACAACGACGCCGACCACCAGGAAGAGTATTAGACGCGTGAGGAGAACCTTGGTGAAGACGCTGCGGAATCCGACCTCGCCGAACCACAACCAGTCGGTATAGGTACTGATCAGGCGGGGACCCACCAGCAACAGCACGGCAGCGACTAACGCCGACACCAGCAGCACACGACTGCGTTTGGACAATGATGGTAATCCTGCGGGGGGCCGCATGCCCACTAGCCACACTCCAAGAACTCGGCGACGCTCACACGCCGCGATCGACTGCGCGATCAGTCTCCCACACCCCAACAGCGAGTGTGTGACCGTTTCGTCCCACCTTACGTAACATCCGCGAGATGCGGCCCTCGGTCCCGTTACCGGGGTGCAAAGATGAGTCCGTGAGTGAAAAGAATGTGAGCCGTGAGACGGACACCCTTGCCCGCTGTGTGCGTGAGGTGGTCGAATTCGTCGACGCCGGAGAATGGGATCAACCCCCTCAGATGTTCGCGCTCGTCCCGACCGAATTGCTCGCCGCGGCCGAACCGAGCCTGCTCGACCAACTTCTCGAGGGTTCGGAATTGACCCCTGTGGCGCAGGACCCTTTTCCGGACGACATCGATGGCGGGTCACGTGCGCTCGACGAATTCCTGGCCACCACCAGCTGGCCAGAGTCCGTCGTCGGCTGCGCACTCGTTCAGGAGATCGTCGTCCTCCCACCCGAAGCAGAGTCCGATCTCGACGATGCACTCGTCCCACTGCTCTACGACCGCGACGCCGCAGACAATGCCGGGCGCGCCGCGGCCGAGTCGCATCCGGACCGCAAGTCGGGCCGGTTGATCGCAGCCGTTCTGCGCGACGGTCCGTCGCTGTGCGTGATGCAATTGCGCCCCGACGACGACGCCGACCCCTACGCCGGAATCGAACTGCTCACCTACGAGGACCTGGCTCCGAATCTCGTCAACGCGCTGTACGCCACGTTCGACGCGACCGAAGACGACTAGCTCTTCGGCGCAACGACATCTTCAGCACAGCGGTGCAGCGGCGCCCGCGTTGACTGCTTCGAGGGCGTCGATAGCTCCGTCGAGGTTCTCGACCTTCACCAACCGGAGTCCGTCGGGCGCACCCTGACGGGCCTCGTCGCAATTCTGCGCGGGAACGAGGAACGTCTCGGCACCGGCCTCGCTCGCGGCGATCAACTTGTACTTGATGCCACCGATCGGACCGACTTCGCCATCAGAGTCGATAGTGCCGGTTCCGGCAACGAACTTGCCGCCGTTGAGGTCACCCGGGCTTAGTTTGTCGATCACAGCAAGGGCGAACATCAGGCCGGCCGAAGGTCCCCCCACGTCGGCGAGATTGAAGTCGATCGTAAACGGAACGTCGGGAACCTCCTCGGGGGTTATTCCGAGATAGCCCTTGGAATTGTCGTCCGGGCGGGGCCCGAGCACCACTGGCACCGTCGTCTCGACGGCGTCCCGAGTGACAACGATCGACACCTCCGTGCTCGGGGCCACGGCCGCCACAGCTTGCTGCACGTCACCGACAGTCGAGACCGCAGCGCCGTTCACGCTGACCAACTGGTCGCCCGCTCGCAGAACGTCGGTGGAGGGGCCATCATCAACCACCTGGGAGATCCGGAGGTCCACCGGCTCACCCAGGAAATGGAGTGCGGCGAGTTCGGCACTGTCCTCCGACCGCTGGAAGTCGGCTTCGTTCTCCTGCTGGACCTCATCCTTCGATCTGTCCGGCGGATACACTTCCTCGCGAGGCACGATGCCCTGACGCCCGCTCGCCCACAGTCCGAAAGCCTCGAACACATTGAGGTCGTCGCGCACCGCGACGGTCGTCATGTTGAGATGACCAGATGTCTCGTCCACATCGGTTCCCTCGATGGCGACGACTTCCTCACCGCCCACTTCCCCGAGAGTGTTGAAGGTGGGGCCCGGCCCGAGCGCCACGTACGGCACCACGGTCACCGTGCCGAAGACCCCGAGTACCACAATCGGGCCCAGCGCAGCCAGAAGCGTCACGATCCGTCGATTCACCTGGACCAGCGTAGAGCGCGATCCCGCGGACGCTTGTGTCGGCTGTCGGCATGTTCGCCATCAGCGTGACACGGTGGACACCTGTGAATGCCTGCGCCTTGTAACGTTGGGGTATGAGCAATACGCCGTTCGGCTTCTCCAACTCCGACGATCCCGACCGAGAAAACGACACCGGGGATCAGAGTGGGTCCGACCGTGACAAGAACGCGGGCGGTCCCGGCGACTTCGGTTTCGGGGCGGGTGGGTTCCCACAAGGCGGCTTCGATCCGGCTGCTCTCGGCCAGATGCTCACCCAGTTCGGCCAGCTGCTGAGCGGGATGGGTACGTCGATGGGGTCGGGTGAGCAGAGCGGCCCGGTCAACTACGACCTCGCCAAAAAACTCGCCCGCCAGCAAATGGGTTCGGTCACACCCGTCACCCAGGGCAATTCCGAGGCCATAGCCGATGCGACTCGGCTCGCCGAACTATGGCTCGACGCCGCGACGACATTGCCCGCGGGTGCGTCGAAGACGCTCGCGTGGACGCCCAACGACTGGCTCGACAATACTCTCGACACGTGGAAGCGGCTGTGCGATCCCGTCGCGGAGAAGGTATCCGGCATGTGGGCACAGGGTCTGCCCGAAGAGGCACGGCAGATGGCCGGACCCATGCTCGGCATGATGAGCCAGATGGGCGGTCTCGCGTTCGGCTCACAACTGGGCCAGGCTCTCGGCCAGTTGTCGAAGGAGGTTCTCACCTCCACCGACATCGGACTCCCGTTGGGCCCGGCCGGCACGGGCGCCCTGCTTCCGGCCGCGGTCGGAAGGTTCAGCAAGGGCCTCGAACAGCCCGACCGGGAGATCCTCGTCTTTCTCGCTGCCCGTGAAGCCGCCTACCAGCGCCTCTATAGCCACGTCCCGTGGCTCCGCCAACGCCTCCTCGCCACGGTCGAGGAATACGCCCGCGGGATCACGATGGACTTCTCCGCCATCGAGGACATGGTCAAGGGGCTCGATCCGTCAGCACTGGGTGATCCCTCGCAGCTCGAGAACATCCTGCAGCAGGGTGCGTTCGAACCCCAGACCACGCCGGAACAGAAGCAGGCCCTCGAGCGTCTCGAGACGCTGCTCGCCCTCGTCGAGGGCTGGGTCGAGGTCGTTGTGGCTTCAGCGCTGCACGACCGGCTCCCCGGCGTCGCGGCCCTCAGCGAGACACTGCGCCGTCGGCGTGCAACCGGCGGACCGGCAGAACAGACGTTCGCGACGCTCGTCGGACTCGAATTGCGACCCCGCAAGGTACGTGAGGCGGCGCAGCTGTGGAATCGGCTTACCTCCGAATCCACCATCGATTCTCGCGACAGAGTGTGGGCCCACCCCGACCTGCTACCCGACTCGTCCGATCTCGACAATCCCGACGCATTCGTCGATCGTGTCCTCGGAGGTGGCGAGGATGGCGGCAACTTCGACAATCCGATGGCGCAACTTGAGGCCACCGAGGCTCGCGAACGTGCTGAAGAAGCCGAGCGGGGCGGCGGGAATCGGGATGACGAACCCCAGCCCTGACGCGCTGATCGACACAATCTCCTCGTAGCGAAATATCCACAGGTCGGAAAGCTTTTCGGCCTGTGGATAACTCGTCTGTGACGGCTTCTCGGTTAACCGCGGCCTGCCATCATCTGCGGGTGAGCTTCCAGAACCCACGCGCCGTTGGCGCTACCCTCGATCCTCGAATTCCCGTGCTCGTCCGTCGCGACGGCCGCGTCCAGCTCGGCTGGGATCCCGAGCACGCACTGGTTCTCGCACTGCCGCCCGGTGTTCACACCGACCAACTCCTCGCCGTCCTCCGACTACTCGACGGCAGGAACTCACGCCCTCACATCCTGTGGACCGCGGTGGGGCTCGGCATGGCTCCCACTGACGTGGCCAGACTTCTCAGCGATCTCGATCGGGCAGGACTGATCGACGTCGCCGGTCCGCCAACCGTCGCGGCAACCCCGGCGATCCGGGTGCACGGGCGCGGGCCGCTGTCGGATGCGGTGTCGCGCGCCCTGACCGACGGCGGGAATCGGGTGATGCGTTCGTACCGGTATTCGGCGGAGAGCGACGTCACGCGGTGGAACGCCGCGTGCGTCGTGCTTTCGGACGATCTAGTGGCGGAGCCCCGCCTCGTTGCGGACCTGGTCCGGAACGGGATACCTCACCTTCAGGTTCGGCTCCGCGACGGTCGCGGGGTGGTAGGCCCGCTCGTGTTGCCCGGCCACACCAGTTGTCTCCGGTGCGCCGACCTCCTCCGTGCCGGATACGACGACGACTGGCCACACCTGTCCGCTCAGCTCCTCGGGGCCGTCGGGCACGCTAGCCCTGCCGTGATCATGGCTACGGCTGCAGTCGCGCTCGGTCAGCTGGAGGCCGTGCTGTCCGCCCCTCGAAGCGCGCCGCCGAGCAGTCTTGGCGCAACCCTCGAGATCGACCTCGCGGCCCACCGACTAGTGACCCGGCACTGGCCCCGGCAGGTGAGCTGCAGCTGCACATATCTGGCACCCGCCGCAGGCGACCCCGGCCGTCTTCCGTCATGATGGTGTGGTGTCCGACATCCCTCGCAGGAGTTCTGCCCGCACCGCCAAACTCGCGAGCATTCCCTTGGGAATCGCGGGGCGTGCGGCGATGGGTCTCGGCAGGAAACTGACCGGGGGCGACAAGGACGCCATCGACGCACAGTTGAGCGCGAAGGCCGCCGAGCAACTGTTCGCCGTCCTCGGAGAACTCAAGGGCGGCGCAATGAAGCTGGGGCAGGCCCTGAGCGTGATGGAGGCCGCGATCCCAGAGGAGTTCGCCGAGCCCTATCGCGAGTCGCTGAACAAACTGCAGGCGCAGGCTCCTCCTCTGCCTGCGCGGGCCGTGC
This sequence comes from Rhodococcus marinonascens NBRC 14363, assembly GCF_001894885.1. Classification (GTDB taxonomy): domain Bacteria; phylum Actinomycetota; class Actinomycetes; order Mycobacteriales; family Mycobacteriaceae; genus Rhodococcus_F; species Rhodococcus_F marinonascens. Next base: position 148,517 of record NZ_BCXB01000004.1, read on the forward strand.
ACAAGATGCTCGACCAGCAATTGGGCACGAAGTGGCGTGATCGGTTCGAATCGTTCGACGACACCCCCGCTGCATCGGCCAGTATCGGGCAGGTACACCGCGCAGTCTGGTCCGATGGCCGCGAGGTCGCAGTCAAGGTTCAATACCCCGGTGCAGACGAAGCCCTGCGAGCCGATCTCAAGACCCTCGGCCGCTTTGCCGGCCTGTTCGCATCGGCGATACCAGGGGTCGACGTTCGCCCGGTCATCGACGAATTCACCGCCCGGACCGAAGAGGAACTCGACTACCGGATAGAGGCGAACAATCAGCGCCGGTTCGCCACGGTCTACGAAGGAGATCCACAGTTCGCGATCCCGCACATCGTCGCCAGCGCCCCCAAGGTTGTGGTGAGCGAGTGGATGTCGGCCAAACCCTTGTCGGCCATCATCGCCGACGGCACGCCGGAGGAGCGCAACACCGCAGGAGCGCTGTTGGCCGAGTTCCACTTCGCCTCCCCCACCCGGGTCGGCCTGCTCCACTGCGACCCGCACCCAGGAAACTTCATGCTGCACAGCGACGGCCGCCTCGGCGTCATCGATTTCGGTGCCGCCGCGCCCTTTCCGCACGGGCTTCCACCGGTCCTGGGAGCCATGGTCCGACTGGCCCTGCACGAGCAATTCGACGAACTGACGGAGTTGCTGCACACCAACGGATTCGTCCTGCCCGGCAAAACGGTCACGGACCAGGAAATTGCAGACTACCTGCGCCCCTTGACCGATCCGATCCGATCCGAATCGTTCCATTTCACCCGCGCATGGCTGCAGAATGCCGCTGGAACCGCAACCTACTTCAACAGTCCCCAGTTCCGCACAGCTCGGGCGCTGAAACTGCCGGCCGAGTATCTGATGATCTTCCGGGTGCTCGTGGGGTCGGTCGGGATCTGCGCTCAACTGGACGCGTATGCGCCGTACATGGCCATCCTCACGCGTTGGCTCCCCGGGTTCGCCGATACTCCCGAGGACCAAGACACCCTCTGATCGCGACGAGACAGAGCGTGCGTCCGCCCGGCTCACTCGTCCGATCTGCCGGGCGGGCGCACGAATTCCCCTGCCCTGCACTGGACTCTAGGCGCAAACGAGCGTCTGAGTCTTAGGCGGGCGTCCCCGAGAACGCTTTCGAGCGATCACGGCGCCCTGATCGAAGATCTCCCCACCCCACACACCCCAAGGCTCACCTCGATCGAGCGCCGCGTCGAGGCAACGGGACCGAATCGGGCAGGGCGCGCAGAGCGCCTTGGCCTGTTCCAGGCGGGCAGGCGAGTCCGCGAACCACAGGTCCGGGTCGTCGGCCCGGCACGGGAGGTCCCCACGCAAGGACGCTATCTCAACAACTCCGCTTGTGGCGGTATAGGTTTCGGATACCCCTCGGCATGTCTCGGTAGACACGTCCTTCTCCTCTGCTCTTCATGACGATCGTTCTGTTCGGTTCGATGGAGTGGTCGCGAACCAGAGCCGAGGCTGCGAGCGGGGAAGTGCTCGAACTGCAAAGGCCACGGTCCGCGTTGCGGGTCCGTGGCCTTGAAAAGACGGTGGGAGTGTTCTATCGAGGAATTCCTCGACAACTCCGATACACGGACTCGACTGCTGCTGCGGGATGACGACTGGCCGCTGACCAGCAGATCGCCAGCACCGTTTCCGCCGCGTTCGTCCCGAACAGCGGGGAGGCAGCAGCGACTGTCATCTGATGTGCTTGATACTTCGTCATTTCACCGCCACCTCCATTTCTTCTAGATCCCATGCGAACCGCACGAGCCTCCCTCGCGCTGGAACCACACTAGGCAACTCGCCGGAACCGCACAACCCATTTTTGACCTGCGGGGACACGAACCACCTGATCCTGGCAGGTCGGTGAGTGCCAACACACGATCCGACCAGCAGTTCATATGTCATCAACGTTTATCACGCTGTGTTCGTCATGCCCCACGACCGCCTGGTCTGGGCCGAAGGACGATACGCCGGCAGACTGATCAGGCGGTCGAAACATGTTCTGTCGCTGGCAGCTCAGGTTGTCAAACATGCCGACGTCAGGACGGGATTCACGGTCCTTCCCCGAAGGCTGATGGTCTAGTTTTCAAACGCGCTCAGGGGCTCGCGTTTCCCTTGATTACAGCGAGGACCTCTTCGCCGTATTGCTCGAGTTTCTTCGCACCGATCCCAGGAATCGCAACAAGCCCTCGATCGTCCCGTGGTCTCTGCTCGGCGAGAGCTGTCAGCGTGTTGTCGGTGAAAATCACGTAGGCGGGCATCTTCAACTCCCGCGACTTCTCGAGCCGCCACGACCTGAGCGATTCGAGGAGTTCGACGTCCACGTCGGACGGGCACCCCTCACATCGTCCCAACATGGTGGGGGTGGATCCGATCAGCTGCTTTCCGCACAACCGGCACCGAGGAGGCTTCTTGTTGCTCTTGCCAGGCGCGGCGATCCGCGACGCGGGCGAGTCGTCAGGGATGAGACCGTGCAGGAACCGTGAACGACGCCGTGACTTACGGCCACCCTCGTTGCGCGAGAGCGCCCAGGACATCTGCAGGTGCTCACGCGCGCGTGTGACACCGACATACAGCAACCGGCGTTCCTCCTCGACGGCGGCATTGTCGGGCCCAGAGTTGGCGTCGCCGAGCACGTGCTGGATGGGCAGTGTGCCGTCGGTGAGACCCACGAGGAACACCGCGTCCCATTCCAGCCCCTTCGCTGCGTGCAGTGAGGCGAGCGTCACGCCCTGCACGACGGGTGGGTGGCGCGCCTCGGCTCGCAGGCTCAGCTCGCGCAACAGCGCCTGAAGGGTCAACTCGGGGTCCTGGGCCAATTGTTCCTCAGTGAGTGCGACCAGCGCGGACAGTGAGGACCAGCGCTCCCGGGCCTGCGCACCCGCAGGTTCGGTGTCGGTCAGTCCGAGCGGCACGAGCACGGCGCGGACGAGCGTCACCAGATCTGCCCCGACCGCGTCCGGCAGGTCATCTCGGCCCGCAGCCTTGCGCAGCTCCGACAGTGCCTGCCGCACCTCGGTTCGGGTGAAGAAGCCCTCGCCCCCGCGAACTTGGTACGGGATACCGAGTTTCGTCAACGCCTGCTCGTGTACCTCGGACTGGGCGTTGATCCGATAGAGGACCGCAATCTCCGCTGCCGGGGTACCCGCGGCGATGAGCCGTTTGATCTTGCCCGCCACGCCGGCGGCCTCCGCCGGCTCGTCGTCGAACTCGGCGAAACCCGGCTCCGGCCCCGGGTCGCGTTGCCCGATCAGCTGCAGTCGAGTGCCGGCGATCCTTCCCTTGGCCGCACCGATGACCCGGTTCGCCATCGACACGACCTCGGGGGTGGAGCGGTAGTCGCGCTCGAGGCGCACGACGGTGGCCTCGGGGAATCGACGCGAGAAACCCAGCAGATACTCGGGTGTGGCGCCGGTGAACGAATAGATGGTCTGGTTGGCGTCACCGACCACCGTGAGGTCGTCTCGCTCACCGAGCCAGGCGTTGAGAACACGCTGCTGAAGTGGGGTGACGTCCTGGTATTCGTCCACGACGAAGCATCGGTAGCGGTCACGAAACTCCTCGGCGACGGCCGAATGCTCTTCGAGTGCGGCCACAGTGTGAAGGAGGAGGTCGTCGAAGTCGAGGAGCATCCCGTCCTGGTTGCGAGTCTTGAGTTCTTCGTAACCCTGGTAGACCTCGGCGACCTTCGCGGCGTCTACCGGCGGTTCCCTGCGCATCCGGGCCACCGCATGCGGATAATCCTCGGAAGCGATCAGGGACGCCTTGGCCCATTCGATCTCACTCGCCAAATCACGGACGCTCTCGGTGCTGGTGGACAGGCCTGCCCGCCCGGCCGCGGAGGACACGACCGCGAACTTGCGGTCCAGCAGGCGCCAATCCGTGTTGCCGACCACCTGCGGCCAGAAGTACCTCAGCTGCCGCAGAGCGGCGGCATGGAAAGTCCGCGCCTGGACCTGAGTTCCGCCTTCGCCGATCCCCAGGCTGCGAAGCCGGCCCCTCATCTCACCGGCCGCTCGCGCCGTGAACGTCACTGCCAGCACCTGCCCCGCGGCGACGTGCCCGGTCTCCACCAGATGCGAGATACGACGGGTGATCGTCCGGGTCTTCCCTGTTCCCGCGCCCGCCAATACACAGACCGGCCCACGCGGTGCGAGCACGGCTGCGGACTGTTCAGGGTCGAGACCGGTATTCGTCACCTCTGCTGGGGCTTTGGCCGACATGCCGTCCATCATGACAGGGACAACCGACAGAGCGTGCAGCGGACGACCGCCGAGAGATGTCGCTGCAGTGGGAACATATTACGTTCCCGTGGTGTTGTAGCCGCCGTGACCGCAACTGATACTCCCGCCCTGACCATCTACTCCACCACGTGGTGCGGCTACTGCCGGCGTCTGAAGACGCAACTGGACGAGTCCGGTATCGGCTACGTGGAGATCGACATAGAGAACGATCCGGTGTCGGCTGATTTCGTCGGCAGCGTCAACGGCGGCAACCACGTCGTCCCCACCCTTAAGTTCGCCGACGGCAGCACCGCGACCAACCCTTCGCTCGCGCAGGTCAAGAAACTCCTCGACGTCTAGGACGCCCATGTTGCTCCCGCCCAGGATTCGATGATCCCCCGCGCGATGGAGATCGAGCCCGGGAGCAGTAGCGGAGCATCATCATCCGACGCCCAATCACCGAGCTCGAGCGCCGTGCGCACCTCGTCCCGGGTGAACCATCGGGCCTCGGCGATCTCGCCGTCCGTGAACGTGAACGGGACGTCGGGATCGCCGACCGCGGCGAATCCGATCATCACCGACCGCGGGAACGGCCACGGCTGGCTGCCCAGGTAGCGCACCCCGCGGACATCGATTCCCACTTCTTCCTTGATCTCTCGGACCACGCAGGCCTCGAGGGATTCACCGGCCTCGACGAACCCGGCCAGGAGCGAGTACCGCCTCGGCGGCCACGTGGACTGCCGAGCCAGCAGGACGTGGTCTCCGCCGTCGTGGACAAGGCAGATGATCGCGGGATCAGTGCGGGGGAACTCCTCGTGTCCGGTGCTCGTCGAGATCCGCGACCACCCCGACATTGTCGGTTCCGAGGCCGCGCCGTCGAGGGCGCTGAAGCCTGCGCGGTCATGCCAGTTCAGCATTGCGAGCGCACTGGTGAGCAGACCGGCATCCGCATCGTCGAGCGTTTCGCCCAACGATCGGAGATCGTCCAGTTCACCGGTGAGTGCCGGCACCCGCACCGCCCACACGTGCCGGCCCTTGCGGACGCCAAGGAAAATCGCTCCACGCTGTGGTTCGGGACCGAGTTCAGTGGCGTCCGCAAACACCAGGCCGGCATCGTCAACCCGGACCTGCCCCCGGTGATTGACCCGCAGGAGAAGCGATTCCGGCCATCCCGCACGCAAAGCGTCCGCGTCTGAACGCAGTTCCTCGGCTCGGCCGACAGCGGAGCGGGACAGGAGCGGGGTCTCGTTCAACTGGAATGCAGTCACGACGTCGACACTACTGCCGATCAGTTAGCGGCCCTACGGATATACAGCAGACGGTCGTTCTCCTCAACCGAATCGACCTCCGCCGAGCCGACCCGCACCAGTCGCCCGTCGCGGACGACACCGAGCACGATGTCGGACAAATGACGCGGAGAGCCGCCGATCTCGTCCCGTTCCACGGCGCGTTCGGCGATGGCGAACCCGGCCTCCGGCGTGAGTAGATCCTCCATCATCTCGACCACGCTGGGGGTGGTCGTGGCGATGCCCAAAAGTCGGCCCGCGGTCTCGGAGGACACGACGACCGAGTCGGCACCGGACTGCCGCAGCAAATGCGTGTTCTCCGACTCTCGGATGGCCGCGACTATCTTCGCCTTCGGTGCGATCTCGCGCGCCGTCAGAGTCACGAGCACCGCGGTGTCGTCTCGGTTGGGCGCAACGATGATGGCCGCTGCATTCTGCGCGCCCGCCAACCGCAGCACATCCGACTTGGTCGCGGATCCGTGGACTGTGACCAGCCCCTTTCCCGCAGCCAAATCGAGCACTGACTGATCCGTGTCCACCACGACAATCTCCGACGGAGGGACGTCGTCACCGAGCATCGCGTCGATCGCGGTGCGCCCCTTCGTTCCGTAACCGATCACCACGGTGTGATTGCGCACGTGCCGCCTCCAACGCTGAATTTTGAACGTCTGACGCGAGCTCTCCGTGAGTGCGGAGAGGGTCGTACCGACGAGGATTATGAGGAAGAAGATTCGAAGGGGCGTGATCAGCAGGACGTTGAGAAGTCTCGCGGACTCCGTGATGGGGATGATGTCGCCGTAGCCCGTCGTCGACAACGACACCGTCGCGTAATAGATGCAGTCGAGGAGCGACAACTCGCCGCCCTGCGAATCCTGATAGCCGTCCCGGTCTAGGTACACGATAAAGACGGCCAACCCCAACGCCGCCAGGGCATACCCCACCCGGCGATAGATCGCCCGCGCCGGACTGGTCTGCAATTCCGGAATCCGGAGAACCCCCACCAACGCGAAGTCCGGCCGGTCGGTCAAGTTGTCCGACCTGCTCAATCTCTCACGCAGCCTACCGGCCATTTCTTCGTCCCCACGTTGTATAGAACTATGTCATCGGCTGGCAGCCTATCGCCGATTCGCCCACCAATGACACGTCGACGCCCCGGTGTCGCCGATCGCACGGTCAGGGTTGGCGCCGATCGCACGGTCAGGGTTGGCGACAACCCGGCGATTCATGCAAGCTGTCGGCATGCAACAAGAAAGCCAAACACCACGACAGAGCCAGAGGCCCGCGCTGCGTCTGGCCACAATATTGCTCGGTTCCGGCACCATGCATTTCGCCAAGCCCGAGTTCTTCGACAACCTTGTCCCGACACAACTGCCGGGCGACGCCCGCACGTACACCAATGTATCGGGGGTCGCCGAACTCGCCATTGGCACCGCGCTGCTCGTGCCGCGCACCCGCAGGCTCGGCGGTGGCCTCGCCGCACTCCTGTTCGTCGCCGTGTTCCCTGCCAATATCAACATGGCTGTGGACTGGCTGAGGAGCTCCAAGACCACGAACGCACAGAAAGCCCTTGCACTGCTACGCCTTCCACTGCAGATTCCGTTGATCACCGAGTCGCTGAAGGCTCGCCGTCGCGCCTGAAGTTTGCGGTCGGTCCACCGATATTTCAGCATCTTCGGCCCCTGCCCTGCGGATGAGACGCGCCAGCGAGTCGGCGTCGGGCAGGTGGTCAGGCGCAATCGTTCGCCCGGACCGCACGTAGTGGAATGCGGCGCGAACCCGCTCGACGGGAGCGCCCATCAGTTCGGCCCAGGCCAACCGGTAGGCGGCCAGTTGCATCACGACGGCTTTCTCGTTCGCCTCGCTCGGCTCCGCGCCGGTCTTCCAGTCGATCACCGTCCAGCCGCCGTCGGGGTCGGTGAACACCGCATCGATCCGCCCGCGCAACACCGTTCCCGCCAACGACGTCTCGAACGCCACCTCGACGTCGGTCGGGTTTCGGTGCGCCCAGGACGATCGCAGGAATGCTTCCTGAAGGGTCACGAGATCCGATTCGGGGCCGGCTCCCGTGTCTGCAGCGCCGGGCAACTCGTCGAGGTCCAGCAGTCGGGTGGCTCCGAATCGGCGCTCCACCCAAGCGTGGAAGGCCGTACCCCGCCGCGCGAGCGGATTGGGTGGGTACGGCAGCGGACGCCGCAATCGCGCTGCCAGCGCGTCCGGGTCGGCCTCGAGTTCTACCAACTGACTCACCGACAACTGGCTGGGCAGCACCACCTCCGCGCGAGCATTCATGCGCGCTTGCCTCTCCTCGAGGAGTGCATCGACGTCGGCGGCCCAGTTCTCGGGGTCGCCGATCTCGCTTTCCGTGGCAGGCTCTCCGGCGCCCTTCAGAGCCTCGAGCACCAGCGACGCGCCGCGATCGACCGATTCACGCCGGAGTCCGAGCGGATCCCGCGGCCACTGCGCCGACTTGGGCTCGCTGGTGAGCGGGTTCTGTTCCTCGGGTCCGGGGGCCGGGGACCAGATGTCGACGATCCCGGTCCCCTCATGCTCCTCATTGGTCACCATGTCGCGCAGTTCCGTGAGGAAATCCGACGGCCCCTTCGGCTCGGTTCCCGATTCTGCCCAGTGATGGCCCGAAGCGAACAGCACCCGTTCGGTCCTCGTGATAGCGACGTAGAACAACCGCCGGTCCTCGTCGAGTCTCCGCGCTGCCAACGCCGCCTTGTGCGCCTTCACCGCATCCTCGAGATCCTTCCGGTCGTATAGATTCTCTAGGTCGAGAACCGGCACGCCGTCGGCCGACTCCCCCACCCGAGCACGGTCGCCGCGCAGCGAAGGCGGCAGTTCACCGATGGCACCGAGCCAGGTCCCGGAAGCAGCCCCCGACGGGAACACTCCGGCGGTGAGGTGCGGTACCGCCACGACTTCCCACTCCAGCCCCTTGGCCGAATGCACCGTGAGCACTTGGACGCGGTGCGGGTCCACTTCAACTTCTCCCGGTGCCAAGCCCTTCTCGATCGATTCGGCGGCCGAGAGGAACCCGAGGAGCCCGGTCAGTGTGGCCGCCGAACGACTCGAGTAGCCGGAGACGACGTCGGCGAATGCGTCGAGATGCTCGCGCCCCGCACTCCCGCGCCCCGACTGGCGGGTCCGAGCCTGCGCCTCGATGCCGACACCCACCACTCGCTCGACTTCGGCCACCAGTTCGGTGAGCGGCTGCCCGATCCGCTCTCGCAGAGAAGCCAATTCCCTCGCGACGGCGGCGATCCGCGCGTATCCGACCGGCGAATAGCGTTCGGCTGAACCGGGATCCGCCAGTGCGTCCGCAAGCCCGGCCTGATCGGCCTGCTCACCAGGCAGGACCTCACCGACGGCATCCGCCAAAACGGACGGATCGGTGACGGCACCGGTGGCGCCGTATCCGGTTCCGATGGCCAACTCGGACGCCCGACGCGACAGTGCCAACAGGTCGGAGGCCCCGATCTGCCATCGCGCTCCGGTCAGCATGCGCACGGCGGCACTGCCCGCCATCGGGTCGGCGACCACTCGCAGCATCGCGATCACGTCGGCCACCTCAGGCGTGTGGAGCAGTCCACCGAGTCCGACCACTTCGACGGGTAGCCCTCGGGAGCGAAGCACCTCCGCGATCGGTGCGGCATCCGCGTTGCGGCGGATCAACACTGCCGCGGTCGGCGGGTCCTCTCCCTCGCGCGCGGCGGCCGCGAACTGCTCGGCGATCCGGTCGGCCACCCACTCGCGTTCCTGTCCGACGTCGCCGGTCATCGCCAGACGGACATCGCCCTTTGTCGCACCCACTTTTTTCGCCTCGAGCTTGCCGACCGGCACGCCCCGCTCTCGCAGGGACGCCGACACCATGTTCGCGAGGGTCAGGGCCTCCGGCGGATTGCGCCAACTCGTGAGCAGTTCCAGTGTCGGCGCCGGTTTGCCGTTGGTCAGCGGGAAGTCCGTCTCGAACCGGGGAAGGTTGGCAGCCGACGCACCGCGCCAGCCGTAGATCGACTGCATGGGGTCGCCCACCGCGGTAAGTGCGAGATCGCCGTCGAGTCCGCCGCCGAACAGCGACGACAGCAACACCCGCTGTGAGTGCCCGGTGTCCTGGTACTCGTCGAGTAGCACAGCTCGGAAGCGGTGGCGTTCGGCGAGTCTGACCTCGGAGTGGTCCGAGGCCACCCTGGCCGCCAACGACATCTGGCTGCCGAAGTCCAGGGCACCCTCCCGGCGCAGAGTGTCGGCCAGACGCCGCACCAGAGGGAGCAGTTCAACCCGCCGATGCTGGGTGTCGAGGACATCGAGCAGTTCCTTGCTGGGACCGCCGCGTTGGCGCGGACCGGCGGGAAGGGCATGAATCAGCTTGTCGAGTTCGGTGTGCGCCTGTCGCAGGTCGTCCGGTTCGACGAGGTGCTCTGCCAGCTGACCCGACAGTGCCAGCACAGCTTCGGTGACGGACGCCGGATTCCGATCGGTGTCGAGATCACCGTCCCACGAGCTGACCACCCGGTGCCCGAGCTGCCACAATTCCGTCTCCGACAGCAGCGTGGCGGAGGGTTCGATGGGCAGCAGAAGACCGTGCTCGGACAGCAGTCGTCCAGCGTACGAGTGGTAGGTGCTGACCTCCGGCTCGCCGTTGAGGATCCGCGACCTGAGATCACCGCTCGGGTCGAGTCTGCGGAGCAAGTCCGAACCCGCCAACCGGGCAAGGTGCTTCCTGATCCGCTTCGTCAACTGCTGCGCTGCCTTCCGGGTGAAAGTCAGACCCAACACGGCCTCCGGATCGACGAGGCCGTTGGCCACCAGCCATACGACGCGCGCCGCCATCGTCTCCGTCTTTCCCGCGCCCGCACCCGCGACGACGAGGGTCGGGCCGAGATCCGCGGCGATGACCGCGGCTTGCTCCTCGGTCGGCGGATGCTCCTGACCCAGGCCCTCCGCCAGTTCCATCGGATCGATCCGGATGTTCATTCCGACGTCACCTGCCGTCCCTCGTCGTGCGCCGGGCAACTCGTCCGCACCGGGCAGTGCCTGCAGCCGTCGTTGACGCGGGCGAGGAACTGAGGCCCCTTGGTGGCCGCCGCGGCCGCGTGGATGACGGCGAGCCACACCTCGAGGTCCTCGTCCGACAGCGGCGCCTGCACCCGCTGGGTGGCGCCCTCCTTTTTGTTCGGCTTGGCCACGAAGACCAGGCGCGCACCGCCGGGTTTCGACGCCGGCTCCCCCTCGATCGCACCGGTCGACGCCGCCACCTGATAGGCCGCCAACTGGGCATGTCGCTGGGCTTCGTCCTTGCTGACAGGTGCGCGCGCCGTCTTGACATCGACGATCACGGGCCTGCCTTCGGCGTCGCGCTCGAGGCGGTCGATCCGTCCACGCAACCGAATCTTCGGAGCGCCCTCTTCCCGCGGTTCCAAGATGCCGTCCACCGCTACCTCGACACCGATCTCGGTGAGTTCGGACCGCGTGTTGCCGAGCCATGCCGTGAACGTGGCGAGCATGTCCCGAGTGCGGTCGAGTTCGCGCCGTGAGTACCACCGAGACCCCAGATCGATAGATTCCCAAGCATTCTCGAGTGCCTGTTCCACCTGGTCCGCTGGAATGCGTCCGGCAAGGGCCTGCACCAGCGTGTGCACCAGCGTTCCAGCGACGGCGTGAGTGTTGTCGCCGTCGGTTCCGCCGTGGCGTTCGAGCAGCCACCGCAACGGGCAGGTGTTGAGCAGTTCTACGGTGGACGGCGAGAGGGAGACGGGACCGTCCTCCTCCTTCCACAGCGCGGCGCCGGTACTCGGCTCGGCTCGGCCGTACCACTGGTCGGGATGTGCGCCGCGAACTCCGGCCTCGGCGAGACGTGCAAGTTGACGCGCTGCGCGCTGCTGCCGCGCTGGGTCGGATTCCGCAACATCGGGATCGCAGATCACGCTGCGTAGCTCAGCGACCAGTGCGGGTAACGCGAGAATCCTGGTAGCCGGACCCTCGGTCTGTACCGGCCCCTCCTCCCCGTCCGGGTTCTGGTCCCTGGCGAGCAACTCGTCGACGAAACGTGAGTGAACGAGATCGGTTTCCCCACTGGCTGATTCGACGGCCGTGACGAGTAGCGAGTGCCTGGCCCGACTGCACGCAACCAAGAACAGCCTCCGTTCCTCGGCCAGAAGTGGCGCGGTGCGCGACATCCGGTCGGCGGCGGCCTCGCTGCCGTCCGACACCCCGTTGGCGAGGTCGATCAGGGCCTCGGTGCCGAGCAGGCTCCCACGTCCGCGCAGGCTCGGCCAAAGCCCTTCCTGCACACCCGCCACCACGACGACGTCCCACTCACGACCGGCGGCCGAGTGAGCGCTCAGCACCGACACTGCCTCAGTCTGGACGACGGAGACGCTGCGTGAACTGTTCGGAATCGCCTGCCCGGTGAGATAGTCGACGAACCCCGCGAGTTGAGCACGCGGAAGACGGTCGACGTAGCCTGCCGCAGCGTCGAACAGAGCCACGACGGCATCGAGGTCACGGTCGGCCTGCGCGCCGATCGGGCCGCCGTGGGCCGACGCTGCCGACCATCGGCGTTCGAGTCCTGTGGCCTGCCACGCCGCCCACAGCACCTCCTCGATCCCGCGACCGCGGTCCAACGGCACCTTCGCCTTTCGCAGAACAGACAGCACCCGTTTCAAAGATGCCGCCTCGACGTCGGTCAGTTTGGCGATGACTCGGTGAGTGCTGCTGGTGGTGTCGCCGACGACCATGAGTCGGAGGAGTTCCGCAGAATCGCGGTCTCCGCCGGACGCGAGTTCGGCCCGCCGCAGACCTCGGCGAAGACGCCTGAGCGCCACAGGTTCTGCGCCGCCGACCGGTCCGGCGAGCAGAGCGAGCGCATCGTCGCCGGTGAATTCTTGCCCCGACAGCGCGCGCAGCACGAGCAGCAGCCCCGACACCCCGTGCTGACGGGCCAACGGCAGTTCGGATGCCGCCGTGGTGACGGGAACGCCTGCACCTAGGAGTGCGCGACGCAGCGGAGCCAGCGCACGCGGCACCGAACGGACGATCACCGCCATCTTCGACCACGGCACCCCGTCGAGAAGATGCGCGCGACGCAGGGTATCGGCGATCAGCGCGGCTTCCTTGGCAACAGTACTCAGGACTTGGACGGAGGTTTTTCCGCCCTCGCGTGACGAAGTCCAGATTCGATGCGGCGGATGGCCCGGAAGCCGAGAGGTTATCCGTGCCACCGTCGCCGCCACCTCCGTCGAACTGCGGAAGTTTTCCGGCAGCACCACCCGGCGCGGGTCCGCCTTGTCTGCCAGACCGGCGAGGAACGACGGGTCTGCGCCACGAAATCCGTAGATCGATTGGTCCGGATCGCCGGCAACGACGGTGGTGCGGGTACCGGTACCGATCAATCGGACCAGTTCGGCGGCCTGCGGATCCAGATGCTGAGCGTCGTCGACGAGTAGGTGCCGGATACGGGTTCGTTCCCTGCGTAGCAGGTCGGGATCGGTGGCGAACGCGGTGAGGGCCGCCCCGACCAATTCGGCGGCGTCGAGGGCTGGTGCCGTGGCCTCGGGCGCCTCCACACCGACGGCCCCGCGTAGCAGCATGCCGTGCTCGTACCGTGCGGCGAACTTCCCCGCCGCGACCCACTCTGGCCGCTCGTGGCGGCGACCCAGCTTGATCAGGTCTTCGGGGCCCAGGCCGCGCTCGCTCGAACGCAGCATCAGGTCGCGTAGTTCGTTGGCAAACCCACCCAATGCCAGTGCAGGGCGCAGTCGTTCGGGCCACATCTCGCCGCCGTCAGCGATGTCGCCGTGGAGCATCTCGCGCAACACGGCGTCCTGCTCGGCGCCGGTGATGAGGCGCGGAGGCGGGTTACCGTGAGCCGCCGCCTGCAATCGCAGAACCGCGAAGGCATAGGAGTGCACGGTCCGGACAAGTGGCTCCCGCGTCGCCCGTGGCCCGTGCTGTTCGTCGTGACCGATGAGCGCGGACGTAACGTGCTCGCGCACCCGTCCCGCCGCCCTCCGCGACTGCGTCAGCACCAGCACGGACTCGGGGTCTTCCCCGCCGGCGATCCGATCGACTGCGAGGTCGACGAGTAGCGACGTCTTGCCCGTTCCCGGACCGCCGAGGACTTGCCACGGATTCCAGCCCAGACCCAGCGGCGCAGTCGAGAAAACCCGCTGTGTGGACTCGTCCCAGATCCGGTTCGCCCGGTCGGGGCCGCGACGGTGCACCAGCCTTACCCGAGGACTCGACGTTTGGGTACGCGCCGCCCCGGTGCGCACCGCCGAGGTACGCGCCGCCGATTCCGTCATGGGTGGCATTTCACCAGACCCCCCCGACATCCGGCATCATGGGTCACGTGTCAGTACTGCATACGTATCTGTTCGGCGCCGAGGACGGCCCGGAGATCCTCGCCCTTCACGGTGTCACCGGTCACGGCAGACGATGGGAGGCGATGGCCGCCGACCAGTTGCCCGACGCCCGGTGGATCTCACCCGATCTGCGCGGTCACGGCCGATCCACCTGGGCACCGCCGTGGAACCTCGAGGCTCATGTCTCGAGCCTGATCGACACGCTCGACACTCACGCGCGCGGACCGGTTCTGGTAGTCGGGCATTCTTTCGGCGGGGCACTGGCTCTGCACCTGGCCCGTGCCGTGCCAGACAGGGTCAGAGGTCTCGTCCTCCTCGATCCCGCGATCGGGCTCGATTCCGAACTGATGCGGACGGTGGCAGATCTCACCATCTCCTCCCCCGACTACACCGACCTCGAGGAAGCCCGCTCCGAGAAGATCGGCGGGGCATGGGGTGAAGTGCCGCGCGACGTGCTCGAGACCGAGATTGCCGAACACCTCATACCTCTCGAGAACGGCCGGGTCAACTGGCGGCTGTCCACTCCCGCTCTCGTCACTGCGTGGGGCGAGCTCGCGCGCGACCCCGTGCTCCCACCAGCGCATTTGCCGACCGTCCTGGTTCAGGCCTCGAAGGTGCAACCGCCGTATGTCACTCCCGTTTTCCGCCGTGCCCTCGCCGAGCATCTCGGCGACAACCTCACCGCCGTCGATATCGAGTGCGATCACATGGTGCCGCAGGCCAGACCGGACGAGGTGGCCGCACTCGTCCGCAAGCTCCTCTGATGGTCGCGACGACGGAGGAACAGGTCGAACGTGTGCGAGCACTCGTCGCGTCGATTCCCTCCGGTCGGGTGGCCACCTACGGCGACATCGCCGCGACCGCGGGACTGTCCAGTCCCCGGATCGTCGGCTGGATCATGCGGACGGACTCTGCCGATCTCCCCTGGCACCGCGTGCTGGGCGCATCGGGCCGTCCGTCTCCGCATCTCGCACGTCGTCAGATCGCCAGGCTCGAACTAGAGGGCGTGCCGATCAAGGACGGCCGCGTGGATCTCAATGCGGCACGGCACCGATTCGATTGCGCCGACTGATCATCCGGCCGCTCAGCACGTGCTGGGCGCGGGTTCACCACGGAACCGGGCGTCCAGCCAGTTCAATGCCTGCGGCAGACCGAGTGCCGCCGGCGACAGGTGGTCCGGTGCCGGAGTGAGCAGGATCTGCACCGGTGTGCCCGCGTCGCAGTAGCGGCGCAACGTGGTGTCGATCGAGTCGACGGGGACCAGCACATCGGTGGGACTGTGCCAATCGAAAATCGGGACGGTGGGGACTCCCGGATACAGTTCGAGGCTGTTCTCCTCCATCACCTTCCTCACTTCCGCATCATCCAGGAAGTTCTTGTTGTCGGTCATCTGAGCGGCGCTACGGCCGGCCCCGAGCGCGATGATCTCGTACGTGCAGCCGTTGCCGATCATCTGCTTCATCCGGCGCCCCTCGTCGTTCAGTTGACCCGTGACGTTGACGCGGGCCGGATACTCGCGCTCGAGCCCCAGCGCGGCGGCCATCGCAAGGCCGAACACGGGATGCGGATCGGCGCCCAGGGTCTCCCCCATCTTCACCAGATTCATCGGGGTTCCACCCTCTGCAGCGCCGACGATGTCGAGTTCGGGTGCGTACGTGGGCGCCAGCGCGGCCGCCCACGCCGTCGCCATACCGCCGCCGGAATACCCGCCCAAGCCGATCTTGCTGTGCGTCGCCTGCAGCTCGGGGACTCGTTGCACGGCACGGATACCGTCGAGGGTGATCTGGCCACCGAGCTTGGCAGCGCCGTACGCCATCCGCGGGCCCAGATGGTCGGGCAACGCCACGGCCCAACCGCGCGCGAGCGCAAGGTTGAGGCCGACCGCTTCGCGAAGCTTGTACATCGGATCGCTGGTGTACAGAGCGTTGGCGATCTTGCACTGGCTACCGAGCGCATTGATGATGTGCTGGTAGGACACCACCGGACCGTCCGGCACGTGGTTCGGTGGGCGCACGTACGTGGTGTTTGCCGCGATCGGCCTGTCCTGCGAGTCCGTGCTGCGGAACGACACTTCCCACACCTCGCTTGCGGGGAAGTAAGGGGACGCCGGTAGCTGACGGACCTTGAGGACGTCGCCGGGCGCGTAGCCGGCAACATCCGGCGGCGGTTCGTAGAAGGGGTCCGGATCAGGGATCGGGAATCCCACATCAGGTGTGGGCGGTGGAGGCAATGCTGGTTGCGCCACGGAGGTACCGGCGCCCACGAGTGCGGCAGTCAGCGCAAGAATCGAGCCGAGTGCGGCAGTGTGAAAAGATCTGCGAATCAACAAGCCCATGGCATACCTCACATTTCGGCAACCGGGTCAACGGACCCGACTATGCCAGAGCGTCGGGGGGGATCCGCACCTTTCGCGGAACCGAACAGATCCTAACTGACACTCGGTGGTGATCGAGCGACGCTGCCGCGTGAGTGGTCTGCCGTCGCCACGCCGCGGAGTCGCCAGACCTGCGGGGTGGTACCCCTGCTGGAGCATGAAGCGGGGCAAGTCGTCGGCGGCATCGAGGTAGACCTGCCGGAGTTCGGGGTCCGCGGCGGATGGGGACTTGACTGGAGCGTGTCTGCCAAATATTGGCGGTTGGACGCTCGATGCTGTCCCTATGTTGTCTGCCGACGAGATTTCCGACGACCTGTGTCCTGTGATGGAAACCTTTCTCCTGCTCTAGTCGGGGCTTAGGGGACGTCCGTGGAACGATCATCGGGTGACCCTGGATCGAATTGCCTAGCGGTATCGGACGGGGTTGCATGGTGTGACGTACCCCGATACTTCGACGTATAGCAGTCGATCTGGGAACGACACCACCGCTGGCCGGACGACGGCACCTACATGCGAATGTTCCAGGCTCTTCGTCAACAGCCCCGAACGCGACATCGCGCTCGAACGTCGCGTGAGTCCGGGAAGAACCACAACCCGCGGAGCCTGCTTGGAGGGAAGGCGAGATCAAGCGTGCTGGCCGGGCTTCCGAGACCGTCCTGGCCGGGCTTCCGAGACAAGGAGAACTACCGGACCGGCATTGTTGGCGACGGCGATCATAGGTCACGATGACGTATGGTGGGGCTGGAGAGAACACGATCACTTCTCGGCTTATTGTTCGGGCTCAAAAGAACTCGTCTACGGCTCCCCTGCAGAATAGAACCGCGGTTTCGCAACACTCCGACATGACGAGACGTCACGAGGGTCTGCTGTTGTGAGCGGCGAAACGCTCGGAGACGGTCGACCAGTAGAAGCGGTCGTGAGGAATGCGCGGGCTTGGACTCTGAGCCCTTTCCGGAGGTACCGCGCCCTTTCCGGAGGTACCGCGCAGTTTCACACTCATCGGAAGAGAGATGCTCGTGCACATTCAGATCAATACCGACGGCAACTTCGACGACAGCTTCGACGACAATGACGAACTGGTCCGCCGGGCGGAATCAGAGATCGCTTCCGTCCTCGAGCGTTTCACCGAACAGATCACCCGCGTCGAGGTACACCTCAGTGACGAGAACGCCGGTAAAGGGGCGCCGGCTGACAAGCGTTGCATGTTGGAGGCGCGCCCAGCCGGTCAGCCACCGGTCGCCGTCACCAACCACGCCACGACGACCGAGGAAGCCTACTCCGGCGCTGCTCACAAACTCGCGAGCCTGCTCAACAGTCGGTTCGGTCGATTGAACGAGGCCAAAGGCGGCACGTCGATCAGGGGCCACGACACGGTCTGAGGCAGTTCTCCGCGACGTCGAAACCCCCGCCCTCACGTCAAACCTCCACCCGGACATCATTGACCGAGAAAGAATGGCTCATGTTCGCACGATCCGACCTGTCGCAGTTGATCGCTACCGCACCTGATCGCGGTATCTCGATATATATGCCAACCCACATCCGCGGGGAGGAAACGAGGCAGGATCCGATTCGCTTGCGCAACCTAGTCGCCGAGGCTCGCGACCGGCTGACGGGGGCCGGTGTCGACAAGTTCGATGCCGGTGCGCTCGTGGCTCCGGCGACCGCGCTCATCGAGAATTACGGATTCTGGCAACACCAGGATCAAGGCCTTGCACTCTTCCTCGGTGACGGACAGGCACACCGCTATCGGGTGCCGATTCCTTTCGCCGAGCAGGTCTTCGTCGGGCCGGGATTCTACGTGAAACCTCTGCTCCCTCTCCTCGCCGCTGATGGCGCATTCCACCTCCTGACGATCACCGCGGACAAGGTGCGATTGTTCGACGCATCCCGATTCTCGCTGACCGAGGATCTCGACGCCGACCTGCCGCGCGACATCAGCGAGTGGCTGGGGGAATCCGATTACGAGAACCCGGTACAGGCCAGCCCGGTAGCGCGGCCCAACACCGGTTCGGTCGATATCAGCAATGCGCAGGTGTACGGCGACAGCCCCGCCGAATGGCGGAAAGGGCGACTCGTGGAGTTCGTCGGAAAGGTCGCCGCGGCATTCGATCGCCATGCCGCCGGCCATCCGATCCCTGTGGTCGTGGCTGCCGACCCGGAGATCGCCGGGCACTTCAAGAAGCAGACGTCGCTGGGTTCCTGGCTCGTTGGGTCCATTCTCCTCAACCCCGAGGCGATCGACGCGAGGCAACTACACGAAGCCGCGTACAACTTGGTACGGCCGCGTTTCGAATCCGATTGTCATGAAGCGGTTGAGCGTCTTTCTGCCTTGCTCGGGACGAACGACCGTCGGGCAATAACCACGATCGACGACATTGTCCGAGCCGCGTACCGCGGACAGATCAACACGCTTCTTCTGACTGACAGTGCTCCCCTGTGGGGCCGCTACGACGAGGAGACCGGCTCAGTAGAAACTCACTCGACCCGTGCCGATGCGGACACCGATCTGTTCGAGTCCGCGGCGGTACAAACGCTCGAACAAGGAGGAACCGTGCACATACTCGATCGCGGACACATGGCCGATGTACTGGACGGCCATACCTCAGATGCGAGCACTTCCGAATGCACGGCCCTTCTTCGCTACTGACTCTCGCCGGTGCGTGCGCACCCGATCTGCACTCCTCGGCGAAAGCCCTTTCTCCCACAGAGGGCTGACGAGTGCGATCCAATCGACTCCCACAACGTAGACGTTGTTGGCGATTGGAATCCTCGTCGCCCTCATTCTGGTCTCGGTGGCCGGGATCCGGTGTCCTTACTGACTAGGGCGAACGGTCGGGGCACTCCCGGCCCTCCGGGCCTCAGTGCAGGTACTTGCACAGAGACCGGGCGTGTGCGGCAACATGGGGGAATGGATTCCGTGGCACCCGTTCACGCCATCGTCCTCGCGGGTGGACGAGCGACTCGGATGGGCGGCGTCGACAAACCGGCAATCGTCGTCGGCGGCCGCCGGATGCTCGACACCGCACTCGACGCCGTCGACGGTTGTACGCGCATCGTCGTCGTCGGACCTCCGCGCGGCGACGTCGATTCGCCGGTCCTGCAGGCTCAGGAGACTCCGCCGGGCGCAGGTCCGGTGGCCGGCGTGGCCGCTGGGCTCGCCGTGCTGGACGCGAACCCGTCGGATCGGGTGATTCTCCTCGCCTCGGATCTGCCGTTCCTGGAACCCACGTCGGTCGAGGTCCTCGCCGACGCACTGGACGACGCAGATGCCGTCTTCGCGGCCGACGAGTCGGGCCGCCTGCAGTTCCTACTGTCGGCGTGGAGGGTCGCCGCGTTGAGCGACCGAGTCCGCGCCCTCGGTTCCACCGTCAATCAGCCGATGAAGGCGCTCGTGCCGGAACAGTTCAGCACCGTCACTATGCACGGCATCACCGATTGCGATACGCCGGAAGACGTCGAACGAGCCCGCAGCACAGCCACCGATACACCGGTCACGATCAGCGAGGCCCGGCGGGCAATCCTCGACACGGTTCCCCCGCTAGCACCGCGAGTCGCGCCGCTCAGCACTGCACTCGGCGCCACGCTCACCGAACCGTTGCTCGCCGCCGAGTCACTGCCGCGCATCGCGGTGTCCGCGATGGACGGATACGCGGTCGCGGGTGAAGAACCGTGGTTGCTGCGCGGCGACATTCGCTACGCGGGGGGCTCGGAGGAACTCGAACTGGCAGAGGGTGAGGCAGCACGGATCGCGACCGGTGCGCACTTGCCCAGCGGCGCCACCACTGTCGTGCGAGATGAGTTCGCTGTCGCGACAAGTACTTCCGACGGTCCGCGACTACGCCGCAAAGAGGGCGCGCCCGTGCGCGACGACGTGCGGCGGCCCGGCGAGGACTGGTCCGAGGGTCATCGCCTGGCCGCGAAGGGAACAGCCGTCACGCCGGCACTCGCCTCGGCGGCCGCGAGCGCGGAGGCGGCTACCGCGGAGGTTCGGGGACCCGTGCACGCGCATGTCGTGGTGACCGGGGACGAGATTCGACGGGACGGCCCACTACGCAGGGGGCAGACCAGGGACGCGCTGGGTCCCGTTCTCCCCCAATTTCTCTCGTGGTGCGGAATCCGTACGATCGCCGACACGCACCTGCGCGACACATCCGACGGCTTCGACGAATTACTCAGAGAAGTACGCCGACCCGATCTCATAGTGATCGCGGGCGCCACCGGTGGCGGCGCCGCCGACCAGTTGCGGGCGGCGCTCGACCGTGCTGCGGCACAGATGGTGGTGAGGAGAGTCCGGTGCCGGCCCGGCGGTTCCCAGCTGACCGCTCTGCTACCGGATGGTCGCGTAGTGCTTGGTCTGCCCGGAAACCCCTATGCCGCCGTCGCGACGCTCCTCACCACGGTTCCGTCGATTGTGACCGCCCTGACCGGTCGCGGACCGGCCCCGGTCGCGTTCGGTCGCATCACGAACGCTTCGGAGGTCAGCGGCGACGCAGTACGCATCTTGCCCGTCGTTCCGGAACCGGACGGCACCTGGCGAGCCGACCCCGCAATCCGGACCGCTCATCTCGCCGGCCTGATCGGTCGCGAAGCACTGGCACTGGTACCTGCCGGCGCCGCCGACGGGGATCTCGCCGAACTGGTGTGGCTACCTCGCTGACCGCCCCGCGGGGAGGCGGATCAGCGCCGGAGTGACAACGCTGGAGTTCAGAACGCCGGTGCGATAGCGGTCGGTCATCAGGCCGACGATCGCCGGGTCCACACCGAGCGGTTCCGCGACTCCGTCCGCGCCGGCATCGGCGAGACGCGCGTGGAACAGTCCGTGTGCCAGCAGGTAAGACGCGATGAACACCCGTTTCTCGCCCTGCACACGCAGTCCGGCCACGACGTCCGGTACACGTGGTTCGGCTGTGTCCACGTAGCCGATCCGGACCCGGGAGCCCGTGAGTTCGGACAGCATCACCGCGGCGCGGCGCACGTCGCTGAGTGCGCGCGGATCGGACGAACCGGCCGCAGCGAGCACGACCGCGTCGCCGGGTTGCCACCCCGTCTCGACGAGTCGGCGCAACAGCACGTCCGCGAGGACCGGATCGGGACCGAGCCCCCGCGTCACGGACACCGAGTGGTGGCCGCTGTCCGCGACCTCCCGCGGAACGTCGGTGTGGACGTGATAGCCGGAGGCTAGGAACGCCGGGACCACCACCGCCGGCGCCGTGATGTCGCGCAGAACCTCGGCAGGCGAGGGCCCGAGAACGTCCACGAAGGACACCCGCGTAAATCCCACTTGCTCGGAGACTGCGTCCGCGAGCGCGGCGATCATCTCCACACCCCGGGGACTGCGCGTTCCGTGTGCCACCAGCACCAGTGCTGTCTCGTTCAACGCTGTCTCGTTCAACGCTGTCTCGTTCATTGCTGTCTCGTTCAACACAGTCCCTCCGCGCGTAGATCGAGGTGGTCGACGGGTTCGAGAGCGAGCCGGTATCCTCGCTTGACTACCGTCTGCACTGCCTTCGGCGCTCCCAACGATGCGCGCAACCTCGCCACCGCCATCTCCACCGCGTGGGTGTCCTCGCCGCCGCCTGGCAGCGCCGCGAGCAAGTCGTCCCGCGGGACGACCCGTCCGGGCCGGGCGCCGAGTGTGCGCATCAGCGACATCCCGGCGGGGGGCAGTTGCCGCACTTCACCATCGACCACGACGCATCCGCCGCGAATGCTCAGCTCGTGACCGGCGGCATGAATCTTGTTCGCCCGCAAGGGCAGTTCGTCTTCGATGTGCCGGGCTAAAGCGCCGAGTCGCGAACGCGCCGGAATGGTGGTCGGTACTTCGAGTTCACGCAGCGGTCCGGCGGCGACTGATCCGACGCACGCGGCGAGGACACGATGCCGGAACGAGTGGAGCACCAGCTCGATCATTCCGATCTCCTCGGCTCTTTTCAGTAGCGTCGACACCGCGGGTGCGCTGGTGAAGCTGACGGCGTCGAGTCCGCCGGTGGCGACGAGTTCGATCATTCGGTCCATCGGGGCTCGGTCCTCGAGCGGAGTCCACCGGTAGACGGGGACGGCGATTACTTCGGCGCCCGCGCGGCGCAGTACCTCGCAGAAGTCCGCGACCAGTTCCCGCTCGAGGCCGGCGCCGGACAACTGGGCCGCCTCGAGGCCGGCACCGTGCAACTGGACCGCGATACGTTGTCCTTCGACGCCCTCACCGAGAAGGCGATCGAGCACCTCCGCAGAGGACTCGGAATCCGGTGACCATTCCTCCCCCAAGCCGGCGGCCCTGATCTCGCCCTTGGCCTTGGCGCCTCGGGCCAGCAGCCTGCTCGATGCCAGTGCCAGGCCCAGTTCCTCCGCCTGCCCCCAGCCGTCCGCGGCCGCCATCCAGCCACGGAAACCGATTCCCGTCGTCGCGACGACGATGTCCGGCGGATTGTCGATGATCTCGCGTGTCACACGCTCGAGTTCCCCATCGTCGGCCGACGGGACGATGCGGATCGCCGGAGCTTGCATCACTGACGCGCCCCGTCGCGTCAGCAAGGTCGCGAACTCCTCCGCACGCCGGGACGCGGTGATCCCGATCGTGAACCCGCTCAGGGGCGTCGCTGCCTTCACGCGTTCGTAGTGTGAACCTGGACGCTGTGAATCTGGACGACGCCGGCCCACACACGCACGTCGTACAGGGCGAGTCGAACCCTCTCATCGTCGAGACAGCGGCCGTCAACCAGCGAAAATACCTGCTTGAGCAGCGGCGATGCCACGGTGGGCTCCCCCGCTCGGTCACCTACGAGGCCCCGGGACATCACGGCTGCACGGCCGAACGGGTCGATGTTGCTGACGGCGTGGAGAGATCCATCCTCTAGCAGAAAGAGAGCCACCTGCTCCCCGCTCCGCAGCAACACCGCCACCCCGAGGCCGGGAATCAGCTGGCTGAGCGGGCACGCCGAGGTCCACTCGAGACGGCCCGACGTGACGCTATCGCGCCTGGTTCCACTGGCACCGTGAACGTTCATATCGATGACGGTCATTCGAGTCCTTCCTTCGCGCTGTCGCGTATCCGTTCTCAAATACATCGTCCAGGGTGGGTGTTTCCTCGTCGTTAAGCGGGGATTACTCCGATGTAGAAGCTGAGAATTCAGGCATTCCCATCAGAACGGGAACCTTTCGCACGCCGGTGTCGTCGAACGAGACGGTCGGATCGGCCTCCTCCGGTGCGTTGACGAACGAGACGAACCGTGACAGCTTCTCCGGGTCGTCGAGGACACCCGACCACTCGTCCCTGTACCCGTCGACGTGCTTGGCCATGGCTGCTTCGAGTTCCGCGGCGATGCCCAGGCTGTCTTCACACACCACCTCCATGAGGTGGTCGAGGCCTCCGTCGAGGGACTCCAGCCACGGCGCGGTCCGCTGCAACCGGTCTGCGGTGCGGATGTAGAACATGAGATAGCGGTCGATATAGCGGACCAGCGTTGCGTCGTCGAGGCCTCCGGCGAGGAGCTGTGCGTGCTTCGGCGACTGGCCGCCGTTGCCACCGACGTACAGATTCCAGCCGTTCTCGGTGGCGATGACGCCGACGTCCTTACTTCGGGCCTCCGCGCATTCTCGGGCGCAACCCGAGACCCCGAACTTCAGCTTGTGCGGAGAGCGCAGACCGCGGTATCGGTTCTCCAGGTCGACCGCCATGCCCACCGAATCCTGCACGCCGTACCGGCACCAACTCGATCCGACACAACTCTTCACGGTGCGCAGCGACTTGCCGTACGCCTGACCCGACTCCATCCCGGCGTCGACGAGACGCTTCCAGATGGCTGGCAACTGCTCGACGCGAGCGCCGAACAAGTCGATGCGCTGACCGCCGGTCACCTTCGTATACAGACCGAAGTCGCGGGCCACCTCACCGATGACGATGAGTTGCTCGGGGGTGCACTCGCCGCCGGGCATCCGCGGCACCACAGAGTAGGTGCCGTTCTTCTGGATGTTGGCCAGAAAGTGGTCGTTCGTGTCCTGCAGGCCCGCCTGGTTGCGATGCAGAATGTGATCCGAATCGGTGGACGCAAGGATCGACGCGACGACGGGCTTGCAGATGTCGCAGCCCGACCCCTTGCCGTAGTTTGCGATCAGTGCGGAGAACGTGCGGGTGTCGGTGGCTCGAACGATCTCGAAGAGTTCCGCGCGGGACTGCTCGAAGTGCTCGCACAGCGCCTTCGACAACACCACACCGGACGACGCCAGCAGCTGCTTGATCGTGGGGAGGCAGCCACCACACGTTGTTCCGGCATTCGTGCAACTCTTGA
Source organism: Rhodococcus marinonascens NBRC 14363 (assembly GCF_001894885.1). GTDB lineage: Bacteria > Actinomycetota > Actinomycetes > Mycobacteriales > Mycobacteriaceae > Rhodococcus_F > Rhodococcus_F marinonascens. The sequence goes on from NZ_BCXB01000004.1 coordinate 173,077, forward strand.
CCTGCGCAATGTCGCACGCACCTTCGGCGATGGCCCCGCAGATCGCGCCCTTGGTGACGCCGTTGCACGAGCACACCTCGGCGTCGTCGGGCAACGATCCGGCGCCGGCCTTCTCCCCCGCCGGCGAGATCAGCGCCGCGGGGTCACCCGGGAGTTCACGGCCCACCAGGGGTCGCAGCGACGCGTACGCCGACGCGTCGCCGATCAGGATGCCGCCGAGTAGCGTCTTCGCGTCGTCGGAGACGACGAGCTTGGCGTAGGTGCCCTTCGAAGCATCGCTGAGCACGACCTCGAGCGCGCCGGGGGCGTGCGCGTGAGCGTCACCGAAACTGGCGACGTCCACACCCATCAGCTTGAGCTTGGTGGACAGGTCGGCGCCCGGGAACTCCGCCTTGCCGCCGAGCAATCGGTCCGCGACGATCTCGGCGGTGGTGTAGCCGGGGGCGACCAGGCCGTAGCACCGGCCCTCCACCGCGGCGCACTCGCCGACCGCGTAGATGTTCTCGTCGGACGTCCCGCAACCGAGATCGGTAACGATCCCGCCGCGCTCCCCCACGTCGAGTCCGGTATCGCGGGCCAGTTGGTCCCTGGGACGCACCCCAGCGGAGAACACCAGCAGCGCGGCGTCGATCACCGAGCCATCTGAGAGTTCGACACTGACGCCTGCGGGACCTTCGGCGATCGAGGCGGTGCCGACCCCCGTGTGGACGGTGAGACCGAGGTCGGTGACGAGGTCGGTCAGAATTGCTCCACCGCCCTCGTCCACCTGCAGCGGCATCAGCCGCGGAGCGAATTCCACCACGTGTGGCGTCATGCCCATCAGCTTCAGGGCGTTGGCAGCCTCGAGACCGAGCAGGCCACCGCCGACCACGACACCGACGGCGCCGGGACCGGCGGCCTCTGCGCGTGTCCGGATACCGTCGAGGTCGGCGAGAGTCCGGTAGACGAAGCACTCGGGACGGTCGTGGCCGGGGATCGGCGGCACGAACGGGTACGAACCGGTGGCCATCACCAGGGCGTCGTAGTCGAAGACCTCACCGGAGTCTGTCGTGACCTTGCGGAACTCACGATCGATCGAGGCCGCGCGGCTGCCTACCCGGAGGTCGACGAATGCGTCACCCAGGTAGTCGTTGCCTGTGAGGGCGAGTTCCTTGTGGTCCCAGGCGCCCACGTAGGACGAGAGACCCACACGGTCGTACGCCGGAATGGGCTCCTCGCACAGCACGGTCACCGACCAGTCGTTCGACTCGTCACGTTCCCGCAATGCCTCGACGAACCGGTGTCCGACCATGCCGTGTCCGATGACTACCGCTGACCTGCTACTCATGCCGTCGCTCCTTCGTACCCGTCGGGTCGATGCCGCAGATCTCGGTCGCCATGAACAACGACATGACCGATCAGATCAGGTGGGAGACCCAAACGTAGAAAACAGGTGTTGCGACGGTGCTGCGGTGCGTGACCGCAGCGTCAATTGATGCTCACTTATCGACGGGACCGAAGTGAGGTTTCGGGAATGTTTCCTAGGCGTATCTTTCCTAGGCGTATCGAGGAGCCGCTTCGGGCTCCGAAGCCGCGGGCCAACTGTCCTCGAGCATCCGCGGCTTGCAAGCCTGGAAGGCCGCCACGAGGAGAACAACCACGCCGAGCGTCAGGAACCCGAACGACATCGCCCAACCCTCGGACGCTTCGTGGAACACCCCGAACAGCAGCGGACCGAGGCAGGCCGCGGCATAGCCAATACCCTGCGTGAAGCCGGACAGCGTCGACGATCCGACGTGGCTGCGCGTGCGGAGGTTGATCAGCGTCAACGACATCGGGAACGTGCTGGGCCCGAGTCCGAGAAGCACGATCCAGAGGATCGGCGCGCCCATCGGGGCGAACAAGAGCCCACTGAACGCCACCAGATAGCAGACGGCACACCCGACCACGATCGGGAACGGGTTGCGCACCCGCGCACACAAAGTAGGAGCGCCGAAGGCCGCAACAAGTCCCATGAACGAGAACAGCCCCACCATGGAACCGCCGAACGCTTCACTTGCGCCCGCGTCTGCGAGGATGTCGGGAATCCAGGTGAACATCGAGTACGTGATCATCGAGGTCATCCCGAACATACCGGCCATTCCCCAGCCCAGCGGCGACCTCCAGGCGTTTCCTTGGGGATGTCCCACCGGAGCGTCCGCCGGCGGCGTCTCGGCTGCGACGGTCACACCACGTCGCCGGCCCCGGAAGAGGACGAACATCCACGGCACCGCAGCGACGAAACCGAATAGTGCCCAGACACCGATCGAGACGCGCCAACCGAACGCCTCCGCGAGCGGGACCGCGACGAAGGCAGGCGCGATGGTGCCGATCTGGACGCCGACGATGTACACGGAACTCATCACGGCGAGACGATCTGAGAAGTAACGCTTCACCAGTGGTGGAATGACCACGTTGCCTATTCCCATCCCGGCGAGGGCGAGAGCCGACAGCGCCAGCAACGACCACGTGTCGCTCATCAGGGCCCGAGTCAGCATTCCCACTCCAGCCATCAGCATCGCAGCGAGCGCGGTCAGTTCCAGCCCCCACCGCTTGGCGATGAGCGGCGTCCCCAGCCCGGAGAGTGCAAACATAGCCGTCGGAACCATCCCGAACACTCCGACGATCGCGGGTGAGAATCCGACGTCCTCCCGGATCTGGCTGGCCAGCGGGCTGAACGAGGTGACCGCAAGTCGGAGGACGAGAGCAGACATCGCGATCGCACAGAAGACGAGAAGGCGACCGTGCAGAAGTTTCACGCGAGAAATCATAGGATGACCGGATGACTTTCGGAAAACCCGTTCGACGCGCGAGCCTCATCTCGCAGGTCACCGATCAGCTGCGTGACGACATCCACAATGGAAACTGGGCCGTCGGGGAGAAGATTCCCACCGAAACCGCACTGTGCGAACTGACCGGGGCAGGACGCAACACCGTCCGCGAGGCCGTCCAGGCCCTCGTCCACGCCGGAATGCTCGAACGGCGGCAGGGGTCGGGTACGTACGTGATTGCCACCTCCGACGTCGGGGGCACGCTCGGCAAATACTTCTCGGGCGCCCATGAGCGCGATGTCACGGAACTGCGCCAAGCCCTAGACGTGACGGCCGCTGCTCTGGCCGCGCGGCGGCGCACACCGGACGACGTCAACCGACTCGAAGAGCTGTCCGACGAGCGTTATAGCCGGTGGACCGAATCCGATACCAGGGCGGCGATCGCCGCCGACATCGCATTGCACCGCGCAGTCGTCGAAGCAAGCCACAACAACGTTTACCTCGAATTCTACGATTCGCTGCTGCCCTCGATCGAGCAGACCGTGAACCTGCACGTGCATGCCACCGGCCAGGGATTCCACGACGAGCACTCGCGCTTGATCGCCGCCGTGGTCGAGGGAGACGAACTCGGCGCCACCGAGGCCGCGCGCGACCTGTTCACCGAGTTGTTGTCTTAACGTCTATATAGACCTCATGCTCCTTCAATCGGAGGAGGAGATGCACGTACGGCACGGCTACCCGCAACGTCTTTCGGCGTTGCGGGTTTGACCGTGTCCCACACCGACGCTTGTGGTGCAGGAACAGGGTTCGGGGTCACCCCCGCTCGACTGACTACAGGTGCGGGCAAGCTGTTCCGGACGCGGCGGTGCCGCCTCAGAGGTCGGGGCGGGGTCGGCGCGATCTTGTCGCGGCTCCGAGCCACGGGCGCATGGTCGGCGACCCGGACGGTGGGTATCTGACCGCAAAGCCGGGTGGCCTTTCCTCGGCCGAGCTGCGCACGTTTGGCTCTGTTCACCGAGGCGACGTGATCCCGGTTGCCGCCGACTTGACAGGGCGGGCACCACGCGGTGTGGTATCCGCCAGGGCGGGTGAGGTCCTCGTTGCAGCCGGGGCGCACAGGGCGGACGTACCTCGGGCGGGGACCGAGAGCACGGTGATATCGGAGCAGGCGGCGGTGTGCGACAGCTTCCCGTGGAGCCTGAGACCCGGCAGTACCACGCCTCCACCCTCTCGCGAGTCGACGACGTCTGCGCGGGACGCCTGAGATAGGCGTCCAGGTCCTCACGGTCGAAGACCCGTTGACCCGAAGCGGTACGGCGGCACGGTAGCCGTCCCTCCGATGCAGCCTTACGAACGCCCGCTACCGACATACCCAGGTACTCGGCGGCTTCACCAATACGCATTCCTCTCGGCCGTGAACGTCGGTCGTGAATGGCCGGGATTCCTACGCGGGAACGCATGACACGTTCTCCATTCGGTGGGTTCCTGCTTCACCGCTGACTGCTCCGGCGAGCCGGAGTCTGGTGTCAGTGATTCGTGGGGTGGCCCAACAAAGAATTGTGCTCCGAACAGGAAAATCGACTTGCCTAAGGTGTGGATATCGATGCGAGACAGCCGATTCAGGCGGCAGCGGACGAGGGCCGCGTACAAGGTCGAGGCCGGTGACGATGCGTCAGGCAAGCAGCAGTCGCCCGCGTGGAGTCGGTGATACGCAACCCCGCCATCCTCGGCGGCACTTCACCCCCGATTAGGCAGACCGTAGTGCGCTCAAAGACGATCCAGTACTTCGCTCAACTTTGACAGACAGACCTTCCATCCTCGTTCCAGAGCATTGCGCGCCATTTTCTCGCGCTTGTTGTCGATGTCGAAACCACTGTGAGTGAGCAACAGTCGTGTTCCACGCCCTTGTGGTTGCACCGTCCAGGTGACTATCCAGCGTGCCGGCTGCGGTGCACGCATATCCACCCAACTCCATGTCATAGCCACCCCCGGAGTCACTTCCAAGACCTCGCATGCAATCTCGCTCGGTGGACTCGATGGCACTGACAAGAGGAAATGAGTTCCTACCCGTGCCCCTTCGAATCCCGTTGATGCCATCAACCACCGCTCGACAAGAGTTGGGTCGGTAAGCGCCTGCCAGACAACTTCACGCGGATGGGGATAAAAGGTACCGACCTCGACTCGCGACGGATCTAGCTCGGGCTCGATTGTCACTGGGCGACCTCATGGACAACAGCACCGCCGGCCGAGTCTGAAATCGGAGTATGAGACCAACGAGAACGTTGAAGTATGAACATCGATTTCTCCCCTAATGGCCTCTGAACGGCGATCGTACGCATGTTCGCAACCTCCTCGTTCGGAAATCTCCAACCGCGAAGCACGTCACCTGCCGCACCTGTACGGACTACTTGGCAGCAGCCGAGGCAGGCACTCCAGTGCACCTGGCCAGCCCCCTAGAGAAGCAGGCGCACGACGTCGGCTGTGCGGGCGAGTCCCGGAAACGCCTCGGCCGTGGACCTTGGATGTAGTACGTGGACGGAGAGCCGGAACAGTACGGCGCGCAACAGCATCTGCGGCCACTCGAGGAGATCGTCCCAACGTGAGATGAGCGCCTCGTCGGCTCCACCCCAGGAAATGGCGTCCACGACGGCCACCGCAGCGGCCCACGACGCGGGGCGCCAGTACGGAGTGATGTCGGTGATGCCGGGCGCAAGTGCGCCAGAGAAGAGAACGGTACCGAAGAGATCCCCGTGCACCAACTGATCTGTGCTGGTGACGGACTTACGAAGTGTGGCGAGCCCGGTGATCAGCTCGAGGCTCATGCGGCCATCGGGCGAGGGTGTCTCGAGTTGTTCGGCGCCCTTGGCGCCGCGAAGGGGTGCCTTCTCCCACGCGGCGCGGTCCGCGGCCGCGAATACATCGACCTCCTCCCACGGCGCCATCGGTGGTTGCGCCAGGAATCGGGGGCGGTCGAGCTTCGAAGTGGCCGCGTGGAGTCGGCCCGACATCGACACGACCTCGTCGTGCCGCGGTTCCGGAGTGCCCTCGATGAATGTATCGGCACGCCAACCCGAGACCACGTACCGGCCGTCCGTGGAACGGACAGGACGGGCGAGCCGCAACCCGTCCACTTCCAAGTTCTCGCGAACCTTGGCGGACCACGCTGCGCGCGCGTGGTCGGTGACAGACGACAGGACTACGTCTCCACAGAGCCACCCGCCGTCCCAGTCCGCACCGAGTGCAACGGGCTCGACTTCCCGGAGGCCGAACGTGGAGCACACGTGCTGAGGTGGTTGGCCTGTGCTCACGGCGCCAACGCTACCGCCGACCAGCCCGCCCACCGTGGAAGGCGCGCTGGCCGGAGGTCCGCAATCCTGCGCGGCCAACTGGTCCAACTGCGGCCGACCGGCTAGGCGTCTCGGTCCAACTACTCGGGGATCCAACTACTCAATAGACCGGAAGGCTGGTGTCCACCTGCTTCGCCCACGCCATGACGCCGCCCTGTAGATGTGTGGCGTCCGAAAAGCCCGCTTCCTTCAGCGCCGCCAGTGCCTCGGCGGACCTGACTCCCGTCTTGCAGTGCAGGACGATCTGTTTGTTCTGTGGAAGCTCGGACAGCGCTTCACCCGAAAGGATGCGGTCCTTGGGGATTAGCACCGCGCCCGGCAGGTGGACGATGTCCCACTCGACAGGCTCGCGCACGTCGATCAGTTCGATTTCCGTGCCGGAGTCGAGAAGCTCAGCCAACTCTGTGGCAGTGATGGTCGATCCGGCCACCGCTGCCTGACCCTCCTCGGACACCACGCCGCAGAACGCGTCGTAGTCGATCAACTCTGTGATCGGTGTCCGCGCCGGGTCTCGTCGCAACGTTATGGTGCGGTAGGTCATATCGAGTGCGTCGTACACCATCAGCCGGCCGAGCAACGATTCGCCGATGCCGGTGATCAACTTGACCGCCTCGGTTGCCATGATCGAACCGATCGATGCGCACAGCACGCCGAACACGCCGCCCTCGGCGCACGAGGGCACCATGCCAGGCGGCGGCGGCTCCGGGTACAGGTCGCGGTAGTTGAGTCCGCGCCCGTTCGGCGCGTCTTCCCAGAAGACGGACGCCTGACCTTCGAATCGGTAGATAGAACCCCACACGTACGGCTTGTGCGCAAGCACGGCAGCATCGTTGACGAGATACCGGGTGGCGAAGTTATCGGTCCCGTCGAGGATCAGGTCGTACTGTCCGAACAAGGCGACGGCATTGTCGGGTTCGAGGCGGAACTGGTGCAACCGGACATCGACGGTGTCGTTGATCTCGTGGATGGAGTCGCGGGCACTCTCCGCCTTGCTGCGGCCCACATCCGACTGGCCGTGGATGACCTGGCGTTGCAAATTCGACATGTCCACCTCGTCGAACTCGACGATGCCGATCGTGCCGACACCTGCGGCCGCGAGATAGAGCAACGCCGGCGACCCGAGACCGCCCGCCCCGATGACCAGGACCTTCGCGTTCTTGAGGCGCTTCTGTCCCACCATGCCGACGTCCGGAATGATTAGGTGCCTGCTGTACCGCGCGACCTCGTCGCGGGACAGTTCGGCGTCCGGTTCCACCAATGGCGGCAGCGCGTCGGCGGTCTTCACAGAACGGTCAAGCGACACGGTTCACTCCTGACGATTGCGCGACGGCTTCCAACGTATCGGTACGCCCTTGTTCCAACGCCCGGGCTGGGTCCATTCTTCCCTCGAACGGTCGCCCGAGTTCACGGCGACGCCAGTCAGGCGCGGGGGAACGGCCAAGGGTTGAAACGACAGGTGAGACCGTTCATCGGCACCACACCCTCGGGGTCGAGTTTCGCGATGTCGTCGTTCGTTGTCCCGAAGGTCTGCTGCATCATCACTGGCGCGAGACCGTCCTCGGTCTCACACGGTTGGTGGCTCTGATAGCCGATGGCGTGACCGACCTCGTGGTTGATCTGATACTGGCGGTACGAGCCTATGTCCCCTTGGAAGTCAATCGCACCGCGCACCCAGCGGGGCTCGTTGAGCAGCACCCGGTCGATGCTGGGGTTGTAGCAGGAACCCTCGATTTCGATGTCGTATCCGCAGGCTTCGCGCACCGTCATCTGAGAGGTGAGCGAGACGCGGAAGTCCGGGTCGCCCCCATCGACGCGACGGAATGCGAAACGCGGGTCCTTCGTCCAACTCTTCGGGTTCGACAGCGTCTGGTCGACCATCCGGGCGAAGGACTCGTCACCGCCGAACCCGGACGTGTCGACTCCGTCCTCCACCTCCACCGTGTACGTGAACTCTCGTTCGGTACCTTCACCGACCTTTGGTCCGCTGCCCGGAACTAGGTGCCACGTACCCGCGCCCCCAGCCGTGAACGGGCCGCCGGCAGGCAGCGCACCCGCCGGCAGTTCGACGGCGAAGTTGCCATCGGCCGCGGGCGGGCTGCCGATGATGCCGGAACCTCGCGTGTCGTGCGAGAGGGTTCCAAATCCCGGGGTGTCGAACTGGCCCATGGACTCGTCCGTGCCGGCGCTCCGGGCCGCATCAACCATGACGAGAACGGTGACGACCAGCAGGATCGGTATTGCGTAGGCGCGCCAGCCGTACATCGAGACGAACCGGCCGATCCAGCTCTGCTTCCGCGCTTGTCGTACCGGGCGCGGATTCCGTGGCTTACCTAGATCGCGCCTGGTCGGGTCCCATTGCGCACGAAGTGGTTGATGCGACTGTTGTTGTTGTGGCTGTTGTTGTGGCTGTTGTTGATACCCCCGCGCCGGAGACACCCGCGAAGCGCGAGAGTGGGCATCACGCTGGTCGGCACTGCGCGATCGCTCCCCCGGTGATGGCTTCCCAGCGTCGAAACTCTCGGGAGCCCGGCCGCGCACGCGCGATCCTCCTCGGTCAGTCACCCGACCAGAATCTCACAGTTCGGCATCACCTCGACCCAGTGCTCGGCCCGCCGATCATTCGGCGTGTCACCACGAGGCCATCCGCAATACCGTGGCTACCTCTTCAACAGGCATGAATGATGGCTATTGGTCTTCAGTTATGTTGTAGTTAACCCCCTCGACCTTGCGAGCCTAGCGAGTCCGCAGTGATAGGCCACTTACGCGCGGGTATCGTTCACACAGTTACCACAGAATGTGACGAGGTCTACTTGTGCAGATTGGACAGTGCTATGACTGAACTCGCGGACCGGACCAACTCCGATCGCGACACCACCACCGGAAAGGGCACCGGGGCACGTCGCAGCGCGCGACTTCCCCGCGACGCCCGGCGACTTCAGCTACTGGCCGCTGCCAGCGAAGTTTTCGTCACGCGCGGGTATCACGCTGCCGGAATGGACGAGATCGCAGAGTGCGCCGGAGTGAGCAAGCCGGTCTTGTACCAGCACTTCCCCGGCAAGCTCGAACTGTACGTCGCGGTGCTGCAGAGTCATGTCGACAGCCTGATCTCCGGTGTCCGGCAGGCACTGCGCTCGACCACCGACAACAAGCAGCGGGTTCGTGCCGCCGTGCAGGCGTTCTTCGACTTCGTCGACAACGACTCGCAGGGCTTCCGTCTTGTATTCGAGTCAGACCTCATGGGTGAGTCGCAGGTGCAGAGTCGCGTCGAGCACGCCACCGAGGCCTGCGTGGATGCCGTCTTCGACCTCGTCAGCCACGACTCAGGTCTCGACCCCTACCGCGCCCGCATCCTCGCCGTCGGTCTCGTCGGCGCCAGCCAGTTCACCGCGCGGTATTGGCTGGAGGCCGCGCGGCCGATCCCCAAGGAGGAAGCGGTCGACACCACTGTCACCCTCGCATGGGGCGGCCTGTCCCGCGTTCCGTTACATCCCGAGCAAGGCTGAGCCGAGCAAGGCTGAGCAGCGAATACGAGAAAGGGCCCGCAGTCGTCTCGACTGCGGGCCCTTTGCCTGCGCTCACTTGGTGGGAGCGAATCCGACTTTGCGAATATCGGACGGGCCAATCTCCACGTAGGCGATCTTGCTGGACTGAATGAGGTACTTGCGTCCTTTGTCATCCTGCAGAGACAGGATCCCGCCGCCGTCGAGGGCGCCCGAGACCAACGCCTCGACCTCGTCCGGTGTCTGTTCACTGCTGACGATGAGCTCACGCGGGCTGTCGATTACACCGATCTTGACCTCCACGGTCAACCTCCGAACTCTCCGAGAAACATCAGCTGTCCTGGCCAGGCTAATGCAGCGGAGTCCGCCGGTGCGCGTCCGCGTGCTGTGCCCTGAGCGAACACACTAGCGGTGCCGTCACACGAGTCCCAGCACTTCCATGCGTTCAGCGTGCATTTGCTGCATGCGGTCGAACAATGCCATGACGCCGTTGAGATCGCCGGACGCCGAGATGACGAGGTCGGTGAGTGCTTCGCGCTGCGCCAGGACGAACTGCGCCTGGGTGACAGCCTCACCGAGCAGTCGCCGGCCCCACAGCATGAGGCGATCCTTGTCGCGATTGCTGGCCTTGATCGCCTGCTGCACCTCGTGCACGACGAACTCTGAGTGGCCGGTTTGCGAGAGCACTTCCTCGACTGTCCCCGCGGCCTCCGCGGGCAGCGAGTGCCCGATCTCGCGATAAAAATCCGCAGCGATCCCGTCGCCGACGTACGCCTTCACCAATGCTTCGAGCCACGTCGACGGGGTGGTGGATGCGTGGTAGCTGTCCAGGGCACGGACGAAAGGATCCATTGCCTCGTAGATGTCGAACCCACGCGCGGTCAAGGCCTCCTCGAGCATCTCGAAGTGCCCCATCTCGGCAGCTGCCATGCTCGCGAGCGCCACTTTCCCCCGCAGGGTCCGGGCCATCTGAGCGTCCTCGGACAACCGGTAGAAAGCAGAGATCTCGCCGTACGCGAGAACAGCAAAGAGCTCGCCGACGCCCGGGTGATCGGCGGGAATGACGGGGTCGGAGGATGCAGGCGTGTTGGGCTCCATGTCGCCAAAGCCTAGCGTGTCGGGCGGTGATGTTTGCCATGCGCAAGCGTGAATGGGACGTTCTCCGGCTACAATGATCGTGGGTAACCACTCGTCAACACGTTCACCGTCACGGGGAACGTTGGTTTAGTGATGATCGCGATCACGATCCGATCAGCGGTTCCCACCGATAATGTGCGCGCACCTGATCGAAGTTCCCAGCCGCGCCTCGCCGAAATCTCCGATTTCTGCGCTGAGGCAGAGGCAGGAACTACTCGGAAGAGGACATCGACGAGCGTCGACTGGGAAATCGGGCCGACCAGCGGCCCCGCCCTTACCTCGTACGTGCGTGCAGCTACGAGGAAGGCCAGTCCCCTGAGCAAGATCACCGTCGACCATGAAGATGACGCAACCGAGACCACGCTGTCTGCGCAACTCGACTCCACCCACGTCGCCCCCACCTTCGCCGAACTCGGAGTCGACGAAAACATCGTCCGCGCCCTCGACGAGATCGGTATCGAGCGCACATTTGCAATCCAGGAATTGACGCTGCCACTCGCCCTCGCCGGGGACGACCTGATCGGTCAGGCCCGCACAGGCATGGGCAAGACATTCGGTTTCGGCGTGCCGTTGCTCCACCGCATTTCCACCGGGACCACTGGGACCGTCGCCCTGGACGGCACACCCCGCGCACTCATCATCGTTCCCACCCGCGAGCTGTGCATCCAGGTCACCAAGGACCTCGAGAACGCCGCGAAGTACCTGAAGGGCCAGAAGCACGCGCTCGAAGTACTCGCCATCTACGGCGGCCGCCCTTACGAGACCCAGATCGCAACCCTGCAAAAGGGCGCCGACGTGGTCGTGGGTACGCCGGGTCGCCTCCTGGACCTGGCCAATCAGGGCCACCTGATCCTCGGCAAGGTCGAGGTACTGGTGCTCGACGAGGCGGATGAGATGCTCGACCTCGGATTCCTCCCTGACATCGAGCGCATTCTCGGGATGGTTCCGGACAAGCGTCAGACGATGTTGTTCTCCGCCACCATGCCGGGCCCCATCATCACCCTCGCCCGCACGTTCCTCAGCCAGCCGACGCACATCCGCGCCGAGGAAGCCGAGTCCTCGGCCATCCACGAACGGACCAGCCAGCACATCTACCGCGCCCACGCACTCGACAAGGCGGAAATGGTGGCCCGGGTGCTGCAGGCGGACGGCCGCGGCGCGACGATGATCTTCACCCGGACCAAGCGCACCGCTCAGAAGGTCGCCGATGAACTTGCCGAGCGTGGATTCGCCGTCGGTTCCGTACACGGCGACCTCGGCCAGATCGCCCGCGAGAAGGCCCTGAAATCGTTCCGGTCGGGCAAGATCGACGTCCTCGTCGCCACCGACGTCGCGGCGCGAGGTATCGACATCGACGACGTCACCCACGTCGTCAACTACCAGTGCCCAGAGGACGAAAAGACCTACGTTCACCGGATCGGCCGCACCGGCCGCGCAGGGCGCGCAGGCATCGCCGTGACACTCGTGGATTGGGATGACATCCCGCGCTGGAAACTCATAGACCAGGCGCTCGGCCTCGGACTGCCCGATCCGGTCGAGACCTACTCCAGTTCCCCCCATCTGTACGAGGAATTGTCGATCCCCGCCGAGTCGACCGGCACCGTCAAGAAGGCGTCCACGGAAAGGGCAGCGCCCGCCCGGGAGAACGAACGCTCGGACCGCACCGAGCGTCCAGAGCGCACCGAGCGCACGCGCAGCCGCCGCCGCCGCACTCGTGGTGGCCGTCCCGTGGACCCCGCGAGCCCCAAGTCTGTGTCGCCCGAACCGACCGCACCCGCCGAATCCACGCCTCCGGGCGCGGAAACCGACGGCGAAGGCGCGTCCAAGCCCCGGCGTCGCCGTCGTAATCGGACCCCGAAGGTCGGCGCCACCACGAACGCGGAGTAAACAACCGCCGTGCTCGCACCTGAGCGGCGCTCGCGCGCCGATCTCGTCGTTGCTGCCGGTATCGCACTGGCAGTCCTGGTCGCTTTCACCGTGGTTTGGCTTCGTAGCGATGCCCGCAACACCATCTCGGTCACCGCTGCGGCGCCGCCACCCGCGCTCGCTACCGCTCAGGCGGTGCCGCAGACATTGAGCCCGGCCTGGGAATCGCCGAGTTCCGCCACGACGGCACCGCTTAGCGCGGGCAGTGCCGTCGTCACCGCGGAGGGCGGAGACGTCGTGGGACACGACGCCGTCTCCGGTGCCGAGCTTTGGCGCTACCATCGCAATCTTGCCCTGTGCGGTGTGACAGCCGCGTGGGAGAAGATCGTGGCCGTCTACCGTGACGACCGAGGATGCTCCCAGGTCACCGAACTCGACGGGGGCACCGGTCGGCGTTTGGCCGAGCGGACCAGCGACGCCGATCCCGAAGTGACTGTGAAGTCGGACGGGACATATGTGTCCTCCCTCGGCGACAGCAGGCTGGAACTGTGGCGTTCGGACTTGGTGCGCACCGTCGAGTATGGCCGGGTCGACGCGCCCGTGAACCCGGGGAAACAGCCGCGCAGCGGATGCGAACTCGTCGACGCGGACTCGAGCAGCAGCCGACTGTCCGTCCTCGAACGCTGCCCCGGCGAGGTCGCCGACCGACTGACGGTCATGAATCCCTCGCCCAAGGACAATCAGGAACCCGAGGAGTACGGCTCGAGCGTCCTCGCCGGAATCGACGCCGGCGTCGAAGGTGCTCGCATCCTCGGCGTGTCCGGCGAGACCACCTCCGTATATCTACCCGAGGGAAGAATCAACGGACCGCGGATCGGATGGTTCGACGGAACCGGCAACGCCCTATCTGAGTATGTGCTCCCCGTCCAGGTGAGTTCGGATCAGGCGACCGAGACGAGTGGTTCGGTGGTCACCTGGTGGACCGGCACGGACGTGGTCACCCTTGGCGCCTCGGACCTCGCGCCGCGCTGGACTTTCCCCGGCGCTCTCGGTCCCGGCGCCGTGATGGCCGGGAACCTGCTGGTTCCGGTGGATTCCGGCATCGCCGTGCTCGATCTGTCGAGCGGTGCACTGGTAAGAACGATCCCGGTGGCGCGCGACTCGGAGTCGGGGCCGATCACCACCACCGTCGCCGGGGAAATCGTCCTCGAACAGCACGGTGATCGCGTCGTGGCCCTGAGCTGAACCTCCACCGAACTCTGCATTCCCGCGTACTGCAACGTGTTCTAATTCACGTCATGGCAAACTATGTGATCACCGGCTCGGCCTCCGGCATCGGAGCGGCCAGCCGCCGCAAGCTCGAGTCGGACGGCCACACCGTCATCGGCGTCGACGTCGCAGACACCGATGTTGTGGCAGACCTGTCGACCCCTGGCGGCAGGAGCGCTGCGGCGGCCGCTGTCGACGAAGCGAGTGGAGGTGTCGTGCACGGCCTCGTCTGCTGCGCCGGACTCGGTCCACTCTCCCGCCTGCCCGGCGGCAAACTCGTCGCCGTCAATTTCTTCGGGGCCGTAGACCTCGTCACCGCGCTGAAGCCCGCCCTCGAACGTGCCCGCAACGCCTCTGTAGTGGTGATTTCGTCGAGCAGTACCACGACGCAGCCCGGGATCCCCGAGAACCTAACGACGGCGTGCCTCGACGACGACGAGGCCGAAGCCGTCCGCATCGGCGACGAGGTGACCGCGATCCCCGCATACCCGGCGTCGAAGCTAGCGCTGGCCTGGTGGATTCGTCGCGAGGCGGTGCGCGCCGAATGGATCGGCAAGGGCATCCGCCTCAACGCGATCGCACCGGGCATGATCGACACGCCGATGACCAGTGGCGCGGACCCCGAACTGGCAAAGGCCCTGGACTTCTACCCGATGCCGCTAGGCCGCCGTGGACGCCCGGACGAGATCGCGGCGCTCATCGAGTTCCTCCTCGGACCGGGCTCGACGCTGTTCTGTGGAAGCGTGGTCTTCGCAGACGGCGGTACGGACGCCCAACTACGCCAACAGGATTGGCCTGCCGCGTGGATTCCCACCACGGACGAACTTACACGCCACTTCAAGGCGAATACGTAACGAGTTCAGATCCCGCCCAGTGCTTGGCCAGGTTCTCGGCGAGGTCCTGATATGCCTGGGCACCCTTGTTCTTGCGCCCCATCAAAACTGTGGCACCGGATGCCGTCGCCTCCGCGAACCGCACCGTACGCGGAATCGGCGGTGCGAGCACCGGAAGATCATAGCGGTCGGACACATCGGACAGGACGTCCCGGCTGTGCGTCGTGCGGGCGTCGTACAGCGTGGGGAGCGCCCCGAGCAGCACCAGATCGGGGTTGGTGATCTGCTGCACCTCGCTCACCGTGCGCAGCAATTGTCCTACGCCGCGGTGCGCAAGGGTCTCGCACTGTAGCGGCACCAGCACTGCCTGCGCCGCTGTGAGCCCGTTCAGCGTCAAAACGCCGAGCGACGGCGGGCAGTCGATGATCACGGTGTCGTAGTCGTCCAGCAGGGGCACCAGCGCACGCTTGAGCGCGAACTCACGGCCGGGACGCATGAGGAGCAATGCCTCCGCACCGGCAAGGTCGATGGTCGCGGGCAGGAGAGACACTCCATCCTCGGTGTCGATCACCGCGTCCCGCGCTGCGAGATCGCCCGTCAGCACCTCGTGGACTGAGCCGTCCAATCGGTCGGGGTTGTGCCCGAGAGAGAAGGTGAGGCACCCCTGAGGGTCGAGATCCACCACCAAAACTCTCTCCCCCAGCGCGACCAGCGCTGCACCGAGAGAAGCGACCGTGGTGGTCTTTGCGACCCCACCCTTCTGATTTGCTACTGCGAGAACCGTCGTCACGGCTTGATCCTTACCTACTTCGTCCCGACAGGCGAGCCAATCCGCAATTTCACTTCCGGGATTTCACTGACATGATGGATGGATGCCACCCAGTGATTCGCCGCGCGGCCGACGAATCGTCCTCCTCCGGCACGGCGAAACGGAATGGGCGCGTTGGGGTAAACACACCGGCCGAACCGATGTTCCGCTCACCGAAGCGGGCAAATCTCAGGCGCGGGGAGTCGGCTCGGCACTGGATGCCCTCGAGTTGCGCGAGCCCCTCGTTATCGTCAGCCCCCGGCAACGTGCCCGCGAAACAGCGCAACTGGCAGGATTGGCGATCCAGCGATCATGGGACGCGCTGGAAGAATGGGACTACGGCATCTACGAAGGCATGGCGACGCCCGAGATAAGACAGCAGGTGCCGGACTGGACGGTGTGGACCCACCCCTGCCCACGGGGTGAACAGGCCGAGCAGGTACACACCCGATGCGACCTCGTCCTGTCCGTCGCGCATTCGCAGCTCGCCGACCGGGATGTCATCCTCGTCGGGCACGGACACTTCTCCCGCGCCCTCATCGCGCGTTGGGCCGAGCTACCCGTCAGCGAAGGCCGACGATTCGCGATGTCACCCGCCGCGTATTCCGTCCTCGGTTTCGAGCACGGCACGCAGCAGGTGATAAGCCACAACGTTTCAGCCGAAGAAGGTTTCAGATGATCAGACGCGCAGTGCCCGAGGACGTTTCCGCGATCACCGACATGATCTACGAGCTCGCTGAGTATCAGAAGGCCCGTGACGAGTGCACTGTCACCGCCGACCAGATGCGCGACGCCCTGTTCGGCCCTCAGCCGTCCACCTTCGCGCACGTCGCGGTGGGCGACGGCGGCCGGGTCGTCGGAATCGCGGTCTGGTTCCGGAACTTCTCGACTTGGGACGGAACCCACGGCATCTACCTCGAAGACCTGTTTGTCAGCCCGGCCGAGCGCGGTTCCGGACATGGCAAGGCTCTACTCGCCACCCTGGCGAAGGAGTGCGCCGACAACGGCTATACGCGGCTCTCCTGGTCGGTGCTCAACTGGAACACAGCGTCGATTGCGTTCTACGAGTCGCTCGACGCCCACTCGCACGACGAGTGGATCACGTACCGGCTCACCGGGGATCCACTCGGTCGGCTCGCGTCCGTGGTGAGCTAACGGTCCGACGGTTCGCCGGTCTCAGGGTCCTCGCCGTACTCGGCTGCCAACCACCTCGAGGTGGGACTGCTGAACAGGCAGCCGAGTGCCGCGAACACGACAACTGCGAGGAGAACACCGAATAACGTTTGATGGGAATCGGTGAGCAGCGACCACGCGACGGGGAGCAAGAGTAACTGGGCGACGATCGCGATCGCCCGACCCCAGCGCCGGCCAAAGATCAGGGCGAGGCCGGCCGCGAGCACCGCACCACCAAGAATCGCGAACCAGGCAGCGGTTCCATATCCACTGGTGACGTTCTGGTCGTGCCCGAGAAGCCCGCGCGCGACCAACACGACGGCCACGCCGACGGCGACTGCGCCCTCGAGCGACACCATGGCACCTGCGACGCGGACCGTGGTGGGCGTTGACTTACTGAGAGACGGCTTCGACACGCGGCAAGCGTAGAACACACCGTCACCGGCAACCCGGGGGCGGTGACACCGACCCACCGCTAGGCTTCTGTTCCGTGCGCGCACTGCTGATCGTCAACCCCAATGCCACGTCGACGACCCCAGCGGGGCGTGACCTCCTTGCGCACGCGCTGTCGAGCAGGGTGCAATTGACGGTGACACACACAACCCATCGGGGCCACGCCGCCGAACTCGCCCAGCAGGCCCACGTGGACGGGATGGGTCTGATCATCGTTCACGGCGGCGACGGTACGGTCAACGAAGTGGTCAACGGACTCCTCGGCGCCCCCACACCCCAGTCGATGCGAGCGGTGACGGTAGGACCCATACCCCTGATCGCTGTCGTACCCGGCGGGTCGGCGAATGTCTTCGCACGCTCGCTCGGCATCGCACCCGACCCGGTGGACGCCACCAACCAACTCATCGATCTCCTGGCACACAGACAGCGGCGAAGGATCGGCCTCGCCCACTGCGACGGGCGTTGGTTCACATTCAACGCCGGAGTCGGCTGGGACGCGCAAGTGTGCGAGGCGGTCGACGCGCATCGCAAGCACGGACGTCCGGCCTCGCCCGCGCAATACGTGCGCGCGGCGGTGCGCATCTTCTTCCGGTCGAAGAACGCCGAGCCGACGCTGACCGTCCGAGTTCCCGGCCACGAACCGGTCGAGGGCGTTCATTACGCGTTCGTGTCGAACTCGAGTCCGTGGACCTACTTGAACACACGAGAGGTCCGTACAAATCCCGACATCACCTACGATACGGGTCTCGGCGTTTTCGCGATGAAATCGACGGCTCTCGTCACCACACTTCGGGTGGTCCGGCAACTGCTCACCCCGGGTACCCGCCCGAACTCGGGGAAGCTGGTCCGAGTCGATGACGTTCCGTCAGTACGGATCACGGCGTCCGAGCCGATCGGACTGCAGATGGACGGCGACTACATCGGTCTCCGCAAGTCTGTCGAGTTCATTTCGGTGCCCGATGCGCTGGATGTGGTTGCGCCACCACAACCCTGAGTAATACGTGAGAATCCCCATAGCACCCTAGCGAGAAGTGCATTCATTGGGGTAGAACAGATGACGCACCTGCACATTGCAGCCACGCTGAGTGAGCCTGCCCACGGTGCGGCGGATTTTGGTTGACATCCCGCCGGTTCGTGAAAGCATTCACAAGCAACGGTGCGTCGGCAATCGCGACGCACAGATGAACTCACCAAGACGATGAATTCACTAAACAAGACGGTGCAAGACGCACCCAGTTAAGGAGCAGAAGGATGGACTGGCGCCACGAGGCAATCTGTCGCGACGAAGACCCCGAGTTGTTCTTCCCTGTGGGAAACAGCGGGCCGGCTCTCGCACAGATTGCTGATGCCAAGGTTGTCTGCAATCGCTGCCCTGTGACCGCCGATTGCCTCGCATGGGCGCTCGAGTCGGGTCAGGACGCCGGCGTTTGGGGTGGAATGAGCGAGGACGAACGGCGCGCACTCAAACGTCGGAACGCTCGCACACGAGCCCGCACCACCGTCTGATACATCAGGGATATGGGCCCGGCACCGCATGGTGCCGGGCCTTTTCTTGCACAGACGGCCTCACCCACGGATGTCACCGGCTTGGTACCGCGGTGCGCGGCGCCCGAGCGGAACCCGCAACACCGCATCCGTCCCGCCGTCGGCCCCCGGATGCAATCCGAGGGAACCGTTCAACTCTGCGGCCACCAGCGTCCGGACGATCTGCAGGCCGAGACGATCGGACCGTTCCAGACTGAATCCTGGGGGCAGTCCCCTGCCATCGTCATGGATGACGACATCGAGCCATCGCGCGGACCGTTCGGCCCGTATCGTGACCGTGCCCGGAACCCCGGGTTCGAAAGCGTGCTCGATCGCGTTCTGCACGAGTTCGGTCAGCACCATTACCAGCGGGGTGGCGCGTTCGGCCGAGAAAACTCCGAGACTGCCGTCACGGCGGACTTTGATCGGTGTACCGACTGTCGCTACGTCGGACAGGATGGGCACCAACCGGTCCACGACCTCGTCGAGGTTCGCTTCCTCGTCCACCGACATCGACAGGGTGTCGTGCACGAGCGCGATAGACCTCACACGGCGCACCGATTCACTCAGCGCCTGACGTGCTTGCTCATTGTCGGTGCGCCGAGCCTGTAGTCGCAGGAGCGCGGCGACCGTCTGCAGATTGTTCTTAACCCGGTGGTGGATCTCTCGGATCGTCGCATCCTTGCTGAGGAGAGCCCGATCGCGGCTCTTGACCTCGGTGACGTCCCGAACGACCACCGCGGCGCCCACCCGCTGCCCACCAGGTTTGAGAACGAGCGCACGGAGCAGGACCGTCGCCCCCCTGGCCTCGATCTCCATGCGGCGGCCAGGCTTGTCGGCAATGGTGTCGCGGATGTATCCGGCCACTTCCTGTGACTCGAACGGGTCGGTGACCAGGGATCTGGTGGTCGCTGCGAGATCACGGCCGATCAGATCAGAGCTGAGACCCATGCGGTGATAGGCCGACAGCGCATTGGGACTCGCGTACACCACGCGACCGTCGGTGTCGAGACGGATGAAACCGTCTCCAGCACGGGGACTCGAGTTCGTGTCCGATCGTGCTTCACGGGTCGGGAAGGTGCCGTCGCTGATCATCTGGCACAGATCAGCTGCACAGTCGAGATAGGCGACCTCGAGTGGGCTCTGTGCCCGCTGGTACGAAAGGTTGGTGTCCCGACTCATGATCGCGATCACCTCGCCGTCCCAGCGAACCGGAACTGCCTCACTGCTTGCGGGAAGGTCGGTGTGACCGCCGCCGCCCTCGGGGCAGACGACGCGCCCCTCGACCAGCGCCTGCAGCACCTGCGGGTGTTCAGACTCCGACACGACGGTCCCGACGACATCGTTGGGGAATGCGGTCGACGCGGTAGTGGGTCTGCAGTGCGCCACGCAGATGACGGCGCCCGTGCGGTCGGTGGCGGCGGGATTCGTTCCGACCCAGAGCAGAACATCCGCGAACGACAGGTCCGCGAGTAGTTGCCACTCACCGACGACGCGCTGGAGATGGTCGACGGCATCGCCGGGCAGGTCAGTGTGTTCTGCCAGCAGATCGCTCAGGGTGGACATTGCGGCCGGGTCGGTTCAGCTCAGGAGATGACTGCGATGAGGTCGCCCTGCTGGATCACGTCGCCGACCTTGACATCCACGGATGTGACCCTGCCTGGTTCCTCTGCGATCACCGGGATCTCCATCTTCATGGACTCCAGGATGACAAGGGTGTCGCCTTGCCTCACCTCGTCACCCGCGCTCACCACAACTTGGAACACCGTCGAAACCATTTCGGCGCGCACGTCTTCTGCCATCGTGATCCTTCACTCCCTGATGTCGACACTGGGTGTCAACGCTGAGTGTCGACGCTGAGTGTCGACCAAAACCCTGTTGCACAGACACCCAACCACACGTGGAAGACTGTAGTGAATACGAAGGGAGATCTACTTATGGGCAAGCGTGGTCGTAAGAAGCGCAGTCGCAAGGGCAACGCCGCAAACCACGGCAAGCGTCCCAACG